>NZ_JBQAGQ010000025.1:0-522 GCF_051916445.1 Bacillus cereus group sp. MYBK220-1 | reverse complement strand
CCTTTTTGGAGCCAGCCGCCTAAGGTGGGACAGATGATTGGGGTGAAGTCGTAACAAGGTAGCCGTATCGGAAGGTGCGGCTGGATCACCTCCTTTCTATGGAGAATTGATAAGCGCTGCTTATCAATATAAGTTTCCGTGTTTCGTTTTCGTTTAGTTTTGAGAGTTCAATTCAGTATTGACTCTTAAATGAGGATATGATATAAATAAATCCTGCAATTTGTATGGGCCTATAGCTCAGCTGGTTAGAGCGCACGCCTGATAAGCGTGAGGTCGATGGTTCGAGTCCATTTAGGCCCACCATACATTTTGGGGCCTTAGCTCAGCTGGGAGAGCGCCTGCCTTGCACGCAGGAGGTCAGCGGTTCGATCCCGCTAGGCTCCACCAAAAAGCTATTTTAAATAGCAAATGGTATGTTCTTTGAAAACTAGATAACAGTGTAGCTCATATTTTTTAATTTTTAGTTTGGTTAAGTTAGAAAGGGCGCACGGTGGATGCCTTGACACTAGGAGTCGATGAAGG
>NZ_JBQAGQ010000024.1:0-983 GCF_051916445.1 Bacillus cereus group sp. MYBK220-1 | reverse complement strand
GGTGCCACTGGACCTCAAGGTGTTCAAGGTAACACGGGTGCTACCGGTGCTACTGGACCTCAAGGCGTTCAAGGTAACACGGGTGCTACTGGACCTCAAGGTGCTCAAGGTAACACGGGTGCTACTGGCACTACTGGACCTCAAGGTGTTCAAGGTAACACGGGTGCTACCGGCGCTACTGGACCTCAAGGTGTTCAAGGTAACACGGGTGCTACCGGCGCTACTGGACCTCAAGGTGCTCAAGGTAACACGGGTGCTACCGGCGCTACTGGACCTCAAGGTGTTCAAGGTAACACGGGTGCTACCGGTGCTACTGGTGCTACTGGTGCCACTGGACCTCAAGGTGTTCAAGGTAACACGGGTGCTACTGGTGCTACCGGCGCCACTGGGCCTCGAGGTAACACGGGCGCTACCGGCGCTACTGGACCTCAGGGTAACACGGGTGCTACCGGTGCCACTGGCGCTACTGGTATAGGAGTTACCGGACCTACCGGACCTTCTGGCGGGCCTCCTGGACCTACTGGACCTCAGGGACCTCAAGGTAACACGGGTGCTACTGGACCTCAAGGTGCTCAAGGTAACACGGGTGCTACTGGCACTACTGGACCTCAAGGTGTTCAAGGTAACACGGGTGCTACCGGCGCTACTGGACCTCAAGGTGTTCAAGGTAACACGGGTGCTACCGGCGCTACTGGACCTCAAGGTGCTCAAGGTAACACGGGTGCTACCGGCGCTACTGGACCTCAAGGTGTTCAAGGTAACACGGGTGCTACCGGTGCTACTGGTGCTACTGGTGCTACTGGTGCCACTGGACCTCAAGGTGTTCAAGGTAACACGGGTGCTACCGGTGCTACTGGACCTCAAGGCGTTCAAGGTAACACGGGTGCTACCGGCGCTACTGGACCTCAAGGTGCTCAAGGTAACACGGGTGCTACCGGCGCTACTGGACCTCAAGGTGTTCAAGGTAACACGGGTGCTACCGG
>NZ_JBQAGQ010000022.1:0-2379 GCF_051916445.1 Bacillus cereus group sp. MYBK220-1 | reverse complement strand
ATGATGGCAGAGAGGTCACACCCGTTCCCATACCGAACACGGAAGTTAAGCTCTCTAGCGCCGATGGTAGTTGGGACCTTGTCCCTGTGAGAGTAGGACGTCGCCAAGCAAAAACCTAAGTCGTTTTGACTTAGGTTTTTTTGTGTTTATTTTTATTATTTTAAATTTAAAGGTAAGAATTACCTTTTCAAGAATATAGTCCAGATGTAAAAAGAATGTTTGTGATCTTACATAACCTTTTGTGCTTTTAAAGGATTTTACATTAGAAAAAATCTATAATTAAGGTAGTTAACATATATTTTTGATGGGTGTGGGGAATTATGAAAGAAATATGCATGTTATTAGTGGCTGTTATATTATGGGGCACAGCCATTGCGCCAACAAAATGGGCGTTAGAATCTATTCAGCCGTTTACTTTGTTATTTATTCGTCTTTTCTTTGCAGGTGGAATTTGTATGCTATTCTCATTTAAGGAATTACAAAAATCAGTTGTACATAAAAAAGTTCCATGGAAAAGAATGAGTTTGTTAGCTTTTACCGGTGTAGCTGGTTATTTTATGTTTACATCCTACGGCATTTCTTTAACAAGTGGATTACATGTGAGTATTATAGATGCTGCATTACCATTAGTTACAATTCTTTTTTCAGCACTCTTTTTAAAAGAGGAAATTCGATTGAATTATTGGATAGGAATTATATTGGGTGCTATAGGAGTACTCTTTATTACGATTCCATCTAAAAGTGCTAATCAAGAAGTGTCCTTAATAGGAGATATACTAATATTATTAAGTACTTTTCTATTTGCTTTCTACACAGTTTTGCTAAAACGACCAAAACAAGAACAGTATTTATCAAACGAGGTTTTTACAACATTAACTTTAATTATTGGAGCTGTTATTCTCTTACCGTTTGCACTGGTAGAAATTTTTTATTACGGTCTCCCAAAGGTTGAAACCTGGAAAACGGGACTTAGTGTAATATACCTTGTTATTGGAGCAACAATTTTAGCGTATTGGTTTTGGAATAAAGCGCTAGAGAGAGTTTCAGCATCAGTAAGCGGATTATATTTAAATGCATTACCATTAATAAGTATTATTACTTCAATTATTCTATTAAATGAATCTCTGACATGGAGAGTAATAATGGGAGCGAGTTTAGTCTTAATTGGAGTAGGATGGGCGGATAAGCAAAAGTTATGTAATCTATTAAAAGGTAACAAGGTGGAGAATAGAGACTGTTAAACAGTATGATTTATATAATTGAAATGTTAAAAAGATACCTTATATATGAGGTATCTTTTTTATTTAGCAAAGATAATAGACTAAAGTTAGTATGGATATTCTTTGCTGTATTTATATGTGTCGAAATCATTTTGAAATATTGTTTGGACAAGTTGTATACATTCAGTATCATAAAAGCTTTCAAAAGTTGGATGACGTGGAAATAAAGGATCAGTAATATCGCCTTCGCTAAAATTACCTTTATAAATCATGGCGGGAGTTTGATGATGCCATGATGTTGAGAACTCATTTATTGGTGCGGTTTTTAATTCGAAACGCTTTTCTAATTCTTTCATTTCCTGATCGAAGTTTTCTAAGTATATATAATTGGTCACATATTCTTCTTCACCAGCTATATATTGTTGTGTGAAATGTGGGTTAATATCACTTGCGTGAGCCCCTTTTATAAATAGATAGTATAGAAATTGTTTAAATGAGATCCCTTTGGAGGAATTTTCATCTTGATATAAAAACTTTCGGATGGGTTTCCATTCGGGATTTTCCATATAAGGAGGTCCAATTAAGGATACGAAAGAACTGACTGCTCTCCTATAAGGGTTACGAACAAGTTTAAAAGTTTCTTTTTGTTTTTCTCGTAACGCTACTCCTAGTCGTACACTATAGGCAGGTGTACTTTTGTATATATCATATTCATAATTATGAATGAAAGGACTATAACTTAGAGCGGTTTGTAATAAATCAATCTGGTAAAAGAACCATTTAGCAAGAGAAGTACAGCCGCTTTTTTGACTCCAAAAAAGAATGATTGGAAACTTCCTATGATAGTGTGGGCTTCTTGAATGGGAGCTTATGATGTGTAATAAAGAAGGATTGAACAAGTTCTACACTCCTTTCAGTTATCTTATTGATATGTATGAGAAATAAAAGGGGGGTATGAGAGTCTTTTTCATCTTTTTAAAAAAAATGAAAGATTAATATTGACTATTATTATATAGAGGTGTAATATAGGACAAGTCGCCGATGACATTAACGTCGAAAGCGACAAACGAAATAAAAAACTTAGTTGACATCAATTAACGAAAGTGTTAACATAAGGAAGTCGCAAATGAGCGACCAAGTAGTTCTTTGAAAACTGAAC
>NZ_JBQAGQ010000021.1:0-2525 GCF_051916445.1 Bacillus cereus group sp. MYBK220-1 | reverse complement strand
AATTGACGTTTCACGTTGTTTGTTTCGTTCAGTTTTCAAAGAACTACTTGGTCGCTCATTTGCGACTTCCTTATGTTAACATTTTCATCTTTCAATGTCAACTAAGTTTTTTATTTCGTTTGTCGCTTTCGACGTTAATGTCATCGGCGACTTGTTCTATATTACACCTCTAAAGTATAATCGTCAATACGTTTTTTAAAAAACTTTATATTTTATAGATTTCATTTACGTATTTCTTCTATAAGTTATATACAAGCATCCCACAGAACAATCTATGGGGTGCTCTTCTACCATAAAAACTATTGTTCTTTCGACGGCACCGAACAACTTCCATCAGTACAAGAAAGATCGCTTCCACCCTCTGAAGAAAGTTCTTGCAACTTAGGTGCAGGATTCTCTTCTTCCCACACTTGCTGAAGTGCACCAACAAAAGTTTCAAGTGGTTGTGCACCTGAAATAGCATACTTTTGATTAATAATAAAATAAGGCACTCCCGAAATTTGATATTGCTGAGCAATCGCTTCATCAATTCTAACATCATTTGCATACGCATTTTTATCATTAATAACATTTAAAGCTTCTTGCTTATCTAAACCTGAAGCTTCAGCGATAGTAGCAAGTGTATCCACATCGCTTAAATTTTTCGATTCAGTGAAATATGCAAAAAGTAGATTTTCTGTAATCTCTTTTTCTTTCCCTTGATTCTTTGCAAACTTCGCAAGACGATGCGCATCAAAAGTATTAGTCGGCTTCATCTCATCAAAATTAAAACTTAAACCCATACTAGCTGCATGATTTCCTAACTGTACGTTATTACGCTTAGCTTCTTCAATACTAATTCCATACTTTGATGCAAGTACTTCATTAATACTTGTTCCAGAATAGATTGGAGCATTTTGGTCTAATTCAAAACTTTTAAACTCAACTTCAACATCCTTCTTATATGGAAATTGCTCTAAAGCCATCTCTAATCTACGTTTCCCAATATAGCAAAATGGGCATACAAAATCCGACCATACTTCAATTTTCATAAAAACACCTCATTAACATTTAGTTTTCAATCATTGTAGCACTGAGATTAAGGAATTCAAAAGTTTTTGCTCTATCTCCTTCATATAGTACATACAAAAACACACTTATAGCAGAATACCTAATTAACAAAAAAACGATAATCAAAAGGATTAACTATTATCCCTCCGATTATCGTCTATATAAATGCAACAATTTTAATTATGCCGGAATATACTTCCCTACGAACTTCCATACAGTATTCCAATATTTATTCGAATCTACTTTCTCCGCTTCTCCATGTCCAGCACCTGGAACAATTAATTTCTCTTTTTCTACTTTTGCAGCATTATATACTTCATCTAACATTTCAAAAGGAACGAATGTATCAGCATCCCCATGAATGAATAACATAGGTGTTTTACTTTTCGCTACTTGTTTTACAGCTGAAGCCTCTTCTAAATCGTAACCAGCTCTTAATTTAGTAACCGTATTTGCCGCATTCATAACAGGAAACTTCGGTAAATGGAATAAATCTTTTAGTTGATAAGTAAATTCATCAATAACAGTTGAGTATCCACAATCTTCAATAATAACTTTAACATTAGAAGGTAAATCTTCTCCTGAAGTCATCATTACAGTTGCCCCGCCCATCGAAACACCAAATAGAGCTATTTCAGCATTAGGATCTTTCTTTAAGATTTGTTGAATCCAAATCAAAACATCTTTACGATCATGCCAGCCCATACCAACATAATCTCCTTCACTATTTCCATGTCCACGAAGGTCTGGTGCTATGACATTATAGCCTTGTTCATAGAAATTACGAACATATTTCGTCATTTCTGATGCTCTACCATTGTATCCATGAACTACAATTGCCCATTTATGACTAGATGGTTCATTCATATATTCATAACCTTTTAAATTTAATTTATCGAAAGAACGTATAGTTAATGTGTTAGGTTTATACTTCGATACGAAGTTTGCATTCTTTTCTTCATTTGCAGCCAATACATCTCCCGATGCACTTACCGTTTCTACTAAATGAGGATTATCTTGCAAAAATTCCTTTTCTTGTTTCGCATTTAACGCATAGTTATAAAAATAATTTCCAACTAACATATACACGATTACTAGCAGGACTAAGACTACTATAGTAATTATACTTATCTTTTTCATATTATCTCCTTTTCTAACTTAAATCTTCTTATATTAAAGTACATCAAAAACAACTGTACTATTTTAACACACTGATGAATCCTATCTTTAAGAAATAAAATAGAAAATCTTAAATTACATATAAAAAATCACGAAAGAAATTGAATAAAACTTATATAGCTACGTACTCAAAAACCTTTTTGAAAAGCGAGAAACACTTCAAAATATTTAGCTTTGAAAAAAAGTTATAAAACACAAAAAAGACGAGTCATTCTGACTCGTCTTAAAGTTGCTTGGCGACGTCCTACTCTCACAGGGACAAGGTCCCAACTACCATCGGCGCTAGAGAGCTTAAC
>NZ_JBQAGQ010000020.1:0-2986 GCF_051916445.1 Bacillus cereus group sp. MYBK220-1 | reverse complement strand
CATATTATATGGTTAAGTCCTCGATCTATTAGTATTCGTCAGCTCCACATGTCACCATGCTTCCACCTCGAACCTATCAACCTGATCATCTTTCAGGGATCTTACTAGCTTACGCTATGGGAAATCTCATCTTGAGGGGGGCTTCATGCTTAGATGCTTTCAGCACTTATCCCTTCCGCACATAGCTACCCAGCTATGCCCTTGGCAGAACAACTGGTACACCAGCGGTGCGTCCATCCCGGTCCTCTCGTACTAAGGACAGCTCCTCTCAAATTTCCTACGCCCACGACGGATAGGGACCGAACTGTCTCACGACGTTCTGAACCCAGCTCGCGTACCGCTTTAATGGGCGAACAGCCCAACCCTTGGGACCGACTACAGCCCCAGGATGCGATGAGCCGACATCGAGGTGCCAAACCTCCCCGTCGATGTGGACTCTTGGGGGAGATAAGCCTGTTATCCCCGGGGTAGCTTTTATCCGTTGAGCGATGGCCCTTCCATGCGGAACCACCGGATCACTAAGCCCGACTTTCGTCCCTGCTCGACTTGTAGGTCTCGCAGTCAAGCTCCCTTATGCCTTTGCACTCTACGAATGATTTCCAACCATTCTGAGGGAACCTTTGGGCGCCTCCGTTACACTTTAGGAGGCGACCGCCCCAGTCAAACTGCCCACCTGACACTGTCTCCCGGGTCGATAAGACCCGTAGGTTAGAATTTCAATACAGTCAGGGCGGTATCCCACCAGCGCCTCCACCGAAGCTAGCGCTCCGGTTTCAATGGCTCCCGCCTATCCTGTACAAACTGTACCAAAATTCAATATCAGGCTACAGTAAAGCTCCACGGGGTCTTTCCGTCCTGTCGCGGGTAACCTGCATCTTCACAGGTACTATAATTTCACCGAGTCTCTGGTTGAGACAGTGCCCAAATCGTTACACCTTTCGTGCGGGTCGGAACTTACCCGACAAGGAATTTCGCTACCTTAGGACCGTTATAGTTACGGCCGCCGTTTACTGGGGCTTCAGTTCAGAGCTTCGCTTACGCTAACCCCTCTCCTTAACCTTCCAGCACCGGGCAGGTGTCACCCCCTATACTTCGCCTTACGGCTTCGCAGAGAGCTGTGTTTTTGCTAAACAGTCGCTTGGGCCTATTCACTGCGGCTTTCCGTTAAGAAAGCACCCCTTCTCCCGAAGTTACGGGGTCATTTTGCCGAGTTCCTTAACCAGAGTTCTCTCGCACACCTTAGGATTCTCTCCTCGCCTACCTGTGTCGGTTTGCGGTACAGGCACCTTTTATCTCGCTAGAAGCTTTTCTTGGCAGCGGGGAATCAAAGACTTCGCTCCATAAGGAGCTTCCCCATCACAGCTCAGCCTTTACGATAAGCGGATTTGCCTACTTATCAGCCTAACTGCTTGGACGTGCACAACCAATCGCACGCTTCTTCTATCCTTCTGCGTCCCTCCATTGCTCAAACGATAAAGAGGTGGTACAGGAATATCAACCTGTTGTCCATCGCCTACGCCTGTCGGCCTCGGCTTAGGTCCTGACTAACCCTGAGCGGACGAGCCTTCCTCAGGAAACCTTAGGCATTCGGTGGACGGGATTCTCACCCGTCTTTCGCTACTCATACCGGCATTCTCACTTCTAAGCACTCCACCAGTCCTTCCGGTCTGACTTCACTGTCCTTAGAACGCTCCCCTACCACTGATACCATTGGTATCAATCCGCAGCTTCGGTGGTGTATTTAGCCCCGGTACATTTTCGGCGCAGAGTCACTCGACTAGTGAGCTATTACGCACTCTTTAAATGGTGGCTGCTTCTAAGCCAACATCCTAGTTGTCTAAGCAACTCCACATCCTTTTCCACTTAATACACACTTTGGGACCTTAGCTGGCGGTCTGGGCTGTTTCCCTTTTGACTACGGATCTTATCACTCGCAGTCTGACTCCTAAGGATAAGTCATTGGCATTCGGAGTTTGACTGAATTCGGTAATCCGATGAGGACCCCTAGTCCAATCAGTGCTCTACCTCCAAGACTCTTACACTTAAGGCTAGCCCTAAAGCTATTTCGGGGAGAACCAGCTATCTCCAGGTTCGATTGGAATTTCTCCGCTACCCACACCTCATCCCCGCACTTTTCAACGTGCGTGGGTTCGGGCCTCCATTCAGTGTTACCTGAACTTCACCCTGGACATGGGTAGATCACCTGGTTTCGGGTCTACGACCACGTACTAAACGCCCTATTCAGACTCGCTTTCGCTGCGGCTCCGCCTCTTCAGCTTAACCTCGCACGGGATCGTAACTCGCCGGTTCATTCTACAAAAGGCACGCCATCACCCGTTAACGGGCTCTGACTATTTGTAGGCACACGGTTTCAGGATCTCTTTCACTCCCCTTCCGGGGTGCTTTTCACCTTTCCCTCACGGTACTGGTTCACTATCGATCACTAGGGAGTATTTAGCCTTGGGAGATGGTCCTCCCAGATTCCGACGGAATTTCACGTGTTCCGCCGTACTCAGGATACATTCAAGAGAGAACGAAGTTTCGACTACGGGGTTGTTACCCTCTACGACGGACCTTTCCAGGTCGCTTCGTCTACCTCGTTCCTTTGTAACTCCGTATAGAATGTCCTACAACCCCAAGAGGCAAGCCTCTTGGTTTGGGCTATGTTCCGTTTCGCTCGCCGCTACTCAGGAAATCGCATTTGCTTTCTCTTCCTCCAGGTACTTAGATGTTTCAGTTCCCTGGGTCTGTCTTCCTTACCCTATGTATTCAGATAAGGATACCATACCATTACGTATGGTGGGTTTCCCCATTCGGAAATCTTCGGATCAAAGCTTACTTACAGCTCCCCGAAGCATATCGGCGTTAGTCCCGTCCTTCATCGACTCCTAGTGTCAAGGCATCCACCGTGCGCCCTTTCTAACTTAACCAAACTAAAAATTAAAAAATATGAGCTACACTGTTATCTAGTTTTCAAAGAACATAC
>NZ_JBQAGQ010000019.1:0-5735 GCF_051916445.1 Bacillus cereus group sp. MYBK220-1 | reverse complement strand
GATGGCAGAGAGGTCACACCCGTTCCCATACCGAACACGGAAGTTAAGCTCTCTAGCGCCGATGGTAGTTGGGACCTTGTCCCTGTGAGAGTAGGACGTCGCCAAGCAACTTTAAGACGAGTCAGAATGACTCGTCTTTTTTGTGTTTTATAAAAATAAGAATGGCTGGTAAATCTCAGTTTATTAAAATTTCACTTTATTGTTCACATCAACAAGTTCAAAACGCTCACAGACGAGTAACATATCTTCAGAGAAATTAAGACCAAGCTCATTTAGTTCCTTTGTAAAAAAACGAACATGGGTGTCTCTCCAGTAATTATAAGTACGATCTCCTTCGCCTTCAGCGATAGCGAATTCTTCGCTTACTTCATTCATTGGTGTTACAGTTACTTCTATTGTCTTAATAATAGCTACAGGTTCATCATTACTATTGAGTATAATACTATAATCATTAGTAGTCGTTAGCGATTCATGTTCTAATTCATAAAAAATGTGACCGGAGCATGTAGCTGTTTTAATACCGTCAATTACTAGTTGTGCAAGATAATTAGGGGCATCCCCAAATTGCCAAGCTGTAACAGATTCTGTTTTTTTGTTGTTTCTCCAATAAGTATCCCAATATGTCTGTGCTAATTGATTCATTTTTATCGTCACCTCACTCTAATTAATATTTAGTCTCTTTATAATTCCTAGGAAATTTACTTATTTGTTATGCCTTTGTACTCATTTTTAATTTGTATTAGTGTGTTGCAAATTAAAAAGATACTATGTGGAGTGAATATAATTTGTAAATATGTTCTGTACATATATGGGATCTTTAAATTTCTAATTGCATTTTATGATAAAGGATATAGTTACTTAAAGAACGTTCAGATTATGAATGGTAGTTTATTATCACTATGCCATATTGAAGTGAGTAATACTAGAGTTAAAATAGATAAAAAAACCGATATTCTAAATTGAATATCAGTTTAATAATATGTGACTTATATGAATCTATAGCAATACGAAAAGCGTAAATAAGATAGCCAACAAAATACGATAGTATGCAAAAGGTTTTAAACCTATCTTCTCTAAAAGCTTTAGAAAAGTTACTACCGCTAGCATCGCTACTATAAAAGAGGTAATGAATCCTACCGCAAACATAGGGATGTCATCGACACTTAAATACTTCCAACTTTTTAGTAAGTCTAAGCCTGTCGC
Organism: Bacillus cereus group sp. MYBK220-1; assembly: GCF_051916445.1. Lineage (NCBI taxonomy): Bacteria > Bacillati > Bacillota > Bacilli > Caryophanales > Bacillaceae > Bacillus > Bacillus cereus group sp. MYBK220-1. The sequence continues at coordinate 4,532 of NZ_JBQAGQ010000019.1, read as the reverse complement.
CCCAATCATTACAGGAAGAGCTATTAGAAAAGAGAATTCAGATGCAGTCTTATAATTTACTTTTGCTAATAGACCTCCAGAGATAGTAGAGCCAGCTCTAGAGAAGCCAGGGTATACCGCTAAGCACTGAAATAATCCGATTGTTAAAGCTTGGCGGTATGTTAAATCGTCCAGTGAATAGGCTGCTGCCTCTTTCTTTTTTACTTCTGCAAAGATCATAAGAATTGCCCCTGCTACAAGTCCAATCACAACAGTGTATGGCTGGAATAAGTATGTTTTAATAATATCATGTAGTAGCAAACCAGCAACCACTGCCGGAAATACGCCAAGAAATACATGGAACGCATTGAATTTTTTTTCTTTCTGTATAAGAGGTTTAATATTACATAAAGAAACGAGACGTTTATGATATAAAATTGCAATAGCTAAAATTGCGCCTAGCTGAATAACAATTTCAAACGTTTTTGCTCTTTCTCCCTCAAAGCCTAATAAATGCCCGACTAATATAAGGTGACCAGTAGAAGATATAGGTAAAAATTCAGCTAATCCTTCTACAATACCGAGTATGAAGGCAATAATGATATCGCTCATAGTTTCACTCCTATACATTAATGAATGTCTACTTTTTTAAAATAGAATAGTGTTGCAATAAATCCGGAAATTGTCGTTACTGCAATGATGATATAAGAATACTCTGGTGGATATGTCGGTTGTAATTCGTTATTTGCGATATCTAGAGTAGCGGTCCACGGAAATAAATCTTTATGCTTGGAGTTTACGAGCATAAGATTAGTCATTGTAATAATGACTGTTAATATAATGGGTGGTACATAGCTCTTCATTACAAGAGTTAGTAGCACAATAGGTGAAGACAATAGAAAGAGAAGTCCACCACATATTAAAAATTCTAGGAAAGAACCTAAAAGTAAAGAAATGTTAAAACCAGGGAAGTTCCCCAATAGCCCTAATATTAAAGTAAGTACCCAAGCGACTAAAGTTAGCATCATAATCCAAAGAAAGAGAATGATGAATTTACTTATAATAAAGCTAATGCGCGACACGGGGATAGTTAGTAAATTTTTCAGTGTATCTTCTGTATATTCGCGGGTAAGCAAATAAGCAACCACTACTCCATATAAGGGGAATCCTATAACTAAAGTAGTATATAAGTTAACGTCAGTGAATAATTGATGGAACCAAATAGTTGGAGTTGGCTGTTTTGTTTTTATATGTATATAAGAGGCTACTACAACTAAGAAAGGTGCGACACCAGCACCAATAATGCTAATTAAAAACATATTAGAGCGTTTTAGCTTTAAGAGTTCTGTATAGAGTAGATTAACCAATTGTTCCACCTCCAACTAGTTTGGTGAAATAATCTTCTAGTCTATCTTCGCTTATCATCATTTTTAATACTTCAATATCATTAAGAACAAACGTTCTGTTTATGTATCCTTGTTGTCCAAAATGAGAGTAAATACGAATATTTCCTTCATCATGTACTTCATAATCAAAAATTTGAAGATGATTTTCTAATAACATCACAGCTTTATCGTCATTATTCACTTGAAACTCTATGTACTTACGGTTTGCCTTGCGCAGCGTATCAAGAGAAACTTCTTCTAGTAACTTTCCTTCATGAATAATTCCGATACGATCGACTAACTGTTCTACCTCGGCTAATATGTGACTAGAAATGAGTATTGTTATATTTCTTTCTTGAGCTAAAGAATGAATAAGTTTTCGCATTTCTTTAATACCAATAGGGTCTAGTCCGTTAGTTGGTTCATCTAATATGAGTAGCTCAGGATAATGGAGAAGAGCACGTGCAATTCCTAAGCGTTGCTTCATTCCTAAAGAATACTTTCCTACTAACTTTTTTGTCTCATGCTGCAAGCCTACTATTTCTAATGCTTCTTCGATAGCATTCTTTTTGTGAACCCCAATTATCTTTGCATTAATTAATAGGTTTTCTTTTGCAGTTAAGTTTTCATAAAATCCTGGAACTTCAACTATAGAACCAATTCTGCTTAAAATATCTTTTTGATTTTGGAATAAGTTCTCTCCGAATATTTCAATCGTTCCACTTGTAGGCTTTATAAGACTAAGTAGCATACGAATGGTTGTTGTTTTACCAGCACCGTTGCGGCCTATGAAGCCATAAATCTCCCCTTGTTGAACATTAATATTTAAATTATCTACTGATTTTTGATTGCCATATACTTTAGTAAGGTTAGTCGTTTTTATAATTGTATTTATAGGAGACACCTGCTTTCTATAAGTTCTTACTTACATCATAAAAAGGAAGGCTTAACTGCATATTAATCATTTCTTAACTATTTCTTAAAAGTATTGTGCTTTGGAATAGAAAAGCCAAAAGTAGTTCGTTTCCATGGAGTACTTTCAACCCATATATGTCCACCGTTTTTCTCAACAAGCGCTTTGGAAATAGAAAGCCCGAGACCGCTACCACCAAATGAAGAGTTTCTTGATTGTTCGCTTCGGTACATTCGCTCAAATACGTTTTGTAAATCATGTTTTGGAATACCAGGGCCTTGATCCCAAATATGAAGTTCGTATTCTGCATCAGCTTCTAGCAATTCGACTCCTATTGTTTTCCCATCCTTTCCGTAATAAATTGCATTTTTCATTAAATTACCGATAATCCGCATAATGCTTAGATGATCTGCGATGATAGGACAAGTAGATTCTGGTATGAGAATTTGCAGTTCGATGTTATGTTTTGAGAGCTCAGGTAAAAATTCAATCAAAACTTCTCTAGTAACTTCAGAAAAGTCGAGTTCTTCTTCTTTTAGTGGAAATTCATTAGCGTCTAGCTTCGCCATATTGAATATTTCATCAACTAGGTGCTTTAAGTTATTTGATTTCATATAGAGTATTTTAAGATATTCTTGTTTTTCTATTTCAGAAGCAGCAACTCCGTCTTTCAAAGCATCTATATATCCGATAATGGAGGTGAGTGGTGTTCGTATATCGTGGGAGATACTAGACAAAAGTTGTTTTCTGGATTCCTCGGATCTTTTGGCTTCAATTTGAACCTGCTCTAATTTACCTATTAGCTCGTTTATTGAAAAAACGATATTATGTAATGAGTGGTCATTGCTTGTGAATAATCTCGTTTGTAAGTTTCCTTTTAGTATACGACTTAATTTAGTATCCATTGCTTTGCGATGTTGAATGAATTGTATTCTTGAAAAGAAGAGATAAATTGTAATTAAGATAAGGATAATAAATAAAGACATTTTTATTTTTGGATCCATTTGTATGTTTAAAATCCCGCAAATGATAAGTTGTAATGAAATCAGGAAGAGGGTTTTATCAGTCTTCAAGCTTTTCACCTACAAACTTATAACCAATTCCCCATATAGTCTGAATGAATTTTGGATTGGAAGGGTCAATTTCTATTTTCTTTCTGAGTTTTCGAATATGTACCATAACGGTATTGTCATCTTCTATATAATTATCGTCCCACACATTTCGGAAGAGCTGTGTTTTTGTAAATACTTGCCCTGGGTTTGAAGTAAAGAATTTTAACAGTTCCAGTTCTTTTCCGGTTAAGCTAATTTCTTCTTTGTTTGTATGAACTGTGTATGTATTTAAATTGATAGTTAGTCCTTTAAAAGATAAAGTTGTTTTTTCTTGAGCAGTATTGTTACTTCCGAGAACTAAAAAACGCCGCATAAGAGCTTTTACTCGTGCAATTACTTCGTGAATGCTGAAAGGTTTCGTAATATAATCATCAGCACCAATGCTTAAACCTAAAATTTTATCAACTTCGTGATCTTTAGCGGTGAGCATTAATATAGGTATGTTAGTTTTATCTCTAAGTTTTTTACATACCTCGATTCCATCTATTTTGGGCATCATAAGATCTAATATAACGAGGTTATAGTTATTTTGATTAAATAAATGTAAGGCTTCTTCGCCGTTGATTGCAGTGTCTACCATGTATAATTCTCGTTCTAAATATATTTTTAATAAATTTCGGATTTCTTTATCGTCGTCTGCTATAAGGATACGTATATCTTTCATATCTTCACCTGCTTCTAATAGAGTTTTATTGATAGTACAACAACTCTCTAATTATATACTAGTATTTGTTAAAATAAGGTTGCTAGTTTTGTTGGAGGAAAACGTCCACACAAGTTAAGTCTAGAGTTCAAATTAACTCGAATATATTTGGAAAAACAAATTAAAGAGAAGCAGAAGGTGTGCTCCGATAATGAAATCCTATAGAGACGTATTTAGTTAAAAGAGCATAAAAATATTAAATTGAAGTTCTTTATAAAAAGGTGTTGACGATTATACTTTAGAGGTGTAATATAGAACAAGTCGCCGATGACATTAACGTCGAAAGCGACAAACGAAATGAAAAACTTAGTTGACATTGAAAGATGAAAATGTTAACATAAGGAAGTCGCAAATGAGCGACCAAGTAGTTCTTTGAAAACTGAACGAAACAAACAACGTGAAACGTCAATTTTTATTTTAGATGCTAGACAAACTAACTT
>NZ_JBQAGQ010000018.1:0-8619 GCF_051916445.1 Bacillus cereus group sp. MYBK220-1 | reverse complement strand
AAAGTTAGTTTGTCTAGCATCTAAAATAAAAATTGACGTTTCACGTTGTTTGTTTCGTTCAGTTTTCAAAGAACTACTTGGTCGCTCATTTGCGACTTCCTTATGTTAACACTTTCGTTAATTGATGTCAACTAAGTTTTTTATTTCGTTTGTCGCTTTCGACGTTATTGTCCTCGGCGACTTGTCCTATATTACACCCCCGTAGATCAACCGTCAATACCTTTTATCTTTTTTATTTTATAAATCATAAAAGCTTTGCCCTCTCTTAATTTCTAACACAGCCTTAGAACTTCTTAAACTTATGTATTCAAACTAACAATCTGCAGCCTACACTCTCTAACTTAATACTAATACTTTTCTAAAGAATGAATGTGAGACCAAGTAAATATATATTAAGGATAGTATTTTTTCTTTTAGTACGTCCTCCCTCCTGCTCATCTCTAGGGAGATTATAAATAAAACACTTCTCTTCTTTACCTTTAAAATCTAATATACTTAGGAGGCGTTATGAAATGCATGTTAATAAAAAGATAATTTATGTATCCCATGATGCCCATTTCCACGGAGCACAGCTACTTTCTTTACATACTATTAAGGCTCTTAAAGAAAACTTTGATTACTCTGTTGCAATTATTTCTATTGGATCAGGTATTTTAATTCCAGATTTTCAAAAGTACGGTCCTGTTTATTGTCTCGAGCAAGGTTATCAAACAGAAGAAAAGGTCGAATTATTAATAAAGGATTTATTATCACAGGATTTTACCCTCGCCATATGTAGCACTGTCATAAGTGGCGATATCGTCGCATTACTAGCTAGACACAATATAAAAGTTGTTTCATTAATACATGAATTACCGCATTTAATACAACAGTACTCTGCTGAAGGGAAAGCTAAAAACATCGCTGAATTTGCTTACAAAGTTGTCTTCCCTTCACAATACGTATATGAAAAATTTCGTACAATCACTGAATTGGATCCTCAAAAATGTCACATTCTCCCTCAAGGTTTGTTTAACCACAATCCTTATAAAAACAATATCGCAAAAGCTAGAAATGAGTTACGTAAGAAGCTTAACCTGCCTCTAGATAGCAAAATTATCTTAGGTGTAGGCTTCGCAGATTATCGAAAAGGAATAGATTTATTCTCACTTATCTCTTACTCAGTACGAAAGACTCACAAGGATATTCATTTCATTTGGGTAGGGAGAACGGACGTTCAATTCCTGAATACACTGCCCCCTAAATATAAAGCACATTTCACATTAGTCGATCCTACTCCCGATATCGGATTATATAACGCCGGGGCTGACTTATACTTATTAACTTCAAGGGAAGATCCTTTTCCAAATGTTGTTTTAGAAGCATTAGATGCAAAACTTCCTGTTATAGGGTTTAAAAATGCTGGAGGTTTTGAAGATGTTGTTACAGAAAAAACTGGTGCCTTAGTAGATTTTTTAAATTTACCCAAAATGCTAGAAAAAATATATGAATTTATTCATGATGAGGGATTACGATTACAAAAGGGAAGCTTTGGCCAAGAACTTATCGAAAAAAACTTCAATTTTCTTAATTACATTTATCAATTACTAGATCTTCTCGAACATAATTACAAAAAGATAAGTGTAATCATACCGAACTATAATTATGAAAAATACTTACCTGCTCGAATCGAATCAATATTAAACCAAACCTACCCTCTTTACGAACTAATTTTCTTAGACGATGCCTCCACTGATCATAGCGTATCAACTTTTAAAAAGCTGCTCTCAAAAGAAAATAAGACCCACCTGAAGGTTCAACAGGTTATTAATGATAAAAACTCTGGTTCTGTATTTAAACAATGGATAAAAGGAGTCTCTGCAGCAACTGGTGATTATATTTGGATCGCAGAGGCCGATGACTTATGCGATAAGACATTTTTACAAGAGGTGATACAGGGGTTTTATATAAATAACAATATTACCTTAAGTTACACACAATCAAAACAAATTGATGAACAAGGAAATGTATTGGCTAATCATTATTTAAATTACACAAATGATATCGATAAAGAAAAATGGAAAGGCCCCTATTTTCGAAAAGGCGTCGAAGAAATACAAGATACGTTACTTATCAAAAACACTATACCTAATGTTTCAAGTGTAGTTTTTAAAAATATAGATATGAAGAAAACAGAAAAACAGTTAGAGAAGTTCAAAATAGCTGGTGATTGGTTTTTCTATGTTTCTCTTCTTACAGAGGGAGATATTTACTTCAATCCAGCCCCCTTAAACTATCATAGACGACATTTAAATAGCGTAACAAGAACAGAAGATTCATACTCCCATTACAATGAAGTTGTGCAAATGCAAAATTTCATTAAAGAAAGATTTACTATCGACGACATTTCTAAAATGAAAATGTATACATATAGAAAGCATCTTAAAGCATACTTAAAAATTTAAACTTGTGCTTTCTATGCCATCAATATCTCTTGTAAGTTGCTACTATTACTTAAGGGAGGAATACTCTTTGAAAGACTTTATAGAGGAACATAAAGATTTAATTTCTCAAATCGCACACAGCTATAATGTAAATGCAAGTATCCATCCTGAGGATCATATCTTTCAGTTCATTGTCACTAATCCCGTCTTCCCATCAAAAAAAGAAGCGATAGATTACTACTTTAAAGATGGGCAAAACTCAGCACAAATACTCTTAAACTTAATTACTTCCCTTTATCCTCCTACAGGCAATCCAATTAAATTGTTAGAATTTGCATCCGGATACGGCTGCGTAACACGTCATTTATTAAATCTACAAGCGAATTTGAGTATAACCGCTTGCGATATACACGAAGAGGCTATTTCCTTTATTGAAAACAAATTAAATAGTGCTTCTATATTATCTCATCCTGAGCCTGAACAGTTAAAATTGGACTCCTCTACGTACGATATCGTTTTTTGTCTATCCTTTTTCTCTCATATGCCTGATACAACTTGGTTTCGTTGGCTGCAAACATTGTATAACGCTGTTTCACCTGGTGGTTTATTCATTTTCACAACCCATGGCTATCAAAGCAAAAAATACTTCGGGTTTCCAAATTTAAATGAAAAGGGCTATTGGTTTCTCTCTTCTAGTGAACAATTCGATTTAGATGTGAATCAATACGGACAAACGATAGTTAGTCCCTCTTACGTGTGTGACAAAATTAAATTATTACCCCATAACCCAATTATCAAAAAGTATACTGAAGGATTTTGGTGGGAACATCAAGACCTTTGGGTTATAGAAAAAGAAGTAAAATAATAACCCACGCTCTGCTTATACAAGTAGAGTGTGGGTTATTGTTTTTTACTATATAAGAACTCTTCAATCCATAGCTTATTTAATCTAATCCCATGTTTAAAATCTATTTTAGGTTCCCAATTCAATTCTTGTTTTATCTTATCAATATTTAAAATGATTTTTTGAACGTTCTCTTGTTTTTGTTTGTAACAGATAAAATCCACTTTTCTTTCTGTTATTTTCTCTAATTCCACTATAATTCGTTTTAAAGAAAGACCTTTGCCACTCCCTATGTTGTATACGCAAGATTTCAATTGATTTAATTGTGCTAGTTGTATAGTAATTTCAACTAAATCATCGATATAAATATAATCTCTAATAATCTCCTCTGGATTCCCATATATATGAATCCTTTCATTACTGAGATGCTGGTACAAAAAACAATTTATCGCCCCAACTTTTTTTAAGGGGTTTTGGTATTTTCCATACGGATTAGAATATCTACATACAACATAATCTATTCCATATTTTCTCTTATAAAAATACAAATAATTCTCCAGCGAAACTTTTGTTATTCCATACGGGGAAAGTGGTCTTAATGGATGTTTCTCATCAATAGGCAAATATTCAGGTTCACCATAAACTGTGCCTCCCGAAGAAGCTAATATAATTTTTTTAATACGAAAATCTTTAACACTTTCCATGAAATTAAGAAAAAATAGACTGCTATTAATATCACCGAAAACATCTTCAATTGAAGTTGCTACGTTAGACGTCGCAGCTAAATAAATAATAATATCTATATTCACTAAAGCCTTATATATATCCTCAACATTTTTTAAATCACCTTTAATAAATTCAACTTCACTTACAATATTTTGAGGAAAATTATTTATATGTCTGGAAAATACTTTTACATTTTGCCCCTGTTTCAATAAACCCAATGCGAGGTTGATACCAATGAAACTATTTCCACCTACTATTAAATAATTATTCTTCCTCATAATATCATCTCTCTAGTAGTAAATTTTTCCCGTCTTCAAACCTAAAAATATACACAAATAAACTGGATCATTTCGATTATTCATCTTCTTATCATTGTATGTTTGTTATAAATTTTCATTATCTTTATTTTCTATTTTCATTTCAGAATAGCTTCCTTATTCAGGTTGACTGCAAAAACACTCATAATATTTACTCATCCCCATGAATATATTTAATAAACAATCCTCACTTGTTTAACCCATAAAAAACTTCTAAATACACAAGGTTTTCAAAAAAGGAGTGCGAAACTCATGAAAAATATAAATCAAGAACTTTTAAATCATGTAATTCTACATAAAGATCGAATTCCACATTACCATAAAGACTTTCCGATTATACTATTTTGGAGTCATAGAAGCGGATGCACCGCGTTAGCTAATTGGTTCTTTTTTCAAATCGGATTATTTACTGAAGCAAAGAAATACAATGACTTTATTCATTACTATGAGTTCTGGGTGTATAAGAACAATACAAATTACATACCAGAGTTACAAAATGGTCTTCTAGAGGGTAAAAAGGATGTTTGTAAACTTGTGCGAAATCCCTATACAAGGGCTGTCAGCTCATTTCTATTACTTGCTGACAACCCATATGCTAGCCCTCAATGGGAAAGTATCCGTCATTATTTTTACAATGACAAATATAGTAATCAAGGAATATCATTTAAACAATTTTTATATTACGTTCAGGCATTCAGCTCCAATTCTCTAGCGTTAGATATACATTTTAGTCAACAATACGTCCCTGGTGAAGAAAACTTCATCCAATGTTATATTCCTTTAGAAGATTTTAATACACAAATCACCAAACTAGAACACACGTACGATTTGATAAAATCCCCTTTAGCACTTCTTACAAATTCAGATCATCATCGCGCACATAAGATGATTTATGCAGGGAGCTATGCAGAACTTAGCATTACAGATACAGACTTCCCACGATTTCCAACATACGAAAGCTTTTATGATAAAGAAACTATGGATTTAGTTACAGAAATATACGCACAGGATTTTGAAATGTACCCATACACGAAAGGGATATTTTAAGTCTATACATTTTCCCATGAATAAAAGCTGATGCATCGCATAGCATAAAGTGAAACTTTAATTCGATTGGGGGTTCTCTTCAACTGATTATTCCCTTCTCCTAATCGCAATTTTAAGAGATACCTAACTTTCCCCCATTCCCCCTTTGATTTCGCTGATTGTTGACGTGTATCATACTTTCCATAAATAGATTGCATTTAACATAGGAGGGATGTCGTGTGGAAATCAATTTGAAACACAATAATGGGTACTGCGTTATTTGCGAAAAGAAAGCTACATTTATAGAGCATAATGATTGGCTTAGAGATCATTATTTATGTTCTACATGTAACTCTATACCAAGGCAGCGAGCTTTAATCCATGCTTTGCATACATTTTTTCCAAAATGGGATTCCTATAGTATCCACGAATCCTCTCCTGGCGGGATTACAACTCAGCTACTATTAAAAAACTGTAAAAACTATACTTATTCTCAATACTTTAGAAATTATCCTCTTGGCCAATACTTTCAAGGTATTAGATGTGAGAACTTAGAAGACATGACTTTTGAAGATGAATCTTTTGATTTATTCATTACTCAAGACGTTTTTGAGCATGTAATGACGCCAAACAAAGCCTTTAAAGAAATAGAACGAGTATTAAAACCTGGCGGTGCTCATGTATTTACTGTCCCTTGGTATCATACACTCACAAAAACTGTGCAAAGAGCAAGAATGAATCAAGAGGTGATCGAATATATTGAAGAGCCCATTTATCATGGAAACCCTATTGATGAAAATGGATCTTTAGTAACGTTCGATTGGGGGCAGGATATGATTGAATATATTTATACACACGCAAACATGTATACCATTGTTTATTTACAAAAGGATAGATCACTAGGATTAGATGCTGAATTTTTACATGTTTTTATTAGTAAAAAGCAAGAAAATAAAGTTTAATCACTATATAATTCGGAGGTTTAACAAATGAATAACTTTAAGTTAGGAAGTGATTTTGATTACCTTGTTAATTCACTATCTGATGTCGAACTTCTAAATTTATTTATACAAAGTTGTTCGCAAACAACGGTAAATGGGATTCCCGTACCTAGGTTTCCTCCTGAAGAAATTCAAAAACAATTTGTAGGTGCTTCCTATGAACATGCTCTTTACGAAGCATATTTGTTTTATAGACATATAAAAGAATACGCCCAAAATTTAGGGGTTCCCTTGAATAAAGAAAGTAAAGTTTTAGACTTCGGCTGTGGATGGGGAAGAATTATACGCTTCTTATTTAAAGATGCCTCTGATCAAAATTTACTTGGCATTGATGTCGATCCTGCGATGATCACACTTTGTAATGAAACACTAGGAAGAGGGATATATAAAACAGCAAGTCCACATCCCCCTGTAGAATTTATTAGTGACAATTCATTAGATATCATATTCGCTTATTCTGTATTCTCACATTTATCCGAAGCAACTGCTGAAAATTGGGTAAAAGAATTTTCAAGAGTTCTTCGCCCTGGTGGAATCTTCATCGCAACAACACAAGCGCGCTATTTTCTTGATTTTTGTCAACAATTCCAAGAACATCCTGAATTAATTCAAACAGGATGGCATAAAACTTTATCTCAAGCTTTTCCAGATATACATCGCGCCATCTCGGATTATGAAAACGGCAAATTTGTTCACAGTCCTACTGGTGCAGGGGATGTTAGAAATAGTAGTTTTTACGGAGAAACTGTTATACCTAGGACTTATATTGAAAATCATTATGAGAAATATTTAAAGCTACAAGACTTTTTTGATGATGTAAATCGATTACCACAGGCCCTCTTTGTCCTTCAAAAAATTTAATTCCTTTCATTCAACGTAATAAATTTCATGACGAAAAGCACTTTCTATTTCAGCTATATATCAAATTACCTAATACTCTCTTATTAAGTAAGCTTAAAAAAATCCAATACATACCATAAAAAACAGTAAACAGATAACATATCTCTTGTTTTAAAATTACTTCACCAAATCAAGAATAACTTCCCAACACTTGAACTACGAAAAACATGAGGGGGATATAACTTGAAAATAATAGCTTTTTACTTACCACAATTCCATCAAATTAAAGAAAATGATCGATGGTGGGGGAAAGGATTTACTGAATGGACAAATACTAAAAGTGCACGACCTTTATTTTCAGGACATTATCAACCTAGGGAACCTTATCAAGATTTTTATTACGACTTAACTACCCCCTCCGTAAGAAAGTGGCAAGCGGAAATCGCTAAAGCATACGGTATATATGGTTTTTGTTATTATCATTACTGGTTTAAGGGAAAAAGACTATTAGAAACACCCTTTAATGAGGTACTAAAGATGAAGGAACCTGACTTCCCTTTTTGTCTTTCTTGGGCAAATGAACCATGGACAAAATCTTGGGATGGTCTCGATAAACATATATTAATGCCTCAAGACTACGGAGATATATCTGATTGGAATGAACACTTTGATTATTTATTACAGGCTTTCCAGGATGAGAGATATATTTATATAGATGATAAACCTCTATTCATTATTTATCGTCCAGGACATATTCCTGATTGTGAAAAAATGCTTAATTACTGGAATGCATTAGCGCGAGAAAATGGTTTAAAAGGTATATACTTTGCTGAAACATTAAACAGTTTTCCACTACCTAATATAAATGGATTCGATGCTAGCATTCAGTTTGAACCTTTCTATACAATTGCCCATGATAGCTCTTCAGACATAAATAAGGTAATATATGATTCTGATATGCAATTAAATGTTTGGGACTACGATAAAGTATGGATGTATATATTACAACGATCGCTCCCAAAGAAAAAAACATTTCCCGGGGCTTTTGTTGATTGGGATAATACTGCACGACGTAAAAACGCAAATAGCAGCATCTTTGTAGGTTCTACCCCTGAAAAGTTCACCATATATTTAAGCAAGCAAATTCATCGTACTTACTCTTTTTATAACAGCGAGTTTTTATTTATTAACGCATGGAACGAGTGGGCGGAAGGAACTTACTTAGAGCCAGATAAAAAATATGGATTTTCTTATTTAGAAGGGGTTAAAAATGCAATTGATAGAGGTATGAAAGCATACAAAAAAGACGAGTCATTCTGACTCGTCTTAAGCTTGCTTGGCGACGTCCTACTCTCACAGGGACAAGGTCCCAACTACCATCGGCGCTAGAGAGCTTAACTTCCGTGTTCGGTATGGGAACGGGTGTGACCTCTCTGCCATCA
>NZ_JBQAGQ010000017.1:0-14922 GCF_051916445.1 Bacillus cereus group sp. MYBK220-1 | reverse complement strand
ACTCACCCGTCCGCCGCTAACTTCATAAGAGCAAGCTCTTAATCCATTCGCTCGACTTGCATGTATTAGGCACGCCGCCAGCGTTCATCCTGAGCCAGGATCAAACTCTCCGATAAAGTTAGTTTGTCTAGCATCTAAAATAAAAATTGACGTTTCACGTTGTTTGTTTCGTTTAGTTTTCAAAGTTCAATATCGCGTTTCAGCGACTTTTATAATTTAACATTTCGCGTTAAATCTGTCAACAACTTTTTTCTTTCGTTCCTGACGACGCTTATTAATTTACCATATTAATCATTTAATAGTCAACACTTTTAAAAAAAATGCCAAAATAATTTTATCTTGGCATGATATAAAGCTTAATAATCACTAATGCTGCCACACCTGGTAGGCCTAATAAACTCGTTATTGCTGCTGTACCCATGTTAATTGGGATATGAAAATCAAAATATGTCCCTACAACATTTACGATAAAAAGCAATGCTATTCCTAAAGTAACATGAAAAATCACCTTACCTATAAAACGTAATGGCTTAGAGACGACACCAAAAACAAGAAAAATAAATACTAAAGTAAGAATGCCAACAATAATAATTGTAGAATTCATTTTTTCCTCCTTATGAATGACCTATACATCTATTTGTATGGGACAAGACAATAAAAAAGAACAGGTATCATAAGCGGCATCTCTTTCATATAAACTAAATAAAACAATACCTCAGCATTAAAAAAACAAAATAAAAAGGCCTGCTTAGAAAGCAGAACCTTTTACCATTGTTCCATTTTTACAGGACGACGCTTTGCTTCTTTCAACAAAAAGAAATATTTCGCCTCTGCTATTTTCAAAGAACAAATGACATCTTGAGACGGTTCTACACTTTGTTCGACCATTCTCTTCTGACGTAACCACTCATTCTTCACTTTTTCCAAAAGTACAATTAACTTATCGTCATACTCTTTACGCAATTTACCCTTTTTTTGAAAGAACATTTTTGTTTCTCCTCTTATACTTCTCTGCGCCCTTCTAACGCTTTGGATAATGTCACTTCATCTGCATATTCTAAATCTCCACCAACTGGCAGACCATGTGCAATACGAGTTACTTTAATGCCTGTAGGTTTTAAGAGGCGGGAGATATACATCGCTGTAGCTTCCCCTTCAATATTAGGGTTTGTTGCTAATATCACTTCTTGTACCGTTTCATCATGTAGTCGCTTTAAGAGTTGCGGGATATTAATGTCTTCCGGTCCAATTCCCTCCATAGGAGAAATCGCACCACGTAACACATGATATACACCTTGATACTCTTTCATTTTTTCCATCGCGATTACATCTTTCGGTTCTTGCACGACACAAACAACTGATTGATCTCGATGTGAATCATTACAAATATAACAAGGATCACGATCAGTAATATGTCCGCATACAGAACAGTACGCTAAATCTCGCTTCGCATTTACAAGTGCTTTCGCGAAACCTAACACATCATCTTCTTTCATATCTAATACGAAAAATGCCAATCGAACCGCTGTTTTCGGTCCGATACCTGGCAACTTCATAAAACTATCGATTAGTTTTGATATTGGTTCTGGATAATGCATGTATCAATATCCTCCTAGAACATTCCACCTGGTAAGTTTAAGCCTTTTGTAAATTTACCCATTGTAGAGTTTGAAAGCTCATCAGCCTTTTTAAGTGCATCATTTGTTGCAGCTAATACTAAGTCTTGTAACATTTCGATATCTTCTGGATCTACAACTTCCTCTTTAATCTTCACTTCAAGAATTTGCTTGTGACCATTTGCAATAACTGTAATCATTCCGCCGCCAGCTGTACCTTCAACTGTTTTTTCACCAAGCTCTTCTTGTGCTTTCGCCATGTCCTTTTGCATCTTTTGCATTTGTTTCATCATGTTATTCATATTTCCCATTCCGCCACGCATCATAATTAATTCCTCCTAATTATTATTACTCTTTTATTTCAATGAGTTCTTGCCCTACTAACTTCACTGCCTCTTCTATAAGAGGGTCTTCCTTTTTCTCCGGGCTTTCTTCAGACTCTCCACCTTCACGTTGTAAAAAGTCTTCACGGATTTTACCCCATTCACTTTTTGGAATGGCAATCATATTTAACCTTTTACTTAGCAATTCAAATAAAGCTTGTTCTACTGTATCCATAGCTTCTCGATTTTCGCTCGCCATCTTACAGTGAATCTCATATTGAAATGCTAAAACGTAAGTGTCATCTGAAGCTGCCACTGGTTCACTATTTTCAAGTAAAACGGCAAACGCTACTTTGTTATATGATTTGAGTCTTCCTAACAACTCACCCCATACAGCTTTTAATTGTTCTAAATCTTGACGCTTCGCTTGTTTTAATACTTCATTTACACGTCCGACAGGAATTTTCATACTTCCTGTTCGTACCGGTTTTGGTGTTGCACGTGTCTCTCTTACTTCCTGTTGTACACCAGCTGGCACACCGTTCTTTTTGACTTGCTCTAACTCTTTCTCCAGTTGCTGCATCCTGTTCATAATTGCTTGCAAACGATCTGTACCATTTGCTTGCATCATAAACTGTTGACACAATTGCACCATAACAACTTCTAAGAAAATACGCGGATGATTTGTCCACTTCATTTCCTGTTGTCCCTTACTAAGGGTATGAATAATCTCATAGATCACTTCCGGTTGCATTTCTTCACTCAACTTACGGAATTGATCATCTACAATTACTCGTTCCAACATATGTTCTAGTTGTGGTGAAGTTTGATATAAAAGCATATCACGATAATAGTAAATGAAATCCTCCATAAAACGAACTGGATCCTTCCCTTTACTCATCATTTCATCTATGATTTGCAATGCTCTTGATACATCATTTTCACGTATGCACTCTACTAAATTGCCTAAGTATTGCTGAGAAACAGATCCTGTTACGGCCAATACATCTTCTGTCGTAACAATCTCATCACTATAAGATATAGCCTGATCAATAAGACTAAGCGCGTCACGCATACCACCTTCGGCAGCACGCGCAACAATTTGTAATGCTTCACCTTCCACTTGCGTACCTTCATTTGTCACGACCGTTGATAATCTCTCAACAATATCATTCACTGATATTTTTCGGAATTCAAAGCGCTGACAACGTGAAATGATTGTAGGTGGGATCTTATGAGGTTCTGTTGTCGCCAAAATAAAGATAACATGTCCTGGCGGCTCTTCTAAGGTTTTTAAAAGCGCATTGAATGCACCCATAGAAAGCATGTGAACTTCATCAATAATGTATACTTTATATTCTACAGCACTTGGAGCGTATTTTACTTTATCTCTAATATCTCGAATTTCATCTACACCGTTATTTGAAGCCGCATCAATTTCTAATACATCTGAAATGGATCCTTGTGTGATTCCTAAACAAGAAGGACATTCATTACAAGGTTCAGCTACCGGAGCATGTTCACAGTTAATTGCTTTTGCAAATACTTTTGCAATTGTCGTTTTTCCTGTTCCCCTCGGGCCAGAAAATAAATAAGCATGTGAAACTTTCTCTTGAAGAAGGGCATTTTGCAACGTTTTTGTCACGTGCTTTTGACCGACTACATCTTCGAACTTTTGCGGTCTCCATGTTCGGTATAACGCTTGGTATGACACGAAAATACGGCCTCCCTCAAAGGTTATTATCTCATTTATTATAACCCATTCTGTTTATAGATTCCAAAAGTTATTTTCTATACAAAAAACTCACCTTTGTATTAAGGTGAGTTTTGTATACATATATAACTGCCGTGCACCCTCCGTCGATTACGTACCATAAGCGTTACTCAAGCAGTTAGCTCGGTTCAGGCACTCCTGCGGCACACGAGAAGACCCGCTTATTGCTGCTTCCTTCCGGACCTGACAAGGTTCACGGGGTCCCGTTGCGCAGGACCCAAACGTCAACACCACTTACTTAAGGCAGACCTTACAGCAACATAACCTCGAGAGGGGATTCGGCCTCGCTAGAGCGGATTGCGAGTATAGGGCACCGCTACCTCCCCGCTTAGCACGGCAAAGTTAAAACCAATATTCGGTTGCCTTCATTAAAGGCATTATCAGTATAACTTGTTTCTTTAGAAAATGCAAATACGTTAGTTCCCAGTATTCTTCTCTAATTTTTTTATTGCTTTTCTTTTTTTACGAAGCTCTCTAAAAAAGTTTGTTAACAACGTACCGCATTCTTCCTCTAGTACACCAGATACTACTTCACATTGATGATTGAAGCGTTCATCCGTTAAAAGATTCATCAATGTCCCTGCACATCCGCCCTTCGGATCACTTGCACCATATACAACTCGCTTCACTCGTGATAAAACAATTCCACCCGCACACATTGGACAAGGTTCTAATGTTACATACAATGTTGCATCTTCTAAACGCCATGTCCCTAATTTTTTACATGCATCATCTATCGCTAGCAACTCAGCATGAGCTATTGATCTTTGCTCAGTTTCCCTTAAATTATGGGCAACACTAATTACCTCACCATCTAACACTATAACTGCTCCAATTGGTACTTCCTGTATTTCCTCTGCCTTTTTAGCTTCTTCTATCGCTAATTGCATAAAATAAATATCTTGATCTTGTTCCATAACATAGTCCTTTCATTACAAATAAAGTACACTTATTTCCATTTACTACACAGGGGATAACTTTTACAAATTCAATCCACCCTAAAAGAAAAAAGAGAGGGGATTACATATGAAAAATACCGCCTTGCTCATTATCGATATGATTAATGACTTTCAATTTTCCCACGGACCCATTCTAGCTAAAAAATGCGAAACTATAACAAACCCTATTTTACAATTAAAGAAAAAAATGAAATCCTTCGGCTATCCTATAATTTACGTTAATGACCATTATCAACTTTGGAGATCTGATATCGACCAACTTATTACTCATTGCACAAATGAATATAGCGAAAAAATAATCCATAAGATTGCTCCAAGTTTTGATGAGTACATTTTTATTAAACCACATTATTCCGCTTTTTATGAAACACCTTTAAATTCATTACTAGGTTATTTAAAAATAGAAAATCTAATATTAACAGGGGTTGCCGGAAATATATGTATCCTATTCACAGCTAATGATGCTCATATGAGAAATTATAAATTGTATGTACCACAGGATTGTATCGCCTCTAACAACGACCAAGATAATATACATGCTTTAAAAATAATGGAAACTACATTGAAA
This sequence comes from Bacillus cereus group sp. MYBK220-1, assembly GCF_051916445.1. Lineage (NCBI taxonomy): Bacteria > Bacillati > Bacillota > Bacilli > Caryophanales > Bacillaceae > Bacillus > Bacillus cereus group sp. MYBK220-1. Next base: position 9,682 of record NZ_JBQAGQ010000017.1, on the reverse strand, counting down.
GCAAATATAACATCATCAACCAAAATAAAATTTAATTAATACATATATCTATTTTCTAACTTTTTATATCAAATTAACCCGCTCGCTTCCCTCTTGTGCTACAATAATTCTGTTTTGTGTTTTTAGTAGTCACGGTAAATCACTGATTGAAAGGAGGAAACAGCGTGACCGGAGTACCATTTATCACGGTTGAAGGACCAATTGGTGTTGGAAAAACTTCACTTGCGAAGGAAATTTCAACTCACATGCAACTCCACTTACTAAAAGAGATTGTTGATGAAAATCCCTTTTTAGGAAAGTTCTATGAAGACATCGACGAATGGAGTTTTCAAACAGAGATGTTCTTTCTTTGTAATAGATACAAACAATTAGAAGACATTAACATAAAGTACTTGAATCAAAGGAAACCAGTAGTAGCGGATTACCATATCTTTAAAAATTTAATTTTTGCATCCCGCACATTAAAAGACTCTCAATATGACAAATACATGCAAATTTATCGTATCCTTACACAAGATATGCCTGTGCCAAATGTCATTGTTTATTTAACAGCTAGCCTAGAAACATTGCAAAAACGAATCGCCATGCGCGGAAGAGAATTTGAAAAAAACATGGATCCAAATTACTTACTACAGCTCACAAAAGATTATGAAACAGCAATGGATGCTTTTAAAAAAGATCATCCGGAAATACCAGTATTGAAATTTAATGGCGACGATATGGATTTTGTAAAAAATCCTGATGATTTAAACGTTATCCTATCTGCCCTTCAAAATACTCTCTTAAAGGAGTCGAAATAATAATGAATTTAAGGCAAAAATATGATATACCCAATGACGCAGTAATCACTATCGCCGGAACAGTAGGTGTGGGTAAATCAACTATGACAACTGCATTAGCTAATGCTTTAGGTTATCGCACATCATTTGAAAAAGTAGATTCCAATCCATATTTGGACAAGTTCTATGCGGACTTCACTCGCTGGAGCTTCCACCTACAAGTGTACTTTTTAGCAGAACGATTTAAGGAACAAAAAAGAATTTTTGAATATGGTGGCGGTTTTGTTCAAGATCGTTCCATTTACGAAGACACTGGAATTTTCGCAAAGATGCATCATGAAAAAGGAACAATGACAGAAACTGATTATGAAACATACAAAGGTTTATTTGACGCTATGGTCATGACTCCTTACTTCCCTCATCCAGACTTATTAATTTACTTAGAAGGTTCTTTCGATGATATTGTCGATCGTATTCAAGAACGCGGGCGCCCAATGGAACAGCAAACACCAATTGAGTACTGGAAAGAAATGCATGGACGTTATGAAAACTGGATTAACAACTTTAATTCATGCCCTGTATTACGCTTAAATATTAATGAGTACGATATTTTAAAAGATGGTGATTCAATCGAACCAATCATAAAAAAAATTGGCCATTTTTTAAAACAAACACGTAAACTTGTAAAATAAAAAACCCGTGCATATGCACGGGTTTTCCTATTAAATTACTTCTTCTTTGTTGGAGCAATAATTTCACTCTCAGGTTTTCCTGCGTTAATGCGCTGACGAACAGTACTTGTACTAATATCGTATGCTTCAGCAATCTCTTTAACAGTCATTTCTTTCCCGTTAATTACTGCCGTTAATACTTTACCTGTACGTTTTGGAGCTGCTTCTTTCTTTACAGCTGCTTTTTTAACTTGTTTTGGCGCCTCTACTTTACTCGTAGCTGGTTTTACATCACAAGTACAACCACAAAGTTTACGGAATGTATCATCACTAATAATGCGTGATACGTTTGCACCACTGTTTAAAATTCTATTGTTCTTACAGACAGGACATTGTACATAATATAAAGTTTTTCCATCTAAAGGAAACGTTTGTATAATAAGATCCATGTTGACTCCTTTCATATCTATGAAGATAATCATCGGAATATGAGTGTGTAATAAGGACAAAATTACCTTACACCATACTTTATGATTGGTTTTAAAATAAAAACTCGTTACGTGTTGGTAACGAGTTCTCCAATCTCCACTTATATGCGCTGTTGTCAATTATATCTGGAGGAGGTAGAGGGATTCGAACCCCCGCGCGACTCTCGCCGCCTGTCGGTTTTCAAGACCGATCCCTTCAGCCAGACTTGGGTATACCTCCATATTGACATCAAATATAATATCAAAAGAAAAACAGTTAGTCAACCCTACTAAAATAAATTATGAGGAAAGGAAAATTTTACTTTCCCCTTCCTACATTACAGTACTGACAACGCTCATAATTACCAATCACTCATACCGATGAATGTTTAAATTTACTTAATAACTGTTTTTCCTCCCATATAAGGGCGAAGAACTTCTGGAATTATAATTGTACCATCTTCTTGTTGGTAGTTCTCTAAAATAGCTGCAACCGTACGTCCAATTGCAAGACCAGATCCATTTAATGTATGAACATGTTCTGGTTTTCCATTTGGTTCACGGCGGAAACGGATATTTGCACGTCTCGCTTGGAAAGCTTCAAAATTACTACAAGAAGAAATTTCACGATATGTGCCATAGCTTGGAATCCATACTTCAATATCGTATTTCTTCGCTGCTGTAAATCCTAAATCGCCTGTGCACATGCTCATAACGCGATATGGCAACTCTAATAATTGTAACACGCGTTCTGCATCATTTGTTAACTTTTCTAACTCTTCATAAGAATCTTCTGGTTTTACGAACTTCACAAGCTCTACTTTATTGAACTGATGCTGGCGAATTAAACCACGTGTATCACGCCCAGCTGAACCTGCTTCAGAACGGAAGCAAGAGCTAAATGCAGCATATCTTATAGGCAATTGCTCTTTATTTAAAATCTCATCACGATGCATATTCGTTACAGGTACTTCAGCTGTTGGAATTAAGAAGTAATCTTCACTTTCAATACGGAATGCATCTTCTTCAAACTTTGGAAGTTGTCCTGTTCCTGTCATACTTGCACGGTTTACCATATATGGAGGTAATACTTCTTCATATCCATGCTCATCAGTATGAAGATCAAGCATAAAGCTAATTAAAGCACGCTCTAATCTTGCACCAGCACCTTTGTAAAATACGAAGCGGCTTCCTGTTACTTTCCCAGCGCGTTCAAAATCTAAAATTCCTAAATCAGTAGCAAGATCCCAATGTGGTTTTGGCTCATAAGTAAATTCTTTCACTTCTCCCCAAGTACGTGCTACTACATTATCATCCTCTGTTTCACCAACTGGAGCAGATTCATGAGGGATATTTGGAATAGATAACATTAATCTTTCTAAGTCTTCTTCAACTGTACGAAGTTCGTTATCAAGATCCTTTACTTTTTCTCCAACTTCACGCATTTCTAAAATTAGAGCTTCTGCATCTTTCTTTTCGCGCTTTAATACAGAAATTTGTTGAGATACTTCGTTACGTTTACTTTTTAATTCTTCTGTCTGAACAAGTAGTTCTCTTCTTCTCGTATCAAGTTCTTCAAAACGTCCGAAATCAGTTAAATCTTCGCCTCTATGCTGTAATTTCGCTTTTACTTCTTCAAAGTTTGTACGTAAAAATTTAATATCAAGCATTATATACTCCTCCTTTTATTTTATAAAACACAAAAAACTCCCGTCCCTATATAAAGGGACGGGAGTTAACCCGCGTTGCCACCCTAGTTGAAAGCATTACCGCTTTCCTCTCAAGTAGAAATAACGGCTCTTCACCGGGAATGCTTACTAATCCAAAAGATATTCCACATTCCATTCCAGGATGGATTCACAAACTGTTTCTATCGATTTCCACCAACCATCGACTCTCTATAAGAAACGACATTTGTTACTATTTCCTATCAACACGCTTATTTTATAAAATTGTTACCATCAATTTACTATAATCTTATACAAGTTGCAAGTTACTTATACAACTTTTTTCATTTTCGCTTCTTTTACCATTTCAACAAAGTATGCTGTCACACGATGATCATCTGTTAATTCCGGATGGAATGAAGCTGCTAAAAATTGATCTTGTCTTACCGCTACCATTCGGTCACCATGCTTAGAAAGCACTTCAACATTATCAGCTACTTCTACAACATACGGCGCACGGATAAATACACCAACGAAGTCTTCACCCACGCCTTCAATTGAAAGCGCAGCCTCAAAACTATCCTTTTGGCGTCCGAACGCATTGCGCTCAACTGTAATATCCATAGCACCAATATGTGCTTCTTCATAGCCAATAAGTGTTTTTGCAAGAAGAATCATCCCTGCACATGTACCAAACATTGGTTTACCAGACTTTGCAAATGTACGAAGTGGTTCCATGAAAGCATACTTATCAATAAGACGGCGCATTGTTGTACTTTCACCGCCCGGTAAAATAAGACCATCAATCTCTTCAAGTTGCTCTATACGCTTTACAACAACAGCTTCTGCACCACTTGCTTCAACTGATTTTACATGCTCACGAACTGCACCTTGAAGACCTAGTACACCGATTTTCACCATTTTAAAGTTCTCCTTTAATTACCATCCACGCTCTTGCATGCGTTGTTCTGGTAATAACGTTGAAATTTCGACACCCTTCATTGCATTACCTAATCCTTTAGAAAGGCTTGCAATTAGTTCGTAATCTTCATAATGAGTCGTTGCTTCAACGATTGCACGTGCAAATTTCTCTGGGTTTTCTGATTTGAAGATACCAGATCCAACAAATACCCCATCAGCACCAAGTTGCATCATTAATGCTGCATCTGCTGGTGTTGCTACACCACCTGCCGCAAAGTTTACAACTGGTAAGCGACCAAGACGTTTAATTTCAAGTAATACTTCGTAAGGAGCGCCAGTATTTTTTGCATATGTCATTAACTCATCTTCACGTAGACTCGCAACTTGACGGATTTCTGCATTGACTTGGCGCATATGACGCACTGCCTCTACAATGTTTCCTGTTCCTGGTTCACCTTTTGTACGAAGCATAGATGCACCTTCTGCAATACGACGTGCAGCTTCTCCGATATCACGGCAACCACATACAAATGGAACTGTGTAATCACGTTTATTTAAATGGTATACTTCATCAGCAGGAGTTAATACTTCACTCTCATCGATATAGTCTACCCCTAATGATTCTAATACACGTGCTTCTACAAGGTGACCGATACGGCATTTTGCCATAACCGGAATTGACACCGCACCCATAACTTCTTCAACAATTGTTGGGTCTGCCATACGAGAAACGCCACCTGCTGCACGAATATCTGCTGGTACACGCTCTAATGCCATAACGGCAACTGCGCCTGCCTCTTCTGCAATTTTTGCTTGTTCAGCGTTAACTACGTCCATAATAACGCCGCCTTTTTGCATTTCTGCCATTCCACGTTTTACACGTTCTGTCCCTGTTACATTTGTCATGTACAAAAACCCCCCTAGGTGAATTGCTTTCCCCCGTTAAAGGCGAAAATTAAGAATACTCTTACATTCTACCACTAACTATCAGATGCTTGTCTACTACTTTTTCATAAAGTCGGTATGAAAAATAGGAATAAAAAAAAGCTCCTATCGTGAGGAGCTTTTAAAACCAACCTTTTACTGTATCAACAGCACTATTCCACATACCACTAAAGAATGAACCAATTCCGCGCATAGCACGAGTAAACCAGTTTGCTTCTTCTACTTCAGATGTCGTTACAAGATCCACTTGCAGTGACTTACCAGTTAAAAATCCAGGGTCGTTTGTATCTTTTGGCGTAATTACCATTTGACCAAGCGCAGCTCCCTTTTTAATAGGTGCTTCTTGTCCCTTACTTGATTCTTTTAATTCTGTTTTATAAACATCTTTACTTCCTTTTGGCACTGGAAGTGAAATAGCTTGTTTCGTTTGAACTGCTACATCTTTATCTTTCGCATTTTCTACTCGTACTGTTTCTTGTCCTTTTACTGAAGAACCTTTTTTATACATTTGTTTCACTTCAAAGTTAGCAAATCCATAATCATATAGCTTCTTTGTTTCATCAAAACGTGCTGTATGAGAACTTGTTTTAATAACTACAGAAATAAAACGCATTCCGTTTCTTTCAACCGTACCAGTGAAGCAATCTCCTGCTTCTGGAGTTGAGCCTGTTTTTAAGCCATCTACACCATCATATTCTTTAACTAAGCCCTTTAACATCCAGTTCCAGTTCGACATTCCAAACTTCTCTTTTTCTGGACGGAATTCTTTTTTAGGGATTTTTGCTGTATCTAACACTTTTGGATAATCTTTAATTAAATGTTGTGCTAAAGTTGCAACATCCTTTGCAGACATTTTATTTTCTTCATCCGCTGTTGTTCCTTCAGGATGCATTCCCTTTAAATCTTTATTCGTTAAACCTGTAGAATTGACAAATTTATAATTTTTCAACCCTAGTTCTTTCGATTTATCATTCATCATTTTTACGAAGTCTACTTCTTTACCTGCAATTGCTTCTGCTAATGCAATTGTTGCACCGTTTGCAGAAAAGATTGCCATTGCCTCGTATAACTCTTTTACTGTATAAGAGCCACCATTTTCTAATGCAACATTTGATAATGAAGCATCTTGTGAAACCTTATATGCATATTCAGAAACCTTAATTTTCTGGTCCCACTTAAGTTTTCCTTTATCCACTGCTTCGTGAACTAAATATTCACTCATCATCTTTGTCATACTAGCAATGGATAATAATTCATCTGCATTCTTTTGATATAAAATTTTCCCAGAATTCGCTTCTACTAAAATTGCCGCACCTGCTTCAATGTTTAAAGCGGCTCCTGTTTCAGCTGATGCATTGCTATATGGCATAAAGATGCTACAAGCTAGTGTAAGCACTGTTACCAAAGCAATGAATCTTTTGCAAAACATACCTTTCACTTTTGCTACCCCCAATATCTATGTACTCACATAACCGTTATTCTAACATAATCAAAAAAAAATAGACAGAGATATCAAATCTCTGTCTATTTGTATATAAGACATTATAACGAGTAGTTTGGAGCCTCTTTTGTAATTTGTACGTGATGAGGATGACTTTCACGTAAGCCGGCACCTGACATACGAATGAATTGTGCATTTTCGCGTAAGAATTCTAAATCCTGTGCTCCGCAATATCCCATACCTGCACGTAAGCCACCAACTAATTGGTGAACTGTATCTGCTAAAGGTCCTTTATATGGCACTCGTCCTTCAATACCTTCTGGGACAAGTTTTTTATTGCCTTCTTGGAAGTAACGATCTTTACTTCCTTTTTCCATCGCACCGACAGAACCCATACCACGATACACTTTAAATTGACGACCTTGGTAAATTTCAGTTTCTCCAGGACTTTCTGCAACACCTGCAAACATGCTACCTAGCATAACAACATGTGCTCCTGCCGCTAATGCTTTCACCATATCACCAGAGTACTTAATACCGCCATCAGCAATAACTGGAATACCGTGTTTGCGAGCTTCTGTTGCACAATCATAAACTGCAGTTAATTGTGGTACACCAACACCGGCTACAACGCGTGTTGTACAAATAGAACCTGGTCCAATACCAACTTTAACTACGTTTGCACCAGCTTCAATTAATGCTTTCGTTGCTTCAGCAGTAGCAACATTTCCAGCGATAATATTTAGTGATGGGTATTTAGCACGAACTTCTTTTACCTTATCAATAACACCTTTAGAATGCCCATGTGCTGTATCAAGTACAATTGCATCTACACTAGCTTTTACTAATGCATCAATGCGAAGCATAGCATCCGCTGTTACACCAACTGCTGCTCCAACTAATAAGCGTCCTTGCTTATCCTTAGCAGAGTTTGGGAATTCAATTACTTTTTCAATGTCTTTTATTGTAATAAGCCCTTGTAATACACCGTTATTATCAACAAGAGGGAGTTTTTCAATTTTATACTTTTGTAGGATCTTTTCAGCTTCTTCCAGTGTAGTACCAACTGGAGCTGTAATTAATTGTTCTTTTGTCATTACGTCAGAAATTTTGATTGAGTAGTCTTGGATGAAGCGCATATCACGGTTTGTAATAATACCAACTAACTTTCGCTCATCTAAATTATTTACAACCGGTACACCTGAGATACGATATTTTCCCATAAGATGTTCTGCATCATATACTTGATGTTCTGGAGTTAAGAAGAAAGGATCTGAAATAACGCCGCTTTCAGAGCGCTTTACTTTATCAACTTGCTCTGCTTGTTGCTCAATAGACATATTCTTATGAATAATTCCTAAACCACCTTGGCGAGCCATTGCAATAGCCATGTCAGCTTCTGTTACTGTATCCATTCCTGCACTAATTAACGGGATGTTTAGCTGTAAGCTTTCAGATAAAACTGTTTTAACACTTACTTCTCTTGGTAATATATCTGACCTAGCTGGTACAAGTAATACATCATCAAAAGTCAAACCTTCTTTAACAAATTTAGATTCCCACATAATTGTTCCCCCTATGATACCAGAAATTATTATTAGTAGCTTATCAATTGGTTAAAATACTGTCAAGGACGTATATATATGTTAGAATTTTTAGACAATAAAAGGAGCGTAATATATGCATCAAACATCTTGTACTTGGCAGCAGTTAAGTTTCTTTTTTTCATCTCAAAATGTACAACGTTATCTTGCCCGTTGTTATGAAAAATCCTCTATTCAGGATGCAGAAAAAAAAAGTTTTGAAAATTGTTATCCCTTTATTTATTACTTAGAACACGGGAAAAATTATTATGAATTATATAAGACAGCTCCATTTTCCATTCAACCAATGTTGTTATTTTATGGAATTAGCCAACTGTTTAAAGCATGCCTACTAACTATTGACCCTAACTATCCTGAATCCACTACTGTTTTAGCTCATGGTGTTACAACTCGCAAACGAAAAAAACAAGGGTATCAATTTTTAGAAGATGAGGTGAAGGTACAAAAAAACGGATTGTTTACTCATGTTGCAGAACAACTGTTTCACATGAAACACTTAGAAGCAGAAAAATTTAACATGTTAGAACTAATGGGAAATATTCCAGAATTACAAAATTTATTTCGTTATAGTCAAAAAGGATCAACTTTATATAAAATTGATTCAACAATTAAAAATGAGCTCTCCTTTTCAGTCAACCTACTAGATCGATTACATATGACTAAAGAGAGATTTTCTCGTTACATTGAAACATCTTGTAAGCATTTATCAATACAACACGTACCTGAGAAGACTAATGAATCGAATTTACTTTTTACAGCGCCCATTCAATCATGGAATCCTATGTACAGTACTCCTTTATACTATGAACATCTTACTAATACTTATTATTTGCCACTTACGACTGACCCTAGAAATCCTAAGCCAATATTACCTGAACTCCTCATTCATTATTTATTGCTCTATAATTTAAGCATGATTTCTAGATATGAAACAGATTGGTGGTATGACTTACTTGGAAGTTATGGTTCTGAAGATTATCCATTTATTTATCAATTTCTAAGTATTTCTGCTCAAAAAATCCCTTACTATATTTCAAATTTTTTATTAATGGAACCAAATCTATTTCATGGGAAATAAAAAAACACAAGTCAAATGACTTGTGTTTTTAGTTGCTTGGCGACGTCCTACTCTCACAGGGACAAGGTCCCAACTACCATCGGCGCTAGAGAGCTTAACTTCCGTGTTC
>NZ_JBQAGQ010000016.1:0-15758 GCF_051916445.1 Bacillus cereus group sp. MYBK220-1 | reverse complement strand
CGCAGGTTCAAATCCTGTCCCCGCAACCAAATGGTCCCGTGGTGTAGTGGTTAACATGCCTGCCTGTCACGCAGGAGATCGCCGGTTCGACCCCGGTCGGGACCGCCATTTCATATAAAGAAAAGAACGAAACAAGTTGTTTCGTATTTTTTTATTTGTTTTAACAAAAAACTAATAAAGACAGTCAAACTATCCTTAGGACAACTCCTAAGGACTTTTTTATATATTCAAAACCTGTATAATAAAGAGCAGAGAACATTGTGAGTAAAGTAGGTGAAGTCTGTGAGTAAATATGAAGTAACAACAAAATCTTCTGAGGAAACACAAAGGTTATCAGAAAAATTAGGTGAGCTCGTAGAGGCACAAGACGTAATTATTTTAGAAGGAGATCTTGGAGCTGGTAAGACGACTTTTACAAAGGGACTAGCAAAAGGTCTTGGAGTGAAAAGAGTTGTAAATAGTCCTACCTTTAATATCATCAAAGAATATAAAGGAAGATTACCGCTATATCATATGGACGTGTATCGCTTAGCAGAAAGTGAAGAGGACTTAGGCTTTGATGAATATTTCTACGGTGAAGGAATTACGGTAGTAGAATGGGCTCATTTAATAGAAGCATATTTACCGAATGAAAAGTTACAAATTAGTTTATTCCATGCTGGAGATGACACAAGAAAAATTATACTCGAGCCAATTGGAGATCGCTATATTAGATTATGTGAGGAGCTATTACAAGATGAAAGTACTAGCAATTGATACTTCAAATTACGTAATGGGTGTATCCCTTATTGAGGAAGAAAACGTAATTGGGGAAATCATTACAAATTTAACAAAAAACCATTCTGTACGTCTTATGCCAGCTGTAGAGAAACTGTTAAAAGAGTGTGGCGTAAAACCGAAGGAATTAACTAAAATCGTTGTAGCTGCTGGACCTGGATCCTATACAGGTGTTCGTATAGGCGTGACAGCGGCGAAAACATTAGCTTGGTCACTTCAAATACCAATTGTAGGTGTATCAAGTTTAGAGGTAGTAGCTGCAAACGGTGCTAACTTTAACGGGTTAATTTGTCCTTTATTTGATGGAAGACGTGGGCAAATTTATACTGGGTTATATACATATGAAGGAGAGCAGTTAACTTCAATAGAAGAAGACCGAATTATTCTTATTGTAGACTGGTTGCAAATGTTAAAAGATAAAGGACAGCCTGTTTTATTTATCGGTAACGATGTTAAATTGCATAAAGAAACAATTATAGAACATTTAGGTGATCAAGCTGTATTCGCTCCATTTACTAAAAATAACCCAAGACCAAGTGAGCTAGCATTCTTAGGATTACAAAAAGAAGAACAAGATGTGCATACGTTTGTTCCAAGCTATCTTCGTTTAGCTGAAGCTGAAACAAAGTGGTTAGAAAGTCAAAACAAGTAGGAGCTTGCAGAAGATGGATATGATATTTAGAAAGATGGAGCTTGATGATATTGCTCAAATTGTAGCTATTGAAGAAGCGTCTTTTTCAACTCCTTGGACTGCAGATGCCTTTCACCGTGAATTAACGATGAATGAACATGCACATTATATTGTGTTAGAAAAAGATGGTCGTGTAGTCGGGTATTGTGGATTGTGGATAATTATTGATGAATCACATATAACAAATATAGCTATTTTGCCAGAATACCGAGGTCAAAAGTTAGGAGATGCCCTATTGAAAGCAGTTATTTCTGAAGCGAAAGAACTAGGGGTAAAAACAATGACACTGGAAGTACGTGTATCAAATGAAGTAGCAAAGCAGTTATACAGAAAATACGGATTTCAAAATGGTGGGATTCGTAAACGATACTATGCAGACAATCAGGAAGATGGTCTCGTAATGTGGGTGAATATATAATGGAAAAAAATACGATTATACTTGGTATTGAAACAAGTTGTGATGAAACAGCAGTAGCAGTTGTTAAAAATGGAACGGAAATTATTGCGAATGTCGTTGCATCACAAATTGAAAGTCATAAACGTTTTGGCGGCGTTGTACCAGAGATTGCATCACGTCATCATGTAGAAGAAATTACAGTTGTGTTAGAAGAAGCTTTAAAGGAAGCAAACATCACATTTGATGATATTGATGCAATTGCTGTAACAGAAGGTCCTGGTTTAGTAGGAGCACTTCTAATTGGAGTAAATGCAGCGAAGGCAGTAGCGTTTGCACATGATATTCCGTTAGTCGGTGTTCATCATATTGCTGGTCATATTTATGCGAACCGTTTAGTAAAAGAAGTTCAATTCCCGTTATTATCACTTGTTGTATCTGGTGGGCATACAGAACTTGTTTATATGAAAGAACATGGTTCATTCGAAGTAATTGGTGAAACACGAGACGATGCAGCTGGAGAAGCATATGATAAAGTAGCTCGTACGTTATCTATGCCATATCCAGGTGGTCCTCATATTGATCGCCTTGCACATGAAGGAGAACCGACAATTGATTTGCCTCGTGCATGGCTAGAACCGGATTCGTATGATTTTAGCTTTAGTGGATTGAAATCAGCAGTTATCAACACTGTGCATAACGCAAAACAGCGCGGTATAGAAATTGCACCAGAAGATTTAGCGGCAAGTTTCCAAGAAAGTGTAATAGATGTACTTGTAACGAAAGCAGCTCGTGCAGCAGAAGCTTATAATGTAAAGCAATTACTTCTTGCTGGTGGAGTAGCTGCTAATAAAGGACTTCGTGCGCGATTAGAAGAGGAATTTGCACAAAAAGAAAACATTGAATTAATTATTCCGCCGCTATCTTTATGCACAGATAATGCAGCGATGATTGCAGCGGCAGGGACAATTGCTTATGAACAAGGTAAGCGTGCAACATTAGCCTTAAATGCAAATCCAGGATTAGATATTGAAGCATAGTTATACACATAATTAACCACAGGTTGTGGATAAAACCCATATTATCTGTTGATAATGTGGGTTTTATTGTGTATATAAAATGTTGATAACTTTTTTGTTGGCTGTGGATAATGTGGAAAAGTTATTTTAATGTTTATTTTATAAAGGTGGATATGTGTATAAACTTGTGGATAAATAGGTTGATGTCAGACCTTTGAATTTGTTCTTTTTCGGGAAATAAAAAGTAAGAAGATATCCCCGAAAAATATTTTGAAACATCTCCCTATTATAGAAGATGCTAATATTGTCAATCTTTGTCGTTAAATCGATATTTCGTGTCGGATTGTTAATATATATAGGGTTACAATAGATATATTTAAAAAATCGTTAGTATATTCTAAGTTACGATAGATATATTCAAAAAATTGTTTAAGTACTAAAAAAAGATGTCACATAGTCAAAAATCCTGACTTATGAGACATCTTCCTTATTTAAATATGCTTATACATGCAGCTCTTCCCATTCTGCCATACAAGTTTCAAGTTGTTCTTGTAGCGTTTGCTTTTTAGTTGTAATTTCACTAGCTTTTTCATAATCTGCATATATTTCTGGTAAGCAAAGTTGATCTTCTAACGTAGCAATTTCTTCTTCTAATTCCACTATACTTTGTTCTAGCTCTTCAATTTTTCTAGTGCGTTGACGCTCTAGTTTTTTACGCTCTTTTTCTTCTAAATAATTTAATTTCTCTTGTGCAACCACCTTTTGAACAGGAACGTCACTTTCTTGCTGTTCAAGTTCTGCACGTTCAATCATTTCATTTTTCTTTTCAACGTAGTAATCGTAATCCCCTAAATATTCCTGTGCACCTTCTGTTGATAACTCAACCACAGTCGTTGTTACACGGTTAATAAAGTAGCGGTCATGTGAGACGAATAGAAGAGTCCCTGGGTAATCAATTAAAGCATTCTCCAAAATCTCTTTACTATTTAAATCAAGGTGGTTCGTAGGCTCATCTAGAATTAACAAATTTGACTTTTGCATCATAAGTTTTGCAAGAGCTAATCGAGCTTTTTGTCCGCCACTAAGGGAAGATACTGGTTTCAGTACATCATCTCCTGTGAATAAAAAATTCCCAAGTATAGTACGGATTTCTTTTTCCGGTTGCAGTGGATATTCATCCCATAGTTCATTTAAAACCCGTTTAGAAGATGTTAAGTTTGCTTGTTCTTGATCATAATAACCAACAGATACATTTGATCCGAAAGAAACATCACCATTTAATAGTGGTAACTTATTCACAATAGATTTTAACAATGTGGATTTCCCAATTCCGTTTGGACCAACTAAAGCAACACTATCTCCGCGAGTTAAGCGCATAGTTACATGTTCAATTATAGGGTTTTCATCATAGCCGATGGTTGCATCATTTACTTGTAAAACATCATTTCCACTTTGTTTTTCAATATCGAAGTGGAATGATGCTGACTTAGAATCCCCTAATGGTCTCGTTAATAATTCCATTCTGTCTAGTTGTTTACGGCGACTTTGAGCACGTTTCGTTGTAGAAGCGCGAGCTATATTCTTTTGAACGAAGTCCTCAAGTTTTGCGATTTCATCTTGTTGTTTTTCGTAACGTTTCATTTCTTGCTCATATAATGCTGATTTTAAGTCTAAATATTTACTGTAGTTACCAACAAATCGTCTGCTTTCTTTATTCGAAATTTCATATACTTGTGTAACGAGTTTGTCTAAGAAATAACGGTCATGTGAGACGATTAATATTGCGCCAGGATAACCTTGCAAATATTGCTCAAGCCATGTTAATGTTTCGATGTCTAAATGGTTTGTAGGCTCGTCCAAAATAAGTAAGTCTGGTTTTGTTAATAATAATTTCCCGAGAGCTAATCTTGTTTTTTGCCCGCCGCTTAAAGTAGAGATCGTCGTCTGGTGCGTTTCAACTGGGAAGCCAAGGCCGCTTAAAATGGAGCGAATATCCGCTTCATATTGATATCCACCTTGATCTTTATAATTGAGTTGTAATTGGTCATAATCAGCTAACAATCTTTCATATGTAGCTTCGTTTGAAAAGTTTTCTTCTTTTCCCATTTCTTGCTCAAGCCTTCGGAGTTTTGTCTCCATTTGCTGTAAATGGGTAAAGACGGTTAGCATTTCATCCCAAATTGTTAAAGACGTTTCTAGTCCAGTATTTTGAGCTAAATATCCGATTGAGACATCTTTCGGTTTTATAATTTCGCCACCATCATGAGATAATTCACCAGCGATAATTTTTAATAATGTAGATTTACCTGCTCCATTCCTTCCAACTAATGCGATACGATCTTTTGTTTGTACTTCCAATTTTATGTTTGCAAGAATTGTTTCTGCACCGTATAATTTCGAAAGCGCGTTTACTTGTAATAAAATCAATGTTTTCACCTCAAATAATTTCTTAACTTTGCCATGTTTATATTTCTCAATCATACTAAAAATAGTGTATAGTTTAAAATAAAGAGAGAATACTTCTTCTCTTTATTATACAAGGAATTTAATGAGTGCTAAACTTCTGTATTTGATTAAAGTATATGAATAAAGATAGGAAGAGAGGAGAGGTCATATGGATCAGCAAAAGATTCCACAAGCCACTGCTAAAAGATTGCCTCTATACTATCGATTTATCCAAAACTTATCTCTTTCTGGTAAGCAGCGTGTTTCATCGGCCGAATTGAGTGAGGCAGTAAAAGTAGATTCCGCAACAATACGAAGAGATTTTTCGTATTTTGGAGCGTTAGGGAAAAAGGGATATGGATATAACGTAAATTATTTATTATCATTTTTCCGCGAAACACTTGATCAAGATGATATAACACGTGTAGCACTTATTGGAGTAGGTAATTTAGGGACCGCTTTCTTACATTATAATTTCACGAAAAACAATAATACAAAAATTGAAATGGCATTTGATGTTAGTGAAGAGAAAGTTGGAACAGAAATCGGGGGCATTCCTGTATATCATTTAGATGAATTAGAAGAGAGATTATCAAATGATATACAAGTGGCAATATTAACAGTACCGGCTACAGTAGCGCAAGCTGTAGCAGATAGATTAGCTGAAACAAGCGTGCACGGTATTTTGAATTTCACACCAGCGCGATTAAACGTATCAGAGAATATTAGAATTCATCATATTGACTTAGCTGTAGAGTTACAAACATTAGTTTACTTTTTGAAAAACTATCCACAATAAAACGCAGAGGAAGCGACCTCTGCGTTTTATTATTGTTTCTTCTTTGTGAATTTAACTAATATAAGGCGAAGTGCCAAATTAAAATCAATTGTTGCCATAACTGCAAATAGTATTGTCCACATATTCCAGATTGTATCTGTCACGTTCGTAATGGCGAAGCGTGTAAAGATACATCCAAGAAGGAAGTATAGTGCAGCCATGAACAATGGTGAGTTTCTCATACAAAAAATCCTCCGATAAAGCCTTGCATTTTTTCAGCTTCTTTAATCATTTCTTGAATTTGTTCATTGCTCATAAAAATTTGCCCAATAGCGACTAATGTATTCATTGCAACATGAGCTGCAATCGGAACGATAATACGTTTCGTCTTCACATATAAGAAGGCGAATACGAGCCCCATAGCAGTGTATACCAATAAGTGAGTAAAATCAAAATGAATTGCTGCGAATACAAGCGAACTAATGATAGCTGCAATAAAGAAGTTAAACTTCTTATAAAGTGTACCGAATAGAATTTTTCTAAATACGATTTCTTCTAAGATAGGTCCAATTATAGAAACAACAATAAGGAACCAAGGTGTCGTTCTTGCAATTTCCATCAGTTTCATTGTATTTTCTGAACCTTGTTTAATTCCTAGCAGTTGCATCTCGATCATACCGGCAACTATTTGTGAAAAGAAAGCTAAGAAGAACCCGATAAAAATCCATCCAATAGTAGCTGGAACAGAAGAGCGCATTGCATCTAAATGCCTGTCACGAATATCTGTTCTAAGTAACCAAAGTACGATACATAATGCAATAAAGAAGCTAATGATTGCCCAGTGTCCCGTTATGATTTGTCCTTTTTCCTCAATGGTAAATCCTCTATTATCATAGAGTCCTGTTTTTAGGAGAAGTGGTAATCCAACAACGCCAGATAACTGCATTAAAATGTATGTAACGATAATCCACCAGTATTGTTTCTTCAAATGGTTTAACCATCCTTTCTAACTATAGTGTATGAGATAAGTTAGGATAACATGTAAATATGCTACCTACGATATAAACCTCACTTGAATTATGTTTTTTTCGTAAATCCTTATTTGAAATTATAATAGAAGACAGGAGAAAGTTGTGTGTGTAGCGAAAACAACTTAGGGTGTCCTTTCATATTGTAACATACGAGCAGTGGAAACAACGATTCATATAGTAAAGGCAGTATTCTATATAGAAAGTTTATATAGTGATTTGCGAAAAAATTATGATTTTTTTACTTGCAAAAGAAATTGAGATTATTTATTATTATAAGTGTGTTAGCACTCGGATGACTTGAGTGCTAATAAAAGAAATTTACATAACAAAATGAGGAGGTTATTGTTCATGCTAAAGCCATTAGGTGATCGCGTTGTAATTGAGCTTGTTCAAGCAGAAGAAAAAACAGCAAGTGGTATCGTATTACCAGATACTGCAAAAGAAAAACCACAAGAGGGTAAAGTTGTTGCAGTAGGTACTGGTCGAGTGCTTGAGAATGGTGAGCGTGTTGCTTTAGAGGTAGCAGCAGGTGATCTTATCATCTTCTCAAAATATGCAGGTACTGAAGTGAAATATGAAGGTACAGACTACTTGATTTTACGTGAAAGTGACATTTTAGCAGTTATCGGTTAATTATATAAATCTTAAAAAATCCAAGGGGGTCAATTATTATGGCAAAAGATATTAAATTTAGTGAAGAAGCACGTCGTTCGATGCTTCGCGGTGTCGACACTCTTGCAAACGCAGTAAAAGTTACGCTTGGACCAAAAGGTCGTAACGTTGTACTTGAGAAAAAATTTGGTTCACCACTTATTACAAATGATGGTGTAACAATCGCAAAAGAAATCGAATTAGAAGATGCATTCGAAAACATGGGTGCGAAATTAGTAGCAGAAGTTGCTAGCAAAACAAATGACGTAGCTGGTGACGGAACAACAACTGCAACTGTATTAGCGCAAGCTATGATTCGTGAAGGTCTTAAAAACGTAACAGCTGGTGCTAACCCAATGGGTCTTCGTAAAGGTATCGAAAAAGCTGTTACTGCTGCAATTGAAGAATTAAAAACGATTTCTAAACCAATCGAAGGCAAATCTTCTATCGCACAAGTAGCTGCTATTTCTGCAGCTGACGAAGAAGTAGGTCAATTAATCGCTGAAGCAATGGAGCGCGTTGGTAACGACGGCGTTATTACTTTAGAAGAGTCTAAAGGATTCACAACAGAATTAGACGTAGTAGAAGGTATGCAATTTGATCGTGGATATGCATCTCCTTACATGATTACTGATTCTGACAAAATGGAAGCAGTTCTTGATAACCCATACATCTTAATCACTGACAAAAAGATTTCTAACATTCAAGAAATCTTACCAGTATTAGAGCAAGTGGTACAACAAGGTAAACCACTTCTTATCATTGCTGAAGATGTTGAAGGCGAAGCTTTAGCTACATTAGTAGTGAACAAACTTCGTGGTACATTCAACGTAGTAGCTGTTAAAGCTCCTGGATTTGGTGACCGTCGTAAAGCAATGCTAGAAGATATCGCAATCTTAACAGGTGGCGAAGTAATCACTGAAGAATTAGGTCGTGACTTAAAATCTGCTACAGTTGAATCTTTAGGACGCGCTGGTAAAGTTGTTGTTACAAAAGAAAACACAACTGTAGTTGAAGGTGTAGGAAGCACAGAACAAATCGAAGCTCGCATCGGTCAAATCCGTGCGCAATTAGAAGAAACAACTTCTGAATTCGATCGTGAAAAATTACAAGAGCGTCTTGCTAAACTAGCAGGTGGCGTAGCAGTAATTAAAGTAGGTGCAGCAACTGAAACTGAGTTAAAAGAGCGCAAACTTCGCATTGAAGATGCACTTAACTCAACTCGTGCAGCAGTAGAAGAAGGTATCGTTGCAGGTGGTGGTACTTCACTTATGAACGTATACACAAAAGTAGCTTCTATCGTAGCTGAAGGCGACGAAGCAACAGGTATCAACATCGTACTTCGTGCACTAGAAGAGCCAGTTCGTCAAATCGCAATCAACGCTGGTCTAGAAGGATCTGTAGTTGTAGAGCGTCTAAAAGGCGAAAAAGTAGGCGTTGGTTTCAACGCAGCTACTGGCGAATGGGTTAACATGCTTGAGTCTGGTATCGTAGATCCAGCTAAAGTAACTCGTTCTGCACTTCAAAACGCAGCATCTGTTGCAGCTATGTTCTTAACAACTGAAGCTGTAGTTGCTGACAAGCCAGAACCAAATGCACCAGCAATGCCTGACATGGGCGGCATGGGCATGGGCGGTATGGGCGGAATGATGTAATTCCGTTTGCCCTAAAAAACATCCATTTCTATATAGAAATGGATGTTTTTTTATGTTTTTTAGAAAAGGAAATGAATTTCTGTAGAATTTTGTCGCTTTCTCTCTTGACCATATTGATACTTCATTGTTAGAATCTAGGAAGATAATATAAAACGATCCTTCATATATCCTCAATGATATGGTTTGAGAGTCTCTACCGGGTTACCGTAAACAACCTGACTATGAAGGCAGTGTGTCTTATATTTATAAAGAGCGGAGACTATCTTTCTTTATAAAGCCAGACCCCTGCCTTTTCTTTGTTATGAGACTAGAGGCGGAGGACTGGCTTTTTTTATTATATTGGTAATGCTTTTCGCCAAATTGGTGAAAATATTTATATACGAGAACTAACGTTGGGGTGATTATTTTGAAGAAACAACACGATACAATTATCGTTTTAGATTTTGGAAGTCAATACAATCAGTTAATAGCACGTCGAATTCGTGAGTTCGGTGTATACAGTGAACTTCATCCACATACAATTACTGCAGAAGAAATTAAAGCAATGAATCCAAAAGGGATTATTTTCTCTGGTGGACCAAATAGTGTATACGGTGAAGGTGCATTACATTGTGATGAAAAAATCTTTGAACTAGGTTTACCAATCTTCGGTATTTGTTACGGTATGCAGCTTATGACGCAACACTTCGGTGGTAAAGTAGAGCGTGCAAATCACCGTGAGTACGGAAAAGCTGTTCTTAAAGTAGAGAACGAATCAAAATTATATGCGAACCTTCCAGAAGAGCAAGTTGTATGGATGAGTCATGGTGACTTAGTAACTGGTTTACCTGAAGGATTCGTAGTAGATGCAACAAGTGAGTCTTGCCCAATTGCTGGTATGAGCAATGAAGCGAAAAACTTATACGGTGTACAATTCCACCCAGAAGTACGTCACTCTGAGCACGGTAACGATTTAATTAAAAACTTCGTATTCGGCGTATGTGGTTGTTCTGAAGGATGGAACATGGAGAACTTTATTGAAGTAGAATTAGAAAAGATTCGTGAAACTGTTGGAGACAAAAAAGTACTATGCGCACTTAGTGGCGGTGTAGACTCTTCTGTTGTAGCAGTATTAATTCATAAAGCAATTGGTGATCAATTAACATGTATTTTCGTTGACCACGGTTTACTTCGTAAAGGTGAAGCAGAAGGCGTTATGAAAACATTTAGCGAAGGCTTCCATATGAACGTTATTAAAGTGGATGCAAGAGACCGCTTCATGGACAAGTTAAAAGGTGTAGAAGATCCAGAACAAAAACGTAAAATCATCGGTAACGAATTCATTTACGTATTTGATGATGAAGCGTCAAAATTACAAGGTATGGACTTCTTAGCGCAAGGTACACTTTACACAGATATCGTTGAGAGTGGTACAGCAACTGCACAAACAATTAAATCTCACCATAACGTTGGTGGACTTCCAGAAGACATGCAGTTCAAATTAATTGAGCCTTTAAACACGTTATTTAAAGATGAAGTACGTGTATTAGGATCTGAACTAGGAATTCCTGATGAAATCGTATGGCGTCAACCATTCCCAGGACCGGGTCTTGGTATTCGTGTATTAGGTGAAATCACAGAAGAGAAATTAGAAATCGTTCGTGAATCTGATGCGATTTTACGTGAAGAAATTATTAAAGCGGGCTTAGATCGTGAAATTTGGCAATACTTCACTGCGCTTCCTGGTATGCGTAGCGTAGGTGTTATGGGTGACGAGCGTACTTACGATTACACAGTAGGTATCCGCGCGGTAACATCTATCGACGGTATGACAGCTGACTGGGCACGTATCCCTTGGGACGTATTAGAGAAAATCTCTGTACGTATCGTAAACGAAGTAAAACACGTTAACCGTATCGTGTATGATGTAACGAGTAAGCCACCAGCAACTATTGAGTGGGAATAGTATTTATAAAAAGGTCCATCTATTGCTTATGCATAGATGGATCTTTTTTATTTTGGTATTAATACGAACGAAAATATAAAATTTTATAAAAATGTTCGTTTTTAAATTGACAAAACTACTTCGTCGAGTTAATATGATTATGTAATTCAAACGAAAAGTGAATATTATGCCGTCGTATAATATCGGGGATATGGCCCGAAAGTTTCTACCTAGCTACCGTAAATGGCTTGACTACGAGGCGTTTGTATAAAGATGAGGGGAAACTTGTCTTTGTTTATAGAACGCTTCCATGTATATATGCAATGGAAGCCTTTTTTATTTCTCGGGATAAAAGAGGGCTAGGGTGAAATACGGCGAGTAATCATATAACGGGGGAAACGTAAGATGAAACGCTATTTTCAGTTTGATGAGCTCGGTACGAATTATAAGACTGAGTTCATAGCAGGGTTAACGACATTTCTATCTATGGCTTACGTACTATTTGTCAATCCTGCTACGCTGTCGCTTGGAAATGTTAAAGGGTTACCAGCAGGTACAGGGATGGATCCAGGTGCAGTATTCGTTGCTACGGCATTAGCG
The DNA here is from genome assembly GCF_051916445.1 of Bacillus cereus group sp. MYBK220-1. Taxonomy (NCBI): domain Bacteria; kingdom Bacillati; phylum Bacillota; class Bacilli; order Caryophanales; family Bacillaceae; genus Bacillus; species Bacillus cereus group sp. MYBK220-1. Next base: position 3,793 of record NZ_JBQAGQ010000016.1, on the reverse strand, counting down.
GCAGCGATCGGTTCGTTAATTATGGGTATTTTCGCGAAGTATCCAATTGCTTTAGCGCCAGGTATGGGAATTAACGCGTTCTTTGCTTATACAGCAGTGTTAACGATGGGTATTCCATGGCAAACAGCAATTGCCGGAACATTAATGTCAGGTATTATCTTTATTATTCTTACTGCTTCAGGTATTCGTGAAAAAATCATTAATGCAATTCCATCGGAGTTAAAGTTTGCAGTAGCAGCAGGTATCGGATTGTTCATTGCATTCCTTGGATTCCAAAATGCAGGAATTATCGTGAAAAATGATGCGGTTCTTGTTGGGTTGGGGGACTTAACAAAGGGCACAACGTTACTAGCAATCTTCGGGGTTGTTACGACAATCATCTTCATGATTAAGAAAGTTAATGGTGCAGTATTTTACGGTATGATTCTTACAGCGATCTTAGGAGTGGCAACAGGATTAATTGATACTCCGAAAGCTGTAGTGGGAGCAATACCGAGTCTAGAACCAACGTTCGGCGTGGCGTTAACGCACTTCGGAGATATTTTTACAGTTCAAATGGGGATTGTTATTATAACGTTCTTCTTTATCGATTTCTTTGATACAGCAGGTACGCTTGTAGCGGTTGCGAATCAAGCTGGATTAATGAAGAACAATAAATTACCACGTGCAGGAAAAGCATTATTTGCAGATGCGATTGCAACTGTAATTGGTGCGATCTTGGGTACATCAACAACAACGTCTTATATTGAATCTTCTGCAGGGGTAGCAGCGGGTGGACGTTCTGGATTTACAGCAGTTGTAACAGCAGGATTCTTTTTACTGGCACTATTCTTCTCACCATTACTAAGTGTTGTAACACCAGCTGTAACGGCACCAGCATTAATTATTGTAGGGATCTTGATGGTTTCTTCTTTAGGGGAAATTGATTGGAAGAAATTCGAGATTGCAGTACCAGCATTCTTTACAATTATCTCTATGCCACTTACGTATAGTATCGCAACTGGGATTGCGATTGGATTTATCTTCTATCCAATTACAATGGTAGTAAGTGGTCGTCGTAAAGAGGTTCATCCGATTATGTATGTTATGGGAGTTTTATTCGTACTATATTTCATCTACGTTCGTAAATAAAAGGGGTTTTTTAAAGGTCTAGACTTAAGGGGAGTCTAGACCTTTTTTGCGTCTTCAGAAAATCTTAAGGATTTCCGAGCGTTTTTCTTCAGAAGTTTTCCTATAATAGAAGTTAGGGATTAAAAAAGTGATGGGGGAGATATTGTGGCACACGAAACAATACTTGTCGTAGATGATGAAAAAGAAATTCGGAATTTAATTACAATCTATTTAAAGAATGAAGGATATAAAGTATTGCAAGCAGGAGACGGAGAAGAAGGATTACGTCTACTGGAAGAAAATGAAGTACATCTAGTCGTATTAGATATTATGATGCCGAAAGTGGATGGTATTCATATGTGTATGAAAGTAAGGGAAGCGAAAGAAATGCCTATTATTATGCTTTCTGCCAAAACGCAAGATATGGATAAGATTTTAGGGTTAACAACAGGAGCAGATGATTACGTAACGAAGCCGTTTAATCCGTTAGAGTTAATCGCACGAATTAAATCTCAGTTACGCCGTTATATGAAAATGAATGGTTTCGCTATTCAAAATGAGGACGAGTTAGAAATTGGGGAGATGAAAATAAACATCTCGACCCATAAAGTTATTGTAGAGGGAGAAGAAGTGAAACTAACTCCGAGGGAATTTTCAATTTTAGAATTGCTAGCTAGAAATCCAGGTATGGTGTTTAGTGCGGAGCAAATTTATGAAAAGGTGTGGAATGAACGATCTTTCCAGTCTGATAACACTGTAATGGTGCATATTCGAAAAGTGCGTGAAAAGATTGAGGAGAATCCAAGGAAGCCTAGATATATAAAAACAGTATGGGGAGTGGGGTATAAGATTGAAAAAGATATTTAATCCGTTTACTTATATAAGGAAAATAAGAGAATTAATTGAGAAATTAGTAAAGAGCGTACGAAAGAGTATAAGGATTCAATTGATTACTACTTTTGCTGCTTGTGCGTTATTAGGAGTTTTGTCAGCAAAGGCAGCAGCGCCGTTTTTTGAGAATGCGAATCGTCAAGCAACTATCGATTATCGGGCTGGTATGGAACAAATTAATCACCAAGCTCAAGGAGCGGCAAATAGTTCGGTTCATGAAAATAAATTAGAAGCTATATCAAATATGATCGAAATGGAGAACCAAAATTTAGAGCAAGGGTCTAGAGCTTTGAAGATATTGGTTACTGATGAAAGTGGTAAAGTTTTATATAAAACAAAGCAAGCGCAAGAAGAGCAAATCGATTTGCATAATACGATTCGTAATGCAGCATCATTCGCGATTAATTATACAGATGGTAGAAATGTATTTGAAAGTACAAGAAAAGAGTTTATATCTTTTTCACCTATTACTATTGAAGGAAAGAATTTGTACATGTTTGTTAGCGGAATTCCGGAGGGAGAGGTAATATATGACACGCAAGAAGGACCATTCCCGTTTTTAATTGGTGTACTTGTATTCATTTTCTCTTTCTTCTATATAACAAAGAGAAAGATGAAGCAGATTGAAGCGATGGCACAAGGCGTAAAGGAAATAGAAAGAGGTAACTTAGCCTACCGCATTGAGAAAAAAGGTGAAGATGAGATTGCAGCTTTAACTGAGAATATTAATAATATGGCAGAAGAGCTTATGAATAATATAGAAAAGGAACGTAAATTAGAAAAGCAAAAGAATGAGCTTATCACAAATGTATCGCATGATTTGCGTACACCACTTACTTCTATTATGGGTTACTTACGATTACTTCGAGATTCTAAATATGAAAATAAAGAACAACACGATGAGTATACGAGAATTGCTTTTGCAAAGTCGGAGCAGTTAAAAAATTTAATAGAAGATTTATTTGAGTATACGAAGTTAACAAATGAACAAGTTGTATTAGAAAAACAAGAAGTATGTGTAAATGAGTTGCTTGAGCAATTAATAGAAGAGCTAGTACCGCAAGCGGAAGAGCATGGACTTACGTTTGTTAAGAAGTTTCCTGAGGAACGTGCTTATGCATCGATTGATTCGGAAAAGATGGTTCGTGTATTTGATAATTTACTAATGAATGCAATTAAGTATAGTAAAGATGATGGAGAGATAAAAGTTTCTCTTCAAAGGCAGCGTAGGGATATACAAATTGTAATTGCGAATCATAGTGAAGCGTTTACGAGAGAAGAGTTAGCGAATTTGTTTGAACGTTTCTATAAGAAAGATCAATCTCGAAGTAGAGTAACGGAAGGGTCGGGACTCGGTTTAGCGATTGCGAAAAGTATTGTTGAGTTACAAGGTGGTAGTATTCGAGCGGAATATAGGGATGGTATTATTCAATTTATCGTCTCGTTACCAATTATAGAGAAATAATAAATGAATAGAATGATATGTGATAAAAAGGCTTATTTTAAAAGAAATAAGCCTTTTTATATTTTTTATAAAAACATATTGACGATTATACTTTAGAGGTGTAATATAGAACAAGTCGCCGATGACAATAACGTCGCAAGCGACAAATGAAATAAAAAACTTAGTTGACATCAATTAACGAAAGTGTTAACATAAGGAAGTCGCAAATGAGCGACTAAGTAGTTCTTTGAAAACTGAACGAAACAAACAACGTGAAACGTCAATTTTTATTTTAGATGCTAGACAAACTAACTTTATTGGAGAGTTTGATCCTGGCTCAGGATGAAC
>NZ_JBQAGQ010000015.1:0-18785 GCF_051916445.1 Bacillus cereus group sp. MYBK220-1 | reverse complement strand
GTTGCTCCTGTTATTCCTGTCGCTCCCGTTGGACCTGTTGAACCCGTTGCTCCTGTTATTCCCGTCGCTCCCGTTGGACCTGTTGAACCCGTTGCTCCTGTTATTCCTGTCGCTCCTGTTGGACCCGTTGCTCCCGTTGGACCTGTGTCGCCTGTCGCTCCTGTTGGGCCTGTTGAACCTGTCGCTCCCGTTGAACCTGTCGCTCCTGTTGAACCCGTTGCTCCTGTTATTCCCGTTGCTCCCGTTGGACCTGTTGAACCTGTCGCTCCTGTTGAACCTGTCGCTCCCGTTGGACCTGTTGAACCTGTCGGACCAACCTTAGGAACTGTCCCATCGCAACTAAAACAGCATGAATCAACATGTACACCATTTTGATTATTACACCCACAATATCCATTTATGTTATTGCTCCATGAAGACATGTTGATCACTTCCTTTACATTCGATCTTTTTAGCGCAATCACCGAATTAAAAAACACCTATCTAAATAACAAAGAAATACTTTGCCTAGTCGGGGATAAAACACAGATTTCCTCCATACATTCTAGTAATTATTACATGCGATTCTCACTCCTTTTGCTTGTACTTTCGCCCCCTCTCCACAGATTATTAACCATACACATTACACTTTCGTACACAGCCAAGTTCCCATTTAAACTTTTCACATTCGCCAATATTTTTAGTAAAGAGACTTACTCTCCATAAAGTGAAACTTTAATCAGCCCGACTCCCACCTAACTTCTTTGCTCCATCCAAATTTTGAGATGTGAATCTTACAGCCGGACAAATAGCGGGATAAATAACGACTATAATATATAAAAATTCATATAATTTGTTATTTTTCGTCAAAATTTTAAAAATATATTGACACTTAAAATACCCTCATAGTATGATTTGGGTGTTGTAATTGATAACCATTTTCACTTATGGTGCTAGTTATAAAAAACACTTAATTTGGGGGCAGAAGATGAAGAAAATTCTCAGTATTTTCATAGTAGTTCTTCTATTCGCTGTTGGATGCGGACAGCAAAAAGAGGAGAAAAAAGAAACAAAAGCGGACAATAAAAATCAAGCTATAACAATTAAACACGCTGAAGGGGAAACGAAGTTAGATAAACCAGCGAAAAAAGTAGTTGTACTTGAGTGGGTATATTCAGAAGACTTATTAACACTTGGTGTTCAGCCAGTAGGGATGGCAGACATTAAGAATTATAATAAATGGGTAAATACAAAAACAAAACCGAGTAAAGATGTTGTAGATGTAGGGACACGTCAACAACCAAACTTAGAAGAAATTAGCCGTTTAAAGCCAGACTTAATTATCACAGCTTCATTCCGTGGTAAAGCAATTAAAAATGAATTAGAGCAAATTGCACCAACAGTTATGTTTGATCCATCAACAAGTAATAACGATCACTTTGCTGAAATGACAGAAACATTTAAACAAATTGCAAAAGCAGTTGGAAAAGAAGAAGAAGGTAAAAAAGTATTAGCTGATATGGATAAAGCATTCGCTGATGCAAAAGCAAAAATTGAGAAAGCAGACTTAAAAGATAAAAACATCGCAATGGCACAAGCATTTACTGCTAAAAACGTACCAACATTCCGTATCTTAACTGACAATTCTTTAGCTTTACAAGTTACAAAAAAATTAGGTTTAACAAATACTTTTGAAGCGGGAAAATCTGAGCCAGATGGTTTCAAACAAACAACTGTAGAATCATTACAAAGTGTACAAGATTCAAACTTCATTTACATTGTAGCGGATGAAGATAACATTTTTGACACGCAACTAAAAGGCAACCCTGCTTGGGAAGAATTAAAGTTCAAAAAAGAAAACAAAATGTATAAATTAAAAGGCGACACTTGGATTTTCGGTGGTCCTGAGTCTGCAACATCTTTAGCAACACAAGTAGCAGATGTAATGACAGCGAAGAAGTGATTACACGATGAATAGCCTAAAACATACACTTCGAGCAAGTCTTGTATTCGGAGGAGGAGCAGCTCTCTTGCTCCTCCTTTTCTTTATTCATATCGGACAAGGTCAAGCAAACATTTCCTATAGTATGATTATTGATGCTCTTATCTCACCGAACCAATCGCTAGAACATCAAACTTTAATCATGCTTCGATTACCTAGAGCTGTAATTGCCATTTTAGCTGGAGGCGCTCTTGCTGCATCAGGGGTTATTTTACAAACGTTAACGAAAAATCCACTTGCTGAATCCAGTACAATGGGTATTCACTCTGGCGCATATTTCTTTCTAGTAGCGGCTACAATTTTCTTACCGAAAGATTTACAAATTAATTCTCTTCTGTTCACATTTATCGGTGGTGCTATTACTGCTTTATTTGTATACCGTATTTCTGGTGGAAAAAAGGGAACCCCACTTAGAATGGCATTAGCTGGTATGGTCGTTACATTAATGCTCTCTGCCTTTACCGGAACGATGCAGCTTTTCTATGAAAATGAAACAGCTGGTTTATTTTTATGGGGAGCTGGCTCTCTTATTCAAAATAACTGGGATGGCGTTCAATTTGCTTTTCCATTTATCATTATTTCTTTCCTAGTTTTACTATTTATGTCTCGTAAACTCAACATTCTCTTACTTGGTGATGATGTTGCTATTTCTCTTGGTGAAAAAACAGCAGTAACACGTCTTATCGCCTTCATTGCTGCAATCTTTTTAACAGCAGTAATTGTTACTGTTGTTGGACCAATTGGCTTTGTCGGCTTAGTTGCACCTCATTTAATGCGCCTTATCGGATACCGTCAACACTTTACTCTTCTTCTCTCTTCTTTCTTATGGGGGGCAGTATTATTGCTTGGAGCAGATGTTGTCGGTAGATTAATAGATCCAACCGGTGCAGAACTTCCCGTTGGGGCAGTCACAGCAATGATTGGATCTCCTTGGCTTATTTACTTAGTGTATCGAATGATGAAGTCGAAACAATATATGAATGATAACGGTGCGAATGCAGCTGGAGCTAGTTCCCGCTATTACTCTTATAAAAAGGTAATCATTATATCTATCACACTTTGTATTGTGACGATTGCTCTTGGTGTTACAATCGGTAGTAACGCTTATATCGAAAGCATTACTAATGTTATATCAGGTCAATTAACACAATTTGACAAAAATATGATGATGAATCTTCGTTTACCAAGAATGCTCGTTGCTGCTATTGCTGGCGCATGCCTTGCAATAAGTGGGCTTGTTTTCCAAAGTATATTACGAAACCCACTTGCCGATCCTTCTATTATTGGTATTTCATCGGGAGCTGGTGTCGGTGCTTTAACGATTATGTATGTCTTTCCTGCACTTCCTGGTTTCTTCCTACCAATTGGTGCATTTATTGGCGGACTACTTGCAGTTGGAATTGTCCTCTTCTTCTCTTGGAAATCAGGATTTAGTCCAACAGCTCTCGCTTTAATAGGGATTGGTATTTCTGCACTTGGCTCAGCAATTATTCAAATCTTTATCGTTAGAGCCAATTTGAATGTTGCCGCTGCTTTAACATGGTTATCTGGCAGTACGTATGCAAGAGGGTGGAATCACTTAGAAAATATCATTCTATATCCATCTCTAATTCTTGTATTCATTATCTTTTTCTTAATAAAACAACTTGACGTTCTCGTACTGGGAGACGATTTAGCAACTGGACTTGGGCAACCAGTAAATAAAACACGTCTTGCTCTAATTGTGCTAGCGACACTACTTGCATCAGTAAATATCGCTGCTGTCGGTACAATTGCCTTTTTAGGCCTTGTCGCACCTCACTTAGCAAGAATTGTTGTTGGTATGAACCATCAAAGACTATTCGTTTGTTCAGCACTATTTGGAGCAATCCTTCTTTCTGTTGCTGACTTACTTGGACGTACAATCGCATATCCGAAAGAAATTCCTTCTGGCCTTGTCGTTGCTGTACTTGGAGCACCTTATTTCTTATGGTTGATGAGGAAGAGTGGGAAGAAAGTTAATTAAAAAGGAGGCTTCGTTTTAGAAGCCTCCTTTTTATATACTAAATAAAGTGAAACTTTAATTAGTGGGGGGGTTCTTCATCCCCACTGATTATTAACCCAAACCAATTGGGCTTTTATGAGCAGTGGATCTCCCACCTAACTTCTTTGCTCCAGCCGAATCTTGAGGTGGGAATTTTACTGCAGGTGAATAGCGGGATAAATTACTCTGATCTCACTAATTTCACAGATTTAGTCCCTCCCATAAACTCATGATGTACAGTTAATGTGTTCTCCTCAAGTTTCAAATCAACCTTCTGTTTTCTTTCTCCCATTAAAAATACAAGCTCTATGGAAATAATCCCTTGGTCCACACTTAATATTCGAAAGCCTCCTATAGTAGTCCCTTTCCCAAAAATATTATGTTCCATAAATTCTCCGCCTGTTTTCTCACTATTAATAGATTCTATTTCCAACCCAACTGGCCTGTCTGTACTTTCTGATGACATCCAAGACCCCTTTAACTTTCCAATATCAGCCTCTTTTTTCTTTTCATTTTTTAACTCTTCCTCTTTTTTCTTAACTTCTGCTTGTTGAGTTAGTAAGCCATCTATTTGCTTATTCAGCTCTTCGGCCCGTTGATTTTCCGAAATAAATTGTTGATTTTGGCCAGTATCGTTAACAATTTTATTTACTATCCCTTTAGCCTCTTCATACTTTTTATCATTCTTTAACTTCTCTGCCTTTTCCAATTGACCTATATATTGACCTTTTAACTCTTTATGCTCTATGAGCGAATCTTTTTGTTCTTTCGCTTGACTTTGAAGGATTGCGGAACCATCTTTCATCTTTTCTACTTCTTGAAACAAACCTATTGCTTGTTCTATATTTCCACTCGATTTCTCTTTTATCGAACTTATCATCTTAGTAGTTTGGTCTTTTAATACCTTTGCTTCTTTATCATCCTTTTTCTCTTCTAATGCTAGCTCAAATGATGCTACTGCCGTGTCATATTCTTTACTCGCTAACGCCAATTTCCCTTGATCCATTGCTTTTTTATAGGTTTCATTGCTACATCCTACCATTAAAAATAAAATTATGATTCCTAAAATCAATCTTTTCATAATATCCCCCTAAATTAATATAATTCTATATACACTAAATAGTATCATAAAATTTATATATAAAATTTTAAATACCATCATTAAAACATAAAGGGAACTTGTCATTTCTTCTCGAACTTAATCTATGAACATAAGTAGAGGGGGATAACAATAATGTACCAAACAATTGACGGCTTCTTGCAATCATGGACATACGAAGCAGAGTCTACTCAGAAAATGCTTGATTCATTAACCGATGCATCTTTATCACAAGAAATTGCACCTGGACATTGGACGTTAGGAAGAGTCGCTTGGCATATCGTGACGGCAATTCCTGTTATACTATCTGGCACAGGGCTAAAGTTTGAAGGAGAAACGAAAGATTATCCTGTTCAAACTTCTGCAAAAACAATTGCAGATGAGTACCGTAAAGTGAATGCGGCTTTTGTTGAAGCACTTCAAAGCGAATGGACTAATAAAGATTTAGCAACTATTAATGACTTCTTTGGTCGCCCTATGCCGAATTCTATATTTTTAATGACACTTATTAATCATCAAAATCATCATCGCGGGCAAATGACGGTTTTAATGCGACAAGCTGGCTTAACAGTTCCTGGCGTATATGGCCCCGCAAAAGAAGAATGGGCTGCGGCTGGAATGGAAGCTCCTAAAATGTAACGACAAAAAAGACAAGATGTTTACATATCTTGTCTTTTTCTGTAACTTGTTTCATGTGAAACTATTTTTTCTTAATGGTTGTTTTATGGAAAAGATAGGTTAAAATGAATACATATTACGAAGAGGAGTAACCAAATTGAATACAAAAAATAAAAAAATAGCTATGGGAACTATTTTACTAACTTCTCTTATTGGAGTTATTAGTGTATCTCTTTATTTCACCTATTATGGTACCCCTTGGGGAAAACAAGTAGCAATTACGGAATCAAAAGAATATATTACAAAATACTTCGATTTAGATGCGGTAGTCAAAAATACTTCTTACGATGCTAAAATGAATAGCTATGCGATCTCCTTTAAAACAAGTACTGACGGAGAGTTTACTATCGAATATAAAAGTCCAAATAACTTTAACATTTCTCCAGGAGTACAAGATTATTTAAGTAAACACTCTAAATTTACAGAGTAGTAACGAAGCATATATATACAAAAAAGGAGTTAGTATAACACCAACTCCTTTTACGTATTCTTATCATACTGCTATATCTTCCTTCTCTATATTTTTAATGCCGTAATACGCAATCACAACTCCAATTGCTGCCAATGCTAGTTGAAGAGGAAGAAAAGTTGCTGTAGAAAACTCTGGGTTGCCATTCATTGCAATTGTGACAACGATAAGAGATGAAACAATTGTAGTTGGCACGGAACGTTTACGCATTCCGAAATATAATGGGATTAAACTCATCCCCGCAGTTGCGATGGCCAAAGGAACTAGTTTTATTCCTTCTTGCATCAATTGATCTACTGTAAATGAATTAGGAAGAATTGAAAAATAGCTATCTATACCAAAGAAAACTCCTACTACTAAAATGTTAGATACAATAACTGTTATAAATGTTACTATTGCTGCAATAGCCAACTTACTAGCCATCATTTTCTTCCGATTAATAGGGTAAGAAAACATAAGTAGTATTGTTTTATTTTTATATTCACCAATTATTAGCCTTGCGATTAATACACTACCAAAAACAATAAACGTTGCTCTTACTATTGCGCTAGCCATTAACAATATCGTCTCTGGATTCCTTATTTCTGCATCACCTTCTACTTGAGCGATGATGCTCACAAAGATCATTAATGCCAGTATAACAATATTTGCAATAATTGCTCTCTTCACGTACCAACCAAGCTTAAACTTTTTCAATTCTAGCTTCATTAAATGTAGCATGATAGTGTCCTCCTTCCTCCTAAGATTTAATCAATATAAATGACTCCTGTTTCACTTAAAATCTTCGCTTCATTTTTTGCATCACCAATCGTTCCTACTTTTATTTTTTCTGTATTTTTATCTTTCTTAAGTCCTTTTAAATCCACTATTACGTCAGTCAAATTACTTTTAGCCGTAAGTTGTAAAGAAGTCGGAACCCCTTTATATCGTACGCCAATATCCCCTGATTTTGTTTCTATAAATAATGATTTTCCTTCTGTCATATCTTTCAGCAATACTTCCCCAGATGTTGAAGTGATGTTCATATTTGAGTTACTTACATTTGTTATATAGTTATCACCAGTCGTAGACTTTATATTTAATTCTTGTACTGAACTATCTTTTACAACTAACTCTCCACTTTGCGATATGAATTCACCTTTCTCGGCTGATAGTCCTACAATCATTCCATCCCCAGATTTGCCTTTCGTCATGATACTTTTTACTACTAGATCTCTTATTTTCACATCACCCGATTTATTATTTACTATAATTTTATCTATCTCTTTCTTCGGAATAGCTATACATATACTATTCTTCTTCCTAAACGTAAAACCATTAAAAAATTTGTTCGCCTCTTGTTTTTGCTTAACCATAATTTTATTTTCATCATTTTCTATTTTGACGGGATCTATCTCTTTATCTGCTTGTTCACCTTGAGCGGAAATTACTATTTTATTAGCGTCTGTACTTTTAAATTCAAGATTCCAGTTTTCATTGTCTACTTGTATTTCTTTTATATTATTTATCTCAAAAGACTTTTCTTTCTTAAAATCTTTCCCCTGAAACACCTTAATACCAAAAACTACACTAGCAATTGTAATGAATAATATTGCAATTACTATTATTTTTTTCACCAGTCATACCCCAGTTCGTTGTTGTTTTAGGCTTGCTTCACGCCACATCGATCTTGTCGATTTTACGAAACGATAGATAACTAATGAAAATTCCTAATAAACAGAGCACGATTGGGATAGCTATAAAATCAAACATACTTACTTGACCGTTTCCAGGACCATAGTTACCACTAATCAGCAAGCCAATTATTACTGCTGAAGTAATCGTTGTCGGTGTCGATTTCTTTCTCATTCCAAAAAATAAAGGAATTAAACTTATACCAGATATCATAAATGCACTTATAATAGTACCTGGAACGATAGCTATTATTTCACCTATCGTAGCAGGTGTTTCAATCAGTCCCATCATTGGACTCACAAAATATACGAGCAAGCTAATAATGAAAGTCGCGATAATCGTGCTCACAAAACAAAAACAGAAAACAATTGTTAATTTCGCACTCATTAGCATTTTCCTTTGTAGCGGATACATAAATGATAGTTGTATCGTTTTGTTCTTATACTCATCAATTACTAAACGTGATAAAATGACTGAACTAAAAATAATGAATGTTATCCTAATAAAAATATTTACTAAAGCCATGTTCTGTGTGAAGTCAAAGAAGAGCACGTCTCCCTCGGCTTTCATTCCCCATGCCATAAGGCTTACTGCAGCGAAAATTGCTATAATACAAATTGCTACACTTTTAAAGTAACTAGATAATTGATGTTTCTTCCATTCGAGCTTCATTAATTTAAACATATAAACCACGCCTCCATTCTTTATATACCTGTCTCTACGCTGCTAACATTCTAATTCCAGCAGTAACGAAGCTTAACATTCCTATCACTAGTACAATGAACAACCATTTCCGCTCTGGTTTTCTATAATATAAAATTCCACTTATTAGCATTACGATAAATCCACTTACCAGGTTCAGCCACAGTCCATTAAGCATGAATACCTTCTCCATCCATTACATTTAAGAAATATTCCTCTAAAGAACTATGTTTCTTATTAATACTTTCAATTTCCACATCGTTCATAATAAGTGCTTTTGAAATGGCTTGCTGTGTCACCGCCACTTCATAAACCCGAATCATGTTTCCACTCATTATTTTGTAGTTTTTTATACCAAGTTTATCTTCTAAAATATAAGCTGCACGCTTCACATCAGGAACAGTAATTTCAATGTACTCTGTTTGTTTTCCGTTAATACTCTTCATTGAAACTTCTTTTATTAGTTTTCCATTTTGAATGACACCAATTGTATCCGCCATTAATTCCATCTCACCTAAAATATGGCTAGAAACTAATAATGTAATGCCATATTCTTTGCAGAGCATTTTAAATAAGTCTCTTAATTCTTTAATACCAATTGGATCTAAACCGTTAATGGGTTCATCTAAAATGAGTAATTCTGGCTTTGTTACGATTGCCCTTGCAATACCGAGTCGTTGTTTCATTCCTAATGAAAAATCTTTTACTTTTTTATTATCTATACCTTGCAGCTTCACTAAATGTAAAGCATGGTCAATTTCATTTCTATCGTAATAGCCCATATATTCACAATGTAATTCTAAGTTTTCTTTCGCCGTTAATTTATCATAAAAGATTGGATATTCAATAATCGTCCCCATTCTCTTTAATACTTCATAAGATGTATCTGTTAACTTCTCACCGAAAATTTCAATCTCACCGCTCGTCGGTTTTATTAAATTTGTAATCATTTTCATAATCGTTGTTTTACCAGCACCGTTTGGTCCTAAAAAACCGTAAATTTCTCCTTTTTTCACATGCATGTTAACACCGGAAATAACTTCTTTCCCTTTAAACACTTTCGTTAACTGATTTGTTTTTAATATATATGTCATGTTACTTTCCCCTTTCGCAATACTCTATATTTCTATAATAGACAACGGAAATCTCTTTTTTCTTACCCGTTTCTTACAAATTCCTTACGCTGAAAAAAAAGCTTGTAGAATCTACTTCTCTACAAGCTAAAACTGCATCTTTTTTAATGCAACTGTAAAAATTGTTTTTTCATACGGCTTACTAGAAAGATGAATTTTTCCATCCATCGCTTCCACAAGCCTTTTCGTAATCGTTAACCCTAAACCGCTCCCTTGGTACAATCTATTTCTTGAATCTTCAAGTGTGTACATACGCTCGAACACTTTATCAATATGCGATTCATCAATTCCTTTTCCTGTATCCCATACGTCTATATACACATTCGTTTCATCATCTCTTAACGTCATACCAAGTGTCTTTCCATCGTCTCCATATGTAATCGCATTTGATATTAAATTGTTCAATACCCTGCCTAATACTTCTACATTTCCAAGTGCATATATATTTCTTTCCGGTATATCAATATGAACATGAAAACCTTTCGATGTTACTAAATCATAAAAAGATAAAATCTTCTCACGACAAACCTCATTCATATTTACTTTTGTCATCTCGATTGCCTTGTCACCAGATTCTAGTTTTGCTAAATCAAAAAACTTATGAATCAGTTCCATTACTTCTAGTGTTTTCACATGCACCTTTTCAAGTAATATTTGCTGTTCTTCTTTATTCATCGTTTTGTCCTTATTTAACATTTCTGTATATCCAAGAATAACTGTTAGTGGCGTCTTTAAATCATGTGAAATATTTGAAAGCATTTTTCTCATCGAAATTTCTACTTTTGCATGATCTGCATTCGTTTTCTGTTTTGCATCTAATAATTGATTAATTGCCACTAATAATTTTTGCAATTCTAGATCATCTGTCATAACGAGTAACTTCTCGCCCGTTTGTACATTTACAATATTTTCTAACTTTTCATATGTGTATCGTAAATTTTTACTACTATTTTTTCTCATTTTATATTGTATGTAAATGACACATAACAATATAAAAATAATACTTATTAACAAATTGACCATATTACATCACTTCCAACTTATAGCCGATACCCCATAACGTTTTAATATATTCTGGATTAGATGGATCACTTTCGATTTTCTCACGCAATCTTCTCATATGAACATTAATAACGTTATCGTCACCGTAATACTCTTCGTTCCAAATTAGTGTATATATTTGTGCTTTTGTAAATACACGATTTTGATTCTTTACAAACAATTTTAGAATCTCAAATTCTTTTAAAGTAAGTTTGAGAGGCTTCCCGTTTTTTTCTACAGTAAAATTAATTGGATCAATCGTTAAATCACCAATTTGAATCATCTTTTCTGTTGTTTCTGTAGCCGAATATTTCGTAGATCTTCGAATACCTGCCTTTACACGTGCAGCTAATTCAATCATAGAAAATGGCTTACAAATGTAATCATCTGCTCCAAGTCCTAATCCAACAGCTTTATCAACATCTGTATCTTTTGCCGACATCATTAAAATCGGAACAGCACTTTTTTCTCGAATGATTCGTACAACCTCTAAGCCATCTAGCTTCGGCATCATAATGTCGAGGATAATCAAATCAAATGAACCTTTTAAATATGTGTTCACGCCTTCTTCTCCATCAGACGCAATTGTTACTTGAAAGCCCTCTTTTATCAAATACTTTTCCACCATCTCTTGAATTGAGAGATCATCTTCAACTAATAAAATATGATGTGACATATGTCTATCCCCTTTTTACAAACGTTAACAACTCAATTGTATCGTAACTACTACAGACTGGAAACAAATATATGAATTTTCAAACCAACTTCCCTTCCTTCCTTAACAATGATATGATGAAATTCACTATGATTGTTCATAATTAACTTTATATAAAGGAGACTTATCATGTCAGAAAACAAAAAAGTAAGCTTAGCTGATTTAATGCGTGAACAACTTGCTAAGAAAAAGCAAGGAAATGGAAATGGTCAAAATGCAAAAAATCAAAGCCAAGAAACAAAAAAACTACAAAATCAACAAACGAAAAAGACAAACAACCAACGTAGACGTACAGGTGTGTAAATGAACGGACAAAAACGTTCTAATATCGCACCCGGTCTTGAAGTTGATATTGTATTAAAACAAGATCAACGAACAGGTAAATTAACACGTGGCATTGTAAAAGATATTTTAACAAACTCCCCTTCCCATCCGCATGGCATTAAAGTGCGATTGCAGGACGGACAAGTCGGTAGAGTACAAAATATCGTTCAATAAGAAAAGGAGCTCAAGTAAACTCGAGCTCCTTTTCTTTATTAACCTTTAATTTTCTCGATGAAAACTACTTTTAAATAGTCTCCTTCTTTAAATTGATCAATGGTACGGAAATCTTCTGGTAAAGAATGTTCTTCTAATATTTTATATTTGCCATTCATTTCTTTAAAGGCTGTATCGATAAAGCCTTTAAACTTTTTCATATCGAATGCGCTACAATTTGTAGAAGCAACGATAATTCCGTTATTTTCTGTAATGGCAATTGTTTCTTTTAATAAGTTTTTATAATCTTTCGCTGCACTAAATGTATATTTTTTTGATCGGGCGAAGCTTGGAGGATCAAGTACGACCATATCAAATTTCATCTTTTTCTTAGCTGCATATTTGAAGTAAAGAAATACATCTTCTACAATAATATCTTGTGCTTCATAATCAACTTCATTTACACTAAACTGCTCAATCGTTTTACTTAAACTACGATTTGCAAGGTCAACACTCGTCGTTTTACTCGCTCCGCCAAGCGCTGCAAATACAGAGAAAGCACCTGTATAAGAGAACATATTTAACACTGTTCTTCCCTTTGCATATTTATCACGAATTTGTTTTCGAACGTTACGTTGATCTAAAAATACACCAACCATTGCCCCATCATTTAAATAAACCGCAAAGTTTACACCGTTCTCTTTTACGATAATCGGGAACTCACCGCGCTCTCCTGCTACGAAATCATCGCCTTCAATGTATTTCCCTTTCGTATCAAAACGCTTTTTCTCATAAATACCTTTAAAGTTTGCTACTTTTTGAAGAGCGGCTATAATCTCATCTCTGAAAGTGTAAATCCCTTCACTATACCAACTTACTACGTAGTAGCCATCATAATAATCGATAATTAGTCCTCCAAGACCATCACCTTCACCATTCACCACACGGAATGCTGTCGTATCACTTGATTTGTAAAATTGCTTTCGTTTATGTAAGGCAGATTTGATTTTACTTTCAAAGAAAGATTGATTAATTTGTTCACTCTCTTTTCTCGTTAAAATCCAGCCATATCCTTTATTTTGTTTTCCATAATAGCCTTTTCCGATAAATTGGTTCTTCTCATCTACTACTTTGATGATTGTTCCTTCTTCCTGAACATCATTTAAATTTTGAATCGCATCTTTTAAAATAAGCGGATATCCACTTTTAATTTCTTTTATAAATTTCGGTTTTATTTTTACTGTTACTTCTGATCGCATATAATAACTTCCTTTCCATTTGCATGCTTTCTCTACAGGAAGCATTTAAAAAACGAGACTGAAAAAACAGCCTCGTTTCACTATACCATATTATTGCTTTGCTAGTACAACTAGCTCATTCTCGCACTTAATCGCCACATATTTACTACGTTTTGAAATGAAAATCTCACTGTCCAAAATAATAGAAAAAAACTTATATATTTCACATTTATCATTGACAATGATAATGATTTTCATTATCATTTAATGTATATGAGTTCTTGAAAATATAGCTACATTTATAGGAGGAATAAACATGATTATCGTTACAAATACAGCTAAAATTACAAAGGGAAATGGACATAAATTAATTGAGCGTTTTAATAAAGTAGGTAAAGTTGAAACGATGCCAGGCTTTTTAGGTCTAGAAGTTCTTTTAACGCAAAATACAGTTGATTATGATGAAGTAACAATTAGCACTCGCTGGAATGCAAAAGAAGATTTCCAAGGTTGGACAAAGAGCGCTGCATTTAAAGATGCTCACTCACATCAAGGCGGAATGCCAGAATATATTCTTGATAATAAAATTGCTTACTATGATGTAAAAGTTGTACGTATGCCAATGGCTGCAGCACAGTAAAAACAGTCCTTTTTTAAAGTATAGAATATGAGAAGCGTTATCTATCACTTCTCATATTCTATACTTTTTTCTTTAATTTCTTTTTACTAATTTTGCGTGTACAACTAGCCTTCCAGCCTCTGGATCAAGCGCATAATCACAAGTAGAAAGTGTTACGATTTCATCATTAGCCGTCAATTCCGTATCCGTTTTGTACAGTGATTTTTCTTGAATTTCCTTTAAGAACGATGTATATGCTGCATCATTTTCAAAATCCGTTTCAATGTAATAAAAGTCCGTTGTTGTCGTGTATACTGAAAAAACTTCAACGTCGTATCCTTCAAATAATGTATCGTAATATAATTTACGATGAGACATAAAAAAGTCTTCATCCAACATCTTTTTTAAACTACCAAACATAGAACCGTCTTTCATACGATGGCCATATAAAATCGTATTTCGATTTTGAGATTTCACATCATTACGATGGTCCATAAAAATGCTTCCCGCTCTCATATCTTCACCTTTATAATTACGAAATAAATAGTAATCATTATCTTTTGCTTGAACGATTGGATAATTAATTTGTGTATCATCCATCGTAATCCATCCGACTATCTCTGGATTAATTTTCTGGAGATCCTGAAACTGTTTACGTACCTCTCCATCTTCTGATTTTTCTTCCATTGGACTTCTTTTATAAATATGTTGTGCCTCAGCCATTACTTTACGATTTTCATAATAATCCATGAAAATCCCGCCCAACTCATAAATTGAATAGAAAAAGATTCCTAAAAACACAATTGTAAGTATGCGTTGAAAAAAAGAATTCTTTTTCCGTCCTTTCTTACTATTCAAATTATCACCTCAAAACGGATTATGCTCAGCCTTTAGATTCCCATAGGTACCATGTACAATCCGGTATCTTCATCCTGCTTTACAATGACATCTACACCATATATTGCTTTAACCATTTCTTCTGTTATTACATCATTAGGAATACCTTTCGTAATGATTTCTCCATCTTTCATAACGATAATATGGTCGCTATAACGAATGGCTTGATTAATATCATGTAATACCATTACAATCGTTAGTCCATGCACTTCATTTAACTCTTTCACTAACTCTAATATTTCTAACTGATAGTAAATATCTAAATATGTGGTCGGTTCATCTAAGAAGAGCATTGGTGTATTTTGAGCTAATGTCATCGCGATCCAAACTCGCTGCCTCTCTCCACCAGATAAAGCATAAATTGGCTTATCACGCTTACTTTGTAAATTCGTACATACTAGTGCACGCTCAATCGCTTCTCTATCTTCATCTGTTTGCGGAGAGAATATATTTTTATATGGCATACGCCCGAAGCTTATTAGCTTTTCCACTGTAATATCTGCTGGAGCCTCATTTTGTTGATGGACAACCGCTAGCTTTCTAGCAAACTCTTTCGGTTTATATTCACCAATCGCTTTCCCATCAAGTATTACTTCTCCACTGCTAGGAGCGTGGTTTCTAGACATGACACTAAGTAATGTTGATTTCCCACATCCATTCGGTCCAATGATTGTTGTAATTTTCCCAATTTCTATTTCACTACTAACAGACTTTAAACGATTTGTTACGTTATCGTATGAAAAGGTTACATTTTTAATTTCCATGAACTTTATCACTCTTTCTAAGCAAAAATATTAAGAATGGACCACCAATAACCGCCATAATTGTTGCTGCTGGAATTTCATTAGGTGGCACAATTAACCTTCCAATTGTATCTGCCGTCAAAATTAATAACGCCCCTGCAAGAGCAGAAAATGGAATTAATACTTTATGGTCTGAACCGACTAATTGTCTTGAAATATGCGGAACTAGTAATCCTACAAAAGCAATAACACCTGCAATCGCTGTTGATACTGCCGCTAAGAGTACTGCAATGGCAGAAATAATAAGACGAACTCTCGTCACGTGCAAGCCTAAGTTTTTCGCAGTCTTATCTTGTAGCGATAATAAGTTACACCAAGCTCCTACGAACAGAGCAAGAATAAGACCAATCGTTCCATAAGTCACCATTATTTCTACATCGCCCCATGTCTTCATTGTTATGTTAGAAGTCGTCGTTTGCTTAATACTCTTAATAAAATACCCACAAATCGTAACGAATGATTCATTTAATCCAGTAAACATTGCATTAATGGCAATACCAATTAAAATAATGCGAAGCGGGCTTAATCCTGATTTCCATGAAAACGAATAAACGAGATAACATGCAAGCGCACCACCTAAAAAGGCGAATACGGGTGTCCAGAAAAAGAATTGCGGGAACAACGTAATAATAACGAGTGTCATAAAACTTGCTCCTGAAGATATACCGATTACCCCAGCATCGGCGAGTGGATTTTTCATAACAGCTTGAAAAAGCACACCTGAAACAGCGAGAGCCGCTCCAGTGAACAACGCAATAATAATACGCGGGAAACGTAAATCTTTAATGACTTCAACATCTTCATTTCCACCTGTAAATATCCCTTGTACAAGTTCAACAATACCTACTTCTAAACTCCCTTTCATCGCTGACAATGATGTCATAACAATAAGCAATGCAGTAACAATGAGGAAACTCCAAGTTTTTTTATTCATTCTACTCTTCCTTTATATTAAAATGCATCACGGATACATCATTTTTTTCAATTCATCTAACGCTTCAATTGCTGCTAAATTGCCTGTCGTTCCAAATAAACGCTCTTCTAAATCGTAAACACGGTTATTTTTAACCGCAGCAAAGTGTTTCCAAATATCATTTGTTTTAAATTCTTTATCAAACATTTTTACAACTTCATCAGGCATACCATGAGCTGCTCGTAAAATAATATCTGGATCAGCTTTCTTTAAATACTCTGTATTAGAAGCTAAATATTCTACTTGTTCACCTTGCACAATATTTTTACCACCTAGTTGTTTCACTAAATCTCCAATATAAGAATGCTCTGTTGCTACTAAATAACTTCCCGGCACACCTAATAAAATAAGCACTGTCGGTTCTTTCTTTCCTTTTACTTCTTTTTGAATGCTAGCAACCTTTTTATCTAATTTAGTTACTACTGCTTCGGCCTGTTTTTCACGCCCATATTTCTTACCTAAATCGCTAATAGAACTTTGCATATTTTTCAAACTCGTTAAATCTAAAAAGTTTGCTTTCATACCCACACCATCAAAAACCGGCTTTAATTCATATTCAAGTGTTGTCACAGATAACACTTCTGAAGGCTTTAATGACTTTACCTTTTCCATATCTGGACTCATTGGATTCCCAACTTCAGGTAAACCTTTATATCGCTTCGGTAAAGTTTTAGAGCTTGTTGGAACGCCAACTAAATCTACTTCTAACGCATCCATAATTTCAGTAACAGCCAATGTTGTTGCAACAACGCGCTCTTTACTTTCACTCTTTACCTGCTTTGCTGATTCTTTTTTTGGTGATGAGCACCCGGCTATACTCATTAACAAAATGATAGCCATTAGTACACTTGCAATTTTCTTCACTCTCAATCACCACTCCTTTCCATACAATATGAAACAAGTCTTGATACACGCGAATATGCATCAAGACTCCAAAAATTACAATCTACCTGCTCTATATTTACGAACTAGTAAAGCAAGTGAACCTAGCAGTAACACCATGTATAAACCAAGTTGTGCTGTATCTGCAGTTTTTGAATTTTTCTCTTTTTTTGAATCATTTTTTGTATCTTCTTTTTTCTTCTGACCATCTGCATTTCGGTTAAAATCAGGAGTACCTACTGTTTTTACATTATCTACTTTCGGTGTAGTCACTGGATTTTTCGGTTCCTCTTTAAGAGTTCCTAACGCGCCGATATTATTTGTATCAAATTGAATTTGTACATCGTAGAAATGATGGTAGTTCATCTCATCGATGTCTACCTTTACTTTTGCGTTTAATTTTTTAAATAGATCTTCTACTTCAAACTGTACTACTCGCGTATTTGCATTTTTATCTTCGCTTA
The DNA here is from genome assembly GCF_051916445.1 of Bacillus cereus group sp. MYBK220-1. Lineage (NCBI taxonomy): Bacteria > Bacillati > Bacillota > Bacilli > Caryophanales > Bacillaceae > Bacillus > Bacillus cereus group sp. MYBK220-1. Next base: position 917 of record NZ_JBQAGQ010000015.1, on the reverse strand, counting down.
CTACTTTCGCATCAGCGAATAGTTCCTTGTTTTCCGTTTGGAATTTCGTAATCCACGCACTATTTTTCAGCACCATCTCAATATATTTTTTACCATCTTTTACGATTAATTTCGCTGGATTTACAACATAGTCATGCATCTTTGAAATCTCATCTGTTTTATCTTTTAATACTTTAAATGTAATATCATATTGGCCATCTACTAAATTTTTCGGATCAACTATTACTCTCGGTTTATTATTTTCACCTTGGTTATTGTTTCCACCTTGGTTGTCGTTTCCACCTTGGTTGTTGTTTCCGCCTTGGTTGTCGTTTCCGCCTTGGTTGTTGTTTCCGCCTTGGTTGTCGTTTCCGTCTTGGTTGTTGTTTCCGCCTTGGTTGTTGTTTCCGCCTTGGTTGTTGTTTCCGCCTTGGGTCCCTAAAGCTTTAATACTGTCTTGATCAAATACAAATTGAACATCATAGACATGGTGATAATTCATTGAATCAATATCTACTTTTACTTTTGCATTTAATTTTTTAGACAAATCGTTTACTTCTACTTCTACTACTCTTGTATTTTGTTCTTTATTTTCACTTAACACTTTTGCATTAACGAAAGAACCATTTTTCTCAAATTCAAATTTCGTAATCCATGTACTATTTGTTAATGTAAACGATACGTATTTCTTACCATCTTTTACTTTTAATACACCTGGGCTTTTTGTGTATGTGTTCATCATTGAGATTTCATCTGTTTGATCTTTTAACACTTTAAAGCCAATGCTGTATTCACCATCTTTAAGAGCTTTTGGATCAATTGTTGTGTTATTATCTTGGTTGTTGTTTTCACCTTGGTTGGTGTTTTCACCTTGGTTGGTGTTTCCACCTTGGTTGGTGTTTTCACCTTGGTTGGTGTTTCCACCTTGGTTGGTGTTT
>NZ_JBQAGQ010000014.1:0-48419 GCF_051916445.1 Bacillus cereus group sp. MYBK220-1 | reverse complement strand
ATGATGGCAGAGAGGTCACACCCGTTCCCATACCGAACACGGAAGTTAAGCTCTCTAGCGCCGATGGTAGTTGGGACCTTGTCCCTGTGAGAGTAGGACGTCGCCAAGCAACTAAAAACACAAGTCATTTGACTTGTGTTTTTTTGTATTGTTAAAAAGAATGGGAAAGAAGTAATGGAAATACAAACACGTTGCCCAAGAGTTAATCATATTATATAAAAGATGGGTGTATATTTTTCTGTAAATTGTTAAGGATTAGAAGTATAAAATAGGTTCACTTAAATAGGGAGGGAAGATTATGACATTACAAAGTGAAGTTTGTATTGTTTGTGAGACAAAAAGAAAAGAAGGTATATATGTTTATAATAATTTAATATGCCATGAATGTGAAAAGGATATGGTGAATACAGAGACAGATGATCCGAAATATATATATTATTTAAAGCAGCTTCGAAAATTAGAAGTATCATATTTTTAAATAGGCATATGCCTATTATTTTTTTTGTTCTGTATAATAGATAGAGAATGAATAATAAGGAAGAGATGTAGATGAATCAAAATCGTATGCCTTTATATGAGGCGTTAATAGAGTTTAAAGAAAGAGGGCCGTTATCCTTTCATGTTCCTGGTCATAAGAATGGTTTAAACTTCCCTCAGGAGGCAATAAGAGAGTTTAAAGGTATTCTATCTATTGATGTAACTGAATTAGCAGGACTAGATGATTTGCATAGTCCGTTTGAATGTATAGATGAGGCACAACAATTATTGGCTGAAGTTTATAATACAAAGAGAAGTTATTTTTTAATTAATGGTTCAACAGTCGGGAACTTAGCAATGATTTTGTCTTGTTGCGGGGAACATGATATTGTTCTTGTACAAAGAAATTGTCATAAATCAATTATTAATGGTTTAAAACTTGCGGGAGCAAATCCCATTTTTTTAGATCCATGGATTGATGAAGCTTACAACGTACCAGTGGGAGTTCGTAATGAAATTATTAAGAACGCAATTAGAAAGTATCCAAATGCGAAAGCACTTATTTTAACGCATCCTAATTATTATGGTATGGGGATGGATTTAGAGGCAAGCATCGCTTTTGCACATGCACATAAAATCCCTGTTTTGGTAGATGAGGCACATGGGGCACATCTATGTTTGGGAGAACCATTTCCGAAGTCAGCATTAACATATGGTGCAGATATTGTAGTTCATTCTGCACATAAAACATTACCCGCAATGACAATGGGTTCCTATTTACATATAAATAGTCATTTAGTAGACGAAGATAAGGTTACTACTTATTTAAGTATGCTACAATCTAGTAGTCCATCGTATCCAATTATGGCTTCCTTGGATATAGCACGCTTTACAATGGCGCGTATAAAAGAAGAAGGTCACAGTGAAATTGTTGAGTTTTTACGAAGATTTAAGGAACAATTACGTTCTATTCCCCAAATCGCCATTTTAGAATATCCGTTGCAAGATGAGTTAAAGGTCACCGTACAAACTTGTTGTCAGTTATCAGGGTACGAATTACAGTCTGTATTTGAAAAGGTCGGTATATATACAGAGATGGCTGATCCGTACAATGTCCTATTTATTTTACCCTTACAAGTAAATGAGGAATATATGAAGGTTATAGAGATGATCCGAGTAGCATTGCAACATTATGAGGTGAAAGACAAGAGGGAATCTATTCGTTATACTTATAATGGTGAATTCTCTCTTTTACCGTATACGTATAAACAACTAGACGGATATGAAACAAAGATAGTATCTATAGAAGATGCTGTTGGAATGATAGCGGCGGAAATGGTGATTCCGTATCCACCTGGAATTCCATTAATTATGTATGGAGAGAGAATTACTTCAGAGCATAAAGAGCAAATTATGTATTTAGAAAGAGCAGGAGCTCGTTTTCAAGGTAATACGAAATATATGAAAGTGTATGATATAGAAAGTAGGTTTTAGGATGAAGGGATTATTTGTAACAATTGAGGGCCCAGAAGGTTCAGGTAAAACAACGTTAATTAAAAGCTTATTGCCATATTTTGAACAAAAAGCACAAAAGGTAATGGCGACAAGGGAACCAGGCGGTATTGCAATTTCTGAGGACATTAGGACGATTTTACATAAACAAGAATATACGATGATGGAAGCACGTACAGAAGCGCTTCTTTATGCTGCTGCGCGCAGACAACATTTAGTAGAAAAAGTTATGCCAGCACTTAATGAGAACTACCTCGTGTTATGTGATCGTTTTATAGATAGCTCTTTAGCATACCAAGGCTATGCAAGAGGATTGGGTATGGATAAGGTATTTGAAATAAATCGTTTCGCAACAGAGGACTGTATGCCTAGTTTAACAATTTATCTAGACATTGAGCCTGAGGTTGGTTTGGCTCGGATTGAAAAAGATGCAGGACGTGAAGTAAATCGACTAGATATGGAAGATATCTCTTTCCATAAACGTGTGCGCGAAGGGTATTTACAAGTTGTAGAACGTTTCTCGGATCGTATTGTATTGGTAAATGCTGATCAACCGATGGAAAAACTTATAGAAGAAGTTGTTCAGATTATAGAAGATAAATTGTTATAATAGAAGGAAAGAATGAAATAAGTGAGGTATGCATTATGACGAAGACGTGGGAGCAGCTTTCTGCTATACAACCCATCGGTGTAAAAATGTTGATGAATAGCATTGCAAAAGAGCGTATATCCCACGCTTACTTGTTAGAGGGAGGGAAAGGGACAGGAAAGTTTGCGACAGCAATTCAAATGGCAAAGAGTTTCCTCTGTTCTGAGCGGAATGGAGTAGAGCCCTGCCATGTATGTACAAACTGTAAGCGAATTGATTCAGGTAACCACCCTAACTTACATATTGTAAAACCAGACGGATTATCTATTAAGAAGCAGCAAATTCATGATTTACAAGAAGAGTTTTCCAAAACAGGATTAGAGGCAAATAAAAAAATATATATTATTGAGCACGCAGATCGTATGACAGCAAATGCGGCAAATACACTTTTGAAATTTTTAGAAGAACCAAGTAGTGATACAACTGCTATTTTACTTACTGAACAAAGTCATCAAATTTTAAATACGATTTTATCTCGCTGCCAAGTTGTTACGTTTAGACCGTTACCTACGGAATCTTTAATTAGAAGATTACAGGATGAAGGGATTACAGCATCTTTATCGACACTTGCTGCTCAACTTACAAATAGTTTTGATGAAGCTTTAGCTTTATGTAGTGATGAATGGTTTGCACAAGCACGAGCTTTAGTGATAAAATTATGTGAAGCGCTCGAAAAAGATAAAACCTCTATTTTTTTTGTACAAGAAAAATGGGGAAAACACTTTGGAGAGAAAGAACAATTACAGCAAGGTTTAGATATGTTACTCCTTATTTATAAGGATTTATTATATGTTCAACTTGGAGAAGAAGATCGTCTTGTTTTTCATGAGCAGAAAGAGATGTTTGAATCGTTTTCCTATGCTCAGAAGCGCATTGTATCAGCTCTCTTTAATATATTAGAGGCAAAAAATAGAATCAACGCTAATGTAAATGCGCAGCTTGTGTTCGAACAGTTAGTGTTGCGGTTGCAGGAGGGATGACCGTTTTGTATGATGTAGTAGGTGTTCGCTTTAAGAAGGCCGGAAAGGTATATTACTTTGATCCAAACCAGTTCGATATCTCTGAAAATGAGTTTGTCATTGTAGAAACGGTAAGAGGTATTGAATACGGAAAAGTAGTTATTACCAAAAAACAAGTTGATGAAAACGACGTTGTATTACCGCTAAAAAAGGTTATTCGTATTGCAAATGAAAATGATCGTACCATTGTTGAAGAGAACAAACATGCTGCCAAAGAAGCATATCAAGTTTGTCAACAAAAGGTAGTAGAGCATAATCTTGATATGAAACTTGTAGATGTAGAGTATACATTCGATCGTAATAAGATTATTTTCTATTTTACTGCGGATGGTCGGATCGATTTCCGCGAACTAGTGAAGGACTTAGCCGCAATTTTTAGAACAAGAATTGAACTAAGACAAATTGGTGTTCGTGATGAAGCGAAGATGCTAGGTGGTATTGGTCCATGTGGTCGTATGCTTTGTTGTTCTACTTTTTTAGGGGATTTTGAACCTGTATCCATTAAAATGGCAAAGGATCAAAATTTATCATTAAATCCTGCAAAAATCTCTGGTTTATGTGGTCGCTTAATGTGTTGCTTAAAATATGAGAATGATGAATATGAGGCAGCAAAGGAACAACTTCCTGATTTAGATCAACGTATACAAACCCCGCATGGTACTGGCCGTGTTATCGGATTAAATATTTTAGAAAGATTAATTCAAGTGGAACTAGTAGACAAGGAACGGATAGTAGAATATACGTTAGATGAGTTAGTGAATAAAGGGGTCGTTTCGAGTCAAACCACAGATTAATGAGGTGGGTGCTTGTGGAGAAAAAAGATATTTTTGAATCGGTTTCTAGTATGGAAGAGCAAATTGGACATTTATATAAACAGTTGGGAGAGTTAAAACAGCATCTTGCAGAGTTGTTGGAAGAAAACCAACATATAAAAATGGAAAATAACAATTTGCGACACCGTTTTGAAGAAGTGCAGAATAAAGAAAAACAAAAAACTCAAAAACGTAAAGAAGTGAAGCCGAAAACAGATATTGGTGAAGGCTATGACAATTTAGCGAGACTATATCAAGAAGGTTTTCATATTTGCAATCTACATTATGGAAGTGTACGTAAAGAGGGAGATTGTTTGTTCTGTCTTTCATTCTTAAATAAAAAGTGAAATTACCTTTCCAATTATAATTGGAAAGGTAATTTTTTATACATGAAATAGGGTAGGTTAAGGGTAAGAAAAGGAGCAGTATATGAATTTATATGAAGATGAACGTTTAGATTACTTATTAGCACAAGACATGAAGATTATACAAAGCCCATCAGTATTTAATTTTTCTTTAGATGCCGTTTTACTTGCAGATTTTGCATGGGTACCAATTCAAAAGGGGAATTTACTTGATTTGTGTACAGGTAACGCGGTTGTTCCCCTTCTATTAAGTACAAGAACAAAAGGAAATATTACTGGTGTGGAAATTCAAGAACGCTTATATGATATGGGAGTAAGAAGTGTTCAATACAATGGGTTGGAAGAAAGAATTCACCTCATACATGGAGATTTGAAAGATATGCCAGAGAAACTTGGGCGTCATCAATATGATGTTGTTACATGTAATCCACCATATTTTCAAACACCTCAAACTTCAGAGAAAAATATGAATGAACATTTAGCGATAGCTCGTCATGAAATTATGTGTACATTAGAAGATGTTGTATCTGCAAGTAGTCAGTTAGTAAAACAAGGTGGGAAAGTAGCGTTTGTACATCGTCCAGGGCGATTACTAGACATTGTCACATTAATGCGTAAATATAAAATTGAACCAAAGCGTGTGCAATTTGTTTATCCTAAGGTTGGAAAAGAAGCAAATACATTGTTAATTGAAGGAATTAAGGATGGAAATGCAGATTTGAAAATTTTACCGCCTCTCGTTGTATATGAGAACAATAACGAATATACAAAGGAGCTACGTTCAATTTTATATGGAGAAGAATAAGCACTTTTTTTATGTGGTAGAGTGCTCTGATGGAAGTTATTATGCTGGATATACAAACCATATAGAAAAGAGAATTCAGACTCATAATAGCGGCAAAGGGGCTAAGTATACACGCGTCAGGCTTCCTGTCGTTTTAAAATATGTAGAGACCCACGATGATAAGCGTACAGCTATGCAAGCGGAGTATTACTTTAAGCAATTAACGAGAAAACAAAAAGAGGCATATATGCAAAAAGGAGAACGCTATGTGGCAACAAAAAAGCTTTCAACAAAATGAAAAGGGAGTTTTATATTTAGTACCAACTCCTATTGGAAATCTAGAAGATATGACATTTCGTGCAATCCGAATTTTAAAAGAAGTTGATTTAATTGCTGCTGAAGATACGAGACAAACGAAAAAACTTTGTAATTATTTTGAAATTGAAACACCTGTCACGAGTTATCATGAGCACAATAAAGAAGTAAGTGGGAAGAAACTATTAGAGAAATTAGAGGATGGAAAGAATGTAGCACTTGTTAGTGACGCTGGTATGCCGTGTATTTCTGATCCAGGTTACGATATTGTCGTTGAGGCAGTAGCTGAGCAATATCATGTAATTCCGCTTCCTGGAGCAAATGCAGCCCTTACAGCATTAATTGCATCCGGTCTTGAAACAAAGCAGTTTTATTTCTATGGTTTCTTGCAGAGAAACAAAAAGGAACGGAAGATGGAGTTAGAAAAGCTTCGTTATGTACAAACTACAATGATGTTTTATGAAGCACCTCATCGTTTAGATGATACTTTAATTTCGATGCAGGAAGTGTTGGGAAATAGAGAGATTGTATTATGTCGAGAGTTAACGAAAAAATTTGAGGAATTTATTCGAGGAACAATCGAAGAAGCAATTGAGTGGACGAAGCAAAATGAAGTACGTGGTGAATTTTGTATTTTAGTAGCTGGTTCAACAGAAGAACCTGCTCCAGAAGAACAATGGTGGGAATCTCTTTCGGTATATGATCATATTGAATATTATATAAATGAAAAAAGTATGAATTCAAAAGAAGCGATTAAAACAGTCGCTAAAGATCGAGATTTGTCGAAAAGAGATGTATATCAAATCTATCATGTCGATAAAAAATAAGCTTCTCATAATTGAGAAGCTTATTTTGCTGTTTCGATATAATCTTGAAGTTCGTTTAAGATTTGCTCAGCGCCTTCTTTGCTTAAGATGATTTTACCTTCAGCTAAAGAAAGGTTACCGTCAGATACTTCACCAGTTACTTGGCAAGTCATGTTTGGTTTATATTTCTTTAAGATGATTTTTTCGTCATCAACATAGATTTCAAGAGCGTCCTTTTCTGCAATACCTAAAGTACGGCGTAATTCGATTGGAATTACTACACGACCTAATTCATCAACTTTACGAACAATACCAGTAGATTTCATAATTTTTTTCCTCCTAAATAAATAGTTTATAAGTTTCGAGTCTATTTTTAGATTCGTCATTTTTCGACAAAATACCCTATGGACATATGATACCAATCATTTACATTTCCGTCAATTCTTAAATTCTATATTTTTTAAAAAGATTTATAGATTTCTTATTTCTTATATATAATAGATTGAGAGGAAATTCCACAATTATTTACATTATTTTCTGAAAAAATAATAAATTAAAAGTGGATATTGTATATTTTTTTGAAATATGAGCAATAGATGATAAAGATATTGAGCATTAAGACCTAAATTGAAAATTAGGTTGGCGTAAAGAAGATAAGTTAGATTTGGGCTGCTCGTAAAAGCCAAATTAACGTGAGCTAATAATTAGTGGGGGGGAACAAAAACCCTACTGATTAAAGTTTCACTTTATATATGAGTTTTTGATATACTGTTTATAAATACATATGAGGTTATTCGGGAGGTCCAAAACAATGACAGAGGAAAATAAGTCCTTTTATATTACTACCCCAATTTATTATCCAAGTGGAAAATTACACATTGGACATGCTTATACGACAGTAGCAGGAGATGCGATGGCACGATATAAGCGTATGCAAGGTTATAATGTGCATTATTTAACAGGAACTGATGAGCATGGACAGAAGATCCAAAAGAAAGCAGAAGAGTTAAATATTACGCCACAGGCATATGTTGATAACATTGTTGCAGGAATTAAAGAGCTTTGGGAGAAGATGGATATTTCTTATGATGATTTTATTCGTACAACTGAAGATCGTCATAAAGATGTTGTCGAAAAAATCTTTAAGCAATTAGTAGATCAAGGTGACATTTATCTTGATGAATATGAAGGTTGGTATTCTGTACAAGATGAGACGTTCTATACAGAGCATCAATTAGTAGATCCAATTATGGAAGGCGACAAAGTAGTTGGAGGAAAAAGCCCAGATAGTGGTCATGATGTAGAACTTGTTCGTGAAGAATCTTATTTCTTTAGAATGGGTAAATATGTCGACAGACTATTAAAGTTCTATGAAGATAATCCACATTTCATTCAGCCAGAGTCTCGTAAAAATGAAATGATTAATAATTTTATTAAACCGGGATTAGAAGATTTAGCAGTTTCTCGTACTTCATTTGACTGGGGAGTTCGTGTTCCTGGTAACCCAAAACACGTTATTTACGTATGGGTTGACGCATTATCTAACTATATTACGGCATTAGGTTATGGAACAGCAAATGAAGAGAAATATAAAAAATTCTGGCCTGCAGATGTGCATTTAGTTGGGAAAGAAATTGTTCGTTTCCATACAATTTATTGGCCGATAATTTTAATGGCATTAGATTTACCTCTTCCGAAGAAAGTCTTTGCTCATGGCTGGATTTTAATGAAGGATGGAAAGATGAGTAAGTCAAAAGGAAACGTAGTAGATCCAGTTACATTAATCGATCGTTACGGATTAGATGCATTACGTTATTACCTACTTCGTGAAGTTCCATTTGGATCTGATGGCGTATTTACACCAGAAGGATTTGTGGAGCGTATTAATTTCGACTTAGCAAATGACTTAGGTAATTTATTAAATCGTACAGTAGCTATGATTGATAAGTACTTTAACGGAGAAATCCCTGCATTTAAAGCAAATGTGACGGAATTTGATGAAACGTTAGTAGCGTTTGCACAAGATACTTTGAAAAAAGTAGAAGAAGCAATGGAGAATATGGAGTTCTCTGTAGCGTTAGGATCTATTTGGCAACTAGTTAGTCGTACGAATAAATATATTGATGAAACACAACCATGGGTATTAGCAAAAGATGAGAATGATCGTGAAAAGTTAGCCTCTGTAATGGCTCATTTAGCAGAAGTACTTCGTCAAACAGGTATTATGCTTATGCCATTCTTAACAGTAGCACCAAGCAAGATGTTTGCTCAGCTTGGCCTTACTGATGAAGCTCATAAATCTTGGGAAAGTCTCTCTACAATTGGCTGCATTCCAGCTGGAACAAAAGTAGAAAAAGGAAACCCAATTTTCCCTCGTTTAGAAATGGAAGTGGAAGTAGAGTACATTAAAGAACAAATGAAAAGCTCTGCTCCTAAAGTAGAAGAGAAAAAAGAAGAAGAACCGAAGGCAGAAGAAATTACAATTGATGATTTCTTTAAAGTAGAATTACGCGTAGCTGAAGTACTATCTGCTGAACCTGTGAAAAAAGCAGACAAGCTGTTAAAAATTCAACTAGACTTAGGTACAGAAAAGCGTCAAGTTGTTTCTGGAATTGCAAAATTCTATTCGCCGGAAGACTTAAAAGGTAAAAAGGTTATTTGTGTAACAAACTTAAAACCTGTAAAATTACGCGGTGAATTATCGCAAGGTATGATTTTAGCGGGTGAAGAGAATGGCGTATTGTCATTAGCATCAATTGACCAAAATCTACCAAATGGTACAAAAATCAAGTAATTAAGACAAGAAAAGAGATGTTTCACGTGTAACATGTGTGAAGCGTCTTTTTTCTTTTTACACTCTCTATTTTTGCATTAAGATTGTAGTATTGTTATCGTTAAGTTATTAAAGAACTTATTTTTGTAGAATAAACTTGATTTCAATATAAAAGGAGTTATGTATTATGTTGTTTGATACACATTCACATTTGAATGCAGAGCAATTCGAAGGAGATTTGCAAGAGGTTATTGCCCGAATGAAAGAAGCGGGAGTTACTTATACAGTTGTTGTTGGTTTTGATGAAGTAACGATAAAAAAGGCGATGGAATTAGCTGAAGCCTATGATTTTATTTACGCTGCGGTTGGGTGGCACCCAGTTGATGCAATCGACATGACAGAAGAACATTTAGCTTGGTTAGAAGAACTTGCTTCTCATCCTAAAGTCGTTGCACTTGGAGAAATGGGCTTAGATTATCACTGGGATAAGTCTCCAAAAGAAATACAGAAAGAAGTATTCCGTAAACAAATTGCATTAGCGAAAAAAGTAAAATTGCCGATTATTATACATAACCGCGATGCAACTCAAGATATTGTTGATATTCTAGAAGAAGAGAATGCAGCTGAAGTAGGAGGCATTATGCATTGCTTTAGCGGCAGCGTAGAGGTAGCAGAGCGATGTGTTGATATGAACTTTTTAATTTCGTTAGGTGGACCAGTTACATTTAAAAACGCTAAGAAGCCGAAAGAGGTTGCTACGGAGATTCCATTAGAGAAATTGTTAATAGAGACGGATTGTCCGTATTTAACACCGCACCCATTTCGAGGGAAACGAAATGAACCGAGTTATGTAAAACTCGTAGCAGAAGAAATTGCGAATTTAAAAGGAATTTCTTATGAGGAAGTAGCAGAAATGACAACTAAAAATGCAAAAGTTTTATTTGGTGTTGAATAAAAAAGAATGGGGAAACCTGTTCTTTTTTATTTTGAGAAAAACTAGTAGAAGTGATGAAGAAAATAAATGTGAATGATGAAGTGTTACAATAAGGACAGAGAACAAAGATTTTTCTATTCTATTTTTTAAAATATAAGAATGGGGAAAATAATAATGGAAAAGTCGTCATTTTTTTGTTTTACTAAGTAGAGACGAAATGAGTGTGGAGGCAAGCATGAAAATAAAAGAGATTATCGTTGTAGAAGGTAAAGATGATACAGTTGCGATTAAGCGTGCTGTTGATGCGGATACAATTGAAACGAACGGTTCAGCAATCGGTGATCATGTTATTGAGCAAGTTAAATTAGCGCAGCAAAAAAGGGGAGTTATTATTTTCACAGATCCGGATTATCCTGGAGAGCGTATTCGAAAAATTATTTCTGACAAGGTTCCTGGCTGTAAGCATGCCTTTTTACCGAAGGAAGAAGCGCTTGCTAAAAGGAAAAAGGGTGTTGGAATCGAACACGCTTCTAATGAGTCGATTCGCCGCGCTCTAGAGAATATACATGAAGAAATGGAAGCTTACACAAGTGAAATTAGTTGGAGTGATTTAGTCGATGCAGGCTTAGTGGGCGGAGAAATGGCAAAGAGCCGCAGAGAAAGAATGGGTAAGCTATTAAAGATTGGTTATACAAATGCAAAACAGTTACATAAACGATTACAGATGTTTCAAGTTTCAAAGGAATCATTTGCAGAAGCTTATAAGCAAGTAATACAGGAGGAAAAAAGATGAAGGATATCGCAACGCCAAATCGTACAAAAGACATTGTTGAAAAGTATGGATTTTCATTCAAAAAAAGTTTAGGACAAAACTTTTTAATTGATACAAATGTATTAAATCGTATTGTCGATCATGCAGAAATTGGTTCAGAAAGTGGTGCAATTGAAATTGGACCAGGTATTGGTGCATTAACAGAGCAATTAGCAAAGCGTGCTAAAAAAGTAGTGGCTTTTGAAATTGATCAAAGACTATTACCAATTTTAGATGAGACGTTAGCGCCATATGGTAACGTTACAGTTATTAATAAAGACGTACTAAAAGCAGATGTACATGAAGTATTTAATGAGCAATTTGAAGAAGGGCAAGATGTAATGGTAGTAGCTAACTTACCATACTATATTACAACGCCAATTTTATTTAAATTGCTTGAAGAAAAGTTACCAGTTCGTGGATTTGTTGTTATGATGCAAAAAGAAGTTGGAGATCGTTTAGCTGCTAAACCTGGAACGAAAGAGTATGGTTCTTTATCGATTGCCATTCAGTATTATACAGAGGTTGAAACAGTTATGACTGTACCGCGTACAGTGTTTGTACCACAGCCAAACGTTGATTCTGCAATTATCCGCCTTCTAAAGCGTCCTAAACCGGTTGTAGAGGTGACAGATGAAACGTTCTTCTTTGAAGTAGTACGAGCAAGTTTCGCACAGCGCCGTAAAACTTTAATGAATAATTTATCAAATAATTTAAATGGTTTCCCGAAAGATAAGGAGTTATTGGATCGAATTTTAACAGAAGTAGGAATTGATCCAAAGCGAAGAGGCGAAACGCTATCTATTGAAGAGTTTGCAACATTAAGTAATGCATTAGTTCTTCATAAATTATCATAAGAATATGAAAGGGACAGTTCAACTTGAACTGTCCCTTTTGTCACCTTTCTCTCTCTAAATTCATACTTTAAAAACAGGTAAGATGGCCTAATGAGTTTGGAGGTAGGAGAATGGTTTTACATGTTGGAGAATTAGTGGAACGATATTCTCATAAGAGGGATATTCTTTTTCGTATTATAGAAATAAAAGGTGAGATAGCTATATTGTTTGGAGAGGAAATTAGACTGGTGGCGGATGCGCCACTTGAAGATTTAATTAGTATAGATCAAAGAGAACATAAAAAAAGGGTGAAGCGTGAGAAAGAAACAATGGAGCGCACGTATCGTTTGTTTCAACAAGATTATGTACTGATGAAACAAAGGCATGAACATACTTCAACTGGTGGATACACAAGTGAGGTGAATTATTTTCAAATGCCGGGACGTGTATTGCATATAGATGGAGACCCTTTATATTTGCGCAAGTGCTTAGACTTATATAACAAAATTGGCGTTCCTGTTCAAGGTATTCATTGTAAAGAAACGGAGATGCATGAAAAAGTAGTAGACTTAATAGATCACTTTCGCCCAGACATTCTCGTTATTACAGGGCATGATGCATATACAAAATCAAAAGGAGTGAAGGGAGATTTAGCGGCATATAGGCATTCAAGGCATTTTGTACAGGCTGTTCGTGAAGTGCGAAAAAAATATCCATCACTGGATCAACTTGTTATTTTTGCTGGGGCATGTCAATCACATTTTGAGGCACTAATTCGTGCAGGGGCCAATTTCGCTAGTTCACCATCTAGAATTAATATTCATGCACTAGATCCTGTATATGTAGTTGGTAAAATTAGTTTTACTTCATTTATGGAGAGAGTCAATGTATGGGATGTCGTACGTAATACAATTACTGGTGAAAAGGGACTAGGTGGAATTGAAACGAGAGGGATTTTACGAACGGGATTACCTTTTCAACATTACGAAGAGTAAGCAGGATACATATGTATCTTGCTTTTTTGTATGGAAGGATTTAAATGAATTTGGATAAAAAGAGGTAAGAACGTACAGACTACGTAATGATACTTTTACAATATAGTATTTCTTCTATCTATTCAAACGCAGGATGATATTAGCTGTGAATCGCGGTTAATAATTAGGATAGATATATCGTGCTTTAAGTGTTCAATCTAAATTACAGCGAGGTGTAGCGAAGTATATGTCAAAACGTTTAGATGAAATTAAAAGCGAATTAGATCACCATCTTGGACAACGACTTATGTTAAAAGCAAATAGTGGAAGAAGAAAAACTGTGGAGCAATCAGGTGTACTAGCAGAAACATACCGTTCCGTTTTTGTTGTACAATTGGATCAACAAGAAGATGCGTTGCAACGTGTATCTTATAGTTATGCAGATGTTTTAACAGAGACAGTAGAGTTAACATTTTATGGAGACCCTCATAATGAGGTCATTTTATAATCCATATATCATTACATATATTCCCATAAATGAAAAGCTATATTATTTTGCATACTAACTATACCGTAGCAAAATAAGGAGGGACTCTGCATTGAGTAGACGAAGAGGTGTCATGTCAAACCAATTTAAAGAAGAGCTAGCAAAAGAGCTTGGCTTTTATGATGTTGTTCAGAAAGAAGGATGGGGCGGAATTCGTGCGAAAGATGCTGGTAACATGGTGAAACGTGCTATAGAAATTGCAGAACAGCAATTAATGAAACGAAACCAGTAGTTGTAAGATACTTTCTATGCTACGGTAGCCGAGGAGACATTCCTCGGCTTTTTGTACTCTAAAAGGTGCCATCATTTTACATAAGTAGTTTCATTCTGAATGCTTTTCGTTATAATTAGGGAAGTGTCATCGTCTTACTATAAATTTATGGTAAAATAAACGATAAAAGATTGAGTACATAGAGTGGGTGAATAGATTGAAGCTACTAGTGAAAGCACCAGCAAAGATTAATCTGTCGTTAGATGTACTGGGAAAAAGACAAGACGGATATCATGAAGTGAAAATGATTATGACAACCATTGATTTAGCAGATCGTCTAGAACTAACGGAATTAGCAGAAGACCGTATTGAAATTTTATCCCATAATCGGTATGTCCCAGACGACCAACGAAATTTAGCTTATCAGGCAGCGAAATTATTAAAAGAGAAGTTTAATGTAAAAAAAGGTGTATCTATTACTATTGAAAAAACGATTCCAGTAGCAGCTGGATTAGCAGGTGGAAGTAGTGATGCAGCAGCGACATTACGTGGTCTTAATAAATTATGGAATTTAGGGCTTACAATTGATGAGTTAGCAGAGCTTGGCGCAGAAATTGGATCAGATGTATCGTTCTGTGTATACGGAGGCACAGCAATTGCCACTGGAAGAGGAGAGAAAATTGAGCATATAAAGACTCCGCCTTCTTGTTGGGTTATTTTAGCGAAACCACATATAGGTGTATCTACTGCTGATGTGTATGGAAATTTAAAGTTAAATCGAGTTACACATCCAAATGTAGATAAAATGGTTGATGTCATAAATTCTGGTGATTATAAAGGAATTTGTGATACTGTTGGTAACGTTTTAGAAGATGTAACATTTGGAATGCATCCTGAAGTTGCCCGTATTAAATCACAGATGAAGCGATTTGGAGCGGATGCTGTATTAATGAGTGGAAGTGGTCCAACTGTATTCGGACTTGTACACCATGATTCACGAATGCATCGCATTTATAACGGATTAAAAGGATTTTGTGAACAAGTCTATGCGGTACGTTTATTAGGAGAGCGAGAAACGCTTGAATAAAGACGTATAATACGTTATGATTTGTTTAGAATATTCGTGATTTGAGGTGAGAGTATGAAAATTAGAAGAAGTACAAGGTTAGTCGATATGACTTATTACTTGCTACAAAACCCTCGTCAGCTAGTATCTCTCACTTTTTTTGCTGAAAGGTATCAATCGGCTAAGTCTTCCATTAGTGAAGATTTAGTTATTATTAAGCAAACGTTTGAACAACAAGGGGTCGGCACATTGCAAACGATACCAGGAGCAGCAGGAGGAGTGAAATATATACCGTATATAAGTGAAGAAGAGGCAGATCTAATTATTGATGAGCTTTGTGGCTTATTTGAAAACCCAGATCGTATTTTGCCTGGCGGTTACTTATACATGACAGATTTATTGAGTAATCCTCGCCATATTAATGGCGCAGGTCGTTTGTTTGCTTCTGTTTTTGCTAGGCAACCAATTGATGCAGTTATGACGGTGGCAACGAAAGGGATTCCACTTGCTTATGCAGTGGCAAATTACTTAGATGTACCAGTTGTAATTGCAAGGAAAGATAATAAGGTAACAGAAGGTCCGACTGTTAGTATTAACTATGTGTCGGGTTCTTCTAAACGAATTCAAACAATGACGTTAGCAAAACGCAGTCTTCCAGAAGGGTCGAATGTTTTAATTATTGATGACTTCATGAAAGCTGGCGGAACAATTCAAGGTATGATGAGTATGTTAGAAGAGTTCAAGGCTAATGTTGTTGGTATTGGTGTATTAGTAGAATCCACAGATATTGAAGAACGACTAATTAATAATTTTGTATCATTAATTCGTCTATCGGAAGTTGATGTGAAAGAAAAAACGATTCAAGTGGAAAAAGGGAATTATTCTCTTGCGCCATTTGATGAAGGGCTTGTAGAGGCGGAATAAAAGATAGAGCAGATAGCTCTATCTTTTTTTATTTTATTTATAGATTATAAAATAGGTGGACAAACTGCCTTTCGTACACTATTTTTAAAGAGTAAAATAAATAATAAAAGGGTGAAAAGTATGAAAGTTGTTCAAACAAGCAAGGCACCACAAGCAATTGGACCTTATTCACAGGGGATTATTGTAAATAACATGTTCTATAGCTCAGGACAAATTCCATTGACGGCAAATGGGGAGCTTGTAACAGGAGATGTAACAGTACAAACAGAACAAGTATTTCAAAATTTACAAGCGGTATTAGAGGAAGCAGGTGCTTCATTTGATACAGTCGTAAAAACAACAGTATTTTTAAAGGACATGGATGATTTTAATGCTGTGAATGAAGTGTATAGCTCTTATTTCTCTACTCATAAACCAGCTCGATCTTGTGTACAAGTAGCAAAATTACCGAAAGATGTTTCCGTTGAAATTGAAGTAATCGCCCTAGTTAAGTAACCTTTTGTAAGCGATAACCTCCACTAATCTCTATATTCAACTACTTTAAAAATTTTTATCTTAAAAATTTTTAAAAAATTAAAGGGAAAATAGAAAATTTGTGGAATTTATACAAATATATCGCTTATTTAGAAAAGGGTGGTGAACACAAGATGGAAGTGACTGACGTAAGATTACGCCGCGTAAACACAGAAGGCCGCATGAGAGCAATTGCCTCTATTACTCTAGACCATGAATTTGTTGTTCATGATATTCGTGTAATTGATGGTAATAATGGATTATTTGTAGCAATGCCAAGTAAACGTACTCCAGATGGAGAGTTCCGTGACATTGCACATCCAATTAATTCTGGTACACGCTCTAAAATTCAAGATGCGGTTTTAACAGAGTATCATCGTTTAGGCGAGTTAGAAGAGGTTGAGTTTGAAGAAGCAGGTGCTTCGTAAAATTCGAATGAAAAGGGCTTTTGACAAAAAGCCTTATAATTTTGTAGCAAACTCCTGTAAGCATTTACAGGAGTTTGTTTTTTTTTGCTTTATATTTGGAAACTGCATAATTTATTAACATAAAAAGAAGAAACTACTAATTTTTTCAAAATCATTTTAAATAGTATAGCTTATTTCTTAAAAAAGATACTAAAGAGTAAAACATCTTATAAGAATTATGGTAAAATTTAATAGTTAAAATGTGTTTCTTGAAATATATGATGATTTAGGATAATATCTTTAATGGATAAATAGGTTGCGATGGAGGGTCTATATGTCAAACAGATTTGCAGTGATTCTAGCTGCAGGTAAAGGCACACGTATGAAGTCTAAGCTATACAAAGTGCTGCATCCTGTATGTGGAAAACCTATGGTACAACACGTAGTCGATCAAGTATCTCAATTAGGATTGCAGAAACTTGTAACGGTTGTTGGACATGGTGCTGAAATGGTACAAGAACAGCTAGGGAACGTAAGTGAATTTGCATTACAAGCAGAACAACTTGGTACAGCACATGCTGTAGATCAAGCTGCAAGTGTACTTGCAAATGAAGAAGGAACAACTTTAGTTATTTGTGGTGATACGCCTCTAATAACTGCTGAAACAATGGAAGCATTACTTCAGCAACATAAAGAAGCAGGAGCAATGGCGACGGTGCTAACAGCATACATAGAAGAGCCTGCTGGATATGGCCGTATTGTTCGTAATGAGAATGGTCATGTTGAAAAGATTGTTGAGCATAAAGATGCAAATGAGAAAGAATTAGCTATTAAAGAAATCAATACAGGTACGTATTGTTTTGATAATAAGGCTTTATTTGCTTCACTTTCTAAAGTTTCAAATGATAACGTGCAAGGTGAATATTACCTTCCAGATGTTATTGAGATTTTAAAAAATGAAGGTCATATCGTATCAGCTTATCAAACAGAGCAGTTCGACGAAACGTTAGGTGTTAACGACAGAGTCGCTCTATCGCAAGCGGAAATTATTATGAAAAACCGTATCAACCGAAAGAACATGGTAAACGGTGTTACAATTATTGATCCAAGTAACACTTATATTTCTGCTGATGCAGTTATCGGTAGTGATACAGTTCTTCATCCAGGAACAATTATTGAGGGGAACACTGTAATTGGCTCTGATTGTGAAATTGGACCGCATACAGTAATTCGCGATAGTGAAATTGGAGATCGTACGACAATTCGACAATCTACTGTACATGATAGTAAGCTTGGTACAGAAGTATCGGTTGGTCCATTTGCACATATTCGCCCAGATTCAGTTATTGGAGACGAAGTACGCGTTGGAAACTTCGTGGAAATCAAAAAAACTGTCTTTGGTAATAGAAGTAAAGCTTCACACTTGAGTTATATCGGGGATGCACAAGTTGGAGAAGACGTGAATCTTGGTTGTGGTTCAATTACGGTGAACTATGACGGTAAGAATAAATTCAAAACTGTGATTGGTAATGGGGTATTTATTGGATGTAATTCAAACCTTGTTGCTCCAGTAACAGTTGAAGATGGTGCTTATGTGGCAGCAGGCTCTACAATTACAGAGAATGTTCCATCAAAAGCATTATCGGTAGCACGTGCACGTCAAGTTAACAAAGAAGACTATGTTGATCAATTGCTGAATAAGAAAAAATCATAATGTGGAGGGTTAATCTAGATGTCGACTCAATATCTAAATTCTAATTTGAAAGTATTCTCTTTAAACTCTAATAAGGAACTTGCTGAGCAGATTGCAAAGCATATTGGAGTAGGGCTAGGAAAATGTTCTGTTGATCGTTTTAGTGATGGAGAAGTTCAAATTAACATTGAAGAAAGTATCCGTGGTTGCGATGTATTCATTATTCAATCTACAAGCTTCCCAGTAAACGAACATATCATGGAATTACTTATTATGATTGATGCATTAAAACGTGCATCTGCGAAAACAATTAATATTGTTATTCCTTACTATGGTTATGCGCGTCAAGACCGTAAAGCGCGTTCTCGTGAACCAATTACATCGAAACTTGTAGCAAACTTGCTTGAAACAGCAGGTGCAACTCGTGTAATCACTCTAGATTTACATGCTCCACAAATTCAAGGGTTCTTTGATATCCCAATCGACCACTTAATGGGTGTACCGATTCTTTCAGATTACTTTGAAACAAAAGGTCTTAAAGATATCGTAATCGTGTCTCCTGACCATGGTGGTGTAACTCGTGCAAGAAAAATGGCAGATCGTCTAAAAGCGCCAATCGCTATTATTGATAAGCGTCGTCCTCGCCCGAATGTATCAGAGGTAATGAACATTATCGGTAATATTGAAGGTAAAACAGCGATTTTAATTGATGACATCATTGATACAGCTGGTACAATTACATTAGCAGCAAACGCTCTTGTTGAGAACGGTGCTTCTGAAGTATATGCTTGCTGTACACACCCAGTATTATCTGGTCCAGCAATTGAGCGTATTCAAAATTCAAATATTAAAGAGTTAGTTGTAACGAACTCTATCGTATTACCAGAAGAGAAGAAAATCGACAAAGTACATGAACTTTCAGTTGCTCCATTAATCGGAGAAGCAATCATTCGTGTATACGAAGAAGAATCTGTGAGTGTATTATTCAATTAATTGGATAGAATGAGACGTAACCAAAATTGGTTACGTCTTTTCGTATCGAAAAAAGAAAGTAGTGGTACAAGAATGAAATTGATAGTAGGACTTGGGAACCCAGGTAGAGAATATGAATTAACAAGGCATAATATTGGATTTATGGCCATTGATGAACTTGCGAAGCGTTGGAACATTTCTTTGAATGAACAAAAATTTAAAGGTGTATTTGGTGCAGGGTTTGTTAATGGAGAAAAGGTAATCTTATTAAAGCCGCTAACATACATGAACTTATCTGGGGAAAGTATTCGTCCACTCATGGATTATTATAAAATTGATGTTGAGGACTTCGTTGTTATGTACGACGATTTGGACATTCCTGTAGGTAAATTGCGTCTTCGCATGAAAGGTAGTGCTGGTGGACATAATGGTGTAAAGTCAACGATTTCGCACCTAGGAACACAAGAATTTCAACGTATCCGTATGGGAATCGATCGCCCGAAAAATGGAATGAAGGTAGTCGATTATGTATTAGGACGCTTTACATCTGAAGAGATTCCGGATGTTAACCATTCTATTGAAAAAGCAGCGGATGCATGTGAAGAGTGGCTAAATAAGCCTTTTCTCCAAATCATGAATACTTTCAATAGTTAAAAATGAGATTGGGAATATTTCTCTTTTGTTTTACCCATACTAGTAGTAATTGAATTTTTAGGAGGCTAGTATGGAAGGGTATTATTATTGCAGACACTGCGGAGGTAATGTAGGCTCCATTAACGCAGAAAAAGTATATAGCGACGTTTTATTTCAACTAACAGAGCAAGAAGTAGTAGAAATGATTCATTTTCATGAGAATGGAAATATATATATAAAAACGATTTGTGAATCGTGTCAAGAAACGCTCGCATCTTATCCTGAGTATTATGAGTATGAAAAATTTCTGCAATAAAATGTTGTCGCTTTGGCATGTCCAAAGCATTTTTCTGTTTTCCTTTTCCAAAATATTTGCATAAAATAGAATGACTTGCTCTTTATGTTGAGAGGAGTTTTAAAAATGATAGGTTTATTAGAGCAATTTTATAAAAATGAAGAGATACAATCGGTTATTAATGGATTAGAAGATGGGTTAAAAGAACAACTTATATCAGGGATGGCAACGTCTTCTCGTTCATTATTAATGGCGGCTTTATATAAAAAAACAAAAAAATCACAATTAATCGTGACGCATAACTTATACCAAGCACAAAAAGTACATGAAGATTTAGTGGCGTTACTTGGTGAAAAAGATGTGTGGTTATATCCAGTGAATGAACTGATAGCATCGGAAATTGGAGTTGCAAGTCCAGAATTGAAGGCGCAACGTATAGAAGTGTTAAATCGCTTGGCTGCGGGAGAGAATGGAATCATTGTAGCGCCAGTGGCAGGATTGCGTAGATTTTTACCAATAAAAGAATTGTGGAAGCAAAAGCAAGTTGAAATCAATCTAGGGCAAGAGATTGATTTAGATGCGCTCTTGCATACTTTACATCATATTGGCTATGAACGTAAGTCGATGGTAGAAGCTCCAGGGGAGTTCAGTTTGCGTGGGGGAATATTAGATATTTATCCTTTAACTGAAGAACTACCATTTCGTATTGAATTCTTTGATACAGAAGTCGATTCTATTCGATTATTTGATGTGGATGAACAGCGTTCTCAAGGTAAAAAAGAAAGCGTTAGGTTTGGTCCAGCAACAGAGTTTTTATTTTCACAGGAAGAATTAAAATCAGGAATTCAGCATCTTGAAGAAGGTTTGACTAAGACGATGCAAAAACTTTCTGATGATAAACTAAAGACTACAGTGCTTGAGACGGTAAGTCATGAAATTGAGATGTTGAAAAACGGGCAAAGTATAGAACAGATGTTTAAATACTTATCTATTTTCTATAAAGAACCTGCTAGTCTGATAGATTATTTACCAGAAGACGGTGTTGTAATTTTAGACGAGATTTCCCGTATTCAAGAAACAGCATCGCATCTTGAAACAGAAGAGGCGGAATGGTATATATCACTTCTTGGTGAAGGAACAATTATTCAAGATTTATCTTTCTCTCACCCATTCGAGGGGTTTCTTCATCATAAAAAAAGAAGTTTTGTATATTTAACGTTATTCTTGCGTCATATCGCACACACACATCCGCAAAATATTGTTAATGTAACATGTAAAACAATGCAAGATTTCCATGGACAGATGAATTTGTTAAAAACAGAAATTGATAGATGGAATGAAGGGCATTTTACGACTGTTGTACTTGGAACAGATGATGAACGTGTGAAAAAATTACAACATATTTTAAGTGATTATGATATTGAGGCAGATATTGTAGAAGGTACAGATATTTTATTGCCTGGAAGGTTACAAATTGCTGTAGGTGATTTACATGCAGGTTTTGAAATGCCGATGCAAAAGCTTGTTGTCATTACTGAAAAGGAGCTTTTTCATAAGAAAGTTAAAAAATCACAACGTAAACAAAAGTTATCGAATGCTGAACGTATTAAAAGTTATTCGGAATTAAAAGTTGGAGATTATGTAGTTCATGTAAATCATGGTATAGGTAAATTTTTAGGTATTGAGACATTAGAGATTAATGGTGTTCATAAAGATTATTTAAATATTAAATATCAAGGTAATGATAAGCTATACGTTCCAATTGAACAAATTGATCAAGTTCAAAAATATGTAGGATCTGAAGGTAAGGATCCGAAAGTTTATAAATTAGGTGGTAATGATTGGAAGAAGGTTAAAACAAAAGTTGAAAAATCTGTACAAGACATTGCGGATGACCTAATTAAACTATATGCTGAGCGCGAAGCTTCAAAAGGCTATGCATATACGCCAGATACGGCAGAACAACAAGAGTTCGAATCATCTTTCCCGTATCAAGAGACAGAGGATCAGTTACGTTCTATTGACGAGATTAAAAAAGATATGGAACGCGGACGCCCAATGGATAGGCTCCTTTGTGGTGACGTAGGATATGGAAAGACTGAAGTGGCTATTCGTGCGGCATTTAAAGCAATTATGGATGAAAAACAAGTTGCAATTTTAGTACCGACAACGATTCTTGCGCAGCAACACTATGAAACGATTCGAGAGCGTTTTCAAGATTATCCGATCAATATAGGCTTATTAAGTAGATTCCGTACGAGAAAACAACAAAATGAAACAATTAAGGGCTTAAAGGATGGAACAGTAGATATTGTAATCGGAACACATCGTATTTTATCTAAAGATGTTACGTATAAAGATTTAGGGCTTCTTATTATTGATGAAGAACAAAGATTTGGTGTAACACATAAAGAAAAAATTAAACAATTGAAGGCGAATGTTGACGTATTAACATTAACGGCAACTCCGATTCCGCGGACGCTTCATATGTCTATGCTTGGTGTGCGCGACTTATCTGTTATTGAGACACCACCAGAAAATCGTTTCCCAGTCCAAACGTATGTAGTAGAGTATAATCCAGCATTAATACGAGAGGCGATAGAGCGAGAGCTTGCAAGAGGTGGTCAAGTTTACTTCCTATATAACCGTGTAGAGGATATTGAAAGAAAAGCGGATGAAATTTCGATGTTAGTTCCAGATGCCCGCGTAACGTACGCACATGGGAAAATGAACGAAAGCGAATTAGAGTCTGTTATGCTATCATTTTTAGAAGGACAGCATGATGTTCTTGTAAGTACAACAATTATTGAGACGGGTGTAGATATTCCGAATGTAAATACGTTAATTGTATTTGATGCAGATCGTATGGGATTATCACAGTTGTATCAGCTTCGTGGGCGTGTTGGACGTTCTAATCGTGTTGCATATGCATACTTTGCATATAAACGTGACAAAGTGCTGTCAGAGGTTGCAGAGAAGCGTCTACAAGCAATTAAAGAGTTCACGGAACTTGGATCTGGTTTCAAAATTGCGATGAGAGATTTATCTATTCGTGGAGCAGGTAATTTGTTAGGGGCAGAACAGCATGGATTTATTGATTCTGTCGGATTTGATTTATATTCTCAAATGTTAAAAGATGCAATTGAACAGCGTAGAGGAACAGATGGGGCTGAAAATATAGTTAATGTTGAAATTGACTTAGAGGTAGATGCATATTTACCAGATGCTTATATTTCAGATAGTAAGCAAAAAATTATGATGTATAAACAATTTAGAGGTGTTTCTGCAATTGAGGATATTGAAGAATTGCAGGAAGAAATGATCGATAGATTTGGCGATTATCCACAAGAAGTTGGTTATTTATTACAAATTGCAAATATTAAAGTGTTGGCAATGAAAGAACAAATTGAATTAATTAAGCAGAATAAATTTGAAGTAACATTCCTGTTTTCTGAACAAGCAAGCCAAAATATTGATGGTGGAAAATTATTCATGCTCGGAAATAGTTTTGGACGTATGATCGGTTTAGGAATGGAAGGATCACAATTGAAAATTGTTATGAAAACAAATGGCTTAGAGACATCGAAGTGGTTAACAATTGCTGAAAATTTATTAAAAGGCTTACCAGATGTAAAAAAAGAAGTAATAAATGCCTAAAATAAGATAAAAAAATACAATTCGACGTGCATAGAAGAACTAATGTGTAAAATACTATGTCTAACAGTTGGTGATTTTTACATGAACAGGTAAATTCACCACTTTGATCATCAGTAGAAAGTGAGGCAGCATTAGAATGAAAGCAACTGGAATCGTACGTCGAATTGATGATTTAGGCAGGGTAGTAATCCCGAAGGAAATTCGTAGAACCTTACGTATTCGAGAAGGAGACCCACTAGAAATATTTGTTGATCGCGATGGAGAGGTAATTTTAAAGAAGTATTCTCCAATTAGTGAGCTAGGTGATTTTGCAAAAGAATATGCTGATGCTTTATATGACAGCTTAGGACATAATGTGCTTGTGTGTGATCGAGATTCTATCATCGCAGTATCAGGCGTATCGAAAAAAGAATACTTAAATAAAAGTGTTGGCGATCTAATTGAAAAAACGATGGAAGAACGAAAGTCTGTTATTATGACGGATGAAAGTGATATTTCCATTATTGATGGTGTAACAGAAAAGGTTCATTCTTATACAGTTGGACCGATTGTTGCAAACGGAGATCCGATTGGAGCCGTCATTATTTTCTCAAAAGAAGCCATTATAAGCGAGATCGAGCATAAAGCGGTTAATACTGCTGCCAGTTTCTTAGCGAAACAAATGGAACAGTAAGGGTATATTGATTTTAGAAGTAGCAATCTTTCCTAATTATGATCTTTCTTTTTGAGAAATCAATTATTTGGAGATATATGTATATTGAATGAAGGTAGCACTTTGCTACCTTTTTTCGTTGAATATTTTTAACATGTAGGAACTCATTATTACCCGTGTTGGTAAGGGAGTTTGTTCTTTTCTTTATGATATAATACGAGAGGTGAGAATAGAAAAAGGAGTTTTCTTGTATGGAAGCGAAGAAGTATCAAGCCTTTTGGCGTGGGGCTATTATATTAACGATTGCAAGTTTTGTTACAAAAGTATTAAGCGCTTTTTACCGTATTCCATATCAAAATATAGCGGGGGATATTGGGTTTTATATTTACCAACAAATTTACCCGTTTTATGGATTTTGTTTAATTTTAGCTACTTATGGATTTCCTGTTATCATTTCGAAAATGGTTGCAGAACGACTAGAGCGGGGAAAACAAAAAGAAGCAGAAGAAATTATTTGTGTATCTTTTTGGTTCTTATTAGGAATTGGTTTTATAGGCTTCTTTACATTGTTTTTTGGGGCCGAAACAATTGCGGCAGCTATGGGCGATATACACTTAGATAAGTTACTACGTGTTATTTCATTTTCATTCTTATTGATGCCATTTTTGTCTGTAGCAAGAGGGTATTTTCAAGGATTTAATAATATGATGCCAACGGCTGTTTCGCAAGTAATAGAACAAACAATTCGAGTTTCTATTATTGTGTTTTTATCGCTATTCCTAATTGCTCACGGATTTGATTTATATACAGTTGGTGCAGGGGCTATGTTAGGCTCAATTGCGGGTGGACTTATTGGGATTATTGTACTTATATTGTATATGCGTCAAGATTTTCGTTCTATATTCTTCAAAAGTGCAGCGAGAATTAAGGGTAAAAGGAAGATAGTTAAAATCCTTTTTTGGCAGGGGTTAGCGATTTGTGTTAGTAATTTAGTGCTTATTTTTATACAGATGGCTGATTCAGTGTCCTTTTACAGCTTACTTATTGGTGCGGGAGAACAGGCTGAAAATGCAAAGGTATTAAAGGGTGTTTATGATAGAAGTATTCCGCTAATGCAATTAGGTACTGTTGTGACGACTTCTTTCTCGTTGTCACTTATTCCGATTATTACAGCGGCGAAGGAAAGAGGAGATCTTTCCTTTATTCAAGAAAAGGTAAAGTTAGCAATGAAAATAACATTTGTTATTGGACTTGCAGCAGCTATTGGACTAACTTGTATTATTCAACCTACCAATATTATGTTGTTTGAAAACAGTGATGGATCAGATGTTTTATCTATTTTATCGTTATCTATTTTATTTAGTTCATTGTCAATTACGACAGCTTCTATTTTACAAGGATTAGGGCAAACGTTTAAGCCAGCATTATTTGTTGTATTTGGAGGTTGCTTAAAGTTAGCGTTAAATTATATATTCATGCCTTATTTTGGTGTGAAAGGTGCAGCTTTTGCGACTTTATGTGCGTTAATTATAATCTCTGGATTAAATAGTTTGTTGCTTACGAGAGCTGTATCAGGGTCACTTATCAATAAGCGAAATATGTTAGGGATAGTAATTAGTGGTATTTGTATGGGATTTGTATTAATGGTGTTCACACGTGTGTTACAGATGTCTGGATTAGTAATTAATACGGAACATAGAGGAAGCGCGACGCTTGAAGCGTTGTTAGGTGTAGCCATCGGCGGATTGACATATATGTTTTTTATTTTGAAATTACGTGTATTTACAAAAAAAGAATTAGGAACCGTTATGAAACAAGAGAAAAAAGAAGGTTCATTGAAGAAGAGTGGATAGAGGTGACTGGTTGTGAGTGGAATCATTACTATTTTAGGTTTAGGAGCTGGTGAATTAGATCAGCTAACGATGGGTGTATATCGAAAAATAAAAGAAGCAGACCATCTGTTTGTTAGAACGAAAGAACATCCAGTTATAGAAGAATTGGAGAAAGAAGGCGTACAATATACGTCTTTTGATGCTGTATATGAAGCACATGATACGTTTGAAATTGTATATGAAACAATTGCGAATAAATTGCTAGAACAAGCTGAAGGTACAGAAATTATCTATGCTGTTCCCGGGCATCCACTTGTAGCAGAAAGAACAGTTCAGCTGCTGTTAGAAAAAGGAGAAGTTTCAAATGTTGAAGTGCGAATTGAGGGTGGACAAAGTTTCCTTGATCCTATGTTTGCAAGTCTAAAGATTGATCCGATTGAAGGATTCCAATTACTTGATGCTACATCATTTGAAAGAGGGCAATTAGAACTGCGTCAACATTTAATCTTTTGCCAAGTATATGATGCATTCGTTGCATCTGATGTGAAATTAACATTAATGGAGATGTTACCAGATGATTATGAAGTGTATATCGTAACAGCTGCAGGAACTTCATTTGAACAAGTAAAGAAGGTACCGTTGTACATGTTAGATCATGAAACGGAATTGAATAATTTAACGAGTGTGTACGTGCCGCCAGTTCAGGAGCGTGCGTCCTTGTATCAACAGTTTGATGTTCTTAGAGAAATTATTGCGGAACTTCGTGGTCCAAATGGTTGTCCGTGGGATAAAAAGCAAACACATCAATCATTAAAGAAATATTTAATTGAGGAAGCTTATGAAGTGTTGGAAGCAATCGATGAAGAGGATGATGATCACTTAGTAGAAGAATTAGGTGATATATTATTACAAGTTATGCTTCATGCTCAAATCGGAGAAGATGAAGGTTGGTTCTCTATAGATGATATCATTCGAACTCTATCTGAGAAAATGGTTCGTCGCCATCCGCATGTGTTTGGAAATACGGATGTAAACAGCGCTGATGAAGTGATTGCAAATTGGGAAGAAATTAAAAAACAAGAAAAAGGATTCGTGAAAGAATCTGTTTTAAATGGCGTTCCCAAAAGTTTGCCACAGTTACTACGCGCCTATGAAATTCAGAAGAAAGCTGGTAAGGTTGGATTTGATTGGGTTGATGTGCAACCGATGATAGAGAAAGCTTTGGAAGAATGGCAAGAGTTCCAACAAGAGGTTACAAATATGGATGAGGAAAAGATGCTGGGTGAGTTTGGTGATTTACTATTTGCATTTGTTAATATAGCTCGTCATTACAAAATAGATCCAGAAGAGGCGTTACGTTCAACTAATGAGAAATTTACTGGTCGTTTTTTATACATGGAGGCAAAAGTAGCTGAAATGAATAAAGAGCTGAAAGATTTATCATTAGAACAGTTAGATGTTTTATGGGAAGAAGCGAAACAAACAGAGCGTTAATAGGGGGATTTGATATGCGTCTAGATAAGTTTTTAAAAGTATCACGTTTAATTAAAAGAAGAACATTAGCGAAAGAAGTAGCTGATCAAGGAAGAATATCTATTAATGGTCAAGTGGCAAAAGCGAGTTCTGATGTGAAAGTAGCTGATGAATTAACAATTCGTTTTGGTCAAAAAATAGTGACTGTGAAAATAAATGAATTAAAAGAAACAACTAAAAAAGAAGATGCAGCAAATATGTATAGCTTAGTTCGTGAAGAAAAAGTAAAAGCGGAAGAAGGCTTGTTCTAAAATCATTTATCCCCTCATACATTACTATTAGCTAGTAAAAACCTATGGGGGGATTTACGTGAATAATGGTTACTCACCTACGTCTTCTAATCAACAAAATGTTTCTGTAGAGCATGACATTATTATGCGTGGCAGGCGTATAATTGATATTACCGGTGTGAAGCAGGTAGAGAGTTTTGATAGCGAAGAGTTTTTACTAGAGACCGTAATGGGTTTTTTAACGATTCGTGGTCAAAATTTACAAATGAAAAATTTAGATGTGGAAAAAGGTATTGTGTCGATTAAAGGGAAAGTTAATGAGATGCTGTATATTGATGAAAATCAAGGGGAAAAAACTAAAGGTTTCTTTAGTAAGTTGTTTAAATGAGCTTAACAATTCAGTTGTATACAATGCTTTCAATGATTGGAATGGGTGCTTGGATTGGAGCGTCTTTAGATACATATCAACGTTTTTTAAAGCGCCAAGAACGTAAACGTTGGCTTGTATTTATACATGATATATTATTTTGGATTGTCCAAGCATTATTCGTCTTTTATGTATTGCTTCTCGTAAATGAAGCTGAGCTACGTATATATGTGTTTTTGGCATTATTATGTGGTTTTGCGGCATATCAAAGCTTATTGAAGGCACTATACATGAAGCTGTTAAATTTTCTCATCTATATTTTTATGCAAACAACATATTTTTTTGTTCGAATTATACAGCTACTCATGATAAAACCTGTTATTATTATAGCGCAGCTATTTATTGCATTTATATTATTCTTATTTCGTATACTGCTTTCAATTGGACATGTGTTATGGAAAATGGTGATTTGGATATTACTTTTCATATGGAAAGTTTTTTTCTGGCCTGTTCGATTTATTGCTTCGCTCATATGGAAACTTCTCCCTAATCGTGTTAAACTTTTTATAGTGAAACATATAGGGTTCCTGCAATATATAGCAAAATTGAAGGGACATATCTTCCAACTATGGGAGCATATAAAAAAGAAGTTAGGGGGACCTCGGAAATGAGGGAACTGAGACAAAGAACAATCGAAAAACAGAGTCCAAATCCTGTTAAAGAGCATATAATACAAACGGATGAGAACAGGAAGCGACTTTATCGCCGTTTAGCGGTTTTTCTTGTCTTTACTTTTACAATTATTGCGAGTATTAGTGTAACGTTTTATCAACAAAACAGTTCCATTAAAGCAAAAGAAGCAAAAGTTAAGGACATGAAAAAAGAACTGGATTCATTAACGAATAAAGAAAAAAGTCTAAAAGACGAAGTTCAAAAGTTAAATGATGAAGAGTACGTATTAAAGATTGCTAGAAGGGATTATTTCTTCTCTGGTAAAGGGGAGATAATTTTTCCTGTTTCTAAGTAGAGTATGTCTTATTGACACTATATTTTAGGATTATATATAATAAAGTAAAATTTGACTTTTTAACCACTAAGGAGGAGCATTTTTTTTATGTCAATCGAGGTAGGCAGCAAGTTACAGGGTAAAGTAACAGGTATTACAAATTTTGGGGCTTTTGTGGAGCTGCCAGAGGGCTTAACGGGTCTTGTTCATATTAGTGAAGTTGCTGATAACTATGTAAAAGATATTAACGATCACTTAAAAGTGGGCGACCAAGTAGAAGTAAAAGTTATTAATGTTGAAAAAGATGGAAAGATTGGTTTATCTATCAAAAAAGCGAAAGAACGTGAAAAAACAGAAGGAGATCGTCCACGTGGTGAATACCAACGCGGTGGTGATCAACAACGTTCTGGACGTCCACAACGTAATAATCGCTCTTTCAACAGAGATAATCGCGGTGGCGGTAACGACCGAGCTCCGAAAGAAACATTTGAGCAAAAGATGGCACGCTTCTTAAAAGATAGCGAAGATCGTTTAACTTCTTTAAAGCGTAACACAGAGTCTAAACGTGGTGGCCGTGGCGCGCGTCGCGGATAATAAGGACGTTTAGTTTTTAACATATAGAGAGGTACCCAGAGTGATGGCTCAGGGTGCTTTTTTATATGTAAAAAATATTTTCAAAAAAGTTTTTGAGATGTGTTGACTTTAATCAGTATCTGATGTAAGATACTAATTGTCCGTTAAATAAGACGACATGGCGGTGTAGCTCAGCTGGCTAGAGCGTACGGTTCATACCCGTGAGGTCGGGGGTTCGATCCCCTCCGCCGCTATATTTAATTTAACGGCCCGTTGGTCAAGTGGTTAAGACACCGCCCTTTCACGGCGGTAACACGGGTTCGAATCCCGTACGGGTCATCTAAAAAGATCATGCAAATTTGCATGATCTTTTTTTTGTTAAATAAATTAAGATATACAACACTTCTACAAAATCACCCTATATTTTCTGAATATTTAATTAAAATATCGAAAATAACTTACATACCCTGTATATCTGTAGAGTTATTTCGAATAAAAAGTCGAACGATTATAAAAGTGAAAACTGTTGTTTTGACAAAAAAACCAACAATCATCTTTTATAATGACAGTAATTAAACTATGCAGGTGGTGTTAAAAATATGCCTAAAGCAGGAAGGAATACTATGAATACAAGTGCATTGGCAATGAATGAGAGTCAGCTTGGTGGAATAAAGTGGACGAGTAAGTTGCGAATGAAATTTGAGCAAGTTTTCTTTAGATGGGGATTTATTATTGTTGTTATTGGTTTTCTTTTGGGACGAGCATATATATTAACAAATATTTTACCGTTTGCACTGCCATTTTTTGCTGCTGTTTATGTTATGAAGCGGGATAAGATGCCGCTAGCATTTTTAGCTCTAATGGGAGGAGCTCTTTCAGTATCGATAGATAATTTGTTTTTTACCTTTGCATCTATCTTTACCTTCTTCATTTATAATATCTTCTTTAGTCGATTTACACGTAAAACTGTTGGACTTGTTCCATTTCAAGTATTTATCTCCGCATTAACCGCACACTTAGTTGTTGTATATTTTGCGCAACAAACTGTCACCATGTACGATTTACTCGTTAGTACCATTGAGGCTGGACTTAGTTTTGTATTAACTATGATATTTTTACAAAGTGTCCCGCTTTTAGTGGAAAGGAAAGGAAAACAACAGGCATTAGAGACGGAAGAAATTGTTTGTTTGATTATATTACTAGCATCTGTTTTAACGGGTACAACAGATTGGTTTGTATATGATGCTTCTATTCAACATATTTTTACAAGGTATTTAGTGCTAGTATTTGCATTTATTGCGGGTGCTGCAACAGGGTCTACAGTGGGGGTTGTAACAGGACTAATATTAAGTTTAGCAAATGTGTCTAGCTTGTCTCAGCTTAGCCTTCTTGCTTTTTCTGGATTGCTTGGTGGATTGTTAAAAGAAGGAAAGCGTTTAGGTGTTAGTTTAGGTTTATTAATTGGGACAAGCTTAATTACATTATATGTAGACAAACAGACAAATATTGTAACAACTTTAATTGAGTCAGGTGTAGCGATTGTTATCTTCTTATTAACACCGAAGCTTGTTTTGGATCGTATTGCTAAATTTATGCCAGGTACACAAGAGCATTCGCAAGATCAACAACAATATTTAAGAAGGATGCGTGATGTTACAGCAAATAAAATCAACCAATTTGCAAATGTATTTGCTGCTTTATCTAATAGCTTTTCTGTATATGGGTATGTAGAGGAAGAAGATAAAGAGACAGAAGCAGATTTGTTTTTGAGTACAATTACTGCGAAAACATGTCAAACATGCTTTAAAAAGGATCAATGCTGGGTAGTGAATTTTGATAAAACGTACGATTATATGAAACAAATAATGAATGAAACGGAAGAAGGAACCCTGCAACATAATCGTAAATTAGTTCGTGAGTGGGACAAGCATTGTGTGAGAGGGAAAAAAGTGACGGATTTAGTAGCCGGTGAATTAGATCACTTCTATGAGGGACAAAAATTACGAAAACAAATGAAGGAAAATCGTAGAATAGTAGCGGAGCAACTATTAGGTGTATCAAAGGTTATGGAGGATTTTGCTAAGGAGATACAACGAGAGCGTGAAAATCATCAAGTGCAGGAAGAACAGATTATGCAAGCGTTCCGAGATTTTGGTGTTGAAGTAGAGCATGTTGATATTTATTGTTTAGATAGAGGAAGTATTGATATTGAAATGTTAATTCCAGTTGCATCTAATGAACATGGTGAGTGTGAAAAGTTAGTTGCACCGATGCTTTCAGATATCCTTAAAGAAAATATTGTCGTTAAACATGAAGAAAAGTCGTCTTATCCAAATGGCCATAGTTTAATATCATTTGGTTCGGCGAAGACGTATTCTCTTGATACAGGATTGGCTACAGCTGCAAAAGGCGGTGGATTTGTTTCGGGTGACTCTTATGCGATGATGGATTTAAGTGTTGGTAAATATGCACTTGCGATTAGTGATGGTATGGGTAATGGGCAAAGAGCTCATATGGAAAGTAAGGAAACGGTGAAATTATTACAAAAAATACTCCAATCAGGCATTGATGAAGAAATAGCAATTAAGTCTATCAATTCAATTCTTTCTTTGAGAACGACAGAAGAAATGTTTACGACATTAGATTTAGCTATGGTAGATTTGCGGGATGCGAGTGCAAGGTTTTTAAAGATTGGATCGACGCCGAGTTTTGTTAAACGCGCAAATAATATTTTGAAAATTGAAGCAAGTAATTTGCCGATGGGAATCATCGAAGATGTTGAAGTTGATGTGGTGGGTGAACAATTAAAAACGGGCGATATTCTTATTATGATGAGCGATGGGATTTTTGAAGGAGCACAGCATGTGGAGAATCATGAATTGTGGATGAAACGAAAAATTAAAGAATTGCAAACCGAAGACCCACAAGAAATTGCTGATATCATTATGGAAGAAGTGATTCGCTCTTGTGATGGTTATATAAATGATGATATGACTATTGTAGTGGCAAAAGTGAAGAAAAATATGCCGAAGTGGGCTACGATTCCGATTGTAGGAATGCAGGCGCAGTAAAATGTAAGTGGAATGTTTATCTATAATTTGATTTTAAAAACCTAGGTGAATACCTAGGTTTTTTTGTGGGAAAAGGTAATGTTATTAATTTTGTGAATATACACGGAGGATGTAAGATAAAAATGTAATTTTTGTATATCTTTTTTTTGCACAATGTTTGTAAAAGTTGTACCATTGTAGACAAGGTGACTAAGGTTGCTGTTCTTGTTTAATGAAAGGTGATTGCGAAGTTGAAAGATACATTTGTTGAAAAAGTAGATGACTTTGTAAAGCAGCATGATGTATTAAAGAATGATTCAACAATTGTTGTGGGAGTTTCTGGTGGTCCTGACTCGTTAGCGCTTTTATATTATTTATTAGAAAAAAGAGCGGAAAAACAGTTGGAAATTGTAGTTGCTCATGTGGATCATATGTTTAGAGGTGATGAATCTTATGAGGATTTACAGTTTGTGAAGGGCCTTTGTGAAGAACTGGGAATTATTTGTGAAACGATAAGGATTAATGTATCACAATATCAACAGCAATACGGAATGAATGCACAGGTTGCTGCGAGAGAATGCAGATATGCATTTTTGGAAAGAATAATGAAGAAATATGATGCGAGATATGTTGCTCTTGGACATCATGGAGATGATCAAGTCGAGACAATTTTAATGCGTCTTGTAAGAGGGAGTACTCCGAAAGGATATGCAGGAATTGCAGTGAAGCGTCCTTTTCATAATGGATATTTAATTAGGCCGTTACTTGGCGTAACGAAGGAAGAAATTGTTGATTACTGTAATAAGCTAAATTTAATGCCACGTATAGATCCGAGTAATAAAAAGGAAGTATATACAAGGAATCGATTACGTAAATATGTCCTTCCTCATTTGAAAGAAGAAAATCCACAAATGCATGAGAAATTCCAAAAATTTAGCGTGCAGATGCAAGAGGATGAGGCTTATTTGCAGGAATTAGCTTTTGAGAAAATGAATAAAGTAATTACAAAAAAAAGTGATAAACAAATTAGCTTATCAATTCCTGCCTTTGAATCCATGTCTATGCCTTTACAAAGAAGAGGGATTCAACTAATATTAAACTATCTTTATGAATATAAGATTCCATCTTCTCTTTCTTCTATACATATTGACAAGTTGATTGAGTTTTTTAAGCGGACACAACCTTCAGGTTCACTTGATTTTCCGGGTGATTTGAAAATTGTTCGTTCATACGAGGAGTGTAGCTTTAGATTTAAACAAGAAATTGTCTCTCCTTTTTCACAAGATTTATTAGTACCCGGGACCATTACGCTATTGAACGGGGATGAATTTGTAACAGAGGTGAGCGAAGATATACCAAGTAACATGAATGAAACAGTATTTGTTGCTAAGTATAATGATATATCATATCCACTTCGTATTCGTTCTAGAGAAAATGGAGATCGCATGTCAATACAAGGTATGAATGGTACGAAAAAGATAAAAGCTATTTTTATCGAAGCGAAAGTACCGAAAGAAAAAAGAGAAGAATGGCCGGTCGTTTGTGATGCAAGTGGGACTATTATTTGGGTACCCTTGTTGAAACGATCTGCATTTGCAATTTCGAAAGAGATGGCAAAGAAGGATAAATATATGATTATTCACTACAAAAGCAAGGAGTCTTCCGGGAGGATAATGAAATGATGAATCAAGATATCGAAAAAGTATTAATTTCTGAAGAGCAAATACAAGAAAAGGTGCGCGAACTAGGTGCAATTATTGCAGAGGATTATAAAAACACAGTACCTCTTGCAATTGGTGTATTAAAAGGCGCAATGCCATTCATGGCAGATTTATTAAAGAGAACAGATACATATCTTGAAATGGATTTTATGGCTGTATCTAGTTACGGTCACTCTACAGTTTCAACAGGCGAAGTGAAAATTTTAAAAGATCTTGATACTTCTGTAGAAGGTCGCGATATTTTAATCGTCGAAGATATTATTGATAGTGGTCTTACACTAAGCTACTTAGTAGACTTATTCAAATATCGTAAAGCGAAGTCTGTAAAAATTGTTACATTATTAGATAAGCCAACAGGCCGTAAGGTTGATCTGAAAGCGGATTATGTTGGATTTACTGTTCCACATGAATTTGTAGTAGGATATGGATTAGATTATAAAGAGCAGTACCGTAATCTTCCTTATGTAGGCGTATTAAAACCAAGCGTTTACTCAAATTAATTAAATATAGGCTTCACAATTGTATAGGAAAGTTTTTCTATGTTACGATTTACTATAGTGTTTATGCCGTGAGAGGAGGTTAGGAATGAATCGTATCTTCCGTAATACCATCTTTTATTTACTGATATTCTTAGTAGTAATTGGAATCGTGAGCTATTTTAATGGTTCGACACAAAAAACGACATCAGTTAGCTACGACAAATTCATTACTAAACTAGAAAGCGGTGAAGTGCGTAATGTGCAACTTCAACCGAAAAATGGTGTATTTGAGGTAAAAGGACAATTTAATAACTCTAGCCAAGGAGAACAATTTGTTACTTATGCACCAAATACTGAGGAATTACAAAAGAAAATTAATGATAAAGCGAAAGGTGCCGAAGTTAAGTATCAACCAGCAGAAGAAACAAGTGCTTGGGTAACATTCTTTACTTCAATCATTCCATTTGTCATCATCTTCATTTTATTCTTCTTCTTATTAAACCAAGCTCAAGGCGGCGGTAGCCGTGTTATGAACTTCGGGAAAAGTAAGGCGAAGTTATATAATGATGAAAAGAAAAAAGTTCGTTTCAGAGATGTTGCTGGTGCGGATGAAGAGAAACAAGAACTTGTTGAGGTAGTTGAATTCTTGAAAGACCCTCGTAAGTTCTCTGAAGTTGGTGCTCGTATTCCAAAGGGTGTCCTATTAGTTGGACCTCCAGGTACAGGTAAAACTTTATTAGCACGTGCTGTTGCAGGTGAGGCTGGCGTTCCATTCTTCTCTATCAGTGGTTCTGACTTCGTAGAGATGTTTGTCGGTGTCGGTGCATCACGTGTACGTGATTTATTTGAAAATGCAAAGAAAAATGCTCCTTGTATCATTTTCATTGATGAAATTGATGCAGTAGGTCGTCAACGTGGCGCAGGTCTTGGTGGTGGTCATGATGAGCGTGAGCAAACATTGAACCAATTACTTGTTGAAATGGATGGATTCGGTGCAAACGAAGGTATTATTATCGTTGCTGCGACAAACCGTCCAGACATTCTTGACCCAGCGTTATTACGTCCAGGTCGTTTTGACCGTCAAATTACAGTAGATCGTCCAGATGTAAATGGCCGTGAAGCTGTACTGAAAGTACATGCGCGTAATAAACCACTTGATGAGCATATTAATTTAAGAGCGATTGCGACTCGTACACCAGGATTCTCTGGTGCGGATCTTGAAAACTTATTAAACGAAGCTGCTTTAGTAGCTGCACGTCAAGATAAGAAGAAAATTGATATGAGTGATATCGATGAAGCGACGGATCGTGTTATTGCAGGTCCAGCTAAGAAAAGTCGTGTTATCTCTGAAAAAGAACGTAATATCGTTGCTTTCCATGAAGCAGGTCATACTGTAATTGGTGTTGTTCTCGATGAAGCAGATGTCGTTCATAAAGTAACAATTGTCCCTCGTGGTCAGGCTGGTGGATATGCGGTAATGCTTCCGAAAGAAGATCGTTACTTCATGACGAAACCAGAGTTACTTGATAAAATCACTGGTTTACTTGGTGGCCGAGTAGCTGAGGAGATTGTATTTGGTGAAGTGAGTACAGGTGCTCATAATGACTTCCAACGTGCGACTGGTATTGCAAGACGTATGGTTACGGAATTTGGTATGAGTGACAAACTTGGACCGATGCAATTTGGTAGCTCGCAAGGTGGTCAAGTGTTCTTAGGAAGAGACTTCCACTCAGAACAAAACTATAGTGATGCGATTGCACATGAAATCGATATGGAAATGCAATCAATTATGAAAGAATGTTATGCTCGTGCAAAACAAATTCTTACTGAAAACCGTGATAAACTAGATATTATCGCACAAACGTTACTTGAAGTAGAAACATTAGATGCAGAGCAAATCAATCATTTATGTGATTACGGCAGATTGCCAGAACGTCCAACATCTTCAGATGATGTGAAAGTAAACATCAACATGAAGAAAGACGATGAAGATAAAGAAGATAAGTAAGAAGTGAAGGAGTGACTATCGTCACTCCTTTTTTGTTTGTTAAAATCTTTGTTAATTACTATTGAGAACTTAGTGGATAAAGTAATTTAAGTAAAACTAGTATTAAAAATTGAAATAGAGAGCAATCTTTTTGTAAAATGATGAGGGTAGGAAAGCTGATTATATAAGTATGTGTGATATGATGTTTTTATAAGTTTTATACATACTGCACAAATATAGATTAAATAAGATAAGTGGTGAGAATATGATTTTTGTATTGGATGTAGGGAACACAAATGCTGTACTAGGTGTGTTTGAAGAGGGGGAACTTCGTCAGCATTGGCGCATGGAAACAGATCGTCATAAGACAGAAGATGAATATGGAATGCTTGTAAAGCAATTGCTTGAGCATGAGGGTCTTTCGTTTGAAGATGTGAAAGGTATTATTGTGTCTTCAGTCGTACCACCAATTATGTTTGCTTTAGAGCGCATGTGTGAAAAATATTTTAAAATTAAACCGCTTGTAGTAGGGCCTGGGATAAAAACAGGACTAAATATTAAATATGAAAATCCGCGTGAAGTAGGCGCAGACCGAATTGTAAATGCAGTAGCAGGAATCCACTTATATGGAAGTCCGCTCATTATTGTTGATTTTGGTACGGCTACTACATATTGTTATATTAACGAAGAAAAACATTATATGGGTGGAGTTATTACGCCAGGAATTATGATTTCAGCAGAGGCTTTATATAGCAGAGCAGCAAAACTTCCTCGTATCGAAATTACAAAACCAAGCAGTGTTGTTGGGAAAAATACAGTAAGTGCGATGCAATCTGGTATTCTTTATGGTTATGTTGGACAAGTGGAAGGTATTGTTAAGCGTATGAAAGAAGAAGCTAGACAAGAACCTAAAGTTATTGCAACAGGTGGATTGGCAAAATTAATTTCCGAAGAATCGAATGTAATTGATATTGTAGATCCGTTTTTAACGTTAAAAGGTTTGTATATGTTATATGAACGTAATGCAAATTTACAGCATGAGAAAGGTGAATAAATACGTATGAAAGATTATTTAGTAAAAGCGTTAGCATTTGATGGAGAAGTGCGTGCGTATAGTGTGCGTACAACAAATACAGTAAGTGAGGCGCAAAGACGTCATGATACATGGAGAACAGCTTCAGCGGCACTAGGGCGTTCTTTGACTGCGGGTACAATGATGGGCGCAATGTTAAAGGGCGAGCAAAAGTTAACGATTAAGGTAGAAGGTAACGGTCCAATTGGCCCTATCTTAGTAGATGCTCATGCAAATGGAGATGTACGTGGTTATGTAACGAATCCGCATGTTGATTTTGAAGGAACAGAACAAGGGAAGTTACGTGTATATCAAGCGGTAGGTACAGAGGGGTTTGTAACTGTAATTAAAGATATTGGAATGCGTGAGCCGTTTATTGGTCAATCTCCAATCGTTTCAGGAGAATTAGGAGAAGACTTTACGTATTATTTTGCAGTTTCTGAACAAACGCCTTCTTCTGTAGGTGTTGGTGTTCTTGTAAATGGAGATGATAGCATATTAGCGGCAGGTGGATTCATCCTTCAAATTATGCCGGGTGCGCAAGATGAAACGATTTCATTTATTGAAGACCGTTTACAAAAGATTCCACCTGTATCAACGTTGATTGAACAAGGTCTTTCTCCGGAAGAGCTACTATATGCAGTTCTTGGAGAAGATAAAGTAAAAGTATTAGAAACAATGGATGTTCAATTTAATTGCACATGCTCACGCGAGCGTATTGAGAGTGTATTAATTAGTTTAGGTAAAACAGAGTTAGAGCAAGTTCGTGAAGAAGAGGAAGAGACAGAAGTTCACTGTCATTTCTGTAATGAACGATACAAGTTCTCTAAAGAAGATATTACAAATTTAATCGAGAATTTGTAATAAGGGAATTAAGAGGAGCAATCCTCCAAATGAATTGACAAACAGGGAATTTTCTGACAAAATCTAAATATAGATAAAACCAATAAAAATACTCGGTGTTAGGAGTGACAGGAATGCGAGTGGCACAATCAGTTTCAGAATTAATCGGGAAAACGCCGATCGTTAAGTTGAACCGCATCGTAGAATCAGACAGCGCAGATATATACTTAAAATTAGAATTTATGAATCCGGGGAGTAGTGTTAAAGATCGTATCGCATTAGCTATGATTGAAGATGCTGAAAAAAAGGGATTATTAAAAGAGGGCGATACAATCATTGAGCCGACAAGTGGTAACACAGGAATTGGTTTAGCGATGGTAGCGGCTGCTAAAGGATATAATGCAATCTTAGTAATGCCAGAAACAATGAGTATTGAGCGTCGTAATTTATTACGTGCTTACGGTGCGGAATTAGTATTGACTCCAGGGCCTGAAGGAATGGGTGGAGCAATTCGTAAAGCGACTGAATTAGCAAAAGAACATGGCTACTTTATACCACAACAGTTCAAAAACCAATCGAATCCAGAAATTCACCGTTTAACAACAGGTCCAGAAATTATTGAACAAATGGGCGACCAATTAGATGCGTTTATTGCAGGTATTGGTACAGGTGGAACGATTACTGGTGCTGGTGAAGTACTGAAGGAAGCGTATAAAGATATTAAAATTTATGCAGTAGAACCTGCAGATTCACCAGTATTATCTGGTGGGAAGCCAGGTCCACATAAAATCCAAGGAATTGGGGCGGGATTTGTTCCGGAGACGTTGGATGTAGAAGTATATGATGAAATTATTCAAGTGAAAACAGAGCAAGCATTTGAATATGCGAGAAGAGTGGCTAAAGAGGAAGGTATTTTAGTTGGTATCTCTTCAGGCGCAGTTATTTATGCAGCAACAGAAGTTGCGAAAAAGTTAGGTAAAGGGAAAAAGGTACTTGTTATTATCCCGAGTAACGGTGAACGTTATTTAAGTACACCACTTTATCAATTTGAATCCTAATTAAATGCGATTGAAAAAGCATCCTTGAAAAAGGGTGCTTTTTCTTTTGGGATTGGAAATAGGAAAAGAGTGAATGACTAGAA
Organism: Bacillus cereus group sp. MYBK220-1; assembly: GCF_051916445.1. Lineage (NCBI taxonomy): Bacteria > Bacillati > Bacillota > Bacilli > Caryophanales > Bacillaceae > Bacillus > Bacillus cereus group sp. MYBK220-1. The sequence continues at coordinate 7,948 of NZ_JBQAGQ010000014.1, read as the reverse complement.
AACTTCATGTAAAATAAGAGGTAGTATAATTAAATTATTTTCACTAGCCTTCGAGTATAATCAATCTCTATATAAATAACTTATGTAGTTTGAGCTGGTTTATCTAAGAGGGTGGGATAAAAGAAGACGGGGTGTTGATATGCAACGAAGAAAATCTTTAGCGCTTTCTATTCCATATCAGTTAGATTTCTTTAAGCAATATAAATTTCTTTCTCAGGGTAAATCGCAACATATTTTGTTAGAAAGCGGCCGTGGCGGTCGTTATAACATTGTAGGGCTGAACCCAGTAGCGGTAATTCGAGGGAAGGATGAAACGTTACATATAAGTGAAAGTGGTAAGGAAACAATAAAACGAGGGAATCCGTTAGATTTAATGCAAGAATATATGGAACAATGGAAGACGGACTATAACCCAGAGTATCCGCCTTTTCAAGGTGGTGCAATTGGCTATTTCAGTTATGACTGTATCCGTTATATTGAAAAGCTGCCTTCTCTTGCGGAAGATGATATTAATATACCTGACATCTTCTTTTTATTATTTGATGACGTATTTGTCTATGATCAAAAAGAACAAGTGTTATGGGTTATTACGCATTATATAGATAAATATGAAGAGGCGAAAGAACGGCTAAATGAGTGGAAGAGTCTTTGGATGACAGAAGCGCCTGAAGTGACCGTGCCCTTTGAAAGTCCTGAAAAGAAAAGTGAAGCAGTTGCTTTTACTGAAGCCAGCTTTATGAAGGCAGTTGAATGTATTCAAGAATATATTGGGGCGGGTGATGTGTTCCAAGTAAACTTGTCGACGAGACAAGAAAGAACGTTACAGACACACCCACTAGAAATTTATACAAGTCTTCGTGAGATTAATCCATCTCCATATATGGGTTACCTGGAGCTTGGGGATTTTCAAATTGTTAGTGGATCGCCAGAGTTGTTAATTAAGAAGCAAGGAACTGAAGTAAGTACAAGACCGATTGCTGGAACGAGATCTAGAGGCGCGGATGAGCAAGAGGATGAAGAATTAGCAAGAGAATTAATTGAGAACGAAAAAGAAAGAGCAGAGCATGTAATGCTTGTGGATTTAGAAAGAAATGATTTAGGACGTGTTTGTAAATATGGCACTGTAGAAGTAGATGAATTTATGGTAATTGAGAAATACTCACATGTTATGCATATTGTTTCTAATGTGCGTGGTGAGGTGGAAGAAGATAAAGATGCTTTTGATTTAGTGAAGGCTGTATTCCCTGGGGGAACAATTACTGGTGCCCCAAAAATACGTACGATGGAAATTATTGAGGAATTAGAACCTGTTCGAAGAGGGATTTATACAGGTTCAATCGGTTGGATTGGTTATTCTGGAGATACAGAATTGAATATTGTAATTAGAACACTTCTTGCTAAAGATGGAAAAGCTCATGTACAAGCAGGGGCGGGAATTGTAATTGATTCAAATCCGGAAAATGAATATAAAGAGTCGTTAAAAAAGGCGATTGCTTTATGGCGTGCAAAAGAACGTAGCGAAGAAACGGTTAGGTGAGAGAAATGATATTAATGATTGATAATTATGATTCTTTTACATTTAATTTAGTGCAGTTTCTTGGAGAACTTGGACAAGAGCTCGTTGTTAAACGTAACGATGAAGTGACCATTTCAGATATTGAGAATATGAAACCAGATTTTCTAATGATTTCTCCAGGCCCATGTAGTCCTAATGAAGCTGGGATTAGTATGGAAGCTATTAAATACTTTGCTGGAAAGACTCCGATTTTTGGTGTTTGTCTAGGGCATCAATCTATTGCACAAGTGTTTGGGGGAGAGGTTGTCCGTGCAGAGCGATTAATGCATGGAAAAACCTCGCTTATGCATCATGATGGAAAGACGATTTTTTCGGATATTCCTAATCCGTTTACTGCGACGCGCTATCATTCCCTTATTGTTAAGAAAGAGACGTTACCCGATTGCTTAGAGGTAACATCTTGGACAGAGGAAGGGGAAATTATGGCACTTCGTCATAAGACATTGCCGATAGAGGGTGTGCAATTCCATCCAGAATCTATTATGACTTCTCATGGGAAAGAGCTGTTGCAGAATTTCATTCGTAAATACAGTCCAAGTGCGACATTATGTTAATTTACGTAAATGGTCAGTATGTAGAAGCAAGTGAAGCGAGAATTTCTCCTTATGATCATGGTTATTTATATGGTCTTGGAGTTTTTGAAACGTTTCGTATTTATAATGGTCATCCTTTCTTATTGGATGATCATTATAACCGTTTAATAGAGGCGCTGGATACATTGCAAATTAAATGGACAATGACAAAAAATGATGTGATGCTTATTTTGAAAGATTTACTTGCTAAGAATGAATTGAAGCATGCATATGTACGTTTTAATGTATCAGCGGGTATAGATGAAATAGGATTACAAACTGAAATGTATGAAGAGCCTTCTGTTATTGTTTTTATAAAACCTTTAACAGCTCCAGGGGATGTAGTGGAAAAAGAAGGTGTTATTCTAAAACAAGTGCGAAATACACCGGAAGGGACATTTCGCCTGAAGTCTCATCACTATTTAAATAATATTTTAGGGAAGCGTGAAATTGGAAATGTTGTGAGTAAGGAAGGTATTTTCCTCACTGAAGCAGGTTATGTTGCAGAGGGCATTGTTTCGAATCTATTTTTTGTGAAAGGTGATGTTTTATATACACCTTCGTTAGAGACAGGGATTTTAAATGGTATCACTCGTGCGTTTATTATAAAGAGTGCTGAAGAATTAAATATAGAAGTAAAGGAAGGTTTCTTTACAAAAGATGAGCTACTTTCAGCGGATGAAGTCTTCGTAACAAACTCCATTCAAGAAATTGTTCCGCTTTATCGTATAGAAGCGCAGGATTTCCCGGGTAAAGTAGGAGTGGTTACAAAAAGTTTAATGTACCTTTATGGAATGCAAAGAGAGAAATTATGGAGCAGAAATGAATTACGAAGAGGAGATGTGTAGTTTGAAGTGGGATTATGATTTGCGCTGCGGCGAATATACATTGAATTTAAATGAAAAAACATTAATTATGGGGATTTTAAATGTAACACCAGATTCGTTTTCTGATGGTGGGAGTTACAACGAGGTAGATGCTGCGGTACGTCACGCAAAAGAAATGCAAGGTCAAGGTGCTCATATTATTGATATTGGTGGCGAATCTACTCGCCCAGGTTTTGCTAAAGTATCAGTAGAAGAAGAAATAAAGCGAGTTGTCCCGATGATTCAAGCAGTTTCAAAAGAAGTAAAATTGCCTATATCTATCGATACATATAAAGCTGAAGTTGCAAAGCAAGCAATTGAGGCTGGTGCTCATATTATTAATGATATTTGGGGAGCGAAGGCGGAGCCAAAAATTGCTGAAGTCGCAGCTCATTATGATGTACCCATCATTTTAATGCATAACCGCGATAATATGAATTATCGTAATTTAATGGCGGATATGATTGCTGATTTGTATGACAGTATTAAAATTGCTAAAAATGCTGGTGTGCCAGATGAGAATATTATTTTAGATCCAGGTATCGGTTTTGCTAAAACACCTGAGCAGAACTTAGAGGCGATGCGTAATTTAGAACAGTTAAATGTGCTAGGTTATCCGGTTCTCTTAGGTACTTCGAGAAAGTCCTTTATTGGGCACGTATTAGATTTGCCAGTGGAGGAACGTCTTGAGGGAACAGGAGCTACCGTTTGTCTTGGTATTGAAAAGGGCTGTGAGTTTGTTCGTGTCCATGATGTGAAAGAAATGGCGCGTATGGCTAAAATGATGGATGCGATGATTGGTAAGGGGGTAAGGTAATTGGATAAAATTTATATCCATGATATGGAGTTTTATGGTTATCATGGTGTGTTCCCAGAGGAGAATAAATTAGGTCAGAGATTTAAAGTTGACTTAACGGTGGAGTTGGATTTAAAGCGTGCAGGGGAAAGTGATGACTTAGAGCATTCGGTCAATTATGGAGAGCTTTTCGAATTATGTAGAAAAGTTGTTGAGGATAGAAAGTATAAGCTTGTGGAGAGTATCGCTGAAAATATTGCTGCAGATATATTAAAACAATATGAAAGTATTTCACGCTGTACAATTAAGGTAATTAAGCCGGATCCACCGATACCGGGTCATTATCGTGCTGTAGCAGTAGAAATTACGAGAGAACGTCCATGAACAATATAGCTTACATTGCATTAGGGTCAAATATTGGAGAGCGTTATACGTATCTAACTGAAGCGATTCAGTTTTTAAATAAAAATCCTTATATTCAGGTTGATGATATTTCATCTGTATATGAAACTGAGCCAGTTGGCTATACTGACCAAAGTTGCTTTTTAAATTTAGTTATAAAAATTTCTACCAATTTATCACCACAAGAGTTATTGAAAGTAACACAAAAAGTAGAAAATGACCTAGGAAGAAAAAGGGAAATTAGGTGGGGGCCGAGGACTATCGACCTTGACATTTTACTTTATAATCAAGAGAATATTGAAGCAGAGAATCTTATTGTTCCGCATCCGCGGATGTTTGAAAGAGCTTTTGTTATCGTTCCGTTGTTAGAGATTAATCAAGACATAAAACAAAACATTTCACGTTCACAAGTAGAAGAAATGAAAAGGCGAGAGGGAGTAACGGTATGGAAGCAGAAAAATGGGGAAGACGCATTCGTGCTTTTCGAAAGCTAAAAGGCTATACACAAGAAGGTTTTGCTAAAGAACTAGGGGTATCTGTATCTGTTTTAGGTGAGGTTGAGAGAGGGAATAGATCGCCTTCTCAAGATTTTGTAGTAGAAGTTGCTAAGGCATTAAATGTTTCGATAGAGGAATTAATGCCAAAGTGATTGTACAGGAAGGAGTAGGTTGATTGTTAAAGATTGCAAATATCGAGATGAAAAATCCGGTTGTACTAGCACCGATGGCGGGAGTGTGTAACTCTGCATTCCGTTTAACAGTAAAAGAATTTGGTGCCGGCTTAGTTTGTGCTGAAATGGTAAGTGATAAGGCAATATTACTTAATAATAAAAGAACATTAGATATGTTATATATCGACGAGAGAGAAAAGCCATTAAGTTTACAAATTTTTGGTGGAGAGAAAGAAACTCTTGTAGATGCTGCGAAATATGTAGATAAATATACGACAGCAGACATAATTGATATTAATATGGGTTGTCCAGTGCCGAAAATCGTTAAATGTGATGCGGGGGCAAGGTGGCTTTTAGATCCGAATAAAATATATGAAATGGTAGCAGCGGTTGTAGATGCTGTTGAAAAGCCGGTTACAGTTAAAATGCGTATCGGTTGGGATGAAGAACATATTTTCGCAATAGAAAATGCTAGGGCTGTTGAGCGTGCTGGTGGCCAAGCTGTGGCGGTTCACGGACGCACACGAGTGCAAATGTATGAAGGAAAAGCGGATTGGGATATTATTAAACAAGTAAAACAATCTGTAAATATCCCGGTTATCGGAAATGGTGATGTCGCAACGCCGCAAGATGCAAAGCGTATGCTTGATGAAATTGGTGTAGATGGTGTTATGATTGGTCGTGCGGCTCTTGGAGATCCGTGGATGATTTATCGTACGGTAAAGTATTTGGAGACGGGTGAATTAATGCCGGAACCAACAGTGCGCGAGAAAATTGATGTATGTATGTTACATCTAGATCGTCTTATTGACTTAAAGAACGAAAGTGTCGCTGTAAGAGAGATGAGAAAACATGCAGCTTGGTATTTAAAAGGTGTTCGTGGTAATGCGAGTGTACGTAATGGTATTAATGCTTGTAACACACGGGAAGACCTTGCGAATGTGTTAGGTACATTTGTAGAAGAAGTGGAAGCGAAACAACAAACAATTTACGTTGGTTAATAATGGACATAGGAGATTGACATTCTTCTATACACTTCCTATAATTACGTGAAAGAAAGAAGAGCTGCCAGTTAGTTGCTGGCAGTTTTTCTAGTTGAGTAGAAAATGCTATACTGTATATATTGTAAAATTAAATAGAGCTGGAGTGATATCAATATCATGGATAACATGAACCACGAAGAATTAAACGACCAATTGATTGTTCGTCGTGAAAAGCTACATAATTTACGTGAACAAGGAATTGACCCGTTCGGTAAAAGATTTGAACGCACAAATTCAACAACTGATTTAGTGAGTCTATATGGAGAGTTCTCTAAGGAAGAATTAGAGGAGAAGGAAATCGCTGTTTCTATCGCTGGTCGTATTATGACAAAACGCGGAAAAGGGAAAGCTGGATTTGCACACGTTCAAGATTTACATGGACAAGTTCAAATTTATGTTCGTAAAGATGCTGTTGGAGATGACGAGTACGAATTATTTAAAACAGCAGATTTAGGTGATTTAGTAGGTATTGAAGGTAAAGTGTTCAAAACAAACGTTGGAGAACTTTCAGTAAAAGCAACAGGCTTTACGCTATTAACGAAATCTCTTCGTCCATTACCAGATAAATACCATGGATTAAAAGATGTTGAACAACGCTACCGTCAACGTTACTTAGACTTAATTACAAGTATGGAAAGTCGTGAAACGTTCGTTACTCGTAGTAAAATCATTCGTGAGATGAGAAGATACCTAGATGACAACGGTTATCTTGAAGTGGAAACACCTATGATGCATGCAATTGCAGGTGGAGCTTCTGCGCGTCCTTTCACTACACATCATAATGCGTTAGATATGGAATTATATATGCGTATCGCAATTGAGCTACATTTAAAGCGTCTTATTGTAGGTGGTTTGGAAAAAGTATATGAGATCGGCCGTGTATTCCGTAATGAGGGTGTATCAACTCGTCATAACCCTGAGTTTACGATGATTGAATTATATGAAGCATACGCTGATTATAAAGATATTATGAAGTTAACAGAAGATATGGTTGCTCATATCGCGAAAAAAGTACTGGGTACAACAACAATCCAGTATGGTGATTATGAAATTAATCTAGAACCAGAATGGACACGTCTTCATATGGTAGATGCGATTAAGCAATACTCTGGAGCTGATTTCTGGAATCCGATGAGTGTAGAAGAAGCACGTGAGCTTGCAAAAGAACATAATGTAGAAATTAAAGATACAATGGAAGTTGGTCATATTATAAATGAATTCTTCGAACAAAAAGTAGAAGATAAATTAATCCAACCAACATTTATTTACGGTCATCCGGTAGAAATCTCGCCGCTTGCGAAAAAGAATGATGAAGATCCAAGATTTACAGATCGTTTCGAATTATTTATCGTTGCGCGTGAACATGCAAATGCATTCACTGAGTTAAATGATCCAATCGATCAAAAAGAACGTTTTGAAGCGCAATTAAAAGAGCGCGAACAAGGTAATGATGAAGCTCATATGATGGATGACGATTATATTGAAGCTCTTGAGTACGGTATGCCTCCTACGGGTGGATTAGGAATCGGTATTGATCGTCTAGTTATGTTATTAACAAATGCACCATCTATTCGTGATGTATTATTATTCCCTGCTATGCGCCATAAACAAGACTAAGCTTTGGAGATTTCTCCAAAGCTTTTTTTATTTGAGCATGAGTTGCGTGGGTATAGTAAATCTTGATAGTGCGAGAAATTATATTTATATAGAAGAAATGTGCTGTTTTTATACTTTTTTACTAAGTTAAAAATTTTATTAGAAAAACTATTGCATTTTAATAATCAAACTGGTATATTTATATTCGTTGCCACGAAAGGTAACAAACAAAACAAACAAAAAACAACTTATTGAAAAAAGTTGTTGACGAAAATATAACGAAATGTTATATTGATAAAGTCGCTTCTGAGCGACGAAGTAGTTCTTTGAAAACTGAACGAAACAAACAACGTGAAACGTCAATTTTTATTTTAGATGCTAGACAAACTAACTTTATTGGAGAGTTTGATCCTGGCTCAGGATGAAC
>NZ_JBQAGQ010000013.1:0-58568 GCF_051916445.1 Bacillus cereus group sp. MYBK220-1 | reverse complement strand
TTCATCCTGAGCCAGGATCAAACTCTCCAATAAAGTTAGTTTGTCTAGCATCTAAAATAAAAATTGACGTTTCACGTTGTTTGTTTCGTTCAGTTTTCAAAGAACTACTTGATCGCTCGTTTGCGACTTCCTTATGTTAACATCTTCGTTAGTTAATGTCAACTAAGTTTTTCAATTTCTTTTTGTCGTTTTCTGCGTTTCCGCATCAGCGACGGTTATTAATTTAACATATACAAACTATTAACGTCAACACTTTTTAATAAAAAATTCTTTTTCTTACATAACGAATACATTCTTCTGTGTTAGCTACTCTCCGGAATAAACAGAAAATGATTTTATATCTTTCTTCCATGGCTTTTTTTACAACTTCATGAATACGCTCATCTTCAAAATCAAATAAAAGTTCCTCTAATTCTCTCTTCAATATGTATTCCATTTCTTTTCTCTCTTCTTTTGTCAACATCAGCCCAAGCAAACAATCACCTCAATAATTCCTTACGCAACAATAAACGTTCCGCTCATTTTCAATTATCACAATCCTATCATCCATTATATCCACTACTTACGATATTAATCCTTTGTTCTCTTTTTTATATTTCCAGCATATATGTAACTGAAAAGGATTGGACAAAGGGGCGTAATATTATGTTTTTCTTTTTTATTACGAGTAAGAGAAATTTTAAACACATTAGCTTAATAGTGATACTGTCCTTATTTACAGCATGGCTACTCTTTTTAAAAACATATTCACATGAATCTGCTTTTTCAACTGCTACAGGCCCTAAAGTAATTTACAAAGGAGACACCGCTAAAAAGCAAGTTGCATTTACGTTTGATATTAGTTGGGGAGACAAAAAAGCAATTCCAATCCTAGATACTCTTAAAGAAAAAGAAATTAAGAATGCAACCTTCTTCCTTTCTGCTGCATGGGCCGAAAGACACCCCGATATTGTAGAGCGAATCATGAAAGATGGACACGAAATCGGTAGTATGGGGTACAATTACACATCCTATACTTCTCTAGAGACAAATGAAATAAGACGAGACCTTTTACGAGCACAAGATGTTTTTACGAAACTTGGTGTAAAACAAGTCAAGCTGTTACGTCCACCTAGTGGCGAATTTAACAAAGCAACCCTTAAAATCGCAGAATCACTTGGATACACCGTCGTGCATTGGAGTAATAATTCAAACGATTGGAAAAACCCAGGTGTAAATAACATCGTTTCCACTGTCTCTAATAATTTGAAAGGTGGAGATATCGTCTTATTACACGCATCCGATTCTGCCCTTCAAACAAATAGAGCTTTACCGCTGCTCCTGCAAAAAATAAAAAGTGATGGATATGAGCAAATATCCGTTTCACAACTTATTTCCAACACAAGTACGAAAAGTGAGGATGTGAAGTAGCTTCTTCCCTACTACTCTTCACGCATAAAAAGCTCTACTACCTTTCAAGAAGGTGGTAGAGCTTTTTTAATCATACCATTTACAACATTATAACTGCTGTTGTATAAAACCTCTCTATTAAGCTGATTTACTTGTTTTTCCGATTAAACGATGTAATACAAGTAATTGATATGCATTACATAACAATAGCGGTATAACCATTAAATATAACCAATCTGTATCATTAATCCGAAGCGCCGGTACCCATTCAAGGATCGTTACAACAACCATAAAGAACAGAGCTGGCACAAATGCTTTTTTATTTGTTTCTTTACTTTTTACATAAGCAACAATTGCTCCAAACACAAATAACATTCCAGCAACAAGTATATTATTCCCTAACGAGACTTCCCCATTTGCAATAAGTACAGATCTTAAATACACAAAATCAAATAATACGAATGCAATAAAGAAGAGCTGGACTGCATTCCATAAAGAAGATGAGCGAAACATCCCTAGTCCAAAACGGTGGATTGTTAAATATGCAAAGAATCCCATTTGACTTATAACACTAAAAATAAATCCTACACCCATCAGCCAGAAAGATACTGCTAAAATCTCCTTACCGTCGAAATTTTGAAAAAATTTATTGTACTTGTCCCACTCCAAAACAAAACCAATAATAACTGTGCTAATCCCACCAAGAAACAACGTCGTTAAAAATAGTCGTACCCACTTGCGGCTATTCACAACACATCCCCCATTATCCTTATATTTCTAATTAAATTGTATCAATGACAATTTCAAAAAGCTAGCCATGTTCATGTATAAATTCCTTAAAGATATTTATATTAAAAAGAGAGAACTGTGCTGAAAGGAGTTCCAACTTATGAAACGGATGCTATTCATTTTCGTTTCTTCTTTTCTACTTATCGCACTTGCAGCATGCGCACAAGGAAAAGAAACGAAATCCGAACTAGATTACGATCAAACAAAGAAAATGATTGTTGATATTTTAAAAACAGATCAAGGTAAGAAAGCTATTCAAGATGTATTAACTGATGAAAAAATGAAACAAGCACTCATACTAGATGAAACAGTAGTAAAGAAAACGATTGAAGATGCCATGGTATCCGATAAAGGGCAACAATTCTGGGAAAAGCTCTTTAAAGATCCTGAGTTCTCATCAAAATTTGCTAAAAGTATGGGGAAAGAACAAACTCAATTAATGAAAACCTTATTAAAAGACCCTGAATACCAAGCAGGCGTTATAGAAATTATGAAAAATCCTGAAGTAGAAAAAATGATGTTACAAACAATGAAGAGTAAAGAATACCGTCAATATCTACAACAAGTACTAACAGAAACTGCTGAAAGTCCACTCTTCCAAGCCAAGATGATTGATATCATTAGTAAAGGTGTGCAAAAAGCTGAAAAAGGCGGATCTGGCAAGAAAGAAGCAGGCGGTGACGGTGGTTCTCAAGGCGAGAAGAAGGAAGAACAGTAAAAAATAATAACTATAATAACGAGTGGACAATTTATATATTGTTCACTCGTTATTACTTTATCTTGCTATTAACAGACAAAATGGACCCCTCTAATTAAGCGAAAGGTTTACTAGCAACAAAAGCCTTATTGTTGTCAGTAACAGGTGAACCCCACTGATTAAAGTTTCACTTTATTTTTGTGTAACAGCTGTTTTATCAATTACTGTTTCAGCTATTTTACTATAAATAATGCCCGTTGTATGTGTATCTTCATATACTGAAGGAGCAAAGTCTTCTTTATTCCAATCGGGTTGTTGCAGTGGAATACGACCAAGAACATTCGTTTGTAATTCGGTAGCTAACTTATCTCCCCCACCTTTTCCAAATACATATTCTTTCTCACCAGTTACCTTACTTTCAAAATATGCCATATTCTCAACAACACCAAGAATACTATGTTCAGTGCGCAATGCCATCGCTCCAGCACGCGCTGCTACAAACGCAGCTGTTGGATGAGGCGTCGTTACAATAATCTCTTTGCAAGATGGCAACATTGAGTGCACATCTAACGCAACATCACCTGTGCCTGGTGGCAAATCTAGTACTAAATAATCTAAATCGCCCCATTCTACTTCTGTGAAGAAGTGGTTTAACATTTTCCCAAGCATAGGTCCTCTCCAAATAACTGGTGCATTATCCTCTACAAAGAAGCCCATTGAGATTACCTTTACACCTAAACGTTCCACCGGAATTATCTTGTCACCTCTTACGATAGGACGTTTTTCTATCCCCATCATGTCTGGCACACTAAAACCGTAAATGTCCGCATCAATAATACCAACTTTTTTTCCTAAACGAGCTAAAGCAACTGCAAGGTTAACGGAAACAGTTGATTTTCCCACGCCACCTTTTCCACTCGCTACTGCTAAGAATGTTGTTTTTGAATTAGGTGACAATAAAGATTCACTTTGCTCTTCTTCTTGTTCCGGTGCAAACTGAGCTAATTCCTCTTCTGTAAATTCTGCAAAACGAAGTCCAACTGTTGCTGCCCCAAGTTCTTTTACTAACTTTACAATTCCAGACTGCAACTGCATTTGTTCCGCTGTACCGGTTTTTACGATTGCAATTTTGACACTCACATGTTCCTTCTCTGGCTTGACTGTTACCTCTTTAATTGCACTTGTTTCTTTTAATGTTTTATGTAAAAACGGATCTACAATCCCTTCTAACGCTTCAACCACTTGCTCTTTCGTTACCATAATTAGCCCAGCCCCCTGTATGAAAAATAACGTAATGTTAATTGAATTTATCTCTGCTTATCCTTGAAATAAATGCGTTTACATTTCCAGTATAACATATTTTCCGAAAACTTCGTTAACGAGAGAAGCTCAAAAAAATCCTCCTTATTCTGGAGGATTTCCTTTTTCCGTGAAATAACGTAATATACCACGGTATATTGCAGCTGCTACCTTTTGCTGATATTTCTCCGAATTTAACATATACCTTTCGTTCACATTCGATAAAAAGCCAGCTTCAATTAAAGCACCTGGTGTTTTAGAATACTTTAATAAATATACATGCGAAATTGTCTTAGCAGAACGATTCGTGTTCTCTAAACTTGTTCTCAATTCAGCCTGTATAAATTTTGCAGCACGTTCATTTTCAATCGAAGAGCGGTAATAGAACGTTTGCGCGCCTTTCGATCCACTACTAGTTAAAGCATTTAAATGAATACTTGCAAAAAAGTCTACATCAGGTTTATTGATGATTTCTACACGTTTTTTTAAATCCTCTGCTTTACGTCTACTATATGACTTTGTATCTTTGTTAGCTAAATCATAATCTCCCTCACGCGTTAAAATAACTAGTGCACCTTGTTCTTGTAAATAGTCTTGTACCTTTTTTGTAATTTCAAGCGTAATATCCTTTTCTATAATATCCTTTCCACCAACAGCCCCTCCATCTGGTCCACCATGCCCAGCATCTAACACAATTACTTTCCCTGATAAGGGTAAATTCCAAGCTCGCCACGATTTTGTAATTTGAAATTCTTGCTTGACTAAAAAAAACAATACAACCGCAGCGAGTGCAAAAGAGATAATTCGAATTCTCTTCATACCTTTCCTCCTCCAGCTAGTCCCTCTAATTACTTATATGGGACAAGAGGAAAGTTTATGCTTGTCTTAATGAAGCTTTAATCGATATCTTCTTTCACCTTTTTCATACCCTTCTTGCCACCACAATCCTATAAACTGCTGACAAGATTCAAAAAGTAACTCCTCATCTTTCAACTTTATTTCTCGCATAGTCATACTCGTTAAAAATTGAAATAGCGTTTCAGTTAATTGTTGTTCTTCTTCTAAAGCTCTATATTTCACATCAAAAAACGATTCACCATAATAACCAAATTTACTGTATCTCGCTCCTAATAAATAAGATTCTATCCCTAATTCAATACAGTAATCTTCATACTGACGATGAAGCTCTTGCATTTGAAAGGCATCACGAATATTTGAACGCAATGTTTTTAATGATAATTCCCGCAACATCTTCCGCTCGTATTTTAACTGCTTTTCTTTTTGTTTTTCTTGTAAGCTGACAATGACATTCATAGTACATATAAACCTCCCTAATACGTATTAGTCTAAACTTCTAAAGAAGAAGCATACGCGTGGCGGGAGCACTAAAATATTCCAAGCTATAAAAATTGCAAAAGAGGAATGAAACATAAAAAACCCCAACCAAAATGGTTGGGGTTTGTAGTTCGCAAAAATTAACGTTTTGAGAACTGAGGTGCACGACGTGCGCCTTTAAGACCGTATTTTTTACGCTCTTTCATACGTGCGTCACGAGTTAATAGACCTGCACGTTTTAATGTTAGACGGTATTCTGGATCAGCTTTTAATAAAGCGCGAGAAATACCGTGACGAATAGCACCAGCTTGACCAGTGTATCCACCACCATTTACGTTTACAAGTACATCGTAGTTACCTAAAGTTTCTGTTGCAACTAGAGGTTGTTTCACTACTTCACGTAATGCAGCAAATGGGATATAGTTTTCAAAATCACGACCGTTAATGATAACGCGTCCTTCGCCTGGAACTAGGCGTACGCGCGCTACTGAACTCTTACGACGTCCAGTGCCATAGTATTGAACCTGTGCCAAAGTAAGCCCTCCTTTAATTAATTATCCGCGAAGTTCGTAAACTTCTGGTTTTTGTGCTTGGTGTGGATGCTCTGCTCCAGCATACACGTTAAGTTTCTTAGAAACTTGACGGCCTAAGCGTCCTTTTGGAAGCATGCCTTTAATTGCAAGCTCTAACATTTGTACAGGGTAGTTTGTACGCATTTCAAGAGCTGTTCTTTGCTTAAGTCCACCTGGGTGGTTAGTGTGACGGTAGTAAATTTTATCGTTTAATTTATTACCTGTTAAATGAATTTTCTCAGCGTTAATAATAATTACATGATCACCCGTGTCAACGTGTGGTGTAAATGTAGGTTTGTTTTTACCACGTAAAATGGATGCTACTTCACTAGCAAGGCGACCTAAAGTTTGACCTTCAGCATCAACCACATACCATTTACGCTCAACTTCGTTAGCTTTTGCCATAAAAGTCGTACGCATGTGTTTCCCTCCTCGTTATCTTTTCCATAGAAAAAATCTATTGTTTATCTTAAACACGATTTCCTTCCGGGGCTAATCGTGGTTTTAGAAACAATACCATATGTTATGATATACTTTTGAGTTTCTAATGTCAAGCAAATGTTACACCAGGATTAGTTGTTATAGTTTACCTCCCATAAGTAAAGCCCATGACCTGGAGCCATCTTTCCAGCAAACTGACGATTTTGTTTCGCTAAAATCTCTGGAATGCTATCAGGATCAAGCTTTCCTTGCCCTACGCTAAGTAACGTACCAACAATAATTCTGACCATATTATATAAAAATCCATTACCTACAAAACGAAAAATTATTTCATCATTTTGTTCAATTAACTCGATTTCATAAATTGTTCGCACTTTATCTTTTTTGTCAGTTTTTGCCGAACAAAAAGAAGTGAAATCATGTGTTCCAATAAAATAAGGAATTGCTTTTCTTATAGAGTTGATTTCGAGCGGGTATGGATATTGATATACGTAATTTCTACGGAATACATCCGCAGTCTTTGATAATAATACACGATAACGATATTCTTTTTTCTCAACACCGTAACGTGCATGAAATTCTTCTGTTTTTTTCTCTACTTGCCTAATAACAATATCATCTGGCAACATTGTGTTTAAAGCATTAATCCATTGCCATTCTTCAAGAGACAAAGGAGTATCAAAGTGTATTACTTGTCCTTTTGCATGAACTGTAGAATCTGTTCTACCAGATGCCTGAACACGAACAAGTTCTCCCTTATGCAATTTCTGCAATGCTTTTTCTATCTCCTGTTGAACAGTACGATGGTTCGGCTGAATTTGATAACCACAAAAATGCATGCCATCATATGCAACCGTACATTTTATTCTATCCATTTCTCTATTCTCCATTACGATCGCACCCATGCCAAAATACAAGCTAAACAAAATAAGCTGACAATCGTTACTGTATCGCTTGTTTTCCAGCGTAGTTGCCTAAATTTAGTACGTCCTTCACCACTTTGATATCCACGAGCTTCCATCGCAATGGCTAAGTCCTCTGCACGCTTAAAAGCACTGATAAACAGAGGAACGAGCAGTGAAATAATAGCTTTCATTCTATCTTTTATCGGTCCCCCGGCAAAATCAATACCACGTGACGCTTGTGCTTTCATTATTTTACTCGTTTCATCCATTAATGTCGGGATAAAACGAAGAGAAATTGACATCATTAATGCGATTTCATGAACAGGAACCTTTATACGCTTCAACGGCTTTAATAACGTCTCCAAACCATCTGTAATTTCAATAGGTGTCGTCGTTAACGTTAATAATGTCGTCATTAAAATAATAACGAAGAATCGTACAGAAATGTATATCCCTTGCTCTAATCCTTTTTCATATATCGAAAACCAACCAAGCTGGAATAGTACATCCCCCTCTTTATTTGTAAAAATATGCAGGAAAAATGTAAAAAGAAAAATCCATAAAATTGGTTTTAAGCCCGAAAGTACATAACGAATCGGCACTTTTGCAAAAAATAAAGCAATGAGTGCATATAAAAATAAAAATCCATATGAAATCGCATTATTTGCTAAGAAAACAACAAATACATATAAAAAGACAATCAGCAGCTTCGTACGTGGATCAAGTTGATGAATAAGTGAATTCCCCGGGATATATCTCCCAATAATCAACTGCTGCATGATTCATGACCACCTTTTCGTAACACCTGCACAACTTCATGAGTAAGATCCTCTAAAGATAAGGTAGCCTTTGGAATTGAAATACCAAACTTCTCTTCAATTGCACGTTTATACTTTAATGACATAGGAAGATCCACACCAATTTTCTCTAGTTCATCAGCATGTGAAAATACTTCCTCTGCACTTCCTTGCAAAAAGACCGTTCCTTTATGCATAACTACAATCTGCTCCGCATACTGAGCAGCATCCTCCATATTATGCGTTACAAGGATGACTGTAAGACCCTTCTCCTTGTGCAGCTTATAAAACATCTCCATAAGTTCGTTCTGCCCTTTTGGATCTAGTCCTGCTGTAGGTTCATCTAATACAAGCACTTCAGGTTCCATTGCCAGTACACCCGCTATAGCAACACGTCTCATTTGTCCACCACTTAATTCGAACGGAGAACGTGCTAACAGTTCTGGTTCTAGCCCTACAAGTTCAATTGCCTTTCTAGCCTTTTGCCTTGCTTCGTCTACAGATACTCCAAAATTAGTAGGGCCGAAACAAATATCTTTCTCCACAGTCTCTTCAAACAACTGATGTTCTGGGAATTGAAAGACAACCCCTACTTTCTTACGTAGTGGCTTTAGCTTTTTTTCTTTCTTTCCTGCCGAAATCAAATGTTCACCAATTTGAACTGTACCATTTGTCGGCTGCAATAAACCATTTAAATGTTGAATCATCGTCGACTTTCCTGAACCAGTATGACCGATAATGGCATAATAGCCCCCACTTGGAAACGACACGTCTACATCATAAAGTGCGCGTCTTTCAAATGGAGTTTTATATTGATAACGATGTTCTACTTTTTGGAATGTAATCTCCAAAGTTCGTTCACCAAGCTTTCCATTGTAAGATGCGTATTTTGCAAGAGAATTTCATTTCTTTTTAATAATTCTGCTATTTTCACCGAAAACGGTACATCTAAGCCAATTTCTTGGAGCATATGAGAGGATTTGAAAATTTTTTCTGGAGTCCCTTCCTCTAATATTTCTCCCTTATTTAAAATAATGACACGATCTGACTGTGCCGCTTCTTCTAAATCGTGCGTAATTGATAACACGGTAATACCTTTTTGAGTAACAAGTTGTCTAACCGTTTCTACTACTTCACGTCTCCCTTGAGGGTCTAACATTGACGTTGCTTCATCTAATATTAAAATAGATGGTTGAAGTGCTAAAACGCCTGCTATTGCCACTCGCTGCTTTTGCCCACCAGATAAGGAATGAGGCTCATCATTAAGAAAATCTTCCATACGGACAAGTTGCAAGGCCTGTTCTAATCTTTCAATCATTTGTTCTCTTGGCATTCCGATATTCTCCAAGCCAAATACAACATCATCTTGCACTGTCGTTCCAACAAATTGATTATCTGGATTTTGAAATACCATTCCAATTTGTTTTCGAACATCCCATACCGTTTCCTCTGATAAAACCATTGTATCATTTACTGTAATAGTCCCTGCTTCTGGCAAAAACAAACCATTCAATAATTTTGCAAGTGTAGACTTTCCTGAACCGTTTTGACCAATAATAGATACCCATTCTCCCTCATATAAGGAAAATGAAACATCTTTTAATGCATAAGTGGCTGCCCCAGGATATTGAAATGATATATTTTCTATCCGAAGTTTCTCTTTTTTCAATAGAAGGCACCCTTTCCTTCGCCAAGTTAGCCTATTTTTATATTTAAAAAAAAGGGCCATGACCAGTTTCTTGAAAAGAACTGTCCTGCCCTTTTAATTATCATTATACTAACTCGATAATTACCATTGGTGCTGCGTCTCCGCGACGTGGACCAATTTTTGCAATACGAGTGTATCCGCCTTGGCGCTCAGCATAGCGTGGAGCTACATCAGCGAATAGTTTTTGAAGTGCATCTTGACCAGTCTCAGCGTTAGCTACTTCATTGCGAATGAAAGCTGCTGCTTGACGACGAGCATGAAGATCTCCGCGTTTACCTAAAGTGATCATTTTTTCCACTACAGAACGAAGTTCTTTTGCACGAGTTTCTGTCGTTTGGATGCGCTCGTTGATAATTAAATCAGTAGCTAAATCACGTAACATAGCTTTACGTTGCGCACTTGTACGGCCTAATTTTCTGTATGCCATTCGTAGTTCCCTCCTTTGTTGATGGGTTTAAATCCTCAGTCGTCTTTACGTAAACCTAAACCTAATTCCTCAAGTTTATGTTTAACTTCTTCTAAGGATTTACGTCCTAAGTTACGAACTTTCATCATATCTTCTTCTGTTTTGTTCGCAAGCTCTTGTACAGTATTAATTCCTGCACGTTTTAGGCAATTATAAGAACGAACAGAAAGGTCTAGTTCTTCGATAGTCATCTCAAGAACTTTCTCTTTTTGATCTTCTTCCTTCTCGACCATAATCTCAGCATTTTGTGCTTCATCAGTTAAACCAACAAAGATATTTAAATGCTCAGTTAAGATTTTGGCACCTAAAGAGATAGCTTCTTTTGGCCCGATGCTTCCATCCGTCCATACATCAAGCGTAAGCTTATCATAATTAGCCACTTGTCCGACACGTGTCTTTTCCACTTGGTAAGTCACACGTGATACTGGAGTATAAATAGAATCAATAGGAATTACTCCTATTGGTTGATCTTCGCTTTTATTTGCATCAGCTGGCGTATACCCACGGCCACGCTTTGCAGTTAAACGCACGCGGAAATGCGCATCTTTTGCTAACGTTGCAATGTGTAAATCTGGATTTAAGATTTCTACATCACTATCGTGAGTAATATCAGCAGCTGTGACAATACCTTCGCCCTGTACATCAATTTCCAACGTCTTCTCTTCTTCAGAGTAGATTTTAAGAGCTAACTTTTTCAAGTTTAAGATGATCGTCGTAACGTCTTCTACTACGCCCTCAACTGTTGAAAATTCATGTAATACGCCATCGATTTGGATAGCAGTAACAGCGGCACCAGGGAGTGAGGATAAAAGAATACGACGTAAGGAGTTACCCAAAGTAGTACCATATCCACGCTCAAGCGGTTCAATTACGAATTTACCATATTTAGCATCTTC
This sequence comes from Bacillus cereus group sp. MYBK220-1, assembly GCF_051916445.1. Classification (NCBI taxonomy): domain Bacteria; kingdom Bacillati; phylum Bacillota; class Bacilli; order Caryophanales; family Bacillaceae; genus Bacillus; species Bacillus cereus group sp. MYBK220-1. The sequence goes on along the minus strand of NZ_JBQAGQ010000013.1, from coordinate 47,274 downwards.
GTTAAGTTCAACCGTTTCGATTTTCGGCTTTTCGATTTCAATCATTAACTAAACCCTCCTTCAAAACGTCGAAACCCCGGTTAAACAAAGGTATAACCCCTGTCTAACCGAAAGTCCCCCTTAGGCAGTTCCCGATTGTGCACAACAAGCGATGTTTCTGTACGAAATTTCTCGATAATGCATCATATCCATTATAGACAAAAGGGAAAATTCTATACAGAAAAATTACACACGACGACGTTTTGGTGGACGACATCCATTATGAGGAACTGGAGTAACATCTCTAATTGCTGTTACTTCTAGACCTGCAGCTTGAAGAGCACGAATTGCAGCTTCACGACCAGCACCAGGACCTTTAACAGTAACCTCTAAAGTTTTTAAACCGTGTTCCATTGCAGCTTTAGCAGCAGTTTCAGCAGCCATTTGCGCAGCGAATGGAGTAGATTTACGAGATCCACGGAAACCAAGTGCACCAGCACTAGACCAAGAAAGTGCGTTACCGTGAGTATCTGTAAGTGTTACGATTGTGTTGTTGAAAGTAGAACGAATATGAGCTATACCAGCTTCAATATTCTTTTTCACACGTTTTTTACGAGTGTTTGTTTTACGTGCCATTGTTAGTTCAACCTCCTTTACTTATTATTTCTTTTTATTTGCTACTGTACGACGTGGACCTTTACGTGTACGAGCATTGTTTTTAGAGTTTTGACCACGAACTGGTAAACCACGACGGTGACGAAGACCACGGTAAGAACCGATCTCCATTAGACGTTTGATGTTAAGAGATACTTCACGACGAAGGTCTCCCTCAACTTTAATACGATCGATGATATCACGGATACGTCCTAATTCGTCTTCCGTTAAATCACGAACTCGTGTTTCTTCAGAAATACCTGCTTCAGCAAGAATTTTTTCAGCAGTTGTGCGACCAATGCCGAATACGTAAGTTAAAGAAATAACAACGCGTTTGTCTCGAGGAATATCTACACCTGCGATACGTGCCATTACGAATGCACCTCCTTCTGATTAACCTTGTTTTTGTTTATGTTTAGGGTTTTCACAAATAACCATTACTTTTCCACGTCTACGAATAACTTTACATTTTTCGCAGATTGGTTTAACTGACGGTCTTACTTTCATGTCTCGAACCTCCTTAAAGATTACGGAGTGCTATATTATTTAAAACGGTACGTAATACGACCACGATTTAAATCGTACGGAGATAATTCTACCGTAACTTTGTCTCCTGGTAAAATACGAATGAAGTTCATACGGATTTTACCAGAAACGTGAGCCAATACGACATGCCCATTCTCTAATTCTACTTTGAACATAGCATTTGGCAACGTTTCAAGAACGGTACCTTCGACTTCAATTACATCATCTTTAGCCATTCAATAGTTCTCCCTTCTTCAAATCAGTAACATTTTACACTGCTCTGAAATCCCGGAGAGCCAGCTACTTATAAAGTGGTAAGGATTTCGTATCCTGCTTCTGTAAGAGCAATCGTGTGCTCAAAATGGGCACACCATTTACCATCTACCGTTACCACTGTCCAGTCATCAGATAGTGTTTTTACATATCGTCTTCCTTGATTCACCATCGGCTCAACACAGATGACCATTCCCGGCTTTAATCTAGGGCCTCTATTTGGTGGACCATAGTGCGGGATTTGAGGGTCCTCATGTAAGTCTTGCCCGATTCCGTGACCAACATACTCCCTAACGATCGAGAATCCATTCTCTTCAGCATGGGTTTGAACCGCATGTGAGATATTTGATAATCTCTCGCCTGGTTTTACTTGTTCTAGACCAAGATACAACGATTTTTCTGTGACATCAAGTAGCTTTTGAACAGATTCAGAAATGTTTCCAACTGGATACGTCCATGCAGAATCTCCATGGTACCCATTGTATTTCGCACCAATATCGATACTGATGATATCGCCCTCTTTGAGCTTGCGCTTCCCTGGAATTCCGTGTACAAGCTCTTCATTTACAGAAGCACATATGCTCCCCGGAAATCCGTTGTATCCTTTAAAAGATGGCGTAGCACCATATTTTTGAATCGTCTTTTCCGCTATTTGATCGAGCTCTTTCGTTGTAATTCCTGGAGTAATGTGCTGTTTCAACTCTTGATGAGTCAAAGCAACGATCCTGCCAGCTTCTCGCATGATTTCTATCTCGCGAGGAGTTTTGCAGATTATCATTACGCTAAGCCTCCGATGAGAACATCGATATCAGCAAATACTTTATTGATATCTTGCTCACCATTAATGCTTTGTAAGTAACCAAGCTCTTCGTAGAAATCAAGCAAAGGTTTTGTTTGCTTAATATTTACATCTAAACGATTTGCTACAGTTTCTTCATTGTCATCAGAGCGTTGATATAATTCGCCACCACATTTATCGCACACATCAGCTTTTGCTGGTGGATTGAATTCTAAGTGGTAAGTCGCACCGCACTCTTTACAAATGCGACGGCCTGTAAGGCGTTTTAATAACAACCCTGAATCCACATTAATGTTTAAAACATAGTCGATTTTTTTGCCAAGATCTTTCATAATTTCTTCAAGAGCTGATGCTTGTGCAACAGTTCGTGGGAAACCGTCTAGTAAGAAACCTCTTACGCAGTCGTCTTGACTTAAACGTTCACGAACGATTCCGATTGTAACTTCATCTGGAACAAGTGCACCTTTATCAATAAAAGATTTTGCTTGTAGACCCATTTCAGTTTCAGCCTTCATAGCTGCACGGAACATGTCTCCTGTTGAAATGTGAGGGATGTTATACTTGGCAACAATCTGTTCGGCTTGTGTACCTTTACCAGCACCAGGAAGCCCCATTAAAATTAAGTTCATCCTTGTTCCCCCTCAGAGTACATGAGCATGTAGGGAAGACAATTCTTCCCACTTACTCACTGCTTGATAAACCCTTTGTAATGGCGTTTTACCAGTTGGCTTTCTAGCTGCTTCATTGTTTCTAAAGCAACGCCGACAACGATTAACATACTCGTTCCACCGATCTGTGCAGATGGAGGAAGATTTCCCAATTTCGTAAAGATAACTGGTAAGATTGCAATCGCTGCTAGGAAAATTGATCCTACAAAGGTCAAACGATACAAGATTTTTGTTAGATATTGTTCCGTATTCTTACCCGGACGAATACCTGGAACATATCCACCTTGCTTGTTTAGATTCTCTGACATTTGCTCTGGATTAACCTGAACAAATGCATAGAAATATGTGAAGGCTACAATGAGCGCAACATATATGATCATTCCCACTGGGTGAGAATAGTTAAAGTTTGCAATAATCCACTGCGATACATCATGTTTCGGGAAGAACTGTGCAATAGTCGGAGGCGTAATTAAGAATGAAACAGCAAAAATTACTGGAATAACACCAGCACTATTTACCTTAAGCGGTAAATGTGTGTTTTGTGCTCCAGCATAACCACCATTTCCTCCTGTTACACGCTTCGCATATTGAATTGGGATCTTTCTAACAGCCTGTTGAATGAAAATAACACCCACAATAACTGCTAGCACAGCTAGTAAAATCAATGCAACTTTAACGATACTCATGAACAATTGATCTCCGATATTTTGAAACTGTTGCTGATACACTTGAGATATAACACTTGGGATCGCTGCGGCAATACCGCCAAAGATAAGGATGGAAATACCATTACCTACACCTTTAGCTGTAATCTGTTCACCTAACCACATTAAAAATGCAGTACCAGCAGTCAGTACCGTAGCAATGTATAAATAAGTGCTCCAACCTGGATTCAAAATTAATTGTCCACCTACCATACCGTTAAAACCGATTGACATACCAAACCCCTGAATAAACGCAAGAACAATTGTAAAGTAACGCGTGAATTGCGTTAATTTACGACGGCCCATTTCACCTTGCTTCGACCATTCCGAAAATTTAGGAACAACATCCATCTGCAATAATTGCACGATGATGGATGCTGTAATATACGGCATGATTCCCATCGCAAAGATGGAGAAGTTTTTCAAGGCTCCACCGCCAAATGTATTTAGAATACCTAAAGCATTTAATTGATCTTGTGCCTTCAGTACGTCTCCATTTGTAAATGGCACGGGGATAAACGTGCCAATCCTGAATACGATTAACATCGCTAAAGTGAATAATATTTTACGTCTTATCTCAGCAACGCGCATAAAGTTGGAGATTGTACGAAACATTAGATCACCTCAACTGATCCGCCAGCTGCTTCAATTGCTTCTTTAGCACTTGAAGAGAACTTGTGCGCTTTAACAGTTAGTTTTTTCTCTACTGCTCCGCTTGCAAGAACTTTAACACCGTCGTTTAACTTGCTGATAACGCCAGTTTCCAGCAATAATTCAGGTGTTACTTCTGTACCATCTTCAAAACGATTTAACGTTGATAAGTTTACAATAGCAAACTCTTTACGGTTAATGTTTGTGAAGCCGCGTTTTGGTAAACGACGGAATAATGGAGTTTGACCACCTTCGAAGCCAAGACGAACACCGCCGCCAGAACGTGCGTTTTGTCCTTTATGACCTTTACCAGCAGTTTTACCGTTACCAGAACCGATACCACGACCGACACGGTTACGTACTTTACGAGAACCTTCTGCAGGTTTTAATTCATGAAGTTTCATTCCCAGGCACCTCCTTATATTAATGAGTTATCCTTAAGCTTCTTTTACAGTTACAAGGTGAGAAACTTTGTTGATCATACCAAGAATAGCAGGAGTTTCTTCCTTAACTACAGTTGAATTCAACTTTTTAAGACCTAAAGCTTCTACCGTCGCACGTTGATCTTGTGGACGACCAATTACACTACGAGTGAGGGTAATTTCTAACTTTTTCGCCATTTGTTTTCCCTCCTTAACCTAGTAGCTCTTCTACAGATTTACCGCGTAATTTTGCAACATCTTCAGCGCGCTTAAGTTCGCTTAATCCGTTCACAGTAGCGCGAATCATGTTGATTGGTGTGTTAGAACCAAGAGATTTCGAAAGAATATCTTGTACACCAGCTAATTCAAGGACCGCACGAACAGGTCCACCAGCAATAACACCAGTACCTTCAGCAGCAGGTTTTAAGAATACTTCACCAGCGCCAAAATGACCGTTGATTGTGTGTGGAATTGTTGTACCAACTAATGGTACAGCGATTAAGTTTTTCTTAGCGTCTTCGATAGCTTTACGGATTGCGTCTGGTACCTCTTGTGCTTTACCAGTACCGAATCCAACATGACCGTTTTTATCGCCAACTACAACTAGTGCAGCAAAGCGGAAACGACGACCACCCTTAACAACTTTCGCGACACGATTTATCGTAACTACACGTTCTTCAAGTTCTAATTTACTTGGGTCAATGCGATGCATCAATTTTCCCTCCTTTGACCATTAAAATTGTAATCCAGCCTCACGAGCAGCTTCAGCTAGAGCTTTAACACGGCCATGGTATAAGTAACCACCGCGATCAAATACTACTTCTTTAACGCCTTTCTCTACAGCACGCTTAGCAACTGATTCTCCAACTTTCGTAGCAGCTTCAATATTGCTAGTACCGTTAAGAGCAAGGTCTTTATCAAGAGTAGATGCACTTACTAACGTTACACCATTCACATCATCAATAACTTGAGCGTAAATATGTTGGTTAGAACGGAACACGTTTAAACGTGGACGCTCTGCAGTACCAGTAAGTTTAGCACGTACACGTGCATGTCTTTTCTTACGAGTCGCATTTTTATCAGCTTTAGTGATCATTCTTGTCACTCCTTTCTCTCACCTAACGGGTTTACTTAGCAGTTTTACCTTCTTTACGACGAACAACTTCGCCTTCGTAACGAATACCTTTACCTTTGTAAGGCTCAGGAGCACGTACAGCACGGATGTTAGCAGCGAATTCGCCAACACGTTGCTTGTCGATACCTTTAATTACGATCTTAGTTGGTGCAGGTACTTCAACTTCAAGACCTGCTTCCGGAGTCATTTCTACTGGATGAGAATAACCTACGCTTAATACAAGTTTATCACCTTGTTTTTGAGCACGGTAACCAACACCGACTAATTCAAGTCCGCGTGCGAAACCTTCAGTTACACCTTCAACCATGTTTCCGATTAAAGCACGAGTTGTACCGTGTAATGCACGGTGTTCCTTCTGTTCAGATGGACGCTCAACTGTTAATGTATTCTCTTCAATTTTGATAAGCATATCAGCATTGAAAGTACGAGTTAATTCACCTTTAGGGCCTTTTACTGTTACAGTATTGTCTTCTGCAACTGTAATAGTAACACCTGCAGGGATTTCAAGAATCTTTTTACCAATACGAGACATGTGGTCACACCTCCGTTCGTTTTAAATATATATTACCAAACGTATGCTACTACTTCTCCACCAGTTTGTAATTGACGAGCGTCTTTGTCTGTCATTACTCCCTTAGATGTAGAAACAAGAGCGATACCTAATCCGTTAAGTACACGTGGTACTTCGTCAGCTTTAGCGTAAACGCGTAAGCCAGGTTTACTGATACGTTTTAATCCAGTGATTACACGTTCATTGTTTGCACCATATTTCAGGAAAATACGAAGGATACCTTGTTTGTTATCCTCGATGTATTCTACATCACGAATGAAACCTTCACGTTTTAAAAGTTCAGCGATCTCTTTTTTGATTTTAGAAGCAGGAACCTCTAATTTCTCATGACGTACCATGTTCGCATTACGGATGCGAGTAAGCATGTCTGCAATTGGATCTGTCATCACCATGTGTTTTACCTCCTTCCCATTTGTGGGTTTTACCAACTAGCTTTTTTAACACCAGGAATTTGACCTTTATATGCAAGTTCACGGAAACAAATACGGCAAAGTTTAAATTTGCGGTATACAGAATGCGGACGACCGCAGCGTTCGCAACGTGTATACTCTTGTACTTTAAACTTAGGAGTACGCTTTTGTTTCGCTATCATAGATTTTTTAGCCACGTTTTCGCCTCCTCTACTTAGCGTTGGCTTCCATTATTTTTGGAATGGCATACCGAATTGTGTTAACAGTTCACGAGCTTCTTCATCAGTTTTCGCTGTAGTAACGATTACGATGTCCATACCGCGGACTTTGCTTACTTTATCATAATCAATCTCAGGGAAAATAAGTTGCTCTTTAACACCTAATGTATAGTTTCCACGACCATCGAATGATTTCTTAGAAACACCACGGAAATCACGTACACGTGGTAAAGAAACTGATACTAATTTGTCGAAGAACTCATACATTTGCTCGCCGCGTAAAGTTACTTTCGCACCGATTGGCATACCTTCACGAAGACGGAAACCAGCGATTGATTTTTTAGCACGAGTTACAACAGGTTTTTGACCTGTGATTTGTGTTAATTCTTCTACTGCGTTGTCTAACGCTTTTGAGTTAGATACCGCGTCACCAACACCAGTGTTGATTACGATCTTTTCGATTTTTGGTACCTGCATTACAGATTTATAGTTAAACTTGCTCACTAGAGCAGGAGTAATTTCCTTTTGGAACTTCTCTTTAAGGCGATTCAATGAAGTGACCTCCTTTCTTAAGAAAATTATTTATCTAATAATTCACCAGATTTTTTTGCAATACGAACTTTTTTACCATCTTCTACTTTGAAGCCTACGCGAGTAGGTTCACCTGTTTTCGGATCTAAAATCATAACGTTAGAAACGTGAATAGGTGCTTCTTTAGTAATAATTCCACCTTGTGGATTTAATTGAGATGGCTTAGAGTGCTTCTTAACGATATTGACACCCTCAACGATAACACGGTTTTGCTTTGGGAAAGCCACAAGGATAACGCCTTGTTTTCCTTTGTCTTTACCAGTGATTACCTGTACTTTATCACCTTTTTTTACATGCATCTTAATTCTGCACCTCCTTAGCAAGGCAATACCTTAAATTATAGAACTTCTGGAGCTAAAGAAACGATCTTCATGAAGTTGCTATCACGTAATTCACGAGCTACTGGTCCGAAGATACGAGTACCACGTGGGCTCTTATCGTCTTTAATGATAACCGCTGCGTTTTCATCAAATTTGATGTAAGAACCGTCCGGACGACGAGCTCCGCTCTTCGTACGTACTACTACTGCTTTAACAACGTCACCTTTTTTAACAACGCCACCTGGTGTTGCTTGTTTTACCGTAGCAACGATAATGTCACCAATGTTAGCATATTTACGACCAGAGCCGCCTAATACTTTAATTGTTAAAAGTTCACGTGCACCAGAGTTGTCAGCAACTTTCAAACGAGATTCTTGTTGGATCATGTTATGAAACCTCCCTTCGGACTAAAAATTCCGATTCGTCTATTTAGATAATAACCGCTTCTTCAACGATTTCAACTAAACGGAAACGCTTAGTAGCAGAAAGCGGGCGAGTTTCCATGATTTTAACGATATCGCCAAGTTTCGCTTGGTTTTGCTCATCATGGGCTTTGTACTTCTTAGAATACTTAACACGTTTTCCGTACAAGGAATGAGTTTTGTAAGTTTCAACTAAAACTGTAATCGTTTTGTCCATTTTGTCAGACACTACACGACCAGTATAAACTTTGCGTTGGTTACGTTCGCTCACTATGCAAACCTCCCCTCAATTTATCGATTAATTCCGATCTCTCTTTCACGAACTACAGTTTTCATACGAGCAATTGCTTTACGCACTTCACGAATGCGAGTTGGATTCTCTAATTGTCCTGTAGCAAGTTGGAAGCGAAGATTAAACAACTCTTCCTTTAAAGCTTTAACTTTTGTTTCGATTTCGGCAGTGGTTAATTCACGAATATCATTAGTTTTCATTAGATTCACCACCATTTTCTTCACGTTTTACGAATTTACATTTCACAGGTAACTTGTGAGCTGCAAGACGTAATGCTTCGCGTGCTACCTCTTCAGATACACCCGCGATTTCGAACATAATTTTCCCAGGTTTTACTACTGCTACCCAGCCTTCTGGTGCCCCTTTACCGGAACCCATACGTACTTCTAGAGGTTTTGCAGTGTAAGGTTTAGAAGGGAAAATTTTAATCCATACTTTACCGCCACGTTTCATGTAACGAGTCATTGCACGACGAGCAGCTTCGATTTGACGGTTTGTAATCCATGAAGCAGCTTGTGCTTGTAAACCGAATTCACCGAAAGCAATTTCAGTTCCACCTTTAGCACGACCACGCATTTTACCACGATGCTCTCTACGATATTTTACGCGTTTTGGCATTAACATATTATTTTCCTCCTTCCTCAGAAGCTTTCTTTTTTGTAGGAAGGACTTCTCCACGGTAGATCCATACTTTTACGCCTAATTTACCGTATGTTGTATCAGCTTCAACTGCTGCATAGTCAATATCAGCGCGAAGTGTATGAAGTGGAACAGTTCCTTCACTGTAAGATTCTGCACGAGCGATATCAGCTCCGCCAAGACGACCAGAAACCTGTGTTTTAATACCTTTAGCACCTGCACGCATAGCACGTTGAATAACTTGCTTTTGTGCACGACGGAATGATACACGGTTTTCTAATTGACGAGCGATGTTTTCGCCTACTAATTTAGCGTTAAGATCAGCTCTCTTAACTTCTAAAATGTTGATGTGTACACGCTTGCCTGTTAATTGGTTAAGAGCTTTACGAAGTGCTTCAACTTCAGTACCACCTTTACCAATTACCATACCAGGTTTTGCAGTGTGAATTGTAACATTTACACGATTTGCTGCACGTTCGATTTCTACTTTAGCAACAGCAGAATCTTTTAAGCGTACATTAATGTACTCACGGATTTTGATGTCTTCATGTAATAATGTAGCGTAATCTTTCTCAGCGAACCAACGAGATTCCCAGTCACGGATAACGCCGACACGAAGACCAATTGGATTAACCTTTTGACCCATCGATTATCCCTCCTTCTTTTCTGATACCACAACTGTGATGTGGCTTGTGCGTTTGTTAATTTGGCTTGCACGACCCATTGCACGTGGACGGAAACGTTTTAACGTTGGACCTTCGTCAACGAAAACTTTTTCTACAACTAGGTTGTTAATGTCCATCTCATAATTGTGCTCTGCATTTGCGATTGCAGATTTTAAAACTTTTTCTACAACTGGAGAAGCAGTTTTTGGTGTGTGGTTAAGGATAGCAATCGCTTCACCCACTTGCTTACCTCGGATTAAGTCTACTACTAAACGAACTTTACGAGGAGCAATACGAACTGTTCTCGCTACTGCTTTAGCTTGCATTGAAGTGCCTCCTCTCATTATCTTCTAGTTTTCTTATCGTCAGCAAGGTGACCTTTGTACGTACGAGTTGGTGCGAATTCACCTAACTTATGGCCAACCATATCCTCAGTGATGTACACAGGTACGTGTTTACGACCATCATATACAGCGATTGTGTGTCCGATGAACTGAGGGAAGATTGTTGAACGGCGAGACCAAGTTTTAACAACTTGTTTTTGCTCAGATGCAACTAATTTTTCCATTTTGCTCATTAAGTGATCATCGACAAATGGTCCTTTTTTTAAGCTACGAGCCATTTTGGTGCCTCCCTTCGTGATTGGCGTACGGTTCTAGAAATGAACCGTACTACAATCCCATTATTTTTTACGACGACGAACGATAAATTTGTCAGACGCTTTGTTTTTCTTACGAGTCTTGAATCCAAGAGTTGGTTTACCCCATGGAGACATTGGAGACTTACGTCCGATTGGAGAACGTCCTTCACCACCACCGTGTGGGTGATCAACAGGGTTCATTACAGAACCACGAACTGTTGGGCGTTTACCTAACCAGCGAGAGCGACCTGCTTTACCGATTTTGATAAGTTCGTGTTGTTCGTTACCTACTTGACCGATTGAAGCGCGACAAGCAGATAATACAAGACGTACTTCACCAGAAGTTAAACGTACAAGTACGTATTTACCTTCTTTACCAAGTACTTGAGCAGATGTACCAGCAGAACGAACTAATTGTCCGCCACGACCAGGCTTAAGCTCGATGTTATGAACAACAGTACCTACTGGAATGTTGATTAATGGTAATGCGTTACCGATTTTAATGTCAGCTTCTGGGCCAGACATAACTTCCATACCTACTTCTAAAGATTTAGGAGCAAGAATGTAACGTTTTTCACCGTCAACGTAGTTAATTAATGCGATATTCGCAGAGCGGTTTGGATCGTATTCGATCGTAGCAACGCGTCCTGGAATTCCATCTTTGTTACGCTTAAAGTCGATGATACGGTATTGACGCTTATGTCCGCCACCTTGATGACGTACAGTGATTTTACCTTGGTTATTACGACCAGCCTTCTTGCTTAAAGGAGCAAGTAATGACTTTTCGGGTCTATCAGTCGTGATTTCAGCGAAATCATTCGTAGTCATATTACGACGACCGTTAGTAGTTGGATTATACTTTTTGATTCCCATCTCAATTTCCCTCCTTCTTTAGTAAGAATTAAACGCCTTGGAAGATTTCGATTTCTTTGCTGTCAGCAGTTAGCTTAACGATTGCTTTACGACGACGGCTAGTAAAACCAGCGTGACGACCAACGCGTTTTGCTTTCGGCTTGTAGTTCATGATGTTCACTTTTTCTACTTTAACACCAAAGATCGCTTCAAGAGCATCTTTAACTTCTGTTTTATTAGATTTAACGTCCACATCGAACGTGTATTTTTTTTCAGCCATCATTTCCATAGAACGTTCAGTGATAACTGGGCGCTTAATGATATCACGAGGATCTCTCATTATGCAAGCACCTCCTCTACTTTTTCCACTGCCGCTTTTGTCATGATTAGCTTATCATGATGAAGCACGTCTAAAACGTTTACGCCATCAGCAGTGATTACTGTTACTCCAGGGATATTGCGAGCAGATAACTCTACAGATTCGTTTGCATCAGCAGTTACGATAAGAGCTTTCTTCTCAACAGTTAATCCTTTAAGTACTGCTAGCATATCTTTTGTTTTTGGTGCATTTAACACTAGGTCTTCAAGAACTACAATGTTGTTCTCAACTACTTTAGTAGCTAATGCAGATTTGATTGCTAAACGACGAACTTTCTTAGGAAGTTTGTACGCATAGCTTCTTGGTGTAGGTCCGAATACCGTACCACCACCACGCCATTGAGGAGAGCGGATAGACCCTTGACGAGCACGTCCAGTTCCTTTTTGACGCCATGGTTTACGACCACCACCGCGAACTTCAGAGCGAGTTTTTACTTTGTGTGTACCTTGACGTAAAGATGCACGTTGCATCATTACAGCTTCGAAAAGTACAGCTTCATTTGGTTCGATACCGAAAATAGCTTCAGCTAATTCGATTTCACCAACCTGTGAACCAGTTTGGTTATATACAGTAACTTTTGGCATTGGAATTCCTCCTTCCTATTGTGAATTATTTGCTAACCTTCACAGCGCCTTGAACAACTACAAGAGATTTCTTAGCACCTGGAACGTTACCTTTTACTAGTAATAAGTTGCGCTCAGTGTCAACTTGAACGATTTCTAAGTTTTGGATAGTAACTTGGTCTCCACCCATACGTCCAGCAAGTTTTTTGCCTTTGAATACACGGTTCGGAGCAACTGGGCCCATTGAACCTGGACGACGGTGATAGCGAGAACCATGAGACATAGGTCCGCGAGATTGTCCGTGGCGTTTGATAACACCTTGGAAACCTTTACCTTTAGAAATTCCTGTTACATCAACGATTTCACCTGTAGCGAATACGTCAACTTTTACCTCTTGACCAACCTCTAATCCGTCCACGTCTGCATCGCGGATTTCGCGAATGAAGCGCTTAGGAGTTGTAGATGCTTTAGCAGTGTGGCCTTGTTCAGGTTTGTTAGTTAACTTTTCACGTTTATCTTCAAATCCTAACTGGATTGCATTGTAGCCATCAGTTTCAGTTGTTTTCTTTTGAAGAACAACGTTTGGATTAGCAGCGATAACTGTTACTGGGATTAACTCACCGTTCTCAGCAAATACTTGAGTCATACCGATCTTTCTTCCTAAGATTCCTTTGGTCATGAGTTACACCTCCTACATTTTTAAGTTATATAAATTATAGTTTGATTTCGATATCTACACCAGATGGTAAGTCTAAACGCATTAATGAATCTACTGTTTGTGGAGTAGGACTCACGATGTCGATTAGACGTTTGTGCGTGCGCATTTCGAATTGCTCACGAGAATCTTTGTACTTATGAACAGCACGAAGAATTGTGTAAACAGTTTTTTCAGTTGGTAATGGGATCGGACCAGAAACTGTTGCCCCAGAACGCTTAGCTGTTTCTACAATTTTCTCAGCTGACTGATCAAGAATACGGTGATCGTAAGCTTTTAAACGGATACGAATTTTTTCTTTTGCCATTATTTTCCCTCCTTCGTTCGCCTATTTCTAAAATAGACCTTCTCCATGGAAATTTCCCCACACCATGCCATGGCAAAGCGGCCGGGTGTGTCAGCAACCTTCCACTTCATCGCAGTCAAAGACCAACATTGTCTATTATACAATGTTATTCGTCTAGATGCAAGCATCTTTTTGTTTGCATCTGCTTTTCTCTACTTTTGCTATTATACATGGCACTTTAAAGAATTTCAAGTTTTCATCTAACAGAATTCATTTTACAGTTTCTGGATTATCTTTTGTCGTTTTTATATTACTATAGAAGAAACTCGTCAAAACAAAAAACACCCTCTTCTTCCTTATATAAACGCAAACAAAAAACCTAAGGGAAAATCCCTTAGGTTTTTTTATATCAGTTAAGATTACTCAACGATAGTAGCAACTACACCGTAACCTACTGTACGTCCACCTTCACGAATAGAGAATTTAGTTCCCTCTTCGATAGCGATTGGAGCGATAAGTTCGATAGTCATTTCGATGTTGTCTCCAGGCATTACCATTTCAGTACCTTCTGGTAATTGGATGATACCAGTTACGTCAGTTGTACGGAAGTAGAACTGAGGACGGTAGTTAGCGAAGAATGGAGTGTGACGTCCACCTTCTTCTTTAGATAATACGAAAACTTCAGCTTTGAATTTAGCGTGAGCTTTTACAGAACCGCTTTTTGCAAGTACTTGTCCACGTTGGATGTCTTCACGAGCAACCCCACGAAGTAAAGCACCGATGTTGTCTCCAGCTTGAGCTTGGTCAAGAAGTTTACGGAACATCTCTACACCAGTTACAGTTGTAGAAGCATTTTCTTCAGCAAGACCGATGATTTCTACTACGTCACCAACTTTAACGATACCGCGCTCAACACGACCAGTAGCAACTGTACCACGACCTGTGATAGAGAATACGTCCTCTACAGGCATTAAGAATGGTTTGTCAGTTTCACGTTCTGGAGTTGGGATGTAAGCATCAACTTCAGCCATTAATTCAATGATTTTTGCTTCCCAATCAGCTTCTCCTTGAAGAGCTTTAAGAGCAGAACCTTTGATTACAGGAATGTCGTCGCCTGGGAATCCGTATTCAGATAATAGGTCGCGAACTTCCATTTCTACTAATTCTAATAATTCTTCGTCATCTACCATGTCGCATTTGTTTAAGAATACAACGATGTAAGGAACACCTACTTGACGAGAAAGAAGGATGTGCTCACGTGTTTGAGGCATTGGGCCATCAGCAGCAGATACTACTAAGATACCGCCGTCCATTTGAGCAGCACCAGTGATCATGTTTTTTACATAGTCAGCGTGACCTGGGCAGTCAACGTGTGCATAGTGACGAGTTTCAGTTTCGTACTCAACGTGTGCAGTTGAGATTGTGATACCGCGCTCTCTTTCTTCTGGAGCAGCATCGATTTGATCGTATCCGCGTGCTTCAGCACCACCAGCTTTTGCAAGAACTGTAGTGATCGCAGCAGTTAATGTAGTTTTACCATGGTCAACGTGGCCGATTGTACCGATGTTAACATGGGGTTTAGAACGTTCGAATTTAGCTTTAGCCATTCTAAATTCCTCCTTAGTTTATATAGGTTATTTTATATTTAGACTAGAAAGTGAAACTTACGTCCCACTTTCTAAGCTTACATAAGTAGTTATACTTGAACAATCGATAAAAATCAATTATTCACCTTTATTTTTTTTGATAATTTCTTCAGAAACAGACTTTGGTACTTCTTCATAGTGGTCAAACACCATAGAGAATGTTCCGCGTCCTTGAGTGTTAGAACGTAATGACGTTGCATAACCGAACATTTCAGAAAGTGGAACCATAGCGCGAACAACTTGTGCGTTACCGCGAGCTTCCATACCTTCTACACGTCCACGACGAGATGTTACGTCACCCATAATGTCACCCATGTACTCTTCAGGAATTACAACTTCAACTTTCATCATTGGCTCAAGAATTACTGGGCTACATTTAGAAACCGCAGCTTTAAGTGCCATAGATGCAGCGATTTTGAACGCCATCTCAGATGAATCGACATCATGGTAAGATCCGTCAACTAATGCAGCTTTAATGTCAACTAGTGGATAACCAGCTAGTACACCATTTTTAAGTGCATCTTCAAGACCTGCTCCAACAGCTGGGATGTATTCACGAGGAACTACACCACCGACGATCTTGTTTTCGAATTCGAATCCTTTACCTTCTTCGTTAGGTTCAAACTCAATCCAAACGTGACCGAATTGTCCACGACCACCAGATTGACGAGCGAACTTACCTTCAACTTTCGCAGCAGCGCGGAAAGTCTCACGGTATGCTACCTGAGGAGCACCAACGTTTGCTTCCACTTTGAATTCACGACGCATACGGTCAACGATGATATCAAGGTGAAGTTCACCCATACCAGCGATGATAGTTTGGCCAGTTTCTTGGTCAGTGTGAGCACGGAATGTTGGATCTTCTTCAGAAAGCTTAGATAATGCTGTACCCATTTTATCTTGGTCAGCTTTAGATTTTGGTTCGATAGCTACAGAGATAACTGGCTCTGGGAATTCCATAGACTCAAGGATAACAAGGCTCTTCTCGTCACAAAGAGTATCACCAGTAGTAGTATCTTTTAAACCTACAGCAGCAGCGATATCACCAGCGTAAACTGTTGAAATCTCTTCACGGCTGTTAGCGTGCATTTGTAGGATACGACCTACACGCTCACGCTTACCTTTAGTTGAGTTTTTCACGTATGATCCAGAGTTTAACACACCAGAGTACACACGGAAGAACGTTAACTTACCAACATAAGGGTCAGTCATGATTTTGAATGCTAAAGCTGCGAATGGTTCTTCATCGCTAGACTTACGTTCTACTTCTTCATCTGTATCCGGTAGAGTACCTTTAATAGCAGGTACATCTAGTGGTGATGGAAGGTAGTCGATAACTGCGTCTAACAGAATTTGAACACCTTTGTTTTTGAATGCAGAACCACAGATTACTGGGAAGAATTCTACAGAAGTTGTAGCCTTACGGATACCAGCTTTAAGCTCTTCTACAGTGATTTCTTCACCTTCTAGGTACTTCATCATCATTTCTTCATCAAGCTCAGCTACCGCTTCAATAAGTTTTCCACGGTATTCTTCAGCTAATTCTTTGTGCTCTTCAGGAATTTCAACACGTTGAATGTCTGTTCCTAAATCGTTACCGTACATGTAAGCACACTCTTCAACAAGGTCAATGATACCATTGAACTCATCTTCAGCACCGATTGGTAACTGAATTGGATGTGCGTTTGCTTGTAAACGATCGTGGATTGTTCCTACAGAGTATAAGAAATCTGCACCGATCTTATCCATTTTGTTAACGAATACGATACGAGGTACGCCGTAAGTAGTAGCCTGACGCCAAACAGTTTCTGTTTGTGGTTCTACACCAGATTGCGCATCAAGTACCGCTACAGCGCCATCAAGTACGCGTAAAGAACGTTCTACTTCTACTGTGAAATCTACGTGTCCTGGAGTATCAATGATGTTTACACGATGACCTTTCCATTGTGCTGTAGTTGCAGCAGAAGTAATTGTGATACCACGCTCTTGCTCTTGCTCCATCCAGTCCATCTGAGATGCACCTTCGTGAGTTTCACCGATTTTATGAATACGTCCTGTGTAGTACAGAATACGCTCAGTTGCTGTTGTTTTACCAGCATCGATGTGAGCCATGATACCAATATTACGAGTGTTTTCTAAAGAGAACTCTCTTGCCATTTGGTGTCTTGCTCCTTCCATATATGGATTGGATTTTTTTATTTTAAGTAGCAAAAAAGCCACTTTATATTGTTACACATGTCAGTATGTCCAGTACTCTCATTATGTAAAACGAGCGCCCGATGAAAGGGAGAGGCATTCTCCCTCTCCACACTTCCATAAGCGACAAATAAAGCGGTTTATGCTTACATTTATTTTACGTTGAATCCTACCAACGGTAATGAGCAAATGCTTTGTTAGCTTCTGCCATTTTATGAGTGTCTTCACGTTTCTTAACAGATGCACCAGCGTTGTTAGCTGCATCTAAGATTTCGTTAGCAAGACGCTCTTCCATAGTTTTTTCACCACGAAGACGAGCGTAGTTTACTAACCAACGAAGACCTAAAGTTGTACGGCGTTCTGGACGAACCTCAACTGGAACTTGGTAGTTAGCACCACCAACACGACGAGCGCGTACTTCAAGAACAGGCATGATGTTCTTAAGAGCTTGCTCGAATACTTCCATTGGCTCTTTACCAGTACGTTCGTTTACGATATCGAACGCATTATAAAGAATTGTTTGAGATTTACCTTTTTTACCGTCAACCATCATTTTGTTGATAAGGCGTGTTACTAGCTTCGAATTGTACATTGGATCTGGTAACACGTCACGTTTCGCAACAGGTCCTTTACGAGGCATATTGAGTTCCTCCTTTCATTTTAAAGTTATTATTTTTTAGCAGGTTTTGGTCTCTTAGTACCATATTTAGAACGTCCTTGCATACGTTTGTCAACACCAGCTGTGTCAAGCGCACCACGAACGATGTGGTAACGTACCCCCGGTAAATCCTTTACACGACCACCGCGAATTAATACTACGCTATGCTCTTGTAGGTTATGACCGATACCTGGGATGTAAGCTGTAACCTCGATACCGTTTGTTAAACGTACACGAGCGTATTTACGTAACGCTGAGTTAGGTTTCTTTGGAGTCATTGTACCAACACGAGTACATACACCACGTTTTTGAGGTGCAGAGATATCAGTTGATTTTTTCTTTAAAGAGTTAAAACCTTTGTTTAACGCAGGTGATTTAGATTTCCATACTTTATCAGTACGACCATTTCTCACTAATTGGTTAATAGTAGGCATTTGATTATCCTCCCTTCGCATGTTTGTATGACCACATATCCAGGTGGTTCATTATTAGTTGAAAACAAAGTTTTTGCAAGGAAGAGCAAATGCTCTCTCCTCACAAAAACAGTTTTAACTTATTATTCCTATTGCTGAAGCTCCCACTTGAATCCCCGAAGCTTTACCAAGCTTACGAACTGATTCAACTTTTGTTATGGGCACGTTATATTGCATTGCAACACGAATGATAGCATGGGTTAACCGCATGTCAGCATCCTCTGCGATGACAACTTCTTTAACTGTACCATTTTTGATTGCCTCCAATGTACGTTTATGACCAACGACTACATTTTCAGCAGTTGATACTTTTTGATAAGACATATAAATATCCTCCAAAGCATCGTTCAGGAGCAACCTTGATTATAGTAACATTTTGACTCATACAATGTCAACTAAGATTAATTGTTTTTATACAAAATTTATGCCGGAAAATTTTACTGTTCCACATAAACCTCATCGTTTTCTACATTCATGTCATCTTGTGTTGTTTTTACAAGATCCACTTTGCGATAACGATTCATACCTGTTCCAGCAGGAACAAGTTTACCGATAATAACATTTTCTTTTAATCCTAGAAGTTCATCGCGTTTACCCTTAATTGCTGCATCAGTTAAGACACGAGTTGTTTCTTGGAACGATGCTGCAGATAAGAATGAATCTGTTTCAAGTGAAGCTTTTGTAATACCAAGTAGAACAGGTCTAGCTGTTGCTGGTTGCTTACCTTGCAGTAAGACCTTAGCATTCGCATCAGTGAACTGATGGATATCTAGTAATGTTCCTGGTAATACATCTGTTTCACCTGCATCACTTACACGAACTTTACGTAACATTTGACGTACCATTACTTCTACGTGTTTGTCACCAATTTCTACCCCTTGCATACGGTATACTTTTTGAACTTCACGTAATAAGTATTCTTGAACCGCCGTAATGTCCGTTACTTTTAGTAATTCTTTCGGATCAATAGAACCTTCTGTTAACTCTTTACCGTGGCTAATTGGCTGTCCTGGAGTTACTTTCAGACGAGCACCGTAAGGAATAGCATACGTACGAGCTTCAACTTCACCCTGTACAACTACTTCTTGGCGATCTTTAACGTCGTTGATCGCTGCGATAACACCGTCGATTTCACTGATAACTGCCTGACCTTTCGGATTACGAGCTTCGAAGATCTCTTGGATACGAGGTAAACCTTGAGTAATATCATCTCCGGCAACCCCACCTGTATGGAATGTACGCATCGTTAACTGTGTACCTGGCTCACCGATAGATTGAGCTGCGATAATACCTACCGCTTCTCCTACTTCTACGTCTGTTCCAGTTGCTAAGTTACGACCGTAACACTTCTTACATACACCGTGGCGAGTGTTACACGTAAACGCTGAACGAATGTTTACAGTTTCAACACCCGAATTTTCAACGATATGAGCGATATCTTCAGTAATTAATTGATTTTCAGCAACTAATACTTCACCTGTTTCAGGATGTTTTACAGTTTTTCTTGCAAAACGTCCAACAAGACGATCATATAATGACTCGATAACTTCATTACCCTCTTTAATCGCACCAATTAATAAACCGCGATCTGTTCCACAATCATCTTCACGAACGATTACATCTTGTGCAACGTCAACAAGACGACGTGTTAAGTAACCAGAATCGGCAGTTTTAAGTGCTGTATCGGCAAGACCTTTACGCGCACCATGCGTAGAGATGAAGTACTCAAGTACTGTTAAACCTTCACGGAAACTCGATTTGATTGGAAGTTCGATGATACGACCAGATGGATTGGCCATAAGACCACGCATACCAGCAAGCTGAGTAAAGTTAGATGCGTTACCACGGGCACCTGAGTCACTCATCATGAAGATTGGGTTGCGTTTATTCAAGGATTTCATCAGTTTTCCTTGGATAACATCTTTTGCATTACTCCAAATAGAGATAACGCGATCGTAACGTTCTTCTTCTGTGATTAAACCGCGACGGAATTGTTTAATTACATTATCTACTTTTGCTTGTGCTTCGTGGAGAATTTCATCTTTTTCGCCTAATACAAGAATGTCAGATACCCCAACTGTAATACCAGCTTTTGTAGAGTACTTGAATCCTAAGTTTTTCATACGGTCAAGCATGCGAGACGTTTCTGTAATTTGGAAACGTTTGAACACTTCCGCAATGATGTTACCAAGGATCTTCTTGCTAAATGGCGCCACTTCTTCGCGACTAGCAATAATTTCTTTAATGTTCGCACCTTTTTCAACGAAATATTTCGCTGGTGTTTCTTTTTCAAGGTTTGAATTTGTTGGTTCATTAATATAAGGGAACGACTCTGGTAAGATTTCGTTAAATATTAATTTACCAACTGTTGTTAATAGAAGCATACTCTTTTGCTCTTCAGTAAATGTTGCGTTGTTTACTGCACTTGCAGCTACTGCAACACGTGTATGAAGATGAACATATCCATTTTGATATGCAAGCAATGCTTCATTTGCATCTTTGAAGACCATACCTTCACCGATTGCACCTTCACGCTCAAGTGTTAAGTAATAGTTACCTAATACCATATCCTGAGATGGAGTAACAACTGGTTTACCGTCTTTCGGGTTCAAGATGTTTTGTGCCGCTAACATAAGAAGACGAGCTTCAGCTTGAGCTTCTGATGATAAAGGTACGTGAACGGCCATTTGGTCACCGTCAAAGTCCGCGTTGTATGCAGTACATACAAGTGGGTGAAGACGGATTGCGCGACCTTCTACTAATGTAGGTTCAAACGCCTGGATACCAAGACGGTGAAGTGTTGGTGCGCGGTTTAGAAGTACTGGATGTTCTTTAATCACAGACTCTAAAACGTCCCAAACTTCAGGTTGTACACGCTCGATTTTACGTTTCGCACTCTTAATGTTATGTGCTAATCCTTTTTCAACTAACTCTTTCATTACGAAAGGTTTGAACAGTTCAAGCGCCATTTCTTTTGGTAATCCACATTGATACATCTTTAAGTTCGGTCCTACAACGATTACAGAACGACCAGAGTAGTCAACACGTTTACCTAATAAGTTTTGACGGAAACGTCCTTGTTTACCTTTAAGCATGTGAGATAGTGATTTTAATGGACGGTTACCTGGCCCAGTAACTGGACGGCCACGACGACCATTATCGATTAATGCGTCTACAGCTTCTTGTAACATACGTTTTTCGTTTTGAACGATGATGCTTGGTGCACCTAAGTCCAATAGACGTTTTAAACGGTTGTTACGGTTAATTACACGACGGTATAAGTCGTTTAAGTCAGAAGTAGCAAAACGTCCACCGTCTAACTGTACCATTGGGCGTAGTTCTGGTGGGATTACTGGTAGAACATCTAAGATCATCCAAGACGGTTCATTTCCAGAGTTACGGAATGCTTCTAATACTTCTAGACGTTTAATAGCACGAGTACGGCGTTGTCCTTGTGCTGTTTTTAATTCTTCTTTTAAGAAGTCTACTTCTTTATCTAAATCGATGTCTTGTAGTAGCTTTTTAATTGCTTCTGCACCCATAGCAGCTTGGAATGTGCTACCATATCGATCACGATATGCACGGTATTCTTTTTCAGAAAGTAATTGCTTCTTATCAAGTGGTGTATCTCCACTTTCTGTTACAACATAAGAAGCGAAATAAATTACTTCTTCAAGCGCGCGAGGGGACATGTCTAAGACAAGTCCCATGCGGCTCGGGATACCTTTGAAATACCAAATATGAGATACAGGAGCAGCTAATTCGATATGACCCATACGTTCACGACGTACTTTTGCACGCGTTACTTCAACGCCACATCGATCACAAACTACACCTTTATAACGTACACGTTTGTATTTTCCGCAATGACATTCCCAGTCCTTTTGTGGTCCGAAAATACGCTCACAGAACAAGCCATCTTTTTCAGGCTTTAACGTACGATAGTTAATAGTTTCTGGTTTCTTAACTTCACCGTATGACCAAGAACGAATCTTGTCAGGTGAAGCAAGTCCAATCTTCATATATTCAAAGTTATTTACATCTATCAAGGGGCCTACCTCCCTTTTAGTCTACAGGTTATCCCAATTATTCCTTAGTTGTCTCAACTTCGACATTCAATTTATCTGCTGATTGATGATCATCGTCATCTTCTGTATCACGCATTTCAATTTCTGTATCGTCGCTAGACATCATTTTAACGTCCATACCTAAACTTTGCAGCTCTTTAATCAATACTTTGAATGATTCAGGAACGCCTGGTTCTGGAACATTTTCGCCTTTAACAATTGCTTCATAAGTCTTAACACGTCCAACAACATCATCAGACTTCACTGTTAAGATTTCTTGAAGAGTATAAGCAGCACCGTAAGCTTCAAGTGCCCAAACCTCCATCTCACCGAAACGCTGTCCACCGAACTGAGCTTTACCTCCAAGAGGTTGCTGCGTTACAAGTGAGTATGGTCCAGTAGAACGAGCATGAAGTTTATCGTCAACCATGTGCGCAAGTTTGATCATATACATGACACCAACAGATACGCGGTTATCGAATGGTTCACCAGTACGTCCGTCATACAGGATTGTTTTCGCGTCATTTGCCATACCAGCTTCTTCAATTGTGCCCCAAACATCTTCCTCACGAGCACCATCGAATACTGGTGTTGCAATGTGAATGCCAAGGTATCTTGCTGCCATACCAAGATGAAGCTCTAATACCTGACCGATATTCATACGAGATGGTACCCCTAATGGGTTTAACATGATATCGATTGGCGTACCGTCTGGTAGGTAAGGCATATCTTCTTCTGGTAAAATACGAGAAATAACACCTTTGTTACCGTGACGTCCGGCCATCTTGTCACCTTCAGAAATTTTACGTTTTTGAACGATATATGCACGTACAAGTTGATTCACGCCTGGTGGCAATTCATCGCCATCTTCACGGTTGAATACTTTTACGTCTAAGATAATACCGCCACCACCGTGTGGTACACGTAGTGATGTATCACGTACTTCACGCGCTTTTTCTCCAAAGATAGCATGTAATAGACGTTCTTCAGCTGTTAATTCTGTTACACCTTTAGGTGTTACTTTACCAACAAGTAAATCTCCATCTTTTACTTCAGCACCAACGCGAATGATACCGCGCTCGTCAAGGTTACGTAATGCGTCTTCCCCAACGTTTGGAATGTCACGTGTAATTTCTTCTGGTCCAAGCTTCGTATCACGAGCTTCTGATTCATATTCTTCAATATGAATAGAAGTGTACACATCATCTTTTACAAGGCGCTCACTCATGATGATCGCATCCTCGTAGTTATAACCGTCCCAAGTCATGAAGCCAACAAGCACGTTACGTCCAAGTGCTAGTTCACCTAATTCCATAGAAGGACCATCCGCAAGGATTTCACCTTTTACAACTTCATTTCCAACACTTACGATTGGACGTTGGTTGTAACAAGTTCCTTGGTTAGAACGAATGAATTTTTGCATTTTGTAGCGATCTAAGTCGCCTTTTACTGTTTGACCGTCAACTTCTACATAGCGACGTACCCAAACTTCACGTGCTTCTACGCGCTCAACAACACCAGGATGTTTACAGATTACTGCAGCACCTGAGTCTTTTGCTGATACGTACTCCATACCTGTACCTACAATCGGAGATTCCGGATTCATTAACGGAACCGCCTGACGTTGCATGTTCGCTCCCATAAGTGCGCGGTTAGAGTCATCGTTTTCTAAGAACGGAATACAAGCTGTCGCTGCCGACACTACTTGTTTTGGAGATACATCCATGTAGTCGATGCGTTCTCTATTTGTGACAATGTTTTCACCACGGAAACGAGCTACGATATCTTCACTTAGGAATTCACCTTCGTCAGATAATTTCATATTCGCTTGGGCTACAACATAGTTATCTTCTTCATCTGCTGTTAAGTAATCAACATGCCCTGTTACAAGACCAGTTTCTGGGTCAACACGACGGTATGGTGTTTCAATGAAACCAAACTCATTTACTTTCGCGAACGAAGATAATGAGTTAATCAAACCGATGTTTGGTCCCTCTGGTGTTTCAATCGGACACATACGACCGTAGTGAGAGTAATGAACGTCACGCACTTCAAAGCCTGCGCGCTCACGCGTTAAACCACCAGGTCCTAATGCAGATAGTCTTCGTTTGTGAGTTAACTCTGCTAATGGGTTTGTTTGGTCCATAAACTGAGATAACTGAGAACTTCCGAAGAACTCTTTAATAGATGCAATAACAGGACGAATATTAATTAGTGCCTGTGGTGTAATTGCATTTGTATCTTGGATCGACATTCTCTCACGAACAACACGTTCCATACGAGAAAGACCGATACGGAATTGATTTTGTAACAGTTCTCCAACAGAACGCAGACGACGGTTTCCTAAATGGTCAATATCATCTGTATCCCCTACCTTGTATAGTAGGTTGAAGAAGTAACTGATAGAAGCAAGGATATCACCTGGTGTGATGTGTTTCACATCACGAGTAATGTTTGCATTACCAATTACATTAATTACGCGTTCGCCTTCCGACTCAGGAGCATAAATCTTAATAGATTGCAGCTCAACATCGCCTTCTACCACTCCACCCATTGGTTTCGCTGTTTTGAATCCAATGTTTTTCTCTAAGTAAGGTAAAATGCGATCAAGTGTACGACGATCTAAGATTGTTCCTTCTGCCGCTAAAATTTCACCAGTTTCTGGATCCACTAATGTTTCAGCTAAACGTTGATTAAACAATCTGTTTTTAATGTGTAACTTCTTGTTGATCTTATAGCGACCTACATTTGCTAAATCGTAGCGCTTTGGATCAAAGAAACGAGACACAAGTAAGCTCTTAGCATTTTCTACTGTTGGTGGTTCACCAGGACGTAGACGCTCATAAATTTCAAGCAATGCTTTTTCTGTGCTATCTGTGTTGTCTTTTTCTAATGTGTTGCTTAAGTATTCGTTATCACCTAAAAGCTCGGTGATTTCTTGATCAGAGCCAAACCCTAATGCGCGTAACAAAACAGTTACAGGAAGTTTACGCGTACGGTCAATACGCACATATACAACATCCTTAGCATCTGTCTCATACTCTAACCAAGCTCCGCGGTTTGGAATTACAGTAGCAGTAAAACCACGTTTTCCGTTTTTATCCACTTTGCCACTATAGTATACGCTTGGAGAGCGAACTAACTGGGAAACGATAACACGTTCTGCACCGTTAATTACGAATGTTCCAGTCTCTGTCATGAGTGGGAAATCTCCCATGAACACATCTTGTTCTTTTACTTCACCAGTTTCCTTGTTGATTAGACGCACTTTTACACGAAGTGGTGCTGCATACGTCACATCACGCTCTTTGCATTCGTCTACAGAGTATTTAGGTTCACCTAAGCTGTAGTCGATAAATTCAAGCGATAGATTTCCCGTAAAGTCTTCAATCGGAGAAATGTCTTGGAACATTTCTCGCAAACCCTCATCAAGAAACCACTGATAAGAAGAGGTTTGAATTTCGATAAGATTTGGTAACTCTAATACTTCACTAATACGGGCATAACTTCTTCGTTGGCGGTGGCGTCCGTATTGAACTAGTTGACCTGTCAACTGCTTCACCCCTCAAATCATGAGTATTATAAATGCACAAAAAAATTTGTGCAAAATCACAAATAAATACAACTACTGCTATTAGCGTAGTCTCTTTCTCTTAAAGATAAATACGTTGAGTCTTTCTACCTGCTCAAAAAAGAAAAATGGCTTCTATAAGAAAACCATCATTCTGTTTCATAATCTGCTGATTTTACTATCTTTTCCAAGAGAAACAAAAATATACATCTTTCTCAACGCAGAAAATCATATATTGGCATTGTATAATGTTAACATAGCCAAAAATAACCGTCAACGTTTTTTTGATTTTATGATATAATATCCTTTTTTCTTTTCTACAACCTCAACTTCAGAAAATACTTCTTCTAGTTTTTTTAGCGCAGACGGTGCACCTTGTTTCTTTTGAATAACAATCCAAAGCTCTCCATCTGGAACTAAATACTCCACAGCTTTTTCTAAAATCTCATGTACGATATCTTTACCCGCACGAATCGGAGGGTTAGATAGAATAGCAGCATACTTACCATCTACATTTTCATAGACGCTACTTTGAAAAATACGTATATTCTCGATTTTGTTATTAGCGGCGTTTTCTTTCGCAAGCCCAAGTGCCCTCTCGTTCACATCCACCATGTGAACTTCACGACCTTGAAACTCTTTCGCTAACGACAAACCAATAGGACCGTATCCGCAACCTACGTCTAATATATTACCTTTAATATCTGGCATTTGAAACGCTTCAATTAAAAGACGGGAACCAAAGTCCACTTCGTTTTTCGAGAACACCCCATGATCAGATAAGAAAGTAAATCGAGATCCACGAAGGGCAAACTCCCATCGCTTACGATCACTTTTACTAGAAGGGTCGTTAGAAAAATAATGGTCTGCCATATGGCCACCTCTTTTCTTTACAGTTAAAAAAAAAGCTCGCATGAGAGCGAGCTTTTTTTAAAGCATCAAAAGTTAATTACTTAACTTCTACAGCAGCGCCAACTTCTTCAAGTTTAGCTTTGATTTCTTCAGCTTCTTCTTTAGCAGCAGCTTCTTTGATTACTTTTGGAGTGTTGTCAACTAATTCTTTAGCTTCTTTTAAGCCAAGACCAGTGATTTCACGAACAACTTTGATAACTTTGATTTTTTGTGCACCAGCGCTAGTTAGTTCCACATCAAATTCAGTTTTCTCAGCAGCAGCTTCTCCAGCGCCACCAGCAACAGCTACAGGAGCAGCAGCAGTTACGCCGAATTCTTCCTCGATAGCTTTTACTAAGTCGTTAAGTTCTAATACAGTCATAGATTTAACTGCTTCAATGATTTGTTCTTTAGTCATTGTAAATATCCTCCCTTAAATAGGTTTGTATTGTTTTATCGATAATACGTAATTATCTTTTAAAAAATTAAGCGCCTTGCTCTTCCTTTTGGTCTGCAACTGCTTTAGTAGCAAGTGCAAGGTTACGGATTGGAGCTTGAAGAACGCTAAGAAGCATAGAAAGTAAGCCTTCACGTGATGGAAGAGTAGCAATTGCTTTAACCTCATCAAGTGTTACAAGTTTACCTTCGATTACGCCCGCTTTAATTTCTAAAGCTTCATGATCTTTAGCGAAGTCGTTTAATACTTTCGCAGGAGCAACTACATCCTCGTTACTGAACGCGATTGCGTTTGGTCCTGTTAAGAATTCATTTAACTCAGCCATTTCAGCAGATTCTGCAGCACGACGAGTTAGAGAGTTTTTGTAAACTTTGAACTCAACGCCAGCTTCACGTAATTGCTTACGTAATTCTGTTGCTTCAGAAACTGTTAAACCACGGTAGTCAACAA
The DNA here is from genome assembly GCF_051916445.1 of Bacillus cereus group sp. MYBK220-1. Classification (NCBI taxonomy): domain Bacteria; kingdom Bacillati; phylum Bacillota; class Bacilli; order Caryophanales; family Bacillaceae; genus Bacillus; species Bacillus cereus group sp. MYBK220-1. The sequence continues at coordinate 19,492 of NZ_JBQAGQ010000013.1, read as the reverse complement.
CGATTGTAGATTTACTAGCGCGAAGTTTGTCCGCGATTTCAGTTACAACTTGTTGTTTAGTTTCGATTACTTTGCTCATGTTATTACACCTCCTGTAGATTATATAGAAGATGTACCGAAAGTGCACTAAAAACCTCCATGCCCAACTTGTAGACATGGAGGCATATAGTCACAGAAAAAAGATTCCGCTTCGTATATTAACACCTAGGTAGGAAATTAAGTCTATTGACACCTACTGTCTACGGTACACTAATTAAATTCACAACATAAATGATTATATTAAAACTTCTTTATGAAGTCAACTTCCAAAATTTACGCTAATGTAGAAACGTCTACACGTACGCCAGGTCCCATTGTAGAAGCAACTGTTACGTTCTTCATGTAAGTACCTTTTGCAGCAGCTGGCTTAACTTTTTGTAAAGTGTCAGCAATTGTTTTGAAGTTTTCTACTAATTTAGCATCTTCGAAAGATACTTTACCGATTGGAACGTGGATGTTACCAGCTTTATCAACGCGGTATTCAACTTTACCAGCTTTGATTTCGTTAACAGCTTTAGTTACATCGAAAGTAACTGTTCCAGTTTTAGGGTTTGGCATTAAACCTTTAGGTCCTAATACGCGACCAAGTTTACCAACTTCACCCATCATGTCAGGAGTTGCTACTACTACATCGAAATCGAACCAACCTTGTTGGATTTTACCGATGTAATCAGTATCGCCTACGAAGTCAGCTCCAGCAGCTTCAGCTTCTTTAGCTTTTTCACCTTTAGCAAATACTAATACACGTTGTACTTTACCAGTACCGTGTGGAAGAACAACTGCACCACGGATTTGTTGGTCAGCTTTCTTAGGGTCAACACCTAAACGGAATGCAGCTTCTACAGTTGCATCAAATTTAGCTGTGTTTGTTTTCTTTACTAATTCTACTGCTTCTGTTGCAGAGTAAGCAGCTGCACGATCAACAAGCTTTGCAGCTTCTACGTACTTTTTACCTCTTTTAGCCATTTTTATTTCCTCCTCGAATGTGGTTTTAGCGGAATAACCTCCCACGTTTACGCCTGTTTTCAGGTATAACCTGAGGATGAGCGCCATCCATTTATTTAAAAACGATAATCATTTACGATAATAAAGGTTGCGAATTGGAATTCCAGACCCGCAACCTTTTTTAAAAACAAATCGAATTAGTCTTCGATAACGATGCCCATACTGCGTGCAGTACCTTCAACCATACGCATTGCAGCTTCTACGCTAGCAGCGTTTAGGTCAGGCATTTTAGTTTCAGCGATTTCGCGTACTTTATCACGCTTAACAGTTGCCACTTTATTACGGTTTGGTTCACCAGAACCAGACTCAATACCAGCTACTTTCTTAAGAAGAACAGCAGCAGGAGGAGTTTTAGTAATGAAAGTGAATGAACGGTCCTCAAATACCGTAATTTCAACAGGGATGATAAGACCAGCTTGATCTGCTGTACGAGCGTTAAACTCTTTACAGAAGCCCATGATGTTAACACCTGCTTGTCCTAATGCTGGACCAACTGGTGGAGCTGGGTTAGCTTTACCTGCAGGAATTTGAAGCTTTACCATTTTAATTACCTTTTTAGCCACGAGACACACCTCCTTAAGTCCGTGATGTGGTCAATTGGACAGTGATTTGCCCTCCCACGTCATATTTTATCTGTAAGGATAAAATCTTTCAAAAAACGTCTCCGATAACGAAGACGTACTGACTTAAAAGATATTATCACTTTTTACAATTCATTTCAAGTTTCATTTTATAATTTTTCAATTTGATGGAAGTCAAGTTCAACTGGAGTCTCGCGACCAAACATGTCCACAAGCACGCTAACCTTTTTCTTCTCCACATCAATTTCTTCAATAGCACCTGTATAATCTGCGAATGGCCCCTCATTTACACGTACTGTCTCATGAAGTTCAAAGTCGAAATCAACCACTTCGTTGTCCATTCCCATATGTTTCATAATGGTAACAACTTCCTCTTCTAATAGAGGTGATGGTTTAGATCCAGAACCAGAAGAACCAACGAACCCAGTTACACCCGGCGTGTTACGTACAACATACCAAGAGTCATCAGTCATGATTAATTCTACTAATACATAACCTGGGAACACTTTTCTTTTCATTAATTTTTCTTTTCCGTTTTTCATTTCTACTTCTACTTCTTCCGGGACAACAACACGGAAAATTTTATCTTGCATACCCATTGATTCTACACGTTTCTCTAGGTTTGCTTTTACTTTATTTTCATATCCAGAATAAGTATGGACAACATACCAACTTTTTTCCATTCATTTAGGACGAGCGTCCTTCCCTCCCTGACGTACATTTTTTTGCGCAAATGAAAAAACCCGTTCACCGGGCTTTTACACAGTTCTTATAAATAACATTATATCATGGATAAGTGCTTCTTATTCAAGAATTAACCAAGAATTAACCGAATTAAAGAAGAAATGCCCATATCAACTACTGCGAAGAAAATCGCAAAGAACACAACTGTAGCAACAACAGTCGCTGTTGAGCGGAGTAATTCATCTTTTTTAGGCCAACTTACTTTTTTCATTTCGCGACCTACATCGCCGAAAAAGTTCGTTAAACGCATCTGCGGGACCTCCAGTGTATTATTTCAATTATTTATTTTGTTTCCTTGTGAACTGTATGCTGATTGCATGTTTTACAAAACTTTTTTATTTCAAGTCGCTCTATTGAGCTCGTATCTTTCATAGTAGAGTAGTTTCGATTTTTACACTCTTCACATGAGAGTACAACTTTTTTCCTCATTAGTTACACCAACCTTGTAACATTATGTCCCTAAAAATGTATCATACAATAAAAGACAATGTCAATGACATGCATTTTGTACTCTCTACAAAAGAAAACAGGTGATTTATTTTACACCTGTAGCACTTGTTACTTCTTATGAATTTAAAGTTGTACTTTCTCTCATTTCCATATATCGTTCCAATTTCCTCTTTACTCTTTGTAAAGCGTTATCAATAGATTTCACATGCCTGTTTAACTGTTCTGAAATCTCTTGATAAGAACGACCATCTAAATATAAAGAAAGCACTTTTCTTTCTAAATCGCTTAATAATTCAGATATTTTTGATTCTATGTCTGTATATTCTTCCTGGCTAATGATCATCTCTTCAGGATCAGTCACCTTCGCTTCAGAAATAACATCCAATAACGTTCGATCAGATTCCTCATCGTAAATCGGCTTATCTAAAGACACATACGAATTTAAAGGAATATGTTTTTGTCTTGTTGCCGTTTTAATAGCGGTAATAATTTGTCGAGTGATACATAGTTCAGCAAATGCTTTGAATGAAGACAGCTTGTCCTCTTTATAATCACGAATTGCTTTAAACAACCCTATCATACCTTCTTGAACAATGTCTTCTCGATCGGCACCCACTAAAAAGTAAGATCTTGATTTCGCACGAACAAAGTTCTTATACTTGTGAATTAAATATTCTAGAGCGTCAGTATTACCTTTTCGAACTAACTCAACGATTGCCTCATCCTCTAAATCACGAAATGTAACGTCGCCTATACTTACGAAGCCTGCTTCCACCTTGATCCCTCCGACCGCTATTTATTTAGCAATATTATACAGTAAAAAGATAAAGAGCGTCAATGCTTCAACGCTCTCCTCTTCTTAATTTTTCTAATTTTTCTGTAATATCTTTACTGAATATCTTTCGCATGGCGGGCTGCTGTTCTTTCGTGTCTTTTGTACGCCTTCTTACTTGTTGTTCCATCGCTTGTACTTCCAACTCTAATTCACGCGCAGATTTTCGAAGGGCACCTTGCCCAAATATAACCCATTGTTCTGTATAATCAGAAGTCGCAACATATATTTGTGTATTTATATTTCTAAGCTCTATCGCAAGTTGCTCTATCTTTTCGTCTGCAGTTTGATTCTTTCGTGTGAATATTACTTCTACACGAGATTGTTTCATCTTTTTTTCAATACCATGGACTGTATAGGCATCAAAGACTATCATCACTTTTGTGCCTGTATAACCTTGATAATCCGCCATCTTATCAATAAGCGCATCTCTTGATGATTGTAAATCTACATCCCGCAGTTTCTTCAAATCTCCCCAAGCTCCGATAATGTTGTAGCCGTCAACGATTAAAATATCGTTCATTTTTTATTTACCAATTTCGTGACGTTTACGATATACCTCATACATTAACAAACTTGCGGCTACTGAAGCATTTAAGGATGTAACTTTACCAACCATCGGTAGAGTGATTAAGAAATCACACTTTTCACCAATAATACGACTCATACCTTTTCCTTCACTACCAATTACTAATCCAATCGGCATTGTACCATCTAAATTACGGTAATCCGTTTTCCCTTTGGCATCTGTACCAGCAATCCAAAGTCCACGCTCTTTTAATTCATCAATTGTACGAGATAAGTTTGTTACGCGCGCAACAGGAATGTATTCAATCGCTCCTGTTGATGCTTTCGCAACTGATGCGGTAAGTCCCACAGCTCTTCTCTTCGGAATAATAATTCCATGAGCTCCTGTTGCATCAGCAGTACGCATAATAGAACCTAGGTTATGCGGATCTTCAATCTCATCTAAAATCAAGAAGAATGGATCTTCATTACGTTTTTCTGCCACTTTGAATAAATCTTCTAACTCTGCATACTGATATGCAGCTACTTGAGCAATTACACCTTGATGATTACCCTCAACTAATTGATCTAACTTTTTCTTTGGTGCATGTTGTAAAATAATCTTATTTTCTTTCGCTAATGCTAGTACAATTTGTACTTGTCCTTTGGCAGCACCTTCTGCGATCCAAATTTTATTAATATCTCTCCCTGATCTTAACGCTTCAATTACAGGGTTACGTCCGATAATATATTCACTAGTCATGATGATGTGCCCCCTTCCTTTTCTTCTAAAACTGCTATTGCCTTATATACAATTTCGTCTAATCTTTCACGATTATTTAATAAATGATGGTAACCAATTAGCGCTTCAAAGGCTGTACTATGTCGATATGTTTGTACATCCGTATTTTTCGGAACTGTACCTGAATTTGCATTACGCCCTCTTCTTAATACCGCCTCTTCTTCCTCTGTCAAAAATGCCGTCTCTAATAAATGATAAACAACTTTCGCCTGTGCTTTTGCTGAAACAAAGCTCGTCCCTAAGCGGTGTAATTGATTAGGTCGAACTTTTCCTTTTTGAAGGAGGTGATAGCGGATATATTGTTCATATACCGCATCACCCATATACGCTAACGCCAAGCTGTTTAATTGCTTTGCATCGATCATCCTTATCCTCTTTTCCATCTTGTACCTTGAGCGGTATCTTCTAAAATAATATTACGTTCTTTTAAATCGTCACGAATTTGATCAGACAATGCAAAATCACGATTTTTACGAGCTTCAATGCGCTTTTGGATAAGCTCTTCAATTTCTTCATCCAGTAATTCTTCTTTTGATAATTCTAATCCTAAAATATCAAATAACGTTTCCAGTTGTTTTACGTATGCTTCAATCACAACTTTAGATGTATGCTCTTCAAGTAAATATTGATTTGCATGATTTGCTACGTTGTATAATTCGGTAATTGCATTTGCAGTGTTAAAGTCATCATTCATTGCCTCTTCAAATGCAGTCTGGAATTTCTCTATTTCAGCTAACCATTTCTCATTATGGTCCGTTAAATCCGTACTACTCTCCATACGATGCTTTAAGTTTCCATAAGCTGTTTTAATTCTTTCCAGTCCATTATTCGTACTTTGTAATAACTCTTCACTAAAGTTAATCGGGTGACGATAGTGTACTGATAACATAAAGAATCTAATTAACTGCGGGTCGTATTGCTTAATAATATCGTGAACTAAAATAAAGTTACCCAGCGATTTAGACATCTTCTCATTGTTAATATTAATATATCCATTATGCATCCAGTAACGTGCAAACGTTTTTCCAGTCAATGCTTCTGACTGCGCAATTTCATTTTCATGATGTGGGAATGCCAAGTCTTGACCACCAGCATGAATGTCAATTGTATCCCCTAAGTACTTACGCGCCATTGCTGAGCATTCAATATGCCATCCTGGACGTCCTTGCCCCCAAGGGCTTTCCCAGAAGATTTCTCCTTCTTTCGCAGCTTTCCATAAAGCAAAATCAAGAGGGTCTTGTTTCTTTTCCCCTACCTCAATACGAGCACCGTGACGTAAATCTGCGATTGGTTGATGTGATAATTTACCGTAACCTTCGAATTCCTTCGTCTTAAAGTACACATCACCCTCTGATTCATATGCATACCCTTTATTCACAAGTTCTTGAATAAATTCAATAATGATATCCATATTTTCTGTTACACGAGGATGAACTGTTGCGTGTTTGCAACCTAGTGCTGTTACATCTTCAAAGTACGCTTCAACAAAGCGATCAGCAATTGTCGGTACATCTTCACCTAATTCATTTGCCGCTTTAATTAATTTATCATCTACATCCGTAAAGTTAGATACATATTGCACATCGTATCCTTTGTATTCTAAATAACGACGCACTGTATCGAATACCATAGGAGGCCTTGCATTCCCAATATGAATGTAGTTATAAACTGTAGGTCCGCATACATACATCTTTACCTTATTTTCTTCTAATGGAACAAACTCTTCTTTTTGACGTGTTAACGTATTATAAATGTGAATAGTCATTTTTATCCTTCCTTTCTACCTTTAATTCCAATTGTTTCTTCAATTTATCAAGTTCTACTTCCATAGCCTTTAATTTATCAAAAATCGGATCCGGAAGGTCAGAGTGATTTAATTCTTGACCAATCTTTACTCCATTTTGAATAACGACACGGCCAGGTATACCTACAACTGTAGAATGTGCAGGAACTTCTTTTAATACGACAGACCCTGCTCCGATTTTAGAATTCTCTCCCACAGTAATAGAACCAAGAACTTTAGCACCCGTCGCAATTAATACATTATCCTGAATTGTTGGATGCCTCTTTCCTTTTTCTTTTCCTGTACCACCTAATGTAACCCCTTGATAAATCGTTACATTATCACCAATTTCACAAGTTTCTCCGATTACAACTCCCATTCCATGATCTATAAAAAAACGTCGACCAATAGTTGCTCCTGGATGGATCTCAATGCCAGTAAAAAAGCGGCTCACTTGTGAAACAAAACGTGCAAGAAAGAAAAAATTTCTTTTATAAAAAGCATGTGCAATTCGATGGGCCCAAACTGCATGTAATCCAGAGTAAGTTAAAATGACTTCGAAATAACCTCTTGCCGCTGGATCCTGTTCAAAAACGACTTCAATATCTTCCCGAAGCCTCTTAAACATCGGTGTTCCCTCCCCTTTATGGGCTACTTTTTTGTCGAGCGAACTAACTCCCCTAACTCATCACTTCTCCCCTAATTCTTTATATAAGGAGATAAATTCTATATTCATACCTATTTACACGGTATAAAAAAAAGGCGTCTCTGTCATATTGACAGAGACGCCTTTTAAGCGCGGTTCCACTCTGTTTAGGCTTAAAAAAGCCTCAAACTCATCCATGATAACGGTGTACACCGCTTCTGCTTACTTTGCGGCCTAAGACATCCCACGAAGCAATTCGCTGTTCAGCAGAAGACTCGAAGGGGCATTTCAAAAATCCGCTTATAAACCACTCCCAGCCTAAAGGTGGTTCTCTCTGTAAAAAGCCTGATTTTCTACTTCTCCTTCTCGTCGCTTTTCCTTATTAGGTTTTAGGTATACTTATTATATTTCTAAACCTAGAAAATGTTAACCAATTACTTTTTGAAGACGATTTAAAACTTTTTCTTTTCCAAGAAGTGCAATAGCATTCGGAAGCTCTGGACCATGCGTTTGTCCTGTAGTTGCAACACGGATTGGCATAAATAAATTTTTACCTTTATGTCCTGTTTCCTTTTGAACTGCTTTAATCGCTGCCTTAATTGCTGCTGGCTCCATTGCTTCTAGAGCTTCTATTTGACCAGCAAATGCACGAAGTACTTCAGGTACTTGTTCACCATTTAATACTTCTTGTCCTTCTTCTTCATAATCAACATGATCTTTAAAGAACATTTCAGAAAGCTCTACAATTTCAGCTCCAAAACTCATTTGTTCATGGTATAAAGCAATTACATCACGAATCCAAGCTTGGTCTTGTTCGCTTAAAGTTTCTCCCACACGTCCAGCTTTCACTAAATGCGGTAAGCTTAACTCTACAACCGTATCTAAATCTTGCTTTTTCATATACTGGTTGTTCATCCATTTTAGTTTTTGAGAATCAAATAATGCAGGTGATTTTGATAAACGAGCTGCATCGAACATTTTGATAAACTCATCTTTAGAGAAGATTTCTTCTTCTCCTACCGGAGACCAACCTAGTAGTGCAATAAAGTTAAAGATTGCTTCTGGAAGATACCCAAGCTCTTTATATTGCTCAATAAATTGAATAATAGATTCATCACGCTTACTTAACTTTTTACGACTTTCATTAACAATTAGAGTCATATGACCGAATTGTGGAATATCCCAGCCGAAAGCTTCATAAATCATCATTTGTTTCGGTGTATTTGAAATATGATCATCACCACGAAGTACATGTGTAATTTCCATTAGATGATCATCTACTGCTACTGCAAAGTTATAAGTTGGAATTCCATCCTTTTTCACAATAACAAAATCACCGAAATCATTTGAATGGAACGCAACTTCATCTTTTACAATATCTTTGAATGTGTAGTCACGATCAGCTGGTACACGGAAACGAATACTTGGAATACGTCCCTCAGCTTCAAATTCTTTCACTTGTTCTTCAGTTAATTCACGGTGGTTACCTGCGTAACGAGGTGTTTCACCGCGAGCGATTTGTCCTTCACGCTCTGCTTCTAGCTCTTCTTCTGTCATATAACATTTATAAGCTAGACCACGCTCTAATAAATCTTCATATAATTTTTTATAAATATCTAAACGCTCTGTTTGGCGATATGGTCCAAATTCACCACCAACATCAACACCTTCATCCCAGTCCATACCGAGCCATTTCAAGTATTTTAATTGGCTTTCTTCTCCACCAGCCACGTTACGTTTTACATCAGTATCTTCAATACGAATAATAAATTTGCCATCTAAATGACGAGCAAATAAATAATTAAATAATGCCGTACGCGCATTTCCGATATGTAAGTGTCCTGTTGGACTTGGCGCGTAGCGCACTCTCACTTGCTTTTCCATAATTGGTACACCTTCCATTCTTAATGTCAACACATTCTATAATTGTACACCAAAAAAATGTGATTATCCATCTTACGAATTAAAAACCATTATTTTTTCTGTAATAAAACAACCGCTTGAGAAGCAATCCCTTCTTCTCTACCTGTAAATCCTAATTTTTCTGTTGTTGTTGCCTTTACATTAATGTTATCGATAGACGTTTCTAACAGTTCACTAATGCGCTTACGCATACTCTCAATATGTGGTGCCATTTTTGGTTTTTGAGCAATAATTGTACAATCTAAATTTCCTAACTCGTAACCTTGTTCACGCACAAATCCCCAAACTTTTTGTAACAATACAGCTGAATCTGCATCTTTAAAAGCTGGGTCTGTATCAGGAAAATGCTTTCCGATATCTCCTGCTGCAATCGCACCTAAACATGCATCAGCAATCGTATGTAACAATACATCTGCATCTGAATGACCGATTAATCCTTTCTCGTGTGGAATTGTAATTCCACCGATAATCAACGGGCGCCCTTCCGCAAATTCATGTACATCAAAACCTTGTCCAATTCGAAACATCCTTACTTCCTCCTTAAGCTAAACTACTGAGCTTTATGACTCTATATTATATCGCTATCCTTATAAAGAAAAGCCCGGCTGTTGCCGAGCTTTTCTTTATTAACACGTCATCAATGTTATTTCTTCTGAACACGTAGGAAACTTTCAGCAATTAATAGATCTTCCGGAGTCGTCACTTTAATATTATAGTAACTCCCCTCTACTACACCTACTTGCTTCCCCACACGTTCTACGAGACTTGCATCATCTGTGCCAAGAAAACAACTTTGCTTTGCGCTTCTATGAGCTTCTAGCAAAAGAGAAACAGAGAATCCTTGTGGTGTTTGTACAGCGTTAAGTTGAGATCGCTCTACCGTTTCTACAACAACACCCTTCTCTACTTTCTTAACAGTATCTTTTACTGGCACTGCACAAATGGAAGCTCCATATTTTTCTGCTGCAGTTAATACATCGCGAATCACTTTATTCGTTACGAACGGGCGCGCCCCGTCATGCACAAGAACATATTCGACACCACTCGCATACTGAAGTGCGTTATAGACGCTATCTTGTCTTTCGGCTCCACCCTGAATGAATTGTACGTGCTTTTCAATCTGGTACTTCTGCATTAACTCTTCAAAATACGGGCGTTCTTCTTCGTTAATTGCCATAATAATACTTTTGCACGCTTTATCTTTTTCAAAAGCACGCAATGTGTGCACAATAATTGGTACTTCATCTATAAGTAAAAATAACTTATTTTTACCAGCACCCATTCGTTTTCCTTGGCCCGCTGCCGGAATAATTAATGTATACATATTAATAATCCTCTACTTATAATGCTTTTTCTAGCAATTTACGTTTTGCGAAAATCATACGACCAGCCGATGTTTGTAATACGCTAGTAACAAGTACGTCAAGTTGTGAACCCACATACTCTCTACCATCTTCTACTACAATCATCGTACCATCATCTAAGTATGCAACACCTTGATTTTGTTCTTTACCATCTTTCACAACATAAACACTTAATTCTTCACCAGGGAGTACGACTGGTTTAATCGCATTAGCTAAATCATTAATGTTTAACACCGTAACCCCTTGTAATTCAGAAACTTTGTTTAAATTGAAATCGTTTGTTACTACAGTTCCACCAGTGATTTTTGCCAACTTTACAAGCTTGCTATCTACTTCTTGGATATCATCGAAATCGCCTTCATAAATTTCTACCGGAATTGGCATCTCCTTTTGAATACGATTTAAAATGTCTAGCCCTCTGCGGCCACGATTACGCTTTAAAGCATCTGAAGAATCGGCAATATGCTGAAGCTCTTCTAATACGAATTGCGGAATGACAATTGTTCCTTCTAAAAACTTTGTTTGGCAAATATCTGCAATACGTCCGTCAATAATTACACTCGTATCGAGAATTTTCCAATGAGTCGTAGATTTTTCTGCTTCGACCTCTACCTCTTCATTCTCACTATTGTTTTTCTTCTTACCTCCGCGTTGGGGTAATGTAAATAATCCTAGCAATTCATTCCTCTTTTTAAATCCTACTTGGAATCCTAAATATCCAAGTAAAAGGGTGAAGAACACTTGCAACACCGTACTAATAACTGGAATTGTAAATTCACGAATTGGTATCAAAATTAAATATGCAACAATAAGACCAGAGATTAATCCTAATGTACCAAATAAAACATCTGCTACAGGCGCCTTTACAAGAGCCTCTTCAATATGCTTAATAAGTTGAACAATATAATCTACAAGCCAAAATGTTGTTAAAAATAAAATAATTGCACCAATAATTGCACGAACATACGATCCTTCCAACAAAGGAACCGCACCGATATCTAATACATTAATAATTTTTGGGATTAAGTAAATCCCTAACGCTCCCCCGATCACTAAAAAGAAGAGCTGTACAATCCGTTTTAACATCCAACCACCTCCTACTCATTATTAACCATTGTTTCGCTAATCAAAACGCCGAATGCAAAAGCGGACGTGTTTTTTTTGTAAATAGTTTTATTTACCAATATATCATATCATATACCAAAAATGTTCTAGTGTCGTTATATTATAGAATCAATGTAATATTCTTAATTGTGTCTACTCATATAGAGATGCTCTTGAATTCTTTTTAGACCTTCTCGTATTTTCTTCGCTCTCACTTCTCCAATTCCTTCCACATCATCCAATTCATTAATAGTTGCTCGGCAAACACCTTGCAATGTTTTAAATCGATTAATTAAATTCTCGATAATAAGTGGCGGAACACGAGAAATCTTGCTTGTGATTCGGTACCCTCTAGGTGTCACACTTTCTTCTAAACTTGTTTGTCCTGGATAGCCAAGCAATTTAACTAAATCACTATCCTCTAAAAGTTGTGTATTTGCAAGATCTTGTAACTTTTTCAATATTTGATGATGGTCTTGTGTTTTCTCCTGGTGATAATCTTTAATTAACAATGCTGCCTCTGCCTCTAAATCAGCTAGTAATTCTGTAAGCTGTAAACGAATTAACCTACCTTCTGTTCCTAACTCATGAATATAGCTCAATATTTCATTTTTAATACGCAGCACCATTTCAACACTATGTAAAACGTGAACCACCTCGGACATTGTAACGACCTCTTCAAATTCTAGAATACCCAAATTCGTAATGCCGTCATTCCATACAGCCTTATATTTTTCTAGCGTTTGAATTGCTTGATTTGCCTTCGTTAAAATGACACCTATATCTTTTAATGTATAACGTAAGTTCCCTTGATATAGCGTAATTACATTACGTCTTTGTGAAATGGCCACAACAAGGCTGCCCGTCTGCTTTGCTACACGCTCTGCTGTTCGGTGACGCATACCTGTTTCAATAGAATCAATAGATGAATCCGGAACTAACTGTGCGTTTGCAATTAAAATTTTACTTCCAGTTTCATTTAAAATAAGTGCTCCATCCATTTTTGCTAATTCATATAAACTAGCAGGAGAGAATGCGCAATTAATATGAAAACCACCATCAACAATGCTTTTAATCTGCTCATTATACCCAAGAACAATTAGTCCCCCTGTTTGTGCGCGAAGTACATTATCTATCCCTTCGCGCAGTGGTGTTCCCGGGGCCACGAGCTGTAAAATATTAATTATACTTTTGACACGTTGCTTATTTTCTTCCATAGCCTAGCCTCCTAATGTCAAACGAAGCGCTTCTCCTAAATTAGAAACACCTACAACCTCAATCCCCTCTGGAATTGTCCACCCCCCTAAATTTTTTCTAGGAATGATAGCACGTTGAAATCCTAATTTAGCTGCTTCTTGTACACGTTGTTCGATTCTTGATACTCTTCTTATTTCTCCAGTTAATCCAACTTCTCCTATTACCGCATCAGTTGGTGCCGTAGATTTATCTCTAAAACTTGAAGCTATACTTAAGGCAACAGCTAAATCAATTGCCGGTTCATCTAATTTCAAACCACCAGCTACTTTTAAATACGCATCTTGATTTTGTAATAGTAAACCTGTTCTTTTCTCTAGTACCGCCATAATAAGCGAGACACGATTATGATCAATTCCTGTCGCCATTCTTCGAGGATTTCCAAAACTAGTAGGGGAAATTAATGCCTGTATTTCTACTAAAACTGGTCTTGTTCCTTCCATTGAGGCAACTACTGTTGAACCTGCAACTCCAACTGGTCTTTCCTCAAGAAAAATTTCAGAAGGATTTAAGACTTCTGCAAGGCCAAGTTCTTTCATTTCAAAAATACCCATTTCATTCGTAGAACCAAAACGATTCTTTACAGCTCGTAAAATACGATATGTATGGTGTCGATCTCCTTCAAAGTAAAGAACTGCATCGACCATATGTTCTAGCATACGCGGTCCCGCAATTGCACCTTCTTTTGTCACATGCCCTACGATAAAAATTGGGATTCCCTTTGTTTTTGCAAGTTTCATTAATTCTGCTGTACATTCACGTACTTGCGCCACACTACCAGGAGCTGATGTCACTTCAGGTAAATGTATCGTTTGAATAGAATCAATAACAACAAAAGCAGGATTCATCTCTTCAATATGTGCTGCAATACGCTGTAAATCTGTCTCTGATACAACAAATAGATTACTACCATTTACATGTAAACGATCTGCACGAAGTTTAATCTGCTTTGCTGACTCCTCACCTGATATATACAATACATCATATGAAGCATCTGCTAATTGCGAGGAAATCTGTAATAATAACGTTGATTTTCCAATCCCAGGGTCCCCACCAATAAGTACTAAAGATCCATCTACAATTCCGCCACCTAGTACACGGTTAAACTCCTGAAATTTTGTTTCAATACGTGCCTCAGACTTTGTTTCTACTTCTGTAAGACGTCTTGGTTTTGTTACTTCTGTTTGAATTGCATTTGCATAATTTAGGCGTCTGGATGATACAACGGGTTCCATCTCTTCAACAAGCGAATTCCATTGACCACACCCTGGACATTTACCCATATATTTTGGTGATTGATAACCACACTCTTGACATGTGAATTTTGTTTTCTTTTTAGCCATATCTTTTTATATTTCACTTCGCTTTCATCTATAAACATTTGACCTTCTCGTACAAGAAAGAGGGCTATCTCGTAGCCCTCTTAGTTTGTCTATACTTATTTTACCTTTTCAGCACTATGAATGACAAATGTTTCCCCTTCTACATCAAAGATAACTTTTTGCCCTTTCTCAATAGCACCTTTTAAAAGTTCTTCCGATAGTCTATCTTCTACATGCTTCTGAATTGCTCTACGTAGTGGACGAGCACCATATTCACGATCAAACCCTTTATCAGCAATAGCTGCAATCGCCCCTTCTGTTAATTGCAATTCAATTTCTTGTTCTTTTAAGCGATTCACTAACTGATTTACCATAAGAGTCACAATTTCTTGAATATGTTTTTTCTCAAGCATATGGAATACGATAATTTCATCAATACGGTTTAAGAATTCTGGACGAAATGCCTTTTTCAGCTCATCCATTACTTTACCTTTCATATCCGAATAATCACGGCTTTCATCTTGTACGTTAAATCCAAGATGTTTGTTACGTTTTAACGCCTCAGCACCAACGTTAGACGTCATAATAACAATCGTATTACGGAAGTCAACTGTACGTCCTTTAGAATCAGTTAAACGACCATCTTCCAATACCTGTAGTAAAATATTAAATACATCGGGATGCGCCTTCTCTACTTCATCTAATAGGACAACTGAATACGGCTTACGACGAACCTTCTCTGTTAATTGTCCGCCTTCTTCATACCCAACATATCCTGGAGGAGAACCAACTAAGCGAGAAGTTGAATGTTTCTCCATATACTCAGACATATCAATGCGAATCATTGCATCCTCATCACCGAACATAGATTCTGCCAATGCTCTTGCTAATTCTGTTTTACCTACACCTGTTGGCCCTAAGAAAATAAATGAACCAATTGGACGTTTCGGATCTTTCAATCCTGCTCTTGCACGACGAACAGCTTTCGCTACAGCCACTACCGCTTCATCCTGGCCGATGACACGATCATGAAGAATGGATTCTAAGTTTAATAATTTATCAGTCTCTGTTTGTGCAAGTTTAGAAACAGGGATACGTGTCCATGTAGAAACGACATTTGCAATATCTTCTACCGTAACCTCTGAATTTTCTTTTCCTTGTTGCTCTTTCCACTGACGCTTTGTATCTTCCAATTTCTCACGTAAGCGTTGTTCCATATCACGTAAGGAAGCAGCCTTTTCAAACTCTTGACTTTGTACAGCTGCATCTTTTTCTTTTCGAATTTCCTCAAGCTTCACTTCAAGCTCTTTTAAGTTTGGTGGTGTTGTATAAGAGCGTAAGCGAACCTTTGAAGCAGCTTCATCAATTAAATCAATTGCTTTATCCGGTAAGAAACGATCCGTAATATAACGATCAGAAAGTTTTACAGCTGCATCAATTGCATCATCTGTAATAGACACACGGTGATGCGCCTCATAACGATCGCGTAAACCTTTCAAGATTTGAGTTGATTCTTCTAGACTCGGCTCATCAACATGAATTGGCTGGAAACGTCTCTCTAAAGCTGCATCCTTTTCAATATATTTACGATACTCATCTAAAGTTGTCGCACCAATACATTGTAATTCTCCGCGTGCTAAAGATGGTTTTAAAATATTTGATGCATCGATTGCACCTTCTGCTCCACCTGCACCGATTAATGTATGAAGTTCATCAATAAATAGAATAATATTCCCTGCTTGACGTATTTCATCCATTACTTTCTTTAAACGATCTTCAAACTCACCACGATATTTCGTCCCAGCTACCACTGTTCCCATATCTAGTGTCATAACACGCTTATCTCTTAACGTTTCAGGAACTTCATTATTTACGATTTGCTGTGCTAACCCTTCAGCAATTGCTGTTTTACCTACACCAGGCTCTCCAATTAACACTGGATTGTTTTTTGTTCTACGGCTTAACACTTCAATTACACGTTGAATTTCTTTACTACGTCCAATAACAGGATCCAAACGATTCTCACGTGCAACAACTGTTAAGTCGCGTGCTAAACTGTCTAGTGTCGGTGTATTGGCATTTGTCGATGAACCACCTTGGTGACCTGAACTTGCTTCGTTACTTCCAAGAAGTTGTAATACTTGTTGTCTTGCTTTGTTGAGGCTTACGCCTAAATTATTTAAAACACGTGCCGCTACACCTTCACCTTCACGGATTAAGCCAAGTAAAATATGTTCTGTTCCAACGTAAGAATGTCCTAGCTTACGCGCTTCATCCATAGACAATTCAATAACTTTTTTAGCACGAGGTGTATAATGTACAGTTTGAGAAGCTTCTGTTCCACGTCCAATTAACGCTTCTACCTCTTTTTGCACTTTTTCCGGGCTCAATCCAAGAGCAATTAACGCTTTTGCTGCAATTCCTTCACCTTCGCGTACAAGCCCAAGTAAAATATGTTCTGTTCCAATATTATTATGCCCAATGCGAATTGCTTCCTCTTGAGATAAAGCTAATACTTTCTGTGCTCTTTCTGTAAATCTTCCAAACATCATAGAAATCGCCTCCTACTTGCGCTTAGTTTTTTTCAATACGTAATCGCTCACGGATTAAGGTTGCTCTTCGATAATCTCTTTCTTCCGGTCCTAAAGGTCCTCCTGCATATTGTTGTAAAATACCTGGTTGCGTAAGAACCATTAGCTCAGTCAAAATATTTCTCGATATACCTTTTATATATCCTAGATCAATACCAAGTCGTACATCCGATAAGCAAGTTGCCGCTTCTGCAGATTGAATTAAACGACTGTTTGCTAGTATACCGTAAGAACGATAAACCTTATCTTCAAGCTCAATGCTCGAATTTTGTACAATTAATTCTCTGGCCAATTTTTCTTGTTGTATAATTTGCTGCATGACACTCTTTAAATCTGCAATAATATCTACTTCGGATTTCCCTAGCGTCATTTGATTTGATACTTGAAATATATTACCTAACGCTTCGCTACCTTCACCGTATATTCCTCTTACTACTAACCCTAATTTTTGAATTACTTGTATAATACGGCTAATTCTTTTTGTTAAAACCAGCCCTGGTAAATGAATCATTACAGAAGCTCTTAATCCTGTACCAACGTTAGTAGGACAACTCGTAATATATCCAAGTGATTCATCAAAAGCATATTCAACCTCTTTCTCAATCCAATTATCTATTTGATTAGCGCTTTGAAGCGCCTTTGATAACTGTAGCCCTGGAAATAGGCACTG
This sequence comes from Bacillus cereus group sp. MYBK220-1, assembly GCF_051916445.1. Lineage (NCBI taxonomy): Bacteria > Bacillati > Bacillota > Bacilli > Caryophanales > Bacillaceae > Bacillus > Bacillus cereus group sp. MYBK220-1. The sequence continues at coordinate 1,875 of NZ_JBQAGQ010000013.1, read as the reverse complement.
AATCCTAATGTGGTCTTCCTCATTAAGCATCACACTAATGTGTTCGCTTTCTGATAACAGACATGCTCCATATTCGGTCCCTGCGAGATTTGGACTAATTAAATGCTTTTCGACTAAAACTCTCCTTTGAAGAGGCGTTAATTCATTCATTTTTAATAATCCAAACTTCCCAAAGGGCTCTACCGATTTATTTATAAATTTCTTTTTAAATAATTCTTGAACCTGTTGAGCTTCCTCTTCGTTTTGCATAGTAGAAAATTGATATTGCTTAAAATTACGAGCCAAACGAATTCGACTACTTAAAACAATATCAGAATCAGGGCCATCCCCCTTCATCCATGGACTAATCGCTTCATTCATAATTTTGTCCAGTGACATAGAACTACTCCCCCTCTCTATGCTCACTAAGCTGAGTTTCAAGCCCTCGAATTTCATCTCTTACCTCAGCAGCTTTCTCAAACTCCTCATTCTGTACATATTGTTTCAGAATAAGTTTTAGTTCATCTAATTCTTTCTTTAAGTGGATATTTCCTTCCATTCGTTCCGGAATTTTTCCACAATGTTCTGTATGTCCACCATGAAGTCGCTTTAACAATGGGTTTAAGTGTCCTTTAAATGTATCGTAACAAGAAGCACAACCAAAGCGTCCCACTTTTGTAAAATGTTCATATGTCATCTTACAATCTGGACATCTTACTGTATTTGTATTTGAAAACCCGTTTTTTCCTTCTCCAAACATTGTTGATTCACCGTGTAATAAACCAGCAAATACATCATGAAATGAAAAGTTAGACTGTGATGATTGAAAGAAAGACGTATAGCCACTTTGCTCCGCACATTGCTCACAAAGATGAACTTCCGCCTTCTTCTCGTTGATTACTTTTGTATAATGTAAAGTTGCTGGTCTTATATTACAGTTTTGACAAGTCATCAATATCCCCACCTTTACAATAGGAACGATCTACCTCATGATACTTTTCATACATTACTAGATTGTCCTCTTTCCTTAATCCATTTAGATAAAAGTACATGCTCTTTTTCAAAACTTCTACAATATTTAACTGCCCTATCTTAATTATCATTCTTTTACAAAAGCTGTATTTATTTATATTTCAGTGTTCTTAACATTGCGCATAATATTCGAGCCCTAAGTTCATCTCGAGAAGGAATATCCATTGATAATACAGAACGATCTAGTACACTTAACATTAGTTTTGCTTCACGGCCTGTTATAATTCCCTCTTCTAATAAACGTATAATCATACTCTCTGCATTCCCTTGTGCAACGCTATGATCAATCATATGAAGCATTTGATCAATAATGTCTATATCATCATGCAGTTTGACTTTTATAATGCGAATGTAACCTCCACCACCACGTTTACTTTCTACTATAAATCCTCTTTCTAATGTAAAACGGGTATTGATTACATAATTGATTTGAGATGGTACGCACTCGAATCGATCCGCAATCTCATTTCTTTTGATTTCAATCACATTATTATTACTTAAGTCAATAACTTGCTTTAGATATTGCTCAATGATATCAGATATATTTCTCATTTATCCGCCACCTTTATTGACTTTGACTATCTTTGACTTTAATTATATACGTATTAATAAAATTTGCAACTCTTTTGCTTATTCACTATCCTAGCCACATTCCCCTGCATTTAATCAAAATAGTAATTATTTAAGCACATTTTTTTAATTACTATGGATTATAAAAGAAAACACGAAAAAACACGAGTCATTTGACTCGTGTTTAGTTGCTTGGCGACGTCCTACTCTCACAGGGACAAGGTCCCAACTACCATCGGCGCTAGAGAGCTTAACTTCCGTGTTCGGTATGGGAACGGGTGTGACCTCTCTGCC
>NZ_JBQAGQ010000012.1:0-84049 GCF_051916445.1 Bacillus cereus group sp. MYBK220-1 | reverse complement strand
AGCGTTCATCCTGAGCCAGGATCAAACTCTCCAATAAAGTTAGTTTGTCTAGCATCTAAAATAAAAATTGACGTTTCACGTTGTTTGTTTCGTTCAGTTTTCAAAGAACTAAAAGCGGGTGAAGAGAATCGAACTCTCGACCAGAGCTTGGAAGGCTCTTGTTTTACCACTAAACTACACCCGCGTGGTCGGGAAGACAGGATTTGAACCTGCGACCCCCTGGTCCCAAACCAGGTGCTCTACCAAGCTGAGCCACTTCCCGTAATTGGCGCGCCCGAGAGGAGTCGAACCCCTAACCTCTTGATCCGTAGTCAAACGCTCTATCCAATTGAGCTACGGGCGCTTATTCATGATGTTTTTTTCGTCGTTGTAATTTGGCGACTCAATTATCTTATCATACTACATTTTCAAATGCAAGTACTTTTTTAAGATTTTTTTGATGCGGCCGAGAGGACTTGAACCTCCACGGGGTTTCCCCCACTAGGCCCTCAACCTAGCGCGTCTGCCGTTCCGCCACGACCGCGCGGAAAAAACAAAAGTGAGCCATGAAGGACTCGAACCTTCGACCCTCTGATTAAAAGTCAGATGCTCTACCAACTGAGCTAATGGCTCGTAAATGGCTGGGCTAGCTGGATTCGAACCAGCGCATGACGGAGTCAAAGTCCGTTGCCTTACCGCTTGGCTATAGCCCATCGAAATAATTATCTTCTTTTCAAAGACAAATGTTATTGTAACATAATATCCAATAAAAAACAACTGCTATATAGCAGAAGTTAAAATGGCGGTCCCGACCGGGGTCGAACCGGCGATCTCCTGCGTGACAGGCAGGCATGTTAACCACTACACCACGGGACCATTTGGTTGCGGGGACAGGATTTGAACCTGCGACCTTCGGGTTATGAGCCCGACGAGCTACCGTGCTGCTCCACCCCGCGACAATACTATTCATATAAAATTATATGGTGGAGGATGACGGGATCGAACCGCCGACCCCCTGCTTGTAAGGCAGGTGCTCTCCCAGCTGAGCTAATCCTCCGAAGTGGTGACCCGTACGGGATTCGAACCCGTGTTACCGCCGTGAAAGGGCGGTGTCTTAACCACTTGACCAACGGGCCAATATGTATGGCAGAGAAGAAGGGATTCGAACCCTCGCACCGCGTTAGCGATCTACTCCCTTAGCAGGGGAGCCCCTTGAGCCACTTGGGTACTTCTCTGTATGGCTCCGCAGGTAGGACTCGAACCTACGACCGATCGGTTAACAGCCGATAGCTCTACCACTGAGCTACTGCGGAATAATGAAGACAATTTGTATCTTATAAAAATTCTCTCTGTAAGTCAAGAAGTTTTTAACAACATCTTGTTCAAACGTGACATGTTTATAATATACTGGATTGCGTTTTTACTGTCAAGATGTTTTCGATATCGGTTTGAGTTTCCCTTTACACTTTCCACAGACATATCTTTTTGTATTTATTTGACGCCTTCTTACATATTGAAGTGAACACTCCATACATTCATACTTATAAATCTTTTTTTCCTTCTCTTCATTAATCATTCGTTTACAAAAACGTGGTGCATCAACTTTCTTTAACAACTCACGAAAATCCCTGTCCCTGTGCTTATACCCTCTTCCTGCAATATGTAAGTGATAATGACAAAGCTCATGTTTAATAATCCCGACTAACTCTTCTTCACCATACACTTCGTAATATCGATAATTCAATTCGATATTATGACTCTTCAATAAATAACGCCCACCAGTTGTACGTAATCTATTATTAAACACTGCTTTATGTAAGAACGGCATCTCAAAGTATTGTAGTGATACTTCTTCCACTAGTCGCTGAATTTCTTGCTCATCCACTCTCATTCCTCCTAAACAAAAAAATATTTTTACACTTTTCTCCCTTCTTATACATATATTAAATAGTACATATACCCATCCTCATGTAAGAAGCGTGGTTTCTAAAAACAAAACATGAATAGAAATCCACTCACCAACCTCTCATCAATAGCATTTTAGATTTTTGAGAGCAGGATTAAACAAGGAGGGATTCCTATGCCTACGTGGCTAAAAAAACAAATGCAACGTGCATATTTCGAAAAAAACCGGTATCAAATTAAGTTATTAAATGAATGCTGGTTTTATTATAGCAAAATACATCAAAGCTCATAATCCATTACACTTTTTATTCCATAAAAAAAGAGCAGTTTCATCTGCTCTCTTCTCTTACTATTCAATCGGCAACATAGATAGTGCAACGCGTCCTTTTTTTGTATCAATATCATCTACCCATACTTTTACAATTTGCCCTACTGATACAACATCTAACGGATGCTTTACAAACTGTTTGCTAAGTTTAGAAATATGTACTAAACCATCTTGCTTTACGCCAACATCAACAAAAGCACCAAAATCAACAACGTTACGAACTGTTCCTTCTAATTCCATACCACGTTTTAAATCTTCTAATTTCAAAATCCCTTTTTTCAGAAGTGGTTTAGGCAACTCATCCCTCATATCGCGTTCTGGACTAATAAGCGCATCTATAATATCAACTAACGTCGGCTCCCCAACTCCTGTTTCTTGAGATAACTTAGAAATCTCTACTTCTTCCAATCTCTTTTGTAATTGCGGTTGTCCTACGTCATCTATCGATAACCCTAGACTCTTCAATAATAATTCAACATTTTTATATTGCTCTGGATGAATACCTGTTCGATCTAATGGATTCGCTCCTTCTAGTATACGTAAGAAACCTATACATTGTTCATACGTCTTTGCACCTAAACGTGGGATTTTCTTTAATTCCGTGCGCTTCGTGAATTTCCCATCTTCTTCTCTCTTTGCCACAATATTTTTCGCAACAGTTTTCGATAAACCTGAAACATATTGTAACAATGCAACCGAAGCCGTATTTACATTAACCCCAACTTGGTTAACAGCTGTTTCTACTACAAATGTTAATGACTCATTCAGTCTCTTTTGAGATACATCATGTTGGTATTGTCCAACCCCAACTGATTTAGGATCAATTTTCACAAGTTCAGCAAGTGGATCTTGCAGACGTCTCCCAATAGAAACGGCACTTCTCTCTTCAACTTGTAAATTTGGGAATTCCTCACGGGCTAAATCAGAAGCTGAATATACACTAGCACCCGCTTCATTTACAATAATATAAAAGACATCTCGGTTCACACTTTGTAATACATCTACTATAAACTCTTCTGTTTCTCTAGATGCTGTCCCATTACCAATTGCAATCATTTCAACTTGATATTTATCTATAATAGAAAGAACTTTCGTTTTTGCATCATCATATTTACGAACAGGTGGATGCGGATAAATAACATCGATATGTAGTACTTTCCCCGTATCATCTACTACAGACAATTTACAACCAGTTCTATATGCCGGATCTACCGCTAGCACGACTTTCCCTTTCATCGGAGGTTGTAATAATAAGTTACGTAAGTTCTCAGAGAAAATATGTATTGCTTGTTCTTCAGCTGTTTCTGTTAATTCTTTACGAATCTCTCTTTCGATTGAAGATTGAATTAATCGTTTATAACCATCTTCAATCGCTAATTGTACATAATGTGCACTTTTCGAATCGTTATCACGAATTACTTTCTTATTTAAGAAAGTTACTATCTCATCTACTGGCGGAACAACAGCAACTCTCAATATATCTTCTTTCTCGCCACGATTCATTGCTAATACACGATGTGGTACTACTTTTTGCAATGGTTCTTCATAACTGTAATACATTTCATATATATTCTTTTCATCTTTTTCTTCATCTTTCACGGACGAAGACATAACACCTTTTCTAAAAGTAACATTTCGAATCCAACTACGATACGCAGCTTCATCTGAAACCATTTCTGCAATAATGTCTTGTGCACCTTGTAAAGCTTCTTCTGCAGATTGCACTTCTTTCTCTACATTAATAAATTCCACTGCCTTTTTAGCCGGATCTTCTTTCTTATATAACAATAACCATTCAGCTAATGGTTCTAATCCTTTTTCTTTAGCAATTGTCGCTTTCGTTCTTCTTTTCTCTTTATATGGACGATATAGATCTTCTACTTCTTGCAACTTTGTAGCTTTAACAATTTGCTGTCGTAGCTCTTCTGTCAGTTTCCCCTTCTCATCAATAAGACGAAGAACTTCTTCCTTCCTATCTTCAAGTTGCATCATATATTGCCATCTCTCTAAAATCGTACGAATTTGCACCTCATCTAAAGAGCCTGTCCATTCTTTTCGGTAACGAGCAATAAATGGAACTGTGTTACCTTCTTCTGTTAATTGAATAACATGACGAACTTGCTTTTCGGTAAAGCCTAATTCTTTCACTAACATTTTCATTAACGCTTGTCGATTACCTACCATTTCCATATACAACCGTAACCTCCTCTATAATAAAAAAAGTTGCCCTTCAAAGAGAGCAACTTAAACTGCCGATTTAAAAATCTATTAGTCCTAAACTAATTTGTAACGCTTCATCTACACGACTCATCATCACTTCATCCAAATGAGTGATTTTGTCCGTTAAGCGTTGCTTATCGATTGTTCGAATCTGCTCAAGTAAAATAACAGAATCTCTCTCAAAACCATACTTTTTCGCATCAATTTCCACATGAGTGGGTAATTTCGCTTTTTGAATCTGTGCAGTAATAGCCGCTACAATCACCGTTGGACTAAAACGATTTCCGATGTCATTTTGAATGACAAGAACCGGACGAACGCCTCCTTGCTCAGAACCAACAACTGGGGAAAGGTCTGCAAAATACACGTCGCCGCGTTTTACAATCAAAATATTACCCCCCGCTAACTAAGCGTTCTACTGTATGAGCTGCTTCATACTCTGCTAAGAAAGCTTCAGATGCAATACCAAGATTAATTTTTCCCATTTCAATGTACCCACGTCGCATTGATTCATGTTGGTAGCGTTTCTTCGTCTTATGTTGACGCAATAACAATTGTGTTGCCTGGCAAATTAGTTCATGGCGATTCTTATTCTCTTGTTTTCCAATTCCGTCCAATTCCGTTACCATTTGCTTTGGCAACCGAACCACGATTTCAGTAGTTACACTTGATTCGGACACAAAAATACACCTCCACCGTCAACTACACACCCAAATATATATATGACACCTATTGTAATAATACCATTGTATGGAGCCTGTTGCAAAGACTTCCTTATTCCTTGCTTATGTTTTCCAATTCACAAACAAAACATTCATCTTCTTAAATTTTTTATCTCATAACTCACTAAAAACAATAGAACTCCTCTTCAAAACTTACGTGCAACTTATATAAAAAATGATTATAAGTAAAAAACTTCTCATCAAAAAGAGCTTATTATCCAGCAACGAACAGTCACCCCAATGACAAGAAGCAATCATACTACCTTCTATATATTGTTCAAGTAATTAATTATCTCTACAACCTTACCATTCCGTATAAATATTCTTGGCACACGGAAACTGATCGTTGCAATAATTTCATAATTAATAGTCCCTGAGTATTCCGCAACCTCTGTAGCGCTAATATACTCATCTCCTTGCCTTCCAATAAGCGTAACTTTCGTACCAAGTGGCACTTCACAAGGAAGATGAATCATGAACTGATCCATTGTTACTCGCCCTACAATCGGTACCCTTTTACCATTTATAAGCACTTCAAATCCTTGTAACCTTCTAAGCCACCCATCTGCATAGCCAATCGCTACAGTCGCAATCCATTCTTCAGTTTTCGTTCGGTAGGTGACATTATAACTAATTCCATCACCTTTAATTACCTGTTTAATATGAGCGACTTTCGTATGAAGTGATAGCGCCGGTTCTAATTCAAATGGTAAAAAAGGACGTATTTCTACAGAAGGAGATAATCCATACATTGCAATCCCAATTCGCACTGCATTAAATGTAATCCCTTGAAAACGTAACGTCGCAGCACTATTAGCTGTATGAACAAACTTAGGATCCACTCCGAATTCTTTCAACCAACTTAACTGCTCTAAGAACGTGTTATATTGCTTATCAAAATACGAAGTCTCAACCTCATCTGCCGTTGCAAAATGCGTGTATACTCCTTCTAACTCTAAAAACGGTGCACCCTCTAAACTCTTTAAAAATTCTTTTAGCTCTTTTTTTTCACGTATTCCAATTCTCCCCATACCACTATCAAAGTTAATATGGAATTTCATTACAGATGAACCATCCCAAAGTTTAATTGCTTCGTCCACCCATTCTTTTTGAAAAACAGTTAGCGCTACATCATTTTCAGCAGCTACATTTACATCACGCGGCGGCGAGGGACCTAATACTAAAATCGGCTCAGTAATACCAGCCCTCCGAAGCACTAAAGCCTCATCTAAAAAAGCAACAGCTAACCTTGTTGCACCTGCTTCTAATGCCGTTTTAGCCACCGGTACATAATCGTGCCCATATGCGTTTGCTTTAACTACAGCAAAAATCTCTACATTACTTGGGATGAACTCTTTAATATGTGTAACGTTGTTATAAATGGCATCTAAATCCACTTCCACCCAAGTGTCACGGTAAAATGGTGCTTCTTCCATAAATACACTTCCTTATACACGATATGCGAAGCTTATTCTTTTATATGCTTCTTTTATGAAATCCACCTTCAAACTAAGAAAAGACGTGGTGCACATATATCACCACGTCTAAGAAGTTTACTTCACCTGCTTCGCTGTAACTGAACGAGCAACCATTAACAGCTCCTTCGGCTCTAAACCTTTAGACACGAGCATATATTCTACTCCGTTATGCGACCACGTTACAGAGTCTTTTGTTAATGCACCAATCGTAAACCCAAGATCAACTGGTTCTCCACTTACACTTACCGCTGATGATGCCTCTGCAACTTTTGCCTTTTCTTGTATTAAAGTAAAGGATTTCTTATTTCCAGTGTATGTGAGTATCGCACGCTTGCCACTGTCTGTCTTCAACTCTTTTTCATCTTGCAGAGTCATACCTTGTGGTGTATCAAGTGGATACAAAATAGCAAACGGTTTGTCTTCTTTCGCTGTTGTTTGAACATCTACCTGCGCTCTAGACATATTTTGTTTCGTATCAAATGCACCTTTATCAAATTTCGCATCGAATTTCACTTTAGAGAAATCTACTTTCACAAGAACATTTTGATCATTATCCATTAACTTCACTGAAACTGGAGTCAAGTCGCTCTTATTCAATGTAATCTCTTGTCTCGGCAACATATTTTGATGTTGATAGTTTGTTTTTGTTTTAAAAATATAATACTTATCTGTTTTCTCAAAAGTAAGGTTTTTCTTGTCCTGCAAAATATCTCTTACAAGTGATTCATATAAATAAGCCTGGCTACTATTTTGCGGCCAATCACTTTGAAAACGGAAGCTCTTATTAAGCGCTGGCGTTAATACAAATACACCTTCTTCATTTCTCAAAATAATTTGGCTCTGATCTTTTTTTGCATTTTTTAAATTCACACGATAAAAAGACGGTTCCTTATGCCAAATCTCTACGTTATACTCTTGAGGCTCATTGCCTGTTTTAATAGATAATTTTGCCTCAGCTTGATAACTTTTCATCCCTTTTACTTTTGATTCTAAATCTCTCACGACATCATCTTGCTTCTTTTCCATACAACCCGCCAACACAAAAACGGTCAACAAACCGACAAGAACTAAAAACAGACGCCTTTTCATCAATTCAGCCCCTTTGCCCCTATAAATGAATGGAAGATGTACCTTCCTTATCGCTACCTCAAATATATGAGACAAAGATATAAAATATGCAGACTAGCGTGACGAGCTTTCTAAAACAACTTGAGCAACAGCAAATTCCTTACTATGACTAATTGATAAATGAACAATATGCTCTGTACTTGTAATCAGAATTGGCTTACCTCTTTCATCATTTTTCACTTCAATATCTAAAAAACTCACTTCTTTTCCGATACCAGTACCTACAGCTTTTGAATACGCCTCTTTCGCTGCAAACCTTCCAGCTACAAACTCTGTAAGGCGACTTCCTTTCAGCTCCATAGCAACATTACGTTCATTTTCCGTTAAAATACGTTCCATAAATTTAAGCTTTCCATCTAGCATTTTTTCAATACGATTTAATTCAATAATATCGATACCAATCCCTATAATCATTTCGAAATCCCCTTCTTCTATTTAACTTTCTTCTTTCATATTGATAAGAATAACAGAGAATCTTTCTGATGCAAAAGGGGTGATAGTAACCGTATGCTAATAAGATCCACTCATATTTCTTTACAACCGACTATTCTTACCTTACTGCTTATTCATTTAGTCATGATGATATTAGGCGACTTTTTTCTCTTACCACTGGCAGCCTCTAATGAATATATCGCGAAAGGAGAATGGTGGCGTGTCATAACTTCTCTTCTCGTACACGTAGACTTACAACATTTTCTTTCTAATAGTATTTTTTTGTTTGCTCTTGGTTCTTCTATCGAAAAGCAACTCGGACACTTTTCTTTTTTTATTCTATTTTTTCTCTCTGGAATTTCTGGAAATATTTCTTCTTATATTATTATGCCGCTTGAATATATTCACGCAGGTGCATCAGGTGGTATTTTCGGACTATTAGGTGCACAGTTATTTTTATTGTACAATCGATACCGCTCTTCAAAACCAAAAGAAATTGCCATTTTCTCAATTATGATACTTCTATTACTGCTATTTACTTTCTTTAACCCTTCTGCCAATCCGATCAGTCATTTAACAGGTTTAATAACCGGTGGCATTTTAACCCCTTTTTTAACAAAAAAAAACGATGGTGCAAAGCTTATTTAATATAAAAGCTTGCACCATCGATAATTTCTACATCTACTTGTTCACTTAAATCTCTCATTAATTGAAATAAAGACTCATCCTTCATCTTCGCCTCAATCATACAATCAATTTGCGGAACACTTCCCTTTATCCTTCTTAAAAAAGATAAAAATGCGTCTACATTAATATAATCTGCATGAGCTCTTGGATCTTTTCCCTCTCTAGGGCTAGAGATATGCATTTTAATCGGCAACAAAGACGTTTCCCACGTATGAACAACACGTGCCCAATCTTCATACCAATCTTCTTGCTCATTATTCATCATATGGTGATGCAAGTCAAATACGACGGGAATATCTAATTTTTCTCCTAAATATAATGTTTCCTCTAACGTAAAGGTTGTATCATCATTTTCTAATATAATCATTTCTTGAATACCCCTTGGGACATTCGACCAATTCTCTATAAAGCGCTCTAATGCAAGTTCTTTATCTTTATATCCTCCTCCAACATGCAGTACACATCGTTGCTTATGTTCAATCCCCATGCCTTTTAATAATTTTTTGTGCATCTGCAATGTTTTTACAGATTGTTTAAAAACACTCTCCTCAGGTGAATTTAGTACAACAAAATGATCTGGATGGAAATCAATTCTCATATTCATATGAACTGCATATTCACCTAGTTTTTTTAAATTTTCTTTTAACGGACGAATATAGTTCCACTCTAGCAATTCCTCATGATTCGCTAAAGGAATGAGCTTTGAACTGAGCCGAAAGAAAGATATGTCATGTCCTTTATTATGCTTTAATAAACGTAAACAATTTTCTAAATTGGAATTAGCAATTCTTTCAAGCTTACGAATTGCAGCATCACGATCATCTAATTTCTGAAACTGTGCATACGTCATCGTTTGAGATGGAGATGCATTCTTCAAATGTACACTCATCGCAACGTAACCAAGCCTTACAAGCATATAACAGCCCCTTTTCTATCATAACTATTATGTAGTATGCACAATTATAGAAATAAAAAAAGAGAATGCCCGCAAAGGGCATTCTCTTTTTTATTAAGCTTGTGGACGGCTATGATGTTTTCTTTCGCCGCGTCCATTTGAAGAACCAGGGCGACCTTGGCCTTCACCTCTACGACCACGACTACCACCATCACGATTACGATCGCGGTTACCATCACGATTGCGATCACGGTTTCCGTCACGATTACGTCCATCACGGTTACGGTCACGATTACGTCCATCGCCACCGCCGCGTGCATCACGACTACGATTACGGTTACCATCACGGTATCCGCCTCCGTTACCGCCGCGTTTTTTAGAACCGCCGCCTCTTGAAACAACAGGTGGTTCTGATGTTAAAGCGATCGGAGTTGTATCCGGCTCTTTAGTCATCATTTTTAAAGCAGCAGCTACTACTGTTACAGAGTCATTTTCTTCTAACATTTCTTCTGCAATACGCTTGTAGTATGCTAAGTTTTCATTTTCAATTGTGCTTTGAAGCTTTTCAGCGATTAAACGTTGTTGACCTTCTAATGCCTCGTCAAGTGTCGGTGCATCCATACGGTCCATTTTACGTTTTGTTGTACGCTCGATATTTTTTAATTGTCCTGATTCACGTGGTGTTACAAATAGCATTGCAATACCTTTTTTACCTGCACGACCAGTACGACCGATACGGTGAACGTATGATTCTGGATCTTGTGGAATATCGAAGTTATATACGTGCGTTACGCCTGAAATATCAAGACCACGTGCAGCAACGTCTGTTGCAACAAGAACTTCAATAGAACCTTCTTTAAATTTACGTAATACAGACATACGTTTCGCCTGAGTTAAATCACCGTGAATACCTTCTGCAGCATAACCACGTAAGTTTAATGCTTCTGATAATTCATCAACACGACGCTTTGTACGACCGAATACGATTGCAAGCTCTGGAGATTGAATATCTAATAAGCGTGTTAACACGTCAAACTTTTTCTTTTCTTGCACTTCTAAATAGAACTGCTGAATGTTTGGCATTGTTACTTCTTTTGCTTTTACTTTAATGTGTTGAGGCTCAGTCATGAAACGCTCAGCAATACGGCGGATTGGATCCGGCATTGTCGCTGAGAATAGTAATGTTTGATGTGTTTCTGGCACATCTGTTAAAATTGCTTCAATGTCTTCAATGAAGCCCATGTTTAACATTTCATCCGCTTCGTCAAGAACAACTGTCTCTACGTTTTGCAGACGAAGTGTTTTACGGTTAATATGATCTAAAATACGACCCGGCGTACCAACAATAATGTGTGGGTGTTTTTTTAGAGCACGAATTTGGCGGTTAATATCTTGACCACCATAAATTGGTAAAATACGAACGCGTTTATGCTTACCAATTTTGTATAATTCTTCTCCAACTTGAATTGCTAATTCACGCGTTGGCGCGATAACAATACCTTGAACCGATTCTTTATGTGTATCCACTTTATCTAATAGTGGTAATCCGAATGCTGCTGTTTTCCCTGTACCTGTTTGCGCTTGCCCAATAATATCTTTACCTTGCAATGCATGTGGAATTGTTTCAGCTTGAATTGGTGTAGCCTCTTCAAAGCCCATACTTTCAACAGATTGCAGTAAAGAATCACTTAATCCTAATTCTCGAAATGTTGTCAATGTTACTTCTCCTTTTCTATCCTATACTTATCATTTAAAAAAAGGCGTTTTCCGAATTTGCGGAAAAGCCCTTTTCCTGAATGCTCACGTATATAAACGGGCGTATATTCTTCACGAAAATACTTCTAAACGTTATTACACTTTATCAATTATAAGTTTTGTATGTGTAAAAAGCAAACCCAACTGTTACCTTATTTTCATATTCAGAGTTTTTTTCTTCACTTTTATTTTTTTATATTTACTGTAAGCGCTTATTATAAGTTTCTTCTATTTTCGTAACTATCATCCCTATTTATATACACCAATTATTTCAACATCGTAATTACTTCTTCTAATTTCATACCGCGAGACGCTTTTATTAATACAACATCTTTCACATCGACTACTGCTTGTAAATCTTTTACTAACTCTTCTTTATTATCATACGCCTTTACACGTTCATTAGGGAAATTAATTTTCGCTCCTTCAGCAATTTGAGCCCCTAATCTACCGTATGTGAATACATGTGAGATTTTTGCTGGATCGATTAATTTTCCTACCTCATAATGGAACTGTACTTCTTGATCTCCAAGTTCTAACATATCACCGAGCACAACGATTTTTTTAGCAAAACCATCTAAACCATTCATTAAATGGAATGCTGCTTCCATAGCCGTCGGACTTGCATTATAAGCATCGTTGATAATTGTTAAACCACTATTTGTTTTCACAATTTCCATACGCATGCCCGTCATTTGAAGTGTTACTAAACCTTCTTTCATCTCTTCCCACGTTACACCAAAATGTTTCGCAATTGCCATTGAAGCAAGTGTATTATACACATTATGTTTTCCTAACACCGGTAAGTAGAATGAAATATTTCCATCTCTATTCATTTTGAAATGTGTCCCAGTTGCTTGTAATGTTACAGTCGTTGGATAATAATCGTTTGCTCTTGCATCACCAAACGTAACCGTTTCTGCTGCTAAATTCATTCCAGGAACACGATTCGTTAATAAAGGCTCATCTCCGTTATATACGAACACGCCACCTTCTTGTAATCCTGTAACAATTTCTAATTTCGCTTCAGCAATTGCCTCACGAGATCCTAAATCCATTAAATGTGCCTCACCAATATTTGTAATGATAGCTGCATTAGGACGAGCTAACTTAGATAAGAATTCAATTTCGCCTCGGCTTGACATACCCATCTCTAATACTGCTACTTCTGTATTTTCTTCTAAGTTTAAAATGGTAAGAGGTAATCCGATATGGTTATTGAAGTTCCCTTCTGTTTTTTGCACTTTGAATTTAGTCGCAAGAAGACTTGTTACAATATCTTTCGTAGATGTTTTACCGTTACTACCCGTTACACCTACAACTTTAACATCCAATTGATCGCGATAGTTTTTCGCTAACATTTGCAATGCCGATAGCGTGTCTTCTACAAAAATAACCGGAAGATTCTCAGGTGGATTCGCTACATCTTTCATCCATAATGTAGCCACAGCTCCATTTTCAACAGCTTTATCTACAAAAGCATGTCCATCGAAGCGCTCCCCTTGAATCGGAACATACAAGTTTCCTTTTTCAATTTTTCTCGTATCAATAGACACGCCTTGAATAGTAATTCCCTCATATTGCTCTGCTAATTCAGTACCATTTACCATCTGTTCCACTTGCTTTAACATTCGCTTTATCATATAGAAACGCTCCTTACATAGAGGAAGCACTATTCCTATGAATAGTGCTTCCTCCTTTTTTGTTAGATTGTATATTTAATTTTTTGTTTTTCTTCGTGACGTTCAATCGCTAAACGAATTAGCTCTTCGATTAATTCTGGATACGGTAACCCAGTATGTTGCCATAATAGAGGGAACATACTGAACGGTGTAAATCCTGGCATTGTGTTTACTTCGTTAATATACACTTCTCCATCTTTCGTTAAGAAGAAATCAGCTCGCGTTAAACCTGCACCGTCTAATGATTGGAATGCAATAATCGCATCACGCTTAATTACATTAGATTCTTCTTCTGTCATTTCAGCTGGAATAATTAGCGCCGTATCACCATCGATATATTTCGACTTATAATCATAGAAGTCCTTTTTCGGAACGATTTCACCTACAACTGAACATTTCGGCTCATCATTACCTAGTACCCCAACTTCTACTTCACGACCTACAATATTTTCTTCTACAATAATTTTGCGATCAAATTGGAATGCCTCTACAAATGCATCCTCAAGTTCTTCACGATTTTTACACTTATTAATACCAACACTTGAACCAAGGTTCGCTGGTTTTACGAAGCAAGGATATCCTAACTTATCTTCTACTTTAGAATAAGCTTCCTCACGATTTTTTTCCCATGCACTACGAATGAAGGATGCATATTTTGCTTGTTTTAAACCAGCCTCTGCAAAGATGTTTTTCATAACAACTTTATCCATACCAGCAGATGATGCTAGAACACCATTTCCTACATAAGGGATATTCATTAATTCTAATAGTCCTTGAACCGTTCCATCTTCACCGTTTGGTCCATGTAGTAATGGGAAAATAACGTCAATAGCGTTCTCCTCAGAAGCTGCAGATGGGATAATTTCTGTACTTAATGATAACGGAGAAATCGCATTTTCTGCACCGCTCATTTTTAAAGCTTCAACATCTGTTACTTCGCCTTCAATACGCTCACCGCGTATCCATTGACCTTGTTCTGTAATATAAATTGGATGAATCTCGAATTTATCTTGATTTAACGCTTTAATAGCAGCAAGAGCCGTCTGTAGCGAAACTTGATGCTCAGCTGATTTTCCACCATATAATAAACCTAATTTAATTTTCGTCAATGAAATCACCCTAACCAATTGTTTTCATTTTTCTATTTTAGCACTTTTTATAAAAATAGGTAGTTCCTATTTGAAATAAAATGTAACTTCCATAAATAATTAAATAACATCACTTATTGGTTTTTCATTTCATTTTCTATATAACTACACAAAATAAAATGGCAATCTAATCTAGTTATGTACCTAAAATATGTAGAAATCCCCTTTTTTGTGTATGTCACCTATTCACTAAGAAGATTGTTTGGTTAGTGTGTCTTTTTGCCTTTGCTCCACAAGGCGATCTAAAGAAACATATACAATACCTGCAACTACACATCCTACAGCTAAAATTGTAAATAGAAAGTGACCAAGTAATCGATCTAATAAAAAACCGCCCAAAAGTGGACCAAATGCGCTTCCTGTAATCCACTGCAAACTTGCAGCTCCCATATAAGTCCCTCTCAAATGCTCAGGGGCCAAATTTGCTACAAATGTCATCTGTACAGGCGACATAATCATCTCACCTAACGTATATATAGCATAAACGAACAGTAGTATTATTAAAATAATTGTAGCATTTGTATTAAATTCTCCAAACCACTTCGGTAACCACCCTATAAAAAATAATCCAATCCCGAATAAACATGCACCATATAACATCGTCTTCCCGACTGGTTTATCCGTAGCCCATTTTGAAATTTGAAATTGGAATAAAACAACTAATAGTCCGTTTAACGCCATTAAATATGGATATGGATTATTCGTTCCAAAAATATGCTTCATTTCATTATCAAAATGTAGTGGCAACATGCCTTCGGTTTGAGAAAACCCCATCGAAATGATAATGCCTGCTAATAAGTAAATCATTAATGCCTTATCTCGCATTACAATTTTCCAAACTGCCCCAGCTTCCTTTTCTTTATGTTCTTCCTTATCTGTCCTTTTTGGCATCGTCTCTTGAATAAGAAGTAATACAAGTAACGCATAAAATAGCATTGTAGAAGAGGCAATAATAAACACAAGGTTCTTTGACAACACAACTACTGATGCTCCCATTATCGGACCAATCGCAGCACCTATATTGTGTCCCATTCGTAATAAACCATATGCCTCTGTTCTTTTTTCTGGTGCCGTTACATCCGCGACCATAGCTGATGCAGCTGGATGAAATAAAGAATTACTCAACCCTAAAAAAATAGATAAAATTGCATATGGAATAAATCCTTCTATAAATAGAAAACCGAGCATTAATAATGCATTACTTGCCATAGAAAATATCATAATAGGCTTTCTTCCATATATGTCAGCAATTCTCCCTCCTATAAGTGATCCAAAACTTGCAGCAATTGGAGAAAGCGCCATAATAACCCCAACTTCCAACAACGAATCCACCTTATCTTTTAAATATAATGCAAAAAAAGGCATTAACATCATCATTGCAATTCCATTTAACGTCTCTCCAATAAATCGACTCCATACGTTACGGTCCATCTCCCTTAACTCACGCCACGTATTTTTCATCATTTCACCCCTTTAGTTAGCCAACAATTATCTTATAATAAGTTCAGAAAAATGTAAATTTTCAAATAAAAAATCCATTCTAACAGAATTAGAATGGATTTTTTCACTTATAAATTTGCAACATCTTCTTCTTTTTTACTATTATTTAAAGCACTATGTTTTCGGCTATATAAGAAGTAAACCGCTATACCAATAACCATCCATATCCCAAAACTAATCCATGCTGTCCCCGATAATTGAAGCATTAAGTATAAACAGAAGATCACTGTTAATGCTGGTAAAAATGGTACAAGCGGAGCCTTAAATGCCCTTGGTAAGTCTGGATGTGTTCTTCTCATTACGATTACCGCAACAGCTACGAGTGCAAATGCTGACAATGTCCCCATATTTACAAGATGTGCTAAAACATTTAAATCTATTAATCCTGAAATCAGTGCCGCAATAATTCCCGTTGTCCATGTATTTAAAAATGGCGTTTTAAATTTCGGATGAACTTTAGCAAGACGTTTCGGCAGTAAACCATCTCGGCTCATCGCATAAGAAACACGAACTTGCCCATACATCATAACTAGCATTACTGTTGTAATTCCTGTAATTGCTCCTACCGAAATTACCCCCGCTAAACCATCTTGTCCAATAAATTGAAGTGCAAAAGCAACTGGATCTGATATATTTAGCTGTCCGTATGGAACAATTCCTGTCAAAATAAGCGAAACAACGATATAAAGAACTGTACAAATTAATAACGATGCAATAATACCAATTGGTAAATCACGTTGCGGACGTTTCACTTCTTCTGCCGCTGTTGAAACTGCATCAAATCCTATAAATGCGAAGAATACTGTAGCCGCTCCAGCCATTACACCATCTAAACCAAATGGCATAAAAGGCGTCCAGTTTTCAGGTTTCACATAATTAAAACCAGCAAAGATAAAAATAAGAACAACTGCTATTTTAATAAATACCATAATGTTATTTACTCGTGCACTTTCACGAACACCCCTAGATAAAAGAACTGTCATCACTAAAATAATTAGAACTGCAGGTAGATCAATTATTCCACCCTTACCTGTACCAGGAGCCGAGGAGAGAATAGTCGGAATATGAATTCCAAACCCCTTTAATAAAGATTGAAAATATGCAGACCAACCGTTCGCTACAGCAGATGTAGCAAGTAAATATTCCAGCATTAAGTCCCAGCCAATTAAAAATGCGAATACTTCCCCCATCGTCGCGTATGTATACGTATACACACTGCCCGAGACAGGAACTGAAGAAGCAAATTCAGCATAACAAAATGCAGCAAAGGCACAAGCTAGAGCGGCAATCGCAAATGATAATATAATAGCTGGCCCAGAATGTTTCGCTGCCACAACACCCGTTAGAACAAAAATACCAGTTCCAACAATTGCTCCGATTCCAAGCATAGTTAAATCTAGCGCGCCCAATGTTCTTGCTAACGTTTTTTGCTTACTTTCTTGCATTAACTTTGCAATTGGCTTCTTTTGAAAAATTTGCTTCATCTTTCACTCCTCCAAGTTTTAAATTTTCTGAAAATTTTTAATTCGCTTTTTTATTTTACTCATTACGCTTTTCCTAGTCAATACTTTTGTCGAAACAAGTAGAAATTCTTCTGAATATGCACGCCCCTTATTATTCTTTCTATATATCTTTCCATTATTTTTTTGGTATTATTATACATGTCGATTCCGTGAAAAAGGCATGCCCCCTTATTGAGAGCATGCCTTTTTTACTTATTTCACAGTATATGAACCTTGTTCAATCCAGCTATACATATACTTTTCATCTTCTGTTTCATGTGCTTGTTTTACAATACGAAGCGGACGGAATGTGTCTATCATAACAGCTAATTCAAGCGTCTCTTTCTTCCCTATACTTGCCTCTGTTTTCCCCGGATGCGGCCCATGGGGAATCCCGCTCGGATGAAGTGTAATAGAACCTTCTTCCACACCTTTGCGACTCATAAAGTTTCCTTCTACATAGTAAAGAACTTCATCACTATTAACATTACTATGATAATATGGTGCCGGAATTGACTCTGGATGATAATCGTATAAACGTGGTACGAAAGAACAAATAACAAAATTATGTCCTTCAAATGTTTGATGTACTGGCGGTGGCTGATGAATGCGCCCTGTAATTGGTTCAAAATCCTCTACATTAAATACCCACGGATATAAATAGCCATCCCATCCCACAACATCTAACGGGTGGTGTCCTAAAACATGTTTATGCATATAGCCTCTTGATTTTGTCATTACGACAAACTCGCCTTTTTCATCATATGTCTCTAATTTTTCTGGACCACGAAGATCTCTTTCACAAAACGGACTATGCTCTAACAATTGTCCGTATTCATTTCGATAACGACGCGGCGTTGTAATTTGGCTATTCGCCTCTACAACAAGAAACTTAGTCTCTCCTTCATCTGGAATAACACGATAAATCGTTCCAATTGGAATCGTTACATAGTCGCCTTTTCTATAGTGAATCGTTCCAAACATCGTTTCAATTTTCCCTGTTCCATAATGAACAAATAACATTTCGTCGCCATCACCATTACGATAGAAATAATCCATTTTTTCTGTTGGACTCACTACTCCAATTAATAAATCTTCATTTCCAAGTATGAAATTCCGTCCACTTATTGCATCACCACTTTTTTTACTTTCTTTCGTTCGAAAGTGGCGATGAGAAAGAGCAACATCCTCTTCATACTGCAACTGACAAGAATGCGATAATGCAGAATGACCTACTTCTGTCGGCATATAATGATGATACAAAATAGACTGCGTACCAGAAAAACCTTTTGTTCCCATTACCTGTTCACGATAAAGCGATCCATCTTTTTTACGAAATTGTACATGTCGTTTATGAGGTAGTTCTCCCATGTGACGATAAAACATGCCCATCACCCGCTTCCTTTTCTTTTTTGATCGTATTACGTAGTGTACCTAAACCAGTAATCGACAGTTCTACAACATCTCCATCTTGTAGCCACTCTTCTGTACCCAGTTCTAAAATACATCCTGTTCCTACTGTCCCAGAACCAATCACATCTCCTGGATATAACGTAACGTCCTCTGAAGCACGTTCAATCATTTCAGCAAATGTATAGTAAATATCTTGGAAGTTTCCTTTTGATAATAGTTTTCCATTTACATGAGCAGTCATTTCTAAATTATATCGATCACCATTACGATAAACGTCTAATTCCTCTTTCGTAACAAGATGTGCTCCTAAAGAAGTTGCAAAGTCTTTTCCTTTCGCTGGACCGAGACCTACTTTCATTTCTGTTGCTTGTAAGTCTCTCGCACTCCAGTCGTTCATAATACAATAACCAAAAATATATTCCTCTGCTTGCTCACGAGAAATATTTCGCCCTTCTCTTCCTATTACGCAAGCAATCTCCAACTCATAATCAAGCTTTTTAGACTTTTTCGGACCAATTACAAAATCACTGGAACCAATTACAGCACGATGATTAGTAAAATAAAAAACCGGAATATCATACCATTCAGGCACAACATCTAATCCTCTTCGTCCGCGAGCTGTTTTTACATGTTGTTCAAATGCGTAAAAATCTCGAATACTACTCGGATTAGGAAGAGCAGCTGTCAATTGTACTTCTTCTAAAGCATATATACCCTTATTTGGATTCTTAATATTCCGCACTACTTCTACATACTCATCCGCTTTCTCTAAAAAAGCAATCATAGAAGAAGGGATTTTCCCTTCACTAGCAAGATTCATATCTATTACTTTGTCACCTTCAAGCCATCCAGCCCGTAGTTCTTTTGAAGGAAGACGAAATGTAACAAATTTCATCCTGATTCCTCCTTATAAAAATGAAATTTCCACCAGCAAAGGGACTTTTGCTGGTGGATACAAATCTTATAAGTTTCCGCGACGCTCTTGTTCTCTTTCAATTGATTCGAATAACGCTTTAAAGTTTCCTTCACCAAATCCACGAGAACCTTTACGTTGAATGATTTCAATAAATAAAGTCGGGCGATCTACAATTGGTTTCGTAAAGATTTGTAGTAAGTAACCTTCATCATCACGATCTACTAAGATCTTTAATTCTTTTAACTTATCAATTTCTTCATCGATTTTTCCAACTCGTGCAGTTAACTCATCATAATAAGTATCAGGTGTATCTAAAAACTCCACACCATTTGCACGAAGCGCTTCAACTGTTTTAACAATATCACTTGTTAATAAAGCAAGATGTTGTACACCAGCTCCATTATAGAATTCTAGATACTCTTGAATTTGTGACTTTCTCTTTCCATCTGCTGGTTCGTTAATAGGAAACTTAATACGACTTCCATTCGTCATAACTTTCGACATTAACGCCGAATACTCTGTACTAATATCGTCATCATCAAAATGAATCATTTGTTTAAAGCCCATAACATTCTCGTAATAACTAACCCACTCTTCCATTTTTTCAACATTACCAACTACATGATCAACAGCAATTAAACCAGACTCTTCAAATGGAATATTAAATTCTACCTTTTGGAATCCTGGCATAAATGCCCCTTTATAATTTTTACGCTCTACAAGCGTATGAATTGTATCACCATACGTACCAATAACTGCTTTTTTCAATGTACCGTCCTCATCTGTTAATTCCTGCGGTGGAGCAATTGCGACGGCACCACGTTTCACTGCTTCTGAGTATGCTTTATCAACATCATCAACAAGTAGTGCCACATCCTTCACGCCATCACCATGAGTCTTTACAAACTCTGCAATACGATTTTCACTACTTAAAGCTCCAGACACAACGAAACGCATATTTTTTTGCACAAGAACATAAGAGACCTTTTCACGGTTTCCAGTTTCTAATCCAGAGTAAGCCACAATTTTGAATCCGAACGCTCTCGCAAGATAATAACTCGATTGCTTTGCATTCCCTACGTAAAATTCCAAATGATCTACATCACGTACTGGAAAAAAGTCCTCCATTTGTGCAGCTAGCGTATCCATAGATTTTTGTTTCATAATATCTTCATCCCCCTGTAAATAGATTAAATGGTCCATACTTAAAACCAACCGAAAACGCTTCCAACATTAATTAATAGAAATTAGTTAGCAAGCTAACAAATTCTGACCTTTAAAATTTTCTATCTTTTCTGTCAAATTCCTCTTTTTTTCTTACATATAAAATTCGACTTTTTTCTCTTTGAAATAAAGCGGGATTTTATTCAGTGGATTTTTGATTATTCGTTGAATCAAGTTTCAACCGCAGCGTTTAATTAGCCATGAATGCTGGATAATGAGGTAACTTTAATACTTGAGGGGATATAAGAAGAATATAAAAAAGACTCCAACATATTAACTACTTACTAATACGTTAGAGTCTTTATTTTTTTTGAATGATTGTATTTATATATCTCATACTAATACATTTGCAAGGAATAGAATAAATGATGTTAATATTACTGCTCCACCTAAGGATCCTAATAAATCTGTTTTTGTTACTTGAAACACTTGTTCACTGTTCATATCCCTCATTCTCCTTCCTTTTTTGTTTGATTTAAAACTTCTATTATACTAATACACTTGATAAAAATACGATTAATGCTGTTAATACTACCGCTCCACTTGCTGATCCTACGAAGTCACCTTTTGTTACTTGTAATACTTGCTCTTTCATATCTTTCATTCTCCCTTCTTTTTCCTTTGTTACAAAGCTTCTATTATACTAATACGCTTGATAGAAATACGATTAACGCTGTTAATACTACTGCTCCACTTGCTGATCCTACGAAGTCACCTTTTGTTACTTGTAATACTTGCTCTTTCATATCTTTCATTCTCCCTTCTTTTTTCTTTTGTTACAAAGCTTCTATTATACTAATACGCTTGATAGAAATACGATTAACGCTGTTAATACTACCGCTCCACTTGCTGATCCTACGAAGTCACCTTTTGTTACTTGTAATACTTGCTCTTTCATATCTTTCATTCTCCCTTCTTTTTCTTTTGTTACAAAACTTCTATTATACTAATACGCTTGATAGAAATACGATTAATGCTGTTAATACTACCGCTCCACTTGCTGATCCTACGAAATCACCTTTTGTTACTTGTAATACTTGCTCTTTCATATCATTTATCCTCCCTTTTTATAAGTTATCTATATGTAATTTCTAAGAAATGTTTATTTCATAGTTTTTATGTTAACGTTACATTAATTTTGATAACGTAACGTTTGTAACATTAATGTAACATAACTATTATTACGTTGCAATATAATTACGTAAAATTTATTACACTTTTTTTACGTTTTTTTATAATAACCCTCAAAAACCTTTATTTAATGCGTTTTTCACTAAGTTCACGTTTGTAACATTCGTGTAACATTACAGTCATAAAGTGAAATGTATTCATATTCCTCTCTATTTTTGTTACAAATCGTTTATTTAGTGACACTAAACCTATCTAATCTTTACTTACTTTTAATATGAGATAAAATACCGTCTTTCCAAGATAAGTTTATATGTTTCCTCTATATAACTATGTATAATAAAAACAAAGAGGTGGTCATTTTGAAATTAATCGCATTAGATATGGATGGTACACTACTATCATCTAATCTTGAAATCTCCAAAGAAAACCTACAAGCAATCCAAACTGCACAAGAAGCTGGTCATATTGTAATGATCTGTTCTGGTCGTGCGAAAGAGGATGCTTTAAAGCTATTGGAAGAATATAAATTATCTCTTCCAGTCGGAGCGAGCAATGGGGCTATTGTTTATGTGGATGGAAAAGTAATTAACTCGCGTTGTATACAAAACGACAAAGTGTACAAACTTGCAAAATTACTAGAATCTGAAGGTTTCCCATATAAGCTATATACGAATAAAGGAGTTTATTCTCCATATACATGGCAAGATCAAGTGATGCAAGCATTCGAAGAAAATAAGCATGCGCTTGATGTTACATTAGAGGAACTTGAACGAATTACAGAAAAGCAAAAGAAATCGAACCTAATTACTGATTTCAAAAAAATAGAAGATGTTGTAAATAACCAAGAACTAGAAATATCTAAATTCTTCATTTTAACGTTTAATGCAGCGCATCGCGCACAACTATTAAGTATATTACAAGAAGATGCTGATATTATGGTTACAGCATCAGCTCCTACTAACTTAGAAATTATGGATAAGAATGGACATAAAGGAAACGGGATACAGCAGATGGCAGCTCATTTTAATATCCCTATTGAAGATACAGTTGCTATTGGTGATAATTTTAATGATGTACCGATGTTAGAAGTAGCAGGCTTATCTGTTGCAATGGGCAACGCTGAAGAAGATGTAAAAAAGCTATGTGATGTTGTAACACTAACAAACAATGAACATGGTGTTGCTCACGCAATCGAGCAATTTGTATTGAAACAAACTTCATCTAGTAAATAAAAAAGGACTCTTTCAATTTGAAAGAGTCCTTTTTTATACGTGATGACAAGCAACAAAATGCTCTGCACCAACATTACGGAATTCTGGTACTATTTTTTTACAAACATCCGTCGCAAATGGGCAACGTGTATGAAAACGACAGCCCGAAGGTGGATTTGCTGGACTTGGAATATCCCCTTCTAGTATAATTCGCTCTCGCTTCACTGTTGGATCTGGTATTGGAACAGCTGATAACAATGCTTTCGTATAAGGATGTAGCGGATTGGTAAATAACTCATCACGCGGTGCTGTCTCCACAATCGTACCTAAATACATAATTCCGATTTTCGTACATAAATGTTCTACTACACTTAAATCATGCGAAATGAATAAATAAGATAATCCCTTTTTCTCTTGTAACTCACTAAATAAATTAATAATTTGTGCTTGGATAGATACATCTAGTGCCGCCACAGGTTCATCAGCTACAATAAATTCCGGATTTAATACCATAGCTCTTGCGATTACGATACGCTGACGTTGTCCACCAGAAAATTCATGGGGATACCGGTCAATATGATAAGGAGCTAACCCACATAACTCCAATACTTCAATTACCTTTTCACGAACATTTTCTTTCGTCGCTAATCCGTGGGCCAACATTGGCTCTCCAAGCGCTTCTCCAATTCTCATTCTCGGATTTAATGAGCTAAATGGATCTTGGAAAACGAGCTGCATATTAGGGCGATGTTTTCTTAATTCATCCTTGGATAAAGAATGAACATCTTTCCCTTTAAACTTCACTTCTCCCTCCGTTTTTTGAACGAGGCGTAAAATTGTTTTTCCTATTGTTGTTTTTCCGCTCCCTGATTCGCCAACGAGACCAAACACTTCACCTTTATTAATAGTAAAACTTACTCCATCAACCGCTTTTACATGCCCAATTGTTCTACTAAATACGCCACCCTTAATTGGAAAATATGTCTTTAGATTTTTCACCTCTAATAATGGTTCACTCATTGTTCCGCACGCTCCTCATATAGCCAGCAAGCTACTTTATGATTTTCATCATTTACATTTAGATTTGGGGCTTCTTTTCCACATATTCCCATACAATGCTCGCAACGCCCACTAAAGTAGCAAAACTCACCTAAACCAACTAAATTCGGAACTTGCCCTGGAATAGAATATAGTTTATCTATTCGTTTTCCCATTACTGGTTTTGATTTCAATAATCCTTTCGTATAAGGATGTTTTGGATTTTGGAATATCTCTAGTACTGGGGCTTCTTCAATAACTTTCCCGCCATACATAACGACAACATAATCAGCCATTTCCGCTACGACACCTAAGTCATGTGTAATTAATAAAATCGACGTTTTAAATTCTTCTTTCACTTGTCTTAGTAGATCCAATATTTGAGCCTGAATAGTAACATCAAGAGCTGTTGTTGGTTCATCCGCAATTAATAACTTAGGATTACAACTAAGTGCAACAGCAATCATAATACGTTGTAACATCCCGCCGCTCAGTTCATGCGGATAAGAATGGACGATTTCATCAGCGCGGGCTATGCCAACTTTACGAATTAACTCAATTGCCTTCTTATATGCTTCATTTTTACTAAGTAATTCATGCTCCCTTAACGTTTCTACAATTTGCTCTCCTACAGTGAAGACGGGGTTTAGCGATGTCATCGGTTCTTGGAAAATCATCGCAATATCATTCCCTCGTAAACTACGAAGCTCTTTCTCTTTCATTCCTAAAAGACTTTTTCCTTCATATAAAATATCTCCACCTACTACACTGCCTGATTCAGCAATAAGTCCCATAATAGATAACGCCGTTACACTTTTTCCACAACCAGATTCACCTACAACACAAACAGTTTCACCTTCTCGAACAGAAAAACTAACATGATTCACAGCTTTTACTGTCCCTTCTTCTGTCTGAAAGTGTGTTTGTAAATCTTTCAGCTCTACTACCGCTTTACTCATATCTCCTCACCTACCGTCTCATCTTTGGATCTAATGCATCACGAAGTGCATCACCAAGTAAATTAATTGATACAACTGTTATAAAGATTGCAAAACCAGGCGGAATCCATAACCATGGACGCTTTTGGAAATCGATTAATGAGTTAGCTGCGCTAATCATGTTCCCCCATGATGGTGTAGGTGGAACGACTCCGAGACCTAAGTAACTTAGTGCGGATTCTCCCAAAATAGAACCTGCAACACCTAATGTAGATACGACAATTAAAATGGGTAAAACATTAGGTATTAAGTGATATATAATTTTCCGGTAATCTTTTATTCCTAACACATCCGCAGCTTGCATAAATGCTTGCTCCCTAAGTGATAAAATTTGCCCTCTTACAAGGCGTGCAAGCCCTGGCCAACCTACTAAACTTAAAATAATCATAATGACATACAAACGATAATCAGACGGTACTTTCCACTCTGATAAAATCGCACCCATTATAATAAGTAACGGTAATCCTGGCATCGACATTAAAATATCTGCAAGTCGCATAATAATATTGTCCACAATACCACGATAAAAACCTGCAATCGCTCCTAATAAAGCTCCAAGTATAACCGATAAAACCATTGAAGCTAAACCAATGGTTAATGAAATACGTCCCGCTTGCATAAGCCTTGTTAAAATATCTCTTCCTAATTGATCTGTACCAAGCCAATGAGAAAAACTAGGTGGTTTGTTAATGAGCGCAACTTGTATTTTTCCTGATGCATATGGAGAAAAGAACGGACCGATAAAACAAAATAAAAACATAAAAATTAATGCATAAAACCCTACAAGTGCCATCTTATTTTTCTTTATCTTTTTAAAAGCTTGTCGCCATGGTGATGATTCATTTCTTCTCTTTTTTTCTTTTTTTTCTGTAATTACTGTAACAGTCTCCATTTCTTTCCCCCCTTACTTCAACCGAATTCTTGGATCAACAACTGCATATACGATATCTGCTAAAAAGTTTGAAACGATTGTTAAACAAGAAAGAAACATCGTAAATGCCATCAATACTGTATAGTCACGGAAATTTAATGCTTCTAATTGAATATTACCAATCCCTGGCCAGTTAAAAATTTGTTCAATAATAATTGCCCCAGAAAACAATCCAGGTAATTCAAATGCTAATAACGTAATTGCCGGTAAAATTGCATTTTTTAATGCATGCTTATAAATAACCGTCTTCTCCTTCAAACCTTTCGCTCTTGCTGTTCGTATGTAATCTTGTCTTACAACCTCTAACATACTTGTTCTAAAATAACGAGTTAGCGAGCCGACCCCAAGAAGTGTCAAAATAAATACTGGTAAAATCATATGTTTTGCAACTTCTATCACGTAAGCAAATCCTGTTGAATTACTGCCAACATCAATCATTCCACCTATCGGTAATAACTTAAAGTCAACCGCAAACACCTTAATTAAAAACAAACCGATAAAGAATGAAGGGAATGACATTGCTGCAAAAACACCGATTGTTACAAGTTTATCGAATAAAGAATGTTGCTTCGTCGCCGAGAATACACCGATAATAAGTGCAATTAGCCAAATAAAAAACAATGCAATAATTGCTACACTAAAAGAATTCCAAATAAATTTATTTAATAATGACGTTACAGGCTCTTGATATTGAAGCGAAAAGCCAAAGTCCCCTTGCAATGCATTACCTAACCAATGAAAATAACGCTCAACAATTGGTTTGTTCAACCCATATAACTCCCTCAGTTCAGCTGCTCTTTCCGGTGTAATTTTCGGGTTTGAATCAATATAATCCCCAGGAAGAAGTGCGGACAGGACGAAGATAATAATTGATGTACCAAGCAGTGTAGGAATCATTTGTAACAACCTACGAACAATATATGTTTTCACCCTTTTTCTCTCCAATCTTATGCTTAAAATAGAAGAACATTTTTTCAAAGCGGCACATTACTAACCGAATGAAAAAATGTCTTCTACTTATACATTCTTATCGTTATTTTTCAAATGATAATACTGGTAAGTTTGCACTAATACTGTTGTACTTTTCAGGATCAATTCCTTTTATATTCCCGTTATAACCAGTAATTGTTCTACGGTAGTTTAATAGAATTACTGGTGGATCATCACTTAATTCTTTATACAATTCTTTATAAATAGGTTTACGCTTTTCGATATCTACAGTTTCAATACCTTTTTGAATTAGCTCATCTACTTTTGCATTCTTATAACCAAGACTAGTTTCATTTGCAGTAGACAAATATTCACCAGCTGTTTCACTCGGATCACTTGTAATCGGTGTCGAAACAGAAGCTAAATCATAATCCCCTTTGTTTACCTTAGAAAGCATCGTATTAAAGTCCATAAATTCAGGATTAAACTCTACACCTATTTCTTTATAATTCTCTTTCGCAATCGGAATTAATAAATCACTATCTTTAGCCGAACTTGGACCGAAATAAGAAAGTTTTAATTTTTGACCATCTTTTTCACGAATTCCATCCGAACCAACTTTCCACCCTGCTTCATCTAATAATTTTTTCGCTTTTTCTTTATCGTATTCGTATTTATTAACTCCTTCTTCCGTATAAGCCCAAGAAGTTGGATGAATTGGTACATTGGCTACTGTACCGTATCCTTTTAACGCTGTATCAACATATTTTTTGCGGTCTAATCCGTAAATAAGTGCTTGGCGAACCTTTTTATCCTTTAAGTAAGGCTTATTATTATTCATATAAATATAACTAAATGACGGTGCTGTTTCAATTTGGATATTTGCGAATTCTAAAGCCTTAGCCTGTTCAATAACCTCATCACCAGTACCTAAGCCAGTATGGTCAACTTCTCCTGTTTGGAATAACTGAAGCTTCGTATCACCAGAAGTAATTTTATAAATGAAGTTTTGAATTTTTGGTTTACCCGCATAATAATTTTCGTTTGCTACAAAACGAACTTCTTGACCTGGAATATACTTTTCAAATTTATATGGACCCGCAGCTAATGGCTTTCCATATAAATCTTTTAAGTAATCTAAGCTTGTATTTTGCTTATAATCTTTTCCATAATAAGCTTTTGATAGTACTGTACCTCCTAAAACAAATATAGCTTGTGAATTCACTTTTTCAGTTGTAATTTTAATTGTTTGTGGATCAACAACTTGAATACCTTCAATTGAAGTTGCTTTCCCTTCTTTATATTCTTTACCACCTTTAACCGCATATTGAGAGATATCTACTTCACCTTCATATGCCTTATCATGTAAAAGCGTCAATGTGAAAGCTACATCATCCGCCGTTAATGGCGATCCATCACTAAATTTCAAATCTTTACGTAAATGGAATGTATATGTTAACTGATCAGAAGAAACGTCCCACTTCTCAGCTAATTCTGGAATTGGTTTCCCTTGTTTATCGGTTGATACGAGAGATGCAAAAATAACTGAAGTTACGTTTCCATCCCAACCATTTTGTTGGAAGTATGGCAAAAATACGCCGCCTGGCTTACTAATACCAACTACTAACGTATCTTTTCTATTCTTCGCTTTGTCTGGCACTTTCGTTTTATCTGTCGCAGCGATCTTTTCAATTTTCACATTTTTTAAATCCTGCTGTTTAACCGGCTCTGTAGAAGCCGCGTCCTCCTGTCCCCCACAAGCAGACAACACAAGCGAACTACTTATTAATACCGAAAATACACCAGCCCATTTTTTTGTCTTTTTCTTCATTGTCCCCACCCTAACTTTTTATGATTATACCCTCTGAACGAATTACCTTATGTATGCCTCCCACAGCAACATTTATAGCCAATCGGAAAAGTCGGTTTTAATCGTAAAAAAATAGATGTTTTTGAGGGGTAACAATCTTATTCCGACCTTTCCGGTAGACTTTATGGTTATTAGCTTATATCGTTCATTATGTTTTGTCAATTCTTTCTAAATAAATATTTTGAGAATTTTTCCAAAATTATCACTCTACATTTATACTTTAAGAAAACTCAGCTATAATTCGTATTAAAACTTAAAAATCTACTTCTATTCCTTCAGCATGAAACATAGAATACTAATAACCAATTACAAAAAAGGGGGCGAAAATATGGACAACCTATTCCAATACGTCCTGCACTACGTATTATTAACAATTATGATAGTCGGAGCGCTATTACTATTCCCGTTCTTCCCAAAGTTCGTCCTCTTTTTAGCTTTTTTTATCATGCTCGGGATCGCTATTATAATTTCAACGAGAGAAGATGCCACGCAAAAAGAGAGCAGAGTTCAGCGCGTAAAGCTGTAACTTTGCTCTCTTTTTGTTTTCATTCACTAGTCTCTGTTACACATATTTATTCCGCTATTTGCCGGGCAGTAAGACCCCCTCTGATTAAAGTTTCACTTTATCTCTCGGGAAATAATTAGCCTTTGTTTTTGTAATTACTCCTATCGAAAAACCACTAATGACATTTATTTTTCAGCTTATCATTTTCATATGTTTCACAAACTATGAAAATTAAGGAAAATGGATTTATCTAAGTTACTGTTTCACGTGAAACACATCGCTTCATTTAACCTTTAAAGCAAAATATCATTATGAAAAAAGCCACTTCCTCCAGCAAAACTGAAAGGAAGTGGCTTTCTACTCATTACTCCACCATATTCTCTAATTCATTATATAAATCTGCTCGTAACAACTCTTTCTTCGTTTTTTCCTCATATAATTTTTCAAGTCTTTCAACATCAGCTACATATTCCATTTCACTTTCTAATGCATATATATCTTCTTCTATATGCATTAACTCGTTTTCAATCTCCGCAAAACTTCTAGAATCTTTCTTTTTTATAGAGATTGCTTCAACACTTTTTCTTCCATGGTGCTTATGCTTTATTACTTCCTCCTCAAGCTTTTCTTCCCACTTTTGACGAGCCCATGCATAGTTTCCTGCAAACTCAAATAATTTGCATCTATCAATCCAGTACGTCTTTTCAAATAACTTATTTAAAAAATAGCGATCGTGTGAAACAGCTAAAATCGTTCCGTTATATTGCTCAAGGGCTTCCTCTAAAACTTCCCTTGATTCAATATCAAGATGGTTTGTCGGCTCATCTAAAATTAGAAAATTGATGTCTTGATACATAAGTTGCGCAAGTCTTAATCTCATTTTTTCTCCACCACTAAGTTGCGTTACTTTCTTAAATACTGCTGGACCATAAAACAAAAACTTAGCTAATATATGTCTTGCTTCTCCCTCTGTTACAGCCACATTCTCTCTGAATGCTTCCAATACATTACTCTTCATATTTTCATATGCATGTTGTGATAAATAACCAATTTTGACACTACTACCAATTCGAATTTCACCAACGTCTGGATTTATTTCTTCTAATAGTAGTTTTAATAATGTAGTCTTTCCTGTACCATTACGACCAACGATAGCAGCACGCTCTTGAAAACGAACATGTAAATTCGCTTGTTCAAATAAAGATCGGCCAGCAAAACCTTTACTCACTTCTTTCATTACAACAACATCTTTTCCGCTTCTCTCTTGCCCTTCAAACTGAAGACCCATCTGTTTTCTTTCTAAAATCGGCCTCTTTAATTTCTCTATACGCTCTAACGCACGTTCCATATTCCTCGCTCTTTTATGCAACCCTTCATTCGGAGGATTCGCTTGATTTGCCCATTCACGTAGGCGCTTAATTGCTTCTTTCATTTTCTTTATTTTCTTTTGCTGCTCTTGATAAGCTTGAAACTCTTGAAGTAATCTTTCTTCCTTCTCCTCAACGAACTGAGAATAATTCGTATGGTACACGTGAATCTCTCCATCTTCCAAATCAAAAATTTTCGTTACAACTTCATCAAGGAAATAGCGATCGTGTGAAATAACCATAACTGTTCCATTATATTCTTTTAAAAATTTCTCTAACCATTCAACTGCAAACAAATCTAAATGATTTGTTGGTTCATCTAATAGAAGTAAATCTGGTTTCTGCAATAGCATATATGCAAGGCTTACTTTCGTCTGTTCTCCTCCACTTAATTCCGTAAATACTCTTGGAAATAAGTCTGTTACTTGTAAGCCATTTGCTACCTTCATTATATTTGCCTCTATTTCATAACCACCGAGAAATGCAAATTTTTCTTGAATTATTCCGTACCTCTCCATTAGCTTTTGCAAAGAAGATTGTTCCTGCTCCTCCGCCATATTTTTTTCTAAAGCATGCATTTCTTTTTCTAATTCCTTTTCTACTTTAAAAGCAGAACTCAATACATCATATACAGTCATAACCTCATCAAACTTCGGAATTTGTGCGACATGACCAATACGTGTACCTTTCTTCATATGAATGGCTCCTGCATCCAAACTCTCCATTCCAGTTAGAAGCCCAAAGATTGTTGTCTTCCCACTACCGTTACGACCAACTAATCCAACACGTTCACCATTCTTTATTTCAAGCGATATATTTTCAAATATGGTGTTTCCACCAAAAGATTTCGTTACATTATTTACACTACAAATAGTCATTTTCCGTACTCCTTTCAATATAAAAAACCATGAGAAAGAAACATTCCCCATGGTTTTTCGGCATAGAAAAAGGAAGCCAAATAGCTCCCTTTTCACACGTTTATTAAAAATGGGTGAAGAGATTTCTATCGTTCAATAGTCACTATGCAATTGTTAAAAAAGGGCATACGTATCCCGTTAACAACTACATCATGAAAAATCGCACGACAAAAATAGATAAAATCTAAAAATTTGGCACGTGCAGCTAAAGAACGTTTCATCTCATTCACCCCTTTCGTACGGAATTTAATACTTACTTCTTTATTATACTTTCCAATTTCATGTTTGAATAGTCATTTTTCTGAAAATAATGAAGATAGACTAAACATTTCAATAAGTGACATCAAATCTTACAAAACTGTTATGTTCACGTAATGGAAAGCGATAGTACGAAAAGATGCCTCCCTATACAATAAAGATGTAAACAAGCGAGACAAACAAAAGGAGGAAACAAACATGATGAAAGAAATCGTAAAAGCAATCTTTGAGGTATTAGTGAACGGACAAGCAGTTGTAAAAGAACTAAATGAACTATAAAAAGGAGTGAAGAAATATGATGAACATGGTGAAAATGATTTTACACGCTTTAGTCGATGCAAAAGCAGTTAGCCAAGAATTAAACCAACAATAAAAAGGGGTATATGAATATGAAGAAAGCCATTATTATAATTGCAAGCACAGCAATTACCTTATACACAATAAAAAAGAGAAAAAAGAAAAATAATGAAAATGTTCTATATTATCCATACACGCTATTAGAGAAAAAATAAAAGACAAGGTACCCTATCGTAATGAGGATATCTTGTCTTTTATTTTTCCCCTATTCCTTTAGAGGATTTCCTTCTCCTTTTCCCGAATGTATTAAGCGGGATTTTTACACATATTTTAAAGGGGCATATATACAAATGGATACACAACAACTATATTTTTTAAACGATATCGGTAAACAAAAACCAGAAAGTATTCGGAATAGAAGCGCTGCATGTCCATTTTGCGATAAAGAACAATTAACGGATATTTTAGCAACTGATGGTTCTATTATTTGGTTAAAAAATAAATTTCCTACATTACAAGATACATTTCAAACAGTGTTAATCGAAACCGATAATTGCGAAGATCATATCGCAACATATACAGAAGAACATATGAGAAAATTAATGCAATTTTCTATTCAACATTGGTTACACTTACAGAAGAACGAAGAGTTCGCATCTGTGATTTTATATAAAAATCACGGTCCATTTTCAGGTGGAAGTTTGCATCATGCACACATGCAAATTATCGGAATGAAATATGTAGATTATCTTGAAAATATTGAAGAAGAAAATTTCCAAGGGTTAATTGTTCAAAAAAATGAATGCATTGAGTTTAATATTTCAGAGCGTCCCATTATTGGCTTCACTGAATTCAATATAATCATTGATAACATTTCATATATAGATGAAATGGCAAATTACATTCAGCAAACTGTACGTTACATACTGACAGATTTCCATAAAGGATGCAGTAGTTATAACTTATTCTTCTATTACTTAAATGGAAAAATCATTTGTAAAGTTGTACCTAGATTTGTCGTTTCACCATTGTATGTAGGATATAAAATACCGCAAGTTTCTACAAAACTAGAAGAGGTGAAAATACAACTCACGCAGTATTTCACGAAAGAAAAGGATGAAATTATTCATAAAAAAACAGAGTAGGTATAGAAAACCTACTCTTTAATTACACCTTTATTTCGATAGTACACATCTTCTAATCCGATGTTATACTTCATGTTATTATCCGTCCACTCTGGCCCTAAATTCCCTGGCCATCCAGATGTATTCGCTATATATTTCAGTAATGCAAAATCAGTCAAACCTTTTTGCACCCCACGCTTATATCCTTTCATTAAATGCGGCATTGCAATTTGCGCATTTGTACGTGGATCTTTCAGCTCATCATCAGTTAAATGCTCTGGTGCAAGCCCGCCGCCGCGGTGTAGTTGAAACAATCCGAATGAAGTTCCATTATCTCCAACACTTCTTGGATTTAATCGACTTTCATGCTCGGCAATTGCAAGAGGTATCCATTCTGGAAGATTTACTTTCTTCGCTTCCTCTATAATGATTTGTTTCATCTGTTTTGCTTCTTCTGAATCAACATAGCTTGTTCCATTCACTAGCTTATCCATTCCTTCAGACTTTCCTTGGAAATATAAATATACTCCAAGAACAACTAAAAATCCTACAAAGAATTTCTTCACTACCTCTACCTCTTTCTCCGCTGAAATTTGTCCCCTTTCAGCCTTCCCTTTACAATTACCTACATTCTATTACTCTTTTATCATAGCAAATAACTATACATATTATCATCATGCTTTAGACCGATTTTGTGAAAAAACAGCTGGTAAATACGTACAAAAATGTAACTTTCATAGACTATAACGCATTTATTGTATATAATTGTAAACTGAACTCTATATATAGAATAGGAGCATACAAAATGAAAAAATGCCTAACACTCTTGTTCAGCATTTTACTACTCATCCCTACCTACACCTCTGCACAAACATCATCAAAACCAAAAGTACTTGTTTTGTATAGTACACAAGACGATAAATTTTCAAATAATGTCCAAATCCTTAATACTCAATTAGGACATTTTACAAATGATATAACCGTAAAAAACTTAAAAGAAGCAACTTCAATTAATAACGTATCCTCCTATACACATATTGTTTATATCGGTGAAACAAAAGAAGCGTTTTCTGATGAAACGAAACAATTTCTAGAAAACTTCTCCGGCCCTGTATTAGTATTAGGACAAAATGTTGAACAATTATCTAAGCGTTTTTCTTTCATTACTTTGAATAGTGATGATATACGAGTTAATAAAATTGAATATCCAGACAAGAAGCTAAAAAATACCTTAGAGGAGGAACGATTAATTCAATCATTTGATACGAATGGAACTGTGCTTGCTAACGCCTTAAGCTCAAATAACACTAATCCACTAATTGTTCAGCATGAAACATCTTATTATGTTGCAACACCTAACCTCTTTGACTGGATGTCTCATTACGTCGGTGAAATGTTATTTTCTTATTTCGGCCAAAAACCAACGAAAAATAAAGTTGAAGCTTATTTACGCCTTGAGGATGTTCACCCAGCAGCAGATATAAATCAATTGAAAGAAATTGCTGAATTACTAAAAGAGAAAAAGATGCCTTACATGATTACTGTTATTCCGGTATATAAAGATCCAGATACAGGAAAGATAATACATTTAAAAGATAGACCAGAACTAGTTGATCTTTTACGCTCTATGCAAGATGATGGTGCAGCAATTATTATGCATGGTTATACTCACCAATTTTATGACAGTGAAACAGGTGAGGGCTTTGAATTTTGGGATGTAAAAACAGATCAACCAATTCGCCAACCGAAGCATGAAAAACCGAAGACAAAAGATGACTTTCCAAATATAGAGGCATATAACCAATATGTAAAAAAAGGGGAAGAATTCGAGGAAAAATATACGAAAGATCATATCGAAAAAGGAATTCAAGAACTTGTAGATGCTAAACTATATCCTGTTGCCTTTGAAGCACCTCATTACACGATGTCTCAAAAAGGATATGAAATATTATCAAGGTACTTTTCAACTTATGTAGGACAACTACAGTTAAATGATACAACTTGGAAATCCATGCACTCACCATATTATACAAGTACTCCGTCATTTTTACATGGAATGAAACTATTGCCTGAAACAGTCGGATTTATTGAAGAAGATACGCCACAAACTATTGCTAAAATGAAAGAACGTGCTCTATCTGTTTCTAAATTATCAGATGGAGTTATTGGTGCATTCTATCATCCTTACTTAGGTGTGAAACCATTAAAAGAAGTATTAAAGGATCTAGAAAGTATTCCAAATATAGAATGGATTGATTTACAAAAGGAAAAGAATGAAGTAAAAATGAAAGATATTCATATTACGACGAATAAAGACGGCATTCACGTCGAAAAACCAACCCGTGCGAATGACATAATTGATTATATAAAGCAATATGGCTTCTTCCTTATACTGGGGTTCGTTATCATTGTCTTTCTTTTATTATTAAAACGTGCGAAAAAATTAGAATCCTAATACAAAACCACCGAGCGGAACGCTCGGTGGTTTTTTTCATATATCAAACCGTGGCATTTTATTAAATAAATTCAACTTTTACTTTTTCCGTTACATTATGAAAATTATAATTCTCCTATCCTTTCAAATAAAATCGACTTGTATTTCCATATATTGTTTTTGCGACCTTATCAATGGATATGTTTTTTATAGAACTAATTTCCTTTAATACCTCTCGAATCATTCTTGGATGCGTTATAACACCCTCTTGAAATTCCCATGGTCCATCTGTTTCTACCATCATATATTCAAGCGGATAATACGAAACAATTTTTCTAATCTTCTCCTTATGTAAAACATCCGGTGTAATCGAAATATAATAACCATTCTTCATCATCCGTTTCATTGTTTCATCACTTCCTTTAAACCAATGGAAATGTGCACGTGAAACTTTATATTTCTCTAGCAAATCACATACAGTGTCAGCATCTTCATAAACTGCGTGTAATATAATCGGCAAATTATACTTACTAGCTAGTTCTATAAATTTTTTCAATACAGCTATGTATGGATCTACAGCAATTCTTTCATCTTCTTTCCTCAAATAATAGGGCAAACCTACT
Source organism: Bacillus cereus group sp. MYBK220-1 (assembly GCF_051916445.1). NCBI lineage: Bacteria > Bacillati > Bacillota > Bacilli > Caryophanales > Bacillaceae > Bacillus > Bacillus cereus group sp. MYBK220-1. The sequence goes on along the minus strand of NZ_JBQAGQ010000012.1, from coordinate 47,501 downwards.
TCACCAATCGCAACAATTTCCTCTGCGTTCTGTTCAATAAGTTGATAAATCTGGTCACACTCTTCTTTATGAATCTGTTGCTCTGGATGAAACCCTATCGCTGGATATATAAAGGGATACTTCTTCGCTAAAGATAACGTTTCCTTACAAGATTGATAATTCATAGATACTGCAATAAGCCCCTTTATTTCATTACTATTTTCCACCTCTTTCAGTAATCTGCTCTTCTCTTCATCCTTATATTGATCAACATGTATATGACTATCAATCCATTTCATCTTTATGCCCCCATAAAAAAAACAAGAAAGGACTTCCTTTCTTGTTTTAGCATCTATATTATTTAACAATTAAGTTTGTTATGATATCAAATAATCCAATACACACTACGGCAACAGTAAAGTAGCTACAGAAATCTTTAATTGGTAACTTCACTACTTCTTCTTTACGCATCCCATTCTTCTCCCTTCTTACTAGATCCCTAATTATTTTTCTATCTGTATCTATTATGCAAAAAATATGACAAATTTACTATCGAATTAACTTACGTAAACCTTACAATGTTGTAAGGTTTAAAAAAGGATCCCCATCTTTATTCAGATGAGGATTATTAAAAATTAGTTGGTTTTTCATTCTTCATTACAAACAGAAAGTAATACATTGAGACTTTCTAGTTACACTATATGAAAATTACTATCTTTTAACTATCGAATTACATTACAGAAGGCTTACATGTTTGTAAGTTATGTGTAATGTAATTCGATAGTTCCCCTTACTTATATTTCGTACAATAAAGTTAGGAAGTAAGCCAAATAAGAAGAACACTCACATAACCAAATTACATTGCTAGTAGCTACTCTTCTTATACCTTTCACCCATGCTACTACAATGTACCCCCTTCCTCTTTATATAATAAAAAAGCCTTAGTCTATATGGACTAAGGCTTTTTTGTTAATCTTAAAAATACCCTTACCCAGTATTTTTATTTTCGACAAAAAATAGCTAGGGGTATATTTTACTATCTCATCGTTAAAAGTTTGCTCTTCGCATTTATAGGAATATTTGCAACCTCAATCTCTTCAATCGATTCACCGTAACGTCCTTTTGCAAAAACCTTTAATGCTTCATCTCTCTTTAACATATGCTTAACCGTTTTCTTTATTTTCTGCTCTCTACCACGTTCATCGAATGCAATAAATTCATATTCATACCACTCATCACCAATATGCTGACCAATTGTATTCACAACCGTATAGTATTCTTTCGTCTTATAAAATGGATTATATTTATCGATAACCGGTCCAAGTTTCGTAGGCAGTAACATTACTACTATCACTATCATCGCTATTATAGTAGTGATCATTTTTTTCTTCATAATAAACATTCCTCCTCTGCAGGATATATATACATCCATTTTAAAAAGGGGGAATAAAATCTACTATTGAATCTCATTACATTACACTTACATTTTTGTAAGAATTAAAAAAGGTGAACGAATTTGCTCGTTCACCTTTTAGCTTGCTTTAAAGCCACCGCCAAGTACATCACGTACATCATGTATAACAACGAAAGAATCTTCATCTACCCGACTAATAACTTGTTTTAACTTAACAAGCTCTTGTTTATTAATAACAACATATAAAACTTCTTTATTTTTACCAGTATATCCGCCGCGCCCTTCTAATACAGTAACACCGCGTGTCATATTTTTCGTAATAGCTTCACGAATTAAGTCTGGTTGATTCGAAATAATCGTAACAGCCGTTTTTGTGTCCATTCCTTCTACAATGAAATCAATCACCTTCGCTCCAATGAACACAGCTACAAGTGTATACATTGCCTTTTCTTGCCCTATTATAAATACAGAACCAGCAATTACAACAATATCAATAATTAGTACACCTTTACCTACACTCCAACCTAAATATTGATTTGCTAACTGAGCTAAGATTGCTGATCCTCCCGATGTACCTCCGGCTTTGAACATACAGCCTAATCCAATACCCACAAATAAACCAGCAAATAAAGCTGCTAATAATGTATCACTATTTACATGATACTCAATATGTTCTGTAACGTATAAAAACAAAGATGTTTCTACAATCCCTAAAATTGTATAAATCATTGTTTTCTTATCAAAAAATTTATAACCAATAGCTAGTAAAATTGCATTTATAGCAAAATTCACAATTCCTGGTGACCAATCAAATAAGTAGTACGTAACAACCGTTAAACCAATAATTCCACCTTCCGATAAACGGTTTGGAATTGCAAAGTAATTAATACCAATTGCGAATAATAATGAACCAATTGTAATTAGTGTTATTTCCTTTATACGTTGATTAACCATAGTTCATACCCTCCCCCCATTTGACATTGTATCACTATCTCCTAGAGGTTTAGAAGTGGTTTTTATTCCGCATTTTCCCTCTTAAAAATTGAAATATTATGTTTAAACAGAGGGTTGATTAATTATTCATATTTGCTCTAACTACATGGACAAATCGCTCCACATTCCCTTTCTGAATATGCTTAGCTCTAACCGTTTCATGATTATAAGTAAACTCAAAGTACGAATGAAAATCTATGCTATCTATATGCAAATATGGGTACTCTTTAAATGTTGAAGGATAGTACGGAAATTTCCCGTAAAAAAGGAGACGTCTAGTAGTGGCAACAAAAATTCCATGTTGGTAACATAACATAAAATTATCCTTCTCAAAGATCCCTACTACAAAGGCTAACATTTTTTCGTTATCCTCTATATACTTGTTCACACTTAATAAAAGTTCATTCATGCATATCCCTCCAAATACTATTCTTGAAAAGAATCCATGGATTGTTACAAACCGGTTTAACTCCTTTATAAAGTATGAAACGCGTTTCCTGTCAAAGGTATTTCAAAAAAATAATCCGTTATGCGATTATACACATAACGGGTTAAAATTAAACTGTAGAGCGTTCCACAAGTTCGTATGGAATTTCCAGCTTTTCTTGTTCAGAACTCTCTTCATTCACTTTTCTATGCAACATTTCAAAAGCAGTTTTCCCTATCTCCTTTAAATTTTGATCAATAGTTGTCAATTGTAACACTTGCGAGATAGGTTGATTATCAAAGCCAATAATCGCTAAATCCTCAGGAACTTGAATCCCTAATTTTTCAACCTCTGTCATAACCCCAATCGCAACTTCATCGCCTGCTACTATTAATGCTTCAGGAAGATCCTGCATCTCTTTTAACTTATGAGCCACTTTCACACCATCTTCTAGTGTAAAACATTCTGTAAAAATCCATTCTTCATTAACCTCTTCGTCTATAGATTGCAATTGCTGTTTATAAACATCAAAACGCTTTTGACTACTCGGCCCTAATTTTCTTCCCGTACAATAACCAATTTTTTTATAACCTTTCTCAATCAAATAATCCATTCCTAATTGAAAGGCCGCTGAATGATTCGTATATACACTTGAGATGTTTGAAATATCATTGTCTTCACAAGCAATTATTGCGCCGTAAGAAGCATACGGTTCTATCGTTTCCCAATCATTTGCACGTGAACAAATAATAAGACCATCCAATTGTTTTGTTTTTAACATATGTAAACTTTTCATTTCTTCTTTTTTATTATAATTCGTTTGGCAAAGTAGCACCCTGTAATTATGCGCTAACGCAGTCTCCATCATTCCGCTCACCATCGCATCAAAACACGGATGATTAATATACGGTAAAATCACACCAACAATATTCGTTTTTCCTTTTGATAAATGAACAGCATTTGCGTTTTGCGAGTAATTCAATTTCTCAACTATCTCTATAACCGCTTTTCTTTTTTCTTCACTTACATATGGGTGATCATTCAACACTCTCGAAACAGTCGTAACTGAAACTCCCGCCATCTTTGCAATATCTTTAATATTAGCCATACACTCACCTCTACCTTTAACTTAATGAATCTCATGAACATATGTCAAATCTTCTTATCATTACACCTTCATTCGTTTCTCTTACAAAAGTGTAATTTTTCTGTAAGCTAATTCGATAGTGACTTTCCGCAACATTTCATACAATTAAGTCAGAAACAAGGTAACAACTATTCGAAAAGGAGCGGATTAATATGATGAACAAAATAAAAACGAACAATTTCTTACATACAATGGGCATGGTATTTTCCGCTCTTATCGACGCAAAAGCTGTTGCTTCTACATTAAACAAGTAAGGAGAATGTATTATGAATAACATCACTTTTAACAAATTAGATTTTTTAGGACTAGCTAGTGGCTCGATTCTTCTTACTGCTTTTATTTACGCCGCTACGCTTGTATAACTTTGTGTCCCCTTTCCCCTTTATTATAAATAGTAATAGAAAAGACGACCGTCTATGCCCGGTCGTCTTTTCTTATTTTTGATTTGATTGCAAAGCTTCTTTTAACTCCTCAAACTTCTCATTTAATTGATCCGTCATCATTTTCATAGCGGTTTTTCGATCTATTTGTTCTCCAGCCTCAATTTGAATTGGATCTCCAAAAATCAATTGTGCCTTTTTCCCCTTTATTAATTCTTTTACACTTGATGGACCAACATAAGCTGCTGGTACTAACGGAACATTGGAACGCATCGCAATTGTCACAGCACCCGCTTTTAATGAAACATCTTCCGCTGATCTTGTTCCACTCGGAAAAATCCCTACTACCTTTCCTTCTTTTAATAAACGTGATGGAATTTTAAGTGTACTTGGTCCTGGATTCGCACGATCTACAGGGAATGCATTTACATTTTTAAAGAACCAATTTTTGAATTTCCCTTCAAATAATTCTTTTTTGGCCATGTAATGAATTTGAGTTGGATACATCCCTGTAGCTAACATTAATACATCCATAAAACTTGTATGTGTACATGCAACAACATAGGGTCCACCTTCTGGTAGCTTTTCTCTTCCTTGTACTTCTACTTTCCCAGCTGTTTTAAATATATATTTCAACAAAAATGTAATTGGTTTATACATTTATTTCGTTCCTTTCTAAACATCCGAAGTATAATCATATTCTTATAATAATTATAACACTAAGTTTTAGGAGTTGGTAATAAAATTAAGGATGAATTGTTAAATTTCAATTCTTACAAAAGTGTAATTTTCTTGTAAGCTAATTCGATAGTTACTTCTTACTATATTTCATACAATTAAGTCAGAAACAGGGCAACAATTATTCGAAAAGGAGTGGATCAATATGATGAACAAAATGAAAACGAACAATTTCTTAAATACAATGGGCATGGTATTATCGGCTCTTTTCGATGCAAAAGCTGTTGCTTCTGCATTAAACAAGTAAGGAGAATGTATTATGAATAACATTACTTTTAACAAATTAGATTTTTTAGGATTAGCTAGCGGCTCTCTTCTTCTTACTGCTTTCATTTACGCTGCTACGCTTGTATAACTTTGTGTCCCCTTTCCCCTTTATATAGAAAAAGACGACCGTCTATGCCCGGTCGTCTTTTTAATTTTTTCTTTCTTTCAATTCTTTTAAAAGCTGTATCAGCTCAGCTTGTTGTTTTATCTTTTTACGACCATTTCGATTAATTGCTGCAAGCTCACAGGCAACTCCGACGGCGAAGAAAAACAATAAACTTTCTAACATGTGAAATCCTCCATTTGCCTATTAAACAGCTTGACGTAATTGTTCTTCTTGTAAAACTCTCTTATTTATATTTTCTTCTTTTCTCTGGCAAACGTTATTGCGAATAAGCGCTGCAATAACAAGTACAGTCCCTATAATATCAAACATTGTGATTTGATACCCTTGCATCATCATAATAGCTAAAGTCGTAATTGGTACAAAATTAATAAATAAAATCCCATTAATGGATGATAAAATTTTCACACCATAGTTCCAAGCAAGTAGCGCTACAATACCTGGCAATGTCATCATGAATAACAAATCATATTTCACAATAGAAATCGTTCCCATACTTGGAACTGAAATATATCCAAGCGACGTAATAATTACCGTTATAATCGCTGTAACAGTCGTACCGAATACACACGTCAACGTAGAATAACGTAACGTTGACCAATCACTACAAGTTTGACCACCCATCGTATAAATAACCCACCCTACAACACCAATAAATATAAATGCTAATGGGAACATATTATCTTTCAATGTTACAAAGAAACTCATGTCACCTTTTGTAATAACAAACACAGCTCCTACAAAAGCAATAACCATACTCGTTATCATATACTTCTTCGGTTTTATATGCTTATATCCCGATAAAATACAAATAGAAATCATCGGCATAAGTGCTTCCATAATGGAAGCTACCATTACACCCGACTTACCCATTAACATTTGCCCTAAAAATATGAGGACATTATATACTGTAAATGCCATCGTTCCAAAAAAGACGAGTAACTTTCCTCTTCCCTCTAAACAAAATGCCTGTTTTCCTTCTTTCACTAACAACAATACAATCAGCATTATCGCCACTGCTCCATAGCGAATAAGCGAAAAATAAAATGGATCTATGTATTCTAGCGCATGATCAGCAACTGGAAACATCGCTCCCCATGACATACTCGCAATTAAACACGCCAAAGCCCCTATTATCATTTGACCTCTTCTCACCGCAATCCCCCGTTTCTTTCTATTTGCACAAAGAGAATTGTAAAAGAAAAAATATATCACGTAAAATGATTCAAAATGATGTTAACTATCATTTATAATGATAGTTAACATCAAGGGGGATTACAAAATGGAATTAAGAGACTTACAAATCTTTAAAAGCGTTGCCGATCAGGGTAGTGTAAGTAGCGCAGCAAAGGAATTAAATTATGTACAATCAAATGTAACTGCACGTATTAAACAACTAGAAAACGAATTAAAAACCCCACTCTTTTACCGCCATAAACGAGGAATGACTTTAACAGCTGAAGGAAGAAAAATGCTCGTTTATGTTAGTAAAATTTTGCAAGATGTCGACGAACTAAAACAAGTATTTTTAGATAGCGAAACACCTTCTGGTATATTAAAAATCGGTACAGTCGAAACAGTAAGTACACTGCCTACCATTTTATCTTCTTACTATAAAAGCTATCCGAATGTCGATTTATCATTACAAGCGGGTCTAACAGAAGAATTAATTAGAGAAGTACTTGATCATCAATTAGATGGCGCCTTTATATCAGGTCCTATTAAACATCCACTAATCGAACAATACGATGTTAGTACAGAGAAATTAATGCTTATAACACAAAATAAAGCCTTTCATATAGAAGAATTTACAACAACGCCTCTACTCGTTTTTAACCAAGGATGTGGATACCGCTCCAAACTAGAACGTTGGCTTAAAGACGAAGGTTTGCTACCAAAAAGAATTATGGAATTCAATATATTAGAGACAATATTAAACAGTGTTGCACTCGGTCTCGGAATTACACTCGTACCACAGTCTGCTGTCCATCATCTTTCTAAAGCAGGTAAGGTACATTGTCATGCAATCCCTGAAAAATACGGCAGTATTTCAACGGTTTTCATACGCCGTAAAGATAGCTATATGACGAATTCAATGCGTAGTTTTTTAAAAACAATTGAAGACCATCATCATATCAATATGCTGTGAAAGACATTCTTACATGAATGTCTTTTTTTCTTACAAAAGTGTAAGTCTTTCGTAAGCTAATTCGATAGTTGGAAGTATCCATATTCCCTATAATTAAGACATAAGCAGGGCAACAACTATTCGAAAAGGAGCGGATACGCATGATGAACAATATGAAATCAAATAAATTTTTAAATACAATGGGCATGGTGCTATCCGCACTTGTCGATGCAAAAGCTGTTGCAACTACATTAAACAAATAAGGAGAGATTATAATGAACAACATTACTTTCAACAAATCAGACTTTATCGGACTTGCAAGTGGAGCTACTCTTCTTACGGCTTTCATTTATACACTTGCTCAAGGTCTTATTTAACACTTTGTTTCCCCAAACCCCTTTATATATAGAAAAAGCTGCTCGTCTTATAGACAAGCAGCTTTTTAGTTTGTCCCGCTTTAATGGGCAGTAAGACCCCCTCCTCAAAATTCAGCGAAAGCAAAGAAGTTAGGTAGGGGTCGGGCTGCCCATTAAAGTCCGATTGGTTCAACTAATAATCAGTGGGGGATGAAGAACCCCCACACTGATTAAAGTTTCACTTTATTTCATATACAATTTGACCTGTTTTCGTAATATCATATCCGCCAATCGCATTTAATTCATTATGAAATTCTTCCGATTGCAGAATGTCTTTCACAACTTCAATCAGCTCTTCATTTTCTTTATTCTTCAAAATTACTAAATCATACTGTTCTTTCATGATTGGAATAAAGTCCACATTTACAATTTGCGAAAACTTTTCTGAACCTACTCCTACATCAGCTTTTCCATTTGCAACTTGCGTGGCAACACCAAGATGATTCGATTCTTCCCATTCATATCCACTAATATCAGCTTTATTTAATTTTCGGATTCGTAATTGTTCATCCACTAACACTCTAATACCAGAACCCTTTTCTCGATTCACAAACTTTATAGTGGACCCGGATATGTCAGCCCATGTCTTTATTTTCTTCGGATTTCCTTTATGAACATAAAACCCTACATTTCTGGACAATAAATTAATCATAAGACATGGCTGTCCTACTAAAATACGTTTTACGTAAGGAATATTATATGTACCCGTTTCACCATCAAACAAATGCAAACTAACGATACTTCCTTCTCCTTGATACATTTTCACTAAACTCGTTAAGCTACCTTGATACGCTCTTAAAACATTAGAACTTGGCAAACGATTTTCTATACGTTTAGCTAACATATCTAACGTTAGTTCTTGACCACTAATAATACACGTGTTCAAGATACTACTACCATCGTTTTTCACAGGATTAACTTGTACTTTCCCTGTTTTCATTTGCTTTATATATTGATCTAAATCTGCTGCATCAATGCGCATCTGTCTACCAACTCTATAAGAAGGAAGTTCTCCTTTTTTAATTAAGTCGTATACAGTTAATTTTGATACTTTTAATCGCTTTGCTACTTCTTCCGTTGTGTAGGAATGATGATCCATAGACGATTCCTCACTTTCTCCTTTCATTGTAACAAAGAAAAGAATATTTCTCCTATTTTTTAAAAATAGACATATGTTCAAATTATATTCAATTATAACTAGTTATATTTAGTTATATTTAGTTATAATTAGATGTGTCAAAATGAAAGGGGATTTTTTTATGAATAAATTTATATTACGTTCCATCGGGGCACTTATACTTTCTTTCCTTCTTATATTTAGCGCTGCTTGTACAAGTGGGGAAAAGCATACAAAGTCAGCTACTAAAGAGGATAAAACAGTTGAACTGACTATCTCAGCTGCTGCAAGCTTACAAGATGCATTAAAAGAAATCGAAAAACAATATAAAGAAAAAGAGCCAAATATCAAACTTTCTTTTAACTTCGGTGCTTCTGGAGCACTTCAACAACAAATTGAACAAGGTGCACCTGCTGATTTATTCTTCTCAGCAGCAGAAGATAAATTCCAAACCCTTGTAAAAAAAGGATTCATTAATGAAAAAGAAGGGAAAAATCTTCTTGGAAATGAACTAGTTCTAGTCGTCCCAAAAGATAGTTCTCTTACAAAAATTCAAGATTTAAAAGATGAAAAAATAAAAAAAATTGCACTTGGTACACCTGAATCTGTACCTGCTGGCAAATATGCAAAGGCTTCTCTAACACACGAAAACCTTTGGAATGATGTTCAAAATAAAGTCGTATTTACAAAAGATGTTCGCCAAGTGTTAACATATGTAGAAACAGGGAATGTCGATGCTGGTATCGTATACAAAACAGATGCTCTCATTTCGGATAAAGTAAAGATTGGTGAGACAGCAGCAGCTACTTCTCATGAGCCAATCCACTATCCTTTAGGTGTTATAAAGGAATCTAAACATAAGAAAGAGGCGACTTCATTTTATGAGTATTTGCAGTCAAAAAATGCACAATCTATCTTTAAAAAATATGGATTTACAGTCCTGTCGTAATTACTATGAGCATTGATGCTATTTTATCGCCTGTCTTTCTATCTTTAAGAGTAGCTGCATGCGCCACTATTCTCGTTACAATTTTAGGGACAATTGTCGGGCGAGCACTAGCTCGCTCCTCATGGCGATATAAAGTACTATTAGAAACCATATTTTTATTACCAATGGTACTTCCACCAACTGTTATCGGCTTCTTTCTCATTATCATCTTTGGAAACAACAGCCCGATCGGAAAGTGGGTTGAATCATTATTTCAGCAGTCTATTATGTTCACATCTACTGCTGCGATCATTGCTTCTACAGTTGTTGCATTTCCGCTTATGTACCAATCAGCGAAAACGGGATTTTCTATCGCAAATGTACAAATTGAAGAAAGTGCTCGTGACCTTGGCGCAAGTGAATATCAAGTTTTTCTGCACGTTACACTTCCGCTCGCATTTCCTGCCTTACTAAGCGGGATGATTTTGAGCTTTGTCCGCGCGCTCGGTGAATTTGGCGCTACACTTATGTTTGCCGGGAACATTCCTGGTAAAACACAGACAATCCCAACTGCAATTTACATGGCTATTGATGCAAGTAATATGCAACTCGCATGGACACTTGTAGTTATTACTATCGGTATGTCACTCGTATTTCTACTATGTATTCAACTTATTAATAAAAGAATTACTAACTCTTAAAGCAGCTTTTTTCGAAGCTGCTTCTTTATTTCTTAGGAAATAAAATATACCATCGGGAAATAACTGAATTTTACCTCTTATTAAAATATACATTTTATTTGAATTCACTTTCTAAAATAGGCAATTTCCTGTTATTATATGGAGGTGTTTCAAAAAATGAAGAAATGAAAACGCATTTATATCGTGAATTCTTCATCCTGTTTTAGCGATCGGTAATCTTCTACTCTATTAGTGGGGCATTACCGATCGTTAGAACGATATGTAACTATATTGGTATAGCAAACCGAAGGGAGTCTTGTAATGGACATTTTATTAGCGCTTCTTCCTGCAATTGCATGGGGAAACATCTTATTAGTAAGCGTAAAAATGGGCGGTGGTGCATATAGCCAAACGGTAGGTATGACAATCGGTGCTCTATTCTTCGCAACAATTATGTATGTATTTACTCAACCAGCTTTAACAATGACAATCTTAATTGTTGGTTTTATTTCAGGTTTATTCTGGGCTTTAGGACAAGTAAACCAATTAAAAACAGTTGAAAAACTAGGTGTTTCAACTACTGTAACGATTTCTACTGGTATGCAACTTGTTGCAACTTCTATCTTTGGGGTTATCGCTTTCCGTGAGTGGACTACTACTACAACGATCATTCTGGGAACGATTGCAATCCTATTAATCGTAGTTGGTGTTGTATTCACATCATTAGATGATAAAGAAAATGCTCAGCCACCTGGACAATTGAAAAAAGGACTTCTTACTTTAATTGTTTCTACTTTCGGCTATCTTGTATATGTAATTATTATTCGTTGGTATAATATCGATGGTTGGTCTGCTATTTTACCACAAGCAGTTGGTATGTTTGTTGGTGCGGTTGTACTGACGTCTAAACATAAACCATTTAACAAATATGCAATCCGTAATGCTTTGTCTGGTTTACTATGGGGAACTGGAAACTTATTCTTACTTCTTTCATTACCACGTGTTGGAGTAGCAACAAGCTTCCCATTATCTCAAACTGGAATCGTTATCTCAACATTCGGTGCGATTGTATTCTTAGGTGAAAAGAAAACAAAACGTCAATTGATCTTTATTGCACTCGGTAGTGTTTTAATTATTGGCGGCGCTGTATTACTTGGTATGACAAAAGCATAATCTTATATTCTATTAGTAAACCCCTGAAGCATATGTACTTCAGGGGTTTTTTAATTCTAATTATTTTCTAGATATAATTATTTGTATGTTCTTGCCCCTTATAATTGCTCTTCCACTCTAGCAAACCAGCTACACATATAAAGAGATTAATAATAGCTAATATTAGCATGACGTATAAACCAGTAGAAATATAAATTACAATGCTAACTACGTTATATAAAATCCATAAATGCCAGTTTTCTAATATTTTTCGACTTAACATAAATTGAGCCACTAGTCCCAATACGGCATTTAAAGCGTCTAAATATGGACTTGTTGACTCTAAATAACGGACTTGATAATAACCCCAACCAATCCAAGCAACTAAAATAAAACTTATATAAAAAGTCCATCCTTTCAAATCTAAACGAACTGTTGCTTTTACCTCTCCCTCCCCACTTCGTGCAATCCAATAATACCAACCATATACATTAAATATAAATTGAAAAGCGGCTAATACTGCCATTGCATATAAACCTTGTGTAATAAAAATGTATAGAAATACCGCAACAGTAATCATGCCAAATAAAAAGTTGGATACTTTTTCTCTCGCTAATAACCAAACATTAATGATCCCCATAATTGATGCGAAAATTTCAATATAACTCGATTGAATATACAATCCAACTAATACACAAATAATACTAGAAACAAGTAAAAAAAGTGAACTTCTAACCATATTTATCTCTCCCCAGATGTGTAATAAATTCCCTATCACCAGTATAAGGAATAGCCCTTTCCTTTACCATGAATTTCCTCCTTCTCATTATCCATTCCATCTACGGTAAGTCTTTTCTTTTTACAAAATTCTCTTAAAGATGATATCGTTTTTATAACATATCTCTACTAGAAAGGAATAAAGGATATGCTAACTAAACATCGAATTTTATTTATTGGTGCCGGTCGTATGGCAGAAGCTATATTTTCCGGATTACTTAAAACAAGCAAAGAGTACATCGAAGAAATTATCGTCTCTAACCGAAGCAACATAGAAAAGCTAAAACAGTTACAACATCGATATAATGTGTCTACTACAACAGATTGGAAACAGCATGTTACATCTGTTGATACGGTTGTTTTAGCAATGCCACCTTCGGCTCATGAAGAGTTATTAGCTGAGCTATCTCCGTTAATATCAAATCAACTAGTCGTAACAGTAGCAGCTGGCATTGGACCATCTTATTTAGAAGCTAGACTCCCAAAAGGCACGCCTGTTGCTTGGATTATGCCTAATACAGCTGCTGAAATTGGAAAGTCTATCTCCTTATATACAATGGGACAATCAGTAAACGAGATACATCAAGAAACCCTGCAACTACTTTTAAAAGGTATTGGTACTTCGCAACTTTGTACTGAGGAAGAAGTTCATCAGCTTACTGCAGTTACTGGAAGTGCACCAGCTTTCCTTTATTACTTTGCTGAAAGCTTAATTGAAGCAACAAAAAGTTATGGAGTTGATGAAGAAACCGCAAAACATCTTGTCATTCAAATGATTTCTGGCTCTGCTTCTATGCTTGAACAAACGCAAAATCCAGCTAACCTTCGCGAACAAGTAACAACGCCAGGTGGTTCCACAGCTGAAGGTCTCAAAACTTTATACGAATATAATTTTTCAGAGGCAATTCAAAAAGCAGTAGAAGCAACAAACAAAAAAGCTAGGGGGAAATAATATGATTTTAACAAGTTTAAAAGACTATACAACATTACATAACGGTGTAAAAATGCCTTGGTTTGGTTTAGGTGTTTTTAAAGTAGAAGATGGTTCAGAAGTAATTGATTCTGTAAAAGCAGCAATTAAAAATGGCTACCGCAGCATCGATACTGCAGCAATCTATCAAAATGAAGAAGGCGTTGGGCAAGCGATTCGTGAATCCGGTGTTTCACGTGAAGAATTATTTATTACCTCAAAAGTATGGAATAGCGATCAAGGATATGAAACAACGCTTCAAGCATTTGAAACTACATTAGAGAAATTAGGTCTAGAATATTTAGATTTATATTTAGTACATTGGCCTGTAAAAGGGAAATATACTGAATCATGGAAAGCATTAGAAACACTTTATAAAGATGGCCGTGTTCGCGCTATCGGTGTGAGTAATTTCCACATTCACCACTTACAAGACGTATTTGAAATTGCTGAAATTAAGCCAATGGTCAACCAAGTGGAATACCACCCACGTTTAGCACAAGAAGAGTTACATGCATTCTGTAAAGAACATAATATCCAGCTTGAAGCTTGGTCACCATTAATGCAAGGACAACTACTAGATAATCCAACGTTACAAGAAATTGCGACAAAATATAATAAATCAACTGCGCAAATTATTTTACGTTGGGATTTACAAAACGAAGTTGTAACAATTCCCAAATCAATTAAAGAACATCGCATTATTGAAAATGCAAACATCTTCGACTTTGAATTAAGTGCTGATGATATGAAAGCAATTCAAGCTTTAAATGAAGATCGTCGCGTTGGTCCAGATCCAGATAACTTTAACTTCTAGTAGAAAAACCACTGCCATATGCAGTGGTTTTTTCATTTAAGAAAACTGAAAATTTAAACTATATTTCATTTAGTTGACACTTCATTATTCAAGGTGTAAGATTTTGAATTATCAAAGAAACACAAAAATTAATAAAATTTATTCGTTTACTCATTGTATCAAGAGAGGTGGAGGGACTGGCCCTTTGAAACCTCGGCAACAGGTTCATTTTGAATACTGTGCCACTTCCTGCAAGCTTTATGCTTGAAAGATAGAATGAGGGACTTCGTTTATATACGGGTGCATAACTTGTACGTAAAAATCCCTCTTTCTCAATATGAAAAGAGGGATTTTTTATTTTTCATTTCCCTCATCATCATCCAAACTTAATTATTTAGGAGGAAAATCAAATGAAAAAGAAGTTTGTACCCGGTATTGCATCAGTTGTAGGAGTAAGTATTTTATTAACTGGTTGCGGTAGTTATAAAAACGAAGCAAGCGGAGCAAATGCAAAAGACGAGGCACCTAGTAAACAGGTTTTAAACTTATCTTCACCTACTGAAATACGAACAATGGATACGGCTCGTGCTACAGATACTGATTCTGGTCAAGTAATGAGAAACGTATTTGAAGGTTTGTATAATCTTGGTGAAGGTAACAAACCTGTTCCTGGTGTTGCAAAATCTCATGAAGTAAGTGGCGATAAAACGAAATACACATTCCATTTGCGAGATTCAAAATGGTCAAACGGCACTCCTGTTACAGCTAAAGATTTTGTGTTCGCTTGGCAACGTGCCGTAGATCCAGCAACAGCCTCTGAATATGCATTTTTATTCTTTGATATTAAAAACGCAACAAAAATTAACAACAAAGAACTTCCAGCCGACCAACTTGGTGTAAAAGCAGTTGATGACCATACGTTTGAGGTAGAATTAGAGCGTCCTGTTCCTTATTTTATTAGCTTAACAGCGTTCCCAACATTTCTACCAATTAATGAGGAATTCTTTAAAGTACAAGGTGATAAGTACGCTTTAGAAGATAATACAATCTTGTACAATGGAGCTTTTACACTAAGCGATTGGAAGCACGAACAAAGCTTTAAATTTAAGAAGAACCCTACCTATTGGGATAAAGATACTGTCAAACTAGAAGAAATCAATTTTAATGTCGTAAAAGAAAAATCAACAGAAGTAAATTTATTCGAGTCAAAACAATTAGATCGTATAAAACTAACATCTGACTTCGTCGATAAATATAAAAAGGATGCTAACTTTAAAGAACGTCCAAACGTAGGCGTACAATTTTTACGTATGAATCAACAAAACAAAGTACTTCAAAACGTTTCTGCACGCCAAGCAATTGATCAAACAATTGATAGAAAATCCTTTGTAAATACGTTATTAAATGATGGCTCTACACCAACATTTGGTCTCGTTCCAAAAAACTTTGCAAAAGGACCTGAAGGAAAAGACTTCCGTACTGCAAACGGCGATTTAACAAAAGTTGATACAAAATCTGCACAAGAGTTATGGAAAAAAGCTAAACAAGAGCTTGGTTCTGAAAAGATAACATTAGAATTATTAACGAGTGATGCTGACCTTGATAAGAAAACTGGTGAATTCTTAAAAGGACAACTAGAAAAGAATCTAGATGGATTAACAGTAAATATAAAACCTCAGCCGCGTAAGCAACAAGTTTCGCTTTTATTAAAAGGTGACTACGAAATCGGAATTGATGGCTGGAGCCCTGACTTTGCGGATCCAATTACATTCCTTGAGCTATTTACAACGAATAACCCTTATAACTTAGATCATTACTCTAATAAGGAATTCGATGAAACAATAGCAAAAGTGAAAACAACTTTAGCTGGTGATGAAAAAGCTCGCTGGGAAGCATTACTAGCATCCGAGAAAATATTATTTAAAGACTCTGTTATCGCTCCTCTTTACCAAAAAGGCGAATCTTATTTAGAACGTTCTTATGTGAAAGGAATTGTGCAAGTAGACTTTGCAGGTCAATTAAACTTCAAGTGGGCAAAAATTGAAAAATAAAGTGAAACTTTAATAAGTGGGGGTTTCTTCATCCCCACTTATTATTAGCCCACACCAATTGTTTTTTTAGCAAAATATATTAAAAATAGGTTCTCTCACACATGAGAATCTGCTTTTTTAATATATTATTCTGAGAAATTAACAATCTATTTTTATTATTGACATATAGTTCTTTTCAGTGTTAATATTCTAAATAATCAAAGAAACAAAATATTTCACCATCAAAATATAATGTCTACTACGTTGAAACATATAACGATAGATTACAGTTCTACATGTATATACATGTAGAACACCTGATTACCTATAAACAAATATTTATAATAGGTTTTATCTCCTTCTATAGCTACTTCAAGACACGGACATTATGACGTTACGAACAACACATTTAGGGAGGAACGAACAATGAAGAAAAAAGTTGTACCTGTTGTTGCATCTGTTTTGGGGGCAAGTCTATTACTAACTGCTTGCGGGGGAAATAAAGATAATGCAAGCGGAGCGAAAGCAAACGATAAAGCACCTGATAAACAGGCAATTAACTTATCATTCGCTTCAGAAATTCCAACAATGGATGTTGCAAAAGCAACGGATGGGGAATCCATGAACGTAATGCGTAATGTTTTTGAAGGGCTATATGCAATGGGAGAAGATAATAAACCGGTTCCTGGTGTCGCTGAGTCGGTTGACATTAGTCCCGATAAAACAAAATATACATTCCATCTCCGTGATTCAAAATGGTCAAACGGTACTCCTGTTACAGCAAAGGACTTTGCCTTCGCTTGGCAACGTGCCGTAAATCCTGATACAGCAGCTGAATACGCATTCTTATTCTTCGATATAAAGAATGCGAAACAAATAAGCCAAAAACAATTGCCAATTGATCAACTAGGGGTCAAAGCTGTTGATGATAAAACGTTAGAAGTACAACTAGACCGTCCTGTTCCCTACTTCTTAAGCTTAACTACATTCTCAACATTCTTACCAATTAATGAAGAGTACTTAAAGTCTCAAGGCGATAAATATGGTTTAGAAACAAATCATTTAATTTATAACGGTGCTTTCACATTAGATAACTGGAAACATGAACAAAGCTTCCAATTGAAGAAAAATCCTAACTATTGGGATGCTAAAACTGTAAAATTAGAAGAAATCAACTTCAATGTCGTTAAAGATAAGTCTACAGAAGTGAACTTATATGATTCAGGACAAATTGATCGTGTTGCTTTAACTGCAGAGTTTGTTGATAAATATAAGAGCGATCCAAACTTCAAAGAACGCGCTGAAGTCGGTATTCAATTCTTACGATTAAATCAGAAAAATGAAACATTAAAAAATCAACATGCACGCCTTGCTATTAACGGCGCAATGAATAAAAAAGCTTACGTAGAAACAATCTTAAATAACGGCGCTGTTCCAGCTGAAGGAATGGTTCCTGCGAAATTTGCAAAGAGCCCAGAAGGCAATGACTTCCGTAAAGAAAATGGAAATCTAGTCAAGGATGATGTGAAAACAGCGAAAGAAAACTGGAAAAAAGCAAAACAAGAACTTGGTACTGACAAAGTAACAATCGAACTATTAACAAGTGACAATGCTTTAGCTAAAAAGACTGGTGAATATTTAAAAGGTGAATTAGAAAAGAACCTAGATGGATTAACAGTGAATTTAAAACCACAACCACGTAAACAACAGCTAAAACTACTATTAAGTGGTGACTATGAAATTGGTATTGACGGCTGGGGCCCTGACTTCGCTGATCCAATTACATTCTTAGATTTATTTACAACAGATAGTGCTTATAACTTCGATAAATACTCTAACAAAGAGTACGATGAGCTAATTCATAAAGTGAAAACAGATTTAGCTGGCGATGAAAAAGCACGCTTTGAAGCAATGAAGCAAGCTGAAAAAATTCTATTACAAGACGGCGCTGTCGCTCCTTTATACCAACAAGGCCGTTCTTACCTACAACGCTCTTTCATTAAAGGACTTGTAACAACTGACTTCGGTGGTGAGTTTAACTACAAGTGGACAGAAGTTACAAAATAATAAGTGCTAATAAAAAGGTATCCCACCGAGGATACCTTTTTATTTTATACTTCTTTAACTACAGAGCTTCTTCTTCCCTTTACCATTCCTTTTATAGCTAAAGTCATCACTGCTACTGATTGTGTAACCAATACAATAACTAATAATGAAATAATATTTCTCTCTAAACTAACTCCTCCAAATATTATTGTATAATAGCCATTCGCTGCATATGTTGCAGGAAATAATTCACTGATTGTTTGATATGTTTTAGAAAGCATTTCATGTGGCACAGTTACAACCATTTGTGTTAATGAAAGAAAGGCGGAAAAGACTATTGTCAATAATCCTCTTTTCCTTCTTTTTGCATCGAACCAAAACTCATCATAAATATAAACACAAACATCAAATATGTTCTCCACGTCAAAGAAGGTATATGCCCTGACCAAAGATAGCTAACTAAATAATTAATTCCCATAATACAAGACGATATTACTAAACTAATACTTATTAGTTTTACATATTTGAGCATATCTTTTCTCCTTGTTTTTATTTTTCTACTTCTTCAAACTGTAGATTCACCGGATCTTCTAAAAGTGTTTCATAAAAGTTCTCTGCCAAATCTGTTGAAGGGATTTTTTCATCTACTTCATCAAATCGAATACTATCTAGCCACACACAACCTTCTCCTGATAATAAAACACCAAATGCAATACCAAGTGCTTCTTCTTTTATATCTAATACAACCGAGTACGATTGCCAGTTATTCGTATTTTTAATGGGGCGATTTTGCATATTATCCATAGCGAGCGGTTCTGTATCTTTTCCATCTACTCGCATCCACAATCCTGCCCAATCTCTTACATTTTCACTCTTAATAAATGCTGTAAAACGTAATCTCTTCCCTACATATTTATCCGCTCGGAACATTTGCATTAATGTTGAAAATCCTCCATGCGTAACATTCTCTTTTGCTTTTATGTATGCAGATACTTTTCCTTGATGGACAACTTCATAATCTAAACCCATCTCATATTCAGCAGGATGACTTCCACTTAAGATCCATCCTTTCGGTATACCTTTTTGCATTGAAACACCCTCTCTTTCTATATAAAATGACTGAAAGTACTTTCGATATTTCTTTGGTGGCAATTGAAACATTCTTTTAAAAGCTCTCGTAAATGCCTCTTGTGAGGAAAAACCGTATTGCACTGCAATATCAATAACAGCTCTCTCCGTTGACACTAAAACTTGCGCAGCATGAGTTAACCTTCTCTTTCGAATATAATCTGTTACACTCATCCCAACATATCTTTGAAAGATGCGATGAAAATGGTACATCGATACTGCACTGTGAGATGCCACTCTTTCTGTTGTAAGCTCCTCATGTAAGTGATTCTCTATATATTCAATTGATTTTTTTATTATCTCTTTATATTCTTCATGCATTTTAGCCCCTCCCTCACAACTTCAATTTACCATATACATACAAATCGTTTTTGATTTAAATTGCGGATTAGCCCTTGTGACTGCAGGATAATAATTTATTTTCAACACATACATAATTACATGTTTTTGGGAAAAACTTGTATAGAACGAATTTACATAAGGAGGAATTTATAATGAGAATTCTACTATCAGTTTTATTAGCTCTTATGCTAGTACCTGCATTAACAGGATGTAAAGCTCCTGCCAAAGAAGACACAACTTCTAATAAAAAGACGACTGAAGAAGCAAAAAATGAGGCTCCTGCAGATTTAAAACTAAACTTCAATGAATTCGATTTAAAGGCAGACTACCAAGATACAAAGAAAGACTACGAAGCAGACTATAAAAATGTAGCAGCTGACAAGAAAATGGAAGCAAAAATTGAAGATCATAAAGCAGATGTAAAATTAACAGGAGACGAGGCTATCACAAAATTAAGCCCACTTCTACAAGAATTAAAATTTGATAAAGATACTCCTGATCAAGAAGTAATCGATCAAGTAGTGAACGTGTTCAAACTTGATAAAGACTATCAAAAATTCGATTTAGAAGTTGTCTTCTCTGATGGAACGAAAAAAGAATATAAAAGAGAAATAAAATAAAGAAGTAGGCGGTAGTAAGAAGAAAAAATAACCTTGCATAGGCAAGGTTATTTTTTCGTTTCTGCTTGAAAACGTTTATAGTATGTCGATGCTGTTGCAAAATTAATTTCTATATCACGAATCAACGATGAATCTTCTTCTTTAGCTAACTTCTGTAATTTTTTCATTGCTTGTTCCGATTCATTCAAGAAACCGACATATACCTCATGTTCTTGCTCTTTCGACTTCGGAACACGAATTTCTTTTCGTATATGATCAATATCTTCTAACATGCTCGTTGTTACCTTTTGCACATCTTCTTTATATGTAGCAGTCGTTATTTCCTTACCGCCCTTTTCTTTTGCCACTTCAAATAACTGCAGTGCGTTATTAATTTCTTTATTCATTTTCAAATCGTATTTTTCATGTACTGCAAGGTATTCTTTCATTTCTTCTGTTTGTTCTGTAGATTGCTCTACCTTTTCTTTCGGTTCTTTCGTATCCTTATTTCCATTACATCCTGCTAGAAGGATCATACTTCCCATTACAGCAATACCCAAAACCTTCTTCATCTCTTCTTCTCCTTTTATCTACAGCTACTACTCATTATAGTTTCTTTTATCTCCACTTGTTATTATACCGAGAACATCCTACTTTTTACACTTAAGACGACATCGTAATATATATACCAACATGTTTGTCACAGTATCGTCACTTTATACAAATAACTTTTGCACTGCTTTACTACTCACCTTACAAAACTGTAAGCACACATAAAGAACAAACCATGCTAGACTTACATATGCATAACGCAAACATATGTAAGGTTTTAAGGAGAATCATCTATGTACAACACAATACCTTTTATGGGAGAAGATATTCGTGTCCTTATTCGCGAAAAATCACTTCATATCGAAAATACAGAGAGCCTTCGCCGCGTATTAAAGAAGAAGCATGCTCCATTTAAGTTAGCTCAATATTTAAAACAACAACATACAAATCAATTTCATACCGTGCTAAATATATCGGATAAATCATTAACAATCGAAATCATCGGTCATGTCTACATTGGAAACTTTGCAGATACCTTAAAGGAAATCCCACGTATACCGAAGATTGCTCCTATTATCGTTAAAAAAGCGTATAAAATTACTGACCATACCGATATTATCGACTGTGGGGAAAAAGAAGTCGATAGTAATCGCTGGGTGTGGGATAAACTTGCTGTTTTATATGATACGATCATGAATAATATGTATGAGGTATTTCAAAGAAATGAAAAAAAGAACTGATTCAAACATTCCCTTTGAATCAGTTCTTTTTTGTTAAGCCTCTAAATTTTGTTTTTGCTGCAGTTCAAACTGCTTCTCACTTCTTCTGGCCATAAATAGATAACATAACACTGCTCCTACTTCACAAAGCGCAATAACAACCCCCATCGGTAATGCTGTATTACTTCCACCGATACCTACTAGCGGCGCAACAAGAGCTCCTGAAATGAACTGTAATAAGCCTAATAAAGCTGATGCTGTTCCTGCAGCTTGTTTCTGATTTCTCATCGCTAATGAAAACCCAGTTGTTGATACAACCCCGACACTTGATACGACAAGGAATAACGAACATAAAACACCGATTAAACCTATTCCTAGTACGATTGTAAGTAGTAAAGATAGGCCACCAACAGCTGCGATAATAATACCAGCAACAAATAATGTCTTCTCATTCACTTTCCCCGCTAAACGACCCGTTACCTGACTAGCAATAATAATACCGATGCCGTTAATCGCAAAGAATAAACTAAATTGCTGTGGTGATGCTCCGTATATGTTCTGCAACACAAATGGTGAGCCCGAAATGTATGCAAACATTGCCGCTGTTACTAATCCTTGTGACAATGCATATCCCATAAACAGACGGTCCTTTAATAGTTTCCCGTACGTCGCCAAAGTCCCTGACAAACCACCCGTTTCTCTTTCTTCAGGAGGTAATGTTTCGCGCAATACGAAAGTAGCTGAGATTAACATAAATACGCTAATTGCCCCAAGGACGATGAAAACACCGCGCCACGTTGTAAACTGTAATAATTGCCCCCCAATAATCGGTGCCAAAATAGGTGCTGCTCCGTTTACTAACATAAGCAGTGAGAAAAACTTCGTCATTTCAGAACCTGAGTACATATCACGTACCATGGCACGTGATATAACAATACCGGCTGATCCTGAAGCTCCTTGTAGAAAGCGCAATAACACTAATGTCCAAATAGATGGCGCGACAGCACAAAGTAAAGAAGAAGCAACATAAATAATAAGAGCAATAATAAGCGGTTTGCGTCTTCCGTAAATATCACTAATTGAGCCAACAAATAATTGTCCTACTGACAGCCCAAGCAAACAAGCTGTTAATGTAAGCTGCGCTAGGGATGCACCTGTTTGCAA
Organism: Bacillus cereus group sp. MYBK220-1; assembly: GCF_051916445.1. Lineage (NCBI taxonomy): Bacteria > Bacillati > Bacillota > Bacilli > Caryophanales > Bacillaceae > Bacillus > Bacillus cereus group sp. MYBK220-1. The sequence goes on along the minus strand of NZ_JBQAGQ010000012.1, from coordinate 24,488 downwards.
GTCATCCGTTAACTTCGGTAATGAAGGCAAATACATATCAATAGATAATGGCCCAATCGCCGTAAGTGTTCCTAATACAAGAATCATCCATAACCTGTTTGCCTTTACAGGTTTATATATTTCATGATTAACTTCATTCACTTTTTCAATTCACCCTTTCCTATACAAACCGAATCGTAACAATTATAGTTACATCATAAACATACGTCAAGTACAGTGCATTTTCCTCTTTCATAATGTAAAAAAAGCGATAGAAATTCTATCGCTTTACTTTTTTACATTGCTATTCGTAAATTTAGATACTGAGGCCATCGTCTCTCCCGTATCTAAATATGTAATTTGAATTGGGTCTCCTACTTCTGTAAACATAGCATATGGGAATTTCTTCACCGGTATCATAAATACCTTTTGTTCATTCTCTAAAAGTACGTACACGATTGTATTTTCACCTGATTTCTCTTTATATACACGTTGTACAATACCTTCTTTTTGCGCTTCTTTTCCTGTTGAGGTTGGTCTAAATGTATCACCATTACCGCTCATTACGTTTTTATAATTCTCAAGCGCTTCTTTCTGCGAAGAACCTGTCGCAAATATTTTTGCATTAGCAGCATATACAACTGTATGTGCACGTACTAGGCCTCCATCATCAACAACCGGAATAATCCAAGCTGGTTTACCGTATACGTTATAAATGACAGGCATTGTCCCATGCCATTTCTCTCTCTTAAAGGAATTATCTACTACTTCTGTAGCTGCTGAACCATCCATAATCCCCTTTACTTCTTTTCCATTATAGTAATATAGCTTGCCTGTGCGTGCATCTACTAATGAATAGCCTAGGGCTGAATCTACTCCTTCTTTTGGAGAAGTAAAGTCTGTAAAATAATACAATGTTCCATCTTTACCAAAGATCGGGGTCACGCCTTCTTTCGTTCCCCACTCAGTCGGAATTTTCATATCTGTTTGTGAGAATTTCGTATTCCAAAATCCGTGAATATATTTACCAAAGTACGTATTTAACGTAGATGCAGTCTCATGATTTAATACACCATCAACAAATTTAGGTGCCTTTCCTTTATCATATCTTTTCACTTCACCTGTTTGTGCATCTACTACGACAACACCTTCTACCTCAAATCCAGATCTTCCTGAAATAAATTCACCATACGTCATTGTATAATATGGTTTTCCTTTATCATCAACCTCAAATTTAGGTTTTCCTTTAAAGATTAAATTTGGTTCTGCTTGCCTTACCACACGCTCTAAATTATTACCAAAAAACATGCTTGGCACATATTTCATTTTATAACCGAGGTGCAGTTTCGCTTCCGCATCAGGATTCGTACCTGACATCGTTACGTACCCTGGAATTGTCTCAGCTTTACGCGCTTTAAAAAATCCTGAAACTTCAATCGGCGCTACATATAAAGCCTCGCCGTTTACCATTTGTGGCGTTAATTCTCCTAGCTCAAAATAAGCTACTTTTGGAATATCACCAAATACTTTTTTCATCTTATTCTCCGCTGTCTTTGGCGGCACTGTAAACGGCTGGTCATTTTCAGTAAATGGCTCTGAAATATCTTTCTCTACCTTAACAACAGAATCATATTTCTTTTGCGAGATTACTATATCATGCAAATAACCAAAGTAGCCGTAACTTGCGAGTAAAATAAACATTAGAAGTCCTTTTAATGTGCCTTCTAATTTCCCTATTTGATCTTGTGAAAATAAAACAAGCCCAATTAAAATTGCTACTGCAACAGAATAATGAGTAAGAATCGAGTCTACCCGATCATCAATTAGCCAAAAGTATTCATAGATTGCAATACCTATCCAAAATAAAACAGGAATAACTAAAATAGATGATTTCTTACCCTTTACAACCTTCTTATCTCCCTTCTTATCCACTGCTCGAAGCTTACTACTACTTCTTGTCCATGGAATCAAAAACAAAGTAAGAATAGCTAAAACTACAAATTTCATCAAAGGCACTGTCCCCTTTTCTTTTGTATTCCTTTTAGTATAACAAATAAAGGGTATTAAGGTGAAAATAGGAATAGTTATATTTTTTTACTACTTAATACAATCCCGCTCACTACATATAGAATAGATGCAATATAAAAAATTGTACCAATCGTAAAGAAATCTACTAAATATCCCGTGGCAATAACCGCTACTGCTCCGCCAATGGATGTCCACACATGGTATTTTCCAATCTCATAACCAGCCTTTTCCTGCGCAACCTTTCGTGCTAACGAAGTCTTCTCAGTATTACGCTGCACAGCACCTAAAATGCCCATTACAATTTGAAGAATATATACATGCCATACTTCCGTGGCAATCGGAAAGCAAAGCATTAAGATTGCCATGGACCAAGCGTATATGATTAATAATTTTTTATCACCTACTTGATCAGATATCTTTCCCACTAGTGGATATACAAGTGCTGATGTTAAAGCAAATAAGCCATACGCCCAGCCAAATTGCGAGAAGCTATTTCCAACGTTTCGAAGCAATAATATATAAAAAGGAAATACCATACTTCCTGCCATCATGATGATACTTTGCGAAGCCACAAATCTTCTATATGTCATTTCGTATACTCCCTATAAAATAAATTCACAAATCTCTCTTCTGAATCTACTTCCTTCTTTTTCTTGAGAAATTCTTCAATACGAGGATATGCCCTCTTTAACTGCTCTTTCGTTGGATAAGAATAGTACGGCAAATAGTAACTACCGTTATGCTTTAAAGTAACATCAATCATCTTCCGAATGACATCCTCTGTTTTCTTTATCTCACTCTCTGAGCGTCCCTGGTTAATCAAAAGAACCAGCGCAAACATATCATCTTTCGCATAGGACAAAACTGCATTTTCATTCTTTTCCACGTAACGAATCGTAATGTTGAGTAAATTAAACTCTTCTTCATTTAATACGTTACGTAAATCATCTATATACTCCGTGAAAGCATCTATAGGCACAAAGTATTCTTGTAACACTTCGGTCCTATTTGGATTTTCATATTCCATAAAAGCACTATCTGATCTCATAACATTATTACGCGTCTCATACTTTCCATCTGTACGTTCAAAATAACCTCTTTGTATATCCCAAAACGCATTCTTTCCCCAATCACTATAACGTGATAACCCAAGTAAAAATTTCGGTACCGCTATAATATTTTCTTCCTTTAATTCACTGTACTCTTCTCTCATATTTTGATTTTGTGCCAAAGTATAATCTGTCACATACATCTCTTTTAAAAATGAATTTGGAGCAACAGAAATACGCGCTAAGTGCATACGAACATTCTCATCTCTTTTCACTTTCTCTTTGAAATAAGATGCGTATTCTTTATAATCTATCATTCTCGTGTGCATTTCATATAATTCATCATCTGTTAACTTCAGCGTCACATCTAAAATAACTCCAAATAAACCGTAACCCCCAATGACATATGGAAATAACTCTGCATTTTCTTCTCTACTTACATTACGTACCGTGCCATCTGCCATTAACAATCTAAATGAATCTACTGTATCAATTAGTGCCTCATGACGAATATCACGCCCGTGTACATTTACACTTAATGAACCACCAACAGTAAAAATATTTTGAGACTGCATGACCTGTACCGCAAGGCCATATGGATTTATTTTCTTCTGAATATCATTCCACGTGATACCACTTTGAACTGTAATCTGCTTCTTCTCTGGATCAAATTCTAATATTTTATTATACCCTTTCATATCGAGCATCGTGCCATTTGGATAATATGTCTGTCCTCCTTGGCTATGTTGCATGCCTGCAATGGAAATTTTCTCTCCTGAAACTTTTGCATCTCGCACTAATTTTATTAACGAGTGCTCTTCCGTAGCACTTTCAACACGTTTTATTTTTGTCGGAAGCAATTTACCTACATCACTCATAATAGGATGATCAATTTGTTTTTTATACGTATGTACAGACGTTGCAAGCAAAACCGTATATGCAACAATGACCGCCGCTATCTTTCCTTTTTTCAAATGACACTCTCCTCTTCTACATCTTTTCCTCTTTATATTGTACCTATTTTCCTATGAAGAAAGAATACAAAAAAGAGGGACCTTATTTTAGGTCCCTCCTTATCAAAACTGTTACTTTGCTGCTGGCAATTGTATTGGGTCAAACTTTTCATACGACGTATATTTTGCGTTCGTAATAATGTGTGCTTTATCCTTGCCATTGCTACTCATAATCATGTCTATCTTTGCTGATTCATATTTAAAATCTTTTGTAATGATATATTCTGCATCCACTTCTTCTATCTTCGCATTTTGTGCTTGTAACATTTTCTTCTGTGTTTCATCCATGCTAGTTAACATACTTTCTGTTTCTTGCCCTTTTAATGTAAATTTCAGTTTATATTTATCTCCGCTTTTCTCCAGCTTCATTTTATCTAAAACTACTTCCGGTACTTCTAATTTATCTATAATATCTTGAGTCGCTTTCATTCCACCAGCGTTTAATTGCTCCTCTGGTACGGTTACAACTTCTCCTGTATTAGGGTTTTTTACCTCACCAGCAACTTTACCATCCACAGTATACACTACAATATCTGTACCGGAAATATTCATTTCAGAACGAGAATTCTTTGTCTTTGGCTCTAATTGCATCTTAGCCTTTAATATATCCATCTCTGTTCCCTCAGCTTTTACCCCTACACCATATGTCATCGTTACATGTTCTTCATTTTTAAAAGCTTCATTCGTTTTCTTGAAAACATCTTTCGCCGTTAATTCCTTTTCTTTTTGAACGGATTCTTTTTTCGGCTCATCCGTCTTTGCTGTTTTCTCATTACTACACCCTACCCCTAGACTGATTGCAAGTACTAAACTTGAAACAAAAATAATTTTTTTCATACTGTTGCCCCCTTTCCCAAAATAATATCACCTCTTTTCCTATGAAATCTATATAATTTTTAATCTATACTCACTATATAGCGACATGTTTAATAAAGATCTTAAATATGATGTAAATAAAGACAACTCATTTCAGGAGGACATTATGAAGGCGATCATTTGCACACAGTATGGACCACCTAACGTTCTTCAGCTTCAAAATATAGAGAAACCTATACCTAAAAAGAACGAAGTATTAGTTAAAATTCACGCAACAAGTGTATCGACTGGAGATTGTAGAATACGCGGATTTAATAGCCCTCTATTATTTTGGATTCCTATGCGACTTATATTAGGACTTAGAAAACCGAGAAACCCTATACTTGGCGTAGAATTAGCAGGAGAGATAGAGGAGATCGGGACAGATGTAACTCAATTTAAAAAAGGAGATCAAATTTTTGCATTAACAGAACTAAATCTTGGTGGTTATGCCGAATACACATGCGTGCATGAAAGTGGATTAATAACATTAAAACCTACCAATGTAACGTATGAAGAAGCCGCAGTTATTCCTTTTGGTGGAACTTCAGCGTTGCATTTTCTGAGAAAAGGCCGAATAAAAAAGGGGCAACAAGTTCTCATATATGGTGCCTCTGGATCAGTAGGAACAGCTGCCATACAACTCGCTAAATATTTTGGTGCGATCGTTACAGCTGTTTGTAGTAATTCAAATTTTGAACTAGTGCAATCTTTAGGAGCGGATAAAGTAATTGATTATACGAAAGAAGATTTTACTAAGCGGCGCGAGCGTTACGATATTATATTTGATGCAGTTGGGAAGCATAAAAAATCCCTTTGTAAACAAGTATTAGCGCCTAATGGAAAATATGTATCTGTGAATGGAATGATGGCAAAAGTAAGTAAAGAGGATATGATTCTACTAAAAAGACTAACTGAAACAGAACATTTAAAACCTGTTATTGATAGAACTTACCGATTAGAAGAAATTGCTGAAGCTCATATGTATGTGGAAAAAGGGCATAAAAAAGGAAACGTTTCGATTACCTTAAAATAAAATATATTCAGAAAACAATATTGACAATTCTTTTTGTAAGATTTACTATTAGTACCATACTAAAAAACTACATACACATACTCTTATCAAGAGTGGCGGAGGGACTGGCCCGATGATGCCCGGCAACCGAGCTTATGACGTATAAGCTAAGGTGCTAATTCCTGCAAAACGAGTTTTCGTTTTGGAAGATAAGAGAGGAACCTATTTCGTCTATTCGGCACCTCTCTTATTTTGAGAGGTGCTTTTTATTTTGGAACGTATATGAAGGGGGGGAATCATAGATGAAGAAAGTATTATTAAGCATTGTAAGCGGAGCGGTACTATTATTAGGCGCATGTAGCGCAGGTTCAGATAAACAAGTAAAAGCGTTAGATGAGAAAAAGATTACTGTCGGTGTAACAGGCGGGCCGCATGAGCAGATTTTTGAAAAGGTAAAAGAAGTGGCAGCGAAAGATGGTCTCGAAATTGATATAAAAGTATTTAATGATTATGTAGCACCAAACGTATCCCTCGATGAAAAAAGCCTTGATGTAAATAGCTATCAAACGAAATCATATTTAGACGTATTTAAAGCTGAACGTAATATGAAATTAACCGAAGTATTTTCAACAGTAACATTCCCTATGGGCGTCTATTCTAAAGACATAAAAGATGTAAAAGAATTAAAAGAGGGCGACGCAATCGCTGTCCCAAATGACCCAACGAATGAACTTCGTGCTTTAAAGTTATTTGAAAAAGCAGGGGTTTTAAAAGTGGATCCAAAAGCGACAGAAAAAGCGACTGCGAAAGATGTAATTGAAAATCCAAAAAAATTAAAGATTGTTGAGTTAGAGGCATCTCAATTACCAACACAACTAAGTGAAGTAAAAGCAGCTGCAATTAATACAAACTTTGCATTAGGTGCAAAATTAAGCCCTGCGAAAGATTCCATTTTCCGTGAAGGCAAAGATTCGCCTTATGTGAACTGGGTCGTTGTTCGTACTGAAAATAAAGATGATGTTGTTGTAAATAAATTAAAAAAAGCTTATCAATCTAAAGAAGTAAAAGAATTTATCGAGAAAAAATTTGATGGTTCTGTTTTACCGTCTTGGTAGGAGCTGACGATAATGATTGAATTAAAAAATGTATCCAAAGTATTTACAACAAAAAAGGGGAATGTGGAAGCTCTTAAGTCCACTTCCCTCCAAGTAAAAAAGGGCGAAGTATTTGGAATCATTGGATATAGTGGCGCTGGCAAAAGTACATTAATTCGCTGTGTAAATTTATTAGAAAAACCAACGACAGGAAATATTATTGTAAACGAGCAAGATTTAACAACACTGTCTACAAAAGAACTAGCAAAAGCGAGACAAAAAATCGGGATGATTTTTCAAGGATTCAATTTGCTCAAAACTGTTACCGTTTATGAAAATATCGCATTACCGTTACGCCTTGCTGGCGTTCCAAAATTAGAAATTGAAAAAAGGGTAGAAAAGTATTTACGTATTGTCGATCTTTTTAATCGAAAAGATGCCTATCCGAGTGAACTTTCTGGTGGCCAGAAACAACGTGTTGCCATTGCACGTGCACTATCACATGAACCGGAAGTGTTATTAAGCGACGAAGCAACGAGTGCTTTAGATCCAGAAACAACTGATTCTATTCTTGACCTATTATTAAAGATTAATGAGGAAATCGGGATTACAATTTTATTAATTACACATGAAATGAATGTCATCCAACGTATATGCGACCGAGTTGCTGTTATGGAACATGGAGCAGTAATTGAAAGCGGGACTGTGAAGGAGATCTTCACAAACCCACAACATGTAACAACGAAGAAATTTGTAAATAGTGCATTTGCAGCAAAAATCCCAGCTGAAGTACAAAAAGAACTACAAAGAACCGGAGAAATCGTAACACTTTCATTTATAGGAAATTCTTCTGGTGAACCAGCGTTAGCTATCGCTACAAAACGTTTCCAAGTGTATCCAAATATTTTATCCGGTAATATTACACAGTTAAAACATGAGGCATACGGGAAACTTGTCATTCATATGCAAGGGGAACAAAATGAAATCAACCACGCTTTATCATTTTTACAAGAGCAAGGAATCATCGTAGAAGGGGGTAGAACAGATTATGGGAAACAAGTCCTTTTTGGATGAATGGGGTAAAGTCATATGGGAAGCAACCATTCAAACATTTCAAATGACATCTATTTCACTATTCATCTCTATCCTTATTGCACTACCACTTGGTGTCACACTTGTTTTAACAAGACCTGGTGGGCAGCACGAAAATAAAATCATTTACCCAATTCTTAATACAATTATTAATATCATTCGCTCTCTTCCATTTATCATTCTATTATTCTTCATTTTACCTTTTACAAAGTTTCTAATGGGAACCTCCATTGGTGTACAAGGCGTAATCGTACCGCTTGTCGTATTCACGGCCCCTTATATTGCACGATTAATGGAAACTGCTTTATTAGAAGTAGATCGCGGCGTTATTGAAGCCTATCAAGCGATGGGCGTTTCTACTATAAAAATTATTTGGCACGTTATGGTGAAAGAAGCTCGTCCCTCCCTTGTACTTGGATTAACAATTGCAACGATTGGCTTAATCGGCGCAACAGCAATGGCTGGTCTTGTAGGCGCTGGTGGGCTAGGGGACTTAGCATATCGCTTCGGACATTTACGCTATGAACCTGAAGTAATGTATGCAACTGTCTTTATTTTAATTATCCTCGTTCAAGGATTACAGTCTTTAGGGAATGGTATTGCACGAAGGTTGAAGAAAGATTAAAAAAGAAGGTATCTCACTAAGGTGAGATACCTTCTTTTTTATCTTTTAAATCTACCTTCTGAATGAATAACTTGCCCAGTAATCCACTCAGCTTCTTCACTTACTAAAAATTTAATGAGTCTAGCTGCATCCTTTGGCTCACCAATTCTGCCAAAAGGAAACATCGGCTTTAACCCTTGTTTTATCTCTTCAGTCATCCATCCTGTATCAGTTGGTCCTGGATTAATTGCATTCACTGTTATTCCTAAATGAGCTACCTCTGCTGACAACGTACTAGTAAGAGCATCAATAGCTCCCTTCGTTGTTGCATACGCTAGTTCTCCTACCATAGGACCTTGAAATTGCCCCGAAGTCATATTCACAATTCTACCACCAGATTTTTTATCAAATCCTCGGGCAAATTGACTACTGAGCAATGTAGTCGCACGAATATTCACCATATAATGCTTATCTAATTCTTCAGCAGTCAACGTAGAGAAATCATTATTCGTAGAATATGCTGCATTATTAATTAATATATGAGGGTACCCTAATTGTTCAGTAACTTTATTTATAAGCTCTTTCGGTGCATCATTCTGAGTTAAATCTAACTCCATACTTGAGACTTTAACACCGTTTTTTAGTAACTCTTCTTTTAATTGTATTTGTTCATTTTTATCAACGCCCCAAGGCATCTCTTTATCGTAAGCTGTCCAATACGTAAAAAATATATCGTATCCTGATTCAGCTAATTCTTTACAAACCGCTGCGCCTATACCATCTAGACGACTTACCCCTGTAATAACTGCTACTTTATTTTTTAATTGGTTCATCATATACTCCTCCAAGTTTAAAGGACGCATATTTTATATAAGAGATATAAACTTTCCCACAAAAAAGACAGATACATAAAATAGGCACCTATCCTTATAAAAGGGATGTACAATCCAAATATGCATTCCTTGAATGATTTACAGATGACTAAATAAACCCTCGCTTATGAGAGCAAAATTCATCTATCTAGTTTCTAATCATTACAAGTTCATCCACATATTGAGTCTTTGTCTCCTTTACATATATCTCTATTCTTAGTTTATCAAAGCAGATAAAATGTTACAAAAAATAAAACAATTATTCACAACCCATCCTTGTTCACATTCTCTCCATTGTGAATCTTTTCACATTGGATATATAATAAACTTGTAAATACAATATTGGAGGGATTTCAATGGTTATCAATTTTTTAAGAACTGATAAACGTGCTACTTTCATATTATTACTTTTACGGCTTTACATAGGATATACATGGCTCGCTGCTGGGATAGGCAAAGTCTTCGGACAATCTTTTGACGCAAGCGGTTTTCTAAAGGGTGCTATTGCTCAAGCATCAGGTGACCACCCTGCAGTACAAAGTTGGTGGGCAGATTTTCTTCAACATTTTGTCCTTCCAAACGCAGACCTATTTAGCTTTTTAGTTCAATGGGGAGAAATTTTAGTAGGTCTAGGTTTGATTTTAGGCGGATTAACAAAAACAGCTGCATTTTTCGGAATCATAATGAATCTTTCATTTTTATTAAGTGGAACTGTTAGTGTAAACCCAAACCTGCTTATTTTGACTATGTTCATTTTAGTTGCAGGGCAGAACGCTGGACGTATTGGATTAGATGGCTATGTTTTCCCTAAACTTTTCCGTAAAAACAACCACAGAACATATAAATTAAGTAAAACTGCGTAGTAACAATTTACTTTTAAAATATAAATAAGAAAAAGAGCCTGAATATAGGCTCTTTTTCTTATTTATCCTAATTTAAACTTTTAACGAACCACGAAAACCTCTGGCAGCATAGTAAGAGTCTGCTCCATTGTGGTACACGAAAACATGTCCAAAGCGATAATCGCAAAATAGAGCACCACCAAGCTCTCTAATATCTGAAGGTGTTTGTACCCAACTCGATGATTTCATATCAAAATCTCCAAGTTGTTGTAACTCTCGATATTGTTCTTCCGTTAATAACTCAATGCCCATAGCATTGGCAACATCAATAACGTTATTTTCTGGTTTATGTTTTTTTCTTGATTCTAACGCTTCAAGATCATAACAAAGACTTCTGCGGCCTTTAGGACTCTCCTTTGAACAATCATAGAAAGTATATTCGTCCTTTTCTTCATCATAACCAACAACATCCGGCTCACCACCAGTTACTTCCATTTCGTTAAGTGACCACATTTTTTCATTATTAGTAGTCAGCTTCGCTTCAACTTTAGCCCATTCAAGACCTTCATGGCGGTTCATGTTTTTCTCAAAACGAGCTTGCAATACTTTCAATAACTCTTCACGTTTTTCTACTAGTAAGTCATTTTTATTTCCTGTCATATTAGTCCTCCCTGATTTATGTACTGATAGTAGTTTAAGTATATATTTTATAATAAATCATCTCAATATGAAGACCGTTTCAACCTTATGCCTTGTACAAACATCCCTTACAAATTCCTAAAACCCTCCATACTCTCTCCAAGAATATAGTGTGAAAACCACATCAAGTTCTGCTTCATAATAGCCACATGAACTCCTGGTTGGTCAGAACTATATGCCATTCCTTTAAATATAATTAATTCTGTATCAACTTCCATATCCATTAATCCTTGATATAGATCATATGCATTTGTAATTGGAATTCTTGCATCCTTTTCCCCATGTTGAATTAAGGTAGGCGTACAAGCTGATTTAATATACGTCATAGGTGATGTCTTCGTATATATCTCTGGGTCATTCCATGGAGTATTTCCTAAATACATTCTAATAAAGTAAGGTATATCTGTATTTACATAATGGGTACTCCAGTTAGTGATTCCACCGCCAACTGAAATAGCTTTAAACCGACTACTAAACGTAGAACAGAAAGCTGATACATATCCACCGTTGCTCCATCCCATAACTCCTACTCTATCCTTGTCTACCATCCCTTTTTCTACTAGTTCATCCACTCCAGATATAACATCACCGTAGTCAGCAATCCCCTGTTTTCTATAGTTAGCTTTTAAAAATTCATTACCATAACCTGAACTTCCTCTGTAATTTGGCTCTAAAACGATAAAGCCTTTTTCAACAAACTGTTCAATCGGATATTTCTCATTGAAGCAGTCTGAAAATATCGGAAAAGATGCCCAAGCCGGACCGCCGTGAATTACTACTAATAAAGGATATTTTTTATTAGTGTCAAACTCTACTGGCGTTGATAAAACACCTTCTATTTCAAGACCATCGCTACTTTTCCATGAGATGATTTCCCTGTTACTTCTAAGTTTCCCTTTGAAAAAGCTATTTTCATCCGTTATTTTTTTATCGTCTAAATAGATTTCAAAGGTTTCATTTGTTATTGCCTTATTGTAGGATATATGTTTGCCATCCTTTGTTATAGAAGCATCCATTATAAAGCCATCTACTTTTTCGCTTAATATTTCCACAGTGCCATCTTCGGCTAGCAAACCAATAAGATAATTCGTTTTATTCTGCCACCTAATTAAAACCCCTTTAGCTGTCCACTGTAATGGCATAACCGTACTATCAAAATTTGTTACAGGTTGAATTAGCTCTCCGGTATTTATATCATATATCTCTAAAGTACTATCTTGTATGTGGTTTCTATAGTAATCCTTCTCTCTTATGCTTGCTGTGTAACATATTTTACTGCCGTCAGGAGAAAAGCAAACACTCCCTCCCAACAACTTATCCACATTCAGCTTTTGTAGCTCTCCAGTTTTAATATGGAGTATGTATAGATCTCCATTTATATAATCTGCCATATTTGAGCTTGGTGTCGCCATAAATACAACCTTTTTACCATCATTTGAAATATCAAATTCATGGATATGAAAATCCTTACCATCCGTTAATTGATAAACGACTCTGTTCTCGTGTTCATCTGTATCACTTTGTATCACCTTCTCTATTTCAATGTAATATAAACAATTATTCTGGTGTTCCTTACCTATATGTTGAAAATCTCCATATAGGTCCTTACGTTTCTTTATCTCCTCACATTCTTTTGACTGCGTAACATAATAAAGACCCTTGCCAGTATGACCCCATTTGAATGTACTGACTCCTTCTTTCTCATCGGTAATTTGAACCTCTCTATAACCATCTAGTGACTTAACAAATATCTGATTTTTCCCATCACCAACTGGACTAAGATATGCGATACACCTAGCATCTGGAGACCATAATGGGTGTGTACTATCTATATCACCATTTGATAATGGGTAACTCTGCTTCTTATCTTTTTCATATATCCATACATGATTCCTATATGTATTGTCTTTCCAATCAGCCGTCTTCTTAACAAATGCTACGTTTTTACCATCATCACTTATGTTTGTACTTGATACGGTTGGTAATGAAATAATCTCTTCTATACTTAGATATGTTTTTTCATTCACTTTCATCAATATACCCCCTTGAAATGTCTATAAATCTCTCATCTCTTTTTGCCGTAATAAAGGAAATTGTTCACGAATACTTAAAATGATAACGGAAAATTCAGATAAATAAAAGTGAAGTCGATAAAGTAAAACTTTAATCTATGGAGTTCTATCCACTTACCAATTCTAGATGTTCTTTTTCGACACAAAAACACCCCTTTTAGATACAAATTTGTAAATTTATTTTAAAGCTATAACTATATGTTGGTTTAGAATAAAATTTGATAAAAATGAAGTCACAAATCTTTATTTAACAACAAAAAAATTCATTTTGAAAAAACGATTGATCAAAATAGAATCACTCTTTTTAACTAAGTATGAGATTTTTATAAAAAAATTTTAATCCAAACTCACTTAGAATCTTTACTTGAAGGAATAAAGCTTCGCATCTTTTTTGTGAACATCGTTAAACTAAGATAAACTTTGACCATATCTGTAATTAATTGTAAAATATTATACGTAGAAAGGTATTATAAAATAAATATAGAAGGGGTATGTTTTTTAGTTTTAAAGGGGCTAAAGCACATCTATTTTATGTTTTTAAAGGGAGAATTGAAAAATCATATGAAGAATTTCAAAAAGAGTACAGGTAAAATTTTACTAGCATCCGGATTAGTAGTTTCTATGTCAGCTTGTAGTGTAACAAATTTATTTGGAGAAAAAGAAAAAACAAATACTGAATCTGGTAAACAAGAAAGTAAAGAAACTAAGACAGAAGGAACAAATCCAACTAAGTCAGAAGGTAAATCATCTGAAACAAAGGAAAAATCAACTAACTCAAAAGAAGAAAGTAAAGATGTTAAGATGATTATGGTTTTGCCTGAGGATTACCCACAACTTATGGTAGACATTGAAGAAGACTTATTAAGACGTCTAGATTACTATGATGCTTCTGTGAGGGATAATAAAAAGGGAAGTAAGTCAAATGAAGAGGTACGAGATAGTATTAAAGACTTAGATAAAGTATTTAATAAAATAGAGCGTATAGATGCACCAGGAAAATACAAAGAAGATCATAAGGAAATTGTAAAAGCTGTTCAAAAGTTAAAAGAATCTTTCAAAGAAGTATCGAAGTTATTTGATTACTCTAAAACACTTAAAGATACGGATGATGCAATCATAGATAAAGCAAACAATAAATTAGATGAAGCAAAACGCATTTGGAAACCTGTATTTAATAAGTTAAAAGCGGAAGCTAAGGGTGGTTCAACAACTACTTCTACAACAAGTGGTACTAGTTCTTCTAACTCACCGAGTTTATCTAGTGGTAATACAGTTAAAACATACAGTACCCAAGATAAAACTGGTATATTCAAAGGAAAAATTGATACACCAGACGAGGATTCCGCTAAGTTTAAGAATGTACAGAACAACTATAAAGACGGTACAGAGCTTGTAGGTAATTGGGGTATTGATTACGGAGACGGAGTCAAAACTACGTTAGTCCTAAAAGCAGATAAGACATTTGAAACATATGCAAATGGTTCTTATCCAAATAAAGATAATTACTTAACAGGAACATACCAAGCAGACGTTTCTTCCCATCAGTTAACGCTAATGGTGGAAAAAGGAACTCAAAATGGTCAAGAAGTGAAATTAGAAAGACCTATTTATTCATCATATGAGGTTAAAAATTTAGATGGTAAAGCGTTACAGATTTTCCACATAGACGAACAAGTAACAATTTGTTATGTAAAACAATAAATAACTAAAAAAACTCTGTAAAATGATTTTTACAGAGTTTTTTCTTAGTTTTAATTTATTTCAAACGTATAACTATACTTATTAACCTACCAATCTCCTACTCAACAGTAACAGACTTAGCTAAGTTACGTGGCTTATCAACGTCACACTCGCGGTGAAGTGCTGCGTAGTATGAGATAAGTTGTAATGGAATAACTGCTACTAGCGGTGCTAGCGCTTCGTGTACAGCTGGTAATACGAAGCTGTCACCTTCCATTTCTAAGCCTTTCATTGAAATGATACATGGGTTAGCCCCGCGTGCTACTACTTCTTTCACGTTACCACGAATTCCAAGGTTTACGTGCTCTTGTGTAGCAAGTGCGATAACTGGTGTACCATTTTCGATTAAAGCGATTGTACCGTGTTTTAACTCTCCTCCAGCGAATCCTTCTGCTTGGATGTAAGAGATTTCTTTTAGTTTTAACGCACCTTCTAATCCTACGTAGAAGTCTACGCTACGTCCGATGAAGAAACAGTTACGCGTTGTCGCTAAAAATTGTTTTGCTAATGCGTCCATTTCTTCTTTTTGATCACAAAGTTCTATCATTGCATTTGCTACAAGTCCTAGTTCGTGTGTTAAATCGAAATCAAGAACTTCACCTTTTGCTTTAGCAATATCAGCCGCTAAAATTGAAAGTACTGCAAGCTGTGCTGTGTAAGCTTTCGTTGATGCAACTGCAATTTCTGGTCCAGCGTATAACGGAAGTGTATAATCAGCTTCACGAGAAAGCGTAGAACCAGGCACGTTTGTAATTGTTAATGCTTTATGGCCCATTTCATTTGTTTGCACAAGTACTGCACGGCTATCAGCTGTTTCACCACTTTGTGAAATGTAAATGAAGAATGGTCTTTCTGTTAATAATGGCATGTTGTAAGAGAATTCACTTGCCACGTGTACTTCAACTGGCATTTTTGCAAACTTCTCGATAAATTGTTTTCCAACAAGACCTGCATGATAACTCGTTCCACATGCAATGATGTAAATACGATCGCTATCTAAAATCGCATTGCGGATGTCTTGATTTAATTCAATTTCGCCATTTTCATCTTGATACTTTTGAATTATATTGCGGATTACAAGTGGTTGCTCATCGATTTCTTTAAGCATGAAATGAGGATATGTTCCCTTTTCAATATCACTTGCGTCTAATTCCGCTGTAAACGGTGCACGTTCAATCGTTTCACCTTGTAAGTTTTTAATTGTAATACTTTCTTTCGTTACGATTACGATTTCTTTATCCATTAGCTCAATAAATTGATCTGTAACTTGTAACATCGCCATAGCGTCGCTTGCCACAACATTAAAGTTGTCACCAACACCTACTAATAGCGGGCTTTTGTTTTTAGCAACATAAATCATGTTTGGATTTTCAGCATCAAGTAATCCGATTGCATAAGAGCCATGTAAAAGAGATAGCGTATTACGGAACGCTTCTTCTACACTTAATCCTGTGCTCACTTGTTGTTCCATAAGCTGTACGATAACCTCTGTATCTGTTTCACTTACGAACGTTACATCTTGTAAATATTCCTTTTTCACTAATTCATAGTTTTCAATTACACCGTTATGAACTAATGTAAAGCGTTTTGATGTACTTTGATGCGGATGCGCGTTTACCTTACTTGGAACACCGTGTGTAGCCCAGCGTGTGTGTCCGATACCTACGCTTGCTGCTACGTTCTCATCTACGATTTCACGAAGTTTTGCGATACGGCCTTTTTCTTTGTATACAACAACACCGTTCTCTGCTTGTACTGCAATACCTGCTGAATCATATCCACGATATTCTAGCTTTTCTAAACCTTTTAATAAAATTTCCTTTGCATCTTGCTCTCCAATAAATCCTACGATTCCACACATGTTTAGTCGCCGTTACAAATGCTTACACTGCTCTGCGAACATGTAACGACATAGTCCGATACCATTTTTATTTATACTAAAAAACGGATTACATATTGCTAGCCCTGTAAGCTTGTAACGGCTTTCACCTTCCTCTCGATTGGGTTTAAGTCCGTATATACTTATACAGCTAGTTTTCATCCGTTCCTCTTCTCTCATCACACTTTCACCTTTGTCCACTAAGTCACCTTAATGATTTAAGTAAAAGTTTGCGGTTGTGATGAACAACCGGGAGTCATCCGCCGAAATCTCGATAAACCCCACCTCGTCAACTACACTATTTGTAGTTCTGGCGCTTTTATAATTTACAATATTTCCTTTGAGAAAAAGAACAAGACCATCTTATAACAAACATGGATAAACCGTCAATGAAATTTTTTTCATCGTCTATAAAACATATGAAAAAGGAGCACTTTTTGTGCTCCTTTTTCATATAAATTCAGCTAATTATTCAGCGCCAACTTCGGCTTTCACAACTTCTACAATGCGATGTACATATGCATCACAAACTTCTTGTGTTGGTGCTTCTGCCATTACACGAATAAGTGGCTCTGTTCCAGATGGACGAACAAGAATACGGCCATCACCGTTCATTTCTTCCTCTACAACACGAATAATTTCTTTAATTTTTTCATTTTCTAATGCTAATTTTTTATCTGTTACACGAACGTTTACTAACAATTGTGGGAATTTCGTCATTTCTCCTGCAAGCTCAGATAATGGCTTTTTCGTCATTTTCATGATGTTTACAAGTTGAAGTGCACTTAACATTCCATCACCAGTTGTAATGTAATCAAGTAAGATAATATGGCCTGATTGTTCTCCACCTAGGTTGTAACCCCCACGCTTCATTTCTTCCATTACGTAGCGGTCACCAACTGCTGTTTTATCACTTGTAATATTATTTGCTTCAAGTGCCTTGTAAAAACCTAAGTTACTCATAACAGTTGAAACAACTGTATTATGTTTTAATTGACCAGTTTCTTTCATATATTTCGCACAAATGAACATAATTTGATCACCGTCAACGATGTTTCCTTTTTCGTCTACAGCAATTAAACGGTCGCCATCGCCATCAAAAGCAAGTCCGATATCCGCACCTTTTTCTTTTACCAATTCAGCTAAGCCTTCTGGATGTGTAGATCCTACACCCTCATTAATATTCATACCGTTTGGAGAAGTTCCCATTGTTGAAATATCAGCTTCTAGGTCTGCAAATAAGTATGGAGCTAGAGAAGAAGTTGCACCATGTGCACAATCTAAAGCGATATGTAGGCCAGAGAAATCTTCTTCAACAGTTTGTTTAATGTACTGTAAATATTTTTGTCCACCTTCAAAGTAATCGCTCACTTGTCCAAGATTAGTACCTGTCGGACGTGGTAGTTCATCAACTTCTTTGTCTAATAAAGCTTCAATCTCAGCTTCTTGCTCATCTGTTAATTTAAAGCCGTCTGAACCAAAGAATTTAATACCGTTATCTTGTACTGGATTATGAGATGCAGAAATCATAACACCCGCTTGTGCATCTAGTGCTTTTGTTAAATAAGCAACGCCCGGTGTAGAAATAACGCCAAGGCGCATTACTTCTGCTCCAGTTGATAATAGGCCTGCTACTAAAGCTCCTTCTAACATATGACCAGATACACGTGTATCACGACCGATAATTACTTTTGGACGATCTGTATCTTTTGTTAATACATAACCACCAAAACGTCCAATTTTGAAAGCTAATTCAGGTGTTAACTCCTTATTTGCAACTCCGCGTACTCCATCTGTACCAAAATATTTACCCATTATGATTCGCTCCTTTTTCTTGCTCTTTTTGATTATCTACTGTTGGTTCTTGACTCGTTTCTTTATCTTTATCTTTATCTTGATTTTGATTTTGGTTTTGATTCTTTTCCTGTTCTTTTTCTGAATCAGGTTCAGGATTTTTTGGTTTCTCATTTTGATTTTCTTGATCCGTATTTGAATCCGGTTGTTGACCGTTACCCTGTACTTCTTTATCTGGTTTTTCTTTCTTCACAATAGTAACTTTAGCACTTTTTTGTTTTGGCTCTATTGAAATATTACCAGGACCGCTCACTTGAATGGAAATATCTTTCGTCCCTGAGGATACATTTTGCAGATTAATTACCGCTGTTATTTGAGCAGCTGTTATTTTATCTACTATACTTGCTTCTCCTGAAATATCAACACTTATCTTTCCATCTTGCGGCGAAAGTAGCTGAGCAGTAACATCTTTAGACAGTCCATTTTTCTGGATTGGGATACCATCAATCGTTTTTGTTTTCGTTTGTTTTGTTTTTTGCACTCCCACTGAAACCTTCACTTGATTCGGTTTTGCACTTGTTACACCCTTGGGTAATAAAACAGAGGCATCGAATGTTGTAGACTCTGTCAATTGACTAAGATCTACTTCGACCCCCTCTAGAGATTGTATATTATCCAAAATATCTTTTGGACCAGCTATCGTTACTTCTCTCGGTTCAACACTGATATTTGTAACCGCCAATCCTTCTGCTAAACTCCCCTTCTTCGTATACGTTACAGGAACAGTTTTTTCAGTATTATTGGCTGTAGTTTGCGTTGCCACATTCAACGTTACACTAATCTTAGATGGACTTGTTCTTACATTTAAACGTTTTCCTTCTTTATTGTATAATGTAACTTCGGGAGTTTTTGTAACAGTTTTATTAACACCTTTTAAATCAACATACGCTTTGGCAGATGAAATGCTTTCAATTTCTTCTTTCGTCCCAACTACCTCAACAGTATCCGGTTTAAGGCTTGATTTTTCTAGAGTAGCCCCCGCTGGCATCTGATCCTCATTTGATAATTTCAGATCTACATGAACATATTTTCTCGCCTTTTCATGAAGAGTAACTTTAATTGTTGATGGCTGAACTGTTCCTTTCACATCATCTGGAAGCCCGTTCGTTTTTAAAGAAATCTCATAAGTTCCTTTTGGACTATCTCGCAAATCAACCGGTATGTCAAATTGTTTTTTTGCTTTTGCTGTAGCAACTGATGCTTTTGGGCCTTCTAATTTTACTTTAACGCCCTCTGCCGGAATACCACTTACAATATATTTTTCCTCATCATACTTAAGATTAATAGCATAATTAGTTAATGTTTCTTTCGTATCATTTGCAAAAGGTAATATACCTGATGTCGTATTTTTTTCAGTTAACGTCGCTGACATAAAAAGCATACACGCCAATAGTAATGAGATCCCTTTTAAAAACCAATGATTCTCCATTAACTTATCCATGACGCTTTCTCCTCCAATTCCATAAAGACGAAGAAGTCGTTTTTTCGTTTCCACTAAATTCAGCTAATAACATATCTTTCAGCTGTTCTGTCTTCAAATCACGATGCAACTTACCATTTTTCGTTAAAGAAATTTGACCAGTTTCTTCAGACACAACTACTGTAATACTATCAGTAACTTCACTAACTCCCATTGCAGCACGATGTCTAGTTCCTAATTCTTTAGAAATAAACGGACTTTCTGATAATGGAAGATAGCATGCTGCTGCTTTAATTGTACTTCCTTGCATAATTACCGCTCCGTCATGAAGAGGTGTATTTGGAATAAAAATATTAATAAGTAATTCCGATGATACGTTTGCATTAAGCGGAATACCCGTTTCCACATAATCACCCATACCGGTCTCTTTTGACAAAGTAATTAATGCACCAATTCTACGTTTCCCCATATATTCGGTTGCTTTTGCTATCGCTGTTGCAACCATTTCAGGTTCATCATCCTCATGCGTTCCAACACGCGAAAATAAACTCCCGCGCCCTAGCTGCTCAAGTGCTCTTCGCAATTCTGGCTGAAAGATAATAATAACGGCTAAAAATCCCCACGTTAATACTTGTTCAGTTAGCCAAGATAGCGTACGCAATTCAAGGAAAATACTGATCATCTTAACGACGATAATAACTGTAATCCCTTTTAAAAGTTGAACAGCTTTCGTCCCTCGGATTATAAGAATTAGCTTATATATAATAAACCATACAATGGCAATATCTAATGCCGTACTAAGATATTTCAAAATGGTCGTATCTTCAAAAGGCATGCTATCCCTTCCTCCTACTTACGAGCAATTCTATCCATATATTGAAATATTGTTTTATGCTCTATCTGTATGTATTTCCAACAACTAGTTAATTATACCATACATGAAACAAACGACAATTACAAACAACCCCCTTTAGCTCAAATTGGTAAGATGTCAAACATTTTTATTGTACAGTATAATATAAATCATTATTATACGCTTATTTTCAAATAAAAAAAGCAACTTCTCAGTTGCTTTTCTTACATTTATTTTAGTTTTTCACCGAATAAAGAACCCATTAAAGCAACTGCTGTTGTTGCCGTTCTATTTCTCTCATCTAAAATCGTATTTACCTCAACAAATTCAGCAGATGTGATAATATCAGCTTCTGCTAACATTTCCATCGCCAAATGACTTTCACGATAAGATAGACCGCCAATTACAGGTGTTCCAACACCTGGTGCATCATGAGGATCAAGACCATCTAAATCTAATGATAAGTGTACACCATCGGTATGAGATAAATATGCGATTGTTTCTTCCATCACAGCCGTCATCCCCATACGATCAATTTCATGCATTGAGAACACTTTAATACCTTCATTGCGAATGAAATCTTTTTCTCCTTCATCCAATGCACGCGCACCGATAATTACGACATTCTCTTTTTTCACCTTTGGATATGCTCCGTATAAATCTACAAGTGAAGAATGTCCATAACCTAAACTTGCTGCAAGTGACATACCATGAATATTTCCAGATGGTGAAGTTTCCTCTGTATTTAAATCACCGTGTGCATCATACCAAATAACGCCTAAGTTTTTATAATGTTTTGCTACACCAGCTAATGTACCGATAGCAATACTATGGTCACCACCTAATACAAGTGGAAAACGACCTTCTTCTATAATATGATCCACCTTACTTGCTAATTCATTACATACAGTTGCAACTTGTGTAAGGTTTCTTAATTTTGTATTTTCATCTATCTCTTTTTCTCTCTCTATACATATATCTCCCATATCTTTAACGTCATATCCAATTTCTTCAATTCTTTCAATTACCCCTGCATAACGGATCGCGCTCGGTCCCATATCAACTCCACGACGCATCTGTCCTAAATCCATTGGAACTCCAATAACTGAGATTTCTTTTTTCATAGATAGTATCCCCCTTTTATGCCTTCACTAAATATTTTAAATCTTTTATATAGTCTGACTCAACTCGACATTTTTCTGTATGGATATACAATTTATTCACTTATATTCACGTTGAAAACCAAATTTTAAGACTATTCTATGTATAAAGTTAACTTAATGAAACAATCGCAATCACTATTATTAAATAATAATAAAACACTCCTATATTTAGAAGTGTTTTTCTGATGCTATTTTCCATACTGTTGCAATATTCTTCGTTGTCATTTCAATATTTTCTTCTGCTACTTTATATGCTTCTTCTAGTGTCATCGGTCTCGTTGTAATACTAAATACCGCATCTATTCCTTTCTCGTACACAGCTGAATAATCAGATGATACAGACCCTCCAATAGCAATTACAGGCACAGAAAAACGTTTTGCACGCCCCGCAACACCCACAGGAGCCTTTCCATATGCAGTTTGTTTATCTATTCTACCTTCACCAGTTATAATAAGATTTGCATCTTCTATATGTTTATCGAAATTTGTATAATCTAATACAATTTCAATGCCCCTACGCAAGTCTCCCTTTAACACTGAAATAACAGCCGCTCCCATTCCTCCCGCTGCCCCTGCACCAGGTATTTCAGATACATCAAAAGATACATATCGTTTAAGCATATTCGCATAATGTTGTAAATTTTCATCTAGCTCTTTCATCATCTCTATATTTGCACCCTTTTGTCTCCCAAATACGAAAGATGCTCCCTGCATTCCGACTAATGGATTATCCACATCACATGCCGCTTCTATCTTTACCCCCTTTAAGCGTGGGTCCATTCGTGAAAAATCAATAGTAACAATCGAGTGTAATGTGCCTCCAGATGAATCTATTACTTCACCCTTGCCATTTATAAACCTTACTCCTAAAGCCGCTAACATACCTGCCCCGCCATCATTTGTAGCACTTCCTCCAAGTCCTAAAATTATGTACTCCACTCCTTGATCTAGCGCATGTAATATAAGTTCTCCTGTTCCTTTTGTCGTTGTAATAAGTGGGTTGCGCTTTTCAACTGGAACGTGCTGTAATCCTGATGCTGCTGCCATTTCAATAAACGCTGTCTTTTTATCTTTAGAAATGCCATAAAAAGCTTGTATACCTTCTCTAAGCGGTCCTGTCACACTAATTGATATAATTCTCCCCCCTGTAGCATCAACAAGCGATTCAACCGTCCCTTCTCCTCCATCTCCAATTGGTATTTTCACATACTCTGCATTAGGAAAAATTGCTCTAAAACCTCTTTCAATAGCTCCACATACTTCTATAGCTTTTAGGCTTTCTTTATATGAATCAGATGCAATAACAACTTTCACAATTATCTCCCCATCCCTTATTTTTACGTTTTCTTCATTTTAAACGACAAGTATAAAAGTTGTCTTTTTAAACACAAAAAAAGCTTACATCGTATGATGTAAGCTTTTTTATTTAGATGGAGCCTAGCGGGATCGAACCGCTGACCTCCTGCGTGCAAGGCAGGCGCTCTCCCAGCTGAGCTAAGGCCCCTTATTAATTAAGCGGAAGACGGGATTCGAACCCGCGACCCCAACCTTGGCAAGGTTGTATTCTACCACTGAACTACTTCCGCAAAAATGATGAGCCATGAAGGACTCGAACCTTCGACCCTCTGATTAAAAGTCAGATGCTCTACCAACTGAGCTAATGGCTCGTAAATGGCTGGGCTAGCTGGATTCGAACCAGCGCATGACGGAGTCAAAGTCCGTTGCCTTACCGCTTGGCTATAGCCCATTAATATTTACTAGTATGGTTATCTTTTCAAAAAAATAAACCCTCTCAGGTTATTTTAAAGAAAATGGTGGAGGGGGGCAGATTCGAACTGCCGAACCCGAAGGAGCGGATTTACAGTCCGCCGCGTTTAGCCACTTCGCTACCCCTCCGACATTTTAAATATATATGGTGGAGGATGACGGGATCGAACCGCCGACCCCCTGCTTGTAAGGCAGGTGCTCTCCCAGCTGAGCTAATCCTCCAAAAGTGGTGACCCGTACGGGATTCGAACCCGTGTTACCGCCGTGAAAGGGCGGTGTCTTAACCACTTGACCAACGGGCCAAAAAAGTTTTAAACCTATTCCCAAGCTTCCAACCGGGCTTGAACCGGTGACCTCTTCCTTACCATGGAAGTGCTCTACCAGCTGAGCTATGGAAGCATAATGGCTCCGCAGGTAGGACTCGAACCTACGACCGATCGGTTAACAGCCGATAGCTCTACCACTGAGCTACTGCGGAATAATATTAGCCTGGCAACGTCCTACTCTCACAGGGACAAGGTCCCAACTACCATCGGCGCTAGAGAGCTTAACTTCCGTGTTCGGTATGGGAACGGGTGTGACCTCTCTGCCATCATTA
>NZ_JBQAGQ010000011.1:0-151227 GCF_051916445.1 Bacillus cereus group sp. MYBK220-1 | reverse complement strand
TGGACCTTGAATTCCTTGCGGGCCTTGGATTCCTTGTGGCCCTGTCGCTCCGGTTGCTCCTGTAGCTCCCGTTGGACCTTGAATTCCTTGCGGGCCTTGGATTCCTTGTGGGCCTTGAATCCCTTGTGGGCCTGTCGCTCCGGTTGCTCCTGTTGCTCCCGTCGGACCTTGAATTCCTTGCGGGCCTTGAATTCCTTGGGGGCCTTGTGGGCCGGTCGGGCCTATATCACCTTGCGGACCTTGGATTCCCTGTGGGCCTTGTGCCCCGGTTGCCCCTGTCGCTCCTTGGATTCCTTGAGGACCTTGTGGACCTTGAATTCCTTGGGGGCCGGTTGGACCTATGTCGCCTTGTGGGCCTTGAATTCCTTGGGGACCTTGTGCTCCGGTTGCCCCCGTTACTCCTTGGATTCCTTGGGGACCTTGAATACCCTGTGGACCGGTTGGACCTATCTCTCCTTGAACACCTTGGATTCCTTGCGGGCCCTGTAAACCCGTCACTCCGGTTGCTCCCGTTGCTCCTGTCGCTCCTGTCACTCCAGTTGAGCCTGTCGCCCCGGTATCTCCTGTTACTCCTGTCGCACCTGTTGCTCCTGTCGGGCCAGGTGGTCCACCTGATGGGCCTGTCACTCCTGCCGGACCTGATGGCCCCGTTGGGCCCGTCGGTCCTGCTGGTCCTCCTGACGGGCCTGTCACCCCTGTTGGACCGGTTACTCCTGTTGGACCGGTAGTTCCTTCTCCCGTCGCTCCGGTTGCCCCCGTATCTCCTGTTGCTCCCGTCGGACCTTGCACTCCTTGAATTCCTTGTGGTCCTTGCACTCCTTGTGCACCTGTTGCTCCTTGAATCCCTTGTATTCCCTGCACTCCTTGTGCGCCCATCGGACCTGTTGGACCAATCGCCCCTTGTATTCCTTGCACTCCTTGGGGCCCCTCTGGACCGGTTGCTCCTATTTCCCCTTGTATCCCTTGAATTCCAGTTGCTCCTTGTGCTCCAGTTGCTCCCGTTATCCCTTGCACACCTTGTATTCCCTGTATTCCTTGTGGACCTTGTGGGCCGGTTGCTCCTTGCACTCCTTGAATGCCTTGTATTCCCTGAGGACCCTCTGGACCCGTTGCTCCAACTGGCCCTTGAACACCTTGTATTCCTTGCGGGCCCTGCAGTCCCTCTGGGCCTTCTGGGCCGGTTGGACCTATCTCTCCTTGTATCCCTTGGATTCCAGTTGGACCTTGTGACCCAGTCGGACCTATGTCACCTTGCGGACCTTGGATTCCCTGTGGGCCTTGTGCTCCTGTTCCCCCTGTCGCTCCTTGGATTCCTTGAGAACCTTGTGGGCCTTGAATTCCTTGTGGGCCGGTTGGACCTATGTCGCCTTGTGGGCCTTGAATACCTTGCGGACCTTGATCTCCTGTGGCCCCCGTTACTCCTTGAATTCCTTGAGGACCTTGAACACCTTGTGGCCCTGTTGGACCTATCTCTCCCTGCACACCTTGGATTCCTTGCGGACCCTGTAAACCCGTCACTCCGGTTGCTCCCGTTTCTCCTGTCGCTCCTGTCACTCCAGTTGAGCCTGTCGCCCCAGTATCTCCTGTTACTCCTGTCGCACCTGTTGCTCCTGTCGGGCCAGGTGGTCCACCAGATGGACCAGTTACTCCCGCCGGACCTGATGGCCCCGTTGGGCCGGTCGGTCCTGCTGGTCCTCCAGACGGGCCTGTTACCCCTGTTGGACCAGTTACTCCTGTTGGGCCTGTAGTGCCTTCCCCTGTCGCCCCAGTTGCTCCCATATCTCCTGTTGCCCCCGTCGGACCTTGGATTCCTTGAATTCCTTGTGGACCTTGCACTCCTTGTGCACCCGTCGCTCCTTGAATTCCTTGAATTCCTTGTACTCCTTGCACTCCTTGTGGCCCCATCGGACCGGTTGGACCAATCGCCCCTTGAGCACCTTGCACTCCTTGTGGCCCCTCTGGACCCGTTGCTCCTATTTCCCCTTGTATCCCTTGAATTCCAGTTGCTCCTTGTACTCCTGTTGCTCCCGTTATCCCTTGCACACCTTGTATTCCCTGAATTCCTTGTGGGCCTTGTGGGCCTGTTGCTCCTACCGGTCCTTGAATGCCTTGTATCCCCTGGGGACCCTCTGGACCCGTCGCTCCAACTGGCCCTGGCACACCTTGTATTCCTTGCGGGCCCTGCAGTCCCTCTGGGCCTTCTGGACCTGTTGGTCCTATATCACCCATCGGACCTTGTATCCCTTGAACTCCCTGTGGCCCTGTTTCTCCTGATGGCCCTGGTACTCCTTGTATACCTTGTGGACCTTGATCTCCTGTGGCCCCTGTTACCCCTTGTGGCCCTATAACCCCCTGTATACCTTGTGGACCTTGATCTCCTGTTGCTCCCGTTGCCCCTTGAATACCTTGAACTCCTTGTATTCCTTGTTCACCAGTTACTCCCGTCGGACCAGGAATACCTTGAATACCCTGCGAACCTTCTGGACCTGTTGGCCCAATTGGTCCTTGAATCCCTTGGATTCCTTGCAAGCCCTGTGCTCCCGTACTTCCAGTCGGACCTGTACTTCCCGTTGCTCCTGTTACCCCTGTACTTCCTGTAGCCCCAGTATTCCCCGTTGCTCCAGTCGCACCTGTACTTCCACTCGGTCCGCCACCCGGACCTGTCGCACCAGTCGGCCCCGTCGGACCAGGAGGTCCTCCAGATGGTCCAGTTATTCCAGTTGGACCTGTTATTCCAGTCGGGCCTGTTATCCCCTGACCAGTTGCTCCAGTCGCTCCGGTTGCACCTGTATTTCCACTCGGTCCTGGTGTTCCTTGTATCCCTTGTGCTCCTTGTATTCCTTGTGGACCAGTTGCACCCGGTAACCCTTGGACGCCTTGAATTCCTTGAGATCCCTCAGGTCCCGTCGCTCCAATTGGCCCCTGTAATCCCTGTATCCCTTGTATACCTTGTGCCCCAGTCGCTCCCGTTGGACCAATCGGACCTTGTAACCCTTGCACACCCCCCGGTCCTGTCGCTCCAGTTTCTCCTTGTGGTCCTCTCAATCCTTGTGGCCCCTGCTGTCCTTCTGGTCCAGTTGCACCTATTGGACCAACTGATCCTTGTATCCCTTGCACACCTTGAGGTCCTGTCGGGCCCATCTCCCCCATCGGACCTTGTAATCCTCTTGGTCCTTGAGGTCCTGTTGGGCCTTGTGGACCGGTTGGACCAGTAATCCCTATACCTGTAAATCCAGTTGGAACAGGGGGGAAAGTAGGCCCAATAAGTTCTGGTGGAATTCTAAAATTAGAGCTTAACGAATTTTGCTTCCGATTATTATCACGATTCTTCACACTTTCACCACCTACAAACCGTCTTTTTCATAATAAATAAGCCTCTTCTTAATCTATTTACAAAAATAATTTCCAAGACTATTTTTATTTTAAATAATAAAAACTCCCTTAATTCCTTAAGGGAGTCCTGCAATTGAATCCATATTATCTGTATTAGGGACAGCTTGTGCTATACCCGATGTATTTACACTTTGCCCCATATTTGTTCCTGTTACAGTACCAGCAGGAGTGCCTCTTGTATATGTTGTCGTCACCGAATCACCCGGCTGTAAACAAAGCTTCGTCTCCGTCCCTATTACTGTAACAACATCAATCCAAGTGCACCCCATTGAACCACTATATGATTTCGAAGCAGTAAATGAAGTATCACTCAAATTATCACCGGTAAATATATTCCCAGTGTTATTCACAATAACAAATTCTTTTATATGAGCAGGCATAATTACACTCTACCTTTCCTCTATGAACCTAATGTACGTGTACTTGTTGCTAACGGCGGAAGAAACACTGATGTTCTAATGACTGCTTCTGGCTGTCTTTTCCCATTTAAAAAAATAGCCGCACTCGACCCTCCAGCACCTGCATATACTTTTGCTACAGCTAAAGGCGAGATATCATAACAGTCGCCGACATTAACAGCTCCTGTATTATTCATAATTTTTACTTTACGCAAATTAATCCCCATTTACCCCTCCTCCTTTTTATACTGTATGCAAAAGAAAAAAACTTGAAACAGACTCGTTTCAAGTTTTTAACTATTAACTATTTCGTTTCACCTTCATATTGAAGCATACCGCCAACCATATTCACTGTTTTAAATCCTTGCTCATTTAAATAATGACATACATTTTCACTGCGCATTCCTGAACGACAAATAAAGATATATTCATTCTCTTTATTAAAGAAATCTACTTTATGTGGGATATCGCCCATTTTAATATGTACAGCTTCTGGAATCTTTCCTGCCGCTACTTCTTCATCTTCTCTTACGTCTACTAAAAATAACGTTTCTCCATTTTCTAAACGCTCTTGTACCTCTTCTGTAGTAATTGTTTTAACTTCTGTCATATGTAGTTCCTCCTTATATACAATAAAACCTTTAGTTTCTTTTTCACAAACATTCTCTACCAATTTTAGCACGCAAAAGAAAGAACGCAAAGAATCGAAAAACTATTTCTCAATTTTCTCGCAAAACTTATTCTTTACAAACATAACTCTTGCATTGTATCCTCAATATACTTGTCTTATGAAAGGAGCCAATGAAAATGACACTTTCCCTTTTCATAATGGGCATCATTTTCTTAATCGCTGCAATTATTACTCTTAGTATGAAAAATACTAAAAAAATAAAATCACCCCAAGAAATGTCATTCTTATTTCTATTGCTTAGTATCGCATTCTTCGGTATAGCAATTGCCACATATATTTTCCGTCTACAAATCATGTAAAAAAAGGTGCCTACTACAAACATTGCACCTTTTCCCCATCATTTGTCTTCTAAACAAAACTAGATACTTTCCGATTTAAAAATTCATAAACTTTCTTTTCAAATAAATGAATATCAAATGCTCCCGCCATATGCCCATTTATACTTTCTATCTCATACACTTCCGCATACTTCCCTTGTTTTTGCAAAATATCTACCATTTTATAGTTGTAACGAGACGGCTGAAGCAAATCTTGTTTACATGGAATCATAAGTACATTCGCTTCTATGTTAGAAAGAGATTCTTCTAATGAAGAAAAACCATGTGCAATATCATGCAATAAAACTGCCTTTGCAGTATACATCCATGAATTTGCATCTACTAACTCTATACTTCTATATGTCGCTTTATTTATCTCTTTTTCAAATGATGTTAGTGTAGAAAACTTTTCATAAGGTTCTATCTCTATACTATTACGAGGAAATGCCATTTCATAAAAATGCTCATCAAACGCGTTCATAAACATCATTCTATTTGCTAAATGAAGCCCCTTTATCGGCTGCTCTTCTCCATATTTTCCACCTTTCCAACTTGGATCCAGTTGAATTGCTTCAATCGCATTTTGCGCTACGTTTACTGACGTAATAATTGGATTTTGTGGGTTCGTAATAACGCCAATCATCCGCTCTACCATATGTGGATAGTGAACCGCCCATTGTTGTGCAATCATTCCCCCTGCCGACGGTCCAATTACAGCGTGTAACCTTGAAATTCCCATACCTTTTATTAACTCATATTGCATACGAGCTACATCAAGAAATGTAAAAACCGGAAAATCCATAGCATATTCTTCTCCAGTTTCTGGATTAATCGATTTCGGTCCTGTTGTAATCACATATGGATTTCTCACCTGCACATTACAAAGATTATCTGTACATATAACAAAATACTTATTTGTATCAATTGCTTTTCCAGGTCCAATGAGCCCATCCCACCAACCAGACTCCTCATCATGCACTGTATATTTTCCTGCCGCATGACTTGTTGCACTAAAATAATGACAAACCAAAATCACATTTGACCTTTCTCTATTTAACGTACCATATGTCTCGTATCCCATTTGAACAGGAATTTCCCTGCCATTTTCAAACGTAAACCCTTTTAAAACAAACTTCTCCTTTTTTACAATTTGCACAGATTCTCCCTCTTCCCGTTATAGTATGAACTGCTTACTAAAGATTTTTTTCCATGCAAACTAATCTCCTTCTTCTTTTCATAAATAAATGAATAATATACAAAATTAGCCACAAAATAGCACTATATTACAAGATTAAAGAGGGTATACACATGATTTGGAATTGGTTACGTAAGAAAAAAAAATCAAATAAACCAGAAGCAAACGAAACAGATAATCAGGAGCAGCATTCTAACAATGAAGAGGATGATAACAAAGAACAGACTAGAAGTATGAAACATAATAAAGGTAAAAATCACGAACAAAAAGATTCTTCTCAGGATAAGCAACAAAGTACTAAACAAAAAGATTCTTCTCAGGATAAGCAACAAAGTACTAAACAAAAAGATTCTTCTCAGGATAAGCAACAAAGTACTAAACAAGAGGATTCCTCTCAGGATAAGCAACAAAGTACTAAACAAGAGGATTCCTCTCAGGATAAGCAACAAAGTACTAAACAAAAAGATTCTTCTCAGGATAAGCAACAAAGTACTAAACAAGAGGATTCCTCTCAGGATAAGCAACAAAGCGCTAAACAAGATGAACCTTCTCAGGATAAGCAACAAAACTCTAAACAGGATGATTCCTCTCAAGATAAGCAACAAAACTCTAAACAAGATGACTCTTCTCAGGATAAGCAACAAAACTCTAAGCAGGAGGATTCCTCTCAAGATAAGCAACAAAGTACTAAACAAGAGGATTCCTCTCAAGATAAACAACAAGGTGCTAAACAAGGTGATTCGTCTCAAGATAAACAACAAAACGCTAAGCAAGATGAACCTTCTCAAAGTAAGCAACAAAACTCTAAAGGTAATAGTATTTATGATTTTACGAAACCAGAAAAAGACCGTATCCATTCTTTACAAAATTTAATAGAGAAGCTGAAAAAGTCTAGTGATTTTGTGAATTATCATACATCCGACGATGAAACGATGCCTTATTGGATTTCTTACTATCGTCCTTCGCTTGATGGAGAGAAATTACAAAAATATTTAATGCCTACTCTTTTGGAACGACCTAATGCTTCACTAGAAGAGCTGAAAGAACATATTCCAATGAGCGGCATTACAATTACGAACGACTTACAAAAAATTGAGGATATGGTTTTAAAGGGGCATGCGATTATTCAATTGAATCAGCAAGATCAAAAATGTATGCTTGCAAACATTGCAATTGATAATTATCGTGCACCAACCCCTCCTTTAAACGAATCAACTGTTATTGGTCCGCAAGAAGGTTTCGTAGAGGATATTGATACAAACATTAATTTAGTTCGAAAACGTCTTCCTGTTTTAGATTTACAAACAAAAGAAATGATTATTGGCGAGTTTTCAAAAACAAAAGTTGTCATGATGTATTTAGACAACCTTGCTGAAAAAGATAATGTAGATTTTCTAGAAGAGTCATTACGCGCTCTTGAATATGATCAAATTAATGATAGTGCTTATTTACAAGAATTAATGGGTGAAAAATCGATTTTCCCTCTCTATATCAATACAGAACGTACTGATAGAGTTACAAAAGCACTAATTGATGGAAAAATCGCTATTTTCGTTGATGGTTCTCCAAGTGTTTTACTAACACCTGTATCCTATTTCGATTTTTTCATTTCACCAGAAGACTATAACGTCTCCTGGATGTACGCTACATTTTCAAGGATTTTAAGATTAATTGCCGTTCTATTTTCAATTTGCGCTACACCGTTATACGTTGCAGTTTTAAATTATCATTATGAACTTATTCCAAGTGATTTACTTGAAACTTTGATTTTATCAAGGGCACAAGTACCATTCCCACCTTTAATTGAAGCGCTCTTTTTAGAACTTGCAATTGATTTATTAAGAGAAGCCGGCGCAAGGTTACCGATGAAAGTTGGGCAAACACTCGGTATTGTAGGCGGTATCGTAATCGGGCAAGCATCTGTACAAGCTGGGTTAACGAGTAACATTTTATTAATTATCGTTGCACTATCGGCACTCGCTTCCTTTATTACACCTATTTATAAAATGGGGAACGCTGTTCGATTACTACGCTTTCCTTTTCTTATGTTTGCAGAAATAGGCGGATTGTTCGGGATTTCTCTTGGATTTATCTTTTTATTTACTCATCTCTTTAGACTTACTTCCTTACGTAAGCCGTACGCTTTGTTTTATCCGACAAGGCAACAATCAGTTAAAGATTCTTGGATTCGTTTTCCATTAACAATGATTGATACGAGAGATGTGCAAGCAAGACCACAACATGTAAAAAAAGCAGCGAAAGGAATTTCAACAAAACATAGATCAGATTTTGATGATTGAGAAATGAGGTGCATTGATGAGTAAAGTTCAAGAAAAATATCAAATATCTCCTATCTTTGTTTTCTTCTTAATTCACGGTGCACAGTTTGGTGCTGGAGTTCTCGGATTCGCTCGAATCATCGCAAAGGCCGCTGGATACGACGGATGGATGGGAGTTATAATCACAGGAATTTTCATCCATATTCTTATATGGATGATGTATGTCTTATTAAAAGAAACAAATGGGAATTTAGTTGATTTACATCGGCAAACATTTGGAAAATGGCTAGGAAATGGCATTAGCATCATCTTTATGGCTTATTTTTTAATCGTTAGTATTTCGGTCATCCGAACATATGTTGAAATTATTCAAGTATGGATGTTTCCTACCGCTTCCACCTTTATGTTAACACTCTTTTTATGCTTAGTTAGCTATTACATTATCTCTTCTGGATTTCGTGTAATTACCGGTATTTGCGTCATCTCTGTTGGTGGTACATTAGGATACTTATTTCTAAGCTTATTCGTTTTGAAATATTCACATTGGGATAATTTACTACCTATATTCACACATTCTTTTTCAGACATTTTAAAATCCGCTCAACTGTCAATCTACAGTATGACCGGTTTTGAAATTTACCTCATGGTGTATCCATTTGTGAAAAAGCCTATGCAATCTCATAAATACGCTCAGTTTGGAGCACTATTTTCAAATCTTCTATATTTATTTAGCACCCTTTTAGCCTTTGCATTTTTTAGTGAAAAACAATTGTTAAAAACGATATGGGCCCAACTTTCTATGACCCAAGTCATTCAATTACCATTTATAGAAAGACTCGAATATATTGCAATTTCAGGCTATGCACTCGTTATTATTTCAAGTTTCATCCTCCCTTTATGGGCGTCAATGAGAGGAACACATGAAATATTCCGTGTAAAACAAAGGGGTATTTTAATTGCTTTTATCTTTATCACTCTCATTGTTTCGCAACTTTTAACCAACAGACACGATATTAATAACTTTATTAGTAATGTATCAAAAGTTAGTTTTTGGCTCATTTATGTATACATCCCAATCCTATTTATTATTGTGTGGGTGAAAAGAAAATGGAAAAAATCAAAAGCACAAGCAAATTAATACTTATTTCTTGTATAACATTCTTCAGTCTAATTGGATGTTTACAAAAAAATATTATCGATGATGTACAACTTATTCAAGGAAGCGTTTTTGATGTCGCAAAAGATAATAAAGTAAAAGTGACATTCGTTTGTCCCATTCAGAAAAAAGGAAATAAAGTTCAAGTTTTTGAAGGCAGTGCAAATGCAGTAAAA
Source organism: Bacillus cereus group sp. MYBK220-1 (assembly GCF_051916445.1). Taxonomy (NCBI): domain Bacteria; kingdom Bacillati; phylum Bacillota; class Bacilli; order Caryophanales; family Bacillaceae; genus Bacillus; species Bacillus cereus group sp. MYBK220-1. Next base: position 141,622 of record NZ_JBQAGQ010000011.1, on the reverse strand, counting down.
CAAGTAAAAGCAGACACATCTTTAGAGTCTTCTCAACCATTTGCTAGCGGACAAATGCGTGTCGCTCTATATACAATAAGGCTTGCCAAAACAGGAATGTCTACTTCATTCGATACATTACTTCGAGATGTGAATATAGGGAACGCTTTATATGCTGCTTTATTAGATGGGAATGGTACTGAACTTTTAAAGGGCAAATATTCGACTTCATACAACGTTGCAATTTATATAAAAAAATTGCTAGAACATAACATGGAGACCGGACCTTTACCAGCGGATAATCTACATATAGGAGCATTTCGCTATTATCAAGAAGGAAAAGACTACTATATTCCCATTCTAAAGAAGCATGGTGATAAAATAAAAATTACCGGAATTGGCCTTTTTAAAAAAGATAAATATATCGGTAAAATTGCGGAAAAAGATATGTTCATATTTAAAGGACTATTAGAGAAACATAAATTAGATTCACATGAATTTAAAACAGATTCTGCGTACGTAATGATTAATAATATTCGTTCTGTTCCAACTTACGATATAAAAATTAAAAACGGAAAGCCTTCTTTTTTCATTAACGTTCGTCTTGATGCACGTATTCAAGAACTATCAAAACAAATTAACTTAGAAAATAACAAGAACACAAAAAACATTGAAAAAGATGTCCAAAAACAATTAGATAAACAAGCTGCTAAGTTAATTAAGCAACTTAAATCTTTAGGCGTCGACCCTCTCGGGCTAGGTGCAAAGTATAAGCAACATTATCGCCCATTCAAATTAGAAGAATGGAGACAAATGTATAAAGATGTTCCGGTTCATATAAAATACACCGTAAATATTACAAATTCTGGTGTCATTGAATGAGAAATGATTGAACTCCTCTCTCCAGCATGATACAACGGAGAGAGGAGTTTTTTTATTATCAAATAGAGAGAGAAGATATTTATGGGGGAGCTTATGTCTAAAAAATTAGTAAAGCCTATTTTAAATGGTATTTTATTTCTCGGCGTCTTTTTATTTGCTCATACATACTTAAAAAATGTTTCCTTCACACGTTACTTGCTTGTCGTTATACCAATGTTACTGGTCGGTATTTTTGGCATCGATCTTATTTCATCCCTTTTAATAAAAAAAGAAGAATAACGAGCGAACATCTTATTTCGATAAGATGTTCTTTTCATTTCATAATCACCTTATGTTACAATAAACTTCGGCATAACGTAAGAAAGGATGAAACAACATGACAAACGAAAAAGGTTTAGATAAAGGATACGAACTTGTTGCGAAAATGCATGAAGTATTCGGACATCCTGTGACAAATACTCCAACAAAATTAACAGAAGAGCGTGCAAAAATCCGTGCAAGTTTTATGCAGGAAGAACTAGAAGAATTTCTAGAGGCAACGACTGTTGAAGATCAATACGATGCACTGATTGACCTTATTTACTTTGCATTCGGAACGTTTGCAGAAATGGGCGTACGTCCAGATAAAGGATTCGAAATTGTAAACAACGCCAACATGGCAAAACTATTCCCTGATGGGAAGCCTCGATTCCGTGAAGGCGACGGTAAGATTCTAAAGCCAGAAGGCTGGCAAGCACCGGAACCACAACTTCGTGCTGAAATTGAACGTCAGCGTCAAGAAGCTGAAAAAAACTGCTAGGATTTCCTAGCAGTTTTTTATTATGTCTTTTTTTCTGGCAATCATTAATGACCCACGTGTCCCGCATGTCCTGCAGCTCCACTAATGCTAGCCGCTCCTGCTGCTGCCCCCGCTCCTCCTGCTCCAATTCCACCTGTCCAAGGAGAAGATTGTTGTTGTTGATACTGTTGGTATTGTTGGTGTTGTTGGTGTTGTTGGCCTTGATGACCATGCTGACCTTGGTGACCATGGTGGCCTTGATGGCCGTGGTGATGTACTTGTTGTTGATGATGTCCATGATGACCTTGGTGGTGATGGTGGCCGTGGTGGCCATGGTGACCATGTTGATCTTGATGAATTTGATAAAGAACAGCCTGCGGATGTATATGATGGTGGCCGTGGTGATGTACTTGTTGTTGATGATGTCCATGATGACCTTGGTGACCTTGGTGGTGATGGTGGCCATGGTGACCTTGGTGACCTTGGTGGTGATGGTGGCCATGATGGCCATGGTGACCTTGGTGGTGATGATGTCCATGATGGCCATGGTGACCTTGATGATGGTGGCCATGGTGACCGTAAAAACCTTGTGGATAACCACCTACTCCGCCTGCCACAACACCTACTCCCGGTACCGGAAATCCTGTTTGTACTCCTCCAACGAAAGATGGGAATGTAGTTGGTACACCTACTGGTACTCCTCCCGCTGCTCCGCCTACAAATGTTGGGATTCCTGTTTGCACTCCAGCTACTGATGATGGAAATCCTCCTGTTAATGTTGGAATTCCAGTTTGTGCTCCAGCTACTGATGTGGAAAATCCTCCAGGTGTTCCACCCATCCAGCTCGGAATTCCGCCATATCCTTGTTGTCCGCCTCCCATTAACATTATTTGTTCATAACTATCCGATCCACCTCCGAAAAAGCCATGTGGTGCATTATTGTCCATCCCTTTCATTCCTTTCACCTCTTCTACTCAATTTAGCCTACCTTTTTTATCATATTTCCTATAGAAGAATAGGTGTTTGTCTGTATTAGAATTCCGCTCTTTTATTTGTACGTAGTGGAATAATTGAAAACTTAAACTAAGGTGATCCGGAGATTATTTTCTACACAAAAAAGCTCAGAGCATAAATACTCTGGGCTTTTTACTTAAAATAAATTAGTTTGCAACAACGTTAACAAGTTTTCCAGGAACAACAACTACTTTACGTACTGTTTTCCCTTCAATTTGGTCTTGAATTGCTTCAAGTGCAAGTTGTTCCATTTCTTCTTTTGATGCGTCTTTACTCATTGTTAGTTTTGCGCGAACTTTACCCATAACTTGAACAACAATTTCAACTTCATCTTCTACAAGTTTAGACTCATCAAATGTTGGCCAGCTTGCATATGTGATTGTTTCATTGTATCCAAGTTTGCTCCATAGCTCTTCCCCGATATGAGGTGCAACTGGTGCAATCATTTTTACGAAACCTTCTACATATTCTCTTGGAAGTGTTTCAGCTTTGTATGCATCGTTGATGAATACCATCATTTGAGAAATCGCTGTGTTGAAGCGAAGCTCTGCATAGTCTTCTGTTACTTTCTTCACTGTTTGATGGTAAGCTTTTTCAAGCTCTTTATTTGGTGCGTCAGTAATTTTCTCACTTAATTCACCGTTATCTTGAACGAATAGACGCCATACGCGGTCTAGGAAACGACGAGCTCCGTCAAGACCATTTTCAGACCAAGCAATTGAAGCATCTAATGGTCCCATGAACATTTCGTATAGACGAAGTGTATCTGCACCGTGGCTTGCTACGATATCATCAGGATTTACAACGTTACCTTTTGATTTACTCATTTTCTCGTTGTTTTCACCTAGAATCATACCTTGGTTGAATAATTGTTGGAATGGCTCTTTCGTTGGAACTACACCGATATCGTATAATACTTTATGCCAGAAACGAGCATATAGTAAGTGAAGTACGGCATGTTCTGCACCACCGATATAAATATCAACTGGAAGCCATTGTTTTACTTTTTCAGGATCTACAAGTGCTTCGCTATTGTTTGGATCGATGTAACGTAGGTAGTACCAGCAGCTACCAGCCCATTGCGGCATTGTGTTCGTTTCACGACGACCTTTTTTACCAGTCTCAGGATCAACAACATTTACCCACTCGTCAATGTTAGCAAGTGGTGATTCACCTGTACCTGAAGGACGGATGTTTTCTGTTTTCGGAAGAACTAATGGTAATTCCTCTTCTTTCACAGCTGTCATTGTACCATCTTCCCAGTGAATTACTGGAATTGGTTCACCCCAGTAACGTTGACGGCTGAATAACCAGTCACGTAGACGGTACGTTACTTTTTGATTTCCTGCGCTCGTTGCTTCAAGCCATTCAATCATTTTTGCGATTGCTTCTTCTTTATTTAATCCATCAAGGAATGCTGAGTTTACGTGTGCACCATCACCTGTGTACACTTCTTTCGTAATATCTCCGCCTTTTACAACTTCCTTCATTGGAAGATTAAATACTGATGCGAATTCATAGTCACGCTCATCGTGAGCTGGAACTGCCATTACAGCACCTGTTCCGTAAGTTGCAAGAACATAGTCAGCGATCCAGATTGGTAATTTCTCACCGTTTACTGGGTTAACTGCGTAAGCACCAGTGAATACACCAGTTTTCTCTTTCGCAAGTTCTGTACGCTCTAGGTCACTCTTCATTTTTACAGCGTTAATGTAAGCTTCTACCGCTTCTTTTTGTTCTGCTGTTGTAATTTCTGCAACAAGTGCATGTTCTGGAGCTAGTACACAGTATGTTGCACCAAATAATGTATCAGGGCGCGTTGTGAAAACTGTGAATTTCTCGTCTGTACCATCGATGTTGAAGTGTACTTCTGCACCTTCAGAACGACCGATCCAGTTACGTTGCATATCTTTTAAGCTTTCAGGCCAATCAAGCTCATCTAGATCTTCTAATAGACGATCTCCGTAAGCTGTAATTTTTAGCATCCACTGTCTCATCGGACGACGCTCAACTGGATGTCCACCACGCTCACTCTTACCGTCAATGATTTCTTCGTTTGCAAGTACTGTACCAAGTGCTGGGCACCAGTTTACAGGTACTTCATCAACGTAAGCTAAGCCTTTTTCAAATAGTTTTAGGAAGATCCATTGCGTCCACTTATAGTAGTTTGGATCTGTTGTATTTACTTCACGGTCCCAATCGTAAGAGAAACCTAATGATTTAATTTGGTTACGGAACGTATTAATATTATGCTCTGTAAATTCAGCTGGGCTGTTTCCAGTATCAAGTGCATATTGCTCTGCTGGAAGACCAAATGCATCCCATCCCATTGGATGAAGAACGTTATATCCTTGCATACGCTTCATACGAGATAAAATATCTGTCGCTGTATAACCTTCTGGATGTCCTACGTGTAAGCCTGCACCTGATGGATATGGGAACATATCTAGTGCATAAAATTTTGGTTTTTCTGTCTCATCTGGCGTACGGAATGTTTTATTCTCTTCCCAGTACCCTTGCCACTTCTTCTCAATTTCTTGATGATTAAAGCTCATGAGATACCCTCCTTGAAATTCTATTTATTTTCACCGCCCAAAATACAAAAAACCTCTCATCCCTAGAAAGGGACGAGAGGTTATAGATTCCCGCGGTACCACCCTAAATTAATGTACAAATATACATTCGCTTAGATCCGTAACGTGGATTAACGGCAATTGCTACTATTAGTTTCACAACTGCAACTCAAAGGCGAGTTCATAACGAAACGTGGATTGACTTGCACCGACCGTCAACTCTCTAAACCAGCTTCTATTACTACTACTCCTTCTCACTGTTATTACACATATAAGTTAAGTGAACTATCCTTCACTTAGTATCTCTTAAGAGCTTACTTAAAGCGAGGACTTCTCGGTTAATCGTTACTCTTAATAACTAACGAATTCATCTTAAGACAGCCGAGCTATCTCCCTTGTTCTAAAGGTTGTTTTATTTAAATATATTCTAAAACATGTTACATGTTCCGTCAAACTAAACTGCAATTTTTTCTTCAACTGTTTCTTCTACTTTTACTCGTTTATCATAAATGCTCGTTGCTATAAGCGCTACTACAAGCATTACCATGATTGCTATAAACAATACTTCCATATTGTATAAATCCACAATTGCTCCGCCAACGACCGGCCCGAACATTTTCCCTACAGTCGCCGCACTATTTACAACCCCTTGATAAAACCCTAATTTATCTTTTGGTGCAAGTATATTTGCAATCGTTGGAACCGCAGGCCATACAAATAACTCACCTATTGTTAATGTTACCATCGCAACGAGGAACATCGTAAATTGCTGCGCTTGGCTTAACACAATGAATGACGCCGCAAAAATGAAAATCCCAATCATAATTTGCTGTTTTAAAGAACGCTTCATCCAACGAATTAGCATACTAACAAGTGGCTGCGCACAAACAATCATCGCTCCGTTTATCGTCCATAATAAACTATAGTGACGAAGGCTAATATTCAATTCTTGCATATGTGTTGCAATCGCTCCTTGCCACTGTACGTATGTAACCCAGCATAAAGCATATGCTACACACACGATAAGAAGTGCTTTAAATCCAGGTGTAAGTGACCACCCTTTTTTCGTTTCGACTTCTTTTTGCACTCCTGGCTCTTTCTTGTCTTCCATACCGCGGAATCCAATAAAAGCAATTAAGAAGAAAACAAAGTATAAAATAAAGTTCGCTAAGAAAATATAATCAAAACGATACGATGCAACTAATCCACCACATGCTGTTCCGATCGCAATACCAACATTTTGTCCAACGTACATCGCATTAAATGCCCGTCTTCCGCCTTCTGGCCAAACCGTACCAACCATCGCATACATCGATGGGAAGACCATTCCAGAACCGAAGCCGATTAACGCTAGCCACACAACATATAACGGCCAACCGTGGAAGAACACAAGACCTAAAATCGATACAAGTGTAATCACAATCCCTACTAAAGTTGATTTATAACCGCCCCATTTATCAAATAAAACACCGCCGAGCAAGTTTCCGATTACACCAGTAAGCGAATTGATCATTAATACCATTCCGGCCACAGATAAAGATTTTCCTAGGTGATCATGCAAATAAATTGTATTAAAAGGCCATAAAAAAGAAGCACCCGTGACATTAATAATCATCCCAGCTACTAATAGCCATACTTTCCTTGGCATAGTTTCCCCTCCTATTCTATTTTTTTCGTTCATATATATAACAGTAAAATTGTAGTCGTTTTTAAATAGGAAGGCAACTGATTAATAGTTGATGAAATTCAGATAATGGTTCGACAGTAAATGAAATTATACTGATTGTTTCTTGGATTATATCAGCGATTATTAAAATATATCGACTTACCGACAAAAAATGACAACAGTAACAATGTATAAAGAGGCTGCATGAACTTCATGCAGCCTCTTTATACTATCCAACTTCCTTTTCTCGCTTCGCACGTTCTTTAGCACTCCATTTAAACACCTTATCTAGTAGCGAGTATATTCTCCCAGATTCTTTCGTTAACAAAGGTCCTAACGATGCTAATATTAAAACATACAAAGCTGAGAACGGTTTAATCGCTGCCATTAAGCCACCCGCAATTCCAATATTCGCGACGATAATAGAAAATTCTCCGCGTGATACAAGTGTTAAACCGATATTCGTAGAAGCCTTATGCGATAACCCAGCTTTACGCCCCGCAACCATTCCAGCAGTAAAATTACCGATAAGAGTAATGAAAACTGCTCCTAATGCCAACCACACTGCTCCGCCAAGTGAAAATGGGTCTATACTTAAACCGAAGCTGAAAAAGAATATAGCTCCAAAGAAATCACGAAACGGAACGACAAGCTGTTCAATTCGATCACTATGCTCTGTTTCAGAAAAAACGAGTCCTAGTAATAATGCTCCAATTGCCTCTGCAACATGAATCGTTTCTGAAAATCCTGCTACAAAGAACAAAATAGCGAATATTACAATAATAAAAATTTCATTGGACGAAATATCTAACATTTTATTTAAAAACCGTGTAGCTTTTCTAGCAACTACAAAGAATAGTAGCATATAACCTACTGCGATTAAAATAGATGTAAGAGCACCTACAAATGATGTTGCCCCTCCAAGTACTAATCCTGAAACGACTGATAAATATACCGCTAAAAAAATATCATCAAACATAATGATTCCTAAAATTAGCTCCGTCTCTTTATTACCAGATCTTCTTAAATCAACAATTACTTTCGCAACAATTGCACTCGATGAAATTGTTATGATCCCAGCAATAATTAATGTTTCTAATAAGGGGAAACCCATTATATATCCGTAAAGTAAACCTAATATAAAATTAAGCGATATATGAACAGTTCCCCCAAAAGCAATTGATTTTCCTGATTTAATTAATTTTTTAATTGAGAATTCTAAACCTAAGTAAAATAGGAGGAATATGACGCCAACACGGCCGAGGAAGGAAATAACTTCTCCACTTTCAATAAATCTTAAATCGATAAGCCCTAAATCTGGGGCATGAGGCCCCACTAGCATACCGAGTATAATAAGAAACGGAATAATCGAGAACTTTAACTTTGCAGCGAGAATAGCTGCAAAAGCGACTAATACTAACGCAGTTCCAACTTCAAAGATTAAAGTATCCATCGATTATGAATCCCCTCCTACTGAAAGCAACTCATTAATAATTCTTTTCACTTCATGTCTTTCACCTGATAATACGAGCATATCGCCAGCTTCAATGATAGAATCTGGGCCTGGATTAAAGAACTTCTTCATATTCTTTTTCAAAATGGCAATAATCGTTACGTTATATGTGTTTCGAACATGTAAACTACCAATTGTTTTTTGTACAACTGGTGCATTATTTTCCACCTTAAACCACTCAATTGATAATCCCTCAAAAGCCATTTCAATCGTATCTAAAGCTTGTGGCCTATATACCATTCCGCCCAATATAGCTGCAATTTGTCTCGCTTCAGAATCACGAAGAGAGACGCTTGAAATACTCTCTTCATGATCAGCATCAAAATGGTACATTTCTCTTCGGCCATCATCATGAATAACGATAACCATCTTTTCATTACCTTTTGTAATCACTTCAAACTTACATCCAATACCCGGCAGTTCACTCTCTCTAATATTCATATTTTCCGCCTCCTAATTTTTTTAGTTACGGCTTTTATAAATCGACATCAATCTCCGTTTTAAAGCTCTCATCCTTTGAGATACCTAAATACTTTAGTGTCTCTGATGGAGTCGCGTGATGAAAATGTTTTTGCAATAGTGCAATCGCTATCCCTCTTTTGTACGCATGAAATCCGAACGTTTTTCGCATTGAATTCGTTCCGATTTTACCAACAACTCCAACTGCTTCTGCAGCATTATGAATTACACGATACGCTTGTTGGCGCGTAATTGAATTTGACGTTTTATTAGATTGGAATACGTAATTTTCTCTTTTAACACCAATAGATTGTACGTAATCTAAAAGCGCTTCTTTTACTTTTGTATTTAAATAAATATCTTGTTTAAATTTTTCATCTTTCACAGGAAGAGCATAAAACTCTTTAACAGTCCCGTCTTCATTTAATACATCTTCAAATTTCATGCTAAGTAGTTCTGTAATTTTTAATCCTGTGTTAATTCCAATAACAAATAAAAGATAATCTCGCTGGGAGTGCTCTTTTAAATATTTTTTCATAGCCTCAATTTGGCTTATATCTTTTAATGCCTCTACAACTTCCATACATGTATTCTCCTCATCTTATGAACGGTAATTTTCTCATTATGTTGTCCATTTTACCTTATCATGCTATGAGATTTCCATGTGTTATCCATTATTTTCACAATATACTCAGGTGGTTCTGAAAACTTTCAATGTGGAAACTTACGATTGTATAAATACGTTGCGGTAAAAAAATGTGGGGATAAAAGTTCAGCTTCTTTCTACAGATTGGATTCCTCCTTTCCTTATACAGCTACTTCTACTTTTATATTACGTTACTTACTTACATTATATTATACATTTCAGTAACATCAAAGTGTTTTTTCTGAAAATAATAAAAACCGAGCGTTTTTGCTCGGTTTTTATTATTAATCTTCTTTCGGAAGAACAATTCCTTTATACAATTGAACTGTAATGAAGTAATAAATCGCATAAATAACTACGAAAATTACGATTGGTATCCAAATACGGAAGTACGGATCGATTAAAATAAATCCGAAAATATTCATACCAACTAATACGTGAGCGATACCCACAATTGCTGGGAATAAGAATACTAAGAATAGCTCTTTATAAATTGATTTCGTTAATAACTCACGGCGCACACCGATTTTACGAAGCATTTGATAACGCGTAATATCTTTTGATGCACCAGAAAGAATTTTAAACATAAGACAGCTTGCCATCATTGCTAAGAACGCAATTCCAAGGAAGAATCCCATAAACACTGTTCCACTCGCAACGCCGTATAACATGTCGTAAGTTTGATATTTACTATTTAATCTTTCAGCTTTTACATTTTTATATTTATCTAGCTGCAACTCGTCAAGTTTTTTCCATTCTTTTGTATATGCTAAGAAATCATCTGCTTTTCCGATAAATGCTATACCTTCTTTACCATTTATCCCATCGTACATTTTTTGATCTACAATTTTAATTGCATGATCTTCGTATATATAATACGGATGAATTGTGCTAAAAGCATCAACCCATTCTTCTGGAAGTTCTTTAGCGTTCGCATCTTTTTCATTCATTTCTCTAGAAACTGCACCTACTGGTAGTTCCTGTGAAACCTTCTTTGTATTCACTAAATCCTTCATCGACTTCATATTTGTCATATCTTTTACGAAAGGACGATTTTTTTCTAAATCTTCTTTTACATAATAAACGTATTTATCATCAACTTTGTAGCGATATTCATTTTTTTCTTTAAATGTAATACCGTCTAAAATTTTCTTTTCTTCAGCTGTAGGATTATGAACAACTGAGTCATAGATTACTAAACCCTCAGACAGTTTGATAGCGTTATTTTTAAACGCCATACCACCTGAAATTGCACCTGCTCCAAGAGCAACTAACATCGCTACTGTAGCAAGAACCTTTGTTAAACTATTAATACGGAAGTTTAATTGTGCAAATGTAAAAGCGTTAAGTCCTTTTTCACTACGCTTTTTATTACTCTTTAACTTTTTAATAAAGACCGGGAGAAGTGATCCAAACAGCATGTAAGTACCAGCTGTCGTTGTAATTAATGCAATAATGATTCCCATTTCTCTTAGTTTTTCCATGTAAATCATTGATGCATAGCCCATTCCTAATAAAATAACCGCAAGGAATGCAACTACACCTGTCATTTTTCCTTTTACTGCAACACGTTCTGTTTGTGCGTCTGCATGTACAAGTTGCAGGACAGAAATACGTGATAATTTAATACTGTTCATAATTGCCGATAATACAAATAGTGCAAAGAAGAAGATACAAGTAACAGTCATAGATGGCAGGTAAAATGCTTTATAGCCTTCACCAGCAAATTCTAATTGTTTCATTAATAATTGACCGATACCTTCTGCAAGTCCTACACCAACTGCAATTCCAATTGCAAGAGACGCGGCGCCTAATACAATTGTCTCAATAAACATAAGTAATGTAACTTTATGCTTTTTTGCTCCTAACATCATATACATACCAAACTCTTTTTGACGAAGAGATAGTAAGAAAGAGTTCGCATACAAAATATAGAAGAACGTTATGATTGCTAGTAAAAATGAACCTGCTTGGAATACAAATCCGATTGATTTAATCACTGAATTAGATTCAAGAAATGATTCATTTAGTGCTAACGTTTGAAACATATAAAAAATTGAAATCGACATGACAAGACCAACAAGTAAGACGATGTAATCTTTTAGCTTACTCTTTAGTCCTGACATCGAAAGTTTGAATAACATGCTCTAGAACCTCCTTTCTTACGCTTTTTGTGTGCCTAAGTCCGCAAGCACATCTAAAATTTCTTTATAAAACTCTTCACGTGTACCGCCGCGGTGAATTTCTTTATATAGCTCACCATCTTGAATGAATAAAATACGCTGACAGTAACTTGCACTGTATGGATCATGTGTAACCATCATAATAGATACGCCTTGATCTTTATTTAAGTTTGTCATCGCATCAAGTAAACTCGTTGCATTTTTAGAATCAAGCGCTCCTGTTGGCTCGTCCCCTAAAATAATTGCCGGCTCATGCACTAAAGCACGCGCTGCTGCCGAACGTTGCTTTTGCCCACCAGATACTTCAGATGGGTACTTTTGAAGTATTTCTGTAATTCCTAACATATCCGCTACTTTCTCGACTTTTGGTCCAATGTTACGTGATGGAACACCTTGAAGAGAGAGTGGAAGTGCAATGTTTTCATAAATAGATAAGTTCTCTAATAAGTTAAAGTCTTGGAAGATGAATCCTAACTTTTGTGAACGGAAATCAGAAAGCTCACCTTGTTTCATTTTTGTAATATCCGTTCCTGCAATTTCAACAACGCCGCCCGTTGCTTTATCTAACGTTGAAATTACATTTAATAATGTCGTTTTACCAGAACCAGATGGTCCCATAATTCCAACAAACTCACCCTCTTGAATTGAGAATGACACACCTTTTAACGCGTGTGATTGGTTCTCACCTTTTTTACCGTACACTTTTTGAACGTTTTTCACGTCTACAACTGGTTTCGTCATATATATCCTCCTACGCTTGTTTTTCCATTACCTATTTTGCGCCTTTTGGAAGTGAACTGCTATTTGTTAACATTACATTTACCTTACACTTTTGTAATATAAAAAAGGTGTACTTGTAAGCTTGGCTGTTAATACTAGTTCACATTTCGGCATAGTAAATCGGTAAATGAAATTATATCGGCGATTTTCAAAATATATCGGCGCAACTACAAAAGCTGAAAATAAAAATAGGCTGTTCCACAAAAAGAACAGCCCACTTCTCTCTTTATTTCTTTAAAGGTGTTACCGTCCAGTACGTAATAACACGCCAAATCCATTCTAATGGACCCATTTTAAAGATTTTCATCCAAATTACACTAAACACAATTTGAATTGCATAAATTGCGATACATACATATAGCGTCTGCATGTATGTTAAGTTACCTGCAAAGTTAAATACACTACCGGCAATTAAAATCATTGCCGTTTGTCCGATATAATTTGTTAAAGCCATACGACCGTAGTATTTCAATGGTGCTAATAATGTTTGAACTGGTTTTAACTGAAGTAATAAAATTAATGCTCCTACATAGAAAGCTGAAATAATTGGTCCAACAGTAATACCAATTTTCAGAAAATGGCTTGCAGCATCCATTGTTCCGTCTTCATTCATCAATATCATATTTACAAATGGGTCAGCAGGCACGTGTCCATATTGATACCATACAGCTGCCACACTTAAAACAAACATAATGCCTGTAAAAATAGCGACTTGCTTTATGTTTTTTGAAAGATTTTCAAATACACGATATTGTCCTGCAGCAAGACCTAATAAAATTAAACCAAGTGGTAATAGTTCTTTAACACCCATTACACTAAAGGCTATTGTCAAAATAAGACCAATTACTAAGTTCACTTGTTTTTTCGCTTTATAAAACGGTAAAACGATTAATCCGCAAATTGCGTATAACGCTAGTGCTTCTCCAGGCTGAAACATGTAATGAATCAAACCAAAAATAAATAATGCAACTACGCGGCGGAAAAATAGAACATATCCATTTTTCCCTTTCGCAATCGCTCTTGTAATGAAGATATAGAATCCCACTCCAAATAAGAATGAGAAAATCGAGAAGAAACGACCTTCTACAAATAAGTATAGAAACCTTTGATAGCTAGCATCTACTGTATTAGGATCTGGAGTTTTAATATGAAGTAGTGCTAAAATATTTACTAAAATAATCCCCAGTAATGCGAAGCCACGAATGTAATCTAACTCATCAATTCGTTTGTTTGTAATATTGTTCCCCATAAAGCAGCTCCTTGTCCAAAATTTAATCCTCCCTTACTCTACTGGAAAAGTAAGCTTACAACTATCGGCAAACCTTACAGGAATCTTACATTATTGTCATATAACAAAACAAAACCAGGTCATATTGCGACCTGGTTTACTCTGATTGCTTTGATCTTTGAGGTTGTCCTTTTTTACTGTTACGCTGTTTCACTTGAACAATCGGATCAAGTTCATTCGAAAATTCAGCGTTATGTCCATTTTGTGTTTTTTGTTCTGGGTTATTTTGATCTGAACGTTTCGCCATTACATTCACTCCTTATTAGTGCGGTGTAATAATCATTTGATGTTGCAATTGGCGAATTGCCATACGCGCTCTATTTAACTGCTCACGTTGCTCATCATTCGCATGTTGTTGCATCGTTTGTAAATCGTTATATGCTTGTTCTAATTGCAACTGCGCATCCGAATACTCCATCGTATTATAATGCTCTTGTCTCATGCCTTGTTCTAATTGTTCTTTCGCATATTCCACCGCTTGTTCCGCTTGTGTAATATACGATTCAAGTGATTGACGCTCTGCCATAATTGTCCCTCCTTGCTTCAATTCCCCTTTAGTTTGTCCCTTCCTTATGAACCTTATGAGTATGTTATAATGGATTTTGTGTTATTTTGACTCGGCTTAGGAGGGAAAGTAATGAAGGTTCAAAACCCTTTTCCATATACAAACGACAATAAACGTTATCATACATGGAATTACCATTTACGAAATGAATTTGGTGAAAAAATCTTTAAAGTTTCATTAGATGCTGGATTCGATTGTCCGAACCGTGACGGTACAGTTGCTTATGGCGGTTGTACATTTTGCAGTGCTGCTGGATCTGGTGACTTCGCTGGCGATCGCCGCGATGATGTTATAACGCAATATCATGAAATGAAAGAAAAAATGCGCTCAAAATGGAAAGACGGAAAATGTATCGCTTATTTCCAAGCGTACACAAATACACATGCACCACTTGAAGTGTTAAAAGAAAAATTCGAACCGCTTCTAGCAGAAAAAGACGTTGTCGGTCTTTCTATCGCAACTCGTCCAGATTGTTTACCGGACGATGTTGTTGAATATTTAGCGGACTTAAATAAACGCACGTACCTTTGGGTTGAACTCGGACTACAGACCGTTCATGAACGTACTGCAAACCTTATTAATCGCGCTCATGATTATCCTTCTTACGTTGAAGGTGTAAATAAATTACGTAAGCATGGCATTCGAGTTTGCTCTCATATTATTAACGGTCTTCCTCTTGAAGATTACGACATGATGATGGAAACAGCTCGTGAAGTAGCGAAACTTGACGTACAAGGAATTAAAATCCACTTACTTCATTTATTAAAAGGAACGCCAATGGTGAAGCAATATGAAAAAGGACAACTCGAATTCCTTTCTCTTGAGGATTACGTAAGCCTCGTTGTTGACCAACTTGAAATTATTCCAGAAGACGTAATTGTGCACCGCATCACAGGTGACGGTCCGCCTGATTTAATGATTGGCCCAATGTGGAGCTTAAATAAATGGGAAGTTTTAAATTCCATCGATGCAGAATTTGTACGCCGCGGAAGCTGGCAAGGAAAATATGCAAATAAGGAGAAACAAAAATGAAATTAGAACGTGTATTACCGTTTGCTCGCACTCTCTTGCAAACAGCAGTAAAAGAAGGCGATTACGCTGTAGATGCAACACTCGGCAATGGGCATGACACTTGCTTCCTAGCTGAAATCGTTGGAGATAACGGAAAAGTATTTGGATTTGATATTCAAAAAGAGGCAATTGAAAGCTCAACAACTCGTCTAAAAGAAAAAGAACTTTTCGAACGTACTGTTTTAGTTCACGATAGTCACGATACACTTCTATCCGTATTACCAGAAGATGCAAAAGGAAAAGTAACAGGCGCAATTTTCAACTTAGGTTACCTTCCAGGCGGAGACAAGCATATCGTTACAAAACCGAACTCAACAATCTCAGCGATCGAACAATTATTAGACGTAATGGCGCCTGAAGGTATCATCGTCCTTGTCATTTACCACGGACATCCAGAAGGACAAGTAGAACGCGACGCTGTACTTAAATTTGCCGAAGAACTAGACCAAAAACAAGCACACGTACTGCGATATGGCTTCATTAATCAACAAAATAACCCGCCATTTATTGTGGCGATTGAGAAGCGATAATATATCAACGATTTTTCAATTATATCTATCGTAACTCGGGATATATCAACGATTTTTTCGATATATCTATCATAACTTACAATATATCAACGATTTCTCGGATATATCGATTGTTCGACAAAACATAACAAAAAAAGACGTGCATTCATTGCACGTCTTTTTGTTATTCTCCTATATAATGGATGTAAACATTCTTAAAGGAGACGAAACAATGATCGGAATACTAGCAGGAATGGGACCAAAATCAACTGGGCCATTCTTCGATACAGTTGTAGCAAGGTGCCAAACAATATACGGAGCAAAGTATGATATGGACTTTCCTCATATGATGATTTATTCTTGCCCAACACCGTTTTACATGGATCGCCCTATTGATCACGAAGCGATGAAAAAAGCAATTATTGAAGGAGCACAAAAACTTGAAAGTACTGGCGCAAGCTTTATCGCTATGCCGTGCAATACGGCGCATCTTTATTTCGTGGAATTACAGCATTCTCTGTCCATTCCGATTTTAAATATAGTCGATGAGACGTTACAAGCAATTCCTAAAAACATAAAAAGAGTCGCTCTTCTTGCAACGGAAGCAACTGTTCAAGCTGGGATTTACCAAGATGGGATTGCAAAACGGAATATAGAATACATTCATTATGAAAAATGGCAAACGATGATTAATCAAATTATTACGTATATTAAAAGCGGGGAAGTTGAAAAAGCTCGCAAATTATGGAGCGCGCTCGTTGTGCAGTTGAAGGATGAAGTAGATACCGTAATTATCGCATGTACTGATTTGAATGTGGTGGCGAGTGAGGATTTTGTTGATTCCTCTCAATGTCTTGCTAATGCGGTTGTTAGGATGTATCTATCAAATACAAAGAAATCTTCATAAACATAGAAAACATCCCTTTTGAAATGTGTTTTATGTTTTATGAAAATCATCCCCAAAACTTTTAACTTTCTTCACAATTCTTTCAAAGTAATCACACTTAATCCCGCTATATTAAATAAGTAGTTATTCATATAGGGAAGGTTAGGGGAACAAAGAGTATGAAAGTAAATCGTTCGCTTCATTACATTTTTTGGCGTTGGCATTTTTATGCTGGGCTTTTTATTACGCCGCTTCTTATTACGTTGTCACTGAGCGGAATTGGGTATTTATTTCGGGAGGAAGTTGAAGATTTCATCTATAAAGATTTATATTTTGGGAAGAGCGCTCAAACAGAATCTATTTCGATGGCTGATTCTATTTCCTTAACAGAGAAAAAATATCCACATTATAGCGTGGCTAAAATTAGTGAGTTTAATGGGGATTATAATACGAGACTTACCATTGCAAATGAGTATACTGGGCAACAAAAATATGTGTATTTAGACAGCAATAATCAAATTGTTGGGGATCAAAATGCAAGTGAAACGTTTGCCAATATAATGAGGGAATTACATAGTTCTCTTTTAGTTGGTGGCACTGTCGTAAACTATACTGTAGAACTCGCGGCATGCTGGACAATCTTTTTAATCGTAACCGGATTGTACATGAGTATACGACAATTCAAAAACACACCATCATCCAATAAGCGAGAAAAAGCAAAAAGACGTCATTCTATTATCGGTATTATATTTACAATTCCTCTCTTTCTGCTAGTCGCATCTGGATTACCATGGTCAGGATTTATGGGGAACCAAATTTATAAAATCGCATCGTCAAATGAATCACTCGGATATCCAAAATTGTACATGGCTCCGCCTGAATCAAAGGTAAAAGAATTGCCGTGGGCAACAAGAAAAGAAGCTCCGCCTGAATCAAATTCAAATGAACCGAAAGCAATTTCTGTCGATGAATTACAAAAAGGAATTGAAATAAAGAAGCCATATGTTATTTCACTACCAGCTGATCCGAAAGGTGTATTCACTGTTTCGAAATCGAGCGGTTCTGGTATTACAGGTATGCATGTTGCACCAAATGAAGAGATAACAGCTTACTTTGACCAATATAGCGGGGAGCTCATTTCAAAAACGGACTATCGTGATTATGGATTACTTGCACAATGGTTCACTTATGGTATCCCGCTTCATGAAGGACATTTATTCGGATGGCCAAATAAAATATTATGCTTACTAACGACATTATCTCTACTACTTCTCATCTATTACGGAATAAAAATGTGGTTAGCAAGAAAGCCGAAAGGAAAATTAGCAGCACCTCCAAAACAAAGAGATAAGAAAAGTATATTCGTTTTCTTTATCATGATGGTGATACTAGGCGCTGTCATGCCTTTATTTGGACTATCTGTTTTAGTTATTTTTGCAATTGAACTTCTTATATATGTATTTTTAAAAATACGATCATAATGAAAAGAAAACCACTCTACATGAGTGGTTTTCTTCATCACTGCGCTGTTTTCTTTCGGTACATCTTCCCGTTCCAATAGAAGAATCGTGAAGTGAGGCCTCCGTACTTTACAATGCGCCGTGCCATTTTGTGCATATTCTTTTGTGCTGATACTTTTTGATCTGATAAATAAATACCAAGTAACCCTCGGCTTATAAGGCGATGAAACTTCGCATGAGGCAAATCACCAATGCTCTTCTCCGCTTCTTCTACAAAGTGTTTCATCCGATCTAATATCGCTTGCTCGTTTTCATAATAACTACAGAAATTCAAATCCCCGCCGGCGCGGTCTTCTTCTTGATCAATGAAATAATCAAGTAAGATATGAAGTCCTTGTACGTAAGGGAAGTACCCTTGTCTAATTTTCGCAATATCTTCATCATGTAACTCATCATGAAATGCATATGCTACAAGACAGAAAATTCCAAGTGTAGAACCGGCACATGCTGAAAATTCAAACCAACTCATCTCAGGTAAGTTTTCTTTATGTGCTTCAAACCAATTTTTCAGGCGCGGCTCTCTTTCTTCTAATTTCACGTGTTTATGAATTTGCAAATCACAATAATAACAAGCAAGTTCATGAAGAACAGGAGCAATTTTGTCATAGTGCTTCGTTTTCTTTAAAACATCTTGGCATGTTTCAACAAGTTCATCTAAATAACCACCATCATCTTGATCATCACGATAACGATAATAATTACCGCCACCTTCTACTTCAGGTGATAATGCCATTAACATCGATTCATGCAGTGCGGCAAAATCATTTGGATCAAGTGATGTACTGCGATCACATAAATTATCTAAATAGTCGCTGATCGTTTGATACGCTACGATAAAACGAATACATTCTTCTCGGTGTTCATTTGCTAGCAGAGCTAAAATGCCACCGCCCTCACAATGAAACGTTTTATGCTCAATACTTGCGATTGCCTGACTATGAAGCTCATCATTCGGAATATGGTAGGCACGCTCTTTCCACATCGCTAGCTCATGGTGTACAACCGGAAACACATCACGGTATACTTTCGCCATGAGCGTTATGGGATTACTCGGTACGTTCACTTCTTCCTTCATCTCCTCTATTAAATGTACAAATAATGATTTATTTGTTTGTTTTTACTATATTATTGACATGTATTTCAGTAAATGACTGAATATAACTCAAAATTTCATCACGCTCATACTCATTTAATAACTCGTGATAACAATTCGGCCATTCTTTAAAAGCCTTATCACTTATTTTAACATTATCAAACCAAGTGCGGACACGTGTTTTATCTACAAGTTTATCCTCACAAGCTTGCATTAGCAAGAGCGGAACATCTGGAAAATCATCTATTTTTTTATGAGCGATTTCGATAGACTTAATCAATTCACTATACCAACGTACTGATACTTTGCGCAAGAACAAAGAATCATTCTCCATTGCATCTCTCACTTCGTGGTTACGTGTTGACATTTCCACCGTAAGATTCGTTGCAAATTGCAATTTTGGAGCCACAACATTTAATATTTTTGAAGCAAATTGAAGCGGAGCAGAGGGTCCAGTCACTACCCCTAAACAAGGCGAACTCAAAATAATACCCTCTACATCTTCTCTCTTCGTTTCTTGCATCATACGAATGACAATAAGACCACCCATACTATGACCGAATAGAAAAATAGGTAACCTATACTTTCTTGCTTCTTTCACCCATAGTTTAACTTCCTCTATGTATTCATCAAATGAATCAATATGTCCTCTATTTCTTGAAGTCGTTCCATGTGACGGAAGATCCCCCATCACGACGTGGTAGCCGATATGATTCCACATTTCCGCAACGGCTTCGTAACGTCCGTGATATTCCATTGCGCCGTGCACAATAACAATGACAGCCTTTGCTTCCTCCGCTTCATAATTCCACATACGGCTCTCCTCCATTTCACTCTTTCTCATAATTTGATACACTAAAACTAGTCTCTAGGAAAGGAAGACTTTACATGATATATCCTTACAAAGAAAAAAAACCGAAAATTGCGAGTAGTGCTTTTATCGCTGACTATGTTACGATTACAGGCGATGTTTACGTTGGCGAGGAATCAAGTATTTGGTTTAATACAGTCATCCGTGGTGATGTGTCACCAACGATCATTGGAGACCGAGTAAATGTACAAGACCAATGTACACTCCACCAAAGCCCTCAGTATCCTCTTATCTTAGAAGATGATGTTACAGTTGGGCATCAAGTTATTTTACATAGTTGTCATATTAAAAAAGATGCTTTAATTGGAATGGGATCCATTATATTAGATGGTGCTGAAATTGGCGAAGGAGCTTTTATCGGCGCTGGAAGCCTCGTTTCACAAGGAAAGAAAATTCCACCAAACACGTTAGCTTTCGGTCGTCCCGCGAAAGTCATTCGTGAAGTAACAGCAGAAGACCGTAAAGATATGGAGCGTATTCGCACGCAATACGTTGAAAAAGGTCAATATTATAAATCATTACAGAAGTAAATTTCCGCTGCCATAAGATTGGCAGCTTTTTTTATATAAAAACTAACTTTTTCTTTACAAAACATTATTACTCCCTCAACAAAATCTTATTAAAATAAAAGCTAATATCTCCATATATATGTAAACGAGGGAGGAGAATTTTCATGAAGGTCAGTGGATTATATAAAATAGAATGTTACATTTTCAAAGGAATTAATCGCTACTTTGATCAAAAAACATTAAATATCTTTTTCAGCAATATTACTCATATTGGTGGCGCGACTTTCTCCATCGCACTCACACTTTTCTTTTTAATTTTTGCAAAAGGTACTTTACATCAGGCAGCAATTGCAACTGCTATTTCTTTAGCAATTAGCCATATTCCTGTACAAATATTAAAAAGATGGTATCCACGAAAACGTCCTTATTTAACAATTCAGGATGCAAAATATCCAGTCCATCCATTAAAAGACCACTCTTTCCCGTCTGGTCATACAACAGCCGTTTTCTCTGTCTTCATTCCATTTATTTGCTATAATCCAAGCTTACTTGCTTTCCTATTACCGTTAGCATTATGCGTCGGTATTTCACGTATTTATTTAGGACTTCACTATCCGTCAGATGTATTCGTCGGTATGTGCCTTGGCACTTGCTCTGGCATCATCTCTTTTTATCAATTCATCCCACTTTTCACATAAAGGAGTGATATGATGAGAGTCGCCATTTTTACCGATACTTTTACGCCACAAGTTAACGGGGTTGCGAAAACGTTAGAGCGATTAACACGATATTTTCAGAAAGAACAGATCGCCTATTCTGTTTTCGCCCCTCAGCATACAGATGAAGATAATTTTGTAGCGAATGTGAATAAGATGAGAAGTATCCCGTTAACAATATTATATCCAGAATGTCGTTTTTCTTTTCCTACTCCGCGTATTAAACGGGAACTACTTTCCTTTAAACCTGACATTATTCACATTGCCACACCTTTCAACATGGGACTTTGTGGATTGTATTATGCAAAAAAGTTAAACATCCCAGTTGTCGGTTCTTATCATACTGATTTCGATGCCTATTTACGTTATTACAAAATCGAATTCCTCTCCAATATGCTTTGGAACTATTTAAAATGGTTTCATAGTCATATGCAAAAAAATTTTGTACCTTCCTTTGAAACATTACATCAATTAAAAAATAAAGGCTTTCAGACCCTCTCTATATGGGGACGTGGTGTAGATTGCACACTCTTTCATCCAGCTTACAATACAGACCTATTCCGAAAAAAATATAATATTACAGCGAAGTATGTCCTTTCCTATGTTGGACGAATTGCTCCTGAAAAAGATATTGATACGCTGCAACACCTTATCGTTAAAACAGCACATACTCGAAACGATATTCATTGGCTCATCGCAGGAGACGGTCCTCTAGCAACAAGTTTACGTGAAGCTGTTCCGAAAACAAATATCACTTTTACTGGCTATTTACAAGGCGGGGATTTAGCTGAAGCATATGCTTGTTCTAACATAATGGTGTTTCCATCAGCTACTGAAACATTCGGAAATGTCGTACTTGAATCACTCGCATGCGGTACACCTGTTATTGGTGCAAATAGTGGCGGGGTTAAAAATATTATTACAGATGGAAAAACGGGAGTTCTTTGTCCGCCTAAAAATGAAGATGCATTTCTATCATCCATTTATTTTTTATTACAAAATGAAGAAAAACTTGAGCAGATGGGAATAGAATCTTCCTCTTTTGCGAAATCAAAGAGCTGGGATGAGGTCTTTCGTGGCTTGCTTAACCAATATGAAGAAGTCCTTCAGCATAACGCATCAGAGTTGCTTGCTTAAATAGAAAAACTCCCTTCAAAAAACGAAGGGAGTTTTTTACATGGTCATAAATTTTAGTTTAATAAATGATACATAAGGTTAAGCATTGTTTTATTTCTATATTAATTATATCAAAAATAAACATAACTAAACAGACTTATAATAAAAACCCATAAAAATTAATATATGGTTATACAGTATTTTAACTGTATAATGATTTTAAGAATTCCCCTTAAAATCAACTCACTCACATACCTTTATACAGCAATTGTTCCCCAATTCTGTATATCCAAAAAACCTTTCATTCATTTGAAAGGTCTTTTTGAGCCTGCACACATTCTTCTTTCGTATTTACATTTATAAACCAATCCGCATTCGCTTGTACATCTTCTCCAGAAACATACTTCACATTACATTGTGATAAAAGCTGCCCCATACTTCTTTTTTCTTCCTGAAGTAAAGCATAAATCTTTTCTTTCACGCGGTTATGATACGCCGCAAGTAGCGGTTGTTTTCTTCCATTAATAATAGGTACAACCGCATCATATTCATTGTTCGTTTGCTCTAGTAAAATGGTAAACCATTCATGCGACACGTTTGGCGCATCGCAAGGCATAATAGCATACCAATCTGCTTCTATGTATTCCATTCCTGATACAATGCCGGCCAGCGGTCCATTCCCTTTATAGTGCGGAATGTCTTCTATAACAGGTACTTGTACGAATTGCTCTACTCGCTCTTTTATATCAGTATGGCTAATTACTACAATGTCTTGCAAAGTATTTCCCATCACTTTCACAATATGCTCAACAAAAGTAGTTCCCTTCCAAATTGCTAACGCTTTCGGCTCACCGAATCTACTCGACATACCACCTGCTAATACAATTCCAGCATACTTACTCATTGGCGATGCAGCTCAAATGTAATATGACCTAATTCCGGTAAAATTAATTTATTCATCGCAAGGCGAACCGCTCCGCTAGACCCTGGCATCGAGAAGACTACTTTGCGCCCAATTGTACCACCAATCGCTCTACTTAACATTGCGCTGCTTCCGATATCTTCTAAATAACTAATCATACGGAACAGCTCACCAAATCCAACAATTTCTTTATCTAATAACGCTGATACTGCTTCAATTGTGACATCGCGTTTCGTAATACCAGTACCGCCATTTGTTAATACAACATCTACATCTTCCTTATGATAACCAGCTAACACTGCTTGCTGAATACTTTCTTTATCATCTTTTACAATTTCATAAGAAGTTACTTTATGTCCCGCTTCTTTTAACAATTCATGTAATAGTTGGCCGCTCTTATCTGTTTCTTCCGTACGTGTATCGGAAATCGTCACGATCTTGCAACGCACTTCTTTTGGAGCTTGTTTTTTATGTTCAGTTACACTCATTTTTTATCTTTCCTTTCTTAAAGACTTTTCTTCATTTTATCATACATACCTTTACACAATTATGTATGAAGCCAATCATGCGCCATGATACAATATAAGTATACTAACCCACAAAAGGAAAGTGCCCTTTCTTATACTCCTAGACTACACATCTTTAGCTACTCTTTATATTTTCTACATAATAGAATTCAATTTTAAAACTTGTACTAAAAAATAAATTGGAGGTCTACATAGTATGGAACTTTATAAAAAATTAACAACAACATTTATCCTCTTATTCATCGCTTCAATCACTGTCGGCTTTTCCTTAAAAGGCGCAATTCCATACGCTACATTAGTAAGCATTATATTCGCGACACTATTTTTACTAAGTAGTGCCTTTTGCGCAGGTAAAGCACGTCAAATGAAAGGTTGATTACATATGTTCCAGAAGAAATCAATCCTTTGTAAATCATGTGAAAAGGAAATACAAAAGGAGGACTTACATTGTTTAAATCAAACCGTATCCAGTTACGAAAGTTTTCCGAAGATGATATTCTAACATATTATAAATGGCATAATGATATAGACGTTATGAGTTCAACCACTCTCACTCTTGATAAATATTCCCTTCAAGACACAGAAAAACTTTGCCAGCAATTTATTCATTCTTCGGACTCTAAGAGCTATATCATTGAAGAAAAATCTACGCATCTTTCAATTGGTATTACTTCTTTAATTCATATTGATTCGTATAACCGAAACGCTGAATGTATTATTGATATTGGTAACAAGGATTACTGGGGGCAAGGTTATGGGGAGGAAGCTTTCACCTTATTATTGGATTATGCATTTTTAGAATTAAATTTACATCGCCTTTCTTTACGAGTATTTTCTTTTAACGATAGAGCAATTAAATTATATAAATCACTCGGTTTTCAACATGAAGGAACTTGTAAAGAAGCTATATTCCGCAATGGCAATTGGCATGACATTGAACTCTTCGCTTTATTCCAACGTAATTATAAATAAAAAAAGCTTTGCGCTCACCGCGCAAAGCTTTTTTTCATATATTATAGACCAGCTTGCTCTTTTAAAGCTGCTGCTTTGTCTGTACGTTCCCATGATAGATCTACATCAGTACGTCCGAAGTGGCCGTAAGCTGCTGTTTGTTTGTAAATTGGGCGACGTAAGTCTAGCATTTTAATAATACCAGCTGGGCGAAGATCGAAGTTGTTACGAACTAGCTCTACTAGTACGTCTTCAGATACTTTACCAGTGCCGAATGTATCAACTGAAATTGATACTGGTTGTGCTACACCGATTGCGTATGCAAGTTGTACTTCTGCTTTTTCAGCAAGACCAGCTGCTACGATGTTTTTCGCAACATAACGAGCTGCATATGCTGCAGAACGGTCAACTTTCGTTGCATCTTTACCAGAGAATGCACCGCCACCGTGGCGAGCGTATCCACCGTAAGTATCAACGATGATTTTACGTCCTGTTAAACCAGCATCACCTTGTGGTCCACCAATTACGAAGCGGCCAGTTGGGTTAATGAAGAATTTCGTTTCTCCATCCATTAATTCTGCTGGTACTACAGCTTTAATTACGTGCTCTTTTAAGTCGCGATCGATTTCTTCCCATGTAACATCTGGGTGATGTTGTGTAGAAATTACGATAGTATCAACACGTACTGGTTTACCATTTTCATCATACTCAACTGTAACTTGCGTTTTTCCATCCGGACGTAAGTATGATAATGTATCATCTTTACGTACTTCAGTTAAACGGCGAGCTAATTTGTGAGCAAGCGAGATTGGAAGTGGCATTAACTCTTGTGTTTCATTACATGCGAAACCAAACATTAAACCTTGGTCTCCTGCACCAATTGCCTCAATCTCAGCGTCAGTCATTTGACCTTCGCGTGCTTCTAGCGCTTGGTCAACACCCATAGCGATGTCAGCAGATTGCTCATCGATAGATGTTAAAACTGCACAAGTTTCTGCATCGAATCCGTATTTTGCGCGTGTGTAACCAATGCCTTGAATTGTTTCACGAACGATTTTTGGAATATCTACGTAAGTAGAAGTCGTAATTTCCCCCGCTACCAATACTAAACCAGTTGTTACAGTTGTTTCACAAGCTACACGTGCATTTGCGTCTTTTGATAAGATCGCATCTAAAATTGAATCAGAAATTTGGTCACAAATTTTATCTGGATGTCCTTCAGTTACAGACTCAGATGTGAACAGATGACGTTTTTTTGTCATGTGGTAAACCTCCCTACAGTAAT
This sequence comes from Bacillus cereus group sp. MYBK220-1, assembly GCF_051916445.1. Classification (NCBI taxonomy): domain Bacteria; kingdom Bacillati; phylum Bacillota; class Bacilli; order Caryophanales; family Bacillaceae; genus Bacillus; species Bacillus cereus group sp. MYBK220-1. Next base: position 115,320 of record NZ_JBQAGQ010000011.1, on the reverse strand, counting down.
TGTATATATTGTACGGAACTCATCCTTAATTTGCCACAAACTGCGACATACATTTATTCTCCCACACAAGCATACAGAAAAACCTTTCCTACTTTACATAGAGGAAAGGTTTAATTTGCTACTTGCATACTGCTTTTTGCCCTTCGCTCTTATCGTTCGAGACCTGTAGCCTCGCACAGGTTTTAGCACCTATTCACCTGCATTTATCAATACAAGTGAGGTTGCTGGGCTTCATCGGGCCTGTCCCTCCGCCAGCTCGGGATAAGAGAGTATCCGTCCCAACCTATACTAAAGAAATGATATTCATTTGTCAATTAATATTCACATTTTCCTGAAAGTTTTTCTCAATACGCCTGAAATGAAATATTAATAGGGAAATAATGCATTCACACAAACAAAAAGAAATAAATAGTATACATTATTTATATAATTGTGTTATACTCTTGTTGGGGATTACGAGAAATATTTCATTAAATGAAAAGGATGGTATATAAATATGAGTACTGTGAATGTCCAAATTGGTTTACACGAATTATTGAACGGAAGCAATGCACAGATTCAACTAAGTGTTCCGCAATTAGTGGAAAAAGTATTAATGCGAAATGAAGGGAAATTAACTTCTACTGGTGCCGTTTCTGCTTCAACTGGAAAATATACAGGACGTTCTCCTAAAGATAAATTTATTGTGAAAGAAGCATCGGTTGCTGACAAAATTGCTTGGGGAGCTGTGAACCAACCGATTTCTGAAGAACATTTTAATAAATTATATACTAAAGTTTTAGAATACTTAAAAGAAAAAGAAGAGTTATTCGTCTTCAAAGGATTTGCAGGCGCTGACCGCAATTACCGCCTACCAATTCAAGTTATTAATGAATATGCATGGCACAATTTATTTGTACATCAATTATTCATTCGTCCAACTGAAGAAGAATTAACAACTCATGAGTCAGGGTTCACAATTGTTTCTGCACCGAACTTCAAAGCTGATCCAGCTGTTGACGGTACAAACTCTGAAGCATTCATTATGGTTTCATTCGAAAAACGTATTGTACTAATTGGTGGTACAGAATACGCTGGAGAAATGAAAAAATCAATCTTCTCTATTATGAACTTCTTACTACCTGAACAAGATATTCTTTCTATGCATTGCTCTGCAAACGTAGGTGAAGAAGGCGACGTAGCACTATTCTTCGGTTTATCTGGAACAGGTAAAACAACATTATCTGCTGATCCAAACCGTAAATTAATCGGTGATGATGAGCACGGTTGGTCTGATAACGGTGTATTCAATATTGAAGGCGGTTGCTACGCGAAATGTGTAAACCTTTCTCACGAGAAAGAACCACAAATTTTCGATGCAATCACATTTGGATCTGTTTTAGAAAACGTTATCATTAATGACCAAACGCGTATCGCGGACTACAACGATACTACTTTAACAGAAAATACTCGTGCTGCATACCCTATGCATGCGATCGACAATATCGTACTGCCAAGTGTTGCTGGACACCCAAATACAATTATTTTCTTAACTGCTGATGCATCTGGCGTATTGCCTCCAATCAGTAAGTTATCAAAAGAGCAAGCTATGTATCATTTCTTAAGTGGTTACACTAGTAAACTAGCAGGAACAGAGCGCGGCGTTACTTCTCCGCAAGCTACATTCTCAACTTGCTTCGGTTCACCATTCTTACCACTTGATGCATCTCGCTACGCTGAAATGCTTGGTGAAAAAATCGAGAAACATGATGCGAAAGTATTCTTAGTAAACACTGGCTGGACTGGTGGCGAATACGGCGTTGGTAAACGTATGAACTTAGGTTACACTCGTGCAATGATTCAAGCTGCATTAAACGGTGAACTTGCGAAAACTGAAACAGCTAAACATGATATCTTCGGTCTTGAAGTTCCACTTCACGTACCAGGTGTACCTGACGAAGTGTTAATGCCTGAACAAACTTGGGCTGATAAAGCTGCTTACAAAGCAAAAGCAATCGAACTTGCAAATGAATTCAAAGCTAACTTCAAAAAATTCGACAGCGTATCTGAAGACATTATTAACTTAGGCGGTCCAATCGCTTAAATTAAAACTTTCTGTTGGAATAACCCTTTACTCATATGAATAAGTGTCGTGTAACCGTAAAGTTTCGCGTACTCACCGACAAAACCCAATGCGGCTTAACGGTTACACACACTTACATAAAAAAGAAGCTTACGTGAAAACGTAAGCTTCTTTCTATATCTTATATAAAGTGAAACGCTAATCTCTTCATCTGTGACCTAGATTATAAAATTACAGCTTCGAATATATACATTATATCCCTACTCACTACATCTCTCGGGTTTCACATCGTATGGGGCTAAAAAAGGCCCTGACCGCTTCTATTCGTGACTGGATCATCTATTCCATCTAAAAAGAAGTCTTTTATCTTTTTAGCTCTTTGTTAGTTCTTTCTCATCTTTCATGCTATAGTAACCTAAATTCACAACGATTAAGAAATACCCACCCATAATCCCTACTGCAAATGCCCACATAACCATGTGGTGCTCAATTTCGTACATAATAATAGCACCCAAAATGGCAGCTGCAAAACGGTTAAACATACCGAGTGTCGGTGCTTTCGTCTTCTTTACAATACTATCTCCAAGCTTCTCAATTCTTCTGCCTAAAAGCCAAACGCAATACATACTTACAATAAGCCCAATTCCAGCGCCTAAAAAGTGTGCTGAAAACGGTGTTAACATCCAACCTAGTAACAAAATACCTAGTATATAATACGATTGGATTTTAAATGATCTTAGTGACATACTAATCATGCTGTACCTCTCTTCATTCGTTCTTATCTATCCAACAAAAAATTTCTTTCAAATTCATATTCCTTACATTCATTTCATTCAAATTAAAAACAACATAAACAGTATGTTTATGTTGTTTAAATGTTTTTAGAAAATAATATTATACAAGATTTCAAACATCATATTCTCATATTTTGTGACGGTTTTTCAAACTTTTTTCGTCCATTTATGAAAAAAATGATATCAATCTATGAACATACGGATATGATGTAATAAGCACACAAATAAAGGGGGCGTCTAATGATTTATTTTTTAATGGCTCTCATTCACCTCATTATCCCTGCACTTATTGGACTTTCATTGTATTGGTACACGAAAAATCATAGCATTTTTTACGCTGTCCTCGGTGTTCTTCTTCCAGGTATTATTCTTATTACACTCTTCCGTATTCCATTTTTAAACTTAATTCCACTTATTACTGCTATCTTGTTTCTCATCTTCTTACCAAAAATAAAAAAATAGGAAAGCAGATCATAGGTGATCTGTTTTCCTATTTTGATATAGGTTCCTCTGCAATAGAATGAACTTTTACTTTCTCCGATTTCACAAACCATAGACCGACAAAAATGATAATTCCACCGATGATTTGTTGAAACGATACATATTCATTTGCCCAGACAGCTGCAAATAGAACCGCTACAAGCGGCGTTATATACATATATACCATCGTATGTGACGCCCCAATTTTTTGAACACCAACATACCACATTACTAGACCAAATACTGTTACAAAGAAAATAGAATATAGTAAAGCAAATAGTGTCATTCCGTGAGTAATGTGAAATGGCATGACAAACACATGTGGACCACTTAACAATAATAGCGGAATCGCACCCACTAATGCAGACCATGCAGTAACACGTAATGCTGAATATTTTTTAATTAATGGTCCTGCTAAAACAGGATAAAGCCCCCAGCATATTGATGTAATAAGTCCAATTCCATTGCCATAAAAAGAACTAGTAAGTGAATGTCCTGCTACTAAAACTAAGGCTGCACCAACAAAGGCAGTCATAGAACCGATTAACTTTCGAGAAGAAAACTTTTCTTGTTTCAAGAAAATCGCAAATGCAGTTGTAAAAATAGGTGAAATAGAAATGAGTAAAGAGGCATTTGTAGCGGATGTATATTTGACAGTTTCCATAAATAACGTTTGATACAGTACAATACCTACAACGCTAACGATAATTAATCTAGGTATATCCGTTCGCTCCATATAAACCGACTTTTCAATACAAAAGGTAAGGAGTAACAGAAGCGGTGCCGCCGCCATCATACGAAGTGCAGTAAACTCAATTGCTGTAAATTCTAAAAGTCCATACTTCGCAATTGTATAGTTAATCCCCCAAATAATAACAACACTTAAAATTAATAACTCAATTCCCCATCTTCTCATGCGTATCCCCTCCGCAAAGAAGATTATACAGAAAATTCAATCACATGTACATTTCATTATGTGAAAAGATCTTTTTATTATATGAAACGTTTTGGTAAATGAAATTATATCGGCGATTTTCTGAATATATCGGCGCAACTCCATTTATATCGGCGATTTTTTCAATATATCGACTTATCGACAATAATAGCGACTTATAAAATAAAAAAAGTGAGTCCAAAATACATTTTGGACTCATCCTTCCTTTACTATACTCGAACGTGTAATTTCATATTTGGATTATAAAACTGGCTTGGGCTCTTCAACTGAAAAGTTCCTCCACCTTCATGCCAATCAACCGTTAACTTATCGTCCATAAATACAAGCTTTGTACGATCAGCGATAAAGTTCATTGTGCTTGATTCAATATCCACATCGCGCTCATCTTTCTCTGCTACAGCTACTAAATCGATGATTCCGCTCATAACACAACCGCAACCTTCATTATCATAAAATAACTTTATATATTTCGCTTCACTTGGAATCGTATCCATAATCTTTTTATATGCTGCTTCTGTTACAGTAACGTACATATGTTAATCTTCATCCTCTCTTCTCTTATCATTCATATATTGTATCACCATTTTTCTTAAAAGTTATATACAGAAAATTAAGACTAATATACAATGTATGTGATAAAGTTTCAGCAATCGAGCTTTTATGAGTAGTTCATGCAGGAGAAAGGATGTTTACTATCTGTGTTCAAACTACAACGATATCCCATGTTATTAGGTGTATTTAGTAGTTTCTTCATTTCTAGCGGAATGCTATTACAGCATGTACTTCCCTATTCTCCTTCTATTAGCTGGATTCTAGGTTTTATTTGTTTCCTATCCGCTTCTTATTTTGCTACGAAGAATACAAACAACTCATAAAGCAAGAATCATCTTAAGGAGGATTATCAAACATGCCAGCCTTAAAAAAAATAGAGCAATCACTCGATCACTTATTCCAAATTGAAAAATACGGAAAAGATAGTGCCTTTAGTCGATTTATCCCAGCCGTATATGATCCTATCAAATTTCCTTGGCAACAATTTTTCGAAGCAAATTTTGTAGATTTATTTAACGGCCTTATGATGCACGGATCTGAAAATGTAAACAAAGTATTTTTAGCTGTATTCCCTACAGATGACGTTCTTGAAACATTCATTTCACAATCCACACCCGGTGATTTACTCTTTATGCATCATCCCCTTGTAATGGAGTGCGGTGATCCGCTTGGAAGATCAGGCCGCGGTTTCTTACCAATTCCTGAAAAATATTTGCAAGGAATAAAAGAAAAACAACTTTCTATATATACATGTCACGTACCAATGGATTTTCATCAAACACATGGAACGAGTATTTCAATTGCAAAAGCATTAAACGCTACTGTAGTGGACGACTTTGCATATGGAGGTCCAGAACAAGAACCAGTTGGCCTTATTTGTGAAATAGATGAAACATCAACAGAAGCACTCCAAAAACATCTAAAACAACTCTTCCAGATTCCTTACACAGACTTCGAAGGTAAACGACATGATTCCATCAAAAAAATCGCAATTATCGCTGGATGTGGCGATGTTGTATCTTTAATGAAGGAAGCAGAAGAAAAAGGTGCTGAAGCATATATTACAGGAGAAATCCATTGCCATATCGACAATGATTACGGCAGACATAAATACTCGCTCATTATGGATTATGTAAAAGAAACGAATATGTCTCTAATTGGTGTGTCACACTCTGCCTCTGAATATTTAGTGAAAGAGACATTGATGTATGATTGGTTTAAAGAGAATTTTGATGTGGATGTTATTTTACTTCCTCAGGAAAAATGGTGGTTATAAATTTTTAAAGAGATAGCTAATTTAGCTATCTCTTTTTACTAAACTTAAAATTTCATGAGGCGTTTGAAAAATATAATCAGCCTCCTCGAATCCTTTCCTTGTTTTCGCTCCCCACAGGGCTAAACCAAATTTTGCTCCCGCTTGTTTTGCGCATTGTAAGTCATATACTGAATCACCTATGTATATCGCTTCTTGTGCATCTATATTCAATCTTTTTAGACATGTCACAAGTGGCTCTGGATGTGGTTTATGTTTTATTGTATCTTCTACACAAATAGAGTGTTCAAAATATGAATGTAATCCAAATGGCTTGAAATCATTGATAAACTCTTGGCGTGTTTTTGAAGTAACAATACCTGTTCGAATCTTATATGAAGATACTATTTCAATCACTTCCGCAATTCCTTTAAATACTGTAATTTCATTCTTAAAATCTGCCATATTACGTATCCATTTCTCATGAACTGCTTTCATATTTTCCACACCAATTTCTTGTAATGCAGCCATACCAGGAATACCTAATGCAAAATGTAGCTTTTCTAATGAATAATTCATCCCTTCATCTCGCAACGTTCTCTGTAATGAATATAAAACTGCTTTTTCCGTATCTAACATTGTTCCGTCAATATCAAATATAATTCCCTTCATTTTTACGTCCCCCTTTACTTCACTCCAGTGATTAGCTCAATTCCATATTCTTTCACTACTCTTTCTAAATTGCCGGGAATAACACCATTCGTAATAATTGTATCTATTGATTCTAATGACAGCGCCTTAAAGTTTTGACGTTGATTCATTTTTGTCTCATCGGCAAGTAAAAACACTCCATTCGTTTGTTTAACAATTTGACGCTTAAAATGAATATCTTCCTCATACGCATAATAAACACCATCTTCTGTAAGACCGGGTGATCCAATAAAAACTTTATCAAAATGATAATCTTTTAGTTTCTCCATTGCAGAAAAACCCGCCATATAACGTGAGTGTTTATTTAATTCTCCACCCAAAATATGAATATTTACATTCTCCATATCCATTAAATGATTTACTGTATCAATTGAATTTGTAACAACCGTTATGTTACTTGCTGTCAAAAATGAAGCCATACAGTTAACAGTTGTTGAAACATCAAGATAAATAATTTCATTATCTCCTACAAAAGAAGCAGCTTGCTTTCCAATAGATATCTTATATTCAATTTCTTTTTTCTCACGATTTACATAATCCGATATTTTACGGTGGAAAGATGATAAAGCTACACCACCATGAGTTCGTATTATTGTTGTTTCATTTGTTAACTTTACAATATCTCTTCTTGCTGTATCTCTGGAAACTTGAAATAGCTCACACATCATCTTCAAACTCATCGTCCTATGTTCATTCAAATACTCCATTATTTTTATTAAACGTTCCTCTTGATTCATACTCTCACCCATTTTTATTTACTTTTAAGTGTTTTTAAGTTATTTTAAGTATATCACAACAAAATAACTTAAATAAACCTTAAAATAACTTAAAACGGAAGTGAGAAAATGCTACGTACAATTATTTTTGATTTTGATGGCACACTAGCTGATACTTTACCTTTATGTTATTACTCGTTTCAAAACGTTTTTTGGCAATTTGATAATAAAGAAATTACTGAAGCAGAGATTCTTTCTATGTTTGGTCCAAGTGAAGTTGGTATTATTCATGAGAACTTACTTTCTGAAGAAAAAGAAGTAGCAGTTGAAAGATACTATGAATGTTATGAAGAAAAGCATCATGATTACGTAAAGCGAAATCATGAAATAGTAGACCTTTTAATACATTTAAAAAAACAAGGGTTTCAGTTAGCTATCGTAACTGGAAAAGCAAGAAGAAGCCTGGACATTTCTCTAAAAGCATTAGGATTAGTTTCTTTCTTCGACTGTATAGTAGCTGGAGATGATGTAATGAAGCCAAAACCTGACCCTGAAGGTATTCTTTTTGTATTAAATACATTAAATGTAAATGCAAACGAAGCAATTTTTATTGGGGATAGTGATGCTGACATACTTGCTGGAAAACAAGCAGATGTACGAACGATTGGCGTACAATGGTTACCAAACTATCAATCTGCTACATTTACTGTGCAACCAGATGATTTTATTAAGAAAACAGATGATTTTCTCGTCTCATTAAATACTAGATTTTCAAAATAAGTAATAGATATTTTATAACTACTTATTATTCTGTATTTATAGAAAAAAATTCGATATACAATACACTCTCACCCTATTTTTGAAATCTAGACACAAAATACGATCTGCCATACAAAAATATAGAATTCATAATATATATTAGTTATATTTTAAAAACTAGATTTTCAAAATATAGAAAGGAGAACTTATATGTACCACTTAATTGCTTTAGTTGCGACGGCAGACGCAACAGCAGTTCTAACGGAAACACTGGAACTATGGTATTTTCCATTAAACCAACGGATAGCGGAGCAGGACAAATTCAAGTATTTAATCCTACTCCGGCAGTAGGTCCCGCTACTGTAACTTGGACTAGTATTACAACTGGAAACCCAGTTGCAAGAGGAGATGCTATATCCCTTTATATTACCCCTGGAATTACTGCAAGTGCTGTATATTCTATTTTTCTAATTACCGATATATAGCAATTCATTTCATAAAAAAAGACCCGAAATTCGGGTCAACAAATAGAAATATAAATGAACTACAACAAATAACAGACAAAGCCATTATATATTTTTCATAGTAAAACATCCATTATTTTCTTTTTACACTATCAATATATTATTTTTCGTTATCGTCCTCTTTGTTAGAACGTCTACCTAAGAAGAACACAAGAACTAATAATATAATTAACAGTAGTACTCCGCCGATAATGTAATATAGTGTGTAGTCTTTTTTCGCTTCTACCGCTGTATCATTTAACTTATCAGCTGTCTTGCCTTCAATTGTAAATTTTTTCGTCCATTCCCATTTTTGATCGCCATCAGTAGCTTTCACTTCTACTCGGTACGTTCCTGGATCAAATGCTTTGTTTTCCCAGCTAATAGCGTAATCAAAGTTTGAGTTTGGCGCCATTCTTAAATTTTCTTTTTTCGCTTCAAATAAAACGTCCGTACCTTTTTCTTTATATATCTTTGCATCAACACTTAAATTTTTTAACATTGCTGGCTTTACGTTTTGTAAATTTGCAGTAACGACGTTACGCCCGTTAATTTGTGTTGGCTTTACTTCGTTTAATTTCATGTCTGGTTTTACTTCAGCATCTGTTTCTTTTAAAACAACACCAATTGCGTATGCATATTTATTTTCAATTTGCACACCTTCATCTTTTTTCTTTGCATTCTCATCTTCTTTTTCTTTAAAGTATAAACCACCTAGAATAACACCATCAAACGACTCACTTGGCATTTCCAAGTTTATATCAGCTGTCACTATGCTGTTAGCTGGGACTTTCGTTTCTTTTGGCATTTTAGCAATTTTAGAAAACGGATATTTCAAAGTAGAATCCGTTTTCGGTTCTACTGTACTATAATCTGTAATACCATTGCTATTCGTAATTGCTGTATTAGCAAACGATTCTACCACAACTTCTTTATTCGTATCATTTTTCATTTGGACTTGAATTGTTTGCTTTTGTCCAGGTTGCATTTTCAAATCAAAATACGTTTGATTTTTATCAATTTGATTTTCTGGTATAACTGCTGTCACAGCAAATTTCATTTCAGCTGCATATACTGAAAAAGCGTTTATCATGAAGAATGTAATTAATAGTAAGCTAGTAAATAGTTTTTTTACCATCTCTTATGTAGTCCCCTTCATATCCATTTTATAGACAAGAAAGAGATAAGGTTAAAGCCATTCCCTTATCTCTTCTCATTTTCCTCTTTTATCTTAAAATTCCTCTTACCTACATAGGAGCGTCTGTTAGTTCCCAAGTTAGTGAAGTTGTGTATTGTGTTTGTTCTTTTTTCGTTTTACCTGGTACAGATAACTCTACGCTTTGTTTCGCTTCTGTTGCATCTTTACCGAACGTATTTACCCATGTACCCATACCTTGATTTTCTTTTGCATCGATTAAATCAGATGCTGTACCACTTGGATTTAATGTGATAGATTGTTCTGCTGTTGGTGCATCGCTACCTGCATTTGATTTCAAAGCTGAATTTTTTAATGTTAATGCTGCGCCATCCAACGCTTTATCATCTGCAGTTTTGAATTGACCATTTTGTTTTACTGTTAAATGCCATCCTGCATTTGTACCACGGTTATCTGTTACTTGAACGTAGTTTGGCACGTCAATTACAGAACCGTCTACTTTTTTCTTTACTTTATCTAATTCTGCAAAATAGATTTCGTTATTCCCTGATGCTTTTTGTGTTTTAAAGTTGAAGTTAGATACATAATCAATACTTAGTGGACCATCTGTACCTTTTTTATCTGGATCAACTGGATCTACAGTTTCATCTGGATTCTCTGGATTAACAACATCAATTTTATCTGTATTTTTCTCGAATTTAATGAATGCTTTTGAATCTAATTTCCCGCCATCTTTCTCAGCTGCAAATGCAGACGTCCCTACTGATACTGATGATAATGTTACCGCTCCAATTAATGCTAATTTTGCTAGTTTCATAGTTTTATACTCCTTTATTTTTTAAAATTCATTTATTCTTAATTTTCAATCTTATACAACCTTAGTTTGGTGTATCTTCTAAAGTCCAAGTTAGCTCAGCTGAATATTTCGCACCTTTTTCTTTTGCTGTCGTACCTGGCACGAATAAGCTCACACTCTGCTTACCTTGTTCTGCTCCTTTACCGAATGCAGTCGTCCAATCACCCATACCTTTATTCTTTGCGGCAGTAGCAATTTCCACCGCATCTCCACCTGGAGCTAGTGTTACTTTATCTTTAAATGTGGTAGGTGCATATTGTGCATCAGTTACAGAATTTACAGCTGGGTTACTTAAGCTTAAAGCTGCATTTGTTAACTCACTATTACCACTTTTAAATTGTGCATTTTGCTTTACTTTCAATTTCCATCCTGCATTTGTACCACGGTTATCTGTTACAGATACGAAATTAGGTACTTCCACTGTTTTGCTCCCTTGTTTCACTTTGTCCAATTTTGCAAAGTACGTTTGATCATTACCAGAGATAACTTGCTCGCCGAAGTGTAAGTTAGAAACGTAGTTAATACTTAATGGACCTTTTGTTCCTTTTTCATGGTCACCAGGGTTCTCTGGTGTAACTTTTTCATTTGGATTTTCTGGATTATTTGGATCTGTTATGCTTGTATCTTCAATAAACATTACATCTGTTTTAGATTTCATATTTGCTTTTTCTTCCGCAAATGCTGAAGTTCCTACTGCTGCAACTGATGTTAATGATACTGCACCAATTAATGCTAATTTTGCTAGTTTCATATGTACCTTCCCCTTTTCTCTGTTTTCATCTATTTTTTATTTTGAATACACTTGCTTTCCCCTAATTCTTTTGAATACATATAGAGATAAAACAATAGAAAACAATCCTATATATTGTTTGAAGTCCCGTGTCTGGCCTCCTGTTTTCGGTAAATATTTATCTCCATTTTTATTTTTATCAACTGTCTCTTTTTTTGGATTTATCTTTGTCGGATCAGTTGATGTATTTGGTGTATAGCTATTCGAAAATGTAATACCTGCTTTTGAATTCGCACTTGTAGCCGTTACTACATTTGCCATAAGAAACGGCACACATATAAATGTGGAAACGATAATACCAACTATTTTTTTCATTACTCTCTCCTTTCTAAAATTTATATATTTCATATATTTTTAGAGAGGAGCATCGGTTAATGTCCATTCTAGCTGTCCGGAATATTTTGTATTTGCTTTGACATTCGGCCCTGGTTTTACTTGTAAATGAATTCCCTCGTTTTCCTTCCAATTTAGTGAAACCTCCTCGTCGTTTTTAGAAGTATACGAGAATGCTTCTATACTAGAAGTACTTAAAGGTGTATCCTTTCCATTTCGTTTGTAAATCAATGCTCCTGTCAATGTGTCATTTTGTGCTGAAGTTAACGGTGTAATTTCCTTTACATATACACTCCATTTTTGCTTTTTAACACGATCATCGGTTACCTTTAAAGGGTTTGAGATCGCTTTCGGTGCGTATGTCGTTGTTTTCGATGGAATTGTTAAATCTCCAAAGGTAATTTCTTTTGGTACGTCTACTAACTTTAAAGTTCCATCAACAACAGTAACTGGAACTTGAATTTCCGCTTGTACACCTTGCTTCGTTTCAATTACAACCGTTACAGTATGATTCCCTATTATTTTGGTATCCGGAATATTAATTAACTTCACTACTGATATTGGTTTATCTACATCCAAATTCGTATCTACAGATAAATCTGTCACAAATTTAGAAATATCCATTTTTGTTAAATCTGTTCCTTGCACTACTTTTTGTGGGACTGATTTCCCAATTGGAATACCTTTATACCTTATTTTTGCGATTCCATCTCGATTACTATCTTGCCCATTCTTATCGCCATCTAAATAATTTTTAGCTGACACCGGTATTTCAAGATAACCACCTTTGTAATATTTCATTACATCGGCACCTTTTACAGGAGAACCTGTAATTGTCATCTCGTAAATTTTCCCGTTGAATTCTTCTGTTTTTAGCGCATTTTCTTTCGCAACTGCAGTGACTTTATTGTTTTTCCTATTAATATCAAAGAAGCTACTTACATCATCTCCACTCTCCACATCTTGAATGGAAACATCATTCACAGTAAAATCCTTATTCACTTCACTTTCTAATACAAAAGATTTCGCATAGTGAATATCTTTCGATTGAGCAGGCATATTTTGATATACCTTATAAGAAAGTTGACGGGAATTATCTTCCACAATATCTCCTATTACACTTGGAGCTGGAATTTCAATTTGTGCGATCGCTAATTGGTCGTATGCTACATTAACACCTGAAGCATTTAATCTAACTTCTAGCGGTAATTCTGTTAAATTATCAAATGTAATTGTCATATCTGCTTCTGGAGTAGCTACTGGGCCTGCTGTTCCAGAAAACTCTATTTTATTATTCCCTTTATCTTGATACCTAATTGAACTCGTATCATACACGTATAAATTCGTTAAATGACTACCATCATTACGCAACGTAACATTTTTATAACTATTTATCCTTTTAAAATTCCACATTGCCGTTAATGGTACTTTTTTACTTGTTCCGTGCTCATAAAATTCAAAGGAAGCATTATAAGTTTGTCCTGACCTTCCGTTCCCATATAATTGTAAAAAGTTTTTTGCATCACCTTTAGTTATTGGTGTTTTAACATCTACAGATGAAGCTGTCATAGAGTGAATATTAATACGGACATCAATCCATTTCCCTTGATATTCACCAGCTTTTTTTACTAATACGTACTGTTCTCTATTTGAATTTCTAAATGTATATTGACTTTGACCAGTTCTGTCATCGCTACTACCCTTTACCTCATATGTTACTTGTGGGCTCCAAACAAATCTAAAAGCATATTTACCCGAGATAGAAGGCCCTTCACCTGTTCTATTATTTATTACCTTTACATTTGGATATTTAAGAATACTTGTAACAGGACTAGCAGCTAGTAGAGATTGGCTCTTTAATACCTTCTCAGCTTGAATAGCAGGTAATTCCTGATTATTTTCGTTGACCTTATTGCTCTCTTTTAATTCATTTCCCTTTGATACGAGTTCTTCATTAACCTTTTCTTTCGCTAAAGTCTTCGTTTCTTTTGGAATTTCAGCATTAGTAGCATTTATTTCTTGTTTTTTATTTTCTTCCGATACTTTCACTGTTTCACTGATTTCTTTTTTCACAACTTCCTCTGAAACCTTTCGATTTTCATCAGAAATAGCTACATGTAAAGCCTCTTTTTTCTCTACAACATGTAGAGAAGGAGATTCAATTTTCTTTTCATTCCCTTCAAACTTCACTATCGGTTCAAATTTGTACTCTCCAGCTTTTTTCATTTGAATGACTACATATACGTCACCGATAGAATTACTTTGTTCATTCTTTTCAATTTTTACAATGTGATCTTCTGTTACTGAAATGTTTTGAATCGCTTTATTGTTTTCATTCATTTTTTTCGTTTCTGCTTCATTAAACAGCTGCTCATTAGATAATTTCAGCTCGATATTAGCATCTTGTTTATTTGTATTTGTAATCTTTAATACTACATTTTCATCAACTTTTATTTCTTGTTTATCCATATGAACGATAAAACGTCCTTGCTCGTCGTTTGTAACCGCATAAACTTTCGTTGCAGAGTAGTCTAGCACACCAACTTGTGTAAATAATATTCCTCCAGCGAGAAGTATACGCCCAAATTTCCCTATTTGTTTTTGCAATGTACTTCCCTCCCTCGCTTCCTATATACCGAATATTTCGAACATTGAATTTATTTTCCAGCTAAATTTACAATCATAGTGTATATTCCTAGAAAATAAAAAGCCTGGTTGCCTTTTGGATTTTCATACATCACAACATGTGTGAAAATCCAAACTGCAACCAGACTATCATAGTAATTTTCATTACCTTAGACTCTTAGCTTTGCGACCTATCCTTTCGAATAGTGTGCCCATTTATTTTTTCTTTTTGAGACAATAAAAAAATCCGGTTGCCTCTTCGATTTTCATACATACAACTATGTGTGAAAATCCAAACTGCAACCAGACTATCATAGTAATTTTCATTACTTTAGACTCTTAGCTTTGCGACCTATCCTTTCGAATAGTGTGCCAAATATAGGTATTTATTTATCGTGTTTTGAATATACCATTAAAACCCAAAAAAGAAAATAGTTTTTTTAGAAAAAAACTATTAATTTTTATAATCTAAATTTTTCTAGGAAATCCATATTGAAAACTTTCAAAAAACATTTTGATGTTAGAAACACATCATACATTCTTTATCGATAAAATGAGATTTTTACTATACACAAATAGCGAGATAAAATAAAAAACATCACTTCCAAATAAGTGATGTTTTTGTAGTTAATGCAGTGGTAACATAACCTCAACTGTCGTTCCAACCCCAACTTCACTTTCAAAACTCATTTTACCGTTGTGGTCTTTAATAATTTTTTCTGTAACTACTAAACCTAGACCAGTTCCTGTTTCTTTCGTTGTATAAAAGGCTTCATTTAACTTTGGAATTTTATCTTTCGGAATGCCGCATCCCTCATCTTTCACTTGAACGATGATTCCATCTTTTACAGTAACTTTAATCGTAATTGTTCCGCCAACTGACATTGCTTCAATTGCATTTTTGATTAAATTAAAAAAGACCTGTTTTAATCGTTTTTCATCACATATAATTGATGGTAAGTCTTTACTGTAAATACCTTGTATGTAGACTCCTTGTTTTAAAGCTGGCTTTTCCATAACTCGAATAACATAAGAGATAATTTCTTGTATGTTATGAGTTTCTGATTCTAGTGATTTAGATTTCTCAAATCCACTAAGTTCTGTAGCAATTATATGAATCCGATCTACTTCTTGTTTCATAATATCACTATAAATTTTATCCTCTGGATGCTTGTCTGCTTGTTTATTCACAAGTTTTTTTAAGTTTGCTAAAGGTCTTCTAATCTTATAACCAATAACCGTTGCCATCTTTCCAACAGCTGCTAGTTTTTCTGTCTGTTTTATTTCTTTGTCCATCATCTCAAGCGTACGAACGTAAGACTGAACCCTTAAAAATATAATCCAACATATGATAGTAAATACGCTATATAATGCCATTGGGATTAAAACGAGAGAAGATTGAATAATGATTCCTGTAAGAGCATACTTTCCGATAAGTATCGCTGGAACTAACCAGAAATATCTTTTATTCACAAAGATTGGTGCAAACAAAATAAAAAATCCTTCTACTATATTTCCACCGTCAAATTCTGCATCGCTACCATAATAAATCATAATGTTATGGATACAATCTAATACATTATAGCCAATTAGAATAATATACTTTACCGCAAAAGCATTCTTCCATTTCATAAAGTATATTCCAATGCAAAACAATACCACCATCAAAAAGTAAAGCCATAAACCTAAACCATCTTCAAACTCTCCTACACCTTCTTGCTCTCCACCGATTAACGGTACGATAAATTCATAGGCAAGATCATATACGAAAAATATAATAAAAAATAAACTTAAAAATGCTTTCAGCGCCTTTATTTCTTCATTTTTAAATATATAGCCTTTATTCATATGGTAACTCCTAGCTTTTCTTCCACTTGGATTTCAGTATTTCCACACTTCCTTGGGAGAATGATGTCTATTCTCGTTCCAATATCTTTTTCACTTGAAATATGCAACTCACCAAGGTGCTCGGCGACAATTCGATTCGCTACCGTCAGTCCCAGACCAATTTTATCTTGTTTCGTTGTATAAAAGGCCTCTGTAACACGGGGTAAGTTTTCTTGCTTAATACCATGACCATTATCGATCACACTGATCATTACATATTCTTTCCCTTTATTTTCTAATTGTAAATGTAATATGCCACCTTGTCCCATTGCCTCTAAAGCATTTTTTATCGTATATACAAAGACTCCTCTTATTTTTCGTTCATCACATTCAACTTCTATTGTTTTTTCTTCCACATTAGAAATAAACTGAATGTTTAATTCATCTATTTTTTCACGAAGACTTGTTATTACTTGTAATACAATTTTTCCTACATCATGTTTCTTATAAATAGAAGGTTTGCATGTAGCAACTTCCATTAACTCACTTATCATATTATTCATATTTTCTATTTCAAAAATCATACGTTTATAAATAGGATCCTCTTCATGCTTCTCTCGTTGTAATTGCGTAAATCCTTTTAATGAAGCAAGTGGATTTTTAATTTCATGTCCAACCGTCGCTGCCATTTTTCCGATTACTGCTAATTTCTGTGATTCACTAGCAATCGCAATACTTTCCTTTACAGCTGAAAGATATTGTAAAAATCTGTTTAAAATGATATATGCAGCTATTAACATAAGTGTATACATAATAAGGAACATAAATGCTTTTACTTCCTCTAATACAAATAAATAAATTAAATATTTTCCTACAATAGAGGAAAGTAAAAACACATAGAATTTTTTATTTAAAAATATAGGTACAAAGAAAATGAGAATAATTTCTATTATATTTGTCGCATCAAACGCCGCCTTATTATAAAAAACATACGAAAATATATTAGCGAGTTCTATCCCTATGTATGCAAATATCCATGCATATTTAACAAGGTTTGCCTTCTCTTTTTTCATTAAATATATATTCACGCACAGTATTGCTACTCCGCAAATAACTTGCCATATTATATTATATCCCTTATCCATTATTGATTTATCTTCTAATACGATTGCATAGAAAATTTGATATACAATAACAATGACATATAACACCCATAAAAGGATTTTTGCATTTCTTTCTTCTTCTTTATATGATAGAAAACTTTCTTTCACTTCAACACCCCTTCAAAATAATATCTCGAAGAATACCATTTATTATAATAAATGATTTTCATAGACAAACAAAGATAAATCGAACATTTGAGGAAAATCGTACCAAAAACGCAATATATTTAGACTGTATACAGAGCATAAAATCTATGATCATTAATACGTATATTATGGGAGGTGTTTTTTATGGATGGCAAAAAAAATAAAAAGACCGAACAACTCCAATCTTTTACGCGTGAAAACGAAGGAAAGGAAATGACAACAAATACAGGTGTTAAAATTTCAAACAATGAAAACTCTTTAACTGCCAGTGATCGTTTCCGAACGCTTAGGCATAGTGCAGGGAACGCCAAATGGACAGTGGGAAGTAAATGATATTTTCTTAACAAGCTCACCACTCCTTTATGATGGATGATCATTTTCTTAACAAAGTAAGTTCATTTGTCGTAAAATCATATAATCACTTTAAGCCGATTGGCTCCTTCCAAAAGGGCTCTTCTATTATTCAATCTTTAAATATCGAAGGAAAGCCTGGTATTTTAATAGAACAAGACCCTACAAGGCTAGCAAATGAATTTATTAAAGCTATGACAAAACAACGCTTTTGGGATAGAGCATATTCATAAAATAGGGGGAAATTTATGTTTGTTACTGTCGAGAAAGATGTGCATATTTTTGTGCAAGACATTAATCCTGGGCCAGGTAGTAAGACTGTTTTCTTCGTTCACGGATGGCCTTTAAATCATCAAATGTACCAATATCAACTCAATATTTTACCAGAGCATGGCTTTCGCTGTATCGCCATGGATATACGAGGGAATGGACAATCTGATAAGCCATGGACTGGTTACACGTATGATCGATTAGCGGATGATATCGCAATTGTTCTGGAAGCACTTCAAGTAGAGAACGCTACATTAGTCGGTTTCTCAGTTGGTGGTGCTCTTTCTATTCGCTATATGTCTCGCTATAATGGGCGCCGCATTTCTAAGCTCGCATTAATTGACGCTGTCTCCCCCTCTTTCGTTAAAAATCAAGAGTCCCCTTACGGTGTACCGAAAGAACAAGCAGATGCTCTCATTAATCAAATGTATGCTAATTTACCAAAATTTTTAAATGATGTATCTTTATCCTTTTTTAATAGAAACTTAGGGGCTGCAACCCTTGAATGGTTTTCTTATCTCGGTATGCAGTCCGCTTCTTATGCCCTTATAAAAATTTTACAAGCAGCTGCAAATGAAGATGTAACGAAAGATTTAAATAAAATTAACGTCCCAACAAAAATCTTCCACGGCGTTCACGACCAACTAATTCCTTACAAAAGTGCTGAGCTTACGCAACAACGAATTAAAAATTCTCAGTTACATGCTCTTACAAATAGTGGTCATGGTTCACCAATCGATCAAGCGGATGAATTAAATAAAGAACTGATAAAATTTTTACATGCATAACAACTGCAATACAAGAACGAAAGTTAATACAATCGATTTTTCACAAAACATAAAATTCACATATTTCTCACAAATACACAAATAAAACGATTACATTTTCATATATACTAAATGTACAAGTAATACTCCCTAAACCCAGCTTGTCTGGTTACCCCGTTAAATACTATGAAAAAAGAACTTGTATCGTTATACAAGTTCTTTTTGTTTCTTTTATTTAAAGAGGATATCTTTACTATATTGATTTCCAACGAGTAAATCATATTGAAGCATTTTATATTGCTCTAACATTTCTTTTTGTTTCTTTGTTAAATCATTGATTACTTCTCCATTTTTATCAACTTTTAATTCATCTCTAAGCACTGGTATTTCCTTGTAAAGTTCCGATAAAAATTGATAAAATAAGGATTTATTTAATCCTGCATAATCAAAAATAAGATTAGAAAAATGAATTGGGCTTACTAAACCTAAATTATCATTTGGCATATCAAAGTTTGCATACATTAATAGCGGTGTTTGCGCCATCGCTAAACGTTCATTCGGTGTTTTTTCATTCGTTATATACCCATTTTCTTTATAAAAAGATTTATTTGTTCCTAATGATGGAAGATGATCTCCAAAGAATACTAATAATGTAGGTCTATCAAAATTATCTAGTTGCTCTATTAAATATTGAAGAGCCTCATCTGAACGTCTTAATCCTTCTGTATACGTCTCTAATTCTCCCTTTGATTCTTCATTTTCTAGACCACTAATTTCGATTAGGTTTTCACCAAATCGGCCCTCTGTAAATGGAAAATGATTTTGCATCGTAACTGCATGAATAAATGTAGGTTGTTTTTGTTTCTCTAACTCAGCAATTATCTCTTTACTCATCGCTAAATCACTAATATAATCTCCATCAATATCCACATTTTCCATCGTGTCCTCTGCATTAAACTTATCAAACCCTAACACCTTATATACATCATCACGTTTAAAGAATGTGCGACCAAATGAATGAATTGCACTTGTATAATAACCTTCTTTTTTCAACGCTGTAGGAATTGATGGAATTTCTTTCTTATTTGTAATAACCTGCTGATATGGTATAGAACCTGGCTTTAACAAACTCATTGAATAACTTGTTAATGCCTCAAATTCAACGTTCGCCGTATTCCCCCCAAATGTAGGAGAAATAGTTTGTCCACCAGGAAAGTTTTCTATATAATGATGTAAATTTGGTACAGGATCTTCACTAAAAGAAAGGTTAGTTACTTTCGTCGGATCCCAAAACGATTCACTCATTACAAAAATAATATTCGGTTTCTCTTTTTTATTTTGGCTCCCTATATTTCCACTATATTGTTTTTTTATATCGTTTGCTATTTGAAGCATATTTTCTTTAGAATAATTTTTTGGTTTTTCCATAACTGTTGTATCTAAATTGCTAATAAACCCAAGTACAAAACCATTTGAAGCATAGTTCTCATTTTGATTCCACAAAACAAAATCTACACCTGATTTTTGAAATACTTTATTCATAAATGTATTCGCAAAATTACCATACGCATATAGAACAAAAATAGATCCTACTACTAATAAGGCTCTTATTCCTAGATGAATCTTTACATTTTGAATATACCTTCTCATATATATCCCTGCTACAATACAAGCTACGATACTTACGATAATGACAAAAATATAACTCCAACTAAAATAGTCCATCACCATCGGTATAACAGATTGCATATGCGTAATTTGTGTGAAATCAGAAGGATATAACGGATCACCTCTGAAAATAAGCTTCAAATAATTCACAATACATAAAATGACTAACGTACAGCTCGTTAAAACCATACTTAGAAAAACCTTACCTATTAAATTATATACAAGAATATATATTGCATAAATTACTACAAAACTTAATATAAACTGCATATTATAAAAGTAAATCCAATTCATTGCCTCTATGAAACTCATATTAACTTGCATGACAATATAAAATAACGCTACTGTATGAGCTAGCAAAAATAATATAAAATGCACTCGTAGGGATGCTCTAAGTATAGACATCTCTTTTTTATTGAAATGCGTAATATAAAACGTTATGCCCCATACGAAAATCATCATAACACTTAAAACAAGCTTTTGATTTAAATGATCTTTCATCATGTCTAAATTGAAAACCTTTAAAATCATAAACAGCATAGTTATTACTAATAAAGTCACCATACTACTTATAATGCTAGAAATTAATATATTTCTTTTTGGAAGATGAAAAAGTGTAGAACCATACTTCAATTCATTCCCTCGTTTCTATGTCTTAATTTCCCCCGCATCGAAAGAACTATTTCTATTAAAATAACATATATTACATATTTCGTCTGCATACTTGTTTCTATCATAAATGTATTGTCTTAATATTCCCTTAATCAACAGTTAAATTGTGGCATACAAATTACTCATTCTTGAAAAACTTAATTTCAGCATTCCACTTTATGATATAATAACTATGTTTTGGAAATCCTTAATACTATTAAAGATTTCACATAAAAATACGAAAGAATTAATAAAAAAGGAGTTGCTCATTTTTGCTTACTAAGTTTAAGAGTTTGCCTAAAGCGGTATATGTAATTTTGGCGCTTTCTTTCCTGTTGCACGTTTTTTGTTTAGTAAAACAGCCAGGATTAGATGGAGAGTTAGTCAAAGTAACATATGGTGCAAATGATGCCTTTAACTATTCGTTAACAGCTGAACAACTATTAAAACATGGTGTATTTGGTTATGTGTATTTAGAACCTAGTGAAGTTCCAGGAAAAAATGCATATATTACACCAGGTCAGCCATTACTATTAGCTGGCGCTATGATTATTTCTGATATTACATCAATTCCTTACTATTACGTAGCAACTGTTATTAACATGATCATGAACCTTTGCACAGTGCTATTAGTATTCTTAATAGGAAAAGAATTGTTCGAAAAAAACATTTATGGAATTGTTGCAAGTATTTTATATGCTATTTATCCAAGTAACTATACATACTTCCGTACATTGCTAACAGAAGTTCCATCCATATTCTTATTGGCGTTATGTGTATATGTATTTGTTCTCGCATGGAAATACAATAAAGTGAAATTCCATATATGGTTTGGAATTGTCGTTTCAATTTTACTTATGTTCCGTCCAAATCCAGCTCCAATGATGCTCATTCCTGTTCTTGTTGTGTTATTTACATATGGATTTAAAGACTCCATTCGAATCGGATTGTTATGGTTTATCGGACCTTTCTTTATTATTGGCGCATGGGTTGTTCGTAACTACTTAGCACTCAACCAATTTATTTTATTCTCAACCCAAGGTGCAGATCCACTAATTGCCGGTGCAGATCCATTTAATAAAATTGGATATGAAAATATAGTAAATGAAATGAGAGCTAAAGGCTTAGATGACAAAGGTGCATACGCAAAAGAATTAATCAAGAACGGATTTAAGACGGACTTCACTTATTGGTTCTCTTGGTTCACTGTCGGTAAAACAATTGAATTATTCAAAACAGCTCCTGCTGTAGACCAATACCGTATTCACAACTTTATGCAACTATGTCATAGAGTGTTTATCATCGGTACATTCTTGAGCAGCTTCTGCTTCATGCTAAATTCATTTAAACATAAACGCGTTATGATGCTAGTAGCAAGTTCTATTATTTACATTATCTTCTCAAACTTATTCTTAGCAATTAATCGCTATGGATTTTTCATTAATCCTCTTATGTGCTTAATTCTTGCATACGGATTAATTCACATTGTGCAGAAACTTCCATTCTTCCGCACTAACCAAGCATAATAAGAAAGAGGTCGTCCACCGTTGGACGACCTCTTTCTTATTCCCCACACTTTACACACGGCCAATTTGTCCATTCTGTAATTACACTTTAATTCCGTATGTATGTGTTTCTGTATTTGTCAAAATATCTTTCACAACACCACTCACTGTTTTATGTATAAATGCAAGTTTTTTACAACTATTACTATAACGAAAAGAACCCGCCACAAGACAGGTTCTTTTCGTTATTTTATGATAAAAGAGAAGATGATTAGCATGTGTATTATATAAAAGGAAGCAGCCATATTTTCCATACGATACATACGAGTACTGTAACTACAAAATCAAAAAAATCTAATCTCGGGCCTTTTTTTTCATATTCATATGTAGCCACATATGAAACCATTTTATTTTTGTATATTTATGGATGTTTTTCTTTACAAATCGGTAAATAAGCATTTGCATAATAAAAAATCCGGCCACAAAAATAAATAATAAGATGAGAAATCCAATCACAAAATTCCTCCTATTTTTGTAGCGTTTTTTCTACTATCCGATTTTTCAAAACCCACTCTTCAAACTGGGCACTTCCAAATTCCCAACTAAGGTCGCGAGCATGTACAGAAAAAACGTAATAACCGGCATATTCATCCATAAACCTACCTAACTCTACATCGTCTTTCTGAATACCGTATACTCCAAAATTAAAATACACATCCCATACGTCTTCATTCTTCCTCTTATAAGCAATCGATTCCATATCACATTCTGTCCCGAAATAATCAAGATGTAAATGTACGCTATCATCGTATTCGTACTCCATTTTATCACCCCTTATATTTGTACTTCTTTACCTCCAAAAAAATTCCTGCTATCTACACTCACATATGGGCACTTACCTACATATCATGCTTGTAGAGTGACTTCTGGGAGGTGTTATATAGTGAAAAAATTAATCGCGATTTTTTGCATCATATTACTAGCTGTTTTTACTTTTGCTGCTTGTAGTAGTAAAAAAGAAGGTACGAAAGAACAAACTCAAAACATTCGCGTCGGCGAAGTTACCCATTCTCTCTTCTATGCCCCATTATATGTTGGGATTGAAAAAGGATTTTTTAAAGATGAGGGACTAAATATTGACCTACAAACAACAGCTGGTGGCGATAAAACGATGACCGCCCTATTATCTGGCGGAATTGATATTGCTCTCGTCGGTTCTGAAACGTCTATTTACGTTCATCAACAAGGAGCGAAAGACCCTGTCATTAACTTTGCACAGCTTACACAAACAGATGGGACATTTTTAGTTTCACGTAAAAAACTAGACTCTTTTAATTGGAATGACGTAAAAGGTGTTACATTTTTAGGACAGCGTAAAGGCGGCATGCCGCAAATGGTTGGGGAATACGTTTTAAAGAAAAATGGCATTGATCCTCGTAAAGATACGAACTTAATTCAAAATATCGAATTTGCTAATATTGCAAATGCCTTTGCATCTGGTACAGGAGAGTTTGTCCAGCTCTTTGAACCGACTGCAAGCATATTCGAAAAAGAAGGTAAAGGTTATATCGTCGCTTCATTCGGAAATGAATCTGGTACTGTTCCTTATACAACATTCATGGCAAAAGAAAGTTTCTTAAAGAAAGATAAAGCTGCTGCTGAAAAGTTCACACGTGCGCTCTATAAAGCACAGCAATGGGTTGATACACATAGTCCAGAAGAGATTGCTGATGCTGTTTCCCCGCTATTTAAAGACACTTCAAAAGACATTACAGTAAAAGTAATTGAACGGTATAAAAAGCAACATTCTTATGCGACAAATCCACTACTAGATGCGGAAGAATGGAAACAGCTCCAAACGATTATGAAAGACGCTGGTGAATTACAAAAAGAAGTCCCACATGAAGCGCTCGTCAATACAAAAATTGCCGAAAGCGTTATTAAGAAATAGAGGCGAAGTGTATGAGTTTTTTACAAATACGTAACGTTTCTCACTGCTTTTTTGCAAAAGAGAATGCCAAACTTATTCTTGAAGATATGAGCTTACAAGTGGAAGAAGGCGAATTTATTTCTATACTCGGTCCAAGTGGTTGCGGTAAAACAACGCTCCTCTCAATCATTGCTGGACTACTTGATCCAATTGACGGTATCGTCTTTTTAGATGGTGAACCGATTACAACGAAAACATCATCTATGGGATATATGTTGCAACAAGATTACTTATTCCCTTGGAAAACGATTGAAGAAAATATTATGCTTGGACTTCATATTCGAAAGATTTATGATGAGCAGATGAAAGAACATACTTTAAATCTTTTAAAACAAGTCGGTCTTCATGGTGTAGAAGAACAATATCCTCGTGAACTATCCGGCGGTATGCGTCAACGTGCCGCTCTCGTTCGAACATTAGCGACTGATCCGAAAATTTTATTACTAGATGAACCATTCTCCGCACTCGATTATCAAACGAAGTTAAAACTAGAAGAACTCGTTTTCAACTTACTAAATAAATATAAGAAAACATCACTACTTGTTACTCACGATATTGAAGAAGCGATCGCGATGAGTGATCGTATTTATTTACTGCAAGCGAATCCCGGAAAAATCGCAAAAACCTTTATCGTCCCGGAAAGTATCCGTTCTTTATCACCGTTAGAAGCACGCCATCACTACGATTTCCCAGCCCTCTTTCAAGATATATGGAAGGAGCTGGAACGACTTGGATAATATAAAACAACTACATGAACAATTTCGAAAGAACGAACGCAGACGCGCTTGGATTGCTCGCTCGCTACAACTTTTACTACTTATTCTTTTCTTTGCACTATGGGAAATAGCTAGCAAAAAAGAATGGATTGATCCTTTACTCTTTAGCTCTCCTTCGAGTATTTGGGATCTCTTCTTAACGAAATGGATCGACGGTTCACTTTGGGTCCACATATGGACGACATTGCTGGAAACAGGAGTAGGCTTCATTCTCGGAACGGTACTCGGTGCTATTATTGCCACGTTCCTTTGGTGGATGCCACTTCTAGCCCGCGTACTTGATCCTTACCTCGTCGTCCTAAATGCAATGCCAAAAGTTGCACTCGGTCCAATCATCATCGTTATTTTCGGTCCAAACATTTCATCTTCTATCGCAATGGGAGTAATCATTTCCATCATCATTACCATTCTCGTTATTTACAGTGCATTTCAAGAAGTCGATTCTAACTATATAAAAGTGATGGACACATTTGGCGCAAATAAATGGCAATGTTATAAGCAAGTCGTTCTCCCTGCATCCTTTCCAGCAATTATCTCAACGTTAAAAGTAAATGTTGGTTTATCCTGGGTTGGTGTTATTTTCGGAGAACTTCTCGTTTCCAAACAAGGACTTGGCTACTTAATTAGCTACGGATTCCAAGTCTTTAACTTCACACTCGTCTTACTTAGCGTACTACTCACATGTGTTCTTGCAACTCTTATGTATGTATTTGTTGAGGCATTTGAAAAAATTCTAATTGGAAAAAGAAAAAGAAGCTGACTCAAAACAGTGCGCTATAGTCAGCTTCTTTCTTTTACCTTTTATCACACATTTTCGTTTCATTTGTAATGTTTCCATCCGCAACCGTAACTGTATGGAAACAGTCTTTCACACGTACTGTAACGACATTATCTTTTCGATCTATCACATGATAATCATTAAACTTTTCATTCAAAGCACTACGAATTTGCTCCCCTTCAAAAATCGGAAAACCGTGAGACATTACCCAAATGAGACCAGCAACAGCAAGAATCGTTTTCATACGTTTCATTACCTCCTCGAGAGTAAACTTATAGTCCCTACAACACGCGCATTATAATTGTGTCTAAATTGTGACATTTTTATACTAATTCTCTTTTGTGCCTCCAGTTCCTTCTTCTTTTTGATAAAAATACAGAATTTTCAATTTTATCAACATAAGAAAAAACGCAAAGAATTAAAAATTCTTCACGCTTTTCTTTAACGAAACTATATCGAAAGCATAACTCACATTAGTCTCCACTTTGTTGTTCTATCGTTTTCGAAACATCATATAATCCTGACAGCACTTCCGCTCTCATTTTTACAAGCTCAGGGAACTGATAGAAGAAAGCAATTTTCTTATATTTTAACTCTGTTCCTTCTTTCACTTTTTTTGAATCTTGTAAAATGAACGCTGTAAATGTATCTGCGATATCTTCCGTTACATTTGTTGTTCCATATAGCGATACAAAATCATCATGCTTTTCTTTATAAAATTCAATTTGTGCCTCTTCACTTTCTTCTACTTTCTTTTCTGTCCACTCTTGCTCAATTGGTTTCCAAAATTCATTATAAAATTGGTTAATATACGAAGTTTTTCTCGCACATCCATTTTTCAAGAACACCGTTTTACATTTATTTCGATATGATGAAATGTCTTTCTCTTCATCAAACGCCTCTAAATACTTTCTATCCACTGGTACTTGTTTATGTCCAATCGTTAATACGTGAGCCGTTTCATGAATTAATGTTTTCATCACTTCATCTATATTCACCCCAGAATCCAGCACGTCTAAACTAAGCACCCAATCTCTCGGGTCATCTATCCTTGGCATGACATGGGCAACAACGCCATCATAACCATCCGTTATTAGACCAAATCCTGTTATATTCTCACGATATTTCACTGGGACGAGAGTGCGATACATGTCCCATAAGGTTTCATGATACTCTCTATCTTGTCGCTGACTTAACAAATCATCTTTTGCTACTTCGTCATCTGCAAAAACTTTATTCAATCTCTTACGATCCAATTTCTCAAAATAAGGATCTACAATTTCATCATCATCGATATAATAAGAAGCTAAAAAGAAGTAATTGTCATCCTCTTCTTTTTTCTGTTCCGCCTCTTTCATATTCATACTTTCATACTCTTCTATGTCATAATCCTCTACTTTTTCAAGTTCTGAAAGTCCCTCTATCTTTTTATATACTTTTTGTAATGTTTTATCTCCTATTTGCGTGCACTCTTCTTCTGTTTTACAAATTTCTTTTTCTTTTGTAACCTCGATAGCACTATCGCATCCTGCAACTAAACCGCTTGCTATAATACAACACACTAACTTGCCATACAGTTTCTTCATACAATCCCCCATTATTCCATTCTACAAAATATCATAATCATTTTTTTGCGAATATGCGATAATTAATTATAAAAACTGCAAGGAGGCTTCCCATGATTCGTGCAATCCTATTCGACTTAGATGGAACACTATTAGATCGGCGCCAATCTTTAGAACAATTTATTTGTGAGCAATATAATCGCTTCGCCTCACATTTGAAGAGCATAGAGAAATCAGAGTATTGTTCTCGATTTCTTGAACTCGATAATAATGGCTATACGTGGAAGGATAAAGTATATGCTACTCTCCTTTCCGAATACAACATTACTACTTTAACGCAAGAGCAACTACTACACGACTATATTACAAACTTCCAACATCATTGTATTCCTTTCAAAAACACGCATGAACTACTTCAACAGTTAAAACAGCGAAACATTAAAATTGGTATTATCACAAATGGTTTTACTGAATTTCAGATGAGCAACCTTCGAGCACTACATATACATACGTATACAAACACCATTCTCGTTTCAGAAGCTGAAGGAATAAAAAAACCTCACCCTGAAATTTTCGAACGTGCTTTGCAAAGACTAGATGTTAAGGCAGAAGAATGTCTTTATGTTGGAGATCATCCAGAAAACGATGTGCTTGGTTCTGAACAAGTAGGGATTCTTGGTGTTTGGAAAAAAGATTCGTTTTGGGGTGATTTTAAGCATTCACGTATCGTAGATGATTTGTTGGAGGTGCTTTCGTTTTTAGAGGTGGAGGTATCAACACAATAATAACAAATAAATTATATCAGCGATTTTCACAATATATCAATTCACCAACCAAAAGTAACAATAATAAGAGGAGGCGTTTTTCAAAAACGCCTCCTCTTATTATTCATACACTGTAAACTGTGGTTTACTCGGATGATCTTTTACTAGCGCATCATCTGGAAACTTTGAAACTTTTTGATATACGGCAATGTCGCCGATACACCCTGCTGTTAGTAGAATTCCTAAAAATGAGAGTGGCTCCAGATTCATAGCTAATCCCAATACAATTGGCAAAATTCCAGTTGGTAAAAACGGAAGCATTAACACTTTCTTCATTTGCTTTACTGTAACCGCCTGTTTAGAATGAGCATATGCAACACCTAATTTCCAATTAACGCCCCATTTTAGTTCACTCCACGGAACACCTCCGATATAGCGAAAGCCAATTAAATGTATCGCTTCATGAATACAAACGAGAACAATCATTGCGATAATAAAAAGAAACATCGTTAATAATGTAACTTCGACTTGAACCCCACCTGAAAGAAATATATGCAAATAACCAATTCCAAACGACAAAGCAATTATTATAAAAAATAAAGAAAAGTTTAATTTAACCATCGAAACAGTAACAGTCGTTTCTTTTCTTTTATCCATCTTCCCCCTCCTAAAATGTAAATATATCTTTACAAAATTGTATAATATACCCAAAATAATGTAAAGATATATTTACATTTATTCTTACATACAAAAAAAGAAACCGGCTACTTTACTTCGTAAAACAGCCGATTTCTTCTATATGTTTCATCGTACGCGCTAATACGTCATCGCGCATTATAAAGCTAAATTTTCTATTCGTTTTAATGTTGTCAGGAATGTCTTTTAATAAAACAGACCCTTTCGTTTCTTCGTAATGCGTATGTTCTTCTACCGCACTAATTGTTGCAAAATAAATGTTTTTAATGATTATTTTGTCTTTTCCAGATACTTTGTATTGTCCTAAGTAAGTTAAATCAGAAACTATGCCGCCGGTTTCTTCATGAACCTCTCGAACTGCCGCTTCTTCCGGTGTTTCCCCTAGTTCTACTTTACCACCCGGAAATTCAAGACCGCGACGTAAATGATGCGTTAATAACCATTGATCCCCGTACCGGCATACAACCCAAACATGCTTTGGCTCAGGAGAAAATGGATAACGTTCAAACGATAATTGTACAGTGTTGTGGTAATAATCTTTAAATTTGTACATGCCATTACTCCCCTATTGATGGTTACAAGTTTTTCCTACCACAAATTGTAGCATATTCTCGCTTTTCTGCATAATATTATCCAATTACAATCCATTGATTATTCCCATTTGCGCGACTAATTCTTTCGTCTCATGATTTCCTAAATCGTAAATCATTTTATATGCTTTTTGTAGTTGTTCATCATATCGGTCATTATTTGAATCGTGATGATACTCAACAAATGGAACGTGGGAGCGTACAAATGACCCTAAATCTTCTACATATGCTTGATCAAAGTGCTCTCTTAATTCCGTAATTTCCTCATCATTTGCGGAAATCTCAAAATTATACGTATCCGCCGTCTTCACTTGTGAAATTTGACCATTTCCTATTGATATATAATATGTTTTTTTCGTCTCCATGTAACACCCTTCTTTCATCCTTTTAATTTCTATTGTTTTCATCAATTACAAAATTATGTAAAATAAAGAAAAGGAGGGATTTTATGTTCAAAATATTAATTATCGGTATTATCATCGTCCTAATCATCCTCGTACTCTCCATCATGACAATTAATAAAGGCTATGCTTATAAACATTCCGTCGATAAACTAGAAGACAATCCTTATACAAAAAAGAATAAGGAGAATTCCTAATATGCTTCGTATACTTCGCATCATAGTAGCACTCACTGTGATCATTATGTCGGCAATTGGATTATATACAGGTCAAAATAATTTTTTACCTCTTTCACAATTTCTATTAGGGGCTTTAATGTTTCTCATCGCATTTGAACAAATAAAGAAAAAGGAGGCAGCAACTGGATTTATTTGTATTATTGCCGGTGCTTTCATTTGGATTGTTCTCATCATTAGCTATATCAAATAAAAGGAGGTACATGCATGCTAAAAGGAGTACGGATTACTTTATCACTTATTGCTTTATGTATAGCAATCTATGGATTTTTTACTAGTAATAGAGAAATAATGCCGTATATGTTTATCTCTTTAGGAGTTATGGCCCTCACCATAAGTTTAGAGGAAATATTAAAACAGCAAACAGGAGGTAGTGCGCTCGCTCTACTAGCAGGAGCCGCTGCTTTATTTATTGGTTTCACAGAAATATTCCGATAAATGGTCTAAAGGAGGCTATACAATGCTAACTCTAACTATATTACGGAGTTTTTTAGCATTTCTCATGCTTCTCTTACTCATTCTAAGCACTTATATCCATGTTACCGATAATTTTTCACTTCTCCCATACGTACAATTTATTCTCAGTTGTTTCTTTATTCTTCTAGGAATTAATGAATTGAAATCCGGACGAAAATCAATGAGCATCCCGTATTTTTTCGTTTCCAGTCTCATATTCTTCTTTTTAATATCAAACTCTTTCGCTACATGTAGAATAAAATTTCGATCAATTTAGCATTTATAATTATTTTCTCTCAGTAACTATTTCTTTCTACTAGGGGGATTCCATGTAAAAAAACATTCAAATCATAATCGCCACTATCGCTCTTTCTCTCGCCCTATTTAGCTTCTTTGCAAACTTCACTATTCTTTTACCTTACGTGTTTATCCTTTTAAGTATTATGTTTATCCTTTTTGGAATTGATGAAATGAAGAAACGGGAAAAAGCAAAAGCATTTGTTTATTTTCTCGGTTCTGCCTTTGTTTTATATGTTGGAGTATCTAATATATTTTCATAAAAAAGAAGAGTATGTTCGCTCTTAGTACAATAAAAAAACTGCCCTTTCACAGGCAGTTTTCCTTTTTATCCAAACACTTTCTCAAGTTCATCTTTATCTTGGCTTAACCAGAAGTTCATTAAGCGTTGTGCTCCTTCTAAGTCGTGAAGCTTCGCTTGACCACATTGTGTTTCATTTGCAGCTGGAATTTCTGTAATTTGAACCGCATCTTTTAATGTTAGTTCTAATAAATCAATGATTTCTCGTACTGTCGGTGTTCCGCTTACTACAAGATAATATCCTGTTTGGCAGCCCATCGGTGAAATATCGATAATATCAAAATGCGGATAACGATCAATATATTTACGTAAATTAAATGCTAATAAATGCTCTAACGTATGAATAACATCTGGTTTCATTGCTTGTTTATTCGGTTGGCAGAAACGAATATCAAATTTATTTACAATACCGTCACTACCTACATTGTGAACTCCGCAATGTCTTACATAAGGTGCCTTTACAATCGTATGATCTAATTCAAAGCTTTCTACTGATGGCATACAACATCTCTCCCGCTTTTAATTTAATTCCGTTATATCCAATATGATATAACGGAAATTCACATTAGTAAAGTATTATGTACAGTCGTGCTATAATACTTTAAGAATATGCTGAAAAGGAGACCGTTATGAAACAGATTTTTATTGGGATTATACGCTTTTATCAAAAATTCATTTCTCCGATGACACCACCAACATGCCGTTTTTATCCGACTTGTTCTCATTACGGATTAGAGGCGTTTCAAAAACATGGTGCACTCAAAGGTTTTTGGCTTACTTGTAAGCGTATATTAAAATGTCACCCTTTCCACCCGGGAGGATTTGATCCTGTCCCAGATAAAAAGGATGACAAAGTAAATTCTTAATTGTCGTAACCATTCACAACTAAATCTAATTTTCCTGTTTCAGGATCGATAACAAGACCGTGAACAGGTACTTCTTCTGGAAGTAACGGATGGTTGCGAAGTATCGATACGCTATGTTCTACACTTTCTTCTACACTAGAGAACCCTTGTAGGAATCTTTCTAAATCGATTCCAGAATAACGGAGTGTATCTAATTTCTCATTTGTTATACCGCGCTCTTTCATCTTCTCAATTGTACTGCTTGCCTGAATTTTTGCCATACCGCAATCGTGGTGACCAACTACACAAACTTCATCAGCACCAAGTTCATATACAGCAACTAAAATACTACGCATAATACTTCCGAATGGATGTGAGATAACAGCTCCTGCTACCTTAATAATTTTCACATCACCGTTACGCATATTCATTGCTTTTGGTAATAATTCAACAAGTCGTGTATCCATACAAGAAATAATTACCATTTTTTTATTCGGGAATTTTCCTGTTTCATACTCTTCGTATTTTTTCTCTTCAACAAATTTCTCATTGTACTGCAAAATCTCTTCTAATGACTTCATAGTAAGGAACCCTCTTTTCTCTCGTTTACACTACATAAATAGTGTACCAAAATATGAAAAACTCAAAAAGGATATCGCTTTATAGTAAAAATAAGATATTTTCAGATAATCGACATAATTCTTTCAAAATATACACACAGCTTTGTAACAAGTCTCACATACTTTAAACGTATTTTCACTATAAACTGATTGTAGATAATGTAAAAAAGGAGTGAATATTTATTATGTCCGACGTTCTGTTACTGAGTCGTTTTCAATTTGCAATTACTATTTTTTATCACTTTTTATTTGTACCTTTGACAATCGGACTTGTCATTTTAGTAGCATGTATGGAAACTCAATACGCCCGCACATTGAATCCAACATACCGCAAAATGGCAAATTTCTGGGGTAAATTATTTACAATTAACTTCGTAATGGGGATTATAACCGGGATTACGATGGAATTCCAATTTGGAACAAACTGGTCTGAGTACTCCAAATATATGGGAGACATTTTCGGATCACCTCTCGCAATCGAAGCACTTGTTGCCTTCTTCTTAGAATCTACTTTCATGGGAATATGGTTATTCGGTAAAGACAAAATTTCACCAAAGTTCCGTGCCTTCTGCATGTGGATGGTTGCACTTGGAACAAACATTTCTGCCCTTTGGATTATTACAGCAAACGGCTTTATGCAAAACCCTGTTGGCTACGTAGTACGTAACGGCCGCGCTGAATTAAATGATTTCTGGGCACTCGTTACGAATCCATACGCTTGGAATATGTTCTTCCATACTGTAGTTGGTTGTTATATTGTTGGTGCTTTCTTCGTTATGGCAATTAGTGCCTATCACTTATTACGTAAAAATGAAGTTGAATTCTTCAAAAAATCATTTAAGTTCGGCTTAATGTTAGGCTTATTCGCCGCAACAATTACACCGTTTATGGGACATCAATCTGGTGTATCAGCGGCTAAATATCAACCTGCAAAAGGAGCTGCGATGGAAGCAGTTTGGGAAACCGGAAAAGGACAAGGCTTCTCAATTGTTCAAATTCCTGATGTGAAAAACGAGAAGAATTTTGAATTCCTTACGATTCCAAAACTCGGAAGCTTCTTCTATACAAACTCATTTGATGGCGAAATTGTTGGTTTAAAAGATATTCCGAAAGATGAACGTCCAAATGTTAACCTCGTGTATTATAGCTTCCGATTAATGGTTGCACTCGGTATGTTCTTTATGGCATTAACTTGGTATGGCTTCTATTTAAACCGAAAAGGAAAACTAGAAAACTCAAAACGTTATTTAAAAATTACAATATGGTCTGTCTTACTTCCTTATATCGCGATTAACGCAGGATGGATCGTCGCTGAAGTAGGTCGCCAACCATGGACAGTATATAAACTAATGCGTACAGCAGAATCTGTATCGCCTATATCTGTTCCACAAATTTGGTTCTCATTAATTAGTTTAATTTTATTCTACACTTTACTTTTAATCGCAGACGTATATTTAATGCTGAAGTTTGCGAAAAAAGGACCTGCCGCATTAGAAGAACCTGCTACTGAGGGAGGTGTGGCTCATGTCTCATGATATGCTTGCAATCATCTGGTTCGGTTTATGGGGCGTGATTTGGACAGTTTACTTCATTCTTGACGGGTATGCACTTGGTAACGGAATGATTTTTCCCTTCGTTACGAAAGATCGACAAGAACGAAATCAATTACAAGAAGCAATTGGCCCGTTCTGGGGCGGTAATGAAGTATGGTTAATTACAGCTGGTGGCGCAACATTTGCTGCCTTCCCAGTCACGTATGCTAATATGTTTAGTTATTTATATACACCGTTATTCTTAGTATTACTTGCACTATTTGCTCGTGCCGCTGGACTGGAATTCATGCATAAAGATGATTCACCAATTTGGCAAAAAACTTGTAAATGGGCATTTGCAATTGGCAGTTTCCTAATCGCCTTCTTATTCGGTGTTACATTCGCTAACTTGTATTACGGACTACAAATCGGAAAAAATGGCTATGAAGGAAATTTACTTAGCTTACTAAACCATTACGGTATATTAGGTGGTCTTTTCTTCACTGCTATATTTGTCGTATCCGGTGCCCTTTGGGTCATGATTAAAACGACTGGTGAAGTATCTGATCGTGCTTATAAAATCGCAAGACCATTTTCAATGGCAGCTGCTATCATTTTAGCTATTTTCTATGTAGCAACTGCTAATAGAACAAACTTATTCCAAAACTTTACAGAATATCCGGTACTATTCATTCTTCCAGTACTTGCAATGCTAATGAGTGTACTCGCACTAATTATGGTGTACAAACATAAAATCGGCCTTGCGTTCACATTCGTTTGCCTAACAATCGCAATGTTTATGACAACTGGCTTTGCAGGTATGTTCCCAAGAATGTTACCATCTCGTATTAACGATGCATACAGTACAACGTTATACAACGCAGCTGGTAGTCAATTAAACTTAAAAATTATGTTCTTCGTTGCAATGGTCATGGTACCAATCGTTATTGGATATCAGCTTTGGAGCTACAGTATTTTTAAAAATAAAATTCATAAAGACTCTGCTAAAGGATATCACTAAAATAAAAAAGACACTTCATTTGAAGTGTCTTTTTTGTACGTATGATTTTCGATAAGATGTTATATTTCTAATCTAACAACTATACTACAGAAGAATCATTAACAGCTCACAGCTAGATTGTAGCACAGGACAAGTTCATCATTTTATGCAATTTTACATACTGTACTATAAAGTAAACTGTATCCCCTGATCATTCGCATCATTATCCCACACATCAGCTGTACTAATCCCGCTAAACGTTTGTACTTTCATTCCTGTATTTGATGATCCCGATCCATTATAAGCCTTCGTCTTTTCAATCGGCTGTACGTTATATTTGTCACCTACATTAATTGTTCCATTGCAGTTTTCAATAATAACACCTTCCACAACTGCCGGCATTTTGTCACCCACTTTCATTTCTTTACTTTTATTTTATGAAAATCGCCTAGAAAAATAGCATGTTTCAATAAGAAAAAGCACTCAATTTGAGTGCTTTTTCTTTAAGCATAAAGACAAGTTTGGAGACAGTTGACTTCTTCAAAATTTTATTAGGGGTAATATTTTGAAAAAGAAAGCCTTTCATATGTAGGTTAACACCACTGGAATATATAGTAAATTGATAATATTTATACGGAAGATTGCTAATGTTTAGTATAGATAGTTTACACTATGCTAACAGTGAAAACTATCTATACTAACAAAAAAAGATGCCTTCAAAAAAGACACCTTTCAAAAACAGACACTATAAAACAGAATTATTTATTGTTATACGATTGTTAGATACAAAAAGTAGAGGGAAATGTTTGTATTAAATTCTGCTTTATAAAGTCTGTCTACAACTTATATTGTAATCCTCTTCATTTGAAAAAAAATATAATATGCACAATTGCATACAAAAAGAAAAAGCACTCTACTGAGTGCCTTTTCAACCATTTTACTTTTAATATATCGCTTTGAATATATTGTAACATATGTATCCATATATTTTATTGAGAAAATTCAAAATCCTTTTTCTTTCATTTTCACTTATAAAATCATGTAATATAAAAGGTATGTCAAATTCTTATACAAGTTGAGGTGTACTATATTTATGCTGTATTTTGGAATTATTCCTCTTATATTGTTTATTATTTTTCTTATCTCATATTTAAAAGATCCGCGGAAAATAATAAACGGCTTTTTATTTAATTCCTTTGTCTGTTTTTTCCTTCTTTTTTGTGTGATTATATCTGTGAATTCAAGTAGTGATGTCCTACGCTATATTATAATTTTACCTATTTTAGCACTTCTTATTATGCTTCCTTTCGGTATTGTTGCTTTAATGTTTGGGCTATTTCTTAATGCTAGAATTTTAATGAAGCGAGAAGGAAGACGGTTCACTAACTGTTTAACACTCCTTGCTGCTTTAGGGATGTTATTCTTTATGTTACTCCCTATCATAAATCCAGCAAGTTTGGTCTCATCGCATTTAGAGCCTATTTTCGCAGCTATTTCTCTTATAAGCTTCTATTTCTTTATACACTTATCTAACTTCTTAAGCGCTTATTTTTTATACCAATTTAACAGACCAAGACGTAATCAAGATTTCATTATCGTTCTTGGTAGTGGCTTAATTAATGATAAAGTACCACCCTTACTTGCAAGCCGCATTAATAAAGCTATCGACTTCTATTGGAAACAAGCAGCTGTAAATACACCACCGACAATTATTTTCTCTGGTGGTCAAGGTCCAGATGAAGGTCTTCCAGAAGCAGAGGCAATGCAAAATTATGCTGTTGAAAAAGGAATTCCTCTTGAACATACAGTCCAGGAAAATCGCTCTGTAAACACATATCAAAATATGTTGTTCTCTAAAGAAATTATGGATTCTTTAAAACCTGAAGGTAAATATAAAAGTATTTTTACAACAAATAATTTCCACCTTTTCCGCGCTGGTATATACGCTAGACAAGCTGGTCTTAATAGCCAAGGAATCGGGTCAAAAACTGCATTTTATTACTGGCCTAACGCAATGATTCGTGAATATGTTGCGATTGTCGTAATGGGACGTAAGCGTCATATGAAAATATGTGGAACTATTTTAGGTTTCGCTTTATTCATATCAGTACTTAGTTTTATATTTTCTTAATAGCATCCCATCCTTTGAAAGGATGGGATTTCTTATACTGATTTCAAAAATATTTTAAACATAATATGGTGATAATATTCCCTGCATACATCCATTAAAGGAGAATTTTTTCAAATTAAATGTTAAAATGGAATTTAGGTGTGAATGACGTAACAAATAAGAAACTAGTTTGAAACGAGGAAATTATATGGAGAAAATTATCAAAAACAAGCCCAATAAGCTAAAAATTGCTTCAAAAGCTTTGATGATTATTATTGGGGCATTTATCACAGCGTACGGATTAGAAGCGGTATTAATTCCAAATAACGTATCAGACGGTGGTGTGACTGGTTTAAGTATCGTTAGTTCAAGATTATTTGGATTACCATTAGGAGCTCTAATCGCAGTTATTAACATTCCTTTCGTTTGGTTAGGATATAAGCAAATCGGTAAAAGCTTTGCGATTTATTCCATTATCGGGATTGCTTCATTAGCAATAGGTACCGTTGTCATGCACGGAATACCAGCTATTATTGAAGGCGATACATTATTAGTTACAGTTGTTGGTGGTATTATCATCGGTTTTGGTATGGGACTAGCATTACGTAACGGTGGGGCATTAGATGGAATCGATATGCTTGCTGTATTACTTTCTCGTAAGTTACCATTTGGAACGAGTGACCTTATTTTATTCTTAAACATGTTCGTATTTATTTTCGTATCAACGGTATTCGGCCTGCAAGGAGCTATCCTTTCGGCAATTGCTTACTTTATCGCTTCGAAAGTGATTCATATCGTTGAAGTTGGTTTAAGTGGTTCAAAAGCATTTAAAATTATTACAAAAGAGCCTGAATTAATGGTAGAAACAATTCGCGATCGTTTAGGCCGAAGTGCAACATATAACGAAGTATACGGTGGTTATTCAAGAGAGAAGTTTAAAGAAATTTCATGTGTAATTAACCGTTTAGAAGAAAGTAAAATGAAAGAACTTATTAATGAAATCGATCCACATGCCTTTATTACAGTTTATGACGTAGCAGAAGTAAAAGGCGGTAACTTTAAGAAACGTGATATTCATTAATCGTTATGAAAAAGAGGGTGTGCCAAAATTTTGGCACACCCTCTTTTTATTATTAAGTTGCTATCGTTGTCAGTTTTTGTCGGTAAGTCGATATATTTCAATAATCGCTGATATATTTTTACTTCCTCCCTTATGCCTAAATCGTACCACCTGAGAGGAATTAATTCCCATAACAAAAAAGACCAAAAAGCAAATTCCACTTTTCGGTCTCTACACTATCTTCTCTTCGTAATTTTTCCTGAACCACCGACCCTCGTTTTCGGAGGAGATGTATTCCTTGGCGGCGTTTTAATAGATGATTTTGGCTTCACATCTGATCCGCTTGAACCGCCTGGTGTTTTTGTAATTTTACCCTTGCTTCCAGTAGAAGGTGGGGGCGTCGTATTACTTCCTTTTTCAGTAATACTTCCCTTATCACCTACTGATGGTTTCGAATCTACATTATCGCCTCGCTTAATGATAGACCCTTTCCCTTCCTTCGTAATTGGAGGTGGGGTTTTCTTTTCTTCTTTCGTAGGTGGTCTCTCTGGAATAACTGGTTTATGATTTTGTCTGTCATTATATCCTCGATAATCACCGTATGATGATTTTCGTGAACCGAATATATCGTTTAATATGCTACCCATAATATATCCTTGCAAGAAGGACGGTTGGTAATTTTGACGGACAAATTCTTTATTACTTATTTCAATTAACGTATCAGATGGTTTCTCTTTATCCTTTTGCAGGTTATAAATCTTATCAGAATAAACGAGGAACATTTGATTTTCGTCTTCTTTAGATGCTTGCTTCGGTTCTCTTTCGTTAATGAGTTCCTTCGCTACTTCAGGAACTGACCGATTGGCGGCCCTATACACGTAAGATTCTTGTTTACCTTCCTTGGCAACAGATTCAAGTGGATAACGGTCTTGAATCGACTTTGTCTGCCCGCCTTGACAACCTGATAAGGCATAACCAGCAACAACAAGTAATATAACGATAGCAAGTATAGGGATCACAAACGATTTAATCATGGTAAACAATCGGTTTGACATGATTACGCCCCCTTACGTTGCTCTTATAATTTGTACATCAGCAGGAATGATTGCTTCTCCCTCATACATCATTGTGCGACCATTTTGCCATTCAATACGCAATAATTTTCGATTATCTGATTGGAATTCCCATATATACTGTTCTTCTGAAGCTGAGAATGGAGTTTTTCCCATCACAACAACACGTCCGTTATATTGTTCTTCCATATGGTACTCGATATCATCCATTTCAATTGTCGTCGGAATTTCATCAATTGAATCTAAGCGACCATCAATTGGTGTATATAATTTGTAATACGTATTTTCACGATCTTCAATTTTTAAATAACGAATGTCTTTCCCGTCTTGCAGTGTCAAAACAATTTCCTTGCGAGAATGCATACTCGTTTTCCCAGTTAATTCGTACATGACTAATGAAACTTCAATCATATCACCAGGAGCTAACGTTAAAAGACTCTTTTCCGGCTTCGGTGGCTCTGGGCTTTTCATTATATTTTTAATTCGTTTAAATAAACTCATGATCTACCCCTCCTTTTCTCTTTATAAACAAGCACCTAAAATAAGTGCACCAACAATATGTAATGATCCAGCTAACATCGCATGTGCAACGCTGCCTTCTTTCGTACCTTCTTCTAAATCTAAGCCAGACATTTTCTTTAACACAAATTCGATAAACATTTCTACCACTAATAAAATAACGAAAGAAACTGCTGATGCAAGTAGCGCTTGCCATAAATCATTTGCTTTCGTTATCGATTGAGATAAAATGTACCCTTGTGCAAATAATTTCATAATAAAACGAGTTGTTACAGCTGTATTTCCATTTTTGATTTCTTTTAAATCATTGTATTTTGTAAAAATTGAATCAACCCACATAATTGCAAATAAAAGTACTGCACTCGCTCCAGTCCATACAAGCATGGCAACTACATTCATCCATGTCATTGCAAAACCTCCTCTAAAATATAATAGAAAACCGACATGAATATATTTAGACATGTCGGTTCATTTGTCTTTATTCTATATTATTTCTCATACTGCTTCATAATACGAGCTAATTCATCGTCAACAGCAGAATTTTTGCTTAAGCTTGCGAATTCATCATCTAATGACTTTTCTTTCTTATAAACTTCACCGCTTGCTTCCGCTTCAGCCTCTAATTGAAGAGCTTTCTCTTCCATACGGCTTAAACCAGCTTTTGCTGAATTTGAATCAAATCCAGACATCGCCTGATTAATATTCTTTTGTGCTTTCGCCGCATTTACACGCGCTACAAGTGTTTCACGTTTATTTTTCAGCTCATTTAATTGCTTACGCATTTCTTCTAGCTTTAGGCGCAGGTTATCAGCAGCAGCTTTATTTTGCTCGTAGCTTGCTTTATACTCATTCATTTTTTGCTCTGCATTTTGTTTTTCTTCTAATGCACGACGCGCAAGATCTAAGTTATTAGCTTGAACAGCCGTATGAGCCTGCTCTTCACGTTTTTTCACAAGTGCTTCTTGCTCTTCAAATAATATTTTGAATTTCTTCTCAAGTGCGATTTGAGCTGCTACACTTTTCTCAGCCTCTTGTACATCGGCTTGCATATCGCGTAAATATTGATCAGTCATCTTAACTGGATCTTCCGCTTTTTCAATTAACGAATACACATTTG
This sequence comes from Bacillus cereus group sp. MYBK220-1, assembly GCF_051916445.1. Taxonomy (NCBI): domain Bacteria; kingdom Bacillati; phylum Bacillota; class Bacilli; order Caryophanales; family Bacillaceae; genus Bacillus; species Bacillus cereus group sp. MYBK220-1. The sequence continues at coordinate 73,701 of NZ_JBQAGQ010000011.1, read as the reverse complement.
ACATTGTTAAATCTCTTAATCGTTTAAATACAGACATCTAAATTCCTCCTATGATATACCTCATATTTCAAATTCACTACTTGGAAAACTGAAAAATCTCCCTTTACAGTAAAGAATATTCATTTTACAGCCTATGTGTTTATTATAACAAAACTAATATGTCCTTACATGTTATTTCCAAAATACATCCATTATAATATGACATTCTATATACAATATTGTATTTCTAATATATTCTCATTATCCCTCTTTGGAATTAACTTACTTTTGTGCATTTTCACTAAATTACATAAGTGTAATGTTACTGTAAGCTAACTCGATAGTTGCATTCCGATATTTCTTATACACTAATACCAGAAGCAACAAACAAGCTTCTTCACATGTAAGCACTAATACAAAAATTGTATTTACTATAAAACATATAAAAGGAGAAATCATCATGAAAAAATTAGTAGGAATCGGATTAGCAGCAGCAATTTCACTTGGAGCATTATCAGGTTGTTCTTTATTAGGAGAGAAAGCGAACGGCTTTGTACTGTACGGATCAGAAGAACAAGTTCAGCAAATTACAGATAAAAACAAAAAAGAAGTGAAAGAAAAAGACTTCTATAAAATGAAAATGACAACATTAGATGGTAAAAAAGTTCTTGTAATGGATAAGAAAACTGGTGAAGAACTAGTGAAAAAAGAGTTACTTAGCAAAGTTGATGAAAAAGACAACACGAAACCACTTGATAAATTACCAGCTGTAACAACAGAACAAGGTGTATTATTTGCAAAAGAAAAAGTAGAAAATGCTGCACTTGATGGGGCAAAATTAAAATATGAAGGCAACACAATTATCGGAAGTGGTCGTGCATATACAGATATGTATGCGATTGTCGATGACGCAACTTACAGCAATGTAAAAGGTGATGAAAAATCTGTAGGTGTATTAAAATTTGATAAAGACCCAAGTAAAGAATTCCCTGGTTACAAAGGCGTAGAAGCTTCTCAACTTGTAAAAATTAAAAAGTAAAACAAAAAAGCTTTGCGAAATTCGCAAAGCTTTTTTCTATTTATTATGAGCAATTTGCTCCATATCCGGGCTACAAGTTTGCGACTGACATGACTTATTTAAAGAACATGCTGCGCATTTTCCTTTTTTACTTCTCTTTACAAAATTAACTAACGTATATGCTGCATAACCAAAAATGATAGCTCCAATTATAATATTGACCATCATCACAATACATCTCCTTCTAGAATCCGAGTAAGGATCCAACTTGGTATATAATGAGCGTTAATACATAAGCAACTACGAGTGGATAAACGACTGAGAAAATCGTCCACTTCGCTGATCCTGTTTCACGTTTAATAACAGCTACCGTCGCTAAACACGGAACATATAATAAAATAAAGAACATAAATGCATAAGCTGATAATGCTGTATAATGTGCTCCCATTACATTTCCAAGCACATCTTCTTTAACTGCATAAATAATTGCCATTGTAGAAACGACAACTTCCTTCGCTAAAAACCCTGTTAAAAGGGATGCTGCAGCTTGCCATGTTCCGAAGCCGAGCGGTGCGAATAGTGGTGCGATAAATCCACCAATCATCGCTAAGTAACTGTCTCCCATATCAACACCAAATCCTGATGGACCTGCATAGTTTAATAACCAAATGACAACCGAACCACCAAAGATGAATGTACCAGCTTTACGAACAAATCCTTTCCCTTTCTCCCATGTGCTTAGCCATAATGTTTTTGCTTGTGGCACACGGTAAGGCGGTAATTCAATTACGAAAATAGACTTTTCCGCTTTCAAAATCGTAAGAGACATAATTTTTGTAACTAATAACGCAAGAACAATCCCTGCAACATATAAAGAAAATACAACAGTCGCCTGACTATGCGGGAAAAATACGCCCGCAAATAATGCATATACAGGTAATCGTGCTGAACAAGACATAAATGGTGTTACTAAAATGGTAAGTAAACGTTCTTTTTCCTGTTCAATCGTTCTCGCAGCCATGATACCTGGAACGTTACATCCAAAACCGATAATCATCGGAATAAAAGCTTTTCCGTTTAAGCCGAAAAACTCCATAATTCTATCCATAACAACTGCAATTCGCGCCATATACCCTGAGTCTTCTAATAATGAAATAAAAAAGAATAGTGCAAAGATTTGTGGTACGAATACTAATACAGCACCAACACCGGCAATAATACCTTCTGTAACGAGCGCTTGAATAAAATCAGAAGCTCCAATACTTGTAAGTCCAGCCGTCACCCAATCCGTAAGCTGGCCACCAAAAAACTCATCTAACATATCCGATAAAGGTGTACCAATCCACGTAAACGTAACCTGAAAAATAAAAAACATAACTGCTAAAAAGATTGGAAGTCCTAAAATTTTATGTGTAATTAATCTATCAATTTTTTCTGAAAAAGGAATTTTTCCTTCTTTCTCATGCTTCATAACATTTGTTTTTAACTTTTCAATATACGCTTCACGAGTTTTGTAAATGTGCTCTTCTAACGTACAATCAAGTTTTCCTTCTAAGCGAGATCGAATGGCTATGAGTTCCTTATAAATTGGTAATGCTTTCATTTCTTTTTCTACTACTTCGTTATTGCTTAAAAATTGAAGTGCTAACCATCTCGGATGCTCGTAATTCGCTGTCTCTAAAAGAGCAATTACTTCTCCAATTCCTTCATCCATTTGTACACCATATGAAATAAGGAATGGCTTTTTCTCTTGTTTGTTATTTTCTTTAAGAGTCGTAAGCAGTTCTTCACAGCCTTTTCCACTTCTTGCAACAACAGGAACGACTGTTACACCTAATAGCTCTGATAATCGTTTTACATCAATGACAATTCCTCTTTGCTTCGCCACATCAACCATGTTTAAACCAATTGAGACTGGCTTACCAAATTCAAGTAACTGCAACGTTAAATGCATATTTCTTTCAAACTGCGAGGAATCTACGATATTTAACATATGATTAAATTCTTCTGTTAATAGAAAGTTTGTTACAACACCTTCATCACGTGAAACTGGATTTAAATCATAAACACCTGGTAAATCAATTAATGTTCCTTGTCTATCTTTTAATTTACCAACCTTCTTTTCTACTGTTACACCGCTCCAGTTTCCTACATACTCATAAGAACCAGTAAGTGCATTAAATAATGATGTCTTCCCTGTATTCGGATTCCCTAGCAAAGCTACCTTATTCACGCTAATTCCACCTTTATCATTTTCGCGTCACAATGACGAATACTAATTAACTGTCCACGACACTCCAATGTACAAGGACCTTTGAACATCGCTTTCTGTTTCAGGCGAAGTTCGCTTCCTTCAGCAAGACCGAAAGCAGCTAGTCTACGCTTTAATAGCTGATCTAAAGACTGAATACTTTTTACTAACACTTTCTCTCCAATTTTAATATCTACTAAGCTCATAACCTTCCCCCTCAGAAGAGAATGATAATTATTTTCAAAAAAATTATACCACACCCAATTTCTCTTGTACTATACCCTTTTGCTTCATATTTATTAACATTTCGCTACAATTCTATTTCAATTATTGTCATACTGTATTCGTTTGCCATTCTCATCCATTTCGCTTACAATAAACAATAGCAAATAAAGAATTTCGTTATCACTGGGGGAGCCATGCCGCTGAGAGGGAACACTTCGTTCCGACCCTTCGAACCTGTTAGTTAATGCTAACGCAGGGATTGTGCAAACGTCCGAAATACATACCTCATTTTTATTTACGTATTTCGTATCCTCCTATGATATCTATTCTTTTTTGTATAACTTGGATTTAGGGGGAAACAACATGCGTAACACCAATTTACAAGCGATGATCGAATCTGCTATTCTTGCAGCCTTCGCCATGATTATCGATATTTTACCATTATCACTTAAACTTCCAACAGGCGGTTCTATCTCATTCGCTATGATTCCTATTTTTATTATTGCTTACCGCTGGGGCTTTAAATCAGCTTTCTTAGGCGGTTTAGTTTGGGGACTATTACAAATTGTCGTGGGAGATGCTTATATTTTAACACCTGTTCAAGCATTCATTGAGTACTTCATTGCCTTTGCTTTTATCGGATTTGCTGGCTTATTCTATCGTCCAATTCAAAAAGCACTTTTAACATCCAATGAAAATAGCTTAGAACAATCAAATTTAGGTAACCGTAAAGACAAACCTTCATCAAAACAAAATCAGGGTAAGAAAGTCCTTGCTTATATTATCCTTGCTACATTTATCGGTAGCTTTGCTCGCTATTTCTGCCACTTTATTGCCGGCATTATTTTCTGGGGACAATATGCACCGAAAGGTCAATCAGCTGTGTTATATTCATTAATCGTAAATGGAAGTACAATGCTTGGTTCTTTTATTTTATGTACCGTTTTACTTATATTTTTATTTATCACTTCACCACGATTATTCAAAAGCATCAGTGCTTATCAAATGAATACACAAAAAAAGGGCGCTTAATGAGCGCTCTTTTTTCATATCGTAATATCAATTAAAAATACAATAAATGCGCAAAAGAAAATAAATACCATTATACTTAGCCAATTGCTATGCACGGTTCATCGACTCCTTACATAACCTCATATTCTAAACAAATTATACTGATTAAAAATAAAGATTAGGTAAAGATAATATGAAAATAAATTAAAAAAGCGTAAATCATATTATTTACGCTTTTTTCGGTAAATAGAAGTAAAATAACACACCATCTTCTGTATTTCCTGCCCCATATTCAGTATCATGTAGTTCTAAAATATTCTTTGAAATGGCAAGCCCAAGTCCCGTCCCACCTTGTGAACGCTGACGAGCTGTATCCACTCGATAAAAACGATCCCAAATTTTATCTAATTGTTCTTCTTCAATGTGAGTACCTTTATTTTCAATGCACACTTTTATACGATCCTTCTCATCTATTGTAGAAATAATAATATCTTCTTTATTTGGTGTATAACGTATGGCATTCGTAATGAAATTCACGATGACTTGTTCAATCCGGCCTTGATTTGCAATCACTTCAAATGAACATATATTTTTATGAACACGAAGCTCTTTTTTCTCTATTTCCACAGATAGATGTTCACATATGTCTTCAATTACTGTATCAATATAAAACGAATCCTTTTTCATTTTATATGTACCAGATTCAAATTTAGCTAACTCAAGCATATCCAAAATTAACGTATCCATTTTGTCTACTTCTCTCTCCATTGCCTGAAAATAATACTCTTTTTTATGTTCAGCTACCCCGTCTTTTAAAATAGAAATACAGCTTTTCATAATACTTAGCGGTGTTTTTAATTCATGTGAAACACCAGAAATGAATTCTTTTCGCGTCTTTTCTAACTTTCTTTCCTTTTCAATATCTTCTTCTAACTGCCCAATATGCGAATGGAGTTTATTTGATAGAACATTAATATTTTTCGATAAATCTCCAATTTCATCTTTTGAAGTAATCGGTATTTTTTCTGTAAAATCTAATTGTGCTATTTTCTTCGTCGTATCATTTATTTTTAGTAATGGTTTTGCAATTTGTTTTGAATAATAAAACGAAGCTAAAAAAATAAGAACGACTACAAATGCAATGATATAGATGTAATAATCTTGCACCATTTGTACAGCTTCATCTACAGGCTGTAAAGAAGCCATCGCATAAATATATGTTACTGATCCATCTTTTTCTTTTATTGGTTTCATTAATAATTTATATTTTATATCATTCTTTTCATAGTCCATTGTCTTTGTTGAATACTCTATTTGATTACTCTCTTTTAGTAATACATCCGTTTGAAATTCTTTTATACTATCCAAAAACAAAGTATTTTTATAAATTGGATTTACGAGGCCTTTTACATCTGGAAACTGTACTTTTGTAACAAACCCACCTATATAAGCATCTGGTTCTTGGGCAGCTTGCTCCTGAACAGCCGGCTTCTTTTCCTTACTTACTTGTTCCTCAGCTGCTTTCTTTTTCTCCTCATCTAATTTACTCATTTTCTCCTTAAATGCTTTTTCTAACGGTTTATTAGATCCACTTAAATTCTGCTTAGATAACGAGAAAGAGAATGGAATAAAACTATCTCCTTTTTTCACTCCAGAAAAATAAATTCCTTGGCCTAGAAACTGATCTGATGATTTATTCTCAATCTCTTCTATATTGACGAGATTGCCTAAAGGAATTTTGAATATTTGTTGTCCAAAGCTCTTTTGTTGCCTACGATCTATCGTTACTTCAAAATAAAAATCATCTGCATGTTTTAAATTCCCGTTCTTATCTAATGTCGTAATCCACGTATTATTTTCTCTTAAAAAGTCTTGCTCTAGTTTTTGAATTTCTTCTGCATTTCCTGCATAATTTAAATAATTCTTCTCAAAGGAATTTAAATTTACTTTAATATCTTCCACTTTTCGATTCGCATAATATTGTTTAAAAAATATCGTTTGTCCAATAAATATCGTCGCTAAAATCAACATACATAATGCTGTTGTAAGAGTAAATAATTTTAGTACAATTCCTTTTCTCATATATTCCCCTCAAATTTATAACCAGTTCGTACTACAGTTGTAATGTACTTTGCTTTCTCTCCTAATTTATTTCTTAAATTACGAATATGACTATTCACCGTTCGATCATCACCAGCAAATTCATATCCCCAAATTCTTGAAATGAGTTGCTCTCGCGTTAAAACGATTCCTTGATTTTTCATGAAATACGCTAATATTTCAAATTCTGTATGCGTTAAATTAATATCGGTTCTATCTACCGTAACAGTGCGAGACGGAAAATGAACGTGAATGCCGTGGATTGATAATGTATCATCTTCATTCTCTAAAAGTTGCTTTGTCACTTTTCTGCTTTCTAACAACCTTTTCGCTCTTGCTAATAAAATTGGCGGACTATACGGCTTCGTCACATAATCATCTGCCCCAAGTTCAAAACCAAGTAACGTATCGTCTTCATCTACACGCGCCGTCAGCATAATAATAGGCACCTCGGACGTCTTTCGAATCCTTCGGCAAACAGACCATCCATCGAGTTCTGGCAACATAATATCTAAAATAACTAAATCAACCTCTTCTTCTTCAAATACAACTAAAGCCTCTTTCCCGTCCCTCGCTTCAAACACTACATATTGCTCACTTAAAAAATAATCTTTTAATATTTCACGTAATATGTCTTCATCTTCAACAATTAAAATGTTTTTTGACATAACTTATTTATCCCCCTCTCGCTTTCAGAAACTATAATTTCACTTTGAATAACTAGCAGTTAACTTCGCCTCGATAATATATCTATCTGGTGCATCCCCTATATAATTAAATGGGTAACAAGTTGTCAGTGTTAATATCGGTTCTTCTTTTTTTATAATAACAGTGCGATCATCCGCATGGGTAATCCACGTCTTTTGAATTTCGTATGTGTACGTTTTATTATCATACTCTAAAATAAGAGTATCCTTTTCTTTCAACTCTCCTAAATCTGTAAATACAGTATCTCGATGTCCACTCAGTACAGTATGTCCCCCTCCAGATGGAGTTGTCGTTAAATCGCTAACGAACATACCCACTCCTTTTTTCAAAGTCGTATCATCTGCTCCCCAATATATAGAAAACTTCTTCTTTATTTTCGGTATGTTTAACATCGCTACCTTTTCTCCTTCTTTATGTTCTGTTTGAGAAGAAGGCACTTGAGAAGTTACAGGTGTTTCATGAGAAAGTTGAGTATCTTGTATATTTTTAAGGCTCTTTATTTCTTCTGCAGTTAATTGCCCGGCAGAGCTTCTTCCTTTATACCATTCCACAGCATAATAGGATCCCATGAATAGCCCTATAGCCATCAATATGATACCGATATAATTGAGTAACTTCATTCTTCATTCCTCCATGCCAAAAATGGTAGGAGTAACCTACCATTTTTAATATATGAAATTATCCCATTCTTTATAGGAAAATATTTTATTTACGCTTTAATCTTATTGCGACGATTCAAACCAAATAATGTACCTACCGCTACAAGACATGCACTTAATCCCATCATTACTACATTATTCGATGCTGTATTTGGTAATTTTTCACCTTGTATAACTGGCTTTGCTACTTCTTTTTTAGCTACTTCATTCTTTTGCTCGGCTTTTATCGCTGCTTCTTTTTTGGCCATATCGTTTTTTAACTGTTCTTGCGCTATTCTCTTTTTCTCTTCTTCACTTTTTTTCTCAGCTTTTATTGCTTCTTCTTTTTTAGCCATATCATTTTTTTCTTGTACTTGTGCCGCTTGCTTTTTCTCTACTTCACTTTTTTGCTGTTCCTTAATTGCTTCTTCTTTTTTAGCTTTATCTTGTTGCACTTGCGCTTCTTCCTTTGTTACTGTTCCAGTATCTGCACTCGCTACTGAAGAATATCCTACTGTTAAAAGTGCCATTGCACAAATTGGTAATAGTCTCTTTTTCATCTTAATTCTCTCCTTATATTTTATTCACATCAACTCGCACCGGATGTATTACTAGAATAAGCAAGAGATATAAATATAAGATGCAGATGAAATATATTTCATTTAAAGATTTCATTGTAGAAAAAGAAAAAAACATCGCAATATGTACGATGTTTTTTCGGGTGTGTGTCTCAATTATTTACATGTTACTTTCGCGTGATTTGGAAGTAGAACGGGCCGGAGCGATAACTAATTGTCTCGGCTCAGTTTTCTTGAAGTGATTTTTGACGTTACACTTACGACGTTGAACAACCCACGCTTTAATAGGGTTTGTTAAAATAATCTTTTGCTCTTCGTTAGGGGCCTCTTCTTCAAACCTACAACTCTCGCTCCATTTATTCCATTTCATTGTAAATTTAGAAGAAGAATGATCATCTTCACGATCAAACAAGTGCAAAAAATCCATTTTTCCATCTAGCATTACGGTGTTACTAGTCGCTAAAAAAGAAAAGGTCGTCCAACGTTTCTCCATGCCCTCCTACTCCTTTTTCACATATAGAGTGCCTAAAACTTAATTTACCTAAAATATGCTTGCCTTTTACCTTACACCCATAGTTTATCCAAAATGCTATTATGCAACTATCGATTTGCCTTACAACTACCTTACATTTTTGTAAGAAACAAAAAAACCTTCACTCGATATAATGAAGGTTTCTTACTTTTTATCTATATGATCTCTCATATCATCAAGTCCAGCTTCTTTTAGCTGCGACATCATACCGTGCGAAATTGCTCCTAACACTAAAGTCATTCCAATTAATGAAATACGAATCGCAGGTACATCAATTACGTAAGCCAACAGGCCAAGAACAATTGTTAAAAGTAATGCTTTTATAAATGTTACACTTGTGTACTGTTTCTTCTTCATCATATTCACCCTTTATGGAAGCGTTTTCTTAATACACTTAGTATATCATATCATCAGATGATTTTGGCGTTATCTTTGTAAAAAATTACTATCTCCTTTGACTTTTTCTATTCTATCCTTTACAGTCGAAATGTTCGCAAGTTTTACACTGTAGGAGGATTACAATGAATATTGAAATAAAAGACACTTTAATTTCTGAAGAACAATTACAAGCAAAAGTGAAAGAATTAGCACTTCAAATCGAACGTGACTTTGAAGGAGAAGAAATCGTAGTTATCGCAGTATTAAAAGGTTCATTCGTATTTGCTGCTGATTTAATTCGTCACATCAAAAATGATGTAACAATTGACTTTATTTCTGCATCTAGCTACGGAAATCAAACAGAAACAACAGGAAAAGTGAAACTACTAAAAGATATCGACGTAAACATTACTGGAAAAAACGTAATTGTTGTAGAAGATATTATCGATTCTGGTTTAACACTTCATTTCCTAAAAGACCACTTCTTTATGCATAAACCAAAAGCACTCAAGTTCTGTACATTACTTGATAAGCCAGAACGCCGTAAAGTGGACTTAAAAGCTGAATATGTTGGCTTCCAAATTCCAGACGAATTTATCGTTGGCTACGGTATCGACTGTGCTGAGAAATATCGTAACTTACCATTTATCGCTTCAGTTGTAACGGAGTAATCGTATAACTTAAAAAATTGATAGTACATAAAATGTATATCGGCGATTTTTTTAATATATCGACTTACCGACAATAACTGACAATGTTAGCATCCAATTAATAGGGAGAAGCTGTTCTAAAATACATGGGAACAGCTCCTTTCTTTCCATTACAAACTACAGGGAGAGATGAAATATGACAAAGACAAAATTTGAAAAAGTACTCCTCATCGTAAATCCGAAAGCTGGTCAAGGTGACTTACATACAAATTTAACAAAAATCGTACCACCTCTTGCCGCAGCTTTTCCTGATCTACATATCCTTCATACGAAAAAACAAGGTGATGCAACAAAATATTGCCAAGAGTTTGCTAGTAAAGTAGATTTAATTATCGTCTTTGGTGGTGATGGAACAGTATTTGAATGCACAAATGGCTTAGCACCTCTCGAAACTAGACCTACACTTGCAATCATTCCAGGTGGAACTTGCAATGACTTCTCTCGCACACTTGGTGTTCCGCAAAACATTGCAGAAGCAGCAAAACTTATCACAAAGGAACACGTAAAACCAGTTGACGTTGCAAAAGCAAATGAACAACATTTCTTAAACTTCTGGGGCATTGGACTCGTATCTGAAGTATCAAACAATATCGATGCAGAAGAAAAAGCAAAGCTTGGTAAAATCGGTTACTATTTAAGCACAATTCGAACTGTAAAAAATGCTGAAACATTCCCGGTAAAAATTACTTATGACGGACAAGTATATGAAGACGAAGCTGTCCTTGTCATGGTTGGAAATGGTGAATATCTTGGTGGTATTCCATCCTTTATTCCGAACGTAAAATGTGATGATGGAACACTTGATATTTTCGTAGTCAAATCAACAGGTATTCAAGCATTTAAAGATTACATCGGAAAGAAACTATTTGAAGACTCAAATGAAAATGACATCTTCCACGTAAAAGCGAAATCCATTCATATTGAAACGAAAGAAGAAAAAGAAGTAGATACAGATGGAGAAAGCTCGCTTCATACACCTTGTCACATTGAATTATTACCAGGACACTTTACGATGATTTATAATCCTGCGGTTGTGTAAAGAAAAAAACGAGTGCTAGCACTCGTTTTTTTCTCTTCTAATCTAGCTATGTCGTTGAATCATTTCTTGTATTTCTTTAACTCTCTCTAAAGTAATTCCATTTCTTTGTTCGATTGCTAAAGGATGCTCGGTTGGCTCTAATTCAACATACGGTGCCGTTCCAACTTCTCTTATATGTACATTTGTTTTTAAATTTAATGTTTCTGGATAAAATGGTATTTCTACAGATAACCAACCAAAATAAGGATCACTATTTTCTCGGCCTCTCTCATCCCACTTTTCTAATACTTCATCATAACTTTCTTTACTAAGTGATACCCAAACAGTCCATATGAAATTTTCGTGGTAGTCAATGATAGGAATCTCTAAACATCCTCTAATAAAATAATGTTCATCATCCATTACACAAAGATCCGATGTTAAATGGATGCGTCCCTCTCTTTCATGGGGCGCTACCTCGTAATAATAATATGGCGCTTCACTTCCGTAGCATAGAGGTAGTGCAAAACGATGCATTTGTACTTTTTCTCCGGATTTTCTTCTTCTTTTCATTTGTTATTCTTTCTCCTATCCTTTTCAGTCACAATCAAACTCTACCCAATTTCTCCAATGCGTATTAGCATTTTCATTCACAATAACACTTGGATCTTTCTTCTCTATTGCAGAGGCTACTGATTGGAAGAATTCATTTTCACTTACTTTTTCGTCTTCAACATGTTTCCATTCTTCCGTTTCATACGCTACTTTCCAGTCGCCTTCTAAACCGAACTCTTCTAAAATTTCTCCTTTATCCCACCACAATAATTTTTGAGCTTCCTCATTAGTAGCAAGCATACGCATGAAGTATGTTGGATAATGCTCTGTCGTTTGTACTTCTATTCCATTATTTATATAATCTTCTTCTGTAAATTCATATTCAAAATGATGCTCGCGAATTTTTAAACTGCCGTTATAAATATTCGGTATAAATTCACCTTCATCATCAAACAACTCATAATCGCCATTATTTAATTGTAAAATGCAATCATCACCCATTGAATGAGTAATTCTATCGCCATATACTTGAATATCATTACATACACCTAATGAACCTACACCAACAATTTGAAACACCATTAGCCAATCCTTAGTATCTTTAAAGAAAAGAGAGAATTTCACTTGTGAAATATCAATATATTCATTATCAAAGGCAGGAAATTCATACTTACTTTGCTTTTTATCTAATAGTTTTAAAATATCTTTTTGCATATGTAGCATCTTCACCCCGATATAAACAAAAATATTTTTTTAATTTCACTAGAGTATAACATAACCATACTTACCTGTGACATTCTAATAACACTACTAAAAAATAGAAGAATGGCTTGTTTGCATACTCTAGTTCTTTTTATGTACAATGAAGGAAAGAAGCACCTTCATATAAGGGAGAGGACAAACTTTTTTCAACCAACAGTTAGTTAATTTACGCATTGATTTTGCATTTAAACAATTGTTTGGTACGAATGGTAGCGAAGATATTCTAATTGCATTTTTAAATGCTATGTTACAAGAGTCTTTAGAGTCGCCCATTGCTTCTCTACAACTAGAAGATCCACATTTACACAGGGAATATGAAGAGGATAAGTTATCTATTTTAGACATTTCAGCAACATTAGACACAGGAACAAAAGTCAATGTAGAAATACAACTCAATAATAATCACGATATGGTTAAACGCAGTTTATATTATTGGGGAAGACTATACACATCTCAACTACAAAAAGGGATGCCCTACAGTGCACTTCACAAAACCATCACCATAAACTTACTAAACTTCGTAATGTTTTCGGAACACCCAGCCTTCCATACAACAAGCATATTATGGAATACACAACAACAAAAACTCCTGAGTGACGACATTGAAATCCACATTATAGAAATTCCAAAGTTAACTGAACAATGGCATGAAGAAAAAGTAAATCCGTGGAAAGATCCATTTGTTCGTTGGCTTTTATTGCTTTCAGCAAATGAGGATGAGCACTTAACTAAACTATTGGAGGATATTGCTATGAACCAAGACCCTATTTTACAAAAAGCAATAAATAAATGGGAACGTATGAGTCAGGATTCTTCTTTCCGACAAGCCTATGACGCAAGGGAGAAAGTTTTAATGGATGAAGCAGCAAAATTCGCCCATGCAGAGACAGAAGGAATAAAAAGAGGAATGGAACAAGGAATTAAAAAAGGGCTTGAAAAAGGCATTGAAAAAGGGCTTGAAAAAGGCATTCAACAGGGGAAAATTCAAATGATTAAAAATATGTATGATCTTGGTATACCACTTGAAACGATTGCTAAGGCAAGTAAATTAAGTTTGCATGAGATTGAGCATATTTTAGGACATAAATAGTGATAAAAAAAGAGCTTGAATAGTTTCAAGCTCTTTTTTTATCAAATTTCCTCAATACTATCCAATTGAGTCTTATAACACTCATCACACTCTGACCTAGTAGGAAGAATCCCTCTTTCATCAGGTAATAAAACCCTCAAAACTTCTCGATCCATCTCTACGAAAGACTTCATAATAATGGGATATCCTTCAATAATATCCGTATACTCAATCCCTTGTTCAAACTTTTTTCCGCTCTTTATTTCTTCTATTATGGTACAAAAAACACTATGCGCGACTTCAGGATCCATATTTAATGCTATTTGTAAATCTTGATGATTAAAGTTATCTCTTAGACCATGCGTATGATAATTAGCATGGATGCCATCAATATCTTCTGCTAATATGCTATGCATGTACCATCCATACTCTTGTAGCATATTTTCTTCCCATTCATCTGTATCCTCTTCTAAATCTTCATCAAACAAATTCGGATCATACCACACGTCCTCGTAATCTCCAGCAATTAAAAATCTCCAACCAGGTGGTAACCCTAAATACTTCTTTATTTCAGGTGCCCATTCATCAATATGTTGAACATGTAAAGGAAGAAAGAAATCTTCTTCTGTCCCCATTTCTTCACCAGCCCAAATGTACCAACCTGTCGTTCCGTTTTCTATAGGCATTCGTAACCCATTAATCGGAACAATACCATCTTTCACATTTTGCGCTATTCCTAATTTCAAGTCATTCGGAGATTCTACATACTCCGCTTTATATTTATCACATATACTCCTCTGTTCTTTTATGTATTTTTCCATCCTTTTAGCACACTCCCCAATTTTTGAAAGATAGATTTCTTTGCCGAAGCACTCTCTAACTTCCATACCCCACACGGATTATAAAATGGATCCTCTTGTTCATAACGATTATCTATATAATGAGATAAGAGATACACTGGAGCATCTTCTGTGAAACTAATTGTATCTCCATCTTTCAAATTAGGTTTTTCCAATATATTATGTAGGTTAAAATCATTCAATAAATCTACAGCTACTTCCGGATCTATCCCTCCGTCTAAAACAACGTCTGGTAGATTAAATGCTTGCATTCCACATGAATAATAACCGTCCTCTTCATCTCCAACTAAAGTTACAAGGTGCGAATACATCGGGAAGATTTCCTTATCCTCTGCAAGCTCTTGCCATTCTTCTTTCAAATAAGCCACACCTGCTGTTTCAACTTTTAAAGCAAGTCCACCTGCATTTAAAAGTTCCATTCCTACATCAATTACTTCTTGTAATCTCTCTGTATCGTCAACTTTTGCAATAATATACACTGTATAAGTATGCTTCTCCAACTCCTGAAGCAATTCTTCATTAAAACGCTCACCACCTGCATAGAAGAAAGCCTCTCTCAAAGAAGGGTCTTGTTCATATATATCAATTTCAAAGCCAATCTCTTTCTCCTTATGGTGCATCACATTTCCCGCTAATATATAGTTACTTTTACTCACAACTTCTTGTATTAATTCTGTTCTATCTTTCCATAAACCAGGTACTCCAATAACGATTTGTGTCTCCATCATATGCACTCCACTTCTCATCTATTTTCAATCTATTCTTTCAATCTTCCAAACTAAATTAGCTGGGATATCTTTCTCTAAAAAGGTTAACATCCATACAGTTTTTCCTTTATCATTCATCAGTAGCACTTTATGATTTAACTTCCAAGCCACTTCACTAACATGATGAAACATCTTATACATATCTTCTTCTCTAATAAGCTTTTCCTTTTTGATTAACCGCCTCGTTCTATACTCTCTTATTTCTAAGTACACGTCAGCATAAGCCACTTCATGCTGACATGTTATATTACATACGTATTTTTTATTCGGACTACTCTTTTTTATATATACGAACTCGTTTCTATAATTCAATTCTAGTATCTTATTCTTCACTTTTTCTAACTCTTCTATATCCCAATCATATTTCACAGCTAAACGCTTCATTTCCGCATGAACGATTTGAAGGGCTAATTCTTTTTTCTCTCTATCTGATAAATATGGAAAATCCTTCACACTCTCATACTCCACAAAAACATTCATATATTCAGGAAAAATTCTATATTTCTTCTCCCACTCATCGAGTAATGAAATATCATCCACACAATGAATCAAAATACCTTTCTCATACTCCATTCTTAACTTTGGCATATGTCGACAATATAAAGAAGTAATACAGCTCGTCTCTTTACCAAAAGAGATATCTTCATCGTAGTTGCTTGTAGATGCTAACTGTAATGTCTCAGTGCTTCTAGTATGCTCTTTTACTTTTAGAAAACTCAATTGTATATCTCTTATAACCGGCATTTGCTCTCTCCTCTTCGCAATACAACTATGAAACATCTTTGTTAATACGCCTTAATCAATTTCAAGCCATCCCATTCCCATAGAAAGAAATAACAGCCCGATTACAAAAAAGAGACCCCCAGTTAAAAAATAGAACGGTGCTCCGTGCAATGGATCACTAAATAACTCTATCAAATTTCCAGCTACTACTTTCCATTTCTCTTTCTTTGAATTTTTTTCTTTTATTTCTTTAACAAATCGATAGATACTTATACTAATCAAAATAATTCCTATTAATAGGCATCCTACTATGATTAAAATCTCCAAATATAACACTCCATGTGTACATTTATATTTATTTTCGTTTACATACTATTGTTATTCATAATCCATTTTAGCTAATAAACAAACGAAAGAGAACTAGGTGGATTAATGTTTACTTAAAAATAAAAAGTCCGAAACTATATAAAGTGATTTCGGACTTTTTATTTTTAAAATATTAAATTACATTTCGAACAAAAAGGAGCTGAATTTCCTCTTCTAATTTTTGTATCACATTTTGGACAATATACATATCGTTCCTCTACCTTTTGTCGTTCTATCATGTGTAAAGATACTATTTTCATACTGCACATAATTCCAATTAAGATAAGGCTAAAAATGAGTAGCACAACGCTCTTCCTCCCTTAACTACTTACCTATATTTTACCATTAAATAAAGATAATTTTATACTTATAATCCTATCTTGTCCTTCATACTGGAAGAAACTTTCTTTACTTCTATTTACTCATCAGTGTGATTCTTTTTTGTCTATATAAATAAAGAATACCTGTAACAATAAAAACAATCACGCCAAAATACAAGCCATACTCTATCGCAACTGCTACAATTCTTTCAATATGTTGTCCAAATAAAGAACCTAGCACAAAGTAAACGAGTGTCCAAAGAAATCCTGTCGTATAAGAATACAAAGCATACGTCTTAAATGACATGTTATTCATTCCAACTAAATACGGTACAACATGTCTTACAACTGGTATGAAGTAACTTGTAACTAATGCATAATGACCATACTTCTCTACCATCTCTTGCGATTTCACAACATACTTTGCTTTTTTCTTTTTCATTAGCTTATCAAGTACTTTTGTACCAAATATTTTCCCTAATATATAGCCTAAAGAAAGTCCGGACACAACGCCTAAATACGTTAATAAAAACGCAGGAATAACATTTAATATACCTAATGAAGATACAAATCCTCCGCTCATAACAATCATTTCATCTGGAATTGGCATACCGATAATACCTAACCATAAACAGAAAAATAATGCCCAATAACCGTACTGCTCAATATAGGATAATAATTCATGTAATTCCATTATGCATACGCTCTCCTTAGCTCTTTTTTACAGCTAAAGACGTACGCTGGTGGGAAATTGAGCCACACTTTCTCTAGTGTAATTTCAGGGAAGAAATGCTGTATAAATCCTTTTTTCACAAGTGAATATTGAAATGTAATAAATTCACCATTCTCATGTATCGCTTCCATTACATTGTTTAAAATACGCTTTGAAACTTCTTCTGGTAAAGAAGTAAAAGGTAATCCCGATAAAACGTAATCCACGCATTCTATATGGAACTCTTCCATATACTTCTTTATATTTTCAGCTGAACCGTGCACAACAATGACGTTCTGCTCATCTTTAAATTTTCTCTTTAGCTCTTTGCAAAACACTTCATTAATTTCAATAAGAAGAAATATTGTTTCCTTCTTCTTTCTCTTCATAATTTCTTTCGTAAAGACTCCTGTACCAGGCCCTAATTCTACAATGCACTGCGCTTTATTAAAATCAATTACTCCTACCATTTTCTTTGCTAATATTTTTGAACTTGGCGCAATTGCACCAGTATGTTTCGGATGTTTCATAAATTCATGTAAGAATGTTATGAGTTGCATGTAAACCTCTCCTCATTCGTTCGATAGTTTTTAACTTGTGTCTAAGTATAACTATCGTTTCTTAATAAAAATTGAGGAAGTTTCTTAAGATTTTATGAAGAATAAAAAAAACAGCTATCGCGTGTAGCGATAGCTGCCCCTTATTACTTCGCACTCACGATCTTATAATAAGAACGAACCGTTAAGAAGTAATATCCAATATAAATCGCGCCGTATACTCCGATACTAATTAGAAGCGGAATCATAATTTCAAATGGTAGTATGTTCCCTAAACCTTTTAATGCAAACAAGCTGTGCAGTATTCCGATCACTAACGGGATTGCAAAGATAAAGCTTACTTGTTTTGCAATAGCTTTTTTCATTTCTTGTTTTGTGACCCCTATTTTGTGAAGTACAACATAACGCTCACGATCAGCATTTGCTTCTGTTAATTGTTTAAAGTAAATGATAGAACCTGTTGCTAGTAAGAATACAAGCCCTAAGAACATTCCAATAAACATCATTAATCCTGTTCCTTCAAGCCCCATATGGAAACCAGTGTAGAAATCTCTAAATGATAACACCATTTCTGATTCACCAGCTGGCATCACTTTTGTTAATTTTTCCGTTAACACTTTACTGTTTTTCTCATCTTTCACATCAATATTTTTTACAATACGTGTTCCAAATGCTTGTTTCGCTTGTTCATACATTTCATCTGAAACGACAACAACTAATTCACCTAAATTTGTAATCGCAACGTCATTTGCACCTTGGATTTTTAATTGCTTCGTTTCGTTCCCAATTTGGAATACTGCTTTGTTTCCTTTATATTGTGGACTAAACTCATGTCCTTCCATATACGAACTATCATATATAAATGCTTCATCAGCAGCTACATTCACTGTTTCTGCGTCGATTTTCTTAGCAAGCTTATTAAATTCAGATTGAGACATAAATTGATATTTCTCTGAGATACTGTAGTTCATATTAAAGATGAAATCAACTTTATCTCCTTCAAACTTCCCTTTTACAGGAACTGTCTCAATTTCAAATTGATCTTTAATCGGATGATCTTTCTTCTCTTCTGCAAAAATCGCATTTACTTTCTTATCAAGCGCTGCATCTTTTTTCTCATAAGAATAGCTATATGGTGCAACTGCTTTTGATTGCGTAAATGTGTTGTAATACATCGTAACAGACGTACCAACCGCTGTTAATGTTACCGCACTTAAAATAGAAATTGTCGCAAGTGATTTTGCATTTCCTTTAATACGATATAGTAGCTGCGACGTCGTTACCATATTCATACCGTTATAAAACGATGATTTATTATTTCTTGCACGTTTCAATACGAATACTGTAAAAAACATAAATAGTAAGTACGTACCTAATACTGTCGCCAATAAAATATAAAGTGCAACTGCCATAAAGTCTGCATATTTAACTGCTTTCATGAATATTAATGCTAAAAAATAACCTGAACCGATTAAGACAACTGAAATTAATGCCATAATAACTGATCCTTTTGGCATTGCTTCTCCTTCACGTTCGGCGCGGAAAAGTTCAATTAGCTTAAATCGATAAATTAAACGATATCCTTGAAGTGATGTATATAAAATAATCACAAAGAAAATAAGTGCTGTATCAATAATGGCAGCCATCGGTACTTCAAAATGAACATTTAAGTTTAATCCCATCATGCTTACTAGCAGTTCAAGGAATAATTTTGAAAGGACACTACCAATCGCAATACCGATAATTAAAGACATTAATCCCATTAACATATTTTCATAAAAGAGCATTTTACCAATTTGTCTTTTACGGATACCTAATAACGAATATAAGCCAACTTCTTTTTTACGTTTACGTGTAAAGAAACCGTTCGAATATATAATAAACACTGCTACGAAAATGATAAGCATGACACTTGAAACTTGGAACGCTCCGCTAATTTTTTTTGAAGCTTCTGCAGCTTTTTCCATTTGTGAATTGTATTGCAATGCTTTAAATGTAAAATAAATAACGATACTAAAAATCATAGATGCAAAATATACAAAGTAGTCTTTAAAGTTCCGCTGTATGTTGCGGAGGGCAATGCTAGATAAGGTCATCAGCCATACCCCCAGAAATAGAAGACATTACATCAACAATTTTTTGGAAGAACTGTTTACGCGTCGATTCACCGCGGTGCAATTCTTTATATAGTTCACCATCTTTAATGAAAATAACTCGTTTACAATAACTTGCTGCAAATGCATCATGCGTTACCATTAAAATTGTTGAGTTATCATATTCGTTTAACGACTTCATACTTTCAAGTAAATCTGTTGCAGATTTAGAATCAAGCGCTCCAGTTGGCTCGTCTCCGAAAATCATACTTGGATTCGTAACAATCGCACGTGATGCTGCGCAGCGCTGCTTCTGTCCTCCAGATACTTGATATGGGAACTGACTTAAAATATGATCAATACCGAATTTCTTTGAGATTTCAAGAACGCGGCGATCAATCTCACTCGCTTTCACCTTTGATAACGCAAGTGGTAAAGCGATATTCTCTTTCACCGTTAACGTATCTAATAAGTTATAATCTTGGAAAATGAAACCTAAATGATCGCGGCGGAATAACGCTAACTTATCGTCATTCATTTTTACGATATCTTTTCCATCAATTAAAATTTCACCGTTCGTCGCATTATCAATTGTAGAAAGAACATTTAGTAGAGTCGTCTTACCAGAACCTGAAGGTCCCATAATTCCAACGAACTCACCTTCTTTTACTTGTAAGTTAATACCTTTTAACGCTGCAAATTTATTACCACCCGTGTCATATACTTTTTCAATATTTTTTGCTTCTAGCACTGTTTTCATCTCGACATCCCTCATTTCATCTATTCTCTATTTTCAACTATATACACTCTCTACTCTTGCCACTATCGATGTTTCTTACACAAACATGACAGTTATGTAAGGCACATAAGTAAAGAAATCAAAAAGTTAACGTAATGAATTAAAGTACTTTGTTACTATAACATTGGGATATCATACCATCCATTCATTCTCCTTACAGGAACATTACAATTTTGTAAGGTAAAAAATGCACCTACAAAGTTGTGCACGAAATGTCGGATGGAGCTATTTCGTTCCTGCTATTCTATGTACAGAGGAGGTCATAATATGGATTCACTTAAAAATATGAATGCTGCAATGCGCTATATTGAAGATAACCTTACGAATGAAATTGATTTTAAAGAAGTTGCGAGGCTAGCTCTTTGTTCTGAGTATCACTTTAAAAGAATGTTTTCGTTTTTAGCAGGTATATCACTATCAGAATATATTCGCTGTAGACGTCTTACTCTCGCTGCCTTTGAACTAAAAAACAGCAATGTAAAAGTCATTGATATCGCTATAAAATATGGATACAACTCACCAGATTCATTCGCTCGTGCATTTCAAAACTTGCACGGTATAACACCTTCAGAAGCCCGAAATAGTAGCCATTCTTTGAAGGCTTATTCACCAATGACCTTCCAATTATCCATTCAAGGAGGAAATGAAATGAACTATCGAATTGAAGAAAAAGAGCCCTTTCGAATTATAGGTATTACAAAACGAGTACCAATCGTTTTTAACGGTGTAAATGAAGAAATTGCTTCTATGTGGAAAAGTTTAAACCCAGAGTCTATTCAAACATTAAAGTCCCTTTCAAACATTGAACCTAATGGAATTATTAGTGCTTCTACTAATTTTTCTGAAGGAAGAATGGAGGAAAAAGGAGAACTTGATCACTATATTGGAGTAGCCACAACAAAGGATTGTCCAGAGCAATTCGCGCAACTTGAAGTCGCAGCTTCAACATGGGCTATATTTGAAGCTGTCGGGCCGTTTCCTGATGCACTACAAAATGTATGGGGACGTATTTATTCTGAATGGTTCCCTTCTTCGAACTATGAACTAGCGGAAGGGCCGGAAATATTGTGGAATGAACAGAAAGACATATCTTCTCCAAACTTTAAAAGTGAAATTTGGATACCGGTTTTGAAGAAGTGATAAAAAAACAAAGCTGCTCTTCCCTAAAAGGAAAAGCAGCTTTATTTACATTTTCAACTCTTCTTTATAAATACTATATGACTTTATTGTTGATACGATAATACATATTAATATGATTCCAATCCCCATAAAAATATTAAATGGATCTGGAAGCAAAGCCCCGGCATATATACAAAGTGAACCTATTACAAATACCCTCGAAGCAAATCTATGTGTTTTTCTCCAAACTACAGGATTTTCTAATGTCCAGTCCATTCGAATGCCTACTAACCCGTTCGGCTTCGTTTGTTGCATGTAATTACCTAGTACAAGAAACAATGTTCCAAGTCCAAAATTAAATGCAATTGAGCCCGATGCAATATAATTAGACGCTGCTAATAGTGCAAATATGTTACATCCAAATCCGATAAAGAGAATGGCATAATTAATCGCTGAAAGAACTTTGGATTGCTGTGTAGACTTATCTTTTATGAATCCAAAAACTAGCCATATCATATAGAGCACTACCATACTACCTATCGAGAATGAACTTGCTTCTATTTTAGAAAAATATCCATCTACTACTCCTGCTGCATTATAATGGCGTGGAATTTGTTCTGGTAAATATGGCCATACAATATACCATCCAATTGCAATGCCACTAATTAAACTCCATGGTAATACGTGTCTTTTCATCCTCTCTCCCCCATAATTTTTTATTAGGCCCCTATTTCTTTTTTATAAGCAATATATGAATATCCCATCGTTAATCCTACTGCACCAATAATAATTCCAACCATTACGAAAGATTTCCACGCCACTGGTGCAAAAACACTTAAAATCATAATGATCCCCAATGCAACAAACACCTTTCCGCTAAAACGATGCGTTTTTCTCCACACTTCTTCGTTACTTAATGTCCACGGTGTTTTTATACCTACAAAGTAGTTTGGTTTACATTGTGGTAAATAGTTTCCGATGACTATAAATAAAATACCCACTAATAATTCCGGCACGCGATTAATGAATAAATTGTATCCTAATCCACTTGTAATAATATCTATATTCCCTACAAATAGTAGCAGTAGTATCCCGTTATTCATCATCATAAAAGCTTTAGAAAACTTCTCGTAGTTTGCTTTCTTTGGATCAATCTTTGGTAACACGTTTAGAAAAATATATAAAACAATCATAATTCCAACCATAGAAAGCATTCCATACAATTTAGAAGAATATCCATCTACTTTACCGCCGCTCCAATGCGTTGCAATTGTATCCGGTAAATGTGGCCAAGCAAACGCCCAAGCTAAACAAGTTATAACAATTAATAAGATTGCAAAAAGATGCTTTTTCATTTCCCCTCTTCCCCCTTATTCGTAAATGTAAACACCCAAGTCAATAAATCTTGAAAGACCGTTGTGTTTAAAGAGTACATAACGAATTGCCCTTTCTTTTCATCTTGAATAAGTTCAGCATTTTTAAGTGCATTTAAGTGGTGTGAAATACTTGGTTTTGTCATATTGAAATGTTCAGCAATCTCACCAGCGGTTAGATCGCCTTCTTTTAATAAGTCTAAAATTTTTCGCCTTGTTGGATCTGCTAATGCTTTGAATGCTTGATTCAATGTCTTTCTTCCTTTCGATAATTAGACATTTAGATATTTATCTAAATATTAAACCAATTACCGTTATTTGTCAATTTCATCCAGCGCCCTTTTTACTTTTCTCACTTTTAACCTATACTGTTTACTAGCTTATCTTTCAACATAATGAAAAGACTTGAAACACATGATACACTATAGCTACAATTGTTTTTTTGAGGAGGAATATACATATGTATAAAATTTTAATCGTTGAAGACGATCCAAATATTTCATCATTACTGCAATCTCACATTCAGAAGTACGGTTATGAGGCTGTGGTAGCGGAGAATTTCGATGATATTATGGAATCGTTTAACGCAGTGAAACCACATCTTGTTTTACTTGATGTAAACTTACCGAAATTCGATGGTTTCTACTGGTGCCGTCAAATTCGTCATGAATCTACTTGTCCAATTATTTTCATTTCAGCGCGTGCTGGTGAGATGGAACAAATTATGGCAATTGAAAGCGGTGCGGATGATTACATTACAAAACCATTCCACTACGACGTTGTAATGGCGAAAATTAAAGGACAATTACGCCGTATTTACGGTGATTATGCACCAAATATTTCTGAACGTATCGTTGAAGTAGAAGGATTAAAACTATTCCCAGAACGTCCAGAAATTCATTTTGGATCTGAACAAGTTCTTTTAACGAAGAAAGAGGCAATTTTAGCAGAAATGTTATTATCTAAATTCCCTCGTACAGCGAGCCGTGAAGATTTATTAGCTGCGCTTTGGGATGACGAAAGTTTCGTTGAGGAAAATACATTAAACGTAAACATTACACGTCTTCGTAAAAAGTTTAATGAGCTTGGCATTGAGAACTCTATTGAAACAGTACGTGGACTTGGATATCGCTTTAACGCAACTTGGAGTGAATAAGCATGAAGCTATTTTTACGTGATCATTTTGCATTTTTTCTACTGTACGTATTAAACTTCGGTATCATTTTCGTTCTTTATGATGCAGTAGACGGATTTCAAAATAATAAATTTTACTTCGTCGTTTTAAGCCTATACTTATTTATTTGTTTCCTCGCTTATCGTTACGTTCGCAATCGTAGAATGTACCATAGATTAAGTGAGCAACCAGAAAAAATGGAAGATGCGTTTATTGAAAGAGCAACTGCTCCGATGCCTCACGGTGTCAATGAACTCGTACGTACGCAGTACCGTCTATTCCAAAAAGAACTACAATCGTATGAAGTAAAACAACAAGAACATCAATTATTCATTAACCATTGGGTACATCAAATGAAGACACCTGTTTCTGTTATGCAGCTTATGGTGCTAGAAATGGAAGACGAGCATTTAATTCCAAAGTTTAAAAAAGAATTAGAGCGTCTAAACCAAGGACTTGATATGGCTTTATACATGGCTAGGTTAAATAACTTCCATGAAGATTTCCATGTCGAGACGATTTCATTAAAAGATACGGTAACAAAAAATATTAACGGATTAAAAGAACTATTCATTCGTAATGGTGTCTTCCCTGTTTTAGAAGTCCATTCTGATTTAAAAGTTGCTTCTGATGCGAAATGGCTAAAATTTATCATCTATCAGTTAATGACAAATGCTGTTCGTTACTCTGGGGAACGCGGAAAGAAAGTATTCTTATCTGCTTACCGAAACGGAAAAGATATTATTTTAGAAGTTCGCGATGAAGGTGTTGGTATTCCGCAAGAAGATATTCGAAGAGTATTTGAACCATTTTACACAGGGAAAAACGGTCGCGCATTCGGAGAATCTACTGGTATGGGACTTTATATTGTAAGTAAAATTTGTGATTATTTAGGTCACTCTGTCAAACTGGATTCTGAAGTTGGTAAAGGAACGACGATTAAAATCATCTTCCACAATGCTGCAAATAATCAAGCAGAACATACGGAGAAGGTGACCGAAGTATGATCGTAACATATGCAAGCAAAATGTATGAGAACTCACTCTCATACATTTTTTGCAATACAACTACTTCTATATCTTCTAGCCGGAGGTATAATCTATGACATTTTGGCAATTTGCATTTAAAAACGTCACGCGCAACTCAAGAGCTTATTTTGCTTACTTTGTAAGTAGCTCCTTTTCCATTGCTGTGTTCTTTTCGTTTGCTGTTTACTTATTCCATCCGAAATTACAAAACTTTGACATGACCTCTGAAATTTCAGGATTAATGATATTTTCAGAAGTAGTAATTGTATTTTTCTCTTTCTTCTTTTTACTATATTCCATTGGTACTTTTTTAAAAGTTAGAAAAAAACAATTTGGTATTTTGACCATTTTAGGAATATCGAGAAAACAATTACATCGTCTTATTTTTATGGAGAATATGTTAATCGGGATTTTATCTATCTTTTTCGGCATGCAGTTTGGAGTTGTTTTTTCTCAATTTTTCTTATTAGTAACAGCCAAACTTACCCATGTTCCAGGAATATATTTATACGGGCCTACTAACGCGTTTATTTTAACAACCATTGTTTTCCTTAGTCTTTTTATCATTGTATCTGCATTCACACCAATGCTTATTCGTACAAAAAAAGCAGTACACCTTTTAAAAACAAATGGTGGAAAACAAAAAGAAAGAAAACCATCCATACTTGTTTCATTA
Organism: Bacillus cereus group sp. MYBK220-1; assembly: GCF_051916445.1. NCBI lineage: Bacteria > Bacillati > Bacillota > Bacilli > Caryophanales > Bacillaceae > Bacillus > Bacillus cereus group sp. MYBK220-1. Next base: position 47,602 of record NZ_JBQAGQ010000011.1, on the reverse strand, counting down.
TTTGGTGCGATTTGTTTATTTGGTGGTTATGCGTTAGCTGGAAATCCTAAATATTTCGTATCAGTAAGCCCGCAAATCGGTGTTATATATATGGTTTCAAGTATTTTCGTTATCCCAACGCTTGTTACAATTGGAACATATTTCTTCTTTTCACAAATTAGTTTCTTACTTATTTATATTTTAAAGAAAAGAAGGAAGTTTTATATGAAACGGATTAATATGCTTTGGATTTCGGATTTAGCGAGCCGTATTCGAACGAATATTAATATGCTGTTTATTGTAGCGATGCTATCTACAATTGCTTTCACAATGATTACGTTTCTATATGGATTCGGGAAATTTATTAAGCTAGAGGTGAATAGAACTTCTCCTTTTCCAATTTCTTATTTTTCTTATGATGCGAACCCTTTTGTTACAGAACATTTAAATTGGCTTGAGCAACAATTACAAAAAGAGCATTTCCCTTATCAAAAAATAAAAGCTGATATATATGAAACACCACTAAAAGAAGATAAAGATATAGCTATTTATAATGACGTATACGCAATTAAGCAAAGTGACTATAACAAACTTGCAGATTCTTTACGAATGAAACAACTATTTATGGATGATAACGAAGCATATGTGCTAACAGGGACATCTTATATCACCATATTCAACGAATTTGAGCAAAGCTACAAAAGAGATTACATTACACTCTCTAGTACAAATACGAAATTACGAGTAAAAGGTTATGAGCATGTAAACGCAATCCCATCTGACTTTTCATATCAAACGATAGTGTTGCCTGATATTATCGTAAATAACTTACCTAACACCGTAAAACATATATCAGCATACAATTACAAAATTCAAAACTGGGAACAGACATATGAAATTGCTGATAATTTTATAGAAAAAGTGCAAAAAGATCGAAATAAATCCCAGTATGAAGGACCTCTTATTCGTTCCTTTGAATCAGCAGGATCGTTATACAAAATAACATCAGGCAGTGCTGCATTTTTCCTAATTGGGACATTTTTAGGAGTTATTTTCTTCATTGGAGCTGGTAGCGTTCTTTACTTTAGAATGTATACGGATTTGACGAACGAACAAGAGAAATATATAACGATTTCTAAAATCGGTGTAACAGATACAGAGATGAAACGATCTGCAACCATTCAACTTAGTATTTTATTTTTCATTCCGTACATTATGGCATCCATTCATACAATGTTCGCAACAAAAATGCTACAAGATGTAATTGGTTTATCTCTGTTCAAAGAAGTTTCAGCCGTTCTTATTATTTTTGGATTCGTTGAAATCGTATTTTTCTTATTCATTCGTTCACTTTATATGCAAAAATTATCACATTACACGAGTGGACAAAATATTTAAAACAAACTTGATGAAAAGAGTATCTCTCATACTCTTTTCATCTTCACCCTATTAGGAGGTTTAGGTGAATGACATTTTGGCAGTTTGCATTTAAAAACGTGACGCGGAACGCCAGAGCTTATTTCGCCTATTTTGTAAGCAGTGCGTTCTCCATTGCAATCTTTTTCTCATTTGCAGTTTATTTATTTCATCCGAAATTGCATATGACAGACGTTAATTATTATCTGAACATATTAATGACAATTTCAGAGGTTGTCATTGTGTTCTTTTCATTTTTCTTTTTACTGTATTCAATCGGGACGTTTTTAAAAGTACGAAAAAAACAGTTCGGGATTTTAACAGTACTTGGCATATCTCAAAAACAATTAAAACGACTCATATTTATAGAAAATATGTTAATTGGTGTTCTTTCTATATTTTTTGGCATTCAACTTGGAGTTGTCTTTTCACAGTTCTTTTTGTTAGTTACCGCCAAAATTACACACGTACCTGGTTTATATTTATATGGGCCTACAAGTGCTATCGTTTTAACTATCATCATCTTTCTTGGGCTCTTCATTCTCGTATCATCTTTTACACCGATGCTCATTCGTACGAGAAAAGCCGTACGTCTTTTGAAAGAAGGAACACAACAAAAAGAAAGAAAAGCATCCGTGCTCATCTCTCTATTTGGTGCGACGTGTTTAATATGTGGATATGCGTTAGCCGCAAATCCGTTGTATTTTATGTCGCTAGGTGACATCATTGGGCTTTTATATGCCGTCTCTAGTATATTTGTCATCCCATCCCTTATTGCAGCTGGAACATACTATTTCTTTTCACAAATTAGTTTTTTACTTATTCGTATTTTAAAAACGCGAAGAACGTTTTATATGAAACGAATTAATATGCTTTGGATTTCTGATCTAGCATCACGTATTCGGACGAATATTAATATGCTCTTTATTGTAGCGATGCTATCGACGCTCGCTTTTACAATGATTACATTCTTATATGGATTCGGGAAGTTTACAAAGTTTGATGCGATTAGACAAAACCCTTTCCCGTTTACGTATTTATCGCATACTGAAAATACGTTAGCTGATGAACATTTAAACTGGTTAGAGCAGAAATTTAATGAAGAGCATTTTACTTATACGAAATTTAAAACGGATATATATGAAGTATCTTCAGCTGAAGATAACACGCAGCTCTATTACGCAATTAAACAAAGTGACTATAATGTACTTGCTAAGGCTTTAAATTGGGAAACGCTCACAGTAAATAAGAATGAATCTTATATTCTTATGAAAGACTTAGATGATCAAGTTATTGGAACGCTTCATAATAAAGAACAGAAAAATACTCTTACACTTACTCAAAACAATTTACAACTACAAGTGAAAGAATATAAAAGTTATAGCCCATTCCCAAATAGCTTAATATACAAATTACTCATACTATCTGATGAAAATGTAGAAGCCTTATCCACCGTTTCCAAACAAATGAGTGTATATAACTTCAAAGTTACGGATTGGGAAAAAGCACATAATATCGGTTCATCGTTTATAACAAAAATCGATAACGATAATGCAGCAATTCAAGCAGAGCACCCGCCTTTCCATGCAAGTGAAGCGAGCGATTCTCTATACAAAACAAAACTAAATGTCGCTTCATTCTTCTTAATTGGTACTTTCTTAGGTGTTATTTTCTTTATCGGTGCTGGTAGTGTTCTTTACTTCCGAATGTATACAGATTTAACAAATGAGCAAGAAAAATATATAACGATTACGAAAATTGGCTTAACTGAGACTGAAATGAAACGTTCAGCGACAATTCAGCTTGCGATTCTTTTCTTCGTGCCTTACATTATGGCATCAATCCATACGATGTTTGCGACAAAGATGTTACAAGAAATATTACATCTCTCGTTCTTCGCTGAAATTACAGTCGTACTTATGATTTTTGGAACAGTTGAAATTTTATTTTTCCTTTTAATTCGTTCCTTTTATATGCAAAAATTATCACAACACATTAAGTTTTAAAAAGTAGAAAGGTGATTACTATGGAAGAAGTATTACACATAAAAAACGTCTCAAAAGTATATGAGGGAAAAGTCCCTCATACTGCTTTAAAAAATATAAATTTACACGTGGATAAAGGTGAATTCGTTGCCATTATGGGACCATCTGGTAGCGGGAAATCTACATTTTTAAACGTTATCTCTACAATCGATTCTCCGACTTCTGGTGATGTCGTGATTAACGGAAAAAAACCGCACACATTTCGTAGAGAGAAGTTAGCTATTTTCCGCCGCCAAGAGTTAGGATTTGTTTTCCAAAACTTTAACCTACTAGATACACTAACAATCGGTGAAAATATCGTACTACCTTTAACATTAGATAATGTTCCATTAAAAGAAATGGATGAAAAGCTTGATAACATTTCAAAAAAGCTTGGAATTGATCATATTTTGGACAAGCGTATTTTTGAAGTTTCCGGGGGACAAGCACAGCGTACCGCAGTAGCACGTGCTGTCATTCATCATCCTTCACTTCTACTTGCCGATGAACCGACAGGAAACTTAGATTCAAAAGCGGCAATTGACGTAATGGAGCTATTTACGAAATTAAATAAAGAAGAAGATGCAACGATTTTAATGGTTACCCATGATCCGTTTGCAGCAAGTTATTGTAACCGTGTTATTTTCATTAAAGATGGAGAGCTTTACAATGAACTACACCGCGGATTGTACCGTGAGAAATTTTATCAAGAAATATTAGATGTTTTAGCATTATTAGGAGGAAGACGTGGATGACATTTTGGCAATTCGCATTTAAAAATGTCTCACGTAATTCGAAAGCATATTTCGCCTACTTTGTAAGTAGTGCGTTTTCTATCATGGTTTTCTTTTCATTTACTGTATACGCGTATCACCCGCGGTTACAAAGTGTACAAAGTTTCCAAGAACGTGATCCTCTAATGAACTTAGCTAGTACAGCACAGCTTGTGATTGTTATGTTCTCGTTCTTCTTTCTCTTATATTCAATTGGAACATTTTTAAATGTACGGAAGCAGCAATTCGGGATACTCACCATTCTCGGTATCTCACAGAGACAATTAAAGAGACTGTTATTTACTGAAAATATGATAATCGGGATATTGTCTATCTTTATCGGCATTCAAGGTGGACTTGTATTTTCTAACTTTTTCTTATTAGTCACTTCGAAATTAACAAACGCGAAAGGTCTCTATTTATATTGGCCAACAGAAGCGATTATCGTTACAACCGTAACGTTTATCATCTTATTTTTAATCGTTTCTACATTTACACCAATGTTTATTCGTACTCGAAAAACAACGAAGCTTATTAAGGGCGTTAACAAAGAGAAGAGCGAAAAAAAACCATCTATACTGATTTCACTATTTGCTTTAACTTGTTTAGGACTATGCTATTATATTGCTGGTTATCCGCAAGGCTACATAACGGAAAAAAATGCACAAAATGGATCTGTATTCTTAATTATGCTATCTATTTTACCGCTTGTAGTAGTTGGGACGTATTTATTTTTTTCACAAACATTTCTTCTCTTTATCTATATTTTAAAGAAACGAAGAAAGTTTTATTTAAAACAAATAAATATGTTATGGATTTCAGATTTAGTTTCTCGTACACGCAGTAATATTAATGTACTCTTTATTGTTTCTATGCTATCTGCACTTGCATTTACAATTATTATCGGGTTATTTGCTGCAAACAATAATACGAAAGCACCCATACTAGAACGATATCCAATACCATTCACCTATACATCAGAAGGTGTTAATGCATTTGAACAAAAGCATATTACTACGATTGAAACTGAACTTACAAATGCTAATTTTCAATATGATAAATATAAATTTACCGTTTTAAAAGATACAGCTTCAAAAGAATCAATTGCCATTATGAAAATGAGTGATTATAACGCAATAGCACAGCAATTAAACAGACCAAAAATCACTCTCGATTCTTCACAAGTTTATAATATTTCTCGCTATTCACCAGTGTTATTAAATCTCGTGTCTAACCCATTTGCGAAGCAGAACACGATTACACTTGGCTCTAATAAAAAGGAATTTCAAATTAAAGGTTTTATTAATAGAGGAATTGAGCCTCCCTTTGCATTACCTCACTTAATTGTGATGCAAGATGAAGTAATTGAAAATATGATTCCTCATATTGAAACAATTACAGTCTATAACTACTTCGTGGAAAATTGGGAAAATGCAATTGTCCCAACAAAAAATATATTAAAAAGCTTAAATCATGATGCAGAAACCTTGTATGAAGCACATAAAAATGAAGAAGATTTCATTAAACCATTTTATATTTATACAGCTACGGATGAACTCGTTCATAGTAAAGGAAATGCAGTCGCTCAATTCTTTATTTGGGCATTTCTCGGCTTTATTTTCTTTATCGGAGCAGCTAGTGTTTTATATTTCCGTATGTATAATGACTTAACAACTGAAAGACAAAAGTATATTACGATTACAAAGCTTGGCTTAACTGAATCAGAAATGTTTCGCTCTGCAACGATTCAATTAGGAATTTTATTTTTCGTTCCTTATATCGTTGCTGGTGTTCACACATTATTTGCGGTTAAGTTTTTACAAAGCATGTTTTCTTTCTCCTTATTAAAAGAGACATGTATCGTACTCAGCTTTTTCGGGATTATCGAGATCATTTTCTTCTTCTTAATCCGTTCTCTTTACATTAATAAATTATCACAGCATATAAAAATATGAATAAAATAGCCTTGTGCAATATGCACAAGGCTATTTTCAATAGTTTTTAATAATTAGCAGCAATATCCGCCGTAGCCGCCAGCATAACCGCCATAACCACCATAGCCACAACCGCCGCCTCCGCCGAAGCAGCTAGCACCGATGATAATTAATAAAATAAACAATACAATTAGAAGCGCAAAACCGCCTCCGCAACCATGTCTGCGGTTACAATCATCATGTCTGTGTTCACACTTTTCGCTCATTACCCTATTCCTCCTTTAGTATCATTCATAACAAGTTCACCTTGCTCTAAATGAGGGGATTCCATTTATATTATGTTTTCAGGGCGAATAAGAAGCTTGGCTTACCTAAAAACGGGCTTGTTTTAGGAATTGGGCTTTATTAAAAAGCGAATGAGCCTTATCCAGATGTAAGCATAAAACATTTGACATACTCTTAATTTCTTACTAATATTTAATTGAACGACCAATCAATTTTTTGATTATACATTCAAATCATATAAATTAGGAGTTGAATAGCGTGACTGATTCTTTTATTGCAGAGGCTAGGCGTGAACAAATTATTCTTGCATGTATTGATACATTAGAAGAGGTTGGATATAACAACTTAAGCTTAACGAAGGTAGCAAAAAAAGCTAAGATTAGCACCGGACTTATTTCTTATCATTTTAACGATAAGCTTTACCTTATGAATCGCACATTACAATTTTTAGTTACCAAACAACATGAATTTATTAGTAATCGAGTACTATTAGCTCAATCTGAAATAAATAAACTAGAGGCTTTTATTGAAGCACACTTGGCTTATCAAGAAACTCATTACAAAAATAATATTGCCTTAATTGAGATTGTCTTTAATGCAAGAAATGAAGAGAACGTTCCTTATTACAGAATCGAAGACGACGAAGAGGAGGATGCTCTTAGAACGATGTTATTAGATATTTTGAAGACTGGTCAACAAAATGGCGTGTTTTCCGATTCTTTCCAAACCGACACATTAGCTTCATTTATTTTAGGAGCAATCGAAGAAAGAATGCTGAAGGCAAATTCATCTATATCCATAGAAAATTACTCAGATGAGCTCATAAAAATGGTGAAGAAACTCACTGTTTAAATATGCCTTGATTAAAAAAATATATATGAAAGGATGAACTACACATGAAAAAGGCATCTGTCATTGGATTAGGTTTTTTAGAAAAATTACTTGCTATAGTAAGTCCAATCCTTTTAGGCGTTATTGGATATTTTTCACCTAAATTAATAGAGATTATAAAAAAGATTCCTCTCTTTTCTGATTCAAAAATTATAGAACTTTTAAATTTTATTAATCCCTTCTGGCTTCCTATTATCCTCATGCTAATTGGTGTTATTGCAGGAATTTTATTTTCTTTAATTATTTATAGTGAAGCTTTAAAAATGAACATTACTTCGGAAAGCATTCACGTGAATAAGGACGATCAAAAGAAACAAATCACCAGATTAAATGTAAAAGCCGTTTTTGTAGATAAGCGTCAAGTGGTTATCATTGATCAAGAAGACCGAGAATGGTTACGTGAAACATCTGACATTACCCCAAGCAAAATTAAAGATACTTTCTTAATGCACGGCTTCCCCTGGGTGGAACAAGATCCTTATAAACATGAGTATAGCTTATGGAAATTAGAGGATGAGCGATTTAATAAAAGCATAAATACTATTTTGTATGAAAGACGCAATGCCCTTCGAGAAGGAAACTCTAAAAAAAAGAAGCATTTACGCAAAGATTTGAATGAGCTAGGAGTCTTTGTCAAAGACGATGGAGAAGATCAGTATGTCCGTTCTATTAAATAATAGGACAATAGAAAAAAGATATAAAAAGCACCTTGCCCTGTATATTTGTAAGTAACTACGATCAAAAAATAGCAAAACCCACAGAGAAATTGAATTTCTCCTGTGGGTTTTATTAATTAAAATGGACTTTTCTCCCTAAAGAAACATATTCAACACAAGCGCAAAACCAAATGCAATAAATGATAACAATGTCTCGAGTACCGTCCACGTTTTAAACGTTTCCTTCACCGTCAAACCTAAATACTCTTTTACAAGCCAGAACCCTGCATCATTTACGTGAGAAAACATTAATGATCCTGCACCGGTTGCAATAACAAGCAACTCTAAATTCACACCAGACATGTGCTGAATAACTGGTGAAACAATCCCTGCTGCTGTCGTTAATGCTACTGTCGCTGAACCTGTTGCAATTCGAATTAATCCAGCTACCATGAAAGCTAATACAATTGGTGATAACGATATATGTTCTGCCATTTGCGCAATGGCCGTTCCAACGCCACTTTCAATTAATATTTGTTTAAATCCACCGCCTGCACCGATAATTAAAATAATGGAACCGACCGGTAATAAACTTTCGTCTGTTAATTTTTTAATCATCTTTTTATTAATTCCTTGTCTTATTCCAAGTAAATAAAATGCTGCGAAACATGAAATAAGTAAAGCAATTACTGGACTTCCAATAAATGCAAAAAATTCAGTCATCTTTTTCGGTAATGAAATATATGGTGCAACGACCGATAAAATCATCAATACAACTGGTAATAAAATAATAAAGAATGAAACTTTCCGACTCGGTAAATCGGTTGAGACAGTCGTAACTCGAATAAGCTCTGGTTCATTTTCAGGTATCACCCTTTTATGTACCCACTTTGCAAATATCGGTCCTGCGATAATGGCTGTTGGTAACGCGATAATTAATGAATATAAAAGTACCTTTCCTAAGTTCGCGTTATAAATACCGATTGCTGTCATCGCCCCTGGATGCGGAGGCACGAGCCCGTGAACAATAGATAATCCTGCAATGACAGGTAACGCAATTAATAATATATTTTGCTTCGTCGTTTTTCGAATGGAAATAACAAGTGGTAATAAAATGACGATCCCCACTTCAAAAAACACTGGAATCCCTATAACAAATCCTGCAAATAACATAGCCCAAGGTAGTTTCTTTACACCGAAAAATCGAATAAAGAAATCTGCCACTTGCATGCCGGCCCCTGAATCGGACATCATTTTCCCTAAAATTGTTCCGAGAGCTAAAATACCAACTAAATGCCCTAGTACACTACCAACACCAGTTTCATAGGCAGTCACTATTTTCGTTAAGTTCAGTCCAGACATGATAGCTAAAAACAAACTCGCAACTGATAAACTAATAAATGCATGCCATTTCCACCATGATACCCCTAAAATAACAATCGCAATTGCAAGTAACGTGACGATTAATAAGTATATATCCATCTCCCATTCTCCTTACTTTATAAAAAAAGAGGGAAAATCCCCTCTTTTTTATACGTCATAATTCACTACATAATGCTGCATTTCTGTATTGTAGTAGCCTTCGCTATATTCAATTATTTCGCCAACTTCATCGTAAGAATAACGCATGCGTTTTAATAGCGCTGTCCCCTCTTTTTCACCTAGCGCTTCTGCAACGAAAATAGGCGCGAGTCCAACAGCGAATTCATCTCTGAAGTTTTCTAAATGAATACCTCGGTCTTCAACTAAATCATAAAGCGATTGCAAGTCAAAATCCGATAAATCTGAACTTGCCATTCCTGCTGAGAAATAGTGCGTATAATGAATGTATGGTGCATCATTTAACGTATATAAACGTTCAATACGAAAACTCTCCTTACCGAATAATCGAAATAGCACTGTTCCTTCTTCATTCTGCACAATTTCTGCTTTTAGCAATTTCTTCTGTACTTTATATCCTTCTTCCACTAACACTTCAGTAAATTTCTTACCCTTTGACAGTTTTGTCGCAGAAGTATTGCGGATGACTTTCGTTCCTTTACCGCTTTTCTTTTCCAAATATCCTTCTTGAGCGAGTTCTTTAATCGCATTTCGCACTGTAATTTTACTCACTTTGAACTCTTCTTCTAACTGCGGTTCGGAAGGAATATTCGTATGAATCGCATATACACCATGCAATATTCGATCACGAATAATATTTTTTATTTGCAAATATAATGGTCCTTTTTTTCTCGTTACGTTCACCGTTACACCCACTACCTTTCTACATCACCTACTGATGCCGTCATTGCCCGAAGTATATCCTTCTCTGATGACATTGGCGTATCACCGACGATTGTATGTGCTAGCATTCCAGCTGCTGACGCAAATGAAACAGCTTTCTCTGGTGCGAACTCCTTTATCTCGCCATGAATAATTCCGCTCGTATAAGCATCTCCAGCACCTATTCTATCATATACAGAAAACGTAAGTGTTTTTGCAAAAGTGAACGTTCCATCTTTACATATAAACCCGCGAAGCGAATGTGTATTATCACTGTTAATAGAGCGATGAGTACCAGCGATTGTAGCGATATGATACGTTTCAGCTACCTTTGGAATAAGATCAACAAGTTGCGCCTCTCGCTCCGTTTCTTCGGTTTTTATTCCTAAAACAAACATTGCATCTTTTTCGTTCATCATAACGATATCAGCAAGTCCCAGCATTTCTTCATAATGCGGTTTTGCCTGTTCATATCCGTCTTCTCCCCAAAGTGATGGACGATAATTACAATCAAAAACGACGGTTCCTCCGTTTTCTTTAACTGCTCTCGCTAAAGACTTCATATGATGGCGCACCGTATCATTCATCGCAAGTGTAATACCGCAAAAATGAACGATATCAATTTCCTTAGCAATTTCTTCAAATTGGTACATCTCTTCAGACGCCGTATTGAAGCTACTTTCTAGTCGATTCGAATACGTAACGCGGCTTGCACGTGCACCGAATCCATTTTCTAAAAAATACATACCTACATATTTACCGCCTCTTGAAACAAGAGAAGTTTGAATCCCTAACTTTTGAATGTAAGATACAGCTGCATCTCCAACCGAATTTTCCGGTAAAGTTGAAATAAGAAGCCCTTCATGCCCTAAGTGAGAAAGTGCCGCTGCAACGTTCACACCTGTACCTGAAAATGAGTAATTTAACGTGTTAGCTTGCGACAACAATTCATATCCAGGTACTTGCAGGCGCATCATTACTTCGCCGAACGCTGCAATTTTCTTACGCATATTGATCAACTAGCTTCTTCACGACTGCTAATAATTCACGCACATCTTCTACTTTCGTGTTACCAGTTTCTTTATCAATAATAGAAGAGTACACGTGCGGGATAACTTGCTCTACATTTGCTTCAAGCGCAATACGTACAATTGTTTCGAAGTTTTCTTTATCAATTCCGCCTGTTGGCTCTAATGCGAATCCTTCTTCCGCACAAGCTTTCGCAACTGCGCGATATTCTTCTTCGTGAGCTAGCCCTTTCATTGGGAAGTACTTCAATGAATTTCCGCCCATATCACGTACAAGTGCGATCGCTGTTTTAATTGGAACGATTGCTTTTTCTTCTCCAGCCGCACTAATTGGGCCAGTAGAAATATTTACGTAACCTACTTTTCCTGTTGGCGATACTAAACTATTAATCCAGCTATCTTTTTCGCCAAGATTTGCACGTGTCGCTCCAACTGAAGGGAACACTTGGTTAATATGACTGCCAGGATAATGCTTCGCAATTTCAGCGACAACTGCCGCTTGGCGATTATCTCCTGCACCTAGTCCGATTGATACAGCGTCATCAATTTCTTTTCCGTATGCTTTCATCGCTGTAACAGCTTCTTCTACAGTTGCATAATCTTTTGATAAAACACCTACTACTACATATCCTTCTGCTGCTTCAAAAATATCTTTCGCATTTTGGATATTGTTTGCCAATACATTTAATGCTACGCGGTCTTTATAAAAACGTTTTTGAATGTTTGTCATTTTAGTTTCCCCCTACAATTTCTCTCAATTTTTCTTCAATCACATATATGTCATCACCTTGAAGTGGACGTGGATCAATATCAAAGAATCCTTGTCTTACTCCGTAATCACGTGTATAAATGGCAATTTCCCCTTCGCGTAATGCAGTCACAACATCTTTTGCTGATTTATTTAATTCTTTCTCGTTAATATGAATACGAGCTCGAAAGATTGCTCTTCCAGCTTCATCTTGAACGATCGTTACATTTACACCATTTAATTCTTTTAGCGGCATAAGTATTTGTAGCAATTCTTTTTCTTGCTCGCTCTTATCTTCTTTTACTCCGTACTCATCAAGTGCTTGAAGTAAACCAAAAGTTGTTTCTTTCCCAACTTTCATGCTTCTTCCAATGCAATGTAATTGCACTTTCAGCCATTCAATATACTTTCTTTTACCGCCCACAATACCAGAAGTAGGTCCTTCAATTGCCTTTGAACCGCTATAAATAGCAAGATCTGAATACTTCACATATTTTTGAATGTCTTCTTCAGCTGCTGCATCCACGATAAGCGGTACTTTATTTCGCTGCGCAACTTCCCATGCTTCTTCAACAGAAATCATATTTTTTTGCACTGCATGATGTGATTTCACATACAGAATCGCTGCTGTATTTTCACCAATTGCATCTTCAATATGCTCTGCTTTCCCTTCATTTGCATAGCCAACTTCTACAAGTTTACCGCCGCCTAAGTAAATCATCGTTTCAACAGGAGCACCGTATTGAACGTTATGACCTTTTAACATAATCACTTCGTTTTTCACGATTACTTCTTGATGAAGTCTTTCACTTTTACGGCGATTTCCTTCTGTAACGATACCAGCGATAGAAAGCGCAATTCCACTCGATGCTGAGTTCACAACGACCGCTGCCTCTGAATCTAGAATTCTCGCAATATGGTCTCCCGCTTTATCTACTAAATCAGCAATTTCCACATAATTTTGTCCCCCATGTTTCATCGCATCCATTACTGTATCTGTAGGAGCAGATACACCTAAAATACTCATTCTACCGCTCGCATTAATTACTCTTTTTAATCCGTACTTAGCATTCAATGAATGACCCATTAATTACAACCCCTTTCGTATCAATCCTTCTTTCAGCAATGCGCTGATCCCCTTCTGAATCAATTAACGTAACCTTCTCATCTTTCACCGTAAATAAAGTTAAGTTTGCAATATCTCCTTCTTGAATGCGGCCAAGCTCTGGTTTTTTCAGCCACTCTGCTGCATTTTTCGTAACCGCGTCAATTACTTCTTCTAGCGGATAACCTAAGTAAAGGAATTTCGAAAGAACGTGAGCCATACTATACACGGGACCATGCACGCGATTCTTCCGGTAAATATCTGTACTAATCGTATTAAAAGCAATACCGTGATGCTTCGCCGCCTCTGCTACTTTAAAAGAAAAACTAGCATTACCGTGACCAACATCTAAATGAACACCACGATTCACTGCATCTAGTAATACAGGTAGCGGTTTCCCTTCTTCATCAAATAAATTATTTTCTTTCCCGTTTAAGTAATGTGTAATGACATCATCTTTTTCTAAAAGAGGTACAACTTCCTCTATACGGGGAGGCGCTGAACCGATATGTACCATAATCGGTAATGATGTTTCTCGAGATAAAGCGCGCGCTACATGCAGCGGTTCAATTCCACTATCACAAACGACACTTTTACTCATTCTCGCCTTTAACCCAACGATTACATCTTTATACTTTTCTACTGCTTCTATCGCTTTCTCTTTATCTATCCATTCCATATTGGATAATTCATCAATTCGTTTCAAACCGATGCGAGAAATATTTAAAAAGGCAAATAAATTTGTCTTTGCCTGCTCTCTACTTTTTACTAAATCTGCAATACGATCAGCTCCGCAGCTACCCGCATCAACAATTGTCGTTACCCCTTGCTTAACGCCAATTTCATCCACCTCATCGCCATACGGATCAAACTCTGGAAAAGCATGAACGTGTAAATCAATCCAACCACTCGATACGTAAGTACCAGAGTAATCAAGAACCTTTCCACCCTCGCCAGCACCAGCTTTCGTCACCTGTGCGATTTTATTATTTTCAATTACAATGTCAATCTCTTCCCCGTTCACACGTTTCACATTACGTAGTACGAATCGTTCTGTCATTGTATTTCCACCCTTTTCTATAAGAAGCCATAAGAATACGCTTACATTAAAGTTTCATTTTATATCTCTTTCACACGTTTAGCGTAACACAAAAAAAGGGAGAAGTAAATATAACGTTATAATGTTTAAAAGCAAATAAAAAGATGCTCCTCCAAAATGCTAATAGTATAGGAAATTATATCAACGATTTTTTGAATATATCTATCATAACTTACAATATATCAACGATTTTTCAATTATATCTACCGTAACTCACAATATATCAACGATTCGACAAAGAATATCGATTTACCGACAAAAAACATCAATCCCTTTCTTATATATACGAAGAGGTTGCTCCAAACGGAACAACCTCTTTCTCTATTCCTGAACCGTCACAATAACCCCATCCATATTGTTCCCGGAAATTTCATACTGCTTGTTTGCTGGAACGTTCACTTTCATATTCTCAGAAACTTTATAATAAGAAACAGTATATTTCTTACCTTCTACTTCAGTTGAAATCTCTTTTTCCTCTTTTAAAAACTCTAAATATTCCTCTAGTGTGAAATTCTTTTTTTGCATAATTGCGCTATGAGGTAAGCCTACATAACGTATATGCCATGGCTCATATTGAATGCCTGTAATGTTACTTTTATTTTTCGGATAACGTAATACAAAGCCATGCTTCCATACGTTCTCTTCAATCCATTTTCCTTCAGGCGCTTTCTCCATTTTCTTTTGAGTAGACCCAATGTCCAGTGATAATCCTAAGTTATGTTCACTGTATCCTGCTGGAAGTGCATAATCAGATCCCATTTTTTCATATAGCTGTTTTTGCTCTTGGAAATCTCTATAGCCACTACTAATCAAAAAATGGTTAACACTTTCTTTTCCAGCCGCATCGACAACGTTCAAAAACTTTTTCACAACATCCTTTGATAAACGAAGATTTCTATCAAATATTACATAGCCTCTCACTAATTCACTATTATGATTTACATTTATAATATCAGACCTAATACTATCTTTTTTTACTGGGTAATCCCTGTTAACTAATAATAAATCGCCCTTATAAATTTGTTCCTTCGTAATCTCTTTCCCATCGGTGTTTGCCGCCTTTACTAGCTCATCTTTCCCGACAATTTTAACGTCGATTTCCTTTTGAAATAACGGTGATATATAAACGCCTACACATACTGTGCATACTATAAAAAAAGAAATAAATACCCACTTTTTCATTTCTAGTTCCTCCTTAACGTAACTTACGTATAGAATAGAAAAAACTATTAAAATAAAAAGTGGGGTAAAGTTTAAATTTTTATTAAATTGTTACATTCTCGTCTTTTGGCAATCGTACTTCAAATATCGTTCTAACTACATTGCTCTCAGCAGAAATCGTACCGTTATGTTGCTCGACAATATTTTTCGCAATAAATAGTCCAAGGCCTGTCCCGCCACGGTTCTCAGTTCTTGCTTTATCACCTGTATAGAACATATCAAAAAGATACGGTAAATCTTCTTCCGGGATGCTATCTCCGTAATTCATAATTTGTACGACAACTTCTCCATTATCAACATACCCATTCATATCAACAAATTGTCCATCATAGCCGTAACGAACGGCATTTGTTAACAAGTTTTCAAATACTCTAGCTAACAATTTTCCATCACCGTGCATCGGTAAATGAGGAGCCACATTCAATCTAGCTTCTAAATGATGTTTTTCTAATAACGGATACAATTCCTCCTCTAACTGTATAAGCAACTCACTTATATCAATCGGCTTTTTATCCAGCTTTAGCATGCCATAATTCATACGTGTAATTTCAAATAGCTCATCAATTAAGCTTTCCAGTCTTTGCGATTTCGTATATGCAATTGTGGAGAAATGTTTAATTTGTTCTTTTGTTAAATTTTCATCTTTAAGAATTAAATCTAAATATCCTAACACGGATGTTAATGGTGTTCTTAAATCATGAGCTAAATTCACAACGAGCTGACTTTTACTACTTTCAGCAAAATCTCCTCTTTCAACAGCTTCTTTTAACTTTTCACTTGCAACATTTATTTCACGCGCGATATTTCCAAACTCATCATTTGATGAAACTTGAACTTTATTCGTAAAGTTACCGTTCGCAAGATGATGAATCCCATTAGAAATTTCATCAAAGTATTTTAAATACGGTTTTGTCAAAAAGAAGAAAAAGATAATAGATAACGGAATAAAGAAAATTAAAAAGAAATTAATGTCTCCAAATTCCCTTACCATTGACCTAAATTGTGCTAAAGGCTCTTCGTAGCGAACCATCGTTTTATAATACAGCTGCAATCCTTTATAAATTATATAAGTTACAGTTGCTGCAAGCACCATACTTAACGCAAATAAGGCAATCATTTTAAATCGAAAACTTTTCATCATATTAGCCATTAAAAGTATAACCTACTCCCCACACTGTTTTTATTAATTTATCCTTTCTTTTATCTTCTCCAAGTTTCTTACGCAACGTACGAATATGTACCATTACTGTATTTCCACCTTCATAATAATCGTCTGCCCATACGTGCTGAAAAATATTTTCCACATTGTACACTTTCTTCGGATGACTCGCTAATAAATATAAAATATCAAACTCTTTCGGCGTTAATTCAATTTGCTCACCATATACATCAACCGTCCTACGCTCGGGATTAATTACGACTCCGCCTATTTCTAAAGCAGATTTACTCTCCGCTACTTTCGGTTGATTTAACGTAAAAAACCTACGCAGTTGTGCATTTACACGTGCAACTAATTCAATCGGTGTGAAAGGCTTCGTCATATAATCATCCGCGCCTAGTACAAGACCTGTCACCTTATCAAAGTCCGAAGTTTTCGCGCTTAAAAAAATAATCGGCATATGATGTTTCGTGCGAATTTGACGCGTCACCTCATACCCATCCATTTTCGGCATCATAATATCTAAAATTACCAAGTCGATTGGCTGCGTTTCAATAATATGAACCGCCTCTTCCCCATCCGCTGCCTTCACAACATGGTACCCTTCTTTTTCTAAATGTATCTCAATTAAATCAGCAATTTCTGCCTCGTCATCCGCTATTAAAATTGAAATGCGCTTCATTTTACTCCCCCTTTTTCATTCCATTTTTATACGCTCGATTGTAAACTAGTCTATCCAATTTGTACAATACAAAAAGGCTACTCGTTAGAGTAACCTTGGTAAATAAAATTATATCAGCGATTTTCTAATTATATCGAACACAACTTGAATTATATCAGCGATTTTCCAATTATATCGACCGTAACTCAAATTATATCAGCAATTATTGAAATATATCGACTTACCGACAATGAACGACAAAATCCTCTCGCTATTTGCGGGCATCCTAATGAAACTTCCATTTACCGCTCAAACACAATCCGCTGCTTCGTAATTTCTTCCAATCTTCCGCGATCTACTTCATACTCAGCATCAACGCTTTGCGGCACCATCACTTTCCCGCCCTCAAGCGTCACTTCCGGCCAAATAATATCCTGCTCCCAATGTCTACTAGAAGCAGATATATCTCCTGGAATCGTAAAGTTAGGCAATGACGCAAGAGCAACATTTTGCGCTCGTGAAATCCCCATTTCTACCATACCACCGCACCAAACGGGTACGTTATGCTCCATACAATAATTATGGATCTGAACCGATTCTGTTAATCCGCCCACTCGCCCTGGTTTAATGTTCACAATTTGGCAGCTGCCAAGCGTAATCGCAACGCGTGCATCTTCTAAACTATGAATACTTTCATCTAAACAAATCGGCGTTTCAATTTTCTTTTGCAATTCCGCGTGATCAAGAAAATCGTAATCCGCTAACGGTTGTTCAATCATCATTAATTGGAATTCATCTAGTCGTTTCAGCCTCTCCGTATCCCCTAATGTATATGCTGAATTTGCATCAGCCATTAACGGGATATGCGGAAACTCTTTACGAATTTCTTTCAATAACTCATAATCATGCCCCGGTTTTATTTTTACTTTAAAACGCTCGTATCCTTCTTCCGCGTACTTCTCGATTTGTTTTAACATAACTGGAATCGTATTAAGGCCAATTACAACGCCGACTTCAATTTCAGACTTCGTTCCGCCAAGCAATGTCGCTAACGACTTCTTTTGACGCTTCGCATATAAATCCCAAACAGCCCCCTCTATTCCGGCTTTTGCCATTCGGTTTCTTTTTATATGTTGAAATAGACCCGGTACCTCATTCGGATGAGAAATTTCAGCCTTTAATAAATCAGGTATTAAAAAGTCTTGCAGTATATGCAGCGCTGTCTTCACCGTTTCTTCCGTATACCACGGTTCAGAGAATGCAACGACTTCCCCAAATCCAATGTACCCGTCCGTATCCTCTAATTCAATAACGATACTCTCACGCTTTTCGTAAGTCCCGTAGCTTGCAGCAAACGGGATTACGAGTGGCATTTCCGTTATATACAGTGTCGCTTTTTTTATTTCCACCTACATCTCCTCCACTAATTGTCTTAACTCTCGTCTTAACAATTTTTTCGAAGCGTTACGTGGTAATTCCTCTAAGAAACATGCTTTCTTCGGCACTTTATATTTCGCTAATTTCTCCTCGCAAAAATGAAGAATTTCTTCTTCTGTTACCGCCCCGCTTTTCACAACAAAAGCAGCTGGTACTTGTCCCCATTTATCGTCAGCCATGCCGACAACACCAGCTTCCGCTACTGCCGGATGGGAGAGTAACACTTCTTCAATTTGAGCTGGGTATATATTCTCTCCGCCAGAAATAATTAAATCACTGCGGCGATCTAATACGTATAAAAACCCTTCTTTGTCTAAATAACCGAGGTCGCCAGTATGAAGCCATCCATTTTGAATAGTCTCTCGCGTCGCATCTTCACGGTTAAAGTAACCGCCTGTTACGTTCGGTCCTTTTACTACGATTTCACCTTCCGCATGTGGCGGCACTACTACGCCGTCCTTTTCGATACGAAGCTGGCACTGAAATAGTGGTTTTCCAGCTGATCCTACTTTCGTTAACATGTAATCAGCTGATAACGTACAAATTTGCGAAGACGTTTCTGTCATACCATACGTTTGATACACAGGAATTCCTTTATCTACACACGTTTCTAATAACGGTTTCGGCGCTGGTCCTCCGCCAAGTAACATACATCGTAAAGAAGATGGATATGTCTCTGCCCCAAGTCTCTCTAATAAATCAGTTAACATTTTAGAAACGACAGAAATAATCGTTACGCCTCTCGTTTGAAGTGCTTTATGAATAAAATCCGCATCATATTTCGGAACGAGTAAAATGCGCATGCCATACATAATATTTTTCATTAAAAGAGATAGTCCGCCAACGTGGAACATCGGCATACAAGCTAACCAGCAATCATCATCACGAAGCCCTAAGTTAAGCGAAGAGCCGACCGCACTTGCCCAATGATTACCGTACGTTAAAATAACGCCTTTCGGTTTTCCTGTCGTCCCAGACGTATAAATGATTGTCATCGCTTCTTCTAAAGAAAACTCTTCTTGTATAGAGGCTTCCTCTTTTGGTCCATTCATCACTTCGGCGAATGAATAAACAGGAACATCTTTAGCATCAAAATCTTGATCCGTTACTAAACAAACAACTTCAGCATCATCCATTTGCCAAAGTAGCTCTTCTCTTGAAAGACGCGTATTTAAAAGCACAGCTACTGCCCCTACGTACGATAGGGCGTGAATAACTGTAATCATCTCCATACCATTTTTCATCAGAACAGCCACCTTTTGCCCTCGCTCCACTCCAACATGCGTGAGGTGTTCACAAACAGATACTACTTTTTCATGCAGCTCCATAAAAGTAACTTTCTCTTCCTCTATTTCAATTGCAGTGCGATCTGGTGTTAAAAATGCACGTTGCATTAACCAATTTGGCATCGTCTCCATCATTCATTCTCCTTTCATGAAAGAAAGAGACTTGATATGATATCAAGTCTCTTAGTTGTTTTGTTTCCGGTTTGACCTTTTCGTTGCGTCTCACTTTATTGGCAAGCCGCTTCCGCTTTTGGTTTGATCACGGGAAACGAGGGAATTGACCGAAGTCCGGACTGCGTTTTTCTTTGAATGCGTCGCGGCCTTCTTTTGCTTCGTCAGTTGTGTAGTACAATAACGTTGCATCTCCAGCTAGTTGTTGAATACCAGCTAGACCGTCTGTGTCTGCGTTGAATGCAGCTTTTAGGAAACGAAGTGCCATTGGGCTGTTTGCTAAAATTTCTTGTGCCCATTGTACTGTTTCTGCTTCAAGCTCTTCTAATGGTACTACAGTGTTTACTAAGCCCATATCAAGCGCTTCTTGAGCACTATATTGACGGCATAGGTACCAAATTTCGCGAGCTTTCTTGTGGCCTACCATACGAGCTAAGTAACCAGCTCCGTATCCACCGTCAAAGCTTCCTACTTTAGGACCTGTTTGTCCGAATACAGCGTTGTCTGCAGCGATTGTTAAGTCACATACGATATGAAGTACGTGTCCACCACCGATTGCATAACCTGCTACCATTGCGATAACTGGTTTAGGAATTGCGCGAATTAGACGTTGTAAGTCTAATACGTTTAAACGAGGGATTTGGTCGTCACCTACATATCCACCATGACCGCGAACTTTTTGGTCGCCGCCAGAACAGAATGCACGTCCCCCTTCACCTGTTAAAATGATAACGCCAACATTTGCATCATCACGAGCTTGTGCAAAAGCGTCGATTAACTCCATTACCGTTTTTGGACGGAATGCGTTATGTACTTCAGGACGGTTAATCGAAATTTTTGCGATACCATTGTATGTTGAATAAATAATATCTTCGTAATTGCCTTCTTTTACCCATTCAATAGCCATTACAACTACCTCCTTGTATATTTCTGATTTCACCTATAAGCGTGGCTTCCTTCTTACTGAAAAAAGTATCACTGCATAGTTTTTAGAAATCCCTTTACTATTGTATCAAACTTTTCCGGTTGTTCCACATGAATTGCATGGCCAGCACCATGAATTTTGACAAATTTCGCGTCAGAGACGCATTTTTCGATGTTTTTTAATATGCGGAAGAACTTTTCATCATATTCTCCGTTCATTAAAAGAACAGGTATTTTTAAGTTTTTCAGCTCATCCCACCAGGAAGGCTGAGCCCCAGTTCCCATGCCGCGCAAGCTATTTGCGAGCCCTTTTGGGTTGTTAGCAAGTCGTTCTTTTCGCACCGCTTCTTGTACGTTTTTTGCTAAACGTTTTTGCGTTGCAAAAAGCGGAATATCTTCCCACATCGATACAAAACTTTCTATGCCTTCTCGCTCAATTTTATCGGCAAGTCGATCATCTTTTTCACGACGTTCTTTTCTATCCGCTTCGTCTTCGAGCCCAGCTGTACAATTTTCTAATAAAAGAGAGTGTACATAATCTGGATATAGACATGCCATCGTAATCGCCAGTCTTCCTCCCATTGAGTAGCCAAGTATATGTACTTTTTCAATATGAAGGTAATCTAGTAGTTCTTTCATTTGCAATGCCACATTTCGGATATCATAATGCGCAACATCTTCAGGACTCTCCGTCTTTCCGTGCCCAACAAGATCAACTACAATAACTTGAAACTGCTCACTCCATGAAGAGATAAAAGAACGCCACGTTTCCATGCTTCCCGTAAAACCATGAAGAAGTAGAAGTGGTTCCCCGCTTCCGACTACTTCATATTCATACGATACACCTTGCAGCGTTACTTTCATTTTGATTCACCTTGTAAAGATGTAGTAATTACGTCCTGTGTTTTTGCCCATAACGTACGGTGCAATGTTAAGTTTTCATCACGGTTCGTACAAATTTCCACAACGTGTAAACCTTCTGTCGTCGTTCCTTTTCGAACTTCTTCTCGGAATTGCTCCCAACCATTTACACGGCTAAATGAACCGCCGTACATTTTGACAACATGCTCATAATCAAGTCCAATTGGTGTTCCAAATAATGATTCAAAATGTTCCTTTTTCTCATACTGTGGTAAGAATGAGAAAATACCCCCACCATCATTATTTACAACGACAATTGTTATGTTTAATTCATGTAATTTCGCTGCTAACAGCCCGTTTAAATCGTGATAAAATGATAAATCACCAATTACTAATACAAGTGGATCGCAAATAATGCTTGCTCCTAGAGCTGTCGAAATGATTCCATCAATACCATTTACACCACGGTTTGCCATCACATGGATGTTTTTATCCGATGTGAAGAAGAATGAGTCTGTATCACGAATTGGCATACTATTGCTCGCAAATAACGTTGCGTCTTCTGGTAATACGCGCACAATATCTGTAATAACCTTTCCTTCAAATGCAGTTTCATATGTTTCCATTTCACGAAGCGTTTCCTTCGTTTTTTCGTTTATATGTTGCCACATTAGGGACCAATCATTCTTTTTCATAACTGGCATTTTTTCTATTAATGCCTTGCAGAATTCAATGTCACTTGCTTGCACAACTTCTGTCGCAACAAGAGCTGGATCTCTCCATTGTCCTGATTCATCGACAACGATATGAACTGCTTTTGTTTGTTTTTTTATGAACTGCGTTAATGATTTAGAAACAGGCATACCACCAAAGCGAATTAAAACGTCCGGTTTCCATGTTTCTTTTAACTTTTCATTTCGTAAAAATGTATCATAACAGTCAATTACCATCGTTTTATCGTGGTGTCCGCTACGAATATTAGAAAGTGGGTCTGCTAATATAGGATAGCCAGTTTTTTCAGCTAGTTGCGTTGCAAACATTGCGATTTCTGCATGACTATCATCTCCACAAATAATAAGCCCCTTTTCCATATGTGAAAGGCGCCCTACAAGAGAATCTACATATTCACTCGGCATCACCGCGTTTCCTTGCTGAACTACTCCTGTATATTCACTACGTCCTTTATCCCATAAGCTTTCTAGTGAGAAATCAGGGATAAGTGGCTCGCGAACTGGAAAATTAAGATGAACAGGACCCTGCGGTGCTAAACAAGCATTTGCTACTATACGCTGCGTCGTCATACGAGCGTAATGATACATCGCTTCACTTGCTTCTGGCAGTGCCATCTCTGTAAATTGTTTCACAAAAGTACCGTATAAATTAAATTGATTCATTGCTTGTGGTGCACCCACATCTCTTAATTCATGCGGTCTATCCGCTGTTAAGACGATAAGTGGGACCCTTGAATGAAAAGCTTCACATACAGCTGGATAATAGTTCGCTGCTGCTGTTCCTGACGTACATAATAATGCTACTGGGCGTTTTTTTGCTTTCGCAATACCGAGCGCGAAAAATCCTGCTGATCTTTCATCCACATGTAAATATGTGTTCATTCCTTCGTGTTGTTCCATTAGTAAAGCAATCGGCGTTGACCGTGAGCCTGGACTAATGACAACATCACATACATCTAGACGCGTCAGTTCATCCACGAACGCGCCTAAATAATATGATAATGCTTCTATATGATTGTTCATTTCATTAATTCCTCCAAAGCACCAAGCATCGGTCTAAACTTCAAACTTGTTTCTTCATATTCAAGCTGCGGGATTGAATCAATTACAATACCACAACCGGCAAATAAGGATGCTTTCTCGCCGTTTAATAATCCGCAGCGCAGCGCAACCGCAAATTCACCATTTCCTTCATCATCTATCCAGCCAATCGGTGCACCATACAACCCTCTGTCTAACAATTCAACATCACGGATCAGTTTCATCGCTTCCAAACGAGGTGTCCCGCCAAGAGCTGGTGTTGGATGTAATTCTTCTACCATTGTTAAAAGACTCGCATCGCCTTTTGCTTCTACAGGCGTATATAAGTGAATTAAGTTTTTCGTTGTTAATAAACCTGGGCTTTCCGGAATATTAACGTATTCGCAATGTTCATTTAGTACCGAGCGGATCATGTTAACAACATACCCATGTTCAGCTAAATTCTTTTCATCATGAAGAAGCGCATTACTATTTCGCTTACTTTCTTCTATAGAATGACCATGACCGATTGAACCCGCAAGACACATCGATGTAAATTTCTCATCTTCTTTGCGAATTAATCTCTCAGGCGTCGCTCCTAAGAAGCATGCTCCTTTATAATCAAAAGAAAATACGTAACAATCCGGTTGACCAATGCGAAGTGCTTCTAAAACAAGAGCAGAATCAATCGAATGGTTTATCTCTACTTTTAGTTCCCTCGCCAATACAACCTTCTGCACGTTACCCTGCTTCATCTCATCTTGTACTTTTTCAATTGCTTTCATCCAGCCTTTCGGATCCACTTCTACTTTAGAAATAACAGTTAATTTCGATCCGTTTAGCGCACATTTACTCTCCTCAAAAATTTTCTCTTCTAAAGAAATCATTTCATTATAAAGAGTTTCTGCACAATCTGTTGCTGCAACAAATGTATTCATCGTTAACCATGCTTTTTCATTTTTTACAGTTAATAAAAATGCTGGTAGTGAAAATGTCGTATCTTTAAATTCTTTCCATAGGTCCGTTTTCTCTTTTTCTGGATCAAATGAAAAACCACCAAATAAAAGCGGACCCGTTCCAAATTCATATTCATCTCTTTGGACAAATGCATTCTCTTTTACTTTCTCCCACTCGTCACGAGCGGTTTGAAAGCGCTTATGAGAAGAATTTGCTATAGTGAAAACAGAGCCAATTCCTGCAAATATTACATGCTGAGCCGGGTCTGCAAAATAACATCTATTTTCGAATGAAATCCTTTTTCCTGCTGCATAGAACAGAAGCGGATCCACCCAGTCTATTTGTTTTACAAAACTAACCAATGTTTTTTCGTTAGTTGCACGCTTGATAGCTGCAATAAGAACTTCTTGCAAGCCTTTTTGTTTCGTTTGAATCACAATTGTCTCCCCCCTATGGGCGAAAAATAGTCATAATTACGCTTGATTTTAAGATACACCTCAAACGAAAGGCCTGTCAACGTTTAGCATTTCTGAGAAATTCACCTTCTCTTCCTAGAAAATAAACGTTGACACTAAATGATGCTTTTTCTACACTTAGTTGTGTACAATATGTGACCAAAGGAGGATTCAACATGGAAATGAACGTCAAAACGAATTCCTCTCCTACGGCGCCAAAGCCAAGTAAGCAAACAGGCTGGCGCATCTGGTGGAGTTTACTACGTCCCCATACATTAACAGCCGCTTTCGTACCTGTTTTCATCGGAACAGCATATTCGATGCAGGTCGGAGGTATAAATCAAATACATCTTCCTCTTTTCCTTATGATGCTTCTTGCTTGTCTTCTCATTCAAGCAGCAACAAACATGTTTAATGAATACTTTGATTATAAAAGAGGACTCGATCACGAAGGTTCAGTTGGTATCGGCGGCGCTATCGTTCGCGATGGCATTCAGCCAAAAACAGTGCTTAACTTAGCATTTGGATTTTTCGGCATCGCAATACTACTAGGTGTTTATATTTGTATGAATTCTAGCTGGTGGCTTGCTGCAATCGGTCTTGTTTGTATGGCCGTTGCTTACCTTTATACAGGTGGCCCACTTCCAATTGCATATACACCATTTGGAGAGTTGACAGCCGGATTATTTATGGGTGTCATTATTATTGGGATTTCATTCTTTATTCAAACTGGAACTGTAACATCAGAAGTCATTTTACTATCTATCCCAAGCTCCATTTTAATTGGCGCCATTTTACTAGCTAATAATATTCGTGACTTGGATGGCGATAAAGAAAACGGTCGTAAAACGTTAGCAATTCTCGTTGGGCGCGAGCGAGCGGTTGGTGTACTTGCTTCGATGTTCATCGTTTCCTACATTTGGACAATTGCTTTAATTATCGTGGGCATCGTATCACCATGGATGCTTATCGTATTTTTAAGTGCACCGAAAGCATTTAAAGCGACGAAAGGCTTTATCGGCAAAAGCATTCCAATAGAAATGGTACCTGCGATGATTGCAACAGCAAAAACAAATACAATCTTCGGTTTCCTAATGGGAATCGGATTATTACTTGGATACTTTCTATAAAAGGAGCTGCTTATGCGGCTCCTTTTTCATATCTAAAATTCATCTCATAATTCCTACTCTCAACGCTCATACTATGTAAAGAAACTGAATTGTAGGAAGGTGGACGACTATGTTAACTCCACAACAAGTAGGTCAATTTAAATCCATTTTAGAAAAACAAAAACAAGAACTAGAGCAAACGATACAAACTCATGAAAATACAGATCGTGCTTCTGAACGTGACTCAGTAGGAGAACTGTCTAGCTATGACAACCATCCAGGTGATATGGCTACAGAGCTATATGAACGGGAAAAAGACTTCGGGCTTATTGAACTTTGGCATAAACAGCTTGAGGACACGAAACATGCCTTGCAAAAAATAGAAGCGGGTACGTACGGCATTTGCGAAGTGTCTGGCGAAGAGATTCCATTTGAAAGATTGGAAGCAATGCCAACCGCTACAACATGCATCCAGCACGCGACAAATAAGTTAAATATGAATACACGACCAGTTGAAGAAGAAGTGTTGTCTCCTTCTTTCCACAAGCATGATGAGGACAATTCTGTTGAGTACGATGCGGAAGATGCGTGGCAAGATGTCGCAAATTACGGAACATCTGAAACGCCGTCTGATTTAGAAAGACAAGATTCAAAAAACTATAATGGCATGTATGTAAATAGTGAAGAAAACGTAGGCTACGTGGAGGATTTTGAAAACTTTATCGGTACGGATATGTACGGGAAAAACCCACAAGTTTTCGCTACAGAAGAGCATGAAGAATATGAACAAATGCTTGATGATTTTGAAGAACGTACCTTCAAAGGTGAATTATCTTCAAATGAATCTAGTTCCAAAGAATAAAAAAAAGCATTCCGAAAATCGGAATGCTTTTTATCGCTAGCTAATTAGTTTTTTGTAACGTTAGCAGCTTGTGGTCCACGGTTACCTTCAACGATTTCGAAAGAAACTTCTTGACCTTCTTCTAAAGTTTTGAATCCGTCACCTTGGATAGCTGAGAAGTGAACGAATACATCGTCTCCACCTTCAACTTCGATGAAACCGAAACCTTTTTCGCTGTTGAACCATTTAACTTTACCTGTTTGCATGTCATGTACCTCCTAAATAAAAATGAAACTATGAATCCACATGAAAAGGTGGATATAAAGGACATGAATGTATAACAAGCTTACAGCCTTTAATTCAACGTGCTTTATTTCCGTACCACATTATGTAGCTCAATAGTGATTTCACTATATCACGCTATATCCAAAACGTCAAATGAGAACACTTTCATTCCACCATTTTTTTATAATTTTAATATAATGTTGAATTTCCATATTCATATATTATCCCGCCATTTGCGGACAGCTTGATTAGCGGGAGCTGATAATCAGTTTTGGTTGGTTCCACTTTATTTGAAAATTAACAAAACTAAAGTATTCTAATCCTATTAAATTCTGTACAATATAAGTATCTATTACATACGAGGTGAAAAAAATGAGAGCACACGAAATCGAGTATAAGTTATATGGCGATGATATGCAGTTTGTTGAAATTGAGTTAGATCCAGAAGAGAGCGTGATCGCAGAAGCTGGCGCAATGATGATGATGGAAGATTACATAGAAATGGAAACAATCTTCGGTGATGGTTCTGGCCCATCTGGAGGTTTATTCGGAAAATTAATGGGCGCTGGTAAACGTCTCGTTACAGGCGAAAGTATGTTTATGACTGTATTTACAAATACAGGTCACGGCAAGCGCCACGTCTCATTTGCTGCTCCTTATCCTGGTAAAATTATTCCTGTAGATTTAACAGAGTATCAAGGAAAAGTAGTTTGTCAAAAAGATGCCTTTCTTTGTGCCGCAAAAGGTGTTTCTATCGGAATTGAATTTACGAAAAAAATAGGAACTGGTTTCTTCGGTGGTGAAGGTTTCATCATGCAGAAACTTGAAGGTGATGGCCTTGCTTTCATGCACGCAGGTGGAACTGTATATAAACGTGAATTAAAACCTGGTGAGAAACTTCGTATTGATACAGGTTGTCTCGTTGCTATGACAAAAGACATTAACTATGATGTCGAGTTCGTTGGTAAAGTAAAAACAGCTCTATTTGGCGGCGAGGGTTTATTCTTCGCAACATTAGAAGGTCCTGGAACAGTTTGGATTCAGTCCTTAACACTTAGCCGCTTAGCAGCACGCCTTACAAGCCCAGCAGCGCAAAGTACTGGCGAAGGTAGTGTATTAGGTGGACTTGGTCGTTTATTAGATGGGAAAGAGTAAACTGTGCCCTTATGTAGGCATGGCCATCAACTAATAAAATAATAAAATTAAAACACCCTTGCTTGCAGTAATGTAGTGAAAGGGTGTTTTAATTTACGTCTACAAACGAGAAAAAGCAGTTAAAATAAAGTAATAAGGTTTACTTCAGGAAAATAAGGTATATTATATTTGTTGAATAGATTCTCTTTAGAGACAAGAAAAGTAGGTGAACAAAGTGGGAAAATATCAATTGGATTCCAAAAGTCAGGTAGCTGTGGCAAAGTTCCATGAAAAACAGAAACCTGCCAAATTTGATAAAAAGCAGCAACTTGAAAAATTGCGTACGGAATATTTGAAAAAGAAGCAAAAACAAACAGATAAATAATACGTTTTTTTTTTCAAATTTTTCTGTATATAGTGTAAACAAACACAAGAAAATAGGTAAGTTATTCATCGTTCAAATATATACAGGCTATTTTTTCAAACCTCTTACTTATGCAACTAACGCATGCGTCAGTTCATTAAGAATAACTAAAAAAGTCGATTCCTTGAGATGAAAAAGAGTAAACAGTGCCCTTATCAGGCACTGTTTTATTTTGACCTTATAATTTCCTCCACCGATTTAGATAAGCGATACAAGCTATTCCCCACCTCCAAAAGAATGAATCAAGTTCCTCACCGCATATATTAAACTATACCTTTTCTTAAGGAGGGCTACCTTAATGCGTACTCCTTTATCCTTTGATAAAGACACTGCCATACTGTTAGCTTCTTGTTGTGAGTTAACGTATGAACAATATAAACAAAATGGCATTTTCGAGATACCAGATGGTTTTCAATATGTACAAGGGTTTCAAGGAAAGGCCATTCAAACAACAGAATGGTTCGGATTTATATTAGAATCTGAGGATACAATTATTGTTGCCTTCAGAGGCACTCAAACAGACCCCGATTGGATTATTGATTCTCTCGTCAATCAAAAACCTTATCCTTATGCTTTAAATGGCGGAAATGTCCATAACGGTTTTCTCTCTATTTATGAGTCTTGTCGTGATTCTATTATGGATATGCTCGTATCATTGCCAGCACATAAAAAACTGCTAGCTACTGGGCATAGTCTAGGTGGCGCGCTTGCCACATTACACATATTAGATGCACGTATAAATACTGCCTTCGCACAGTATGGACTTTATACATTCGCTTCTCCAAAAGTAGGAGATATCGCTTTTCGAAATTATTATAAACTACAAGTAGCTAGTAGCTTTCGTTTCGTCAACTTGTTCGATGTCGTCCCACTTCTCCCTCCCCGAAACATAAATTTTAATGATCATGATTGGGAGTATGCACACGTCCATCACAACATGACATTTACAAAAAACACAAAATCCATTACAAATAATCATTCCATTACAACATACAAAACATGTCTGACTTCTCATTTTTAACCAGTAAACAATTGGAAATAAAATATTCGTATACTATAATAATGTATGAAGTTATTTTTGGATGAGGGGACCTTACATGTTAAAATTTATCTTCGCACTTTTTCTTATTGTAATTTTTACGGTTACAGGTTTCTTTACATTTTCATACTTTGCGACAGGAGAGTATGATGGGGCAGGTATCATATATACCACTGTTCCATTTCTTTCTTAAGCAAAATAAATAAAACGAGCTTAATTTTATTAAGCCCGTTTTATTTATTAATATCCATTTCGGTTGGTAAATCGATAATATATCTCCCAATATAGCAACCTCTTTAAAACTGTTTAACTGCATTACCAATACCCCAAATTTCATTACTGTACTGCAAAATTGTTCGATCGCTCGCAAAATGACCAGACTGTGCAATATTTAAAATCGACATTTCTAGCCACTTCGTTCGGTTCTCATAAGCTCTACCGACAGCCTCTTGTCTTTCAGCATATGGACCAAAATCTCGCAGAACGAAATATTCATCGTTTTGAATAACGAGAGAATCGTAAATCGCTTCAAATTCAGCTCCCGATTGTGCAAAGAAACCATTTGTTAATTGATCAACTACTTTTTTAATGTGTCTATTGTGGTGATAATAATCACTTGCACGATAGCCACCATTTTGATAGTAATGAAGAACTTCTTCGGCCGTTAAACCGAAAATAAAACAGTTATCATCACCGACCCGGTCTTTTATTTCAACGTTAGCACCGTCTAGCGTTCCGAGTGTAATCGCACCATTCATCATAAATTTCATATTACCTGTTCCCGATGCTTCTTTACTCGCCGTTGAAATTTGTTCACTTACATCCGCCGCTGGGAATATATCTTCCGCTAAAGAAACTCGATAGTTTTCTAGAAAGATAACTTTCATATATTGACTGACATACGGGTCATTATTTACTTTTCTTGCGAGTTCATTTATTAATTTAATAATTTTTTTCGCGTAATAATAGCCAGGTGATGCTTTCGCTCCAAAAATAAAAGTACGCGGATAAAATGTAAAACTAGCATCCTCTTTCAAACGGTTATATAAATATAAAATATGAAGAACATTTAATAATTGTCGTTTATAAGCATGTAATCTTTTCACTTGCACATCAAAAATAGAATTTGGATCAATGGTAATCCCCATTGTATTATGAATACGCTCTGCTAAAATCTCTTTACGCTCTTGTTTTACCTCTGCAAATTTCTCTTGGAAACTCGCATCATATTGAACTAATTGTAGCTCTTGAAGCTTAATCGGTTCTTTCTTCCACTCCGTTCCAATCGCCTCTGAAATGAGATTTGTTAACTGTGGATTTGCTTTCATAAGCCAGCGCCTATGAGCAATTCCATTCGTCTTATTATTAAACTTATCTGGATAAAATTCATAAAACAATCGCATTTCCCGCTGCTTTAATATTTCCGTATGAATTTTTGCTACACCGTTTACGCTATGGCTACCGACAATCGCTAAATGAGCCATTTTCACAAGGTCATGTGCAATAATCGCCATTGCTTCAATACGATCCCACTCATACGGATACTGTTCCCACAGTTCATGACAGAAACGTTCATTAATCTCTTCAATAATCATATAAATTCTCGGTAATAACGGTTTAAAAATGTGAATTGGCCACTTTTCGAGCGCTTCTGATAACGTCGTATGATTCGTATAAGAAATCGTCTGCGTCGTTATGTGCCAAGCTTCTTCCCATGCTAACTTTTCTTCGTCTAGTAAAATACGCATCAGTTCCGGAATTGCTAAAACCGGATGTGTATCGTTAATGTGGATCGCAATTTTTTCATGTAGTTGACGAAGGTCACCATATCTTTCTCTATGCATTCGAACGATATTTTGCAAACTTGCTGATACGAGGAAATACTGTTGTTTTAAACGAAGTATTTTTCCCTCATCATGCGTATCATCTGGATATAAAAACTCCGATACAGCCTCTGTTTCACGCTTATATTTCAAAATATCTTTGCAGTTTTGCGGGAAAGGAACTGGTTCAGCATTCCAAAGTCTAAGTGTATTTACAGTACTCGTCTCATAGCCAACTACCGGCACATCATATGGCACGGCCATAATGACTTCTGCATTTGTATGCCTAAACTCTAAACGCCCGTCAATTTCTAGCGGTTCAACACTGCCGAAATAACTTACTTCTACAGCTTGATCATACCTTCTTACTTCCCATACGTTTTCATGAAGAAGCCACTGTTCTGGAAATTCAACTTGATAACCATCAACAATTTTCTGATCAAACAAACCATGTTTATAACGAATTCCACAGCCGTGTCCTGGTAAGTTTAAAGATGCGAGTGAATCGAGAAAACAGGCTGCTAAGCGTCCAAGCCCACCATTACCAAGGCCTGCATCTGCTTCCACTTCTTCTAACTCTTGTAACGAAATCCCTAGTTCAGATAACCCCTGCTCGCATACATCTCGAATACCTAAATTCAAGATGTTACTTCCAAGCAAACGTCCAAGCAAAAACTCAATAGACAAGTAATACATTTGCTTTTGCTCTCCGGATCGATAACTCTCGTTCGTTGCAATCCATTGACTATTCATATACTCACGTACCATATGGCCGAGCGTATTATATTGATCACGAGTTGTAGAATCTTTAAAACTTTTACCATACATCGTCTCTAACTTTTCTAGAAAAGTTGATTTAAAACTTTCAACATGAGTAAACATTTTTTCACCACCTACATGTTATTCCATGAGACTTTTATACAATTCCTTATAAGCAAGAGCCGATTGCTCCCAGCTATAATCTTCATTCATCGCTTGTTTTACAAGCTGCTCCCACACTGGTTTATCGTGATAGAATTCAATTGCACGATGAATCGTATGTAGCATGTCATGTGCATTAAAATTCGTGAAACTGAAACCATTTCCTTCGCCTGTTTCTTCATCATAAGAATGTACCGTGTCGTTTAACCCACCTGTTTCTCTTACAATTGGAATTGTACCGTATGCTAATGCGATAAGTTGTCCAAGTCCACACGGTTCAAACAGCGATGGCATTAAAAACAAATCGCTTCCCGCATACACTTGGTGAGCTAATTCTTCATTAAATCCGATATAAACTTTTACCTTCTCCGGATACTCATATGCCATCCACTCAAAGAATTGCTCATATTCCGAATCACCTGAACCTAAAATAATACATTGTACATCTTCTTCCATTATTTCGCGGAATACAGTACGTACTAAATCAAGACCTTTTTGCTTCGTTAATCTCGTTACCATTGAAATAATTGGTGTATCCTCTTTTTCTGGCAAACCAAAATAACGCTGCAAGGCGCGTTTATTTTCACTCTTTTCATATAATGACTCTGCATCATACTGGGCCTTAATATACGAATCCGTTTCTGGATTATATACGCTCGTATCAATACCATTTACAATGCCGCTAAGCTTATCATTATATTTTCGCAGTAATCCATCTAACTTCTCACCGAAAAATTTATATTGAATTTCTTCTTTATACGTCGGGCTCACCGCTGTAATTTGATCCGAAGCGATAATACCGCCTTTCATAAAGTTTACGTTTCCATAAAACTCTAGCTGCTCACTATGAAAATATTCATCACCAAGCTCTAACAAGTCGTACATCACTTCAGGAGGAAATACACCTTGGAACTGCAAGTTATGAATCGTATATACCGTTTTAATACGCTCATATAACGGATTATCTTGATACTTTTCACGAAGTAAGAAATTAACCATAGCCGTATGCCAATCATGGCTATGAAGAACATCCACTTCAAAATCAAGGTGCGGAATACACTCTAACACTGCTTTTGAGAAATAAGAAAAACGCTCTCCGTCATCGTAATGCCCATACAGAGAATCTCTCTTAAAATAATATTCATTATCTATTAAGTAATACGTAATTCCGTCTTGCTCACCTTTTAAAATTCCACAATATTGATTTCTCCACCCAAGAGGGACGTTAATTACTTTATGTAACGTACATCCATCTCTTAACTTTTGCGGAATGAGACTATAATTCGGAAGTATAATACGAACGTCCACTCCTAATTTTTTTAGCTCTTTTGGGAGTGCACCCGCTACATCAGCTAATCCTCCCGATTTCACAAACGGTACACATTCTGATACTGCAAATAAAATATTCACTTGTTGTCCCACTGCGCGAAAAGTTTTTATTACTCCTCTTGCAGCTTCCTCCCTTCGAGTTTTCATTTAAATTAAAACTTTAATCAGTGGAGGAAAAAGCCCCCACTGATTCTTTAGGAATAACTATTAATCGTACTGTTTTGTACGCTTCCTTTTTCTACAACATACGGCTCATCGGCGCTTCCTTTTAATACGACACCGTCGCCAATTTTCACGTCTTTATCAATAATAACACCGTCTATTATACAGTTATCTCCAATTTGGCTCTTTTGCATAATAATACTGTTACGAATACTTGAACCTTTTCCAATTTTAACTGAACGGGAAACAACACTGTTTTCGACTTCCCCTTCAATAATACTGCCATTTGCAATCATTGTATTTTTCACGACTGCACCCTTTAAATAACGAGTTGGTGGCTCATCTTTTACTTTCGTAAAGATCGGTGCTTCTTTCTTAAATAATTGCTTCCAAATAGCAGGTTGCAAAATTTCTAAGCTATGTTTATAGTAACTTTCAATCGAGTCAATAATTGCTACATATCCAGTATGTTCATATGTAGCAATGTGTAATGATTTCCCGCGCTTTTCTCTCACTACATCAAATAAACTGTATTGTTCCACACCTTTATATGACTCAAATAAGTCTAACAATAATTGTTTCTTTAACACGTATGTTTGAAGCGAAACCCCTTCATGGCAAACTTCTGTAATATCAGCTGCCGTATGTATATGTCGCTCTAACACCGCTTGAAAATTTAATGCTGTTACGAGATGGCTATTCGTAATAACAACGTACTCTTCTCTGCTTCTTAGAAAATAATCAATATGTCTTCTAAAGTGTGCAAAAGACCCAAATTCATCTTGGTCACATTGGCAGTTTGGCGGGAATAAAAATAGTCCGTCTCGTTTTCTATCTAAATCCCACTGTTTTCCTGAACCAACATGGTCCATTAACGAACGATTTTTATGGCTTGTAAAAATTGCCACACTATGAATACTAGAATTCACCATATTTGAAAGCATGAAATCAATGAGTCGATAACGGCCCCCAAACGGTAACGCCGCTAGTGAACGATGCCCTGTTACTTTCTTTAAGGAAGGAAAACTTCCCGTTGCATTAATAATTCCTAACATTTTTTCTCCCATTCATTTCATCCCCCTTTTCTATTTCCCTTCAGCAATTAATACTACATCGTCAACATTCTTTTCTGGACGAATGATTGTTCCATCTTCGATAACCATTTCTGATCCAACAATCGCTCTTTCAATCACAACATTTTTACCAATCTTAGCCCCTGGCATAACGACAGAATCAATCACCATACTTCCTTCTTCCACCGTCACTCCTTGGAATAACACAGAATGCTTCACGTCCCCTTCAATGATGCATCCTTCGTTAATAAGCGATTCTTCTACTTTCGCCTTTTCAGCAATATATTGAGGCGGTTCGTTTGGATTGACAGAGTAAATACGCCAATTACGATCGTTTAAATTCAGTGATGTTTCATCGCGAAGCAAATCCATATTCGCTTCCCATAAGCTCTTCACCGTTCCAACATCTTTCCAATATCCTTCAAACGGATACGCCATTAACTTCTTCCCTTCATCCAATAAAAGCGGAAGTACGTCTTTTCCGAAATCGTTACTAGATTCAGGGTTTCTTGCATCCATCTCTAAATACTCTTTCAAAATTGACCAATTAAAAATATAGATTCCCATTGATGCAAGATTACTTCTTGGAAATTGTGGTTTCTCTTCAAACTCAACAATCTCCATTTCTTCATTTGTATTCATAATGCCAAAGCGACTCGCTTCATCCCAAGGTACTTCAATAACAGAAATGGATACGTCCGATTCTTTCTCAATATGGTAATCTAGCATCTTACTGTAATCCATTTTATAAATATGGTCGCCTGATAAAATAAGAACATACTCTGGTTCATATTGACTTAAATAGTTTAAGTTTTGATAAATGGCACTTGCCGTACCTGTGTACCACTTCACACCTGAAGACTCCGCATAAGGAGGTAATACTGTGACTCCACCGCTTACTCGGTCTAAATCCCATGCATTGCCGATTCCGATATAATTATGAAGTTCTAGTGGTTGATATTGCGTTAAAATCCCAACCGTTTCAATACCAGAATTTGCGCAGTTACTTAGCGTAAAATCAATAATGCGATATTTACCACCAAATGGAACAGCTGGCTTGGCTAAATTTTTTGTTAATGCACTTAATCGACTACCTTTTCCCCCTGCTAGTAACATTGCTACGCACTTTTGTTTTTGAGCCATCTTGTTTTTTGCTCCCCTTTCTCGTCTTCACTGGTCGTAATATGGATACGCCAAATGGTGGAATTGTAATCTCTACATGTGCTGCTTGATTATGGTACGGTTCTAGAATCGTCTTAAGACGTTTCTTATTCACTTGCCCCGAACCGCCATATTGCTGTGCATCACTGTTTAAAATCTCGTTATAATACTCGAAATCTGGTACACCTACTTTATAGTTTTCATATGTAGCTTTCGTAAAATTACATACGATAACTAACGCATCCTCTTGTTTATCCCCTTGGCGGATAAACGAGAAAATACTTTGCTCGTTATTATTAGCATCAATCCACTGAAAACCTTCAGGCGAATGATCAAGCTGCCAAAGTGGTTTTGAGCGCTTATACAATGCTATGAGCTCTTTAAAGTAATCATGCATATAACGATGCATTTCAAAATCATGTAAATTCCAATCTAAATCTTCAAGGTCTTTCCACTCATCAAACTGTCCGAATTCCCCTCCCATGAAAAGTAATTTCTTTCCTGGGTGAGTAAAGAAATATCCATATAATAAACGAAGCTGAGCAAACTTATCCCAGTAATCACCTGGCATTTTATTTAATAACGACTTTTTCCCATGAACGACTTCATCATGAGAAAGCGGTAATATGAAGTTTTCAGAGTACGCATATAGCAAAGAAAACGTCATTTTCTCATGAATGTGTTTCCTATATTCAGGCGCACACTCCATATATTTCAGCACGTCATTCATCCAGCCCATGTTCCATTTGTAATTGAACCCAAGCCCACCTTCATACGTTGGAGTTGTTACAAGTGGCCAAGCTGTTGAATCTTCTGCCGTCATAAGAAAATCTTCATCCTCTGCAAACACTGCTTCATTCAACTCTCTTAAAAATGAAACAGCATGCTCATTACTTTGCTCTTGTCCTTCTTTATTCCAGTACAACATGTTCGCAACTGCATCTACTCTGAAACCATCAATATGGAAATATCTCATCCAAAATAACGCATTTGAAATTAAGAAATTACGTACCTCTCTCTTTCCTAAATCAAAATTGACAGTTCCCCATACTGGATTTTCTTGTACATCTTTATCTTTATATTCATAGGTCGGTGTGCCATCAAACAAATATAAACCGTGAGCATCTTTACAAAAATGCCCCGGCACCCAATCTAAAATGACACCGATTCCATATTTATGACATTCGTCGACAAAATACATTAAATCATGCGGTGTACCAAATCTACTCGTCGCTGCATAATATCCCGTTCCTTGATATCCCCAAGAACGATCATATGGATGCTCAACAAGCGGCATAATTTCAATATGTGTAAATTGATGTTCCACCACATATGGAATGAGTTCTTCTACCATTTCCCTGTAAGAATACAGTGTTCCATCTTCTTTCTTTTTCCAAGAACCAAAATGCAATTCATAAACTGTCATCGCTTCTTTATAAATCGATTTTTTCTTTTTCTTACGAGTCCAGTTTTTATCATTCCATTCATATCCCTTTATATCAAAAACTACAGATGCCGTATTCGGTCTTACTTCTGCATATACAGCATACGGATCTGCCTTTAAAATGACGTCACCAGCCAACGTTTCAATCGCATATTTATATATTTCTCCTTCTTCAATATGCGGTATAAACAAGGACCAAATGCCTTCTTCTGTCACTTGTAGCATTTTATGTTGCTCATAATCCCACTCATTAAAATCTCCAACAACACTCATTGCTTTCGCATGAGGAGCCCACACTGTAAATCGTACCCCTTGAATCTCACCTTCCGTCACAACATGTGCGCCAAAGATGTTATAACTTTCATAGTACTTTTCTGTATGAAACTCATCTCGTTTCACTTCTTCACAATTTATTACACTCAATATGCTCACCTCACTTAGATGACAGAATTTTTTATACTTTAACTATTTCTGCGAAAAACTGCAATATCCTTGTTAATTTATAAAAAACATTCGTTTTTTTCTTAAAAATGTTAGTTTTCCTTCACATTTCCGTGTAAAATATCGAATTTTGACGAATATTCATTGAAAACGCTTTATTATTTTTCTATATTTTTACCAATTATTTTTTCTCAACCTTTATTTTATTATGTTTATCCTATTTTTCATGCTATTTTCCACTTAAAATCAAAACAAAATAATCTGTCATAAAAAAATGTTTCTCAATATTTTTTGTCACAATTTTATTGAAATGCGAAATTCATAAGCATATACTTGTTCTCAATAAAGAACATCGATCTTTCGTAACTACAATTCATAGCGGACTACTATGTTTACTTATTTATCCTTGTTGCGAACGGTTGCTATACAAATTTAACTAGGAGGCTTTCTTATGTCATTAAAACAAAAAGTAGGAATGGGAGTTATCACCGCTTCACTTGGCTTATCCCTTACATTCGGCGGTGTATTCGCCTATTTCAGTGATTCAGAAACATCAAGTAACTCATTTCAAGCTGGAACACTAGATCTTTCTATTAATCCAAGTGTAATCGTTAATGTGAAAGATTTAAAACCAGGTGATTTTATTGAAAGGAACTTCAAGCTTGAAAATAAAGGTACATTGGATATCGCAAAAGTAGCACTTGAAACATCATATGAAGTTACAGATGCAAAGCAAAATAATGACGGTGAAGATTTAGGTGATCACATTATCGTCAAGTTTCTAGTAAATGATGGACAGCCATCTAATCCAAACGATGATCATGAGATTTTGTGGGAAACAAAACTATCACAATTAAAAACTATGAAACCTGAAGATGTCGCTACGTCTCTAGAACGTCATAACTTAATAGATGGTATTAAATCTGGTGAAACAGATTACTTACACGTCCTCTTCTCATTTGAAGATAACAACCAAGATCAAAATAAATTTCAAGGTGATTCCATGCAGCTAAACTGGACATTCCATGCTGAGCAAACAGCAGGCGTGGAGAAATAATTTTTAAAAATATAAATTACCGGAGGCCTATACATGAAAAAGAAAAATCGTTTTGTTACCGGAATTGTAACGGCTGGCGTTCTATTTTCAACTGCCCTTCCGTTCAATGTACTTGCTGAAAGTCCTATTAACCAAATTGAATCTTCAAATGCTCATTCTATATTCTCTAAGCTTTCTAAAGAACAACGCCTGGCATTACAAACAGTAGATGCCAACCCTGGTTTTACAATTTCACCAGATATTAATACGAGTAGTTCTGAGCCTGTAAATATCATCGTAGAATTTCAAACTGCTCCAGTAAAGATTAATGAATTAAAACAAAAAGAAAAAGGATTACAGTCTGCTCCTGAAAATATAAAAGCACGTATTGATCAAGAACATGAAGAATTCGAAAAAGGACTAAAACGTCTTTATCAATTCAGCCCATCAGTAAAATCAGGAAACTTCCAGTCTGTACAAATTAAACGTTCTTATAAGCATGCGATAAATGGTGTTGCGATGACATTACCAGCAAATACAGTTGAAGAGTTGTTACGGATTGGCGTTGTAAAACGCATTTGGAAAGATTACGAAGTGAAATTAAATTTACCAAAACAAGCTGAGCAAAAAGCGCCTCAAAAACTAACAGATAGCATCCCGCAAATTGGAGTAGATAAGTTACATAGTGAGGGCATTACCGGAAAAGGAATTAAAGTTGGTGTATTAGATACAGGTATTGATTACAATCATCCTGACTTAAAAGACGTATATAAAGGCTATCGCGCGAAACCTGGTGAGGACTCTAGCAAAGTAGACCCAAACTCAGTAAAGGGTTGGGACTTTATTAATAACGATGCAGATCCAATGGAAACTACTTATTCAGAATGGCAACAATCTGGTGCTCCTGAATTTGATAGCCGTGGTTCTTCCTTCTACACCGCCCACGGTACTCACGTAGCAGGTATCGTTTCTGCTCAAAAGAAAAATACATCAGATTCCGCAGTAAAAGGCGTTGCACCTGGCATTGAACTGTATAACTATCGTGTACTCGGTCCATACGGAAGCGGAGATAGTTCTGGTATTATTGCTGCAATCGATAAATCTATTTCTGACGGTATGAATGTTATTAACTTATCATTAGGTGACGATAGCAACAATCCACTCGATCCAACATCTATCGCTGTCAATAACGCGATGCTTTCCGGTGTTGTTACAGTCGTTGCTGCTGGTAACTCTGGTCCAAATCCATCAACACTCGGTTCACCAGGTGCTTCTCCATTTGCAATTACGGTTGGAGCAAGTGATAGCTCTATTTCCTTACCGAAACTATCAGGCCATGCTGGACAATTACAATTTCCTAACTTAATTTTATTCGGCAAAAATTTCACTGATAAAATAGAGGATTTCAAAGGACAATCTCTATCTATTGAATCTATAGGAATCGGTACGCCTGACGAGTTTAGTAAAAAAGATGTAAAAGGAAAAATCGCTCTCGTTGCACGTGGTACACTGTCATTTGATGAAAAAATTGCTAACGCAAAACAAGCTGGCGCAAAGGCCGTTATTATTTATAACAATGTGGACGGAGAAATTCCTTTCTACGTTGGCGAAAGCACAAAATACATTCCAGCATTCCGCCTAACGAAAGAAGACGGTGAAAAACTAAAAGCTCAAATCGAACAAGGTAATACATCCTTTACTTTTGACGAACTTAGTTATATTCAAACAGAAGGCGATCATCTTGCAGACTTTAGCTCACGCGGTCCTGTTACATCAAATGATGATATTAAACCAGATATTACAGCGCCTGGTGTTGCTGTACTTTCAACAGTACCTGAATATATTAATGACCCACAAGAGGGCGAAAACTATGACGTTTCCTATGAGCGTATGCAAGGAACATCTATGGCTTCTCCTCATATCGCGGGCGTTGCTGCTCTTATTTTACAAGAACACCCAGAATACTCTCCATTCGATGTAAAGGCGTCTCTTATGAACACAGCTGATGATTTAAAAGAAAAGTATTCCGTATATGAAGTTGGAGCTGGACGAGTAGATGCATACAACTCCGTTCATACGGAAACAAGTTTTAAAGTGCTAGATACAACAAAAACAGTTGTAAATGATGAAGGAATTGAAGTACCAGAAGAAACCGGATCCATTGCATTCGGGAAGTTCTATCAAAAAGACGGTGAAGCTCTTGAACAAAAACGAAATATAAAAGTGGAAAACCATAATAAACAAGAAAAAAAAGAATTTAAAACAGAAATTTCTTATACACCAGCTTCTCCTTCTATTAACGACGCTACCGCAAATGGTGTAAAAGTTTCTACCCGAGAAACAATTACTGTTGATGCTGGAAAATCAGATGAGGTTGAAGCAAAAATTAATATTCCAGCTGGCGTGAAGCAAGGCCGATATGAAGGATATATTCATATTACAAATACGAAAAATAAAGAAGAAACGTATCAAATACCATTCTCTATTCGTGTATCAGAGCCTGGTATTGAAAATGCTTTTTTATCAAGAAAAGCCATTTCAACTGATACATCTAAATTCAATCCATATCGTGAATCGTATTTACACGGAGCATTCCAATTAAATAGCGACCTTGAGACGTTAGACCTTATCGTGAAGGATTCAAAAACAAATAAAGCGCTTGGCTTCATTGGAACATTAAACACAAGCGGACTAAAAACGGATGTGTATTACTACTTAGATTCATTCTTTAACGGCAGAGTATATCCTTTCACAAATGATCCTGCAAAACCAATTGGTGATGAGAAAATCGACTTACCAGAAGGCGATTACACAATTGAATTTGTTGGTTATGATAAGGCTGGGAAAGCACGTGTGAAAGGTGATTATGTCGTAATTGATAATACACCGCCAGAAGTAAAACTAACTGGATTAAAACCTGGTATTTATGAATTAAATGAAGAAAACTATACAGTAGAAGACGGTAAAAAGGCATTATGGATTAAAGGAAATGTGTATGATTCGAATGTTGACTACTTAAAAGGAAAAGGATTAAACATTACGCAAGAAGCAAACGGAGTGATGTATTATGACTATTCTCCATACTTGCATAAGTTTTTACCTATTAATGCAAACGGTGACTTTAAAGTTGGCATTACTCCTGAATCCTTTAAAGTGGAAGGTCCAATGAACACAGGGGTATATATTTTCGATTATGCAACTGCAGGAGCTGACTATCCAAGCGGTGTAAATAACTATTGGTTTATCCCGCAAGGAGCTCAATATGCGAAAGCTAGCTATAATAAAAAAGAAGTATATAAAGGTGATGAATTCACTGTAACGCTAAACGCCAAACATGTGAAACAGTTTGTTGCTGGGGAATTTAACGTAAAATTCCTAGAAAAGAACTTCAAATTTGCAAATGCGAAATTGAATCCTGCTTTTGAAAAACTCCTTTCTGAAAAAGGGGTAACAGCAAAAGTAAATGAACCGAAGCTAGAAGCAGGCTCTGTTACAGTTGGCGGTGCTATCGATGACAAAAACTTCGCTGGATTAGATGGTGATTTCCCGTTCATTGATGTAACGTTCAAAGTAGAAAACGATGAGTTTTATGAAGCAAATGCTCAATTAGAGTTACCAGTGTTTGTATACTGGAAACCAGGAGAAACAGAGCCAAATAGAATGCGTGTCCTTCAAGATCAATCATTCTCAGTAATGTCCTTAAACTCATTAGTAGAAGGAAATATTAAGCTTGGTGCATTCTTAAATGAACGTGGATATTTAGATGAAAAGTTCGATTATACAAAGCTTGGCGTAAAAGTATATGCGACTGATTCTTATCGTCATAAGTTTGAAGGCTCACTAGATAAATACGGATACTTCAAACTAAATGGACTTCCAGTTAATAAACGCGACTATAACTTATATGTAGAGGTGCCAGGACATTTAACAAGCCGCCTAACAACGAAACTTGGTACTGAAAAAGACGGTAAGCTGCTTGGCCAATATTATTATGCAAGACCTGAC
Source organism: Bacillus cereus group sp. MYBK220-1 (assembly GCF_051916445.1). NCBI lineage: Bacteria > Bacillati > Bacillota > Bacilli > Caryophanales > Bacillaceae > Bacillus > Bacillus cereus group sp. MYBK220-1. The sequence goes on along the minus strand of NZ_JBQAGQ010000011.1, from coordinate 4,292 downwards.
GAAAACCTTGCCGGCGATGTAAATGCTGATAAAGTAATCGATATTAGAGATGCTGAAATTATCGCTAGCAACTATGGCAAAAAAGGACTAACTGTAAAAGACGGAGACCTTAATAAAGATGGGATTGTCGATGAAAAAGATATTCGCTTCGTCGAAAAGAACTTCTTGAAAAAAGGTCCAGATGCATCTAAATCACAAACACCTGTAGAAAAATCCAAAAGCGGTACACTGGCAGATATTTTAAAGAAATTAGGATTAACGCCTAAAAAATGATAAAGTGAAACTTTAATCAGTGTGGGGGGGGTTCATCGCCCACTGATTATTAGTTGAACCAATCGGGCTTTTACGGGCAGTTGATCACCAAACTAACTTCTTTGCTTTCGCTGCATTTTGAGGTGGGGATCTTACTGCCCGTTAATGCGGGATAATAAAAAGCACTCTACTTAAAGTAGAGTGCTTTTTTCTATAAACGACCCTGATCCAGCAAAAGGGGTATATTGGGGATATACAAGGGAAACCGGAAAAGGAATTTATATTAAATTATATGAATTTAGAGGTAGGAAGCAGTGTCCCGCCCCTGAATGATTTAGCAATTATTATAGTACTGGTGCCATTGTTTCTTTTAATACTTTTACAGAATGAGCGAACTTCGCTTTTTCTTCTTCATTTAACTCAAGCTCTACGATTTCACGTACACCTTCGCGGTTAATTACAGCTGGAACACCTACGTAAGCATCTTTCTCACCGTATTGGCCTTCAAGGTATGCAGATACAGTTAATACGCTGTTCTCGTTGTTTAAGATTGCTTTAGTTACACGAAGTAGTGACATACCGATTCCGTAGTAAGTTGCACCTTTACGCTCGATGATATGGTAAGCTGCATCACGTACATTTTCGAAGATTTTATCTAAGTCTTCTTGTTTGTACTGTTCGTTGTTAGCTAAGATTGTTTCTAGTTTTTGTACACCGATAGTAGCGTGGCTCCATACTGGAAGTTCAGTGTCACCGTGTTCACCAACGATGTAAGCATGAACGTTACGTGGATCTACATCTAAGTAGTCACCTAACATGTAACGGAAACGAGCAGAGTCTAAAGTAGTACCAGAACCGATTACGCGCTCTTTCGGTAAACCAGATTCTTTCCAAGTTACGTAAGTTAAAATATCAACTGGGTTAGTTGCGATTAAGAAGATTCCATCGAATCCACTATCCATAATGCCGCGAACGATTTGTTTAAAGATCTTTGTATTTTTCTCAACTAAGTCTAAACGAGTTTCACCTGGCTTTTGTGGTAACCCAGCAGTGATAACAACTAAATCTGCATCTTTACAATCTGCATAGCTACCGCTCCAAACTTTTGTTGGTGATGGAGAGAATGGTACCGCATGGCTTAAGTCCATTGCTTCCCCTTCTGCTTTTGCTTCATTAACATCTACTAATACGAATTCTTCAGCTACACCTTGGTTGATCATTGAGTAAGCGTAACTACAACCTACAGCTCCTGTTCCTACTAATACTACACGATTGATACCTTTTTTCATGGTAATTTCCCCTCTCTATTGTTCACATATATTTTTTTATGATTGTTTAAGTAATTAATTAAAATACTAATTTAATGTTGTTTAACTTCTTTACATTCATATTGTAGCACGTATTATTGTGAATTACTTCACAAATTATGACCTATTTGTGAACTTTTTCACATAGAGTGTAAAGTTATTGGAATAGGTGTGGAATCCATTTCAATGGAGGCGTTTTCTTTAGATTGTGAAAGGGTTTTTCTTGTGGTTTTCATCGGTAAGTGAAATTATATCGGCGATTTTTAGAATATATCGACCGTAACTCCAAATATATCAGCGATTATTAAAATTTATCGATCGTAACTCAAATTATATCAGCGATTTTTGCAATATATCGACTTACCGACAAAACTCGACAATAATGACAACATAAAAAAGCTGTCTCCAGTAGGTCACCCTATTGAGAGGCAGCTTCTTCTATATATTATTTATTTTCCACAGTAGCTCCCGGATGTATTTTCATCGTTTTCTCCAAGTGTAGGAGGCTACAGCCATACAGCTGGGGTAAAAGTTCAAGTTGAAGTTGCAACAGCGAATACTTCATATTTCTTCTATTGCATAAAAAAGCAGACTATTCAAAGTCCACTTTTACACAACAAAAAAGAGATAGCAGATTATGCTATCTCTTTTAGTATGACCCGTACGGGATTCGAACCCGTGTTACCGCCGTGAAAGGGCGGTGTCTTAACCACTTGACCAACGGGCCAGTTCTGGCAGAGAAGAAGGGATTCGAACCCTCGCACCGCGTTCGCGATCTACTCCCTTAGCAGGGGAGCCCCTTGAGCCACTTGGGTACTTCTCTATAAATATGGCTCCGCAGGTAGGACTCGAACCTACGACCGATCGGTTAACAGCCGATAGCTCTACCACTGAGCTACTGCGGAACAATTATGGTGGGCCTAAATGGACTCGAACCATCGACCTCACGCTTATCAGGCGTGCGCTCTAACCAGCTGAGCTATAGGCCCATAATTGAAAAGCGGGTGAAGAGAATCGAACTCTCGACCAGAGCTTGGAAGGCTCTTGTTTTACCACTAAACTACACCCGCATTAAATTGTAAATGGTGAGCCATGAAGGACTCGAACCTTCGACCCTCTGATTAAAAGTCAGATGCTCTACCAACTGAGCTAATGGCTCATTTTGAAAGTGGTGCCGACTAGAGGACTTGAACCCCCAACCTACTGATTACAAGTCAGTTGCTCTACCAATTGAGCTAAGTCGGCTTGCGACTTCAAAATGGTGGCTCGGGACGGAATCGAACCGCCGACACGAGGATTTTCAGTCCTCTGCTCTACCGACTGAGCTACCGAGCCTTTATGTAAAAATGGCGGTCCCGACCGGGGTCGAACCGGCGATCTCCTGCGTGACAGGCAGGCATGTTAACCACTACACCACGGGACCATTTGGTTGCGGGGACAGGATTTGAACCTGCGACCTTCGGGTTATGAGCCCGACGAGCTACCGTGCTGCTCCACCCCGCGATGGTAAAATATTTACTTTAGAAAAAATGGAGGAGGTAGAGGGATTCGAACCCCCGCGCGACTCTCGCCGCCTGTCGGTTTTCAAGACCGATCCCTTCAGCCGAACTTGGGTATACCTCCGAGATATATACGTCTAATGGTGGACCTTGTAGGACTCGAACCTACGACCGGACGGTTATGAGCCGTCTGCTCTAACCAGCTGAGCTAAAGGTCCTTTATGGTAGCGGCGGAGGGGATCGAACCCCCGACCTCACGGGTATGAACCGTACGCTCTAGCCAGCTGAGCTACACCGCCATAAATGATATTAATATAAGTGGAGCCTAGCGGGATCGAACCGCTGACCTCCTGCGTGCAAGGCAGGCGCTCTCCCAGCTGAGCTAAGGCCCCATGTTTTTTAGGAATATCGGGAAGACAGGATTTGAACCTGCGACCCCCTGGTCCCAAACCAGGTGCTCTACCAAGCTGAGCCACTTCCCGTTAATAAAAGCGCGCCCGAGAGGAGTCGAACCCCTAACCTCTTGATCCGTAGTCAAACGCTCTATCCAATTGAGCTACGGGCGCATATGGTGCCGAGGGCGGGGGTCGAACCCGCACGGTGGTCACCCACCGCAGGATTTTAAGTCCTGTGCGTCTGCCTGTTCCGCCACCCCGGCATGTCATATTGAAAATTGGAGCGGAAGACGGGATTCGAACCCGCGACCCCAACCTTGGCAAGGTTGTATTCTACCACTGAACTACTTCCGCAAGACATGTATGAGTTATTTAATTAAAAGTGCGGGTGAAGGGAGTCGAACCCCCACGCCAAAGGCGCCAGATCCTAAGTCTGGTGCGTCTGCCAATTCCGCCACACCCGCATATTAATTTATTTAAGAAAAATGGGGCGACTGATGGGAATCGAACCCACGAATGCCGGAGCCACAATCCGGTGCGTTAACCACTTCGCCACAACCGCCATGATTTCTGGTGCCGACTAGAGGACTTGAACCCCCAACCTACTGATTACAAGTCAGTTGCTCTACCAATTGAGCTAAGTCGGCTAAATGGTGGAGGATGACGGGATCGAACCGCCGACCCCCTGCTTGTAAGGCAGGTGCTCTCCCAGCTGAGCTAATCCTCCATTTGCCTGGCAACGTCCTACTCTCACAGGGACAAGGTCCCAACTACCATCGGCGCTAGAGAGCTTAACTTCCGTGTTCGGTATGGGAACGGGTGTGACCTCTCTGCCATCA
>NZ_JBQAGQ010000010.1:0-173121 GCF_051916445.1 Bacillus cereus group sp. MYBK220-1 | reverse complement strand
CACCTTGGTTGGTGTTTTCACCTTGGTTGGTGTTTCCACCTTGGTTGGTGTTTTCACCTTGGTTGGTGTTTCCACCTTGGTTGGTGTTTCCACCTTGGTTGGTGTTTCCACCTTGGTTGGTGTTTCCACCTTGGTTGGTGTTTTCACCTTGGTTATCTAACGGCTTAATGCTACCTTTATCAAATGCAAATTGAATATCGTAAAAATGGTGATAATTCATTGAATCGATATCTACTTTTACTTTTGCATTTAACTTTTTCGATAAATCTGGTACTTCTACTTCCACTACGCGTGTATCAGTTTTTTTATCTTCACTTATTACATTTGCATCAACAAACGAACTATTTTTCTCAAATTCAAATTTTGTAATCCAAGAACTGTTCGTTAACGTAAATGATACATACTTCTTACCATCTTTTACTTTTAGCACACCTGGACTTTTTGTATATGTGTTCATCATTGAAATTTCGTCTGTTTGATCTTTTAATGCCTTAAAATTGATGCTGTATTCACCATCTTTAATTGTTTCAGCATCTGGTTTTTCTACTTCTGGTTTTTCTACTTCTGGTTTTTCTGCTTCCGGTTTTTCTGCTTCCGGTTTTTCTACTTCTGGTTGTTTCTCTTCATTTTTAATTTGTTCAAGTTTATCTTGTTCAAATAAAAGTTGTACATCATGCATTTGCTTATAATTTCTTGATGCCATTTCGATAAATACTTTTGTATTTAGTTTTTTAGATAAATCGTTTACTTCAAACTCTACTACTCTTGTATCTTTTTCCTTATCCTCACTCACTACTTTTGCATCAACAAATGCGCCATCTTTTTCCGTTTGGAAATTTTTAATTAATGAGCTACTTTTTAGTGTTACAATTGCTTTTTTCTTACCGTTTTCTACTTTTAATACTCCTGGATTTACCATGTAACTATTCATCTTAGATTCTTCATCTGTTTGATCTTTTAACACTTTAAATGGAATGCTGTACGCACCATCTGTAATTGTGTTAGAATTTGGTTGTTGATCTGGGTCAGGCTTTTGGTCGGGCTTCTGACCTGGATCGGTAGTTTCATTTGGATCTGGCTTATTAGCTGGGTCCTCTTTTTCATTTGGTTTTTCTACATGAATTGGTGTAATGCTATTTTGATCAAATGCAATACGAACGTCGTACTCATGATGATAATTTAAAAAATCAATATCTACTTTTACTTTTGCATTTAATACCTTCTCTACATCTTCTACATCAAATTCTACTACTCTTGTATCTTTTTCTTTATCTTCACTAATTACATTTGTCGCAACTAGCTTACCTGCTTTTTCTGTTTCAAATTTCGTAATCCATGAACTATTTGTTAATGTAAAGGATACTTTCTTTTTCCCATCCTTCACTTTTAAAGTTCCCGGACTTACTGAATATTGATTCATCATCGATTCTTCATCTGATGTATCTTTTAAAACTTTGAAGCCAATTGAATATTCACCGTCAGCCAACTTGGTAGCTGCTTGAACTGCAAGTGGTTGTAATGTTGATACGAATGTAAATATCATTAAAAACATAGCAACAATAATTTTTGTATACCTGTTCAATGGAACGACTCTCCCTTTTGAAAATTATTTAATACTGTTCCCATCAAATACAAAGCGAATATCATACGAAGCATTATAATTAATAATTGGAATATTAATTTTCACCTTGCCATTTAGTTTTTTTGACAAGTCAGCAACTTCAAATTCTACAACTCTAGTATTATCTTTTTTGTTTTCACTTAACACGGTTGTTTCTACAAATTGACCATCTTTTTCTACTTGGAAACTTTTAATAGAAGCACTATCTTTCACTTTAAATGAAACATATTGTTTTCCATTTTTAACTGTTAATGTTGCTGGGCTTTCAAAATAACTATTCATTCTAGACGATTCATCTTTATCGCCTTTCCATACAGTAAAAGCAATATTATATTTTCCATCAGCTAGTTTTGTAGCAGCCTTTGCATCTTGTAAACCTAGTGTTGCGATAAATGTAAATAAAACAGCAAATACGGCAATAATCATTTTAAATTGTTTAAACATATATTCATCACCCTTCAAAAGATTTATTTACTCAATTTCACTTTACGAATTAAGAAAGCACCTGAAATAAGAATTAACACTGCAAACAATCCAATACGTGCTTCATCGCCTGTTTTTGGGTTATCTGTTTTTTCAGCTTTTCCATTTTCATTTTTTGTTTCTTTATTCACTTCTTTAGCTGTTTCCTTACTCTCTACTTTTGTTTTCTCTTCTTTTACTTGTGTATCTGTTTTCGCTTGATCATTATTTTTTGTTGTAGCAGCTACGCCATTATCGCCACCTACAGCTTTTACATTTGCATCAAAAGCAAAACGAATTGTGTAGTGGTGGTCATAGTTTGCACTTGGTACAACAACATGAATTTTTACAGCTGCCGGTTTGGATAAATCATCTACTTTAAACTCTACTGTTCTTTTATCTGCCGATTCATCTTTATTAACAACTTTCGCATCAACAAAATTTCCGTTCTCTGGTGCTTTAAATTCTGTAATCCAAGCACTATGATTCATCGGAACTTGTACTCTCATCTCACCGTTTTTCACTATTAATTTTGCCGGCTTTTCAAAATAGTCATTTGCCATTGAAGCTGAATCATTTTCCGCTTTTTGAATTACGTAATTAATATTGTAAGTACCATCAGCTAGTTTTGCTGAAGCATTGCCGTATGGCATTACAAGAAAAGCTAGCATACATACGAACGTTATAATAAAAGCGGGTAATACAGAAACCTTTTTCATTTTTCTTGTTTCCTCCTTGGTTATCTTTCATTTCACTTTTTCCGAAAATGATAATTATTCTCAATTCATAAGAAAAAAATAATCTCTTCTACCTATGATTTAATTAGCATTCTTTTATGTAACATAAGCGTTATTGATTATCATTCTCATTGGATATTAAAAATAATATCTCACCCTATTCCTTATACGAAGGCATAGAAACTGAGAAAAAATTATAAAACGTATTTATTGATTATCATTCTCAATGTAAGTCAAAAAAAATAAACTTTCTCTTCTCCTCTTCTTTCACCTCTTCCCATAACAACACTATAGTTATAGAAACCCCGTTTCCCTCACTTCCCTTCCAATATTTCCACAACTAAGTCAATCTTAGCCTACTCATAAATTTTTTGTCAACTATATTACGTATAAAATTTTTAATATCTAAATTTCTCTATATGCGGCTTTTTTTACAAAAAAAGAGACTTTCTATTATAGAAAGCCTCTTTTCTCTATTTTTCTACAGCAATTTCCTGCTTTTGAAACTTAGAAACTATATAACCAAATCCTATACCGATTATGCCTGGAACTAACCAACCAATTCCTACACTATATAATGGAATCTTATCTAAAATAGGTGCTAGCGCTGCAATTTGAAGGTTTGCATTGTGTAATCCATCAAAGAAACTTATTGCAAATGCTCCTACAATCCCGCCCACATACATCGCTAATGGAAGACGAACGTAGTTTTCAACAAGTGATAATACGATAAGTACGATTCCAATTGGATAAATTGCGATTAAGATTGGTAATGCTAATGCATTTAACTGAGTTAACCCAAGGTTTGCTACCATAAATGCTAATACACAGAAAATGAAAACGACTTTTTGATAAGAAAGCTTTGGTAATAAGGAAGAGAAGTAATCACCACAAGCTGCAACAATACCTACAGAAGTTGTTAAACATGCTGCTGTAATTGCGATCCCTAGTAATAAAGTTCCGTAGCTACCAAATAAATGATTCACGACATTTGTTAAAATAATTCCTCCGTTTGCGCCCATTCCAAGTGACACACTAGAGGCTCCAAGATAAGCAAGTGCTAAATACACAAGTAGTAGACCAAGCGCTGCAATAAATCCTGCAAAGATTGTTACTTTTGCAATACTGTTTTTATTTGTAATTCCTTTTTCTTTTAACGCATGAATTACAACATTTCCGAATACCAGTGCTGCAAGTCCATCTAAAGTTAAATATCCATCAATAAATCCTTTAAAGAGAGGAGCACTATACGCTTCTGTCGGTGCACCAAATTCTCCAATTGGTGTAATAAGTGCTTTACCTACGATAATTGCAATAACAGCTAATAATATTGGAGTTAGCACCTTACCAATACGACCCACTAATTTCGAAGGATTTAAAGCTAAATAGAAAGTGACTGCAAAGAAAATAAGTGTAAAGATAACAAGTGGATATGACTGACCAGCTATCTCACTTGGTAAAAACGGTGCAACACTCATCTCATAAGCTACTGTTCCTGTACGCGGTACACTTACGAATACGCCTAAACATAAATAAATTGCAGTGATAAAAACAAGTGCGAATATAGGATGTACACGTCCTGCTAGCTCATTAATATCTCCCTTTAAAGCTATAACAATTACTCCTAATAAAGGTAGTCCAACGCCTGTTACGATAAAACCAAACAGCGCGATCCATACGTCCGTTCCAGCACCTTGCCCTAACGCTGGTGGAAAAATCATATTACCTGCACCAAAAAACAGTGCAAATAACATTAAACTTATTGCAAACATCTCCGAAAACTTTAAAGATGATTTCATTTCTACTAACCTCCTAAAATAATAAATTAACAAAATATTCTGAATTAAAATCCGTCACATATCCTCTTTCAAGCATACTTCCCCGTAAAAGAACGCAAAAAACACCCGTCCCTAACAAAGGGACGAGTGTTGAAATCGTGGTTCCACCCTTATTCTAATAAAATGAATTCATAACGAAATAAGCTCATTTTATAGCTCGTGTAAATTGATAACGGTTTTATCCGCCAAGAATTACAATGCATCATGTATGCAGTTCACTCTTGAAGTTTAGAGGTGGTAAGCTTGTCTTTTCGTATTAGGAAGCTCACAGCCTAAGGCTTCCCTCTCTGAGAATCGTAAAATACAACTCATGTCCTCATCATTACTTTTATAAAATATCTTGTCGAAACTTGTTGTTTTTTATTATATGGGCTATTTTTTAAAAAATCAATAGTTTTATTTTTTCTGACAAAAAATATAGGGAGAAAATTTTTCCTCCCTATAACTGCCCTATTAAAATTTCTAACTCTTCAGCTGTAACGCTCCGCCACTTTCCAACTTCAAGCTCATTTAGCTCTATATTCATAATGCGTACTCGCTTTAGCTTTATTACAGTAAATCCGAAAGCACGACTCATTCTACGAATTTGCCTGTTCATTCCTTGCGTTAAAACGATACGAAATGTTGATTGATCGACTCTTGTCACTTTGCACGGCTTCGTCATTCCATCTTTAATCTTTACACCGCTGGACATCTCATTAATAAACCAGTCCGTAAAAGGTTTATCGACTGTGACAACATATTCTTTCTCGTGCTCATGATCACCGTGTAAAATTTGATTCGCAATGCCGCCGTCATTCGTTAATAAGATAAGTCCTTCCGATGCTTTATCTAATCGCCCAACTGGAAAGATTCGCTCTGGGTAATTGATATAATCAATAATATTATCTTCAATATGATCGGCTGCTGTACAAGTAATTCCGACTGGTTTATGGAATGCGATATACACCTTTTCTTTCTCTTCTTTCGCAATAACCTGTCCATCAATCGTTACAACATCACCATCGCTCACAAGTGCACCGTGCGTACATATTTCGCCATTAATAGCCACGCGTCCAGCTTTAATAAGGCGGTCTGTTTCACGTCTTGAGCATGATTTTGCTTCGCTTATGTATTGGTTGATTTTCATGTTCTATTCCTTTTCACATATATTAAAAGCGTCAATCTATGGCAATATCATTCTGCCACGATTGACGCTTTTTCACTTCGCAAAAACAACTAAATAAATAACCCCAATCACCAAAAATATTCCACAACAAGCTAACAATACTTTTGCAAGTTTGTCCATAAACATATAATGGTTTCCCCTTTGTTTCGTTGTTTTCTATTTTAATTCGACAACTGTTACGCCTAGGCCTCCCTCGCCCATGTCACCGTAACGGAAGGTTTTTACACCGCGATGCTTCTTCAAGTAATCTTGTACACCTTGGCGAAGTGCTCCTGTCCCTTTACCGTGAATGATTGATACGCGAGGATAGCTTGCAAGCTGGGCATCGTCTAAGTATTTCTCAACGCGCGCCATTGCATTTTCAAATCGTTCACCACGAAGGTCAAGTTCTAATGAAACATGATAGTCTCTACCTTTTACCGTTGCAACTGCTTTTTTCTCTGTTTGCTTCGGTGTGTTAATGTATTCCATATTAGATTCTTTCACTTTCATCTTCAGAATACCGATTTGTACGCTCCACTCTGTATCGCTTACTTTTTCAAGTAGTTGACCTTTTTGACCGAACGTTAATACTTTCACTTCATCACCTGCACGTAACTGTTGTTTCGGTGCAGTATTTTTCACATTTACTTTTTGTTTCTTAACAAGCTCTGGCGCTGCGCCTTCTAGACGACTCTTCGCTTCAATTAGCTCGTGGTCTTTCACATTTGCAAGCTGTGCTTTACGCAATTGACGAAGTTCTTGAATAATGCCTTCTGCTTCTTTCTTTGCAGCTTCGACTTTTTCTTCCCCTTCTTTTTGCGCTTTTAATAATCGTTCGTCGCGATCTTCGTTAAATTCAATAATTTGACGTTGCAACTCACGATGAAGTTTCTCAGATTGTTTGCGAAGCGCTTCTGCTTCGTTCCAGTCACGCTCTGCGTTCTTCTGGCTTTCTTCTAACTTCGCAATCATATTTTCAATTTTATTCGTATCTGTACTAATGTGGTTACGTGCTTGGTCAATGACGCGATCAGATAATCCAAGACGTTTCGAAATTTCAAAGGCATTACTACGTCCTGGTACACCGATTAATAATTTATACGTTGGGCTTAACGTGTTCACATCAAACTCAACACTCGCATTAATAACTTGTTCACGGTTATATCCGTATGCTTTTAATTCTGGATAATGCGTCGTTGCAACAACGCGAGCACCGCGATTACATACTTCATCTAAAATTGAAATGGCAAGTGCAGCCCCTTCTTGTGGGTCTGTTCCAGCACCTAATTCATCGAATAAAACTAAGCTTTCAAAATCAGCTTTTTCTAAAATATCAACGATGTTCACCATATGTGAGGAGAACGTACTTAAACTCTGTTCAATCGATTGCTCATCACCGATATCAGCAAAGATATTTTTGAATACACAAATCTCTGACTCATCCATTACTGGAATGTGAAGGCCAGATTGCGCCATTAACACACAAATACCAACTGTTTTCAGCGTAACTGTTTTACCACCTGTATTCGGTCCTGTAATAACAATTGTCGTGAAATCTTTCCCTAACATAATGTTATTTGGCACGATTATTTCTGGATCGATTAGCGGATGTCGAGCTTGTCTTAAATCCATATAACGCTCGTTATTTACGATTGGTTTCGTTGCTTTAATTCGTTTCGCATAAAAAGCTTTCGCAAAGATAAAATCAAGATTTGCAACTACTTCTACGTTTGATAAAACGATATCGGCTTCTACTGCTACTTCTTCTGTTAACATTAATAAGATGCGTTCAATTTCTTGTTTTTCTTTCACTCGTGCTTCTTGTAGTGCATTATTTAATTCTACAATTACTTGTGGTTCAATAAATAACGTTTGTCCAGAAGCAGATTGATCGTGAACAATACCGCCATATACGCCGCGGTATTCTTGTTTTACTGGGATTACGTAACGTTCGTTACGAATCGTTACAATCGAGTCAGACAGCATCTTTTGCGCGTTTGAAGAACGCGTCATATTTTCTAGCTTTTCACGAATACGGCTTTCCGCAGTACGAATTTGAGTACGAATACCACGCAGTTTATCACTTGCGCTATCGACTACTTCACCGCCGTCACCGATGCAATTTGTAATTTTCTTTTCTAAATCGTATAAAGATACAATTTGAGCGACGTGAGTTTCTAAAATCGGAAGCTCGACACCGTTATCAGCCATATCTTCAATGAAGCGTTTCATATTACGACTACCATACATCGTATTTGCAATATCAAGTAATTCATTTGGACTTAACATACTCCCAATTTTTGCACGCTTCACATTTGAGCGAATATCCGTAATACCACCTAATGGTGCACTACCTTTTAAACGAATAACTTTCGCTGCTTCATCCGTTGTATCTTGCATTTCTACAATTTCTTCAAAATCAGTGCTCGGCACTAAATGCTTCACTTTGTCACGACCAAGTGAAGATGCTGTATGTTCAAGTAATTGTTCTTTTACTTTATTGTATTCTAATACACGCAACGTTCTTTCTAACATGTTGCAGGTCCCCCTTGTATTACTTATTACGTTTAATATAGTCTAATAAACGTTCAATATCCCACGTGTTAATCACGTTATCTTTTTGAATCCAACCTTTACGTGCTGCTGCTACACCTGTTTCCATATCTTCTAACATTTCAAGCGTATGAGCATCCGTATTAATCGCTACTTTCACACCAGCATCTTGTGCTTGTTTTAATAATTTCGCGCTTAAATCTAGACGGTTCGGATTCGCATTTAATTCTAAAACTGTATTTGTCTCTTTTGCTAGTTCAATTAATAAATCTGTATCTACATCATAACCCTCACGACGCCCGAGAAGACGTCCTGTAGGATGGGCAATCATTGTGACATGTTTATTCTCAAGTGCAGTACGTAGACGCTTCATAATCGTTTCACGGTCTTGTGAGAAGCTAGAGTGAATCGCTCCAATGACATAATCTAATTCTGCTAATACTTCATCATCAAAATCAAGCGAGGCATCTGGTAAAATGTCCATTTCAATTCCGCGTAAAATTGTAATGTCTGGATACTTTTCATTCATACGTTCAATTTCTTTCGCTTGCTCACGAAGACGCTCTTTCGTTAAACCGTTCGCCACTTTCAAATATTGCGAGTGATCAGTAATCGCCATAAACTTATATCCACGAGCACGGCACGCTTGTACCATTTCTTCAATAGAAAAAGCACCGTCACTCCAAGTTGTATGCATATGTAAATCACCTTGTATATCGGAAAACTGAATTAAGTTCGGATACTCTTTAATTAATTCAATTTCTTTTCCATCTTCACGCACTTCTGGCGGAATAAATGGCAAACCGAAATGAGCAAAGAAGTCTTCTTCCGTCTCAAATGTTTTCACTTCACCTGTTTCCAAGTTCTCTACACCGTACTCACTAATTTTCTCGCCTTTATCTTTTGCGATTTGACGCATTTTTACATTATGGTCTTTTGATCCTGTGAAATGGTGAAGAGTTGTAATAAACTCTTCTGGTTTTACTAAACGGAAATCAATTGAAATATCATATTCATATTGAAGACGGACAGAAACTTTCGTATCTCCACTTGCTATTACTTCAATCATATTATCAAATTGTAGTAAATGCTCACGTACCGCTGCTGGTTCTGTCGTTGCAATGATAAAATCTAAATCTTTCACTGTTTCACGAACACGGCGCAAACTACCAGCGCGAGAGAAACGAATTACTTCAGCAATATTCGACAATTTCTCCTCTATTTCCCCGGCAATAGGCAATACCATCGCAATTGGTAAACGCTCTGGACGAGAGCCTACTTGATCGATTGCTTCTAATATTTTCTCTTCTGTCTTCTTACCGAAACCTGCTAAAGCTTGTACTTTATTTTCCTCACAAACAGCTTTTAGCGATTCCATATCAACAACACCAAGTTCTTTATATAACTTAGCTACCTTCTTACCACCAAGTCCTGGTAGTTTTAATAACGGCAATAAGCTACTTGGTACTTCTTTTTCAAGTTCTTGTAATACTTCAGATGTTCCCGATTCTATATATTCTTGAATAACGGCTGCTGTTCCTTTTCCGATGCCTGGAATCTTTGTGAAATCTTCAATTTCAGAAAGACTACGATCATCACTTTCTAACGCTGCTGCCGCTTTACGAAATGCAGATATTTTAAATGGATTCGCGCCCTTTAATTCCATAAAAAGCCCGATTGTCTCTAATAATTTGATCACTTGTTTTTTATTTACTTTCATCATTGTCCCGCCTTTCTTTCATAGAAAAAAACTTCTCTTTCCGAAAAAAGAGAAGTTATACTCTGCTACCTGTCTGCCATAGTTCCTTCACCTTTTCAGAGAGAATCGGTGTATCGTCTACAATTATTTTGCTAATTGATGATTGTTGTAATGGTGTTTGTACTTGTTCAATCGGAAGAATGTTCCCAATGATAATTAAGACAAACAAAATAATATATACTTCTAAAAATCCGAGGATTGCCCCCGCAAACGCATTTACTTGCTTTAAAACCGGTATTTCTGCAAACATATTTAACAAATTACCAAGTAATGAAAGTGCAATTTTAGTGATAATAAACAATATGATAAACGCAAGCGCTTGATAAAATACTGTCTCAATATTATTTGCATCAATCCATTCTGGAACAGATACGTTTTTATCAAATGGATACGGAATAAATTTCGCAAGTGCTGGCGCTAAATCTTTACAGTACCAGTATGCAACAAGGTATGCGATAATAAAGCTTGTTAACTTTACAAGTTGCAGAATAAACCCTCTGCGTAAGCCGAGGAAAAATCCCATAACAAGCAGTAAAATGATAATAATATCAATCATGTTATTCCATTCCTTTTTTTGTCATACTTTCTTTCAATTTCTCATGTTCTTCTTTTAATTTTATGTAATCGTGTATGACGTTTACCGCCGTCAATACCGCTAGTCTACTCGTGTCAAGCGAAGGATTCTTGGCATTGAGTTCGCGCATTTTATCATCCACAATCGCTGCTACCATGCGGATATGACTTGTACTTTCATCGCCAACAACTGAATATTGCTGACCATAGATTTCTACATTAATTCGACTTTTCTTTCCCTTTTGTTGTGACAACTCACCGGCCTCCAATCACGTACAGAATCCTAAAGTTTATCATACCATGAACCTTCATAATATGGAAACAGAAAGAACAATCCGATATGATAAAAATAACAATATAAAAAAAGGGGCGACCATTATGTCAAATTCTATCGTAATTCAAACAAATTCTACAGTAATTGAAGACATGAAACAACAATATAAACACTCGCTTAGCCCGAAAACTCCGCAAGGCGGGATCTTCATGGCAAAGGTGCCATCTTGCACAATTACAGCGTATAAATCCGGAAAAGTAATGTTCCAAGGTGGACGTGCTGAAGCAGAAGCTGCCCGTTGGCAAACTGTCTTCCAAACTCCAAAAACAGCTGTAAAAAAATCTGTCGATTCACACCGTTATGCACCGCCTGCTTCCATCGGTACAATGTCTATCGTAGGGTCAGATGAAGTGGGTACTGGTGATTTCTTCGGGCCGATGACAGTCGTTGCTGTATATGTGGATGCGAAGCAAATTCCACTACTAAAAGAACTTGGTGTAAAAGACTCTAAAAACTTAAATGACGAACAAATTACTGCCATTGCGAAACAACTTCTTCACGTTGTTCCTTACAGCTCTCTCGTTCTTCATAACGAAAAATATAACGAGCTATTTGATAAAGGAAACAACCAAGGTAAACTAAAAGCTTTGCTACATAATAAAGCTATTACAAACTTATTAGCTAAAATGGCACCTACAAAACCTGAAGGCGTCTTAATCGACCAATTCACACAGCCTGATACATACTACAAATATTTAGCAAAACAAAAACAGGTACAACGTGAAAATGTTTACTTCGCAACGAAAGGCGAAAGCGTCCATTTAGCAGTAGCCGCCGCCTCCATTTTAGCTCGTTACTCATTCGTAAAACAATTTAACGAACTAAGTAAAAAAGCTGGTATGCCGCTGCCAAAAGGTGCCGGTAAACAAGTTGATATCGCCGCTGCTAAATTAATTCAAAAGCTTGGTAAAGAACGATTACCTGAGTTTGTGAAACTGCATTTCGCTAATACAGAGAAGGCATTTCGCTTATTAAAATAGTATCGACAAAAACAGGAGCCTACAAACTCCTGTTTTTGTTTCATCCTACTATTGTCCTTATAGTTTTGTTATAATTACAATATACAGATTATTCTAACATAGGAGGAGATCTACATTGCTACTTCTACAAATGATTCTAAATATTTTACTAGGTGATCCACATGAAAGACAGTTCGAAATTAGAGAAAACATTCAGCTACTAAGTGAACAACGAGCGTTCAACGATTTAATAGAGCGTTATGGTCGATCTTTCTTATTAAACTTTCGGATTCGAAGATTTATCGGGAAACACGATGCCCGCTTGTTAATACATAATCCAGCAAAACTACAACACTTCTGTGAGGAACTTGAATGTATGATTAGAAAAAGAAGGTATTTCATATGAACGCTGTAAAAGTTAAAAAGATATTATATGTTTTCGTACACATCGTAGGCCCACTTTCTTACTTCACTATTTCTACCATTTGGGGAGCTTTTTTCACTACTAAATCTACATTTGAAAATATATCTGATAATCTTGGCGTGATGGCCATCTATTACAGCCCTTTCCGAACGGGAAAGCCCATCGCCTTTAGGCATGGGATGAAAGTGAGGTTGGATACGGAGTACCACTAAAAATCGCTAAGTTTGTGGTACTTTAAGTATTCAAAATATTGGTATCTTTTGTGGTGTAGTTTAAAAGTAAAACTGATACAATGTGAATATGATAAATGATTATAGAAGAACCAAAACAACTGTGTCATTAATTAACTACCATTTTGTGTTTTGCCCGCGATACAGAAGAAAGATTTTTCTTAACACAAAAGTAGAAGAACGTTTCAAAGAGTTGGTTCAAGAAATATGCGGAGAAATGGATGTTGCTATTGTCGCAATGGAATGCGACAAAGACCACGTTCACTTGTTCTTAAATACACTACCAACACTTAGTCCTGCTGACACAATGGCGAAAATTAAAGGAGTGACATCGAAGCGTTTGAGAGGAGAGTTTCCTCATCTTCAACACTTGCCAAGTCTATGGACACGTTCCTATTTTGTTTCTACTGCTGGAAATGTATCGACTGAGACAATTAAACAGTATGTTGAAAATCAAAAGACGAGGGGGTGAAAATTGTGTCACAAACAATCACAGTCAAAGTTAAATTGCTTCCAACAAAAGAACAAATTCAGTTATTGGAACAAAGTAGCTATGAGTATATCAAAGTCATTAATACACTTGTATCTGAAATGGCTGAAGCGAAGAAGGGCACTAAGAAAAGTACAAAAGATGTTGAAGCGAATCTTCCAAGCGCAGTGAAGAACCAAGCAATTAAAGACGCTAAAAGTGTGTTTTCTACAAAGGTGAAAAAAAGTAAATACAAAGTTATTCCGATTCTAAAGAGACCTGTTTGTGTATGGAACAATCAAAACTATTCGTTTGACTTCACGCACATTTCAGTTCCACTCATGGTAAATGGAAAATCAACTCACTTAAAGGTTCGTGCTTTATTAACTGATAAATATAATCGCAATTTTAATTTGTTAACACACAAGTTAGGTACACTTCGTATCACGAAGAAATCTAATAAGTGGATTGCTCAAATATCTGTCACAATTCCTACAAATGAAAAAACAGGAACAAAGATTTTAGGGGTAGATTTAGGTCTTAAAGTCCCTGCGGTAGCCATCACAGACGATGAGAAAGTTCGTTTCTTCGGCAATGGTAGACAAAACAAATATATGAAACGTAAGTTTCGTAGTGTTCGTAAGAAGTTAGGTGAAAATAAGAAATTAAATGCCATTCGACAACTTGATGATAAAGAACAAAGATGGATGCAAGACCAAGACCACAAAGTAAGTCGTGAAATCATTGACTTTGCAACCGATAATAACATTTCTGTTATTCGTTTAGAACAACTAACGAATATTAGACAGACGGCAAGAACAAGCCGTAAAAACGAGAAAAATCTACACACTTGGTCATTCTATCGTTTAGCACAATTCATTGAATACAAAGCGAATTTAGTTGGTATTAAGGTAGAATATGTGAACCCTGCTTATACAAGTCAAACATGTCCGAAATGTTCTGAAAAGAACAAAGCACCAGACAGAAAATACAAGTGCCGATGTGGATTTGAGAAACATCGTGATATTGTTGGGGCGATGAATATTCGCTACGCAACTGTGATTGATGGTAACAGTCAATCAGCCTAAGATGCTATACGCACTGTCTTAGGAGGGGCAATGAGATGCCCTCATCTTGAAGTCTGTTCAAAACAGAAATGGACTGCGAACGTTTAGTCATTCAAGAATCCCACCCGTCAATCCGTAAGGATTAGGGCTTGCGACTTTAGTCGTGGGAGTCTCAATGTGGTTTTTCTATTTCGATCGATTAGACAAGGATGTAGATAACATTACAAAAGAGATTCATGATAAAAAGATGTAACACATAAAAAGGAGAGTCGCCAAGACTCTCCTTTTTATGTTAGCTTTGTTTCTGCTTCTTATTAGATGAAGATACTTTATGAGAACCTGTTTCATGTGTTGTCGTTCCTTGTCCTTCTACTTCTGGAGAACCTAGGCCCGATCTCGAATGATCTTTTTTCACTTTTTTACTCATTTATATTCACCCCTTCGCGTTACTTTTTGCTACAGGAGAATAAACTATACAAAATAAAAAGCGAGAGGAAATCCTCTCGCTTTTTTCATATTTTAGAACTCAGAAGAACCTGGAGTTCTTGGGAATGGAATTACGTCACGGATGTTAGCCATGCCAGTGATGTACATTAGGAAGCGCTCGAAACCTAGACCGAATCCAGCGTGTTTTGTACCGCCGTATTTTCTAAGTTCTAAGTACCACCAGTAGTCCTCTTCGTTCATACCTAATTCTTTAATTCTGTCTACTAAAACGTCCATTCTTTCTTCACGTTGACTTCCGCCGATTAATTCGCCGATGCCAGGAACTAGAAGGTCAGTAGCAGCTACTGTTTTACCGTCTTCATTCAAACGCATGTAGAATGCTTTAATGTCTTTCGGATAGTCAGTTACGAATACAGGGCGTTTGAAGATTTCTTCTGATAAGTATCTTTCGTGCTCTGTTTGTAAGTCAATTCCCCATTCTACTGGGTATTTGAAGTCAGCACCTGATTCTTGAAGTACTTTAATTGCTTCTGTATAAGTGATGCGACCGAAGTCAGAGTTGATTACGTTGTTCATACGCTCTAGAACTGTTTTATCAACGAAGCTGTTGAAGAATTCCATTTCTTCTGGTGCATGCTCTAATACGTATTTCATTGCATATTTCAGCATATCTTCTGTAAGGTTCATTACGTCACCTAGTTCAGCGAATGCAATCTCAGGCTCAACCATCCAGAACTCGGCAGCGTGGCGAGTTGTGTTTGAGTTTTCTGCACGGAATGTAGGTCCGAATGTGTATACATCACGGAATGCTAATGCATAAGCTTCAGCGTTCAGCTGTCCACTTACTGTTAAGTTTGTTTCTTTGCCGAAGAAGTCTTTTGTTTCATCAACTTGTCCGTCTTCGCCTTTTGGTACGTTGTTTAAATCTTGCGTTGTTACGCGGAACATTTCGCCTGCACCTTCTGTATCACTACCAGTGATGATTGGAGTGTGAACATGTACGAATCCACGCTCTTGGAAGAATTGGTGAATCGCAAATGCTGCGATAGAACGTACGCGGAACGTTGCAGAGAATGCATTTGTTCTTGGACGTAAGTGAGCGATTGTACGTAAGTATTCAAACGTATGACGCTTCTTTTGAAGTGGGTAATCAGAATCTGATAAGCCCTCGATATCAATTTTTTCTGCTTTAATTTCAAATGGTTGCTTCGCTCCAGGCGTTGCAATTACTTTACCTTCTACTTTAACTGAAGAGCTAAGTGGAAGTTTTGCAATTTCTTTGAAGTTATCTAATTCTGTATCGAAAACGATTTGAACGCTTTTGAAGAAGCTACCGTCGTTTAATTCGATGAAACCAAATGCTTTTGAATCACGTAAGTTACGAATCCACCCTGATACTTGTACTGTTTGACCTGCGTATTTATCTGTATCTCTATACAGACTTTTTACTAATGTGTTTTCCATAGTGAAATTCTCCTTTGCTGATATATTTAAATACAAAAAAACCTTTCATCCATAAAGGGACGAAAGGTTAAACTTCGCGGTACCACCCAATTTGTCATAAAGACCAACTTTAACTCGTATGTAATACATACTTCCCGGTTTGTAACAGGCCGGATTCCCGTCTAAGTCTACTCTTGAATACAAGATTCAATTTCGGTTAGCAACTCCAAGGTGTTCTTCACATATACCGCCTCATCAGGCTCTCACCGTCCCTGACTCGCTTTGGATTATAGTATATACTACTTTTCCTTATCATCGTCTTTCATTTTGTTAAACTAAAATTAATGTACTACATTCGAGAGAAAGATGCAAGGTGTCGGAAAATATATGAGCGATTTTTGTAATATATCGACTTACCGACAGTGTCCGACAACCAATCCAATAAAAAAATTGCCGGAATATATCCGGCAATTTTCTAATTACTTACGTAACTCCGCACCGAATTTCTCTTCTACCGTTGTTAGTACACGGTTATGTGCTTCTGTTACTTCTTCGTCTGTTAATGTACGTTCTGCATCGAAGTAAGTCATAGAGAATGCAAGTGATTTCTTGCCTTCTTCCATTTTTTCACCTTCGTATAAGTCGAATAGTGTTACGTCTTTCAGAAGTTCTCCGCCAGCTTCAGCAATGACTTGCTTCATTTCACCAGCTTTTGTTTCTTTTGTTACTACAACAGCCATGTCACGTGTCATAGATGGGAAACGTGGAATTGCTGAGTAGTAAGTTTCTTCAGCGTCTGCACCGAATACTTTTACAAGAGATAATTCAAATACGAATGTATTTTTCACATCTAATTGTTTTTCTGCTTCTGGGTGCAATTGACCGATGAAACCAATTACTTCGCCATCTAATACGATGTCAGCTGTACGTCCTGGGTGCATACCTTCACGTTTTGCTGGTGCATATGTGATTTGGTTTGCAACGCCAAGTACGTCGAATAGTCCTTCTAGTACACCTTTCACAACGAAGAAATCTACTACTTTCTTCTCACCTTGCCATGCATGGTGAAGAGCAAGACCTGTCATAACACCTGCAAGATGTTGTTCTTCTTTCGGAAGTTCTCCTTCTTCTGTCGGTAAGAAGATAGAACCTACTTCGTATAAAGCAACGCTGTCGTTTTTACGAGCGACATTGTATGAAACTGCTTCTAGTAATTGCGGTACTAAGCTTAAACGAAGTTGGCTACGTTCTTCACTCATTGGAAGTGCAAGACCTACAGGCGCCTTTTCGTTTGGCTCAACCATATATTGTTTCGCTTTGTCAGCGCTTGTTAATGAATACGTGATTGCTTCATATAAACCAGCACCCTCTAAGAAGCGGCGTACTTTACGACGTTTCGTTTGTGCTGATGTTAATTTACCACGAGTCATCGTTCCAGAAGGTAATGTAACTGGAATGTGGTCATAACCGTATAGACGGCCCACTTCTTCTACTAAGTCTTCTGAAATTGTAATATCAGGACGACGTGCTGGTACATTTACATGGAATGTTCCTTCTACTTCTGTGAATGGGAATTTCAAGTTTGTGAACATTGTACCCATTTCACTCGCAGAAATATTTGTACCTAATACACGGTTTACTTTTTCAGCAGTAACAGATACTGTACGCTCTTGTACTTGTAAGTTGTCAGCTTCTACTACACCTTCAAGTGCTTCACCGCCAGCATATTTCGCCATTAAAGCAGCTGCGTGTTGAATTGCTTCAAATGTACGTGTTGGGTCGATTCCTTTTTCGAAACGTGCACTTGATTCACTACGAAGACCTAAGTCTTTTGATGTACGACGTACTGTTTGACCTGCAAAGTATGCAGACTCAATTAGAACGTTTACTGTCTCATTTGTAACTTCAGAATCCGCCCCGCCCATCACACCAGCAACAGCTAAAGCTTTCGTGCCGTTTGTAATTACAAGGTGGTGGCTTTGTAATGTACGCTCTTGATCATCTAACGTTTCAATTTTTTCGCCTTCTTTTGCAAGACGAACAACGATTTCTTTTGAACCTAATTTATCGTAATCGAATGCATGTAACGGTTGACCGTATTCCATTAAAATGTAGTTTGTAATATCAACTACGTTGCTAATTGGACGAATGCCAGCTGCCATAAGACGAGTTTGCATCCACATTGGTGATGGACCAATCTTTACGTTTTTAACCATTTTTGCAATGTATAATGGGTTTTCTTCTTTCGCTTCTACACTTACAGAAATATAATCAGAAGTTTTTTCTGCTGTTTCTTGTAAGTCGATAGCTGGAAGTTTTACTTCGCGGCCATAAATAGCAGCTACTTCATATGCAACACCTAACATGTTTAAGCAATCTGCACGGTTTGGTGTTAAGCCAAGCTCAAGTACTTCATCGTGTAAGTTTAAAATTTCAAGTGCATCTGCACCAACTTCAGCGTCACTTGGGAAGATAAAGATACCATCTGCGTATTCTTTTGAAACTAACTTTCCATCAATACCAAGCTCTTGAAGAGCACAAACCATACCGTGAGAAGCTTCACCGCGTAGTTTTGCTTTTTTGATTTTGAAGTTACCAGGAAGTACAGCTCCAACTTTTGCAACTGGTACTTTTAAACCTTTTGCAATGTTAGCAGCTCCACAAATAATTTGAACTGGCTCTTCTTCACCGATATCGATTAAGCATTTGCTTAATTTATCAGCTTCTGGGTGTTTTTCACATTCTAATACGTGACCAACTACAACACCTTTTACACCTTTATTTAATACTTCAACGCCTTCTACTTCAATACCACTTTTCGTGATTTTGTCTGCTAGTTCTTGTGCTGTTACATCTTTAATATCTACATACTCTTGTAACCAACGATATGATACGAACATACTTATCCTCTCCTTCCCTTACGCTCGTTTGAATTGTTGTAAGAAACGTACATCATTTGTATAGAAATGACGAATGTCATCTACTCCGTATTTCAACATTGCGATACGCTCTGCGCCCATACCGAATGCGAAACCTTGATATTCTTTTGAATCATAACCAGCCATTTCAAGTACGTTCGGGTGAACCATACCTGCGCCTAGAATTTCAATCCAGCCAGTTCCTTTACAAGTGCCGCAACCTTTGCCATGACACATCATACAAGAAATATCCATCTCTACAGATGGCTCTGTGAATGGGAAGAAACTTGGACGAAGACGGATTTCACGATCTTCACCGAACATCTTTTTCACGAATACTTGCAGTGTACCTTTTAAGTCACTCATACGAATGTTTTTATCAATTACAAGACCTTCAATTTGCATGAACTGATGTGAATGCGTCGCATCGTCGTCATCACGGCGATACACTTTACCAGGACAAATAATTTTGATTGGGCCTTTTTCTTTATTATTTTCCATCGTACGTGCTTGCACAGAAGATGTATGTGTACGTAGTAACGTTTCTTCTGTAATGTAGAATGTATCTTGCATATCACGCGCTGGGTGATCTTTCGGTAAGTTTAGTGCTTCGAAGTTGTAGTAGTCTTTTTCTACTTCTGTTCCTTCAGCTACTTCATAACCCATACCGATGAATACATCTTCAATTTGTTCAACAACAGCTGTTAATGGATGGTGGCAACCTGTTTCAACAGGACGACCTGGCAATGTAACATCAATTGTTTCAGTAGCTAGTTTCGCTTCGATTACTGCTTTTTCTAAGTTACTAATTTTGTCTTCTAGACGCGTTTGAATCGCTTCACGTACTTCATTTACTAATGCTCCCATACGTGGACGCTCTTCTGCTGATAATTTTCCCATGCCGCGTAATACTTCTGTAATTGGGCCTTTTTTTCCTAAATACGCTACGCGTACGTCGTTTAAGCCCTTTAGCTCTTTCGCTTCTTCAATAAGCTCTAACGCTTTTTGCTTTAGCTCTTTTAAACGTGCTTCCATTTTGGAACCCTCCTAATTTTAAAAATAAAAAAACCTCGCTCCCAAAAAGGGACGAGGTAAATTCGCGGTACCACCCTAAATTGACAGAACAAGTCTGCCCACTCATTAGTTATAACGATCAATTCTGACCGGAACGCCTTTACATATACATGGTCCTGGCGTCAACTCCAGAGGTGAATTCACTTCCGTCTACCATAAGAATGCTTTCAGTCTACGGCACTCTCTCCCTATATGGCGATTTTGTAAGTTACTCTTCTCTATCAACGTTTTTCGTTATTTAACTTTTAATATAATGTACTTCAACTTATTATAAGAAGTTTTTTATTTGTTCGCAACCGGGCTTTGCAAATAATACGTTAAAATCCCTGCTGCAACCGCAACATTTAATGATTCTGCCCCGCCGTAAATCGGAATATACAAGTTTTGATCCGTTTTTGCAAGAATTTCTTGGCGTACGCCATTTCCTTCATTTCCTACAATTAATGCAAAACTGCCAGCCGGCGTTACTTCACCATACGGAACTCCATTTTCAAGAGCTGTTCCATATACAGGAACGTCATTTTCTTTTAACTTGTCTACCCATTCTTCTAAGTTCCCTTTTACAATTGGTAAGTGGAAAATAGAGCCTTGTGTAGAGCGGAGTACTTTACTATTGTAAACATCAACACAACCTTCTCCAAGCACAACGGCGTGAATACCAGCTGCATCAGCTGTACGAATAATTGTTCCTAAATTACCTGGGTCTTGCAGGCCATCTAATAAAAGGAATTTCCCATCAGTAAGAGCTACTTCTTTCTCACGCTTCTCACAAACAGCAAATACACCTTGCGTCGTTTCTGTTTCACGAAGTATTTTTACAATCGCCTCAGGTACGATATACATTTCCACATCATTAACTGTCCAATCTTTCGGAAGGTCTGTCTGATCTGAAACGATAAGTTCTGTTACAATCCCTGTCTTCAAAGCTTCCTCGACTAAGTGGAATCCTTCTACAAAAAATAAACCTTTTTTATCGCGTTCTTTTTTCGTTTGCAGCTTTTTCCACTGCTTTACACGCGGATTTTGTACTGAATCAATGTTTTTCATAATATGTATTTCCCTCTCTTCTTGTCTTATCATTATAGCCTATTTTTCATACATATTTACATAAAAAAGAACAAAAACTAACGTCAGTTTCAATTCTGAAGAAGAGGTGAAAGCAATGAGTTTTAATTTACGCGGTGCCGTATTAGCGAATGTATCTGGAAATTCACAAGATCAATTACAAGAAACAATCGTCGATGCAATTCAAAGCGGTGAAGAAAAAATGCTTCCAGGTCTTGGCGTTTTATTTGAAGTCATTTGGAAAAACGCTGATGAAAATGAAAAGCACGAAATGTTAGAAACACTAGAGCAAGGATTAAAAAAATAAGCAATTTGAAAATCACCTTTGCATAAGCTAAGGTGATTTTTTTGCAGAAAATTTTTTTCTTCTCCTAAACATTTCTACTTTACTAACGAACTATGATGGAGTACAATGTTCAAAATACATTTAAACCGATCGATTTTTCTTCATATACACCATAAGATAAAAGGAGTGAATGTTTTATGCACCGTATTACGCTTGAACAAATTTTTAAACACCACATTACACAAAAATACGTAAACCGTTCTGGAATGGTCCACGCGATCGCTGTCGCTTACCATGCGTTTCACCTAGCCAAAAAGCATCACGCCTCAGTCGATGCTGCCACAAAAGCTGGCTTCCTTCATGATATCGGACATCATACGTGGTACACAGGCGGCGAATGGGATTATGACTTATATAAAAAGAATGATATCCATGCAATTAAAGGCGCTGAAAGAGCACATAAATTACTTATTAGATTGGGAGAACATCCAAAACTAGCAAAAGAAATTTCTATTGCAATTCTTCTTCATACAGATTCTTTCTTAGTGGAACAAGAAATTGAAAGAACATCTCTTCAAAATATTATTAAATGGGCAGACGAAGCAGATGAAGAACCGGGCGGAGCGCATCATTATCGAACAATTTCTTATGAAAAAGCACTTAAAGCAATTCAGCAATTAGATCGATTGGTAGAGCGTGAATTGCAAATAGAGCAAGCAAAATTGAATAACAAGACAGAACATAGTTATCAATGAGAAAGAGGCATCACTACAGGGTGATACCTCTTTTATTATTTTATGGAAAATACACCTTTATATGTAATATTTAAATATTACGCCTGAAAACAAAATCCATTATTCCAGCTATGTTATTTCATATTATGAATAATATGTTAGCATTCTTAGGATAAAGAGAGGTATCATGATGATACCTCTCTTTACTCTTTTTATAACAACTTCTTTATACTAATTTTAATTTCTTTAATTGTCTTATTAGCGAGGATAAGTGGATTACAAGCACAATGTAAAAGTATACACAACATAGGGGACTACTGGGAGGTATTTTCTGGGTTCTCATGTCTGCAGGTGATTCATTCTATATCTAATTGAATCCTTGTATAAGAAAACAAAAAAGCAGGGAAATTAATTCCCTGCTTTTCTATTTGGTTTATTGCCTGATTGTAAGAAGAACGATAACACCCAAGCGATACCTGCTAGTATCGTTGCGATTAAGAAGGCATCGTTAATACCGTTAATTGCAGATAGCTTTGAAATTTGTCCATATAATAGTTGTGTGCTCATCCCGTCTCCTGCTTGAGCTGATCCAGCTAAGGCCGCTAAGCTTTGCCCCATACCGTGTACTTTATCAACTAAAATTGGGTTTGATGTTGTTAACATGTTGCCGTAATCTGCTACGTGAGCAGTCGTTTGTTGCGTCATAAGTGTAATTAAAATCGCTGTTCCGATTGAACCCGCTACTTGTCTTGACGTATTTTGCGTTGCTGTACCGTGAGAAATTAATTTCATCGGCAGCGCGTTCATACCAGCTGTCATAATTGGCATCATAATGAATGACATACCAATTGAACGTATAATATAATCCGTCATAATAACGCTATACGGTGTATCCATCGATAATTTTGTAAATTCATATGTCGCATACGTCGTAATTGCCAATCCAATTATCGCTAATGGACGAATACCATATTTATCGAACAATTTACCCGCTACTGGTCCCATGATCCCCATAATTAATGATCCTGGAAGAAGTAGTAAACCAGATTCAATTGGCGTAAAGCCACGAATGTTTTGCAGATATACTGGAAGCAATAACATACCTCCGAATAATGCCATCGTAACGATTGCGTTAATTACTAAAGTAAAAGTAAATACTGGATATTTAAATACTTGTAAATCAAGCATTTTATTGTCCGTTGTTAACTCTCTCCAAATAAATAACGCTAAACCAATTACACCGATAATAAGTGAAATAACAACTTCTGCACTAGTCCAACTATTATTTCCAGCTTCACTAAATCCGTACAATAAGCTTCCTAGTCCAATACTTGAACTAACCACACCGAATATATCTAATTTCGTTTTAGACACTGGCTGAGCTAGTGTAAAGAATTTTAAAGATAGGAACGTAATAATTAAACCGATAATAAACATCGCATAGAACATTAAGTTCCAGCTATAGTTTTCAATCACCCAACCTGTTACAGTTGGTCCGATAGCTGGTGCTAAAATCATTGCTACACCTAGTAATCCCATCGCCGCTCCGCGTTTATGAGGCGGGAATAACGTCATGAAGATATTCATACCAACCGGCATTAAAATACCCGCACCAACAGCTTGAATTACGCGACCTGTCATCATCATTGTAAAGTTTCCTGAAGTAGCACAAATGATAGATCCTACCGTGAAGAATAACATTGCTGCTACGAATAATTTACGATACGTAAATCGTGAAACTAAAAAGGCACTAATCGGTACTAAAATACCATTTACAAGCATGAAGCCAGTAATTAACCATTGTGCTGTTGAAGTTGATACATTAAATTCATTCATTAACGGAGGTAATGCAACATTAATGATTGTTTGGTTTAAAATAGAAACGAACATGCCTAGAATTAATACAGCTACAACTGCTTTTACGTTCACATTCTCTACAGGCATAGACATTTGTTTTTTCGGCACTTCTTTTTCTTGTTTTACTTCTTCTTGCTTTCCTGTTTCTAACTCAACTACATTAGAAATTTCCGATTCTTGCTTTCGTTCAATTTCTTTCTCTTCTGTTTCAACTTTACTTACTTCTATTTTACTTACGGCTGGGACTTGTTCTTCTCCCATTTTCGTTTTTTTCTTTCGTAAAAGACGATTTACAAGGAAGAAGACGATTATACAAAATAGTGCATATCCTGCAATTACAATTGAGGACATCTCATCTCCCCCTTACTTATGAATACGAACTGTCACATTCATGCCAGGAACAATATTTACTGATTTGCTATGATCTAAAGAAATTTTAACTGGTACTACTTGTGTTACTTTCGTATAGTTCGCTGTTGCGTTGCTTGATGGCAACATAGAGAATGTATTCGCTGTTGTTAAGCCAACTTGTTCTACTTTTCCTGTTAACGTTGTATCTGGGTATGCATCTACATACACATCTACATCTTGACCTTTTTGAACATCATCAACATCTGTTTCTTCAATGTTTGCTGTTACCCATAAATTGTTCATATCAAATGCATAAGCAATCGGGCTACCTGCTCCAACGAAAGCATTTGTTGTCGCGTTTGATTGTACAACTGTTGCATTTTGTGGAATTGTTACATCTACTGTTTGTTCTCCATTAGCTGCCGCTACAGTAACAGTACCTAATTTATCGTTCTCATTATAATTTTTTCCTACTTCAGCTTTCCAGTCAGTTAGTTTACCTGCTACTGGTGAAGCAACCGGAATTACCTTTCCATCAATCTTTGCATTGTCTGTTTTTAAGTAATTTTCCGTTTGATTGTAATAGTAATAACCGCCAATACCGCCGCCAACTAGTACAATTAATGTGATAATGTTGATAATTACCATTCTTCGAAACTGATTCATTGCATTCCTCTCCTTATATCGCATATAATTTTTTTCTAAACTATTTATGTCCTTATTGTTTAGATTGTTTAATTGTTAATTATATTAACCTTTTAACAAAAAAATCACACCATCTGCAGCGTAAATCGAAACTTATCTACCTGCGAGCGGTGCTGATTTCTGAAGGACTATCGTTTATAATTATAAATAATTATTTTGAATCTACAACCGACAATTTACGTATGAAATGTTGCTTAAACAACAATATAATACCAATATGTTGTTTAAGTATAGAAAATTAAACGAGGAGAAGGAAAATGTCTATTAAAAATACAAATGATCCACGTGTAAAGCGAACGAGACAACTCATTCAGGATGCTTTTGTCGCTTTAGTAGGCGAAAAAGGCTTTGAAAATGTAACTGTTCAACATATCGCAGAACGCGCTCCTGTAAATCGCGCTACATTTTATAGCCATTACCATGATAAATATGACCTATTAGACAAAAGCATTGAAGAAATGTTAGAGAAGCTAGCAGAAGTAATTAAACCGAAAAATAGAAATAAAGAAGATTTTCAACTTACATTTGATTCACCTCATCCTACATTTTTGGCTTTATTCGAACATATCGCAGAAAATGTAAACTTTTATAACGTTATGCTTGGGGATAAAGCTGCCGGAAACTACTCTTATAAAATGATGAAAACAATACAAGTGCATTTAACATTAAGCTTGTCTATTTCACAACCAGATGATGAAGATCTTATGGTTCCTCGTGATATTTTGATTAGTTATGTGACAGGGGCTCACATCGGAATGATTATGTCATGGTTAAAAAAAGGAATGATATATACCCCACATTTTATGGCGATGCAATTAACTCGTTTAATTATTTTAGGTGCTCATACTGCAGCGGGATTAGAACGGCCTTTTTAAAACATAAAAAAGCGAAGGAGAAGCTCCTTCGCTTTTTCTATTAATTAAATGTAATGTTATGTACAGCCTCTTTATCAAGACGTTTAATAACTTCTACAATTAACTTCACTGCATTTTCATAATCATCACGATGTAACATTGCCGCATGAGAATGGATATAGCGCGTTGCAATTGTAATTGCCATAGAAGGAATACCATTTACAGCAATGTGAATCGCACCCGCATCCGTTCCTCCGCCTGCTACTGAATCATATTGATACGGGATTTGTAATTCATCAGCAACATCAACTACGAAATCACGTAAACCTGTATGTCCAATAACAGAAGCATCATATAAAATGATTTGTGGTCCATCGCCCATTTTACTTTGTGCTTCTTTTGACGTTACACCCGGTGTATCTCCAGCGATACCAACATCTACTGCGAACGCGATATCTGGTTTAATATAATTCGCAGATGTTTTTGCGCCACGAAGACCAACTTCTTCTTGTACAGTTCCAACGCCATATACAACGTTTGGATGCTTTTCATCTTTTAATTGTTTTAATACGTCAATTGCAATTGCACAACCGATTCGGTTATCCCATGCTTTTGCAAGTAACATTTTTTCATTCTTCATCACTTGGAATTCAAAGTAAGGTACAACTTGATCTCCTGGTCGTACGCCCCACTCCATCGCTTCTTCTTGGCTAGAAGCACCGATATCGATGAACATGTCTTTAATTTCAACTGGCTTTTTACGAGCTTCTGGAGGTAAAATGTGCGGTGGTTTTGAACCAATTACACCTGTTACATCTCCTTTACGCGTTACAATCGTCACGCGTTGCGCAAGCATAACTTGTGACCACCAGCCACCAACCGTTTGGAAGCGAAGGAAACCTTTGTCATCGATTTGTGTAATCATAAATCCAACTTCATCTAAATGACCTGCAACCATAATTTTCGGGCCGTTTTCTTCCCCTACTTTTTTCGCAACTAAACTCCCTAAATTATCAGTAGAAAGTTCGTCCGCAAACGGCTCGATATATTTCTTCATTACTTCACGTGGTTCACGCTCGTTACCAGCAATACCACGTGCATCTGTTAATTCTTTTAGCATTGTCAATGTCGCGTCTAATTTTGTCATTGCCAACACCCTCCTTTTTCTTCAGTCAATTCATTATACAATAATTAAATTGAAATATTCAAAAATTAAATTAGTATCCTTGTGTTTGACGCTGATGATTTACTTCATTTTTATCTAAATATGCTTTTTCAATCTCTTCTTGTTCAAATTCAAGTGCTTGTCCAAGTCGAAGATAGCTCGTAAATAATTCAATATAATTTGTAATAGATGGTTGATCTGTAAAACGAATTACTTTCGCATATGTGTCTAAGAAAATTTCCACTTGTGTTTTATTCGTCTGTGCACATTTATAGAATAGGAAGTTTTTATCAATACCTAAATCAATTCCGATTGATAAAATAAAATGCAAACCATCTACGTATTCTTCTAATATTACTTCACGTTCTGATGCTGGTTTGTTGCTCCAATATTTAAAACAACGTGTTTCATTTGCAAGTTCTCCAATTTCTACAAGAAGAGCTAACATTTTTTCTTTTAATAATTTTTTCGGTTGTAAGTCATGTTCTTTTGCAATACGGTCATCTAATTCTTTTTGTAATTTAAATAGTTGTAGTAAGTCCATTCTATTGTCCTCCTCCAACATCGCATTTTACGCAACAATGTTGTTTCATCTCAAAGTTCATTATTATGTTTCAGTTCTTATGAATAAGTCAGCTACCTAACTCTTTATAAAATAGCTTGTCCTTAATTTACAAATACGTTTCAGTCATCGCTCTTAAATTGTTCATCTGATGAAAGTTCCATATCATCTTTCCATTATAGCAGTGTCGTTTCAGCTAGGAAAGATACTCTTCTTTCCAAACGGGCAGAATTGAAAAAAGCCAGGAGTATTCTCCTGACTTCATATGTATATTCTTCTATACTGCTATAACTTTTATATTGATTTTGTCATATTGATAACAACATAGCCGTTAATCTTTATAATTTCTTTCACTTCTAACTTCTATTTGAATACAAATAAAAAAACCTTAGAAGAAAATTCTTCTAAGGTTTCAACTAATTAATTAGTTAATGTTGTTTTTTGCAACTGTTGCTAATTCAGCGAAAGCTTTTTCGTCATGAACAGCTAAGTCAGCAAGCATCTTGCGGTTAACTTCGATGCCAGCATTTTTAAGACCGTGCATTAAGCGGCTGTAAGAAAGACCATTCATACGAGCTGCTGCGTTGATACGTGTAATCCATAATTTACGGAAGTCACGTTTCTTTTGACGGCGGTCACGGAATGCATACATTAAAGATTTCATAACCTGTTGGTTAGCAACCTTGAATAATGTATTTTTTGAACCGTAGTAACCTTTTGCTAATTTAATTACTTTTTTACGACGTTGACGAGTAACTGTACCACCTTTTACTCTTGGCATAATATTACCTCCTAATTGTTCTATATATCAGCCGAACTTATTTTAAGTTGTCAAGCATTTGACGAATGCGTTTGAAGTCACCAGCGCTTACTACACCAGCTTTACGTAGTTTACGTTTAGCTTTTGTAGATTTGTTAGCGAATAAATGGCTTGTGTAAGCGTGAGAACGTTTCAGTTTACCTGATCCAGTCTTTTTGAAACGCTTTGCAGCGCCGCGATGAGTTTTTTGTTTAGGCATAGGTATTTCCTCCTCTATCTATTACTTATCGTTTTTCGGTGCTAAAACTAAGAACATACTGCGTCCTTCCATTTTAGGCTTAGATTCAACTGTACTAACTTCAGCACAAGCTTCTGAGAAGCGATCTAAAACACGTTGACCGATTTCTTTATGAGTAATGGCACGTCCTTTAAAGCGAATTGACGCTTTAACCTTGTCGCCTTTCTCTAAAAACTTGATAGCATTACGAAGTTTTGTGTTAAAGTCGTGTTCATCAATTGTTGGACTTAAACGAACTTCTTTCATGCTAATTACTTTTTGATTTTTGCGCTGCTCTTTTTCTTTCTTCTGTTGCTCAAAGCGGAATTTACCGTAGTCCATAATGCGGCATACTGGCGGTTTCGCATTTGGAGCAACTAATACTAAATCAAGATTAAGATTTGCAGCTAAGTCTAAAGCGTCATTACGAGACTTGATTCCAAGTTGATCGCCATTTGCGCCAACTAAACGTACTTCACGTGCACGAATTTGCTCGTTAATCATCATATCCTTGCTAATAGTAAGCCACCTCCAAGGTTTTCTCAGAACATATTTTGTAGTCATAGAACCCGAACAAAAAAAGTGCGGGCATACGACACCCACACTTGTAAAATCTTAAGTAAGAAATACATTTACCTGTTAACTGCGAATGCGTCCATCAGGTGAGAAGCGGGTGCTTCTACTTGTTCCACAAAACAATATTCTATTATCCTTGATGAGTTTATCATAGGACATGACGTCTGTCAAGAAGACGCGATGTGTTTTACTAACAACAAGAAATATTGTAACAAACAACTAACATACTTGCAATACTTTTTTATGATAAGTGTTACATGGTTATTTTTTCTAATTTTTCTCAAGTATATTACATAAAAAAGCCGCGGTATACCGCGGCTTTTTCTTATCGTTTTCCTTCTACTTTAATCATGTCAACAAAAGCATCTAATGCGATTGTTTCTGATTTTTGTTCACCATATTTACGTACGTTTACGCCGTTTTCAGTTACTTCATTGTCACCTACTACAAGCATGTACGGAATTTTTTGCATTTGTGCTTCACGGATTTTGTAACCGATTTTCTCTTCACGAGTGTCTAATTCAACACGGATACCAGCACGACGCAATTCGTCTTGTACTTTCTTCGCATAGTCTAAATGTACTTGCGGAGAAACTGGAATTACTTGTACTTGAACTGGAGCTAACCATGTTGGGAATGCACCTTTGTATTCTTCAATTAAGAAGGCTACAAAACGTTCCATAGTTGATACAACACCACGGTGAATTACAACTGGACGATGTTGTTTACCGTCTTCACCAACGTATGATAATTCAAAGCGTTCTGGAAGCAAGAAGTCTAATTGTACAGTTGAAAGTGTTTCGTCTTTTCCAAGAGCAGTACGAACTTGAACGTCAAGTTTTGGACCGTAGAATGCCGCTTCACCTTCAGCTTCATAGTAATCAAGACCCATTTCATCCATAGCTTCTTTTAACATACCTTGTGCTTTTTCCCACATCTCATCATCCGCATAATACTTTTTAGTATCTGCTGGGTCGCGGTAAGATAGACGGAATGAGTAGTTCTCTAAACCGAAATCTTTGTACACTTCTAGAGTTAAGTTTACAACACGTTTTAACTCTTCTTTAATTTGATCTGGACGAACGAAAATATGCGCATCGTTTAAAGTCATTCCGCGTACACGTTGTAATCCAGATAACGCACCTGACATTTCATAACGGTGCATTGTTCCAAGTTCCGCAATACGGATTGGTAATTCACGGTAGCTGTGAATATCATTTTTATAAACCATCATATGATGAGGACAGTTCATTGGACGAAGAACTAATTCTTCGTTATCCATTTCCATTGATGGGAACATGCCATCACGGTAGTGGTTCCAGTGACCAGAAGTTTCATAAAGCTCTCTGCTTCCTAGTACTGGAGTATATACGTGATCATAGCCTAAGCTTGCTTCTTTATCAACGATATAACGCTCGATAATACGACGAATTGTTGCACCCTTTGGTAACCAAAGTGGTAAACCTTGTCCTACTTTTTGGCTATTAGTAAATAGTTTTAATTCTTTACCTAATTTACGGTGATCGCGCTCTTTCGCTTCTTCAAGCATACGTAAGTGCTCATCTAATTCCGCTTTCTTAACAAATGCAGTACCGTAAATACGTTGTAGCATTTTATTATTGCTATCGCCGCGCCAGTAAGCACCCGCAACGCTTAATAATTTAAATACTTTAATTTTCCCTGTAGATGGAAGGTGAACACCACGGCAAAGGTCGAAGAATTCGCCTTGCTCATAGATTGAAATAACTGCATCTTCTGGAAGATCGTTAATTAAATCTAATTTTAACTCATCGCCGATTTCTTCAAAGCGACGAATTGCTTCTGCACGTGGTACTTCATGACGAACGATTTCTAAGTTCTCGTTCACAATTTTTTGCATTTCTTTTTCGATTTTCTTGAAGTCTTCAACTGTAATTGCTTCTTCCATATCAATATCGTAGTAGAAGCCATTTTCAATTACTGGACCAATGCCGAGCTCAACCTTAACATCTTTATATAAACGTTTTAACGCTTGTGCTAAAAGGTGGGCTGTTGAATGGCGTAAAATATATAGGCCATCTTCAGAATCTAATGTAATGATAGAAACTGCACCATCTTCTTCGATTGGTGTAACAAGATCGATCATCTCATCGTTTAATTTTCCAGCTACAGCTTTTTTCTTTAAGCCTGGGCTAATAGAAGCTGCGATTTCTTCAGTTGTTACGCCTTTTGGAAACTCCTTCACAGCTCCATCAGGGAAAGTAATTTTAACTACATCTGCCATCACTGGTCACTCCTCTTTTTCTCAAAATAAAAAACACTCATCCCGTAAAAAGGGACGAGTGTTGAATTCGTGGTTCCACCCTTGTTCCAATTAACATAATTGTTAATTGCTCAAGTTCAACATAACGGTGTTGTCCGTTAGCAATTACTAGAAAACCGTTCACTGCTAAAGTTTAGAGGTGGTAAGTAATAATCCCGTACTAGGAAGCTCACACCCTAAGGCTTCCCTCTCTGAAAATCGTAGAAAACTACTCATGTCCTCATCATGACATTTCAATATATTTCATTTATGTAGGTAATTATATGCTCAAAAACTTAGAAAATCAAGGGCGTTACCTTTATTTTTTAAATTTTTCACATTGCGCTCAAAATCATGTAATCCATGTAATTGGACCCGTTCTTGGAACACATTTCGCAAAGTAATTATCATATTATGGTCTTGTTCTTTCGTATATAAATAAATCTTTTTGGGCGAAATAGAAAGAAGCGGCGCAATTACTTTCGTATCAATATATACATCATTTTGCTTTAATAATTCCTCATCTATATATTGGACCAACTTCTCCTGTTTTAAACGTCTACCTTTATCATCATAAAAGATAAAGCTTTCATCAAAAATAAGATGCACGCAAGACAAACGTGATTTACGGCTACTTACTTGTTGCCGAAGCGTCTCAATGAACATTTGGTATTCTTGCTCCATCTTATATTCATCAATTGCCACTTCCGCAAGTTTAGCCACCATTTCCCTATATGTACGAAGACGAAAACGGATATATGATGAAAACGAGAATGAGAGCGGATCACAAAGCCAATTATTTAAAGAAGACTTAATATATGACTCAAATGCGTTACGCGTTAAATCCTGAGCTACACCTTTTCTTTTTCCCTTTAAAATCTCATGTGCCATGTGCAATATTTGATGACACTCTTCTTGTTCTTCATAAAAAAACTTTTCTTTTAAAATCGTATAAATCCACTCATTTTGTTTCACATTCACAATGAAATACACCATTACTGGCAATAAGATCTTTTCAATATAATTCGATTCACGTACTGGTATGTGAATCACCACTTTTTGTTCCTGTAAATACACACTCGTTTCCTTATATAACACTTCCGCTCTTTTCAGCAATTGTCTATATACGTGCATAGCATCATTTTTTTCTTCGAAGCAAATTTCAATCACTTTTGTCCCCCCTTTTATCCCCGCTCTAAAGGACTGTATCTATACGTTACAAATCCTATAAGAGTCCGTTCCACGTGAAGTTCACTCTTAGTAGAATTACATTTCCTATCGTTAGAAAATCCACTCAATATGGCTTGCTAATTTTATATATATTAAGGGAGGGAGAAAAAAATGATACAAGCTACTATGAATTTTTATTGTATACTTTACTTATCAATAACAGGGGTTATCCGAATGTTTGAATATAAATTCGTAAAAGTCGAACCACATTGGGGGTTCACTCGCTCAAAACCAGCTGAAGACTACCAAGAAATTATTCAAGAACATGCTAGAAATGGCTGGAGGTTCGTACAGATTGTTGCCCCTACGATTGGCAGTTCTGGACAACCTGAATATTTCGACCTCATATTTGAAAAGAAAATATCACTATAATACAAAAGAGCAAGCTTCTCAGCTTGCTCTTTTACTTATGACGACGGTTTTTCCCACCAATCGGAATTGGTTTCGCTAAATATTTAATTCGTTCCATAATACGTGCTGCCTTCATTTCTTCAGCCTCGCCACGCTGCGTATACGTTAAATGGTGTTCCAGTTGTTTAAAATCAAAATTAGACGTAAAGAACGTCGGTAAGTTTTCTAACATACGGAATTGTAAGATTGCACCGAGTACATCGTCACGGACAAAGCTTGACATCGCTTCTGCCCCGATATCATCTAACATTAAAACTTGTACGCGTTTAACCGCATCAATCTTCTCACCAATCGAATTATCTTGAATTGAACTTTTAATTTCACGTAAAAATTCCGGGAAGTATACGAGCATCGAACTTATTTTCTTTCGAGCAAGCTCGTTCGCTATTGCTCCTAACAAATACGTTTTTCCTACACCAAATTTACCGTACAAATATAAACCTTGTGCTTTTTTACCTGGTTCATATGTACTTAAAAATTCATTCGCTGCACCAATCGCATCGATACGTGCATTTAAATCAGAAGGATCTAAGTTTTCCATAGTTGCCTGTAAAATATCCGTTGGCATATATACACTTTGAACAAGTTTTTCATATTTCTTTCTCTCGTCATACGCTACTTTTCTAACGCAGCGATCGTATTGAATATCAATCATCTTCCCTTGAATAACAAGCTTTGGCTCGTACCCTTGTAGCATATTTTTACATGAGCCTAAATCCGGACAATCCACGCAACCTACACTTTGTCCAATATATTCATATAACTTAACAAGACTGCGCTCAATCATAGAAGTCGTTACTTCACCCTTATGTTCGTCTATAAATTCTTTCACACGCGGATGCGCCATTACTTCTGCCTTTAATACTTCATATCTATTTTTAAAGTTTTCATTTTCCATTAATTTTGCAAATGAATTTTGAATATGCTCCATTTTCTCACCTCAAAGAGCGTTCATTCTCTTCTATTAATCACGCTTATATTTTTTTAACACTTCTTCTAGTCGTTTTCTTTCATCTTCTAGCGTACTTGCATCTTTTTCTACACTTACATCTTTCTTCTCTGTTTCTTTCTCTTGTTCTTTCGGCTCTTCTTCCTTAAGCCAATCTGGCACCATTTCTTTCCGCACCGTTTTCTTCGCCGTACGGCCTTTTTTCTTCGTCTCAGCCCACTCTTGATACTGACGGTTCTCTTCTTTCGCTAACGCCATCGCGTCCGCTACTGTACCGACCTTTTTACGTGCCCAATGCCCAGCAATCTTCTCGACATACGTTTTCGCAAGTTTCATATCTGAGCGTAGCATAACGTAATAAATAAGTACATTCACAACTCCTGGTGTCAATTTTTGATTAATCATGACATCTTCAACGATCTGCAAGTCCGCTTTCGTTGCCTCTGCACCACCAGAAATCTCTTTCAATAGTTGTTTTGGTGAGATTTCCTCTAGTTGCTTTATTAGCATCTCCTCTTGCGATGAAGGCTCTTTCTCTTTCATCGTACGTGCAGCATGAGGCTGTACTCTTTCACTTAATACCGGTAATGCTTGACCATTTTCAAATTGATACCAATCGCGCGCTCCTTTTCTAAGCCTCTCCATATCAATTGTTTGCATCTCTGTCACTGCACCAAGAACGATATTTTGCATCGATAACACATCTACACCATACACGTAAGCAAGTGTTATAACGCAGTCTCTCACTTGATCTGTAATCGCCTTTTTAGGAACAAGAGCGGACAATCCATCTATAAATAAAGAGAAATCAAAGAAATCATTCCAAACTTTCGGAGCGTCTCCCTTCTCGTTACTTGGCATAGTTGTCGTTTTTGGAATACGAAGGTCTTCTTGCGCATGCTCAAGCTGTCCTGG
Source organism: Bacillus cereus group sp. MYBK220-1 (assembly GCF_051916445.1). Lineage (NCBI taxonomy): Bacteria > Bacillati > Bacillota > Bacilli > Caryophanales > Bacillaceae > Bacillus > Bacillus cereus group sp. MYBK220-1. Next base: position 138,085 of record NZ_JBQAGQ010000010.1, on the reverse strand, counting down.
ATTAAACGAACCAAACACATCATTGAAAGAACGCGTAACATTTTCATAAGAAGCAAAATCAAATTCTTCTTCTAAGAAATATTGCTTTACTTGATTATATTTTGTCCTGCTCAATCGATTGTATAAAAAGATACTTAAAACAATATCATCAAAAAACTGCTTCGGAGATAAAGGTGGTTGCAACTCATATATGAACATTCGAATATCTTTTTCTTTCTTAATATATACCTTCAAAAGCCCAATTGCCTCTAACTTTACTCGTTCCTCATATACTTCAGGAAGTTGCATTTGCATAGTCACCATAAGGGAATGATGCGTATTCTCTTTTCCAAATACACGATCTTGCTCAAGCTCTCCCCATAGTGTCATGTATAAGCTAAAAGCTCTACTACCTATTAACGGCTGATACAACATCGTTAACACTTTTCGGTCGTAATTGTGCAGTAGTCCTTTCGCACTTACTTTATAACGATCAATCGGCAATAGCTCCATCCATGACTGTTTTTCCATTCTTGCTTTTCCTTTCTCTCATCCAATCTATCCTCTACTTCATTCGTTCTATCTTCATTATATAAATTCTTAGTGAAAAAGAGCTATTAGCTTGCGCTTCTAGCTCTCTTATCCTATTACTTACGGTATGTAAAGAGAATAAAATACAACTTCTACTCTCTTTCTTTTTGCAGTATATCTTTTAATTCTTCAATAAATACATTTAAATCTTTAAATTGACGATATACAGAAGCAAAACGTACGTAAGCAACATCATCAATATCGCGAAGTTCTTCCATAACAATTTCACCAATCATATCACTTTTCACTTCTGATATACCTAAATTACGCAGTTCACGTTCCACGCTTTGTGTTACTTCTTCTAATTGTCTTAAAGATACTGGTCTTTTTTCACACGCTTTAATTAAACCGCGTAAAATCTTTTCTTTATTAAACTCTTCTCGTGTGCCTTCTTTTTTTACAACGATAAGAGGTGACTCTTCTACCCTTTCAAAGGTCGTAAAGCGACTTAAGCAGCTTTCACACTCTCTCCTTCTTCGAATAGAGCGCCCCTCGTCTACCGGACGCGAATCTAACACTCTTGTACCATTATGAGAACAGGATGGACAACGCAATTCATTCACTCCTTTACACTATACTCTTTATTTTTCTCTACTCACTTCACCTAAAATATATATACAATATTATATAACTCATTCTAACTCTCTTACCACTTTAAGTTCCAGCGCATCACTTTATCATCTCATCCTTAAAAATAAGATGGTATATAGGGCACTACCTCATTTGCAAGAGTCCAATTTATTCAACTAACGAGTACGTTATATTTTCCCTTTTTTATAAACTAAAAAAGAGGTGCATTATACACCTCTTTACATTTTAAATCAATTATGTTCTTTTTTAAAGAGCTTTTGTTTCTCTCTGCTTAATTTCGAAGCTACCAGTGCCTCGAGGAAGCTCGATGCTCTCACGCGTTTTCGCGTTTAAACCCTCTGCAATATATTCTGCAGCAACATTTGGATCAATACGATCCCCACAAGTATAAACATCAATACTTGCGTAACCGTGCTCCGGAAAGCTATGAATTGTTAAATGTGATTCTGAGATAATTACTACTCCACTTACACCTTGTGGTGCAAATTTATGGAAAGCAACCTCACGCACTTCAGCACCAGCTCTTAGTGCTGCATCCACAAATAATTGTTCAATATACGGCATGTCATTAAGCTTGTCGAAATCGCAATCCCAAAGTTCAGCGATCACGTGACGACCCATCGTATCCATAGTATCCATTCTACAGTTCCCCCTTGTAAATTTATTCTAACTGTTCGAATTGAAAACTAATTTGCAATTTGGCTTGCTCCACTACCACGGGGGAAAGTTAGTCCAGAGAGGTCCTAACCCTTTAAGTAGTGACTACGTACCTCAGCTCTTAAGTTTACGAGTGTTAGTATACTTTGTTTATTTTCATTTTGCAACAACAGTTTTTTCGATTTTCTGTCATATTTTCCTCTTTACTTTTCCCTAAAAAAAATAAACGATTCACAAATGCAGTAATCACAACGTTTCGTGGTATGTCCACTTTTTAAAATATACTTATATAATTTTTTTCCTTTTCAGAAAAAATTAAAAAAAGAGGGCAAATATTGCCTTGCCCTCTCCTCCCTTATTCACTTAAATGTGTTGCACATTTTCTTGTTTCGCTAACTCTTGAACAACTAACGTTACAAGATCTACAACACGACGAGAGTAGCCCCACTCGTTATCATACCAAGCAAGTACTTTCACTTTACGATCACCCATTACCATTGTAGATAAACCATCGATAATAGCTGAGTGTGTATTTGTATTAAAGTCGATAGATACTAAAGGCTCTTCGCTGAATTCTACAATACCTTTTAACGCACCGTTTGCAACAGTTTTGAATGCATCGTTAATAGCTTCAACTGTCACATCGCGTTTTACATCTACTACTAAATCAACAAGAGACACGTTTGGTGTTGGTACACGAAGTGCCATACCATGAAGTTTTCCGTTTAAATGTGGAAGAACTTTTGCTAGCGCTTTCGCAGCACCTGTCGTTGTCGGAATGATTGATTGTCCGCAAGCACGTGCTCTTCTTAAATCTTTATGTGGGTTATCAATATTTTTTTGGTCATTTGTATAAGCGTGAACTGTCGTCATTAAACCGTTTTCAATTCCAAACTGCTCATCTAACACCTTCACAACAGGCGCTAAACAATTTGTTGTACAAGATGCATTTGAAATAACAGTATGTTTTGTAATATCTAATTGGTCTTCGTTCACACCAACTACAATTGTTACATCTTCATTTTTACCAGGCGCTGTTAAAATAACTTTTTTCGCTCCAGCTTCAACGTGAAGAATTGCTTTTTCTTTCGAATTAAATTTACCAGTTGCTTCAATTACAACTTCAACACCTAAATCTGTCCAAGGCAATTCCTTTGGATCGCGGTTGTTTAAAAGGCGAATCATTTTTCCATCAACTAATAAGTGATCTTCAAATGCTTCTACTGTTCCGTCAAACTTGCCATGAACTGTATCATATTTAATTAAGTGTGCTAACGTTTCAGATGGATAGCTTGCATTGATTGCTACAATTTCGAATGCGCTTTCTTTTATTGCTTGACGAAATACCATTCTCCCAATACGTCCAAATCCATTAATTGCCACACGAGTCATAATATGTTATCCCCCTTGAATGCGTTATACTATTTATCTCCAATCCCAATAATAGTATAACACAAAAAGGGGATATGTCACTAAGCATTTTCATTAATTTCACAATTTTTTAGTCAATAATGTTCCACTTCTTTAAAATTACCTGCAATTGTGTTTTCGTTCCCATAATTGTGCCATCATTATTTATCACTTCATCTGCATTTTCCACTTTTTCTTCTAACGGCATTTGAGATTGAATACGAGCTGTTGCTTCTTCTTCTGAAAAGTTATTTCGTTTCATTAAACGTTCTAATTGCGTATGCGGCTTAACCGCTACAACTAAAATGCGGTCAACGAGACTTGTTAATTTGCTTTCAAATAAGAGAGGAATATCTAACACAACCGCTTGCATACCTTCTTTTATGTACATTTCCTTTTGCCTATTCATTTCCTCACGCACTGCAGGATGAACAATTTTATTTAACTGCAATCGTTTTTCTTCATTATAGAAAACGACACTTCCTAGTTTTGGACGATCTAATTCTCCATCTTCTTGTAACACTTCCGTTCCAAATACTTCTACTATTTTGTTATATGCTGGTTTTCCTCGCTCTACAACTTCTCTTGCGATAATATCTGCATCAATAACTGGTATGCTCAGTTCACGAAACATTTCTGATACCGTACTTTTTCCGCTTGCAATGCCTCCCGTTAATCCAATTACTACTGTCATAATAATCCTCCTCATAATAAAAGGCGCGAAACTAATGTTCCACGCCCATACTTACATTTTCCAAATTCCAATAATGATGAGTAATACTCCAGGCAGGAATGTAAATTTTTGTAACCACTTCATATTTGATAAAACCGTTCCAAGTTTCATTCCAATAAATAAAAACAAAGAACTCATAACTGCAACTAATATCGCCATCATAGCGGGTGCATACCCTAATAAAGATGCACCAATTCCGGCACCAAATGAATCTACAGAAAGAGCTATACCAAGAAGTAATGCTTCTCCTGCAGAAATGGTGCCTGATTTATCAAAATCTGCAACAGTCGGTTTCCGTAAAATTTGAATCACTAGGCCTAGCGAGGCAATCTCTAATTTCCAGACCTTCTCCTCTTGCTTCGGTTCTTCTTTTTTCTCACTTCGAAAAAATTGATATAATACCCAAATCCCTATTCCAATAAGAACAAGCCCACCGATACGCGTTGCGATAACAGGTGAAAATACTTTCGCGATCATATGTCCAATTCCCATTGAAACAAGCATAACAGCCGCTGAACACATTCCGATAATTATAATTGATCTTAGTGGAATTCTTACGCTTCTTAAACCATATGTTAGCCCTACACTACAGCTATCTAAGCTTAATGTAAAAGCTAATAAAATAAGAGATAAATAAAGGTACATCGGTAAGCTCCTCCCTTATACATAGCTCTGCTGTATGTATATGACAAATGCCTATCCGATGTTATCTCTTTTCTATATTCTAGGCTGACAAATTGGGCAGTAATGCGTTCCTCGCCCGCCAACAACTGTTTTTTCTAATATCGTGCCACAAGTTACGCACGGCTCTCCCTTTTTCCCATATACATTTAGGAGTTCTTGGAACGAACCAATTTGCCCTTGTGAGTTGATATACGTCCGAATTGTACTTCCGCCACGCTTTACTGCTTCGCCTAGCGTTGTAACGGTAGCCTCATAAATTCGCTCAATTTCTTCTACTGTTAAAGACGAAGCTTCTCGTTCTGGATGAATTTGAGAACGGAATAAAACTTCATCTACATATATATTTCCAAGCCCTACTAAAAGACGCTGGTCCAGTAGCACAACTTTTATTTTACGATTTGTCTTTTGTAATCTTTCTTGTAAATACTGCGGTGTCATTTCAGCATCAAATGGCTCCGGACCTAAGTCAGCAAGAGGCATTTGGTTCATTTCTTCACCTTTCTTAAAGAGATGCATCGTACCAAACTTTCTCACATCTTTATAATGTAATTCCGTTCCATCTGTAAATAAGAAACGGACGTGCGTATGTTTATCAATCGGCTCATCCTCTTGATGCAGTAAAAACTTACCTTCCATACGCAAATGTGAAACAATGACATAATTCGTTACATATAAAAGCAAAAACTTTCCTCTTCGCTTTATATTTTCAATCTTCTCGCCTTTTAGCATTTCTTTAAAGATTTCTGCATCATCCGGTCGTTTCACTATTTTTGGATAAGTAACAATAACATCTTCAATCGTTTTTCCTGTTACAAGATTTTCAAGTGTCCGTCTGACGTTTTCAACCTCTGGTAATTCAGGCATTTCATCACTTCCTTATTTTGCGTCGTACCAAGTTGGACCGTAAGAATAATCAACTTTCAGCGGAACTGCAAGTTCAATCGCATGTTCCATTACTTCAGGTACAAGCTGCTCTAATTTTTCGATTTCTTCTTTTGGTGCTTCAAATATTAATTCATCGTGTACTTGCAGAAGAAGACGCGCTTGTAATCCTTCTTCTTCTAAACGATCTGCCATAATAATCATCGCTTTTTTAATAATATCTGCTGCAGTACCTTGAATTGGTGTATTCATCGCTGTACGCTCAGCGAAGCTACGCAAGTTAAAATTACGACTCGTAATTTCTGGAATATAACGGCGACGATTTAATAATGTAGCTACATATCCTTTTTGTTTCGCATCTTTTACGATGTCCTCCATGTATTCTTGTACACCAGGGAAACTTTCTAAATACTTTTCAATAAATTCCGCTGCTGCTTTTCTTGTAATTCCCAAGTTTTGTGAAAGACCATAATCACTAATACCATACACAATTCCGAAGTTAACAGCTTTCGCTTGTCGTCTCATATTTGAAGTTACTTCATCTTTTTCAACGCCAAATACATCCATAGCTGTTTTCGTATGAATATCCATGTCATGTTGGAACGCTTCAACTAGCCCTTTATCATTTGCAATATGAGCTAATACACGCAGTTCGATTTGTGAATAATCAGCCGCATACATAATCCATCCTTCTTCTGATGGAACAAATGCCTGACGAATCTTTCTTCCTTCTTCTAATCGAATCGGGATATTTTGCAAGTTCGGATCCGTTGAACTTAATCGACCTGTTTGCGTTAACACTTGATTAAAGCGAGTATGAATTTTAGATGAATCTTCATGTACAACTTTCAGTAAACCTTCAATGTAAGTTGAATTTAGCTTCCCTAATTGACGATAATGTAAAATATTTGGAATGATTTCATGGTGATTCATAAGCTTATCTAGTACATCAGCTGACGTAGAATAACCTGTTTTCGTCTTTTTAATAACCGGTAAGTTTAAGTTCTCAAACAGAATAACACCAAGCTGCTTCGGTGAATTAATATTAAATTCTGTTCCCGCAAGCTTATAAATTTCCTGTTCCATTTCCTTTAATCTACCCGCAAGTTCTTCTCCCATATTACGAAGACGCTCTGTATCAACTTTTACACCCTTTACTTCCATATCAGCTAATACACGTGCAAGCGGCAATTCTAATTCTGTAAACAGTTCATATTGCTCATTCTTCTTTAACTCTTCAACGAATGTTTGCTTTACATCATATAATACATGCACTTTACGAGCCACATGCTCCGCGACTACCTCTAACTCTGGAACCGCACGCTTCGCACCTTTTCCGTAAACTTCTTCATCTGATTTCACAGCATGCGTTTCTTTCATTTTCGCTACAGTACGGAAATCTTTATCTGTATCAGCCGGGTCAAGTAAATAAGCAGCGATTAATAGATCAAAGTCAATCCCTTGCATATCTATCCCATTCCATTTCAGTGCAACGATTGCACGCTTCGCATCAAATGTATGCTTTCTCATTTCTCCATCTGCAAGCCACTCTTTAAAAGCATCTGACTTAAGAGCAATGTCTGTCTGAATAAAGTAACATCCATTTTCATTTTGAATACCGAAACCTTGAATGTCTGCTTTATGATAGTTATCTTCTTGTACTTCAACGATAAGCGCACTATCTTGCTGAAGCATTTCTTCTGTAACTTCTTCCACAATATCAAATGTAATATCATCTAATTCAGCTGGAGCTGTTGCTTCTGGCGTAACGCCTAATTTATTTAAAAGAGATGTAAATCCTAAACTCTCGAACATTGGAATGACATCACTTGCTTCATATCCTTTATACACCATATCATCCACATGAACTGTAATCGGCGCATCTGTAATAATAGTTGCAAGATCCTTACTCATAAGAGCTTGTTCTTTATTTTCTTCCAGTTTTTCTTTTAATTTCTTCCCACTTACTTGATCTATATTTTCATACACCGCTTCAACCGTTCCAAACTGTGTTAACAATTTAATTGCCGTTTTTTCACCAACTCCTGGTACACCCGGTATATTATCTGACTGGTCTCCCATTAAACCTTTCATATCGATAATTTGCTTTGGTGATAAGCTGTATTTTTCAAATAAAGCTTCTTTCGTATATTCATCCACTTCTGTAATCCCTTTTCGCGGAATACATACAAGCGTGTTATCAGAAACAAGTTGAAGTAAATCTTTATCTCCTGAAATAACTTTTACACTTGCCCCTTGCTCACTCGCTTCTTTCGCTAACGTTCCCATGATGTCATCCGCTTCATAATTTTCTAATTCATAACGCGGTACATTGAACGCATCCAGCATCTCACGAATAAACGGGAACTGCTCTGATAATTCAGGTGGAGTCTTTTGACGTCCTCCTTTATACTCACTATACGTTTTATGACGGAACGTTGTTTTGCCTGCATCAAACGCCACTAACATATGAGTTGGCTTTTCTTCCTCTAATATTCTCATTAACATCATTGTAAAACCGTAAATTGCGTTCGTATGTATACCTTTGTCGTTATTTAAAAGCGGTAGTGCAAAGAAAGCACGATACGCGATATTATTACCATCTACTAATACGACCTTTTTTTCCAAAATTGAAACCTCCCCATACAAATTTGAAATGATTTTTTTCACAGAAAAAAACCGTTCCTTTCCTCTCTCTATATTAACATGACTAATAGAGAGAAGAAAAATAACGGCTATTTTCTTTCATATATAAAACAGACTTATATTGGCATAAAGGGAAGTGACGAGAACAGCTTAACTATTCTCGTCCAAAATTACTCCTTGGATGAAGGGGTTTTCATGTATTATATTAACAGAGCTTTATTAATATTTAATTAAGCCATTGTTAATATATTGTAAACATCCTTCATCCTATTTTTCAGTTGCTGATTTCGGTAAAACAACTGTAAACGTTGTCCCTTCTCCAACTTCACTATCTACTGTAATCGTACCTTGATGCGCCTCAACTAAATGCTTTACGATCGACAATCCAAGGCCGGTACCACCAGTATTTCTACTTCTTGCTTTATCCACCCGGTAGAAACGTTCAAAAATACGCGGAATTTCCTCTTTACTAATACCAATTCCAGTATCCGATACTTTTATATAAGCATTATATTTATCTTCCGCTAACTCTACTGAAACAACGCCTCCAGCCGGTGTATATACGATTGCGTTATTAATTAAATTAATAAAGATTTGTTTCAAACGACTTGGATCTCCAATAACAGAGGCACGTTTTAATACATTAACTTGTAAAGAGATTTCTTTTTCTCCTGCTTTATTATCAAGTACCATATGAATATCTTCAAGCAGCCCCTTCATATCAACGGTTCCCATATTTAATTTAAATCCTTGTTGTTCGATCTTCGACAAATCTAATAAATCTTCAATTAATCCTTGCATGCGCTCACTTTCTTTTAAAATAATGTGCAAGAAATGTTCGCAGAATTTTTTATTATCCATCGCTCCGTCTAAGAGTGTTTCTGAAAAACCTTTAATAGAAGTAATCGGTGTCTTTAATTCATGAGAAACATTCGCTAAAAAGTCTTTTCTCATTTGTTCTAATTTCTTTAACTCTGTTATGTCATGGAATACGAGAACAATCCCTTTCCATTCATGGTTTGTCCCGATAATCGGCGCTCCATATACTTCGAAATGCTTCCGTTCAATTCCAAGTGGCAATAACATTTGTTTACGCACTTTCACTTCTGTCATAAAGATTTCTTCTACAAGCTCAATAATTTCTGTATGATGAAACGATTCATAATATAAGCGATCTAAATATTCTTCATCTGTTACGTGGAAAGTTTCCTTATAAGAGCGGTTTACAAGGTTTATATATCCTCGGCTATCAATTAAAATCATTCCGCTTCCCATATTTTCAATTAACGTATGCAGACGATCTTGCTGCATTTCTTGTTCAAGTGTCATCTCTTGTAAATTTCGAGCTAAAATATTAATCGCTTTACTCAGCATCCCTGTTTCATCCGAATGACTTTCGTATGCACGTGCTTTATAATTGCCCTTTGCCAATTCAATTGCAACTTTCGTAACCGATTCAATTGGCCTAATATATTGCCCTGTAATTTTCATACCTAAAAATACAACTACGAGACAAGCAATGACAAATCCGATAATTAATAATCCCCACGTTTTTTGATGTACGTCTCTTAAAGGATCAATTATACTTTTCACCAAAATGTATCCTTGTTTTCCTTCTACATCTTGAACGAACACCGCATGATAAAATTCATTCTTTCGATCCGTTTCTTTCGTAATCACTTTACTTCGTTGTTTTGCCACTTCCGAAGAAAGTTCTTTAATCGTCTCTGGACTAAATGCCAATTCTTGTCCTTTTCTATATTGAACTTTCTTTTTTTCATCCAAAAATACGATAGAAGCTGGTATTTTTTCTTCTAACTTTTCAAATACGTATGGGTTTTTTAAGACATTATCAAAACCTTGCTCTTCTGCTAACGTCGCAACATACTCTGTCTCTTTTACCATTCTCTCTTTAGCATGATCTATATAGTAGTTTTCAAACACAGTTTCTAGTAATAAACCTAGTCCAACTAAAATAAATACAATAAGAGAAACAAATGTAAAAAGAAGCCTGGAACGAAATTTATTCATTCCCTTTTGGCTCCTCTAATTTATATCCTAAACCACGTATCGTTTTAATGTACGTCGGTTTTTTCGTATTTTGTTCAATTTTATCGCGCAAATGGCTAATATGAACATCAACAATTCGTGTATCACCAGCAAAATCGTAATTCCATACAGCACTTAGTAATTGATCACGTGTCAACACGCGACTTTTATTTTTCGCAAGATACACAAGTAGTTCAAATTCTTTTGGTGTTAATTCAAGCTTTCTTCCTTGGAAATAAGCCTCATAAAACTCCGGTAAAATTTTAAGTTCTGCAATTGTGATGCTATCTTCATCTGGCGCTTCTGCAACTTGTTCTTCTTGTTGTAATTTCGTACGGCGCAAAATCGCCTTCACACGAGCAACAACTTCTCTTGGACTAAATGGCTTTGTCATATAATCATCTGCCCCAAGTTCAAGGCCTAGCACCTTATCAAACTCATCATCTTTTGCCGTTAACATTAAAATCGGCGTCATAACGCGCTGCAATCGTAATTCTTTACACACTTCCATACCATCCATTTTCGGAAGCATTAAATCTAATATAATTAAATCTGGGCGTTCTGTTGTCGCTTTTTGAAGCGCCATTTCTCCATCCATCGCTGTTATAACTTCAAACCCAGCTTGTTGTAAATTAAATTCGATTAAAGTTAAGATAAATTCCTCATCATCAACTACTAAAATACGATTGTTCATTCTTTTCCTCCAAGTTATAGACTTGAAACCTTCTTCATCCTAGTATTTTCCCCGTTATTCTCATCATACTAGAAAACAAGGTCCCTCTCAATATAATTGTCTATTCATGGAGATCGTTTGTGTAGAATTGAGAAAATAGAAGTAATTACGATTCATCTGCAACTACACAGGATTTTGCCAAACTTTATAGATTGCCCTCTCTTCTTTAAAGCTCACTTCCGTATGAACTATAAAATCTTGATTTTGTGCTAGGAAAAACGAAAGAGCATACGCTATTTTATAATCTGGTGTTTCATATCCATCAAATACTCTCCCATACATTTCATTCGCAACCCCGTCTGCCCACACTTCAGCTTCTCTTACCGTTTCAAAGATCACGTCTTCTCTTTTCCACCTTACCTAAAAAACCACTCCTTTAATTGACTTCAATTACCGATAATTATATCATTAATCTTAATATATAAATTAATAATATACGGAGGTCTATTATGCGACTAATACTATCCATTCTATCTTTAGCAGTCACATGTATCCTTGCTTTTAACGCTCCGAGCTGGGATACGATTAAAACGGGGTGCTCAGAATTTGCTGAAGGGTTCAAAGAAGGGTTCTTCAACTAAAAATAGCGCTAGCATCCTTATGAAAGGTATGCTAGCGCTATTCATATTTTCATCTTTTTAAAAATTATCTAATGCTTTTTCCATAATAGAAACTGATTTAAAAGGTGGCGTTACTGTTAATGAACCTTTCACAACAGTTTCTCCTTTTTCATCATGAGCAGATACAAGCATATCAATTGTATGTTCCTCCTCAGAAACAGCCACAACTTCAAAGTGGATTTGTAACGTTTCATAATGGTGAACATGTTTCACGAATGTAAGGTCCTTTCTCGTAATATGACTTCCTGGACCCGGTAAATATTTCGTAACCGCCGTTGTAATCATTCCCGTTAGCATAATGCTTGGTACAATCGGCTTTTCATACGGAGTTTGGGATGCGTAATCATGCTGAATATATAATGGATTGGCATCATTCGTTAACCCTAAGTACAATAACAAATCTTTATCCTCAATTTTTTCAGTGATAGATAATTTCTCTCCTACTGTAATTTCATCCATTTTACGACCAATTTGAACTTTTTTCTTTAACATGTTACAACCCCCTCCGATTTTTTCACCTTATTATCCTACTAAAAGCGATACCTTATCCGAAATTTACTATGATGAGGGCAATGTATAGTATAAATCTACAGTTTCATTATAGGATATTACAAATGATAGCGTTTTCATATTATTTCAAAAAAACAATTCGGTAAATAGTAGAAAAAGATTCGGAATCCCGAATCTTTTTCACTACTATTCAATTATTAAACAAGAACTTTCATTACATTACGTACAGATTCTACAGAGCGATCTAACGCTTCTTTTTCATCTGCAAGAAGTTCTAATTCAATAATTTTTTCAATTCCGTTACCACCTAGAATTACTGGTACCCCTAAGTAAAGGTCACTATAACCATACTCACCTTCAAGGTACGCAATAGCTGGTAATATACGGCGTTGATCTTTTAAGATTGCTTCTGTCATTTCAACTAAAGAAGCTGCTGGTGCGTAATATGCACTACCGTTTCCTAATAAGCCTACAATCTCACCGCCACCTTTACGTGTACGTTCTACGATTGCTTCTAAACGCTCTTTCGGAATTAACGTTTCTAACGGAATACCGCCTGCATAAGAATAACGCACAAGAGGTACCATGTCGTCACCGTGTCCGCCAAGAACAAATCCTGTAATGTCTTTTACAGAAAGATTTAATTCTTGTGCGATGAATGTACGGAAACGAGCTGTATCTAATACACCCGATTGGCCGATTACACGCTCTTTCGGGAATCCTGCTTCTTTAAATACAGAATATGTCATTGCATCAACTGGATTTGTTAACACAACAATAATTGCATTTGGTGAATGTTTTGCAATGTCGCGCGTAATACTTTTCATAATTTTAGAGTTTGTTGCTACTAAGTCATCACGGCTCATACCAGGCTTACGTGCAATACCTGCTGTAATAACGACAACGTCAGAATCAGCAGTATCTGCGTAATCAGATGTTCCAATAATGTTAGCATCAAAACCTTGTACTGGGCTCGCTTCTAACATATCTAACGCTTTCCCTTTTGTTGGATTTTCCAGTTGTGGAATGTCCACTAATACAACATCTGCAAGTTCTTTTTGTGCTAATAAGAATGCCGTTGTTGCTCCTGTAAATCCTGCACCGATGACTGAAACCTTCTTGCGTTTGATTGTCATAATTTACCCCCCGCTTTAATTATGCGTTTTTGATTATCGCTACATCCATGTTTTTAATAAGTTCATTAGCGAACTCAGAACATTTCACTTCTGTTGCACCTTCCATTAAGCGTGCGAAATCATAAGTTACTACTTTTGAAGCAATTGTTTTCTCAACAGAAGCAGTTACTAATTTCGCAGCTTCGTTCCATCCTAAGTGTTCTAATAATAATACACCTGAAAGAAGAACAGAAGATGGATTTACTTTATCTAAACCTGCATATTTTGGAGCTGTACCGTGTGTAGCTTCAAAGATAGCATGTCCAGTCACATAGTTAATGTTTGCACCAGGTGCAATACCAATTCCACCTACTTGTGCAGCAAGTGCATCAGAGATATAGTCACCATTTAAGTTCATTGTTGCAACAACATCGAACTCACGTGGACGAGTTAAAATTTGTTGTAAGAAGATGTCTGCAATAGAATCTTTTACGATGATTTTTCCAGCCACTTCAGCGTCTGCCATCGCTTTATTCGCTGCATCTTTACCATCTTTTTCAACGATACGATCGTATTCAGCCCAAGTAAATACTTTGTCGCCAAATTCTTGTTCCGCTACTTCGTAACCCCAGTTTTTGAAAGCACCTTCTGTAAATTTCATAATGTTTCCTTTATGAACTAATGTAACAGAAGAGCGTTTTTCGTTAATTGCATATTGAATTGCAGCACGAACAAGACGCTTTGTCCCTTCTTCTGAAATTGGCTTAATACCAATACCAGATGTTTCTGGGAAGCGGATTTTATTAACACCCATTGCTTCTTTTAAGAAAGCAAGAACTTTTTCTGCTTCTGGAGATCCTTGCGCATATTCAATTCCAGCATAAATGTCTTCTGTATTTTCACGGAAAATAACCATATCAGTATCTTCCGGACGTTTTACAGGTGAAGGAACACCTTCAAAATAACGAACTGGACGTAGACATACATATAAATCTAATTCTTGACGAAGTGCTACGTTTAGAGAACGAATACCACCGCCAACTGGAGTTGTAAGTGGACCTTTAATCGCGATTAAATATTCACGAATTAAGTTTAAAGTTTCTTCTGGTAACCACTCGCCTGTTTGGTTGAATGCTTTTTCCCCTGCAAGCACTTCTTTCCAAACGATTTTCTTCTCACCATCATAAGCTTTTTCAACTGCTGCTTCTAGTACGCGAGATGCAGCTGCCCAAATATCAGGACCAATTCCATCTCCCTCGATAAACGGAATAATCGGATTGTTTGGTACATTCATAACACCATTAGTTACAGTAATTTTTTCACCTGTCGTCAATGTGATAACCCCCATGTTTGAAATTTCATATGTATGAAACTGAGGGAATAACCCCTCAGTTCAAACCGTTAGTCAAATTAAAATATTCTAATCATTACATCTTTCCGAAAAAATCAGACTTTTGAAAGCGTATTTTCACTATCAAAATAGTGTTATTCGCTTATCGTTGTGCAATTGGAACATACACTTGATGCGTTGGTCCATTATAATCAGCACGCGGACGAATTAAACGGTTGTTTTCATATTGTTCTAGAATATGAGCTAACCAGCCTGACATACGGCTAATTGCAAAAATAGGTGTAAATAAGTCATGGTCAATTCCTAAACAATGGTATACAGAAGCTGAATAGAAATCAACATTTGGTGGAAGACCTTTTTCTTTTGTTACAATGTCTTCAATTTTGATAGACATATTATACCATTTCTCTTCTCCTAAAAGCACGCATAATCTCTTAGACATTTCACGTAAGTGTTTTGCACGTGGATCACCCTGCTCATACACACGGTGGCCAAAGCCCATGATTTTCACTTTATTTTGAAGAGCATTATGAATATATGACTCTACATTTTCTTCTTCACCAATCTCAGTTAACATCTTCATTACATTCTCATTTGCCCCACCGTGAAGAGGACCTTTTAATGCACCGATTGCTGCTGTAATACCAGAATATACATCTGAAAGTGTAGCTACGCAAACACGTGCAGTAAATGTAGAAGCGTTTAACTCATGATCTGCATGAAGTACAAGCGCCTTATCAAAAGCTTCAATTTCAACTTCATTTGGCTCGCGATCATTTAACATGTACAAGAAGTTTGCAGCTAATGATAAATCCTTTCTTGGCTCAACAATATCTAAACCTTTACGGATTCTCGCGTAAGCAGCAACTAAAGTTCCGACTTGCGCCTGTAATTTAACCGCTTTCAAATAATTAGACTTTTCATCCATAATTTCAGCGCTCTCATCGTATAATGATAGCATGGAAATTGCAGTTCGTAAAACAGACATCGGATGTGCAATTTTTAAATCTACTTGTTTCAAATATGTTAAAATCTCACCTGGAACTTTATAGTATTCTGATACAATTTCATTAAATTCCGCTAGTTCTTTTTCATTAGGAAGCTTGCGGTGCCATAATAAGTACACTACTTCTTCAAACGTAGCATTCTCAGCTAAATCATCAATATTATACCCAACATAAGTTAATGTATCATCAATAATAGAGCTCACAGATGATGTTGTTGCTACTACCCCTTCTAAACCTCGAATAACAGTCATGACATTCTCTCCTTTTCCTGAAAATTCTCCCAACCTTGCTCCTTATATCTATTTGCTCCCCTTATGAATTATGAACGCCCGTTCACTCTTTAGGCAAGCAAAATGCACGATCATGCAAATTTGTTGCGATGTTCCCCTCTTATTGTCCATTGTCTACATGGAAAGCATGAGCGTGAATGTCTCCCCGAATCCTCACGCTCAAAACAACAAGTTAGTGAGGAAAATACATTCCGAAGAGTTTTATGATAAAAACAACATAAAACAATATCATTATAAAATTGTTTTATGTTATTTTTATTTTATCTGGTGTAAAGTCTCTGCTGTTATGTAACTTTTCAAAGTTTCTAATCCTATTATAAACAATTATCTGACTTTTGTGAACAGAAAGAATTCAAAAATTTTATATTACTATAAAATTCCTTATTTAAACATTTGTATAATACTCATAACCGCATAGGCAATTCCAGCCCCAATTAACGGACCAACAGCAACCCCATTAAATAGCGCAACCGCTATAATTGTCCCAAAAACAAGCGCAGTTGTAATGTGAGGATCCGTTGTCAACAATTGTACGCCGCCTTTCGCTAACAAAGCGACCGCTACACCTGAAGCTAAAGCAATCCACGCATAATAAGATTTTGCCGCTTCTCCAAGTTGTTTAAAACCTATTTCCCCCGTCGCAATTGGTACGAGAACCGCTATTGTAATGACCGTTACACCTAGGTTAATTCCTTTCGTTTGTAAATAAGGAAAGACCTTATCTCCTAAAAACGTAAACTTCAATAAAAATAACACACCAATAGCCACAGTAAGCGATTGGTTTTTAGCAATAAGTCCTATAATAAGTAGTATGAATAAAAATAACGTTGACTGACTAATCATGTTTGCACTTCCTTTCTGAAAATAATGAACTCATTTCCAAACAAAAATACCTTTAAACCTATCGTTATACATGCTATATCGATGCCTATTCAACATGAATCACTTCATTTTTTATGTATTTTAAAATGACAAACTGAGACTTTCACCATCAAAATTTAAGCGTGTATACATTTTAAAAAACGGGCGTCTCTTCTTTCTTTTCTAATTAGAAACAGGTAAAATAAAAAGAAGAGAAAATGAAGTTTTTACCATATAGTAGAAGCATCAACACCAAGCTTTCACAGTCACTCACATACTGAAAAAGCAGGAAAAATCCATCATTCCACTATAACATAAAGTGAAACTTTAATCAGTGGGGCATTTTCCACTGATTATTAGTTGAACCAATCGGGCTTTTACGGGCAGTTTATCTCCAGCTAACTCCTTTGATCCAGCCGCACTTCGGGTAGGAGATTTACTGCCCGTTAATGCGGGGTAAAGTGAAACTTTAATCAGTGGGGCACACTCGTTATAAGTTGAACGAATTAGGATAATCCAAATTGGAATGGGAGGTATACATCTTTGAACCGAAACTTACTATATATGATATTGCGACTCATATTTGTCATTGTAGCAACGGTAGCTGGGTTCTATGTATTACTATACATGTCAGGGCTTATCTATCCTTTTATTATCGCTTTTGCATTTGCTTATTTGATTAATCCTGTCGTCAATTTCCTTAATCAAAAACTACAATTTCCTCGCGCACTAGCAGTACTCGTTAGCTTAATTCTCGTATTTGGAGCTATCGTTGGACTTGTTACATATCTTGTGACTGAAGCAATATCTGCCACAACATACTTACTACAACTTGTTACAGTAAAGTTTCCAGATATCGTTACATTCGCTCAGCAATTTGCACTTAATCATATTATGCCTCTCTACGATGATTTAATCTCTAAATTTAATCATCTTGGAGAACCACAGCGCTATACAATTACACAAAACATTCAAAACTTAGGAACAGAGGCAACAACACAAATGAAAGAACTTTTAACCGCCATTATAAGCGGGTTAACGAATTTCATTAGTGCACTGCCAACAACTTTAACTGTCCTTGTATTCATTTTATTAGCCACTTTCTTCATTAGTTACGATTGGCACCGTCTTGCTCAGAAAGCAAGAAAATTGCTACCGAATCGTGTACATGGCTATGGAAAAACTATTTTTGTCGACTTAAGAAAAGCTTTGTTTGGTTTTGTGAAAGCACAACTTACACTCGTATCTATGACAACTGTCATTGTACTAATCGGGCTTTTAATATTACGCGTACCATACGCCATTACTATCGCGATTATTACAGGGGTTGTAGATTTACTACCATATTTAGGAACAGGCGCAGTCTTTGTTCCATGGGTTATATACGTATTTTTCACTGGCGATACCGCATTCGCCATTGGTCTTCTCATTTTATACATCGTCGTGATTGTCCAAAGACAAATTATGGAGCCGAAAGTACTTTCATCTAACATCGGTCTCGATCCATTAGCAACACTCGTCGCTCTATTTGTCGGCTTTAAACTTTTTGGCTTTTTAGGATTAATCATCGGCCCAGTCACCTTAGTACTACTTAATACATTACACAAAGCTAATGTCTTCCATGACTTGTGGAAATATATTAAAGGTTCACCTTCAAAATAATAGTTTCTAATTCATACACAACAAAAAACTTACCTGTAATCAGTGGGAAATTCCCACTGATTATTCCTTGTACTTATTTTTCATACTTATTACATAAAACAAGAGAATTGCACTCAAAAAAGATAATTCTCTTGTTTTTTTGCATGAAAAACGCATATTCCGTGGTGTTTTTACATATTTATTCTATTTATTTTATAATTATCATTTACATTTATTACTTTTTATGTAAATGAATAAATATACAAAATAGCATAAAATAAGACTTCAACTAACAATCTCCGCCTTTTTATATGAATTTTTTACACCAATCGTTCCTCTATATAAGAAAGCAAAACTTTAATTTAGCAGCGTTTCCCTCCATCTTATTCATCTAAATTAATAGCACTAAAAAATCACAAGTTTAATCGAAGTACACACAAGAGTTCAAACGAAAATTATATAGCAAATATAATAAGCGAACGTTTTGTTCATCCCCACTCATCATTCGCCCCACATCAGACACTTACGAGCAGCCCAGCTTTGAGATAGAAATTCCACCCCACAAATAGCGCGGTAAAGCAAAGCTTCAATCAGAAAATACCTCTCCTCTTACAAGACAAAAAAAATAGCACTTAGATTTCTACAATCTAAGTGCTATTTCTGAATAATAATAGTAGAATTCTTTCTAAATTTCCATTCCATCCACTTCATAACAAGCGGCTTCAATAAAGCTCTCGTAATAGGGATCACGCAGATAAACCCTAGCATATCTGTCACATACCCAGGAAGCACTAAGAGAATACCTCCTACAAATACAAAAATACCATCTAGTACCGCCTCACCTGGCATTTCCCCTCTATTCAACTTAGATTGAATCTCCCCAAGCACTTTAAACCCTTGTCTTTTCGCCAAATACACACCTACAACACCTGTAAATACAATCATAGCGAACGTAGACCATAAACCTATTACATGACTTGATCCAATTAAGACCGTAATCTCAATCGCCGGTATTAAAATAAACAAGAATAGTAACCACTTCATAGTTCTACACCTCTCTCACATCTCACTTTTAACGCCCTCACAATGCCTATATACATCATATGAAATATAGATACCCTTTCATATTAAAACCCATAACAAACAGCTTTTAAAAGCAATTCTAGGCGCTTTAAGCTAATTTTATCTCGTTTTTGTGTAAAAAAAAGAGAAGGACTCCGATCCTTCTCTCCGTATTACTTATAGCACTTCCGCATGTCCATTATAAACAATTCCGCGTGCTGCATCAACTGTTACTTCTTGGCCATTTTTTAAAGTTGCTGTTACACCGTTTACACCAACGATAACAGGAATACCGATTGATACGCCCACAACAGCAGCATGGCTTGTTAAGCCACCTTCTTCTACAACTAAAGCAGCAGCTTTTTCGATTGCAGGAATCATATCTTTATCAGTGCTTGTTGTAACAAGAATATCACCTTCGTTTACGTTCGCTACAGCTTCAGCAGCTGTTTTTGCTACAACTACTTTACCTTTTGCAGCTTTACGACCGATTCCTTGTCCTTTAGCAACTTCTTCACCAACAACGTGGATTTTCATTAAGTTTGTTGTACCAGTTTCAGCAACTGGAACACCAGCAGTAATTACTACAGTATCTCCAAGGCCGATTAGACCTGCATCCATACCTGTTTGAATTGCTGTATCTAACATTTCGTCAGTTGAAGCTGCGCGCTTCTCAGCCATAAATGCTTGTACACCCCAAACAAGTGCAAGACGACGTCCTACTTGCTCGTCAGATGTTACAGCTACGATTGGAGATTTTGGACGGTATTTAGAGATCATTTTCGCAGTATGTCCACTTTCTGTTGGAGCTACGATTGCAGCTACATCAAGAGCAAGTGCTGTATGCGCAACAGATTGGCTAATTGCATCTGTAATTGTTGGAGTGAACTCTTTAATACGTTTTTTGAACATATCTTCGTATTGTAATGATTTTTCAACACGTACTGCAATGTTAGCCATCATTGTTACTGCTTCTACCGGATATTGACCAGCAGCTGTTTCACCTGAAAGCATGATTGCATCTGTACCATCGAAGATTGCGTTAGCTACGTCACTTGCTTCCGCACGAGTTGGACGTGGGTTACGTTGCATAGAGTCTAACATTTGTGTCGCAGTAATAACTGGTTTACCTAACACGTTACATTTTTTGATTAGACGTTTTTGTACTAATGGTACTTCTTCTGGTGGAATTTCTACACCCATATCACCACGAGCTACCATTAAACCGTCAGAAACTTCTAAGATTGAATCGATGTTGTCGATACCTTCTTGGTTTTCGATTTTCGGTACGATTTGGATGTATTGAGCACCATGCTCTTCTAATAATTCACGGATTTCTAATACGTCAGACGCTTTACGTACGAATGAAGCTGCGATGAAATCAACTTTTTGCTCGATACCGAAGATGATATCTTTTACGTCTTTTTCAGTGATACCAGGAAGCTTAATGCTTACGTTTGGTACGTTAACACCTTTTTTGTTTTTTACAGTTCCACTGTTAAGAACTTTTGTACGGATGTTTCCATCAGCTTTTTCGATTACTTCTAGTTCGATAAGACCGTCATCGATTAGAATGCGAGAACCTGGGTCTACATCGTCATAAAGACCAGCATAAGATACAGAGAACTTCTCTGCAGTACCTAATACTTGCTCAGTAGAAAGAACTACTTCTGCACCTGTTACAAGCTCAGCTTGTCCGTCTACGAAGTCGTGAGTACGGATTTCTGGACCTTTTGTATCAAGTAAGATACCAACTGTTTTACCAGTTTTCTTTGAAGCTTCACGAATGTTTTTAATACGAGCTCCGTGCTCTTCATGGCTACCATGAGAGAAGTTTAAACGAGCAACGTTCATACCTGCTTCAATTAATTGCTCTAATTTTTCAATACTTTCACTAGCAGGACCTATTGTACATACAATTTTAGTTTTACGCATATTGCACCTCCGAAAATTATGAAACCGTTCCCAAATATCTGACATTACGCCGATTAGATGGATAATTCTTTAGATAATTGATACATATCTTTATCGATTGTATGCTTTTGAGCTAACGCTTCGATAATATCATGATCAACAAGTTTGTTATCTTGAATACCTACACAACGTCCACCTCTACCAGCAATTAATAATTCAACTGCTCTTGCGCCAAGACGACTTGCTAATACACGGTCTTGTGCACTTGGTGATCCGCCACGTTGTACGTGACCTAATACAGTTACACGAGTATCAAAGTTTGTTGCTTCTTCAATGTGCTTACCGATGTCAATTGCACTTCCAACACCTTCAGCTACAACGATAATACTGTGTTTTTTACCACGTTCACTACCGCGCTTCAGACGAGCGATAACATCATCCATGTCATACTCTTCTTCTGGAATTAAGATTGTTTCTGCACCATCAGCTAAACCAGCCCATAATGCGATATCACCAGCGTGACGTCCCATTACTTCGATAACATATGTACGTTCATGAGATGTAGCTGTGTCACGGATTTTATCAATTGCATCAATAACAGTGTTTAAAGCTGTATCGAAACCAATTGTGAAGTCTGTTCCAGGGATATCATTGTCGATTGTACCTGGTACACCAACACATGGGAATCCTTGTTCAGTTAATTTTTTAGCGCCTTGGTAAGAACCATCTCCACCAATAACAACAAGTCCTTCGATACCATGTTTCTTTAATTGCTCGATACCTTTTAGTCGTACTTCTGGGTCTTTAAACTCAGGACATCTTGCTGTATATAATTTCGTACCACCGCGGTGGATAATATCGCCAACAGAACCAAGTTCTAATTTTTCAATGTGACCAGAAATTAATCCAGCGTATCCATGGTAAATACCATATACTTCAATATCATGGAAAATCGCTTTACGAACAACTGCACGAATGGCAGCATTCATACCAGGTGAATCTCCACCACTTGTTAATACACCAATACGTTTCATTTGTACTCACCTCATAAAGATTATTTGCCTTATAATAAAATAACACGAAAAAATATAAAAACACAATGGAGAAGATGTGTCTTTTCATAATAAAAACGTGCATTCGCGAAGAGGAACGCACGCTTTTCTTATTTTATCCCAATGGAAGCGTTTGAAAACGAAACTTGCCCAATTTTCATATATTTTTCATAACGTTTTTCGATTAATTCATCTTTCGAAATTCCGTTTAATTGTTCAAAAGTTTTTCTAATCATTAAGTCTATATTTTCTGACTGTTTTAAAAGATTACGGTGAGCTCCGCCTCTTGCCTCTGGAATAATTTCATCAATTACACCTAATTCTTTCAAATCTGCTGCTGTAATTTTCATTGCTTCTGCAGCTTCCTTTGCTTTTCCTGCATCTTTCCAAAGAATTGCCGCTGCACCCTCTGGTGTAATAACAGAATAAGTGGAATTTTCTAGCATATGAATGTAATCTCCTACTCCAAGACCTAGCGCACCACCACTACCGCCTTCACCGATAACGATACAAATAACTGGTACCGTTAAACCTGCCATCTCAAATAGGTTGCGGGCAATAGCTTCACTTTGTCCACGTTCTTCAGCTGCTTTACCAGGATAAGCTCCCTTCGTATCGATGAAACAAATAATAGGACGATTAAACTTTTCCGCTTGTTTCATGAGACGCAGTGCTTTTCGATATCCTTCTGGATGAGGCATTCCAAAGTTACGGCGAATATTTTCTTTCGTATCTTTTCCGCGCTGATGCCCAATTACAGTTACAGGCATCCCTTTATATTTCGCAATGCCGCCGACAATCGCTGCATCATCGCCAAATAGACGGTCTCCATGACATTCGAAAAAATCAGTAAATAAGTGCTCAATATAATCGAGCGTTGTCGGTCGTTCTGCATGACGAGCAATTTGAACACGGTCCCATACTTTTAGATTGCCGTATATATCTTCCTCTAAATTTTCTAGCTTTTCTTCCAAAATACGAATCTCCTCACTGAAGTCCATCTGGCTGTTTTTCGTATAGTCTTTCAGTTCACGAATCTTATTTCTTAGCTCAACAACTGGTTTTTCAAATTCTAGCTCTGCCATACAGCCAATTCCCCTCCTTGATGAACTTCTAAAATCTTGCGAAGCGATTCTCTCATATCATCACGATGCACCACCGCATCTAATTGACCATGATCTAGTAAGAATTCTGCCGTTTGGAAATCTTCCGGTAGTTTCTCACGCACCGTTTGTTCAATTACACGTCTACCAGCAAATCCGATAAGTGCACCTGGTTCTGCAAGATTATAATCACCAAGTGAAGCGAAACTCGCTGAAACCCCGCCCGTCGTTGGGTGAGTCATAACAGAAATAAATAACCCTCCTGCATTACTATGCTTTTTCAAAGCTACGCTTGTTTTTGCCATTTGCATTAAACTTAATATCCCTTCTTGCATACGGGCACCACCCGAAGCAGTAAAGATAATAAATGGAACTTGTAAGTCGTACGCCTTTTCAACCGCACGGGCGATTTTTTCTCCTACTACAGAGCCCATGCTCCCCATTCGAAAACGAGAATCCATTACTGCAACAACAACAAGCATGTCATCAATTGTTCCTTCACCAGTTACAACCGCTTCGTTCAATTCAGTCTTCTTACGATCGCTCTCTAGTTTCTCTTCATAACCTGGAAACTCGAGTGGATTTAATGAAACCATTTCTTTGTCATACTCACGGAATGACCCTTCGTCCAATATACTATCAAGACGTTCCCATGCATTCATAGGATGATGATATCCACAATTCACACATACTTTTAAATTTTTTAGAAGTTCTTTCGTATACATGATTTTTTTACATTCCGGACATTTTGTCATAACGCCATCTGGTACATCTTTTCGTACTTGTTCTGAAGGTATTGCAGCGTACTTTTTCTTTTTCACGAATAAATCTCTTAGCACAATTTGACCCCCTTCGTTGAGAGCTAAGGTTAGCGTAAGAAGAAAATGGGGCTAACACCAAAGTTTGATGTTAGCCTTATCTTCTCAATCTGTCTAATAACCTCACTCTTTACGTTTAACTTTAACCGCTACGCGGTAGAATGTTTGTCATAACGTGTCATGGTCATTTCGACAAATTTTATACATTACGAGTGAAACTGTATATTCTCTACTAATTCATCGTAAATTTTTAGTGCATCATTTTCTTGTTTTTCTTCCAAAGTAGCATAAAGCTTTCTATACATATCGATAGAATCTCTTGAAACTTTACAAGAAAGAGTTGCTACGTAATCATTTACGATCATCCAAATGCGATATAGTAAATAATTATCGACTTGTTCAATAAGTGTTTTAAAGAACGTTTGATGAAGCGTTGGGACTGAGCTTTCATTTCCTTCAAGTACTTGGTGTAATCTACTTAGTACTTTAGAAAACGTTTCTTTCGGTAAATTACATACAATTCGAATCATATCTTTCTCAAGTAATCGTTTCGTTTGTAATAAATCACGAATTGTTTTCTCATCTTGCAATAAGAACGGAGCAATTAATTGTACAAGACCGTTATCATAAAAGTTTCGAATAAACGTCCCTTCACCACGTCTCGTTTCAATCAATCCTACCAGTTCTAAAGCACGCAATGCTTCTCTTACAGAGGAACGTCCTACGTTTAAGCGTGAACTTAACTCACGCTCAGACGGCAAACGATCCCCCGCCACCAAACCATCCTCTTCCATAATGGAACGGATTTTTTTTACAATTTCGAGATATACTTTTGTATTTGATGATGTCAATGGAAATTCCTCGCTTATTCTTTACCAATCAGCGCTAATTGTTTTGTTTTTTCAGCGATCTCATTTGGATCTACTTGACGGCGAGCTACTCCTGTCTCCATTGCTGCTTTTGCAACGTAAGCCGCTACTTGAGGCGCTACACGCGCGTCAAATGGTGCCGGAATGATATAGTCTGCATTTAACTCATCTTCTGCTACAAGCTCAGCAATAGCCTGTACAGCTGCCATCTTCATTTCTTCGTTAATTTGTGTCGCATGTACGTCAAGTGCACCGCGGAAAATACCAGGGAACGCCAGTACATTATTTACTTGGTTCGGGAAGTCAGAACGACCTGTTCCAACAACAGCTGCGCCCGCTGCTTTTGCCAATTCTGGCATAATTTCTGGAACTGGATTCGCCATTGCAAAAATAATCGCATCGTCATTCATTGTACGAACCATCTCTTCTGTTAATGCACCTTCTGCAGATACACCAATGAATACGTCCGCACCTTGTACAACATCAGCTAAAGAACCTTCTATACGATTCTTATTTGTATATTTTGCAACTTCATCCTTCACCGGATTCATACCTGTAGGACGACCATCATAGATTGCGCCTTTACGGTCACACATAATAATGTCGCGTACACCATAGCGATATAAAAGTTTAATAATTGCAATACCTGCTGCACCTGCGCCATTTGCGACAACTTTAATGTCAGACATTTTCTTTCCAACTAATTTCAGTGCATTTACAAGACCTGCTACTGTTACAATAGCTGTTCCGTGTTGATCATCATGGAAGATAGGAATATTTGTTTCTTTTTTCAAACGCTCTTCAATAATGAAGCAGTTTGGTGCTGCGATATCTTCTAAGTTAACGCCGCCAAAAGTTGGCTCCATTAATTTTACAGTTTCAACAATTTTATCTACATCGTTTGTATTTAAGGCAATTGGGAATGCATCTACACCAGCAAAGCTCTTGAATAATACAGCTTTACCTTCCATTACTGGAAGAGATGCTTCAGGTCCAATGTTACCAAGACCAAGTACAGCTGTTCCATCTGTCACAACTGCTACCATATTTCCCTTCATCGTATATTCATATACCTTACTTTTATCGTCATAAATTTCTTTACAAGGTTCTGCAACCCCTGGAGAATATGCAAGACTTAAATCTTTTGCATTTTCTACTTTTACTTTTGATACAGTTTCTAATTTTCCTTGATGCACTTTATGCATGTGAAGTGCTTCTTCACGAAGTGTTGACAAACTATCCACTCTCCTCAAATTATTCTTGCTGATATCAATTTCTCCAAGTGGTCTGACCACGAACACTACTACTATAATAATCGAAGTGTAGGGAAATTGTCCATTATATTTTCACAACTACATTTTCTTCCCCGACAATTTCACGAAGTGCTCCTAAACATTCTTCACTTGGATGAATCGATAAACTCCGAGATAATTGTACCATTTTATGTTCCTTTTCATAATAAATTAGTACTTTCGCAAAACCTGAATAGTCGAACAATATTTTCGTAACCTGATTTAAAAGCTTTTTCTCATACTGAGACGGCAATTTCACGTAAACAGATGCGTCTTTCTTTTCTTCATAAACATCCATTTCCTCTAGCGGATATAGTCCATTTACAATCCATTGCAGCTTATGATTTCTTAGCTCAATCGTACCGTCAACTAAAACAATTGCTCCTTCTTGCAACTTATCCGAGAAATGTATATACGTTTCCGGGAAGAGGACTGCTTCCATTTCATCATTTTGATCACAGAATGTAATAAATGCCATCTTTTGAAACTTTTTCGTACGAATCACTCTCACACTTGTTATATACACAATAGCTCTTTGTACTTTTTTCTTGTGTCGCATCGCCTGAGCGAGAGATGGAATTTCTAATTCTTTTGCTAACTTCACATATTGCGCTGTCGGATAACTTGATAAATAAAAGCCAAGCGCTTCCTTCTCTTTATTTAGTTGTTCAATAAAAGATAACTCTTCTCCTTGTACATATTTTGATTTTGGAACAGCATCTCCTAAATCACGTGCGAGATTCGCGTACTCTAACGCCCCTTTAATACTTTTCCATAAATTCGTTCTCGAAACACCAAAATCGTCAAAACATCCCGACCAGACGAAAGCTTCTAAATTACGCTCCGTTACGAACTTTGACGGCATACGAAGACAAAATTCAAATAAATCTTCGAACATTTTTTTCTCTCGTTCTTCTAATAATGCCGTCACTGTAGCCATTCCAATATTTCGGATCGAAAGTAAACTGTAACGTATCGCATTCCCTTCTATTTGGAAGTTGTAGCCACTCCTCTGAAGAGACGGTGGCAAAACGTGAAAACCTTTCCGCTTCGTTTCTCGTATATACTGTACAATCTTATCTTCATTTCCAATTGCGCTTGATAATAATGCCGTCATAAATTCCAGCGTATAATTCGCTTTCAAATAGGCAAGCTGATATCCGATCATACTGTAAGCTACAGCGTGACTTCGGTTAAAACCGTAATTCGCAAATCTTACAATTAAATCATAAATTTTCTCTGCGGATGTCTCATCATAACCATTTCGCAAACATCCTTGGACGAAATGCTTACGTTCCTGATCTAAAATATCACGATTTTTTTTACTCACCGCACGGCGCAGTAAATCTGCTTCTCCGAGCGAAAAACCAGCTAACTTCGATGCAATTTGCATAATTTGTTCTTGGTATACAATGACGCCGTATGTTCTTTCTAAAATTGGCTTTAAATCCGGATGTAAATATTCAATTTTTCTTTTTCCATGTTTCGATTCAATAAAAGTCGGTATCTGTTCCATCGGTCCTGGTCTGTATAACGAGTTAACAGCTACGATATCTTCAAACTCATTCGGTTTTAACCCGCGAAGTACATTTCGCATACCACCCGACTCAAGCTGGAATACACCTGTTGTATCCCCTCTCCCTAATAATTGGAACGTCTTTTCATCTTGAAGAGGTAAGTTTCTTATATCGATTTCTTTCCCTGTTTTGTTCGCGATAAATTTTATAATATTTTCAAGTAACGTTAAATTACGTAATCCTAAAAAGTCCATCTTAAGCAAACCAAGTTCTTCTAGCGCATCGGCTGGATATTGCGTAACATAAACATCGTTATGTCCTTCTTGAATTGCTACACTTCCTGTTAGCGGTTCTTGACTCATAATAACACCAGCCGCATGAATAGACGTATGACGTGGTAAACCTTCTACACGTTTTGCGATTTCAAATACACGCTCATGCAGAAGATTCCCTTGTATAAACTCACGAAGTGATTGTGATTCTTCATATGCATCTTTTAACGTTATACCAAGCTTTGATGGGATAAGTTTTGAAAATATATCAATATCTCGCGGCGGAAGCCCCATTACGCGGGCAATGTCTCTAATTGCCGCTTTTGCTGCAAGCGTACCAAACGTTACAATTTGCGCAACACGGAGCTGACCGTATTTATCTTTCACATAGCGAATCATCTCATCACGTCTTACGTCTGGAAAATCAATATCAATATCGGGAAGCGTCACACGTTCAGGATTTAAAAACCTTTCAAATAATAGATCGTATTCAATTGGATCAATATCTGTAATTTCTAATACGTATGAAACGAGTGAACCAGCTGCCGATCCACGACCTGGTCCTGTTAGAATATGATTTTCATGTGCATACTTCATAAAATCCCATACGATGAGGAAATAATCACTAAATCCCATACGAGAAATAACATTTAATTCATGATCCAAACGCTTTATATGCACTTCTTTCGGTTCACCATATCGTTTCCGCAAACCTTCTTCACAAACACGACGCAAATATATATCACTCGTTTCATTAGACGGAACAGGAAATTTCGGAAGTTGATTTACATGGAACGGTATTTCTACTTGGCAACGCTCTGCAATTTTTATTGTATTTTGGATTGCTTCCGGCGCGTGGGAAAATAGTGCTTCCATTTCATCCGATGACTTTAAATAATACTGATCTGTTTTCAGCCTCGGCCTATCTGGATCAGTCATTTTCGTTCCACTTTCAACAGATAGTAAACATTCGTGAACAAGCGCGTCACTTTGATTGATATAGCGCACATCGTTTGTTGCAACGACCGGAATATTAACCCTACTAATAAATTCAGGTAGTTTCTCTTGTAAAAGCAACTCATCTTGAATCGCATGATGCTGCAAACTCATATAAAAATGGCCAAACATATTTTGATACGTGCGAGCTACTTCTTCAGCCTGACTCTCATTGTCTTCTAGTAATAATTGCTCAATTTCGCCATCTTTACCTGGTGAAATTGCAATTAATCCTTTCGCATAATGCGCAAGCCACTTCTTAGGAATACCTTCTTTGGACTTTGTCATAATACTGCTAGAAATCTTTAATAAATTTTGGTAGCCTATTTCATTCTCAGCAAGTAATACAAGCGGATAAGACCTTTCTTCTTCTTCACTAAAAATAGAAGCGGTTAATCCAATAACAGGCTGTATACCATGTTTCTTACATGCTTTATAAAACGGAATAACGCCATACATAACATTTTCATCCGTAATAGCCAGCGATGAAAAACCGAGTTCTTTCGCCCTGACTACAAGCTCATCAATTTTACAAGCACTTTTTAATAAACTAAAAACGGTTTGACATTGTAAATGCACAAACTTCACTGTTGTACCCTCTCTTTACCTATTTGACTACTTTTATTATAGGTGATGAGGAAAGCGGAAATCAAAACATACTTCTTATACTTTGTCCATATATATGAAGAAGAAAGGGGAATGACGATGGATGTAAGAGAACATACTTTTTTCTCTCTGCTTATTATTAGTTATTTTATTGCCTTTGGGGTTATACTTGGCGGTTCATTAATTGGTGGATTTGGTGCGTTTCTTATCGGAAAACCAGCTCTAACTTACATTAATCAATTCGCCCAAAATTTAAGAATTTGGGCACTCGTTGCAGCAATCGGCGGAACATTCGATACCTTTTATAGCTTTGAAAGAAGTTTCTTTGGCGGAGATATGAAAGATATCGTAAAGCAAATTCTCCTTATTTTTTTCGCAACTGGTGGTATGCAAACAGGTCTCATTATTATTAAATGGCTAACGCAGGAACATGTATGAGAGTACCAAGTGCCAATACAGCAAAAAGATGGTACTTAGTATTAGCTGGGGCTGCTGTTGGAGGCGTGTTGAGCTGGTTTATTTTTTTGTACATATACGGTGTTTTTCAAGAAGAACAAGCTAGTAAAATAGCAGAACAAAGAGAAATTATAGAAAAACAAGAAGCAAAGCTCCACGTCCTTCTCGAAGATCAAGAAAAATTGAACACTGAAAATAAACGGCTCTTAACCATTCAAGAGATTAAAATAAAACTTATCAATCGAGAAAAATACGATTTAGACAATCTCACACTCGAAAATATGACTACATCTATCCATAATGACCTCCAACATCTTTTAACGAAAAACATTCAAAGTATCGCAAAAAATAAAGACCTACTTAAAAAGGTAATCGAAAATAAAACGTACAAACATTACGATCGGCTATACCGTTTTAAAGTCGATACAATATCTTTTGATACAGTGCTTGAAATTAGCATTACTATAGAGAAAGAAAAATAAAGAAGGAGGGCTTTAGCGCCGCTCCTTCTTTTCGTTCTAACATATAGTCTCTTATTTACAAATCTCACGTAAATCAGCAAAAAGACGATCCGCTTCTTCCCAAGAAGATGCCTTCGCACCAGAAGCCATCGGATGCCCCCCGCCGTTATATTGCATTGCTAATTTGTTTATAACTGGTCCTTTTGAACGAAGACGAACACGAATTACGTCGTCTTCCTCTAAAAATAGAACCCACGCCTTTAATCCATCAATATTGCCAAGCGCTCCAACAACACCAGATGCTTCAGAAGGAAGTACATCAAACTCTTCTAATACTTCTTTCGTTAATTTAATGTAAGCTGCTCCTTCTTCTACCATCGTAAAGTTTTGTAAAATATAACCGTTTAAACGAGCAATTTTTTCTTTTGTCTTATACATCTCATTGTATAAATCTGTGAATTTCACACCCATGTCAACAAGCTCACTTACGTAACGAAGTGTTTTTGCTGTCGTATTCGGGAATAAGAAACGACCTGTATCTCCAACAATTCCTGCTAAAATAAGGCGGGCTGCTTCTTTTGTTATTTTTAATCCTTTATCTTTTCCATAGTTATAAAACTCATAAATCATTTCACTTGTAGAACTCGCTGTCGTATCTACCCACGTAATATCTCCATATGGATCTTCATTTGGATGATGATCAATTTTAATTAACATCTTCCCTTTTGTATAGCGTTGATCGTCAACACGTTCTTGATTCGCAGTATCACAAACAATAACAAGCGCATTTTCGTATACACTATCTTCAATATCATCCATTACTCGTAAGTATGCTAGTGACGGTTCATTGTACCCAACCGTATAAATATTTTTCTCTGGAAACGATTCTTGTAGAATTGTACCAAGACCCCCCTGTGAACCTAACGCATCTGGATCCGGACGCACGTGGCGATGAATAATAATTGTATCAAACTCTTTAATTGCTCCTAAAATTTGCTCATGCATATGTATAATCTCCTTTTTAATCAACTTCTTCACTTTATCCTCCATTATAACGGAAAGTATTTCATACATGCGAACAATTGCTTTATAATAAAAGTTAGAAAGTTTAGATATTTCTTTTTCTTTTCTATTATTTTTCACAAAGCGATGGGGGTGTTCATTATGCCAGTATTAGTCTTCTGTATTATCGTCTCATTTATGTTGTACCTCTTTTACAAAACAAAATACTTTCGTACAAACCGCCCAATGGAGAAAGGTTGGCTCTCAGGAAAATCCGCAATGGCACTCGGTTCATTCGTTTTATTTTTCGGGATAAACCAATTCTTTTTAGAACTTTCAACCGCTCGTATTATCGTTGGTGTTTTATTCGTTCTATTTGGTAGTGCAAGTGTATTTAACGGGTTTCGCCAATACAAACATTTCTTGCCATTAGCAGTTAAAGAAGCTGAAGTCTATGAAGCAACGTAAAAAAGCATCAATATTGTGATGCTTTTTTACGTCCCTTAACTTTCAAAATCATATACGCAACAAACGCAGATGGTATATTAAATGGGTTCCCTTGTACGTGAAAATGTAATTGTTCTTCTCCAAAAGACATTTTTTCATATAGCTCTCGCTGAGATAATCCTGTCTTTTCCTTTTTTTCATGTAAACCTTGTAAATATAAATATTGAATCGGTATCATTACAAGAAAGTAAAATAGTGCGATACTACCAAAAAAGAGTACGGCTGACGACATAATGCATACCACCTCTCACGATTCCATTTTCTTACAATATAATCATAACACAATATACAACTGAATTGAATTATTATTCCGTCTTTTCTCACATTACTTTTCCACTCCATCCCATACATATTTCACTAAAACTCCCATCTAAAATCATGCCTTTCAAATTTAAAACAACAAAAAAAGATGGAACAAATCAAAACGATTTGTTCCATCTTTTTATTTATCGATTAACTGAACCATAAGTAATGCTTTTCCAACAACATTACCTTCATGATGCACCTCTACATCGACCTTACCAAATTTACGTCCAATTTCTAATACTTTCGGATGAACAGATACAACATTATCAATTTGAACCGGCTTTACGAAATAAATCGTTAAGTTTTCAACAATTAAATCGCTTTTCTTTTGCGCACGAATGACGCGATTTGTCGCTTCTGTCACAATTGTTGCAAATACACCGTACGATAACGTCCCGATTGAGTTCGTCATTTGCGGCGTCACCGAAAATTGATATAGATGCTCATTCTTCGCTTCTTTTGGTGTCATAAATTGATTCGTTACAATATCATCAATGGTTTCTCCAACTTGTGGCTGACGTTGAATCATTTGCAGTGCCTGAAGTACATCTTGACGGCTAATAATACCTTGCAGTTTGTTTCCTTCCTCAACGACAGGAAGTAATTCAATTCCTTCCCACACCATCATACGTGCCGCAGCTGCGACAGACATTTTACCGTTCACTGTAATTGGGTGTTTTGTCATTACTTTATCAATTGGTGTTTCTTTCGCTACTCCGATCATATCTTTTGAAGTTACGATTCCTAGTACTTTGTTACTTTCATCGACAATTGGATATCTTCCGTGCATTGTCTCTTCGTTATATGCATGCCATTGCTGTACTGTATCACTCGGCTTTAAATATAACGTTTCTTCAATTGGCGTTAAAATATCTTCAACGAGTACAATTTCTTTCTTAATAAGTTGGTCATAAATTGCACGATTAATTAACGTTGCGACCGTAAATGTATCGTAGCTACTTGAAATGATCGGCAGCTTTAATTCGTCTGCTAATTTCTTCACATGATCTTCCGTATCAAAGCCGCCCGTAATTAATACAGCGGCTCCAGTTTCTAGCGCTAATTCATGTGCATTGGTACGGTTACCAATAATGAGTAAATTCCCAGCTTCTGTATAGCGCATCATCGCTTCTAACTTCATAGCTCCGATTACGAATTTATTTAATGTTTTATGTAGTCCTTCTCTGCCCCCAAGTACTTGACCGTCGACAATGTTAACGACTTCTGCATATGTCAGTTTTTCGATATTCTCTTTCTTCTTTTGTTCAATTCGAATTGTTCCGACACGTTCAATTGTACTAACATATCCTTTATTTTCTGCATCTTTAATTGCACGGTAAGCGGTCCCTTCACTTACACTCAAATCTTTCGCAATTTGTCTTACAGAAATTTTATGGCCTACTGGCAGGCTATTAATATGTTCTAAAATTTGGTTATGCTTGGTAGCCAAATGGTTTCACCATACTTTCTTTTCCCTAAATTCTTCATGTGTTGTACTTTCAGTATACTATATTTTCAAAACTGTTACACTCTCTCTTTGCATACCTGTACTATTTTTTTTATAACAAAATGACTCTTACATTCCACCAGTCATTCTATTACAACAATGTAATGCTATTGTCATCTCATTCGATAGTTCGTCCACTTAATTGCCTATACAATTAAGACAAGAAATAAAACAAAGGAGCGAACACATGATGAAAAAATTTTTAGAGGTTGTAGGTGCTGTATTTTTAGCTTTCGTAGATGGGAAAAAAGTTGCAATGGAATTGAATGAAACACCTGAACAACCACGTACCAAAAGAAAAGAATCACCAAAACAAATACAAGCATTAAAAGCTGTCCTACACACGTAAAAAACCCTTCACTTTTCTTTTCAAATGAAGGGTTTCTTTTCTATAGTGTAATACTTTCTCCAGCTTCTAATACTTTCCCTGTACAATTTTGTAGCTTTTCTACAAATTGATATGGATCTTGTTCAATAACTGGGAACGTATTGTAATGCATCGGTACAACAGTTTTCGCATTAATCCATTTTGCCGCTAGTACAGCATCTTCTGGTCCCATTGTGAAATTATCACCAATTGGTAAAAATGCTAGATCAACTTTATTTAATTCCCCAATTAACTTCATATCAGAGAATAGTGCAGTATCTCCTGCGTGGTATACAGTTTTCTCTTCTGCTGTAAATAAAATACCTGCTGGCATACCTGTATATGTAATCGTCTTATTTTCTTCATCAATATAACTAGAGCCGTGGAATGCTTGTGTAAACTTCACTTTTCCGAAGTCAAATTCATGTGAACCACCAATATGCATCGGGTGTGTATTTACACCTTGCCAACTTAAAAATGTTGCTAGTTCAAATGGCGCTACAACAACTGCATTATTTTTCTTCGCAAGTTCTACTGTATCTCCAACATGATCACCGTGTCCATGCGATAAAAGAATTGCATCCACTTTTACATCTTCAGTTTTTAAATCTGTTTTCGGATTACCTGTTAAAAACGGGTCAATTAAAATAACTTTTCCATTCGCCTCAATTTTCACAACTGAATGTCCATGATAAGATACTTTCATTATTACATTCCTCCCCTGTTCACATTCTCACTTTGTATTCTACATGATTTTTCAATTCCCTGTCTTTTCTAACATCTATTTACTTGTCATAACGCTTTCTTCCGAGTTAAAGTTATATTTGTAATTAAATATCTCGGGGGTGCCAATCGATGAATGCTAGATTAGAAAATTTAATGCAATGGCTAAAAGAAAAAAACGTAGAAGCTGCGTTCTTAACTTCTACACCAAACGTCTTCTACATGACAAACTTCCACTGTGAACCACACGAAAGATTACTTGGTATGTTTGTATTCCAAGAAAAAGAACCTATTTTAATTTGCCCTAAAATGGAAGAAGGTCAAGCACGTAACGCTGGCTGGGCACATGAAATTATCGGATTTACTGATACTGACAGACCATGGGATATGATTGCAAAAGCAATTAAAGACCGCGGCATCAATGCAAATGCAGTTGCAATTGAAAAAGAACATTTAAACGTAGAGCGCTACGAAGAATTAACGAAATTATTCCCAAATGCAGCTTTCAAATCAGCTGAGGAGAAAGTTCGCGAACTTCGTTTAATTAAAGATGAAAAAGAACTTTCTATTTTACGCGAAGCAGCTAAAATGGCGGACTATGCTGTTGAAGTTGGTGTAAATGCAATTAAAGAAGATCGTAGTGAACTAGAAGTATTAGCAATTATTGAACACGAATTAAAAACAAAAGGCATACATAAAATGTCATTTGATACGATGGTATTAGCAGGTGCGAACTCAGCTCTTCCACACGGTATTCCTGGCGCAAACAAAATGAAACGCGGCGATTTCGTACTATTTGATTTAGGCGTAATCATTGATGGTTATTGCTCTGATATTACACGTACAGTAGCATTCGGTGAGATTTCTGAAGAGCAAACTCGTATTTACAACACTGTACTTGCTGGACAACTACAAGCAGTTGAAGCATGTAAACCAGGTGTTACACTTGGCGCAATCGATAATGCTGCTCGTTCTGTTATCACAGATGCAGGTTACGGAGACTTCTTCCCGCACCGACTTGGTCATGGACTTGGAATTAGCGTACACGAATATCCAGATGTAAAAGCTGGTAACGAGTCTCCATTAAAAGAAGGTATGGTCTTCACAATCGAACCTGGTATTTACGTACCAAACGTAGGTGGCGTTCGTATTGAAGATGATATTTACATCACAAAAGACGGATCAGAAATTTTAACGAAATTCCCGAAAGAGTTACAATTTGTAAAATAATAAAAAAGGCAGCGGGAGTGCTGCCTTTTTCTATTTCCCTACTATTTCAAATTTCTCTACAATCATTTTTGCTGGATAACTTTCAAGTATTTGAGAAAACCATACTTTTATTTTATCCCCTGTTTTTAACTGTTTATATGTGTCTTTGTCCTTAAAGCTCAAGACTATATGTGCTGGATGCTCTTTATTCATTTGTTGTTCTATATAATGTTGCAACTCTACTTTTGTTTCAAACGTTTTATCATCGGCAAAAAACACCGTGTCATTTCTTAATATGATATACCCTTCTTTAGGTACTTCTTTTACCGTTACTTGCTCTACTTGTTTTGTATCACACGCTGATAATACGACTAGAAATACACTTAAAAACATAACAATTTTCATATGCCTATTCATTTTTAACTCCTTACTCTAGGCTATTTCAAATTTAGCACCATCTTCTCCTCATACTTATCATCCCATTTAATCACAATCTCTATTGGTTCATCTTTAGAGATAGGCGCGCAACTTACACAAGAAGACTTCATTTCAACCTTTGCTCCTCTATGAACTTCTGACGTTTGTGTCATTGTACTAAAGGCTCCATTAATAGCAATCTCTAAGTTTTTAAATTCTGTCTTTCCATCCCCGCCCTTATATTGAAACGTAAACATCCCATCTTCACTGTCATCCTTAATATGCCCTTTATATTGTCCAGTCCAACTTTTGCTCTCGCTAGAAAAAGTAACATACGAAATGGAACAGCTTCCTAAAAAGAAAATACTAATGAAAAAGAATAATGCTCTCTTCATAATGCCCCCTCCATTCAAATGCACTTATTTATTGTCTATTTCTTCCTCTTATTATATTATAAAAATACAGAATTTTCTAAAACAGGAGGTTTATATGTTACAACAACAGTTAGAAGAAATTCGTAATAATAATTACATACTGGACAACACAATTAACATTGATTCTTTAAGTTCCAATATGCTTGAGCACATCGGTGTTACCGATAGCTATTTAAGAGACAAACTTATTTACTCTACTTTTTATCATCTCATCAAAAAAGACTACATTTCACATACACACTTACAGAAATTATTATTAGAAAGCATTAGTGAAAAATATTTATTGTATAAGATTCATTCGGATGACGAAGATGCCGTATTTACCCGAGCATTTACAACATTATTAATTGCCCTCATTATAGATGCAGATACAAATCATAATTTCTTATCACAGAATGATATTTTAACTGTAAAAGATCAATTAATTCTATATATGAACAACGAGCATGATTTCCGTGGATATGTCCAAGACCACGGCTGGGCACATAGTATCGCTCATGCTTCCGATACATTTGAGGCGCTTGTGAATAGTCCTAAACTAGAAACTTTATATTACGAAGAAATATTACAAACTTTATTAAACAAAGTTTGTGTTCATTCTATTTACTACAAATATGAAGAAGATGAACGTATCGTTTATCCGATTGTCGCAATGCTGCAAAATGACCTAAAGGAAGAAGTACTCATATTAGCCCTTCATGATTTAGTAGCTCAATTACAAGTAAAAAAATCCACGCTACATATTGAATCATACGAATTTTTATACGGAAATATAAAATCTTTCTTACGTAGCTTATTTTTCAGACTACGTACACTTTCCATATGTAAAGAAACCGAATGTGAAATTGAAAAATTGCTACCAGGGCTTCGCCAATATTACTAAAAAAGAAGGCCACTCAAAAAGTGCCTTCTTCTATTTCACTAATATTTAATTGAAATTTCACGATCCAAACCGAGAAAAGGTGGACAAGAAGCGCAAACGCCATACATGCTCCGCTTAAAAAAGTTAGTATAGGATGCGAATACACGTGCCCCAATCCATAGGATACCGCCACGAAAAACATTGTTATGTAAATATAAATTGCTCCATGTATTTGCCTCATATAAACCTCCTTTTCCCATATTATAACATAAATTTTCTGATTATTCACATTAATTACTTGTAATCAATATTTCTCAACTGTTACACCTCTTACAGCAGCCTTAATATACGGTGACCCTTGTAAACTTTGTAAATCCTCTGTTTTTCCTGTTACGAATACACCTTATATTGGTAAGTTTTTTGGTTTTGTGTTTTTTATTTCTTTATCCCGCATTAACGGGCAGTAAGACCCCACATCAAAACTCAGCGGAAGCAAAGAAGTTAGGTTGGGGTCGAACTGCCCGTAAAAGCCCGATTGGTGAGGGCTGATAATCAGTGGGGGATGCCCCCCACTGATTAAAGTTTCACTTTATAGTTTATCCTAAAATATTCTCGATATCCCTCCTTATTTTCACTTAAAGATATCCAAATATAGCTTTTATCAATTTTTTCATAATAAAAAGCACATCCATTTTGATGCGCTTTTCTCTGAAATACTATTCTATTATTTCATCGCTTCCTTCACAACATCTTGAATCATAACAACTTCTGTTTTCATATCAATAGACGGTGCTTCTTCATCGATACATTCATACCAAAACGCTAAGTGCTTTTTATCGATTTCATAATGAGAATTTTCGACAAGAGCCCCGCCTTCTCCTTGCACAGAATACCAATATAAGTACTCTTCTCCATCTCTTATTTCCCGGAAAATTGTCTCAACATACATCTTTTCGTCGTTTAATGTCAAAAGTACTTCTTTCATATTGTCATTAAGAAGTTGCATCCATTCATCTACTCGATGACTCTTACCAGGCTTAACTTTAAATCTCGTTAATTCTACATTCATTTTTCTTCCCACGTTTTCTTACGTACAAACAAACTATATTCTATTGGATGATAAAAACTTAATTTACTAGCTAATTTTCGCGAAGGAATATTGTCTACATAACAATCCCAGCTCGGTATAATATCATTTTGCATGCAATGTTCAATGAACCGTGTTGCAACAGCTTGAGCTAATCCTTTCCCTTGATACGCTTCATGTGTTGCAATATCTATTTCAGCATAACCATTCCCGCTAAATATCGAGACACATTCAGCTACAATTATCCCATCTTGTTCTATACAAAATCCAAAACCACTATTCAAAAACGTTTCTTTTGATCCCCAATATTCTTTGTAGTACTCCTCTTTAAATTCACTGCTTCGCTCTATATCTCTTCTATCAATACGCTTCACTTCATATGTATTTTTGTTAAAATCTCGTTTTCTCTCCTCAAAGGTTACCCTTTGAAATTTCATTCGCGGGATGTTCCGAAGTGTATTACTAAAACGCTCTTCTAACATCATTTCCCACTCTTCACTTGAAGTAAAGAGTGTAAATCTCTTCTCTGTTTTTTCAATAGCCGTTTTTAAATATGAAAATAACTCTTCGTTATAATTTTGATCATCAGTATCACCAAATAAATAATAGATACCGTTAGCTGTAATAATTAATCCTGCTGTTAATTGCCCGTTTACAAAAACCTCACCATCTACCACTTGATCACATACCGCATAAGCAAATGTCATCGTTCTTGTATTACCTTCTAAAACCGGAAGAACTTTTCTATACTCGGCTACAGATAATTTTTTCATAATTGCTCCACTATAATCGTATCAGCCTCTATATGTTCAAAACAAAGATTTACCGTTCTCTTTAATGCTCTCGTTCTATGAATCGTACATGCTGGAATTAAAATAGAATCATTTGGCTTTAAAACCGCCGTTTCTCCATCTTCAAAATCAATAAGTAACTCTCCCTCTAGCACAATAAATAATTCATCCGAATTAGAATGATAGTGCCAATCATATTCACCAGTAAATACAGCGATTCGTAAGCAATGACTGTTTATATTTGAAACGACGAAGTTTTTATGTTGATCTTTAATATCCTTTGTTAATTCTATTAAGTTCACAGTCTCCATCTTTCGTCCCATCCTTTCATTAGTCGTTCTTCTAAAAAACTAACTTAATCTCCACCACCTCCGCAATCTCCTCCACCATCACTTGAGCTACTACAGTCATTGCTACTGTAGTCACCGAATCCACTTGATGAGCTTGAAGCGTATGAAGATTTTTTGCTTCTTTTTCTATCTTTTTTACTTTCATGACTAGGCCATACTTTATCAAATAATATAAAGAATAAGATTCCTTCTACCATAACAAGTAGAACGCCTAAGGTACTTTCAATAACATTGGGGGTTATCCCCAAACTTTTAAATATCCCACATAAATACAAGCAAAAAATCACATACAAGAACATACAAATATACCGAAATGTTTTCTCTATCGTAATGACTACTTTTTGTGAAAAAGGTATGTTCTGTTCCTGTTTTTTCTTTATATACCTTTGTCTCTTTGCCTGTTTTTTCTTCCTCTTTTTGCTCCCCATCGAATCCCCTCTTTTTATTATATAATTCTAAATTATCATAATAAAAATCGTTTTACACCAATAAATAACAATTATTCACATGTTATTTCTCCATATAAAAAAGACCCTCCTCACGAAAAGGAAGGTCTCAAATGTATTTCTATTATGATAAAGCAGGAGCTTTTTCAAGAAGCTCTTTTGCATCAGCGTATTGTAAGCCGTGAGCTTCCGCAACTGCTTCGAATGTTACATAACCATCTAATGTGTTAATACCTTTTAATAATGCAGTGTTGCCTAAGCAAGCTTCTTTGTAGCCCTTGTTAGCAATTTGTACTGCATATGGTACTGTTACGTTTGTTAATGCAAGAGTTGACGTACGTGGAACTGCACCTGGCATATTAGCAACTGCATAATGAACAACGCCATGTTTTTCGTAAGTTGGGTTGTCATGAGTTGTAATACGATCAGTTGTTTCAAAAATACCACCTTGGTCAATCGCGATATCTACAACGACAGAACCTGGTTCCATTGATTGAATCATTTCTTCAGTTACAAGTTTTGGCGCTTTTGCACCCGGAATTAATACTGCTCCAATAACAAGGTCAGATTCTTTAACAGCTTCTGCAATGTTGTATGGATTAGACATTAATGTTTTTACTTGGTTACCGAAAATATCATCTAATTGACGAAGACGTTCTGCACTTAAGTCAATGATTGTTACATCTGCACCTAAACCTACTGCAATCTTAGCTGCGTTTGTACCAGCTTGACCACCGCCGATGATTGTTACTTTGCCGCGTTTTACCCCTGGAACGCCTGCAAGTAAAATACCTTTACCGCCTTTGTTTTTCTCAAGGAATTGTGCACCGATTTGTGCAGACATACGACCAGCCACTTCACTCATAGGTGCAAGTAATGGTAAAGAACGATTGTCTAATTGTACTGTTTCGTATGCGATTGATGCAACTTTGTTATCGATTAATGCTTTCGTTAATTCTGGTTCTGGAGCTAAGTGTAAGTATGTGAATAAGATTAAGCCTTCACGGAAATAGCCGTATTCACTTGCTACTGGCTCTTTTACCTTCATAACCATATCTTGATTCCATGCTTCTTCAGCAGTTTCTACAAGTTTCGCACCAGCTTGTACGTATTCTTCATCTGTAAAGCCAGATCCTAAACCTGCTCCTTTTTGAACAAAAACTTCGTGACCATTTTGTACTAAATGTACTGCTCCCGCTGGCGTCATTGCCACACGGTTTTCATTGTTTTTAATTTCTGTTGGAATACCGATACGCATGATTAGTTCCCCCTTGAGTTATGAAATGACCCCTGAATCATTTTTTAAAGCGCTTTCTACGCTCTTATATTTTAACATAATATCTCAATATTTGACAAAAAAATAACACGAGTTTTCCGATAGATTTAATTTTATATTAAAGGACAGTATTATCCGCACCTCTCAGCACAATGGATAAACTGTCCAATTATTCGAAACTTCATCTTATTTTATTCTATCGATGTCTATGAATAACATCCACTGCACCAGTCACTTCAATAATTGTACCGGTAATCATATCGGAATCGTCCTCACATAAAAACGAAATGGTTCTTGCAATATCTTCACCTGTTCCAGATCTACCAATCGGTGTGTTATGCTCTTTCAGCTGACGTGCTTCTTGAATAGTTGCCTCTTTCATATCGCCAATAATATCACCAGGACATACCATGTTCGCAGTGATACCATACTCCGCTTCTTCATAAGCAACTGTTTTCGTTAATGAAACAAGTCCTACTTTCGCTGCGGCAAAAGCTGAACGATAAATCCATCCCGGTGCACTATCCGCCCCTTGAAATCCGTAATTAATAATACGGCCAAAGTTCTGTTTTCTCATGACCGGAACGACAAGTTTTAATAAATGAAATACCGCTGTTAAATTTCCCTGAATCATTTCATTCCATTCATCTTCTTCATAATCAACTAACTTTTTTCGTTCAAATACATATGGACCAGCATTATTAATTAAAAAGTCAATTTTGCCAAAACGGCTCATCGCTTCTTCTACTATTTTATGTAAATCTTCCTTTTTCGTGACATCCGCTTGCACGAATTGTAGACGCTCTTCCACATCTTTATATGTTTCTTTCATCGTTTCCATAGCCGTGATATCGCTATGGTACGTTACTGTTACTGAATAGCCTTTAGCCAATAACTTTTCTGTTACTTGCTTTCCTAAACCTTTCGTACCGGCTGTAATGAGCGCATGTCTCACAAAACTGCCCCCTTTTAAATTGCTATACTTCATATGTAACAAGTTCTCGCTCCAATTACAACTAAAATGAATTGAAACAGAGTTTTCAAAATTCTGTAACGTTTCTGGCAAGCACGTTACCAAAATTTGTTTTATAATTAAGTTGTAAACAGTTATAAAACAGATTGGGAGGAATTTACTATGAATAATACATATACAAATATTTTAATCGCGGTGGATGGTTCTAAAGAAGCAGAAAAAGCCTTTAAAAAAGCAATTCAAGTCGCAAAGCGCAACAATGCAACATTAACAATTGCTCATATCGTTGATGTAAAAGCATACTCAGCAGTAGAAGCTTATAGCCGTGCAATTGCGGAACGTGCAAATCTATTTGCAGAAGACCTATTAGAAGACTACAAAAAAACTGCGCTTGAAGCTGGTCTTGAAAAAATTGAAACTGTATTAGAATTCGGTAATCCTAAATCAAAAATTTCAAAAGAAATCGCTCCAAACCATAAAGTAGATTTAATTATGTGTGGTGCGACTGGTTTAAATGCTGTTGAGCGTTTCCTAATTGGTAGCGTCTCTGAACATATTATTCGCTATGCGAAATGCGATGTCCTTGTTGTTCGTGGTGATGAAGAACAAGGTGAGCTTTAATTTATAGATAAAACACCAGGTCCACATAGGCTTGGTGTTTTTCATTTTATAAACTTCACTATAAACACAAGACACGCTACGACAACAACGGTAATTGCCAACACATAAGGCGGAAGAAACTTCAAAGACCATAATGCCATCATAATCGTCGCAACCGTTAAGTAAGTTCGCCTTGCACCTTCTGTCATTTTTTTACGAAATAAGAAAACGTACAAATAACCAATTGGCGGTGTAATAAAGCAAAGAACGTATATGATTTTTGATTTTAAATACCACTTTTGTTCTTCAAGTTTCTTTATATCCCCTT
Source organism: Bacillus cereus group sp. MYBK220-1 (assembly GCF_051916445.1). Classification (NCBI taxonomy): domain Bacteria; kingdom Bacillati; phylum Bacillota; class Bacilli; order Caryophanales; family Bacillaceae; genus Bacillus; species Bacillus cereus group sp. MYBK220-1. Next base: position 94,132 of record NZ_JBQAGQ010000010.1, on the reverse strand, counting down.
CTATTCTCTTATGCTCTTGTTCTTTCGCTTCTTCTACAAGCGAATTTTCCTCTTCTCCTCGCCTTTCTTTCATATAAGGAAGAAAGTGCATAAAAAAATAGTATGCGAATACGAATGCTCCAAATCCAATATTTACTCTTTCTAATGGAATATGTTCACTAAAAAAAGCAGCAGTAAGCACTAAAGACAAACAGTATGTCATCATCCAAAAGGAACGTTTTCTCTTTTTCCGTTCCATTTCTTTTTTGCCTTGTATATCTTTTCTTTTCGAAAGCCATATAGAAATAAAGCAATCTACTACAAATAGAGCAAAAGTAAATATCGCAACGTGTACTGTTTCTAAATTCTCAAATGAAAAGATATTTGGGAATGCAACATGTAATACAATGAATGTGTACAAAATTAGTCCTATAAAATAAATACGTCTCATTTTCCATCCCTTTCTTATTTCCTAACATTACGTTAACATACATTTTTTAGAAATAGACGGACAAAATATATATATGTGTAAAAAAGGAGGATGCTATATGGATGATTCTGAACGCATTATTTTAGATGTGAACGGCAAAGAAATTGAAATGCTAGATACGATTCGCACTCATTTTAAAGAGAAGCACGGCGTTGAACTAAGTAATGGTGCATTACTTCGTGATTTGATGGATATAGAGTATATTCGAATTACGGAAGATCGACATAAGTATAATTAAAAGAAAACGACTGCAGGCGAATGCCATCAGTCGTTTTCTTTCTTTATTTAAGCTCTTGATGCTTCCCGCCCATACCACCTGGCTCATTACTATCTTGGTGTACAGTTAGTTTATTTGTTTTCGCATCTTTTAAAACTCTATATGTATATGATTCATTTGGTTCATCTTTAAACTGTACATTCATACCATACGAATCCATTTTGCTATAAAAGGCCGGTTTTATATATAAAATATCACTTTCTTTATATCCTTTATCTTGCAAATGCCACATCGTTGCGATAACCGCTTCTTCTCGCTTTTCTTTTTCACCAACATACATATATTTGTCCAAAAGAAACACTTTAGCATTTGCAATTAAGCTAATTAACAGTACAATGATCAACACTATTTTTTTCATAGACTTCCCCTAAATTGTTATTTTTTACTACATTGTAACTTAAATGCTAGTAAAAAATAAAGTACGCCAGACTTTAATAGACTAGCGTACTTCCCAACTCAACTCTTAATAACTTCTTTCGTTAACCCCTTCGCCTTCTCCAAAGCGTTTTTGATTTGTTCAAACCCAGTCCCGCCAGCACTGTTACGACGCTTTACAGCTGCATATGGTGACAGCACTTCATACAAATCTTCTTCAAATAAGGAGCTCATTTCTTTATATGTTTCAAGAGAGACATCTAATAAATAAATTCCTTTTTGTGTGCAATATAGCACTAACTTTCCAACAATTTCATGAGCTTTACGGAATGGTAGTCCTTTGTTCGCTAAATAGTCAGCAATTTCTGTTGCGTTGGAGAAATCTTGCGTCACAGCTTGCCCCATTTTTTCTTTGTTTACAGTCATCGTTTCAAGCATGCCCGCCATAATATGAAGGCATCCTTCTACTGTTTTAACTGTATCAAACATTCCTTCTTTATCTTCTTGTAAGTCTTTATTGTAAGCGAGCGGTAATCCTTTCATTACTGTGAGTAAACTGAATAAATTACCGTATACTCTGCCTGTTTTACCACGGATTAGTTCCGCCATATCCGGATTTTTCTTTTGCGGCATAATGCTGCTTCCCGTTGCATATTGATCGCTCATTTCAATAAATTGAAACTCTTGGCTACTCCATAAAATAAGTTCTTCGCAAAAGCGTGATAAGTGCATCATAAGCATAGAGGAGTTACTTAGGAACTCCAGTATGAAATCACGATCGCTTACTGCATCTAAACTATTTTCATAGATTCCATTAAATCCAAGAAGCTCCGCACTATACTCTCGGTCGATCGGGAATGTCGTTCCAGCTAACGCTCCTGCTCCTAATGGGGAGATATTAATACGCTTTAACGAATCTTCATAACGATTTACATCACGCTCTAACATCCAAAAGTAAGCGAGAATATGATGAGCAAATGAAATCGGCTGAGCACGTTGCAAATGCGTATAGCCAGGCATAATTGTCTCAATGTTATTTTCTGCTTGATGAACAAGAACAGTTTGCAATTGTTTTATAGCTTTTATAATATGTTCTACCTTTTCTTTTAAATACAAATGCATATCTGTCGCTACTTGATCATTACGACTTCGGCCAGTGTGAAGTTTTCCTCCTACTTCGCCAATTTGTTCAATTAACATTTTTTCGATGTTTAAATGAATATCTTCTGCTTCTACTGAAAATTGTAGCTTATTCTCTTTTGCTTCTTTCAATAAATATTGAAGACCTATCTTTATTTTCTCTGCTTCTTCTTGCGTCACGATGCCTTGCTTTGCTAGCATCGTTACGTGTGCCATACTCCCATTTATATCTTGATTTACTAATTGTTGATCGAAGGAGATGGATGCTCCGAACTCTTCAACCCATGCTTCCGCTTCTTCTGTAAAACGTCCGCCCCAAAGTTTGCTCACGCTTCCACCTTCTTTTGATTCACTTGGCTGTATACTTTCGTCGGTAAACCGAATAATGAAATGAATCCAACTGCTGCATCATGATTAAATTCATCTTGAGCAGTATATGTTGCTAATTTTTCATCGTATAAAGAGTATTCAGATTTACGTCCTTCTACAATCGCATGACCTTTAAATAATTTCACACGCACTGTACCTGTTACATTCTTTTGCGTTTCTTGTAAAAATGCATGAAGCGCTTGTTTTAAAGGCGAGAACCATAAACCATTATAAATAAGTTCTGTTATTTTCTGTTCAATCACTGGTTTAAAATGTGCTACTTCTTTTACGTGTGTTAAATCTTCCAACTCTTTATGCGCAGTGATTAACGTCATTGCTGCTGGGCATTCGTATACTTCACGAGATTTAATACCGACAAGACGATTTTCTACGTGATCAATACGTCCAACGCCGTGTTTTCCAGCAAGCGCATTTAACGTTTTAATTAATTCTGCAAGTGAATATGCAGTGCCATTTAAAGTAGTCGGTACGCCTGCTTCAAATCCGATTTCTACAAACTCTGGTTTATTCGGTGTATCTTCTAATGCCAATGTCATCTCATATGCATCTTCTGGCGGCGCTGCCCATGGATCTTCTAAAATTCCACATTCGTTGCTGCGTCCCCATAAGTTTTGATCGATTGAAAACGGGCTATCTAAATTAATCGGAATTGGTACATCGTTTTCTTTTGCATAGGCAATTTCTTCTTCACGTGACCACTTCCATTCACGTACAGGTGCAATCACTTCTAAGTAAGGATTTAATGCTTGAATAGAAACTTCAAAACGAACTTGATCATTTCCTTTCCCTGTACATCCGTGTGCAACTGCAGTTGCGCCTTCTTGTTCTGCGATTTCTACTAATTTCTTCGCAATAAGCGGACGAGATAATGCAGAGACAAGAGGGTATTTCCCTTCGTATAATGTGTGTGCTTGCATCGCCATCAATGCATATTCGTTTGCAAATTCTTCTTGAACATCAATCATATATGATTTAATTGCACCTACTGAAAGTGCCTTTTCTTTTACAAATGCTAAGTCTTTACCTTCCCCTAAGTCTAAACAAAGCGCGATAATATCATAATTCTTCTCTTGTAACCATTTAATTGCAACGGAAGTATCAAGACCTCCGGAATATGCTAATACAACTTTTTTCTTCTCCATTTTGCATCCCCCTAAAGAATAAATATTCATTTCCTTTTATAATAATTCACACTTTACCACCTTTCACAAAATGTATCAAGAGTCATTTTCAAATTTTTTCAAACAATTTCGTCGAACTTCTTTCTGTTTTTATGTACAATATAAGCAGGAAAACGGGGGTGAACTTATGGAAAAGTATTTCTTATACGATGAACATCTAGGAATTGAAATTCCACATTTACAAGAAGACTGGGAAGAAATCCCCGAAAAAATGCAACATGCTATTTTACTAAAATGGGAACAAGTTCGCGGGAAAATTCCTGATCGTATAAAAGAACTTGAGCACTATATTAATACAAAACAACATTATTTAAATAACGAAGAAGACTTCGAAGTTTCTTGTAAACTAAATTCAGAAATTGCCAATCTTGCTTCCATCATTAATGACCTTTGGCTTTGGTATCGACTCACTCAAAATGTATCTGAGGGGAAAGCACACCAATGAAAAAAGCATGCCCCTCAATAACTTTGGGTCATGCTTTTTTTGTCATAACATGATTTACAATATATTTCTTGTGCTGTTTTCGCCAAACATACATCGAATGGACCAACTAATATACTTCTTTCTTTCGGCAACTTTACAAAAGCAACAAGCTCTTCTTCATATTGAATTTTTTTCTGACATGAAATGCATATTAATTCTTTTCTTTTGAACATGTCTTTTAGCATACCTTCACTCTCCCCTTCATCTATCTATATTAATATACTCTCATAATAGTTAAGACTTGTAAAAAAATGACACATTCTGAATCGAATGATTCATATACTATGTACAAAAGGAGGTTTAAAAATTATGCGTGCTTTCGTTATTATCACTTTAACTTTTTTAAGTGTAATTAGTTGGGATGCGTTTTTTAAAGATAAAAGTGATGAAAAGAACACAACGGAATAAAACCCTTTTTTCTTACTTATTGGACAAACCGTTATAAACTGTCCAATCCTCCGAAATAACTTAGGCTTTTCTACAAAAATATTTAAACATAACATTTTTTGTAGATTCCCTCCGTTTATTGTCGGTTTCCATCCGCATACATTTTTTAAAAGTATGATATAATAGTATAAATCTTGAAGGAAGGGATTTTGATATCATGATCGCTCGAAGGAGCATGTGGCATCGTATTGACGAATCATACACGTAGCGTATTTTTCAGCTCAGATACTTTAGTCTAGCGAAAAAAATACGAGAGTGGGGAAATTATGATTGCCCGAAGGATAATTTGGCAAAAAAAAGACTCTTCTTACACATAGCGTTTTGTTTAGGACTTAATTGTTACTAACTAAACAAAACAAAGAAGAGCAGGATTGCTAAATGACGAATCCTACTCCACGTTTTGTTTAGTCGTTTTAAGACTTAAACTAAAACGAAGGTAGGGAGAATTGATGGACGAGAGGATTATTCGTTATTTCTTCAGCGACATATAGCGTAGTTAGTTTTTTCGTAAACTAACTGAAAGCTACATGTGAGCTCGTAGTTAGTTTACAACACAAAAAGGACTACTAACTACGGAAAGAAGGAATAACGATGAGGAACATCCAAAGTCGGCAAATTATTAAAGAAATTTTTATGGTTTTAATCGGTTCATTTATTTTAGCAGCAGCGCTATATCACATTCACTTCCAAAACCACTTAACAGAAGGTGGATTTGTAGGAATTGCACTATTCATTCAAAACTTTTATGATATTTCACCATCTATTTCAACTGTATTAATGGATATCCCAATTATTTTACTGTGCGCTTCATTTTTAGGTAGAAAAATGGTTGGTTATTCATTCCTAGGTTCAATTTCATTCGGAGTATTTTATTCCTTTATGGAAAATTATTCTCCATTTACGGTAGATTTATCAAATAACTTATTTATAGCTGCAGTAGTTGGCGGTGCGTTAGCTGGTATTGGACTCGGTTTTATATTACGATTTGGCGGTGCAACCGGTGGAGACGATATTTTAACAATTGTATTAAGTAAACGAACTCGTTTTACAATTGGGCAAATTTTCTTCGTCTTTGACGCGATTGTTCTTGCGCTTTCATTATATTATTTAAATTGGACAGAAATTGCTTTTACTATTCTTTCGATTGCCGTACAGGCAAAAACATTGGATTTAATTTATTATCCAAAAACAGAAAAAACAGCAGAAAAGCAGCCAGTATCTGTTCCAATGTCCAAAAAACATGCAACAAATTAAAAAAGCGAAAGGCTTCGGCCTCTCGCTTTTTTTATGCTCTTTTTTCTTTCTCGACTATATGGCGCACTTGATAAAATCTATTTGCAAATTCAGTAACGTTTCTTGTTAAACGATAATTCACTGTAGATCCAATTGCCATTCCAATTACCGGTATACCTTGGAATAATTTACGACGAAGAGCATAAATCGAAAATGTCTTCAAAATTTGTTTTAACACAACCTCAGTAGAAGCTGTTTGTAGCACTGCTTCGTCTCCTTCGTAAAAGAACGAATCTTCTTGCTCCAGCTCTTGCAATAAATTGTACCATGCATATTGCTGAAGTCTTCCTGGTAGTAATGACGCATGAAACACCTTTAACGCAAGCATCATTTCATACGGCTTGTTCACATCATGTCCAAATGATGTTGCAATAAGTTGGACTGCCTTCACATTTAACGCGATCATAACCGGAAAATCCGCCGTTAATAATAATAAACCTCCAGCACCTGTTGCCCCACCTTGTACAAATGAATATAGACGATGACGTGCTGTTTGCTGCTCTGCTATGTATGTTAATTGATCAATAGATAATGCTTTCAAATCTTCAAGCTGTTCAATCGATTCATCAAATAACCTTGATGTTCCTAAAATCCGATTACGTGCATCTAACTGTGCTTGTGAACTTTGAATAAATGCATGCAAATGAAAGAGCCATCCATCTGCTTTCGTGAAGAATTCTTTTCGCTTTTTCTCAGGTAATTTCGCAACTGTAGCATGTAACCATTTATCAAACACTTTTTGAAAATCGGTCGCTTCTTGCTCAACTAATTGCGCTTCCCATTCTTTTATATTGTCTAAAATGGCTTGTTCTCGCTTCGATCGCATCGTAACAACCACCTCGTTCGATTTTTTTCTATTGTAACATATTTCTGCTTATTCTTTGCAAATATGCTTGTCTATCTTTATTCACATACCATTTTTGAATGGCATAAAATATTAACAAAAAGGATGAGATAAATCACATGAATCTATCCGATATAAAAAAAGAATATAATGCGGTATTCAGCTTAGGACAAAACTGCTGGCCCGCTTGGGCATTATATCAATTAGAATTATCACCATTTTTTGGCGTTATTGATTTTATGCTAAGTCCCTCATTAGAAAAAGTGAATGTATTATTACAAAATCGATTTGACCGCTTTTTAAATTTCGAAAATTTATCCTTCATCTCATTTTGGGATGATGATGCAAAATTAAGATTAAGGGACAACCTTTATGAAATTGACTCCTGTCATGACTTTAAAACAGATGTAAATACACCAACTTCTTGGCCTTCTTATACAGAAATTAAGTTAAACTATGAACATCGTATTAATCGTTTTCTAGCTACAATTGAAACGGCAGAATCCATATTATTTATTCGAACTGGAGGAACATATGAAGAAGCATGTTCCCTAGAACAAAGTTTATCTCAAATCGTTACACATACATTCTCTGTCCTGTTACTAATTCCTGCCGATATACCAACTATCACCCAAGAAGATTGGGGATTACAACGTATTTGCGTTATGAAATGTCCTATTATGGATGTATACCAATACAATGAAGCATTTTGGAAAGACTTATTTGATGGAATTACGATTAGACCACATTCTTAAATACATGACACCTTTACTACAAAAAATATTATAATCTTCCTTATACAAAAAAATAAGGAGTGATTCTATATGTATCCACGTGCAAAAGCTTTCGGTCTTGCTGTACATCAAGATCGCCTTCTCGTACAAGAATATTATACAGAAGGCGAAATATATTATCGTCCTCTTGGCGGTTCAATTGAACTTGGTGAAAAATCAGCACATACTGTTATTCGGGAGTTTAAAGAAGAGCTTCATACGGAGATAGAAATCACCAATTATTTAGGGTGTTTAGAAAATGTCTTTCATCTCGATGGAGACATTGGTCATGAAATCATTCAACTATATTCTTTGCGTTTATTAGACACGTCACTATATGAAATGAAAATATTAAATATACAAGATGAAGAAACAGTAGCGTATGCGAAATGGATTCCTATTACGGCATTCATTCAGAAAGAAAAAATATTATATCCAGATGGAGTTTTAAAATACATCCAAAAGAAAAAAGACGAAATCCTATAGGATCTCGTCTTTCTTTTCATATATTAACCAATATCTCCAAGACGTAGTACGTCACGAGCAATCATAACTTCTTCGTCAGTTGGAATTACGATAATTTTTACTGGAGAGTGTGGGAAGCTGATGAATGCTTCTTCACCGAATACGTTATTACGTTTTGCATCGAAGTATACGCCCATGTACTCAAGGCCTTCTAATACACGCTCACGAATAATCGCACTGTTTTCACCTACACCAGCTGTGAAGATGATTGCGTCTACACCTTTCATACGAGCAGTGTAAGAACCGATGTATTTGTGGATACGGCTTACGAATACATCAAGTGCTACTTTCGCACGGTGGTCGCCTTCTTCTTCTTTCGCAATGATGTCACGTAGGTCACTAGAGTAACCAGTAAGACCTAACATACCACTCTTCTTGTTTAATACGTTAACTACTTCTTCTACTGTTTGGCCTGTTTTTTCCATGATGTATGGAATTAACGCAGGGTCAAGGTTACCAGAACGTGTACCCATTGTTACACCAGCAAGTGGTGTGAAGCCCATAGAAGTATCGATAGATTTACCGCCTTCTACTGCTGCGATACTTGCACCGTTACCTAAGTGACAAGAAAGTAAGCTTAAGCTTTCAATTGGACGACCTAATAATTCAGCCGCACGCTCAGTTACATATTTATGAGAAGTTCCGTGGAAACCGTATTTACGGATGCCGAATTTTTCATAGTACTCATATGGTAAGCTGTATAGGAATGCAGATTCCGGCATTGTTTGGTGGAATGCTGTATCGAATACTGCTACTGCTGGTACGTTTGGTAATACTTCTTGGAATGCTTTAATACCAACAACGTTTGCTGGGTTATGAAGTGGTGCTAAATCGCTTAATTCTTCGATATCAGCTAATACTTCATCAGTAATTAAAACAGAGTCAGCAAATTTTTCGCCGCCGTGAACAACACGGTGACCGATACCGCCAATCTCATCTAGAGATTTAACGATTCCGTTTTCAGTTAACTTTTTAAGAAGCATATTAACTGCTACTGCGTGATCTGGAATGTTTGTAATTTCTTTTTGTTTTTCGCCATCTACAGTAATAGTGAAGATACTATCTTCTAAACCGATACGTTCTACTAAACCTTTTGTTAATACTGTTTCACTTGGCATTTCAAATAATTGGAATTTTAAGGAAGAGCTTCCTGCGTTAATCGCGATGATTTTTGACATCTAGTCTTTCGCCCCTTTTTCTCTTGGTAGTTGTGTGGATGTTTCCACAAACCGCTCGATTTTATCTGATCAAATTCACCAAATATGAAAACGTTTCATCATTAGCAAATTTTATACTCACGATTTTAATTTAAACATCGTCCGACATATATTTCAAGTGAAAAAATTGTAACACCAAGAAAAAATATATATTACAGATTTCAAAAAAATTCAGTTAAATCTTGTATATATTTAAAAATATGACATATTATATAAAACTGTACTACATGAATCACTAATGCTGTTACATATACCCAGCTTTATTTATGTGTTGCAAACCAAGTATTTAATTGATCCATAATGTCTTCCATCGCCTTCATGTTAGAGAATTTAGGCAACTCCACTAATAATGCCTGTTTTGGCATTGTTACATTAGCGCCTTTCTTTTGGAGAACAAATATACTTTTTGCATTTTTCTCGTTTTTAAACATGGAAACAGGAAGCTGTAATAACCCTTGAATAAAGCATGTTTCTTTAATAAATGCATGTAATTTTGGTGCCTGGTCACTTTCAAAAATGAAGTTTGGTACTAAGAAGAATAAGTAACCGCCCTCTTTCGTATGTTTCACACTTTGTTCAATAAATAAGTGATGGGCATACGACATTCCTTCATCTGCTTTTAATTTATATTCACTTGCACCGATTTCGTTTGGATAATAACCAACCGGTAAGTCTGAAACGACTGCATCAACTGGATCGATATAAAGTGGTGCTAGTCCATCTTGATGGAAGAATTCGATTGCATGCTTTTGTAAATTTGCATTTACTAAAGCAAGTTTAATTAGCACTTCATCCACTTCTACACCAAATCCACTCATTGTTAGTCCTTCTTTGGCGCTATTAAACACTGTAGTCATTAAATTACCTGTTCCAATTGCAGGATCTAAAACTGTGATCTCGTTTTGACCTTGCATAAATTTATGGAATAAGTAACTCATGAACATTCCAACTGCATCAGGCGTCATTTCATGATTCGCTTGTACGCCTTCTTTCATTCCTTTTAAGATGGCTAACTGAAATGCTTTACGAATTTCTTCACCTTTATATGTTTCTTCATTAAACGTACTATATTCACGATTCAGCCTTTCAATTGCTGATTCGGATAATTCCTCTTGTAAAATCGCTCCCTCAAACAAGTTATCACCTGTTTCTACAAGCGCCTCTAAATATGTTACATCTAATTCTTTACGTAAAACTACCGCAGAAGAATCAAAAATAGAAAATAATGTTTCTACTGTCTGACTCACGTACATTCCTCCTTCTCTCTTTTACACATAACTTATATCATACCACAAAGTGATTTTTTCCAAAAAGAAAAAGCGACCTCCTGTAAAGAGCTCCCCTTTAGTTATATATGATATAACGTTTTTTCTCATATATCGATGCTGTTACAGAGCAATATATGAGAAAAAACGACCTCTTTATAAGAGGTCATTCTCTTCACATTACTTCGCAGATTTAGCTGCTTCTAATGCTGCTTCATAGTTTGGATGGCTTGTACCTTCGCTTACGTATTCTGCGTAAACTACTTTGTCATTGCTATCTACTACGAATACTGCACGAGCAAGTAAACGAAGCTCTTTCATTACTAAGCCGTAAGCTTCACCGAATGAAAGGTCGCGGTGGTCAGAAAGTGTTACAACATTTTCTAAACCGTTTGCTGCACACCAGCGTTTTTGAGCGAATGGTAAATCAGCGCTAATTGTTAATACTTTCGCGTTTTCAATACCTGCTGCATCTTGGTTAAAACGACGAGTTTGTGCATCACACACACCCGTGTCGATTGAAGGTACAACACTAATTAATTTCACTTCACCTTTGTATGTTTCTAAACTTACTGGAGATAAGTCGTTTGCTAATACTTGGAAGTTTGGCGCTTGATCGCCAACTTTGACTTCTGTTCCAACTAAAGTCATTGGATTACCTTTAAAAGTTACGTTTGCCACTTGAAAATCCTCCCTTATTTAAACAAAATATGTACAATGTAAATGATAGTTTGTCCCTATCGATAATGCAAATAAAATCGCTTTATTTACAAAAAAATTAAAGAAGCTAACCTATTGATTAGCTTCTTTATTCGTTAAATTTGAAATTCAGGATCATCTTCTTTTCGTTTATCCATCATTTCTTTCACTTTATCAACAGCTTGTGGCGCTAATTCAATTATCTTATCGATGACGTGTGTTTGTTTATCTAAGTGCAATACTTTCACACCATCTCCATTTATAACAAGAAAGGCAACAGGATTAATAGAAACTCCTCCACCACTTCCCCCGCCAAATGGATGACGGCCTGAATGTTCTACTTTACCAAATTCACTTCCACCAGCAGCAAATCCGAAACTTACTTTCGAAACTGTAAGAATTACGCTTCCATCTGCCGCTTTAATTGGGTCACCAACAATTGTATTTACATCAGTCATTTGTTTTAAATGCTGCATTGCTGTTGTCATTAAACCTTGAATTGGATGGTCCATTCTATATCCCCCCTATGCTTGAACAGATTTTTCTGTCATACCAGATCTTTGTCTTCTCATAAATACGAGTAATTTGACGCCAGTTTTTATAGCGCGGAATATACGAAAAGATGCTGTTAACTCGCATCTTGATGCAAATCCTTTCCCTTGAAAAACTGGGGTAATTTCAAATTCTGGTACGTCGACAATATGCATATATTGTCCGACAACTCCAGCAGCCATACCTTTTGTCCCCCATGCATATCCAGTGACAATTCCAGTACTAGCTGCATCGCCTGCTCCAATTTGTGTATGCCATTTCCAACCATTGATTTTCACTCGTTTGAGAAAATCTTTAACAATAGTATGAACTTCTTGAAGCTTTTTTATCAGTTCACCAATGCTGTCAAGTTGCGCCATAATTTTATTATCGAGTCCGCCGTCCTCTTCAGCTTTTTCGATTTTCTGTCCTGTCTTTTTCTGCTGTTTTTCAATTCTTTCCAACACATCAAATGTATATCGAATCATCCATATTTTCACTTGAAGCAAACATTGCTTTTCCATTTCTGAATATAAAAATGTCACCTTAAGCTTTATTTTCGACAATAGTATAAACAAAATAAAAAGAAGAAGAATTATTATTCCAATTACGAGCCACTTCATACGTATCATCCTTTCACTCCGTACCCATTATCGACAAGTTTATTCATCGTTAAACAGAGTTTTATAAGATTGAATATAAAAATTTTTCTAAAAATAAAAAGGTATTTTGACAATTTATATCGAAATATATTATTTGAACATATCATCAGGGAACGGACTCTAATGATATGTAGCACGAAAAACAGAAAATTTAACTGCAGTGGAGGGATACATAATGGCAGATCGTCGCAATTTATTTTTCTTTTATGGTGATGACAAAGCAACGCTCGTTGAAAAAATGAAACCAATCTATCGTATTTTAGAAGAGAATGGATTTACCATATTAGATCATCCAAAAAATGCAAACGCTATCGTCAGTGTTGGAGATGATGCAACCTTCTTACAAGCCGTTCGTAAAACTGGTTTTAGAGAAGATTGCTTATACGCAGGGATTTCTACGAAAGATGAAATTTCTTTCTACTGCGATTTCCATATTGATCACGTTGATACAGCCCTTCAAGAAATTACAAAAAATGAAATTGAAGTGCGAAAATATCCAACAATTCAGGTAGATGTAGATGGCAGTACATCTTTCCATTGTTTAAATGAGTTCTCATTACGTTCTAGCATTATTAAAACATTCGTTGTAGATGTTCATGTTGATGATTTATATTTCGAAACATTTAGAGGGGACGGTTTAGTAGTTTCTACCCCAACAGGAAGTACTGCTTACAATAAATCATTGCATGGTGCAGTTGTTGACCCGCTTATCCCATGTTTCCAAGTAAGCGAACTAGCATCTTTAAACAACAACACTTACCGTACGCTCGGTTCACCTTTCATTTTAAATCACGAACGTACATTAACTTTAAAACTAAGACCAGACGGTAACGATTATCCTGTTATCGGCATGGATAACGAAGCGCTTAGCATTAAACAAGTGGAAAAAGCTGTTGTACGCTTAAGCGATAAACAAATTAAAACAGTTAAATTAAAAAACAACTCTTTCTGGGAAAAAGTACAGAGAACGTTTTTATAAGATTAAAATAACCGCAGAATTATGGAATTCCATAATTCTGCGGTTATTTATTTCCCCCGATTGGCGCGAACAATAATCTCTTACTATCCGGCCGTTATTCTTGTCAGTTTTTGTCGGTAAGTCGATATATTCCGAAAACCGCTCATATATTTTTACGCATCTTTTCTATAGACAACTTGGCCATCTATTACGGTCATTTCTGCTTGTACTTCTTTTATTTCTTCTGCCTCAATTTCAAAAATATTGCGGTCTAATATTGTAAAATCTGCTTCATATCCTTTTGCAATTTGCCCTCGCTTCGCTTCTTTTCCGATTGCATAGGCACTTCCTGTTGTAAATAAAGAAACAGCCTCATAAACCGTTAATCTTTCCTCAGGCATATAGCATATACCGTCAATAAAACTTCTACGTGTAACAGCGCTATATATGCCTAAAAACGGATTCACTTGTTCAATGGGAGCATCTGAGCCACCGTTGCAGTGTAATCCTGCTTCCAGTAACGTCTTCCAAGCGTACGCATAACGAAGACGGTGCTCGCCTAGTTTTTCAATGACTGACGGAAAATCTGATGAAAGAAAGACTGGCTGTATATCGATAATGGCTTGCAAGTTTTTCATTCTTTCTATCAACTCTTCACGAGCAAGCTGACAATGAATAATACGGTCACGTAACCCTTCTGCTGGTGGATATAATTCGAGTGCATCAATGACATATTCAAGCGATAAGTCACCGATAGTATGAATCGCAACTGGCATATGTAAATCTCGTGCTTTCTTTACTAATTCCGCAAGTTCTTCACGTGAGAAAATCGCAACTCCATTTGTTTCCTTCGCATCTTCATACGGTTCACTTAATAATGCTGTTCTTCCGCCAAAAGAACCGTCAGAGAAAATTTTCATTGCTCCAAATTCAATACAATGTTCATTTTCATATTCTCTTCGTTCATGTGCTACTTCATGGTGAACGAGCAAATGGGCTTTAAATGGCATTTCTTTTATAACGTGAGAAAACGCATTATATGTTTTTCTAAAACCACCATAATAATTTAAATCTTCCGTATGCCCGCCAACAAGTCCGTATTTCCAGCAATCTTTAATCGCTGTTTGCAGAGCTCTTTGTAAATAAGCTTCATCAATTTCTGGCTGAACATGTTTAATTAATTCTTGCCCTTGTTCATATAAAAGCCCTGTTAACTTATTTGATGAATCTCTACCAATTTTCCCGCCTTTTGGATCTTCTGCCTTTTCTGTTATATTCGCTTCTTGCAGTATGTATGAATTCACCCATGTAACGTGACGACAAACTCGCTTTAATAAAATGGGATGTTCTTTCGAAATTTCATCTAAATCACGCGCATGAACATCTTTCGTATCTGTAAAGTTATTTTCATTCCATCCTTCTCCAATAATCCAAGAGCCCTTTGGAGCTTCTTCCACTCGCTTCTGAACAAGAGTAAGCACTTCGCCATAAGATGTACAATTTGATAAATCTAGACGGAGTAATCTCTCTCCATGCCCAATAAGATGCATATGACTATCAACGAGACCTGGGATCATTGTTTTGCCTTTTAAATCGTACAATGTAACCGCGGCATATTGGTTTTCTAACTCTTCTTTACTTCCAACATCAACGATCGTACCGTTTTCAACGTAAACAGCGTCCACTTTTTCATTTTCTTCTCTCACTGTGTAAATGGTGCCGCCATACCAAATTTCTCCCATATATCCCATCTCCTTTATTTTTTATTGTATAAAAAAAAGCACCATTTCAAAACATGGTGCTTTTCTAAAAATTACTTTTGTTCGGTAGTAGATGTTGTAACTTGCCATTCAATATTAAATTTATCTTTTACTTGTCCGTATGCTGGGCTCCAGAATGTTTCTTGAAGTGGCATGATAACTTCTCCACCTTCTTGTAACTTATCGAATACTTCTTTTGCTTTTTCTGCATTACTAATTTGAATTGCGATTGTTACTTGAGATCCGATTGCATGCCCTTGACCTGGGAATGTATCAGAAATCATAAGATCCGTATTACCAACTTTTAAAGTAGCGTGTAAAACGCGCTCTTTCGCTTCAGCTGGAATCGGGTATTCTGGATTTTCAGGCATGTCACCAAAAGTTTGCATAACTTCTACTTTTGCATCTAAAGCCTCTTTATAAAACTGTACAGCTTCTTGCCCACTACCATCTAAAACTAAGTACGGATTAATACCTAAAATCATACGGACACCTCTTTTTTAAATTTATAAAATAGAACTTGTGTTCGTTTTTATTTTATCATTGATTTACATTTCATTCAACTATTTACTTCACTGTTTTCAAAATTATTTTGACGGAATCTCCATCTCTTGTTTTCTAAGTTCAATACGGCGAATTTTTCCAGAAATCGTTTTTGGTAGTTCATCTACAAATTCAATTTTGCGAGGGTATTTATATGGTGCAGTGAGTTCTTTGACGTGTTGTTGGAGTGTTGGAATTAATATTTCTTCGTTCTTTTCTATATTCTCTCTTAATACGATAAATGCCTTCACGACACTTCCACGAATTTCATCAGGACTTGCGACAACTGCACATTCTCTTACGTAAGGATGTTTTACAAGTGCATCCTCTACTTCAAACGGCCCGATTGTATAACCAGAGCTAATAATGATATCATCGCCGCGCCCTTCAAACCAGAAGTAGCCGTCTTCATCTTTCTTCGCTTTATCACCTGTAATATAATAATCACCGCGAAATTGCATCGCTGTACGCTCATCGTCTTTGTAATATTGTTTAAAGAGGGCCGGCGTTTCAATGTGAACTGCAATATCACCAACTTCGCCTACTTTAACTGGAGTACCTTCCTCATTTACGATATCGACATGGTTACCTGGCGTTGGTTTCCCCATTGATCCTGGTCTAATATCCATCCCTTTCATTACACCAACAAGTAATGTGTTTTCCGTTTGCCCATAGCCGTCTCTCACTGTAATATGAAAGTGCTTTTTGAACGTTTCAATGACTTCTCTATTTAACGGCTCACCTGCCGATACAGCGCTATGTAGTGCCTCTAAATTGTACTGGCTTAAATCTTCTACCTTTGCCATTAATCTATACTCAGTCGGTGTACAACAAAGTACATTCACCTTATTATCGTCTAATAAGTTTAGGTACGTTTTAGGTTCAAACTTACCGTGATATACAAACCCTGTTGCCCCTGATCCTAAAGTTGCTAAAAACGGGCTCCAAATCCACTTTTGCCAGCCTGGACTAGCTGTTGCCCATACAATATCATTCTCTTCAATTCCGAGCCAATTTGGAGCGCTCGTACGTAAATGAGCGTATGCCCACGCATGTGTATGAACGACACCTTTTGGATTTCCTGTCGTTCCTGACGTGTAAGATAAAAAGACCATATCTTCTTTATCTGTCTTCGCCATTTCTAACATGTCACTCTCTGTTTCTAACGCTGTTTTTAAATTAATCCATCCATCTACTGACTGTTCGCTCAGGACAAATTTTCGAAGAGATTCCATCGCTTCTATATCATCAAACTGCCTAATATACGGCTCATAGCTTACTATCGCTTTTACTTCTCCATGTCCAATTCGATATTCTATATCTTTTTTACGTAACATTTCCGAGCTTGGAATTACGACAAATCCTGCTTTAATAGCAGCAATATACGTCATGTACGCTTCAATTAAACGCGGCATCATAATGAGAAGCTTGTCCCCTTTTTGCAAACCACTTTTTATAAAAGCGTTTCCAATTTTATTCGCACCTTGCATTAATTCAGCGTATGTAACTTCCCTTCGATTCCCTTTATCATCTTGCCAAATTAAAGCTAACTTCCCTTTATCACCTGTATATTTCTCTATTTCAGAAACTAAATTATAAGACGGTGGCGCCAACAATTCTTCTCGCTTCATAAAATATCCTCCCTTTTCTTTATGCCTCCTTTATATAATAAAGAATTTTCAGTTAATTTTGAACCCTCTTCTTTTGACAAATTTTTCAGTTCTGTCGAATTAGTAAACGAAATTACATCGACTTACCGACAAATAGCGACACAACACAAAAAAGAAAGAGCGGGAGAACCCGCTCTTTCTAAGCCATCATATGGGATTATTTTTGGTAACCGCCTAATTGTTGCTCAGCTAGTGAAACTAGACGTTTAGTGATTTCACCACCAACAGAACCGTTAGCGCGAGCTGTTGCATCAGCTCCAAGTTGAACACCAAACTCTTGAGCGATTTCGTATTTCATTTGGTCTAATGCTGATTCAGCACCAGGAACCGCTAATTTATTTGTGCTACGTGACATGTTATATCACCTCCTTGTGAGTATAGAGTGTGATAAATAACATGACTTCATACACGTTTTAGATATGGTAATTTATGGTTTTAGAAAAGTTCTTCAAATTTTTCTTCTTCCGCCACTACTTCTACCGTTTGTAATACCATTGTTTCTTTGTTCGCTACAGCTTCATCGATTAATGGTGTGAAATCGTATTTCGCTTCAAAACGATTTGCTTTTTCACGTTTCGGCTTCGTCGCTGGGCTTGCTGGTGTGAATACAGTACAGCAATCTTCATATGGACGAATTGAAATATCATACGTGCCGATTTCTTCAGCGATTTTAATAATCTCTAATTTATCCATCGTAATAAGCGGACGAATAACTGGGTAGTTTGTTACTTCGTTAATCGTATGCATACTATCTAACGTTTGGCTTGCTACTTGTCCAAGACTTTCACCAGTCGTAATTGCAAGTGCGTTACGCTCCTCAGCAATGCGTTCTGTAATACGCATCATCATACGGCGCATAACCGTCATTGAATAGCTAGATGGGATTTCTTTATTAATCGTTTTTTGCACTTCTGTAAACGGAACAAGGTGAAGCGTTACTCGTTTACAATACTTCGTTAACTCTTGTGCTAAATCGATTACTTTTTGTTTTGCACGCTCACTTGTGAAAGGTGGACTATGGAAGTGAACTGCTTCCACAGATACGCCGCGTTTCATCGTTAAGTAAGCTGCTACTGGGCTATCAATACCACCAGAAAGAAGTACCATTACTTTTCCGCCAACGCCAACTGGTAAACCGCCAGCTCCCATACGCTCATCGCACATGATATAGCTATAGCCACTGCGGATCTCTACGCGTACATTTACATCTGGATTATGAACATCTACTGTAATATCTTCTGTATTTTCTAGAATGTGTCCGCCAATCTCAGGTAATAATTCCATCGTTCTCATTGGGAAATGCTTATAAGAACGGTGTACAGTAATTTTAAATGTTTTCACATCACCTTTTACTTGTAAGAAAGCTGCTAATGCACCTTCTTTAATGTCTTCTAATTCTGATGGTACTTTCATCGCTAAGTTAAACTTATGAATACCAAATACATCCTTCAATCTTTCAGAGACTGCTTCATGATCTTCACCATTTAACTGGATGTACATACGATCATGTGTTGCATCGATTTTAATATTTGGGAATTTTTTCAGTTTGAACTTCACGTTATCTTTTAATGTGCTTACAAACTTAGAACGGTTCTTACCTTTTGTCGTCATTTCTCCGTAACGCACTAAAATATATTCATATTTCAACATAATTTCTTTACCTCATCACTTCATATAATTTTGGCATCGTCTCTTTTACAATACCTTCAAATTGTTTTACTTCTTCCATTGTGTTTTCTGGTGCCAAACTAATACGAATAGCGCTTGCAGCTGCTGCATGCGGCACTCCCATTGACACTAACACTCTGCTCACTTCATTTGCTTTTGAAGAACAAGCAGATTTCGTTGACACATATACACCGTGTTCTTCTAAAGCATGAACGACTACTTCTGGTTTTAAACCAACAAATGATACATTTAAAATGTGCGGTGCTGCATATGCAAGCGACGTGTTAATCGTTACATCTTCCATCTCTTTAAAGAAACGAACAAGCTCTGCTTGTAAACTTTGCAAATGAGCTACCTTTTCTTTCACTTGTTCCATTGTCATACGAAGTGCTTTCACCATCGCTACAATGCCAGGTAAATTTTCTGTACCAGAACGATACTTAAGCTCTTGTTGACCACCTGATAAAATCGGATCTAATCTTACGCCATCGCGTACATAAAGAAGACCCGTTCCTTTTACACTGTGGAATTTATGTCCAGATATTGAGCAAAGATCAATATGAGACGCATATAAATCAAGCGGTACTTTCCCTATCCCTTGTACATGATCTACATGGAATCTTATTTTCGGATGATTCGATAATAACGTTCCAATTTCAGCAACGGGCTGAATTGCTCCAGTTTCGTTGTTCACATGAATAATTGACACAAGAATCGTATCTTCACGAAGTGCTCGTTTCACATCTTCTACCGACACAACACCATGCTCGTTAACCGGTAAATATGTTACATCAAACCCGAGTTCTTCTAATTGCTTATATGCCTCAAACACAGACGCGTGTTCAATATTTGTTGTAATGATATGTTTGCCACGCGAACGATTCCTCATCGCTATCCCTTTAATCGCAAGGTTATTCCCTTCCGTTCCACCTGATGTAAAAATAATTTCAGAAGGTTTAACACGAAGAAGCTGCGCTGCAATCGTTCTTGATTGTGTTAATAGACGCTCTGCCTCTCCTCCAAGCGAATGAATAGAAGAAGGATTACCAAAATATTTCCCAGCAACCGTCACGTACGATTGAAGAGCTTCTGGATATGGCTTCGTCGTCGCACTATTATCAAAATAGATCATCGTTCTTCCCCTTTCAGCGCTATCACATCGTATAATCATATCATAAATACGTGTCATTACGCTAAGACTACGCAAAGGTTCCATTTTATCTCGATTGGTGAAGGCTAATAATTGTCGAGGATGCCCTCCTATTACAGTTTCACTTTATCCCGCATGAACGGGCAATAAGACTCTCACCTCAAAATCCAGTTAGAGCAAAGAAGTTAGGTAGGAGTCGGGCTGTCCGTAAATGCCCGATTGGTGAAGGCTAGTAATCAATGGGGATGAATCCTCCTACTGATTACAGTTTCACTTTATTTTGAAACGAATAACCTTGCTGTATTCCGCTATTCATTATAGCAACATCGTCTGCAAAATTACACAAAAAAACAAACCCTTTTATGAAAGGGTTTGTTCATTGTCTACATATTCAGCTATTTTTTGAACAACGCCAGGTTCAAGTTGCTCTAATACTGAAGCCGCTTGTTCTAAAGCTGCATCGTATTGGTATTCACGGAATAATTTCTCAGCATAATTTAAACTTTCTGCTAGGTTTTCATCATGACTACGGTAACGGTTACCGTACTGAATTAATTTTTCCACTAAATATGCTTGTCCAATTAACTCTTCTGTCATTTCAGCCACACCGTTCACAGTTGTGTATGCTTCTTCTAAACTGCTATTTACAGCGTTCATATTTAACGGCTTCACTTCTAATTGTTCATATACAGCTTGCATTGCCATTTGCCCTCTTTTTAAATCTTCCATAATACTCTCTGGAAGACCTGGCAAATTCGACTTTTGCATAAAGCGTTTCGTTTCGAAAATAGTATTTCGCATTTCTTGTAACTTCTCACGTGCTTCAAATTCTTCTTTGCGCATCGCTTGCAGCATTTCTTTATATTCTGCATGAAGTACTTTTAACGTTTCACATTGCTCATAAACCTCTTCTAGTTCCTCACGAATAATAGAGAAGGCAATATCTTGTTCTGCAACGCGTAATTGTAGCATTTCAAAACGTTTCGTTAAAATGTGCATTTGCTTTTCAATTACTTTTTGAGACTCAATGTCTTTATCTTGTAACTGATAGCTTTGTTTCACAAGTTGTGTTTCTGTTTTCGTTTCAATCGTTTCGATACGCATTTCTTCTAAGTCATCGTAAACAGAAAGTGTTTTTTGCTCCACATAATGTCTCGCATGTACTTCTTGTTCCAATTGATCGTAGAAGCCATCTAAACGTGTTTTTAAGTTTTCTACTTTTTCAGCCGCTTCTGTTATATGAAGCTCCTGTATATCCATTAAACATGTTTGTAGTTGTTTCGTCATATCGCGAACTTCTTTAGGGACTTCCAAATAATCTAATACATAACCTTGTCTTACCATATCATTATGTCCGTGTAATAAATCTTCCAGCTGAACTGGTAACGTCGCTTGACACTCTACCAATAAATCTGGAATTTGGTGAATAATGATTTCTAAATCTGCTAAACCTTCTTCCAAACTAATAACAATTTCTCTCGCTTTTAAATAGTCGCCATTGTTTGTTGCTTCTTCAAAGGTTTTAAATTTCTCAGATTCAGCGTCTAGCATCTCTTCGATTTTCTGCTCTGCTGCTCCATACATATGTCTATGAGCAAGAACACTCTTTTTCATACTACGATATGTATCACGTAACCCTTCAATTTCCGAGCTATTTTTCTCATGGCTTTCTAACAATTGCTGTAATTCATTTAAAATGTCAGTAATACGATTATCAGCGTCATCTAAACCACTTATGGATTCGTTCATCGCATGCTTTGCTTTTCGGAAGGAGAATTGCGAGGCGAATTTTCGCGCTTGCGCTAAATCTTTGTCAGCTTTCGGAAGGGTTGTTGATACAATTTCATCCCATTCTTCACGCCATTTACCAAACAGTTCTTCTGTTTGACCCGTCATGTTTAAATCTTTTACCCGTTTTAGTTCATCTGCCACAGGTTTATCTTTTATCTCTTGTTTCCACTGCTCCAGTGCTTCAATATCTTTATATGAACGATTTCTTATCACAAGCTCTATCATGAGCAGCACTAGAATAGAGCTTACTACAATGATAACGATCGTCAGGATAGAATCCATGCAAAAAAGCCTCCTAGTTATATCTCTTTTTTTGTCCGTTCCGTTTATGAAATGGAAGGCATTATGTATAAAAAGGGAATTCCCCTATATTTAACAACTAACAATGTACTAATCATACCATGTAATGGTTTGTTTTTGACCTAGTTTTTTTTAAAATTTCATGTTTCTTTCAATGTGATTGTAATCTTTCTCAATATTCCGCCTACCTCACTCCCTATCCTCAAATGATTGTAATAACAAACAATCTTTCGTATGGGATACGAAATAAATTTTCCGCATGAGTGGTGGTTCAACAGAAATTACATGTACATTTCCTTGCCTTACAGACTGCTCTACTGCCCTTTCTGGAA
This sequence comes from Bacillus cereus group sp. MYBK220-1, assembly GCF_051916445.1. Classification (NCBI taxonomy): domain Bacteria; kingdom Bacillati; phylum Bacillota; class Bacilli; order Caryophanales; family Bacillaceae; genus Bacillus; species Bacillus cereus group sp. MYBK220-1. The sequence goes on along the minus strand of NZ_JBQAGQ010000010.1, from coordinate 71,388 downwards.
GTAACGTGATACCAAGGCCAGCTTTTACCATTGCAAGCATCGGTTCTGCGTAAGATGTTTCCACAGCTATAGTTGGTTTTACACCTATTTCATGAAACATGTTCATAATCATTTTCCTTACATCACATATTTCTGGATATACAATTAATTTTTCATTGTGCAGCTCTTCTATTTGAATGACTATCTTCTCTTTGTACGGATGATTATTTGAAACGGCACAAACAATTTTCTCTTGTTGCACTTCTTTTATATACGTAGCACCTTCTACTACTGAATCGATGAACATCGCGTCAATCTCCCGCGCTTTAAATAAATCTCTTAATACTTCCGTATGCCCGATTTGCCATTCCACTTCGAACTCATCACCTAATATATCTTTACATTCTGATATGTAATGCTCCGCTAAACTCGGTAGTATACCAATTGAAAACTTCCGGTTCTCTTGATACCCCCTCATTTCTGTTTTCACTTCATTTATTTGCTCCAAAATCGGTAACATTCTTTTTATAAATAACTCTCCTGCCTCCGTTAACTCTACTCCTTGCGCAGAACGTTTAAGTAAAGTAACCTCTAAATCCGCTTCTAACTTTTGAATTTGTTTACTAAGCGCTGGTTGTGATATATGTAAAATCTTACTTGCCTTTGATAAACTTCGCGTATGCTTCACTTCAATAAACGATCGTACTGCCTCCAAATCCATCGTACACACCTCTAACAAAAAGTTATAACCGTTATAAGAAATCGATATTTCCTCCTATAAACAATTACTCTTTATACTTATTTCATCAACTTACTATAACGAAATGTAAAGGGGAAAGATACTCTTGAACAAAAAACAAATGCTACTCGGATCCTTTCTATGCTTACTCGCCGTCACTGCCTGGGGATTTATGTTTCCTGTAATGGCAAGTGCTCTGCAATTTATCGATCCATTCTTCTTCACAACGCTTCGCTATGGATCAGCAGCTATTATTTTTCTTATTTTGCTATTAATTACTGAAGGAAAGACTTCACTCCGCTTAGAAAAAAGAACACTTTCTCTATTCTTTTACGGGACAGTCGGTTTCGCGGGGTATGGTTTTCTCGTTTTCTACGGACAGCAACTTGCCGGACCTTCCGGAGCAATCCATGCAGCTATGATTCAATCCCTTATGCCACTGATTGCCTTATCACTGCAATGGATAACCCAAAATCGCCGCCCACAAAACTATACATTCCTTTGTATGTTCGTTGCATTACTTGGTGTTATGCTTGTCATTTCAAAAGGAAATATTGAATTACTATTTGGAGCTGCAAGCCACTTATCAACAAATATATTGATGCTATGCGGCGTTACTTGCTGGGTCATTTATACAAACGGGGCTGCTCGTTTTCAATCTTGGTCACCACTTAGGTACACGACATTAACTTGTTTATTTGGCTCCATTTCACTCATCGTTATTGTTACTTTCTTAACGTACACAAATATAGTTACTATGCCGTCACTGCGTACAGTTGTGAGCGTTCGTTTTGAGCTCTTTTATATGTCGATTATCGCAGGCGTTATCGCTGTATTTTGCTGGAATATGGGAAATCGCTATATTTCATCTATTAACGGCATATTATTTATGAATTTAGTTCCTATCCTTGCACTCATTGGTTCTATCTTTCGAGGTTATACAGTCGATAAAATTGAAATCGCTGGAGCTGCATTAACAATTATCGCGCTATTATGTAACAATTTATGGCAAAGAAAAGTAAACATAAAAATCCCCACCTCAGTTCGTTAGGTGGGGATTCTTCACATATGAACAGCTCTTGGCCATTCATGGTACATATTCGCTTTACATAATGCTTGTTCCATCCATTGCTCAATCTCTTTCGTATACATTTCTATGAAAAATGTCTCAGACGGGAAAGAATGGAGTACTTCTGATATATATTGTGGATATAAAAACGGCATACTTATCATACCTTTTAATTGCGTCATAAACATTGTAAATGATACTTTCTGAAATTCTTGTTTCATTTGTCCTTGTCTAATCATTTGTTCTATATAATATCTTTCTTTAGAAAAATAAACGGTCATCACTTCACGAATTAATGTCGTATCAAGCGAAAGCTCTCGGTAGAAGAAACGTGTTAGTTCTCTATTTTCAAATTGATATCGTAAAATCCCGCGCACCATTTGCACCATTACATCTTTAGCCGACAAATACTCTCTCTGTTCAAACGACATTTCAATCACATGAATATATCCTTCTAAAAAATCAGTAATAAGCTGTTCTAATAAACCTTGCTTCCCAGCAAAATAATATGAAATATTCGCTACATTCACATCCGCTCGCTTTGCAATGTCTCGCACCGACGTTCCATCATAACCTTTCGTATTAAACAACGATATTGCCGCATCAATTACTTTTTGTTTCGTCTGCTTCATGCGCTCACTTCCCCTCACTGAACAGCTATAGTTTAAATTTCTTGACTTTTAAGACAAATTCCTTTAATTTTCTATCGACAAAGTCATGTGAAATACATCGTATTTTGCTAATATTTTACACATCTCGATAAAAAAGGAGCTGTTTCCATGTTTACTAAAGAAAGTTATGCAGGATCTCGTGTGCAGCAATATGAGACAGTAATTAAACAACTGGATGCGTTATTAACTGGCGAATCAAACGTAGTCGCAAACTTATCAAATGCTTCCGCATTATTAAACCAATTTTTAGATCGCGTTAATTGGGTTGGCTTTTACGTAACAGAAGGAAATCAGCTTGTCCTTGGACCGTTCCAAGGAATGCCTGCTTGCGTACGCATTCCATTTGGACGAGGCGTTTGCGGCGTAGCAGCTGAAACGAAAACAACACAGCTTGTAGCAGACGTTCACCAATTCCCAGGTCACATCGCTTGCGATAGTGCTTCTAATTCAGAAATCGTTGTACCAATTGTGAAAGAAGGAGCTGTCATTGGTGTACTTGACATTGATAGTCCCGAAAAGAATCGTTTCGATGAAGTAGATCAGCGCTATTTAGAAAAGTTTGTGGAAACACTCCTAAAACATATGTAAAAAGAAAAGAGCGAGTTATCGATTTAGTACGTCCTGTACAAAACCGATAGCTCACTCTTTTTTTATTGATTAACAGTAGATATTTTCTTTAATGCCTGCTCTAAATCAGAAACGATATCCTCCCACGATTCTAAACCGACTGATAAGCGTATTAAATTATCGAAAATGCCCATTTCTTTTCTTAGTTCAGCTGGAATCGCAGCGTGCGTCATCGTTGCTGGATGCTGAATTAACGTTTCTGTATCTCCTAAACTCACCGCAATTGTAATAAAGTGAAGATCATTAATAAACGCTTGCGTCTCTTCTTTTCCGCCTTTTACTGAAAAAGAAATAACACCGCCCCCGCGTTTCATTTGACGAGATGCTAACTCTCCTTCTGGATACCAAACATCTTCTACCGCATCATGTTTTCTTAAGAACGATACAATTTTTTCTGCATTATCACAATGACGATCCATTCTTACTGCTAACGTCTTTAACCCGCGTAATAATAACCATGCATCAAACGGTGCCATAATACCGCCGATATCCTTTCGCATCGGGCGAATCTTTTCAGCTAATGCTTTCGTTTTACAAATCGTTACACCCGCCACAACGTCGCCATGACCACCAATATATTTTGTCGCACTATGCACAACAGCATCACAGCCAAGCTCAAGCGGTCTTTGTAAATAAGGTGAACAAAATGTATTATCAACAATAACAAGTAAACCTTTTCGCTTCGCAACCCGAATCACTTGTTTTAAATCAATTAATTTCATTGTCGGATTAATTGGTGTTTCAACGAAAATAAGCTTTGTATTTGGGCGAATTTTATTTTCAATATCAACCTCTGTCTCCATATCACAAAACGAATGCGTAATCATAAATTTTTCTTCTAACACTTCTAAAAAACCGTACGTGCATCCGTATAATCCATTTGAACAAATAATATGATCTCCAGCCTTTAAAAAACCGATTAAAGTCGCTGAAATAGCTGCCATACCAGATCCGAAGGCAAGTGCCTCTTCTCCTCCTTCTAACACCGCCATACGTTCTTCAAATAATTTCACAGTTGGATTTCCAAGCCGTGAGTAAATATAAGATGGATCCACTCCCGCAAAACTCGCCTCTCCTTGCTGCGCAGTCTCAAATGTAAATGTAGAAGTTTGAAATAAAGGTGGTGTTAAACTTCCTTTATGTTCCTCAGGTGTATAACCGTGATGAATTAACGCTGTCTCCATATGCTTCTTTTTCATAAAAACATCCCCCTTATGTTTTTATTGCCGCATATTCATCCATAAAAATTTGATGAACGTTTTCCTTCATTTTATGTAAGCGTTTTATTTGTGTTTCTATCTCTTCTTCTATATTGTTTTAAATTCCTTCTTATATTAACTTCCAAAATTTATATGCATAAAACAAAAACGTACTCGCTTGACGAAACTCTGGGTAAAAGATATAATAGCGTTTGTGTAAAATAAAAAGGTAGCCTTGTAATGTGAGTTTATCGTTTGTATTTTGTTCCTCTACGGAGGTGTATCTCGTAACTCCCTGCTGCTGGAGCGAAGGTACATGAAAACAAAATGCCCGTAAATATCGATTACGTCTGTTTTTATTTTACGTAAATAAAAACATTTTTAAAGGAGGAGTCAACTATGGCTCGTTATACAGGTCCAGCTTGGAAACTGTCTCGTCGTCTTGGAATCTCTCTAAGCGGCACAGGAAAAGAATTAGAAAAACGCCCTTACGCACCAGGTCCTCACGGTCCTAACCAACGTAAGAAACTTTCAGAATACGGTTTACAATTACAAGAGAAACAAAAACTTCGTCACATGTACGGCATGACTGAGCGTCAATTCCGTCGCACATTTGACCAAGCAGGTAAAATGCCTGGTAAGCACGGCGAAAACTTCATGATCCTTCTTGAAGCTCGTCTTGACAACTTAGTTTACCGTATGGGCTTAGCTCGCACTCGTCGTGCAGCTCGCCAATTAGTAAACCACGGTCACATCATGGTTGATGGCGCTCGCGTAGATATCCCATCTTACCGTGTAAAACCTGGTCAAACTATCAGCGTTCGCGAAAAATCTAACAGCCTTGTTGTTGTTAAAGAAGCGATCGAAGTTAACAACTTCGTACCAGAATACTTAACTTTCGATGCTGACAAATTAGAAGCTACTTACACTCGTCACGCTGAGCGTTCTGAGTTACCAGCTGAAATCAACGAAGCATTAATCGTAGAGTTCTACTCTCGTTAATCTCGGTACTCTGAAAAGAGTATTATTAAAAGCCTTAGGAACCTTGTTTATCAAGGGGCCTGGGCTTTTTTTATTGAATATAGCCGATTATATGTATAAAAACAAAACAATGTAACAAAATAAAACTTAACCCTCTCTCTAGAATTTCATCCATTTTTTATCCACATTAATAAAAAACTCCCCCCTTCTTCTAACACTAAAAAAACACTACATTCTACCCCACAACTCATTTTTCTTTGCTGTACTCTCCTTTTGTTAACATGATTTTTACAACGTATTTATTTGTACATAATCTATACCTTCCCTTTTTCTATTTACATTCAACTTAAAAACCTCTTCATCACCCGAGCATCTGAATAAGATTAAAAAAACTTAATGAACAAGTATCTCTTTAACCGCCGAATTATCAGAATATTACATTTACAACCCCCTTCCTTAAATTGGTATTATTTTCTTGTAAGAGGAGGGAAAGTTCATGTCTTTAAATATGTATCTCGGTGAAGTACAAGCTCAAACAGAAAGTATGAACTCTTTCTGTACCACTACTATTCAAGGTATGGAACAAATTATTCATTCTATTGATGCTTTTGCATTGGATACTGTTCTACAAGGACAAACATATAGCAGTGCAAAAGCATATTTCTTACAAACCTTTCGTCCGTTAGCACAAGGAATCATTTACTTATGCGAAGAATTAATCCGTCAAAATGATGCTTTTCCAAGAGACTTTCAATCACAGGTCGCTTCTACAGATGTTATCGAACAGGAGATATTAGAACAAATTCGAGAAATTGACCGAATGATAGCAAGTACGGAAGCAATCAATCAAGCTATGCCTATCTCGGGCATGGATGCTATAGTAAATCTATTTGCTGACATGAGGCGTAAACTTCAAGAAAAGCTAGAGCACCTATATGAATTTAATCAAACATCTAGTGATAACTATAATACAGCGATTCAATTAGCTGCTAGCATTGCGACGGGTCTCGCCGAATCCAAAGTGGAAAAGGTTTTAGTCCTGCAAGTGGTACATTTAGTACGCAAGGGTTGAATATGGAGTGGACGGGTCCTATTCAAGCAATTACAGAAGAAAAAAAACGAAAAGCTGATCATTTAATTAAAGATGGAGAAATGTGCGGTAGGCTAGAAGAAACATCTGCGATTAAAAAAGCTTGGGGCGATAAGGTAAACAGTGTAGTTAAAATGTTCGAAACAGTAAAAAAGATATGGAATGGTACTGTAATCGGAACAGGGAAATCTGTTGAAGATGCAATCAAGTCCATGGAAACTTTAAGTAATATGAATATAAGGAATATGGATATAGAAACTTTTATTAATGTTACATATGCGATTTTACATTTGGATGAAACGGCGAAAAATATGTGGCATACATTTTCAAGTACCGTGAAACGAGATATGATAAATGGAGATGCAGAGAGCCGTACGCAATGGATTACTTATGCATTAACCCAAATAGGTATTGGTCTAATCGCCGACAAGGGATTAGGTAGAGCAGGACTTGTTATAAAAGGAGTAAAAGCATCAAGTGGAGCAAGTACATTAACAAAAGGAGTAACACTAATAAAAGAAATGAAGCACGCATCTGAGATTTTACAATCTTTTAAGAAAGATGTTTCTTATGCTTTCTCTGGTGGAACTATCATAACCAAGATACCTCAAAGCGAATTGAATCAAGCCTACTATAATTTTGCAAAGACTACGATTTCAAGTGCACAAAAAAGAAATTCTCCAGGAACAGTAACTTCAAGTTTTAATCTTGAACGAAGTTTAGGGACTCAAAAGAAACTAATGTATAATAAAGGTTCAATTGGTGTTATTCCACAAGAAATTCGAAATAAGCTAATTGGAAAAAATTTCAACTCCTTTGATGATTTTAGAAAAGAGTTTTGGAAAACAGTTGCTGATTCAGACTATGCGACAGAATTTAACCAAAGAAATATAAACCTTATGAAAGAGGGTAAAGCTCCATTCGCTCCATTATCTGAGAAGTATGGTCAGCACAATCAATATATTTTGCACCATAAACAACCAATTCACCAGGGTGGAGATGTGTACAATCTCGATAACTTAATAATTGTTTCTCCTAAAATGCATCAAAATGTTTTAGATCGTTCATATCATTTCGGTAAAAAAGGTTAATGATTATGAAAGGATGGTTAGTATGACACTCAAAATGACAAAAGAAGAACTTATTGAACTTGTAACAAAGATTTGTAATCCTAAATTACCTGAAGAAGAACTTAATGAATACGTAAACCAATTTAATAATAGCGGTGTACCTCATCCCGCTCCAAGTGATATAATCTTTTGGGATTTTAGGGATTTAACACCGGAAGAAATAGTAGAGATTGCATTAAATTACAAAGAAGAAGAAAACTAAAACATGTAAAGAATAAGCCGCCCCGAAAAAACGAGCGGCTTTCTTCATTATCTAATTCATTTTATACTGTCCTATTTGTTCTAATGTTAGTATTTCTTTCAATGCTAATACAACATTAGAATTATCATTTCTGAATTTAGCCAGCTTACCTTCTTCTAACACTTAAAAACACTACATTCTACCCCATAACTCATTTTTCTTTGCTATACTTTCTTTTTTTTTAACATGATTTTTACAACGTATTTATGTGTACATAATCTATATCTTCCCTTTTTCTATTTACATTCAACCTTAAAAACCTCTTCATCACCCGAGCATCCGAATGAGATTAAAAAACTTAATGAACAAGTTTTTGTTTTCGGAATAATTAGAACATTATATTTACAACCTCTTCCTTAAATTGGTATTTTTTTGTAAGGGGGAGGGAAAGTTCATGTCTTTAAATATGTATCTCGGTGAAGTACAAGCTCAAACAGAAAGTATGAACTCTTTCTGTACCACTACTATTCAAGGTATGGAACAAATTATTCATTCTATTGATGCTTTTGCATTGGATACTGTTCTACAAGGACAAACATATAGCAGTGCAAAAGCATATTTCTTACAAACCTTTCGTCCTTTGGCACAAGGAATCATTTACTTATGTGAGGAATTAATTCGTCAGAACGATGCCTTTCCAAGTCAATTTCAATCACAGGTAGCTTCAACAGATGTTATTGAACAAGAAATATTAGAACAAATTCGAGAAATTGACCGAATGATAGCAAGTACAGAAGCACTCCATCAAACTATGCCAAATCCGGGCATGAACGATATGGTAAATCTTTTTGCTGTCATGAAACGAAAACTGCAAGAGAAACTAGAACATCTATATGAATTTAATCAAACATCTAGCGATAACTATAGTACAGCAATTCAATTAGCCGCTAACATTGCGACAGGTTTAGCCGAAGTCCAAAGTGGAAAAGGTTTTAGTCCTGCAAGTGGTACATTTAGTACACAAGGGTTGAATATGGAATGGGTAACTTCTATTCAATCGATTACAGAAGATAAGAATCGTCAGGCTGATAATTCAATTGAAGAAGGTGCAATGTGTGGAAAAATCCCACCACAATCAGAACAATCCTTTTGGGATAGAAATAAAAAGGATTTGAGCGATGCCTGGACTGGTATTTCCACTGGTGTAGTAGATGGCGTTGTAGACGCATGGGACGGATTTGTTGCTTTGGGAGATAAAGAGACCTGGTTAAACATGAAAGATGCAATCGTAAATTATAAAGAAACCCTACCTGCGGCATGGAATGCCCTGTCCGATTCATTCATGAACGAATTATGGAATGGGGATATGGAAAGTAGGGAACATTATGCAGCTTATGTAGTCACCTCGCTACTCACAGGGTTTATTGGTAGCAAAGGTCTAGATAAAATTGGACAAGTAGGTAAAGCATCTGCTATGACAAGTCTTATTAAAGGGAAATCCCTTATAACTAATCCCCCTGCATACAGAAATGCATTGCATATATTAAACAACTATGAATTAAAACCTGGAAATTCTTTCTCATATGCAGGAGTTGGAAGTATCCAACAGTATTTGCAGAAAGCAGCTCCATATACTTATGAAGGTCCAAATGGCCCTAAGACAATAAGATTAAGAAAAGGTGAGTTGGCAGGAGACAAACACCCTGTTACAGGTATTCCGTATGATGCAGATGGGTTCCCTATTTTTAAATCTAAGGGTGAGGTAATCCTAAAAGAGGCAGACTTAAAAAAATCTAGAACAACACATTTTAGAAAATGTAGTAAAGCATTATACGAACAAATAATAAAAGACCCTGATTTAGCTTCAAGATTTACGAAAGAAGAAATTCAAATGTTTAAACAAGGTGAAACACCAAAGCATTACACATGGCATCACCATCAAGATACTGGTAGAATGCAACTTGTAGATTATCAGATACATCACGATACTGGCCATACAGGTGGCTATAGAATTTGGGGAAAAGATAGCGATAAATAAGGAGTGGCAAAAATGAACAATATTACATGGTCCTTTATGAGTAAAACACCAGTTACAGACGAAGAAATCCAAAAGGCAGAACAATATTTTAATATTAAATTACCCAACGATTTTGTTGCGTGCGTGAAGAAATATGACGGGGGATACCCTAACCCAAAAGTATTTGATGTACCAGGACAAGATGAAAATGTATTCAGTGACCTCTTAACTCTTCATATAGAAGATAAATATTCGATTGTCCAAAACTATGAAGGTATAAAAGATAGATTAGTTGATAAAGTATACCCTTTTGCTAGAGACCCGTTTGGTAACCTTCTATGCTTTGATTACCGAAATAACCCCGAAGCCCCAACCGTTGTATTTTGGGATCATGAGGAAGAAGAGATGGAAGAAGCAATTTACCCTGTTTGTTCATCTTTTACAGAATTGCTAGATAGCTTACGCGATTTTGAAGACGACGAATAAAACAAAAAAAGAAGAACGCCTTGTAGTGAGAATAAACGTTCTTCTTTTTATTGATTTATGTAATTATTCATCAAAAACGTAATATTTAAGCGCGAGGATTGATATTAATGGCAGTAGGATTTAAAGTAGATATATTTTTCTATGAAACAGGACACCCTGATTTTTTACATAGCTTTTTTTCAACCATGTCTTATCATACAGAGTCTGAAGGTTGGGGCACTAAGTACCCACTATTAATGAAGAATTTATATTTCGACAAGTTACGTTGGGAGGACACAGAAGAAGCACTTCAAAATGTAGAAGAGATAAGAAAAATTTTAAGTGAATTACCTCCTACAGAAGTTATCTGGGATATTGAGCACATGGAAAAACAGCCACCTTGGGGAAATAAAATTCCTAATAAAACAACTAGTTTAGCCAATTATCACGCTACTCCAACAGGTACAACTTTTTTAGATTTACTAAGCAACGCTTTAAACACTGCAAAAAGAAACAAAATTGATATAACAATTTCAAATCTAGGAAAATAAATCCTGCTAGATATCTTATGGTTTCATTTGAGTTTTCATCACTTTACGCTTCGAGGCTGAATAAAAACATTTAAGTCACACTCATATGATTTGTGGCTTTTATTATGTAATAATTTATAGATTTTCGTAGACATTTCACCCCCTTTATTTTTAAAAATGTTGTCTAACGATAGAAATGCCCCTACGCTACCTATCCTCCCCAAAGGACAAATTTCATTAAAAGTAATACATGAATAACAAAAAAGATATCTCCAAAGGGTCATTTTAAAGACCTTCTGGGATACCCTCTTTTTTCGTATATATAAAATAAAGTTATTTATTTTCCTCTTTTTGAACATATACATAAGCATCTTTCTGCTCTTTATGTATATCAACTTTCGAATTCTCTGCAAGTTGACCCGCGTTTAGCAAAGAAAAAATAATCAACGCTTCTAGTGACATTTCGTTTTACCACTCCTTTCTAATTGTTATACGTTTATCATACCGCTTACATGTGATTTCCGTATGAACTCGAAAAGGAGATTAAAACAAAAAAGCTTTGAGGAAATTCCTCAAAGCTTTTTATTTATTAGTAACGAATTAAGAAATATTTCTTCTTACCGCGGCGAATGATTGTGAATTTACCTTCGATGCGGTCGTTTTCTGTTACAACGTAGTCTAATGCTTGTGTACGCTCACCGTTCACGTAGATTGCGCCGTTCGTTACATCTTCACGTGCTTGACGTTTTGATGGAGAGATTTTGCTTTCTACAAGTAAGTCGATTAATACTGTATCTTCTGCAGTACGTTCTACAGATGGTACGTCTTTGAATCCTTGCTCGATTTCGCTTGCAGTCAGTTCTGCTACAGAACCGCTGAATAATGCAGCTGAAATTTTAATCGCTTGCTCTAATGCTTCTTCGCCGTGAACAAGTTTTGTCATTTCAGAACCTAATGCTTTTTGTGCTGCACGTTTTTCTGGCGCTTCAGCTACTTGCTTTTCAAGCTCAAGAATTTCTTCATGAGATAAGAATGTGAAGTATTTTAAGTATTTAACAACGTCGCGGTCATCTGTGTTAATCCAGAATTGGTAGAACTCGTAAGGAGTTGTTTTCTCTGGGTCTAACCAAATTGCGCCGCCTTCGGTTTTACCAAACTTCGTACCGTCAGATTTAGTAACTAGTGGAATTGTTAAACCGAATGCTTTCGCATCTTCTTCTGATTTACGGATTAATTCAAGACCAGCTGTAATGTTACCCCATTGGTCACTACCACCGATTTGTAGACGGCAATTATGTTGCTGATATAAGTTTAAGAAGTCGTATGATTGTAAAATCATGTAACTAAACTCAGTGAATGAAATACCAGTTTCTAAACGAGATGCTACTGTATCTTTTGCTAACATATAGTTTAAACCGAAGTTTTTACCGATATCGCGTAAGAATGAAATTACATCTAAGCTACCAAGCCAGTCGTAGTTGTTAGCCATCGTTGCTGGGTTGTCCACGTTTTCAAACTCTAAGAAGTTTGAAAGTTGGTTTTTAATGCTTTCTGTGTAGTAAGCAACTGTATCTTTCGTATTTAATGTACGTTCTGCTTTTTTACCACTCGGGTCACCGATCATACCAGTACCACCACCAACAAGTGCGATTGGTTGGTGACCAGCTAATTGGAAACGACGTAACATTAATACTGGTAACATATGACCAATGTGTAAGCTATCCGCTGTCGGGTCGAAACCACAGTATAATTTAACGCTTTCTTTTTCTAATAATTGCTCAAGGCCCTCAGCATCTGTTTGCTGATTAATTAGACCGCGAAATTCAAGATCTTGTAAAATACCCATATCCTACATACTCTCCTTTAAGTTCATTACTGGCGTGAAGGTTGAAAACATAAAAAAATCGCCCCTTCAAATAAGGGACGATTTTGATTATCGCGTTACCACCCTAGTTGCAGGCAAAAAAGCCTACCACCTTATTTACATAACGGCTTAGCACCGTCTTTTCCCTTTTGAATAAAATTCAATCGAAAAAAGATGCTCTAGGGGCGTAATTCGCGATCATCTATGTGCTGATTTTCACCGGCCATCAGCTCTCTAAAACAGGGAAATGATCACTACTTCTCCCTTTCCACGCTCAATTATTCATATACTTTTCTTTATACCATCATTTATATAGGCATGTCAAATAGAGGTCAGGTTTCCCTTCTTGTCAATCCTTTACAACGTCGCAAGAAGTAATTTATTAGACATATAAAAGCCTCCCTCATCTATTCTTTCATAAATGTATACAGACGAGGAAGGCACTTCGTTCAAATATTATTTTAGTTTTTTTATAATCTTTGCAGGATTCCCGCCAACTACTACATTATTAGGCACATCTTTCGTTACGACAGCACCAGATGCGATCACCGCATTGTCTCCAATTGTTACACCTGGATTAATAATTGCTCTTCCGCCAATCCATACGTTATCGCCAATTGTAACTGGTTTTCCGTATTCTGATCCGCTTATACGCTCAATTGGATCAAGTGGGTGCGTTGCTGTATAAATGTGAACACCTGGAGCTAACATACAGTTCACTCCGATTGTTACCGGGCATACGTCTAGAATCGTACAGTCAAAGTTCGCGTAAAAATTTTCGCCAACGTGAATGTTATAGCCGTAATCACATCTAAAAGAAGATTCAAGATGAATATTATCTCCTGTCGTTCCGAATAATTCTTTTACGATTTCGCTACGCTCTTTCAATTGCTCTTCTGGCGTATCATTTAATTTTCTCGTTAATATACGTGCTTGCTCTCTTTCTTGTACTAAAACTGGATCAGCCGGTATGTACATTTCTCCTAGTATCATCTTTTCCTTTTCTGTTTTCATCATACTATCCCCTTTAACTTATATATATAAGTTCATGATATCATAAAAAAGAAAGGCCTGAACATTTTTCGTTCAGACCTTTCTCTCTTAATCTTCCATCGTTGATAAGTCACCTGTTGGTAAGTTTAACTCCCACGCTTTTAATACGCGGCGCATAATTTTACCACTTCTCGTTTTCGGTAATTTATCTCTAAATTCAATTTGTCGTGGCGCTGCATGAGCTGCTAGGCCTTTCTTTACAAATTGACGAATTTCTTCTTTTAATTCATCAGATGGTTCGTATCCTGCTCGAAGTGCGATAAATGCTTTAATAATTTCGCCGCGCACCGGATCAGGAATACCAATTACACCAGCTTCTGCAACAGCAGCATGCTCGATTAATTTACTTTCTACTTCAAACGGACCAACGCGCTCACCTGACGTCATAATTACATCGTCAATACGCCCTTGGAACCAGAAGTATCCATCTTCATCCATATAGGCAGAGTCACCTGATACGTACCAATCTCCCGGCATGAAATAAGATTCATATTTTTGCTGGTTATTCCAGATCCCGCGCATCATAGATGGCCAACCTTTCGCAATTGCTAAGTTACCCATTGTGTAAGGAGGCACTTCATTTCCTTCATTATCAACAATCGCTGCTTTCACACCTGGAATTGGTTTACCCATTGAACCTGGACGGATTTCCATACAAGGGTAGTTACAAATTACTTGTCCACCTGTTTCTGTCATCCACCACGTATCATGAATACGAAGTCCAAATGCATTCATACCCCAGCGAATTACTTCTGGATTTAACGGCTCACCAACGCTTAATACGTGACGAACTTGTGATAAGTCATATTTTTTAATTGCGTCTTGTCCAGCTCCCATTAACATACGGAATGCTGTTGGTGCGCTGTACCAAACCGTCACACCGTAATCTTGCAGTGCTTCATACCAAGCTTCTGGACTAAAGCGTCCACCTAAAATAACATTTGACGCTCCAACTAACCACGGTGCGAAAATACCGTAAGCTGTTCCAGTTACCCAGCCCGGGTCAGCAGTACACCAATATACATCGTCTTCTTTTAAATCTAATACCCACTTCGCCGTTTGATAGTGCTGAACCATTGCGTTTTGCGCATGAAGCACACCTTTTGGCTTACCAGTAGAACCAGACGTGTAATGTAGAATCAAACCGTCTTCACGGCCTAACCATTCAATATGTAATTCTTTTGAAGCTTGTTCAAATAACGGATTGAACGCTACCGTTTTACCGCCTTCTTCTACATTATCTCCAACAAGGAAAACTGTTTTTAAAGCCGGTAAATCATTTAATGGTACGCGCTCTAATAATTCAGGCGTTGTAATTAACACCTTTGCTTCGCTATCTTCTAAGCGATCGCGAACTGCGCCTTCCATAAATGCTTCAAATAGCGGTCCAACAATTGCTCCTAATTTCACTGCACCTAAAAGTGCGAAATATAACTCTGGAGAACGTGGCATAAAAATAAAAACGCGATCGCCTTTTTCTACATCGCCATAATTCTTAAGGACGTTTCCTGCTTTATTAGAAAAATCCTTCATTTCCTTAAATGTATATTTCTCTTTTCGCGATCCATCTTGATAATAAAGAGCTACTTTATTCTTTCGATCGGATTTCGCATGCTTATCAATTGCCTCATACGCCATATTTACTCGGCCTGTTTCATTCCAAGTAAAGTTTTTATTAACCTCTTCCCAGTTAAAATTCGCGTATGCCTCATCATAATTCGGCAAATTATTTTCTCCTTTAATGACAGGAAGCGTTTCTACTTTCATACTTTACATCCCCCTCCTATGTATTCTATTATCTATTATAATGACATCATTTAAAATTTTCAGTATATTTGTTGATTTTTAGACAAATTTTTAATGACAAATTTCGATTCACATCGCATATATTATAAAGTACGATATTAATAGATTCACAAACCCTCAAGGTGGTGAGCAATACATTGATTCATAAAAAAATATATAATGCTAGAAACTTAAAAACAGCGAAAGGCACTTTAATTATTGAAGGTCCTGTCTCTACACATAACTTAGAAATGTATGAGTTTCATCCAGACTTAATTGCGTTTCGTCCTGCCGAGCAACAATATAAAGCAATTGTCGAAATTTCTAAATTACCAGAAGCTCGTCTCATTATTGCTAGACATGACCAAACAATTGTTGGATATGTTACATACTTGTATCCTGATCCACTTGAACGATGGTCAGAAGGAAAAATGGAAAACTTAATTGAGCTTGGGGCAATTGAAGTAGTCCCAGCCTTCCGCGGGAGTTCTGTCGGAAAGAACTTACTAGAGGTTTCTATGATGGACGATTATATGGAAGATTACATTATATTGACGACTGAATATTATTGGCACTGGGATTTGAAACAAACAGGATTGAATGTGTGGGAATACCGAAAAGTAATGGAGAAGATGATGAATGCTGGCGGGTTACAATGGATGGCTACAGACGATCCTGAAATTTGTTCACATCCTGCCAACTGTTTGATGGTCCGCATCGGTAAACGCGTTGATACGGATTCTATTCAAGCTTTTGATCGTCTACGTTTTCACAATCGTTTTATGTATTAATAAAGGGGGCAACTGGAATGATTGTAGAAGAAATTATGAATCAAAATGTAGTTACATTACATCCAAACGATACAATCGAAACAGCAATCCGAACGATACGCACGAAAGGCATTCGGCACATTCCAATTGTCGATCAAAATAATCACGTCGTAGGCATTATTTCTGATCGGGATGTAAGAGATGCAAGTCCGTCTATTCTAGATGAACAAGTTTCACTCGATATGCTACAGCAACCGCTCGAACTTATTATGAAACATCCTGTTATGACTTGCCATCCTCTCGATTTCGTTGAGGAAATTGCTACTTTATTTTTTGAAAATAAAATTGGCTGTCTTCCTGTTACAAAGGCCGGGAAGTTAGTTGGAATCATTTCTGAATCTACAGTATTACACACGTTAGTAAAATTAACAGGAGCACATCAACCAAGTTCGCAAATTGAAATTCAAGTAAAAAACGAACCTGGTATTCTTGGAAAAGTCGTTGCTATTTTTAGTGATTTACAAATAAATATCGTGAGCGTTCTCGTCTATCCAGCAAAAGATGAGAATGATAAAGTACTCGTTTTCCGCATTCAAACGATGAATCCTCTAAAAGTGATTGATGCACTTGAAGCAGAAGGCTACCGCGTATTATGGCCAAACATCATGGGGATGCAGGCATGAGTAGCGCGTTTATTTATTCGGATGACTTCCGGGGCTATTCATTTAGCCCTGATCATCCTTTTAACCAACTGCGCGTCACACTTACGTATGATTTATTACAAAAGGGCGGTTTCATCTCTCCCTCTCAAATCATCTCACCACGGACGGCTACAGATGAAGAAATCGCCTACGTTCATACAGAGGAGTACATAAATGCGGTAAAACGTGCTGGAGAAGGAAAGTTAGAAAAATCAATTGCAATGACATATGGACTCGGAACAGAAGATACACCGATGTTCCCAAATATGCACGAAGCAAGCGCATTGCTCGTTGGTGGTACATTAACAGCTGTCGATGCTGTTCTTTCTGGGAAAGTAAAGCACGCTCTCAATTTAGGTGGCGGCTTACATCACGGCTTTCGCGGCAAAGCATCTGGCTTTTGTATTTATAACGACAGTTCTATCGCAATGAAGTATATTCAAAAGAAATACGGTTTACGCGTCTTATATATTGATACAGATGCTCATCACGGCGATGGCGTACAATGGTCGTTTTATGATGACCCTAACGTATGCACAATTTCATTACATGAAACTGGTCGCTATTTATTTCCTGGAACTGGCGCTGTAAATGAACGCGGACAAGGTAATGGCTATAGTTATTCTTTTAACGTTCCACTCGATGCTTTTACAGAAGATGAATCGTTCTTAGAATCATATCGAACTGTTGTAAAAGAAGTTGCAGCGTACTTTAAACCGGATATTATTTTAACGCAAAATGGTGCTGACGCACATTATTATGACCCACTTACGCATCTTTGTGCGACAATGAATATTTACCGCGAAATACCGAAGCTCGCTCGTGAAATTGCTAATGAATATTGCGACGGTCGCTGGATCGCTGTCGGTGGCGGTGGCTATGATCACTGGCGCGTCGTTCCAAGAGCTTGGGCACTCATTTGGCTCGAAATGAACAACATCCAAAACATCTCAGGTTATCTCCCTCCAGAATGGATTGAAGCTTGGAAAGGACAAGCAGAAACAGAACTTCCCCTCACATGGGAAGATCCAGACAACATGTATAAACCTATCCCCCGTAAACCAGAAATTGAAGAAAAAAACGCATTAACTGTAGCGAAATCCCTTGAAATTATTCGGAATAATATGACAAAATCTTTATACTAAACGAAAAGGAGGCTCGTTTTTGAATAGCCTCCTTTTATTTAAAGCTTGCTATTATTGTCGTTTTCTGTCGGTAAGTCGATATATTTTAATAATCGCTAATGTATTTCGAGATGCGCCGATATATTTTGATAATCGCTGATATATTCCGAGTTGCGCCGATATATTCTAATAATCGCTGATATATTTTTATGTACTAATGGATTTTATGAGGAAAGGTCGTGATATTATGTGGATACAACAAATGATCCACACGAAACGTGGCACATTTGAACTCTTTACAAAAGGAGATGGCGAATCGCTTTGTATTACACATCACTATTCACAATTTAATGAAACTGGTGATTACTTTGCGGATGTTTTTACTGCTACGCATCGTGTATTTCTCATTAATTTACGAGACGTTGGTAACTCGTTAAAAGCCAATTCAGAAAAAGAATTAAGCATGATTGAAACAATCCACGACTTGGAAGCCATACGAGAAGCATTACAACTTCCAACATGGCATTTCGCTGGCCATTCAACAGGTGGTATGCTTGGACTTTTATATGCAATTACATATCCACATTCCTTACAATCATTAGTCGTAGCAGGAGCTGCAGCAAGTAACTATACCGAAACACCATTCTGCATTTATCACCCAGCACATCCACAGTTTCATTATATGCAAAAACTCATCGAAAACTTAAAAAGCCCTCACCTTACAAATGAAGAACGGAAAGAACTATCTACTAAGAGAACAAAATTATCATTGTATAAACCAGAAAACTACAACTCTTATTTTTGTAAACCAATCAATAAAACAATGTCCATTAGCCGGATGAATGCTTTCGCCAATGAATATCCTTCATTTGATTTAAGAGAGAATTTACCTTCCATCCAAACAAAGACACTTATTATATGCGGAAGATATGATGTACAGTGCCCAATTCAATATTCTATCGAGATACATGATGGGATACGTAATTCTATCTTCATTCCATTCGAAAACAGCAACCATTATCCTTTTTTAGAAGAAGCTGCTCAGTTTACTTCTACTACTCAAACATTTTATAAATCGTTAGTACCATTATTATTAAGAAAACCTAAACACTGATAAAAAGCTCATAGCCTCTATACGACTATGAGCTTTTTTCAAAAGAAATATTTCACACTAAAAACAACTAAAAAAACAAAAGAAATAACCACTAAACCCACATCAAGTAATACCGACTTTTTATCTCTATCTTTTAAACTTACCTTAGAGCTAGAAATGCTTTTAATTACCCAAAAGATCGCAAAAAAGAACCAACCGAAATGATCATTCGTAGAATCTTCATCATAAAACATTTGTATTGCACCAATAATCAATAAGATAAGTACGATATTAGTTCCAATCTTTAAAGTCTTATTTGATTTATTATCTTTTAATATATCCCCCAACATATAGCTCGCTCCCTATGCTCTCCTCTGTTTTGTTTCTCTTTACATTTTAACACAAATTACCTATTTCTTCCTTTTCATTCGAATAACATACAAAAAACCTGCCAATTACTCGGCAGGTATATTACACGTTAAAACGATAACCAGCTCCCCATACTGTTTCAATATATTGCGGGTGAGCAGGATCTCTTTCAATTTTTTCACGTAGCTTTCTAATGTGGACGACAACAGTGGCTAAATCACCAGCGGAATCTAATCCCCAAATGCGTTCAAATAACTGTTCTTTATTTAATACTTGGTTTGGATGTGTGACAAAGAATGTTAATAAATCAAATTCCTTCGTTGTAAATGCCACTTCTTCATTGTTTATAAAAACTTTCCTCGCTCGTTGATCGATAGAAATTCCGTGAATATATAACGTATCGCGTTGCTTACTTACATTTCCTAATAATCTTTCATAACGAGAAATATGTGCTTTTACTCTTGCGACTAATTCACTCGGGCTAAACGGCTTCGTTATATAATCATCCGCTCCTAATCCGAGTCCGCGAATTTTATCTATATCTTCTTTTTTTGCTGAAACAAGTAGAATCGGAATATCTTTTACAGCACGTATTTGTTTACAAATTTCGAATCCGTTCATTTTCGGAAGCATAATATCTAAAATAATTAAATCATAGTCTTCTTGCAAGGCTGTTTGTAAACCTATTTCTCCTGAATGCTCTACATCAACTTGGAAATCATTAATTTCTAAATAATCTCGCTGTAATTCTGCAATACTTACTTCATCTTCTATTAATAAAATTCTTTTCAATTTACTCACCACATTCCTCTACTTTTTCCAATGAGAAGAAAATGCTTGTGCCTTTACCAAGCTCGCTTTCCGCCCAAATTTCCCCGCCATGTTCTTCAACAATTTGCTTCGCTATTGCTAAACCAAGTCCACTTCCACCTGTGCTAGAATTCCGCGATTGTTCTGCACGATAAAAACGTTCAAAGATATAAGGTAGCGTATCAGATTCTATACCTGATCCATTGTCCATCACTTTCACAATAACTTTATTATTATCACTCGATACTATTACAGTAATTTTCTTCTCTTCTTTATCCATGTATTTCACACTATTATGAATTAAATTTGATATAACTCTATTGATTTTTTCGCAATCAGCCGTTACATATAGTGGTGATGCATGTAATTGTAAGTTAACTTCTATACCTTCTTTACTTAAATCCATTTGCATCTCTTCGATTAACTCTTGCATAAACGTATTCAATTCAACCGTTTCAAACTGAAAGGGAACTCGATTCAAATCGAGCTTTGAGAATAAAAATAATTCATCAATAAGTGTATCCATATGTTTTGCTTTCGTATGGATAGTTGTTAAATACTTATCCATTTTTTCTGGCGTATTTGCTACCCCGTCCTTTATTCCTTCTACATATCCGATAATTGATGTAATCGGTGTTTTTAAGTCATGAGAGATGTTTGAAATAAGCTCTTTTCTATTTTCTTCATACTGTGTTTGCATCTCTATCGATTCTTTTAATCTCTTCCTCATTTCCTCAAATCCTTGATTTAATTGCCCTATTTCATCGTGTGATGTAACTGGTATTTGAAAATCTAAATTTCCTTCTTTAATTTTCTCCGTTGCGCCTTTCAATACAAAAATTGGTTTTATTACACTTCTTGAAACGAGGTAACTTAATAATCCAATGAGTAAAATGGCTAGTAGTAAGAGAGATACAAATAAGATTGGAAATAATTTTTGTGTAAGATCTACAAATGAACTTTGCTTTTTTAATACAAATATACTTCCCTCTTCTTCCTGAGGAAAATAAAAATCAAACTTTACATATCGATAAAATGTATCGCCTAGTTCCGTTGTACCACGACTATTAATATTTGCTGATTCAAATTTCGGAAGGGCTTCTTTTAAAGATACACTTTCAAATACGTTTGAAGCATATGAAAGTGTTTCTCCTTTTCTTACTACTATTTTCACACCCTCTTTTTCTATTGCTGAGACAAACGACTCATCTAACAATTGAGATTGATGCTGTTTGGCTGCTGACTTCAACTCAAGATAGGCATTCTCTTCTTCTGGTGTAAGCGGCTTTTGAATGTAAGAACTTTTATAGAAATTTTTCACTGCTTCCAAGTCACCTGTTATCGAAAAAACGATTAAAAATCCCGCGACTAATATAAGCGTAATAGAAACGAGGATAACAGCAATATAAGAAAATAAAAACCTTGTTTTAATAGACATATCTTAAATCCTCACTTTATCAAACCTTATTATTTATAAGCATAAAAATATATGTTCAATTACTCAAGCGATTTTATAGTAATTTTAGCGCCAGTTTATAAAAATTTAATGTTCCTATTTTACAGTTGAAATTAGGAGGTTGAAATTCCATGTTCAAAAAAACATTCAGTATGATATGTTGCGTAATTTTTTTACAAGGATGCTCGCAAGAACAAGAAGTAAAAAAGGAGATGACAAACATGGAGACTGCACTACTAGCAGCTACTGAAAAAAATGAAACGAATACTGTTATATCTTTACTAAAAAAAGGCGCAAATATAAATGCGACGGATAGTCAAGGACGCACTCCGCTTATGATTGCTACATACAAAAATGATGTAAAAACCGCAAAAGCGCTTATCGAAGCTGGTGCTGACGTAAATATCCAAGATGACATGAAAAACAATCCCTTTCTATACGCCGGTGCGGAAGGTTACTTAGACATTTTAAAGCTAACAATTGATGCTGTTGCAGATCCTACGATTACAAATCGTTACGGCGGAACAGCTCTTATCCCAGCCTCAGAACATGGCTATATTGACGTTATAAAAGAACTCCTCACTCGAACAAATATTGATGTAAATCATGTAAATAACCTGGGATGGACAGCTTTAATGGAAGCCATCGTACTAAGTAACGGAAACGAAACACAGCAACAAGTCATTCGCCTTCTTATTGAGCACGGTGCAGATGTAAATATTCCAGACAATGATGGTGTTACCCCGTTAGAGCATGCTCGCGCTCATCACTTTGAAGAGATAGAGAAGATTTTGTTAGAAGGCCGTAAGTAAAAAGCTAATTTTTGCCTTCCTCCCCCACCCTATGCTACATTTAAGCCGTTACATTAATATTAATAGGGTGGGAATAAAATGAACAAACCTAAAATTGGGATGATTGGACTTGGAAGTATTGCGCAAAAGGCCTATCTTCCAACACTTACAAAAGAAACTGATTGGAATTTTGTAGGGGCGTTTACACCTAACGCAGAGAAAAGAAAACAAGTTTGCCAGCAATACCGAATTCAAGACTTTCATTCTATTGAAATGTTAGCTTCGGAATGCGATGCAATCTTCGTTCATAGTTCAACTGCATCGCATTATGAAATCGTTTCTGAACTTCTAAAAAAAGGGATCGACGTTTATGTTGATAAACCGCTAGCAGCTACAGTGGAACAAGCTGAGCAACTAGTCGAGTTAAGCGAGAAGTATAACCGAAAATTAATGGTCGGATTTAATCGCAGATTCGTTCCTATGTATGTTGCTGCCAAAGAACAGGCTAATGATATTTCATGGATTCGAATTGAAAAGCATCGCACAAATAAAGTCGGGCCATATACGTACGACTTTACTATGTTAGATGATTATTTACACATTGTAGATACTGCTCGCTGGTTAGCTAATGATGACCTTAACGTCGTTCACAATATGATGCAAATCACTGAAAAGAATGAACTTCTTTACGGACATCATACATATACAACTCCAAGTGGACTGTTACTTTCTACTGCAATGCATCGCCATGCCGGTACAAATTTAGAACAAATTGAACTTGTAATGCCAGGGAAAATCATTCGCGTAAGAAATATGAATACATTTGAAATTGAACAGGAAAACTCAGTTTCACAAAGTGGTTCCCCATCATGGGATACGACGTTAAAACAACGTGGTTTTGAAGATGCTGTTCATCATTTTATTGAGTGTGTACAAGGCGATACAAAGCCTGTTGTAGATGGATTAGAAGGATTAAAAACGCAGCAAATGCTACAATCTTTACTAGATGATGTAAACAAAAATTAAAACGGATACATTTTTCAGAATTTACTTTCATTCCCATTCCCTCTTTATTTCTCTCGTAAATTTCTATAGAATATGTTGATAGGAATTATAAATTTCATAATGAATCGTGGAAAGGATGGGATTAACACATGTGGAACGAGTTTAAAAAATTCGCTTTCAAAGGGAATGTCGTTGATTTAGCTGTCGGGGTTGTAATCGGTGCTGCATTCGGTAAAATCGTTAGTTCTTTAGTAAAAGATATCATCACACCATTACTTGGTATGGTATTAGGTGGCGTTGACTTTACAAGTTTACACTTTGGATACGGTAAATCTGCTGTTATGTATGGTAACTTCATCCAAACAATTTTTGACTTCTTAATTATCGCAGCTTCTATCTTTATGTTTGTTAAAGTTTTCAACAAACTAACATCTAAAAAAGAAGAAGAAAAAGAGGAAGAAATTCCAGAGCCAACAAAAGAAGAAGAACTTCTTGGCGAAATTCGTGATTTACTAAAACAGCAAAACTCTTCTAAAGATAGAGCATAATTGAACGGATAAAAAGGCATGTCCCCTTGGGACATGCCTTTTCTATATGCTATAACGTTTCCGAATTCATATGAATAAATAAAATAATACCAGCAACCATAAGTACCATAATGCTACCTGCAAATAGTGTAATACCAATAAACATTAAACTTGTGCTCATATCTACTGATACACTTTCAATAAAAATAGAAATTACATACGTGATAAGGGCAATTCCTGCAAGAATACTTCCTGGAACAAATCGCTTTAAACCATTTTGTTTTAACGTCATATATGCAAAAATAGCAGTCATACAAAGCGTAATTATCCAAAGAACGATCATCTCTTTTCCCCCCTCACAAGCCTTTTCTTTCTATTATACATGACATTGCCCTATAATAGTTAAATTTGCACTTATGTGACATATAACAAGGAATAGTCCCAGCTATAGCGAAGGCATTATAACATACACTTATACAATAAGGAGGCTTTCATTTGGAATATACTACTACATGTAAATTAGAGCTATCCGAACGATTCGATTATGTTACGATTGACTTAGACAAACAGTTTTTTTACATCGAAGTTGTAAATTTACAAAGTAATATAACTGTATTAAAAATATCAATTAACTTGCAAAAAGACGAAACGATGGTAGAGGGAAATACAATTCATTATGATACTTTTCACGTAGATGCATTATTACAAGGATTGAAATATGTTGCTCGAACATGTATTGATCATAATTTAAAAAACCAAAAGGAACTGTTCGCATTTCTAGAAGAAAATTAGCTCCAATAAAAAAATGGTTATTTTTTCTTTTTATTGATATAATTGTTATATAGAAATATTCTTTGTAAGGGAGTGTTCATAATGATTTGGATTTCACTAATTGTATTAGCTTATTTCATCATTCTCGTCCCAATACAGTACAACTACATTAAAATGCTCAAAGAAAAACAGAAAAAAATGAGTGTCTCACAAAACGAACTATATGACAACATGTCTTATGAAGAATCCCAAGTACATTACCATTATCAAAGTAACGTATTTACAATACCTGCTTCGCTTGTCGCAAGTATTATTTATAAAGTGAAACATGCTGCATAATATGTACGCTGTAAAATTATTATTTGAGTCCGTTCATTCTGATGAGCCTGATTCTACGAAAATTGATGAGCATTATGAAGAGAATCACGATACACTTTTTGAAGAAAGTATTATTCTTGTTAAAGCAAACAGTTTGGAAGAAGCTCATGCACTAGGTGAACAAATCGCTATACAGTCTGAGCATACGTACGATAATAAGTACGGCCAGCAAATAACATGGACGTTTCGAAAACTATTGCATGTGTTTGAATTAGACGATACCCCATTTGAAACCGGAAAAGAATTGTATGCAAGATTTTTACACGTTAAGAAAGACGAAATGGTAAATGCAGTCGTACAAAAATACTATCCTGAATACGAATAAAAGCTCACAGCAATCGCTGTGAGCTTTTTTATACTTACTTCGTTGAATCTCTAAATTGGATACGGTGAGGTAAGATAACAGTGTGATCTTCCACTTTTTCTTTGTTCATATACTTTGTTAATAGACGCATTGCTACTGCACCGATATCATACATCGGTTGAACAACTGTTGAAAGCTGGGGACGAACCATTAATGCAAGGCGTGTATTATCGAAACCAAGTACTTCTACGTCAGTTGGTACGTTTAATCCAGCGTCTTGTGCTGCATGGATTACACCTAGTGCCATTTCATCAGAAGATACGAAGATTGCTGTTGGCTTTTCATCATTGCTCCAAAGCTTTTCGAATGCTTCGATACCTGAGTCATATGTGTAATCTCCATCGATTACAAGATTTTCATCATATGAAATACCTGCTTCTTCTAAAGCTTTTTTGTAACCTTGTAACTTCTTCGCGCTTCCCGCTTTATCAATGAAAGGACCAGAGACGAAACCGATACGTTTATGTCCTTGCTCGATAAAGTGCTTCATTGCATCATAAGCTGCTTGTGTATAATCAATATTTACTGATGGCGTTTCATTTTGCTCATCAAATGATGCTGCTAATACAATTGGTACTGGAGATTTTTTAAATTCTTCAATGTGAATGTCTGTAATATCTTCACCCATGAAAACAATTCCGTCCACTTGTTTTCCAAGCATCGTATTTAATAAATGGAACTCTTTCTCTTTATTTTGGTCAGAGTTACTTAAAATGATGTTATATTTGTACATTGTTGCGATATCTTCAATTCCACGAGCTAGTTCTGCATAAAACGTATTTGAGATATCAGGAATAATAACACCTACTGTAGTTGTCTTCTTACTTGCTAGTCCACGTGCTACCGCATTTGGGCGGTATCCTAAACGATCAATTGCTTCTAATACTTTCTTTCTTGTTGTAGGCTTTACATTTGGGTTACCGTTCACAACGCGTGATACGGTAGCCATTGAAACGTTCGCTTCACGCGCTACATCATATATTGTTACGTTCATCTCATCGCACACTCCTTCTATTTTTGTTATCTATTTTTATGTATCGGTTACTTGAATGAAAAAAAGACATCAACTCTATTTGCAGATGCCACCAATCGTCCCGAGTTCTTCCTTTTACTAATGATACGATAAAAACGCAGGCTCATACAATATTTTCCCGCAAAAGTTTCGAAAAAATTCGCTTCTTTTCTCGTATTTTCGTATTTTTTATGAAAAAAGGGCATTTTTTGTAAAAAAATAGATGTTTCCTTAGTAGAAATCTTATTTTAAGCAGTACGATAGTAAATGAAATTTATATCGGCGATTTTTCGAATATATCGACTGTAACTCGAAATATATCAGCGATTTTCCAAATATATCGACCGCAACTCTAATTATATCAGCGATTTTTTAAATATATCAACTTACCAACAAAAATCGACAATGACAGTCGCTATACAATAGGAGAAAGCTGTTCCAAAATGCCTTTTTGGAACAGCTCATTAAAAGTTTTTATAATTTACTTCCAAATGATTTTAATTCATTCATAAAATCATTGAACTGCGGTATATTCATTTGTTGCGCTGCATCAGATAAAGCTACAGCTGGATCTGGATGTACTTCAGCCATAATTGCGTCTGCACCAATTGCCATCGCTGCTTTTGCAGTTGGTAAGAGAAGGTCACGTCGCCCTGTAGAATGCGTTACATCGACAACGACAGGTAAATGTGTTTCTTTCTTTAAAATCGGCACAGCGGAAATATCAAGCGTATTACGCGTCGCTCTTTCATACGTGCGAATACCTCGTTCACATAAAATAATGTTCCCATTTCCCTTTGCCATAATATATTCTGCCGCATTAATGAATTCTTCAATCGTTGCTGATAGACCACGTTTTAATAATACTGGTTTATTTACAGCACCAGCTGCCCTTAGCAAATCAAAGTTTTGCATATTGCGAGCGCCAATTTGAATAACATCAACGTAATCTAATGACATCTCAATATCATTCGGATTTAAAATTTCACTAATAACAGCTAAATCATATTCATCTGCTACCTGGCGCAAAATTTGTAATCCCTCTAATCCAAGACCTTGAAAATCATACGGTGAAGTACGTGGTTTGAACGCACCACCACGCATTAATTTCAGACCTTGCCCTTTCATTGCTTCAGCAACTTGACGTACTTGTTCATAACTTTCCACTGCACACGGTCCCATAATAAAATGCTGATTTCCGTCACCAATTTTTTCACCATTAATTTCAACAATCGTATCTTCTGTTTTTTTCTTACGAGAAACAAGTAATGCTTTACGATGATCGTCTTCTTGTAATTCTAAACCAGCTTGAAAAATTTGTTTGAAAATATGTTGTAAAGTCGAAGTTTCAAATGGACCATTATTATTCTCTGCAATTAAATCCAGCATATTTCTTTCACGTACAGGATCAAAACGTTTCACACCTTGTACTTCTTTTAAATTACCAACTTCTTGTACGAGACGACCTCTTTTGTTTAGTAACTCTAATATTTGTAAATTAAGTTGATCAATTTCAGAACGTAAACGACCTAATTGTTGTGATGCCATAAGAAATCCACCTCTTTCAAATTCCTATATGTTACTTTTTTAAGATAATTTATTATAGCTGATACATATACGATTGTCACACGATATACAGCAAGGAATTACTATCAAAAAACATTATATATTTTCATTTAAAATAAAAAAAAGACAGTTTATATACTGTCTTTTTTTACAAGAAGGAAACAAACGGTTTATCACTGTTTTTCTCTTTTATAATAACGGCCTCAATTTTACTCTCGGACTTGATCTGTAATTGTACTTTCGCATCTTTAGGCAATTTGTCTAACATGCCTTGAGCAGCCAATTGGGTAAGAGCCATTAATTCTGTTTTACCGTTATATTTAATAACAATATTCATATTTAATGTATCCATTTGATTTTTCTTATAAGAAACTTTAGCGTTGACTGGAATAAAATCTCCATTAGAAAAACCTTTTATTTCCTTAGCAAAGTTATTTATTTTTGTATTATCTTCTCCATGTGCTTGTGTAAATTCATCAGAAGGATATGAATACGACTTTTCATCAATTGTACTCCAATTTCCAAGGTTCGTATCATTCTTTTGAACAGTAGCACTAGCAATATACGTACCATTTTTTAAAGAACTAGTACTTTCTTGCTTAAAGATAGCAAACGTAATTGGAGATTTGTTATACTTATCATTTTTGTTAATAGCTTCAATAAGTTGTTTAGCAACTTCAGTCCCTTTAGACATAGCCTCTTCATTCGATACACTTGAAGACATAGCTAAGCCAATCATAACACCAGATAAACTTAATTCATTTGAATTCTGTTTTCCGAAATAGTCTTGTTCTATAATATTCGTCAAAACTGGCGCTTCTACTTTCGCAACTAGTTCATCAATTAGTTTCTCTGGAATATACTGGTTTAATTGCAGTACGTGACTCTCTGTATCAAATTGCTGCGTTGCAATATTTATTAAACCATTTTCATACTCTGCTAAATCTAATTTAGAATTTGTTTTTATATTAGCTGTATTAATAACCTTTTGTTCTTTTAAAGGAATAACAGTTCTATAATAATCTTTAGAAACAGCAGTTCTCGGAATCATACTTTTTTCTTTTGTATCTTTTTGTATAACTTCATCCTTCTTACTAATCGTATTACTATTGTTACTACAAGCTCCCAGTAATAAACTTACGACTGCGAAGGATAATGCCATTTTCTTCATTACTTAAAACCTACTTTCAACAATCTAGTTATTTAGTTTGAACTATTAATAGTGTACCACTAAATATATTTCAACAAAAACAAAAAAAAGAAGCAAGCACCTTTAGCTTGCTTCTTTTTACTTTATATTCTCTTCTAAAGCATCTTTTTTAATATTCCAATGAGATGTATTCCATACTACCATCCCATCTTTTATGTATAACACTTGCGGTGATTCATGTCTAATACTGTATTGTTCTGCAACACGATTTGACACATCTCTCGCATCTTGTACGTATAAGTAATACGCTGGTACTTCTCTTTCTTCGCTGCAATACGCTTGAAATTCTGTGTATGCACCGTGACTAATTGGGCATGTCGTACTGTGTTTAAAAAGAACATACGGCTCGTTCTTTTCTACTAAGACTTCAAGCTCTTCAATTGTTTCAAGTTTTGTCATATTCATCACGATTCACCTCTCATACGAAATCTAGAGCGTTTCTCTTTCTTTTCAGCTTTTTTCTCAATTCTTTCTAATTTACGCTCTTCTTTTTCAACCTTCTTCTCTTGTCTCGACGCACGGTAATGATTGTATACTTCAATCGCCGCACTGCTCCACTGTACAACTTGCGCTACTTTATCAGCGTTATTTTCAATTTCGTCCGTTACAGAGTCTGATACATTACGAAGCTTCGTATTTAAAGATTGGATTGTCGTTCCAATCCCATCTACACCCGCTACCACTTTATTTAATGACTGTGACTTCTGTTGAATATCATCAGCTAACGCATTCGTTTTATGTAATAATTGCTCTGTCTCTACGCTAATTCCTTGCATTTGTTTTTCTAAACCTTCTAACGTGCTTGCAACGTTTTCTAACGTCTTCTGAACCGATAACAACGTTCTGCATACATACACTACTAATACTGCGAAAGCAACCGCGATAATAGCCGCACTTACATATAAAAGAACTTGCATTTCATCACTTCCTTTATCTTTTTCATACTTTCCCCTATTATACAATCATTTTCCGTTTCATTCTAATCCCTATCTCATCATTAGAATTTTCATACTTATTCGTTAACTGTAACATAAATCATTCAACAAATTCCACTAAGTAGGTTACAATAGGAGAGGATACATAATTAGTAGGGAGGCTTTACATATGAAAGATCCACGTATTGAAAAGTTAGCATACAATTTAATTAACTACTCTATCCGCTTACAAAAAGGTGAAAAAGTATTAATTGAAAACTTTGGCTTACAAAAAGAACTTGTAACTGCACTTGTAAAAGAAGCATATGCAGCTGGTGGTTTCCCATTCGTCTCTTTAAAAGATCATCAAGTAGATCGCTCTTTATTAATGGGTGCTACTGAAGAACATTTCGAACAAATCGCTGCATATGAAGCAAGCGTAATGAAAGACATGGACGCTTATATCGGCCTTCGCTCTGGCGATAATATTAATGAACAAGCTGACGTTCCAAGTGAGCGTATGAAAGTTCATGGCCAAACAGTTGGTAAAAAAGTTCATAGAGACATTCGCGTTCCAAAAACACGCTGGGTTGTTCTTCGCTACCCAAATGCTTCTATGGCACAGCTTGCTAAAATGAGTACAGAAGCTTTCGAAGACTTCTACTTTGAAGTATGTAACTTAGACTACGGTAAAATGGATAAGGCGATGGACAGCCTTGTTACATTAATGAATAAAACAGATAAAGTTCGTTTAACTGGTCCTGGAACTGACTTAACATTCTCTATTAAAGACATTCCAGCAATTAAATGCTCAGGTCATTTAAACATTCCAGACGGTGAAGTATACTCTGCACCAGTTCGTGATTCTGTTAACGGTACAGTTTCTTACAACACACCATCTCCTTACAACGGTTATACATTTGAAAATGTACAACTTAAGTTCGAGAACGGCCAAATCGTTGAAGCAACTGCAAACGATTCAGAACGCATTAACAAAATCTTCGATACAGACGAAGGCGCACGCTACGTTGGTGAGTTCGCAATCGGCGTAAACCCATACATCTTACATCCAATGGGAGACATCCTATTCGATGAAAAAATCGATGGCAGCTTCCACTTCACTCCTGGACAAGCTTACGACGATGCATGGAACGGTAACAACTCGAACATCCATTGGGACTTAGTATGTATCCAACGCCCTGAATACGGCGGCGGCGAAATTTACTTTGACGACGTACTAATCCGTAAAGACGGGCGCTTCGTTGTACCTGAATTAGAAGCTTTAAACCCAGAGAACTTAAAATAATGAAAAACGCTCGGAATTTTCGCCGAGCGTTTTTTTATTATCCTCACTCTATATCGAGCTACTGTTCTTACTTTTTGTTTGCTGAAAATGAAAATAATATAAAAGTGCCACTGCGATAGTACCTATTAATATGGGTACATATAAAGGCAGGTTCCATTTCATATTTACCCTAGTGCAGATAGCAAACACCAGCATAATTTCCAAGCAAAAAAAGGTTTTATATATTTCATTTCTTACCTGCCATTTCTATTTTCACATGTGGATTTTCTTTCTCTATAAGCGCCAAGAATTCATCCATATTTTGCGGCATCGCAACCATATGTACTTTATATGCATTCGTCGTAATTTCAAGAGACTTTCCGACCTGACGTATAATTCTCACATCTTTTAATACAATATCATCATTTAAAATACCGTACTTTAATACGCCATTTTCTACTTTATGTTTTTTAATAAATACTTCCCAAACGAGTGGTACATTTACAATGAAGCATAAACCCATCCCGATCAACGCTGACATCCAATGCGCTTTATTAGTGAAAAGCATGACAATTGGATATATAAACATAAAAACTAACGTAAGACAAAAGAAAATGACTACTGACTTACTTCTTTGAATTGGAAAGTTCATACCTACACCCCATAATCCAAATTATACCACTATTTCCATTTTGGTTCATAGAAAAAGGCCATTTCTAAATGACCTTTTACACAATGTACCTATAAAATTTCTTATCTACCTGTAGCACCGGAAAGTTTTTCGGCAACTCGTCTATACTCACACTTTGAAAACCATTCTTTTCATAAAAACGATGTGCCGCTAAAAATTTTACTGTTGTTCCTAAGTAAATATCTTTCAATTTTTTATCCTCAGCCCATGAAATTGCTGTTTGAAGCAACATATGTGATGCGCCCCATTCTTTTCCGCGAAACTCTTTTTGTACGAACATTTTTCTTAGCGCTACTTGATGATTCTCAATATCTAATAAAGCTACTGTTCCAACTACTTTACCATCATAAATTGCTACCCAAAAGTTTCCGTGACCCTTTTGATAGAATGTTTCTATTTCAAGTAAATCAGGTTGCTCTTCTTTCGTAATTGAAACATTATACTCTTTTTGCTGAATATGAACGATAAGATCTACTACTTCCTCTTGAAACGTACCTTCATATGGAACAATACGAATCTTCTCGTTCATCGAATCTCTTTCCATTCTGAAGCTAGTAAACTATATACAGCGATATCATGAAAATGATCATATAGCCATTCTTCATCTCGTAAAATACCATCTAACTTAAATCCTAAACGTTCTGGAATTGCTCGGCTTTTCGCATTTCCAACACCGCACCGAATTTCAATTTTATTCAGCTTTAAATTTTCAAATGCATAGTGAAGTACAGCCTTTACGCTACGCGTCATAATACCTTTCCCGCCAGCATCTTCTGCAAGATAATACCCAAGACTCGTCGCTTTCTTCCCCCA
Organism: Bacillus cereus group sp. MYBK220-1; assembly: GCF_051916445.1. Taxonomy (NCBI): domain Bacteria; kingdom Bacillati; phylum Bacillota; class Bacilli; order Caryophanales; family Bacillaceae; genus Bacillus; species Bacillus cereus group sp. MYBK220-1. The sequence goes on along the minus strand of NZ_JBQAGQ010000010.1, from coordinate 38,358 downwards.
ACTCACTGGATGAATGCCTACCATCCCAACGAGCTTTCCTTTGTAACGTATACCACTTTCAAAACCGTCTCCCTCTGCAAACTTCTTTAACCACATCGGAAAAATTTCATCATAAGCATCAGCAGATTTTGTCCCATCTACCCAAGGGAGCCATTTTCGTAAATGATTACGGTTTTGATCTAATAATTGATATAATTCCTCTTTATGATGTTTTTCTAGTAATTGTAGTTCGATTTCGTCATCTACTCGGAGTGTGAACATGTTTTTTAGTCCCCTTTTTAGTTTTCTTATTATTCTAACATTTATATTTCAAAACGCGTACCAATATATCAACGATTTTTGAAATATATCGAACACAACTCCATATATATCGACGTTTCAACATTAATGCACAACCACGACAACATAAAAAAGACGCACAGCCAAGCTATGCGTCTTTTCTATTATTTCTCTGCAACTTGAACTTCTTTTACGTAAGCCGCTTCGAATTTTTGGATGTCACCTGCGCCCATGAAAATTAGAACGCCGTTTTTATGTTTCTTTAATACATCCGTTGTTGTATCTGTAATTAATTCTGCACCGTCAATACGCTTTTGCAGATCTTCGATTGTTAATTCACCTTTGTTTTCACGTGCTGATCCGAAAATATCACATAAGTATACTTGGTCAGCCTTGCTTAGGCTTTCTGCGAACTCATCTAAGAACTTTTCTGTACGTGAGAATGTATGTGGCTGGAATACAGCGACAATTTCACGCTCTGGATGTTTTTGACGAGCAGCTTCAATCGTTGCATTAATCTCTGTCGGATGGTGTGCGTAGTCATCGATGATTACTTGCTCTCCCATCGGCTTTTCATTAAAGCGACGTTTTACGCCTTCAAAAGTTGTTAATTGATGTTTTACTGCTTCTACATCAACATTTTCATAATGGCAAAGCGCGATTACTGCTAACGCATTTAATACGCTGTGATTGCCGTATCCTGTAATTTTGAACGTATCATAGTACGTGTTACGAACGAATACATCAAATATTGTACCATCTGTTCTCTTTTGAATGTTGCGTGCTTGGAAATCATTATCTTCTCCAAATCCATAGAAAATAACAGGTACTTTCGCTTGAATTTTTTGAAGTTCTTCATCATCTCCACATGCAATAATGCCTTTTTTCACTTGCAATGCCATCTCTTGGAATGCACTGAATACATCATTGATGTCTGCAAAATAATCTGGATGATCAAAATCAATATTCGTCATAATTGCATAGTCTGGATTATAAGACAAGAAATGACGACGATACTCACAAGCTTCAAATACAAAATACTTACTATTTTCTACCCCATGCCCTGTTCCATCTCCAATAAGGTAAGATGTTGGGTGTGCACCTTGCATTACATGGGCTAACAAACCTGTTGTTGATGTTTTTCCGTGTGCACCAGTTACAGCAACACTTGTGTATTGGCTCATCAGGTCACCTAAGAAATGATGGTAACGATGGACTGGGATGTTTAATTCTTTTGCTGCTACGATTTCTTCATGCGTATCAGGAAATGCATTTCCTGCAATAATCACTTGTCCTTCTTCTACATTATTCTTATCAAAAGGAAGGATCGAGATACTACGCTTTTCCAACGCTGTTTGTGTAAAGAAACGCTTTTCATAATCAGACCCTTGAACAGTATGCTTCATATCATGAAGAATTTGCGCTAATGAACTCATTCCTGTTCCTTTAATTCCTACAAAATGGTAAACTGTCATCTTAAAGAACCTCCAACATTTCGAACTAATACAACGGCCTATCTATAAGACAGTATATGAATCTTTTCTTATTTTGGTAATCATCATACATTTTTGATGTAGTGAAGTTATTCTTTCCCTTCACTTATCAGGATAAACTCGTACGTACTTCTTTATATGTCCATAATAAGTCCATTATAGCAAAAAAGAAGCCGCTATACTATGATAACAGAAAAACTGATAGGGTCAATCACCTATCAGTTTTTCTCTCTTTTACATCTCTTCTCTTTTTTCTAATTGAACACGCTCTAAACGTGGGTTTGGACGATATTTACGACCAGCTTTTGCTTCTGGTTTCCCATTTAGTTCTACATTATCACCAGTAAAGCCAATATTCATTTTTAATAAGCTACTTCCTACCCCGTATATGTCAACAGGTACGTTTTGAGCTTCAAATTCACGAATACGCTTCTCATCAAATCCACCAGTTACAACGATGTCTACATGCTGGAATCCTTCTTCATCAAGTGCTTTACGAAGTGCGAATACAAGCGATGGGTTTACACCACGTGGATCGAATGTTCCAAGTACTTCTGGGTGGCGAATAAAGTATTGATCAATCATCGTGCGGGACGTATCTACACGTACACCCTTTAATGTTGATCCAAATTCACGCGCTACGCGAAGTGCATCTGTAATGACATCATTGTTGTAATCAATTAATACAACTAATTCATCTTCTGGGAATTTCTTATGATATGCTTTTGCCGCTTCCACAACATCACCATTAAACATTTGAATTAATGCGTGAGGCATCGTCCCCATACCACTTTTGCCCCACCATTCATTCATCGCATGCGTCGCTTGTGCGCTCATACCTCCGATGTATGCTGCATAACCGTCACCAGCTTGTTGTGTATAATGATCATCACGGTCTCCCATGAAAATAACTGGTTTTTCTTTATCTACGCTACGCGCAGCTTGGACAACGTTATATACGTTTGTCGCAACCGATGTACGACGAGCTAAAATTCCATCAATGACACCTTCTAAAAATCCGAAATTTTCATAAGGACCATGAATTGTTAACACTGTTTCAAATGGACTAATTTTATCGCCATCTTTTAAAGAGTTAATCTCAAGTTCCTCAGGATTTTTAGCGAATGTTTGTAGCAACGCAATCACTTCATCTGTTCCGCAAAGAACTGCATTTTCCTTTTGGAAAAATTGCATCGTTACAACACTTTTCGGGCGAAATTCTTCAATGATTTCTCTAGTCTTTAAAAAGTAAACGGCAGAGAACCAACCTTCTCCAACGCGTTCGTCAAATTTAAATGTTTTATTTGTTAGTCTATTTATTTCACCTTTTAATTTTAATTCAATTTCTTTCATGTCGCTTTACTCCCTACTTTACTATCCAACATTTTCTCTTAGTATACAGCATAACCGTTTACTATACATTTGTTTCCTGCATAGCAGCGAATTCATCCTCAGAAATAAGGACATCTCTTGGCTTCGTTCCTCTTGCTTCAGAAATAATTCCTTGCGATTGCATCTCTTCAATGAGACGTGCTGCGCGATTATAACCGATGCGGAATTTTCGCTGTACAGAAGATGTGGACGCTCCCCCTTGTTCTACAACAAATTGACATGCTTCGAAGAACAATTCGTCTTCCGACTCAGCTTGTTCTGTTTTCGCTAATAAATCCTCTTGCTTAAATAAGTAATTCGGCTTCATTTGCTTTTTCACATGATCAACTGTCTTTTCAATCTCATCATCCGATACATATACACCTTGTACACGAACAGGCTTAGATGTACCGTTCCCTAAGAATAACATATCACCACGGCCAAGTAATTTCTCCGCGCCACCAATATCGATAATCGTACGCGAATCAACTTGAGATGATACAGTAAACGCAATACGCGTTGGAATGTTTGACTTAATTAAACCTGTAATAACATCTACAGATGGACGCTGCGTCGCTACTAATAAATGAATACCACAAGCACGTGCTTTTTGTGCAATACGACAAATCGCTTCCTCAACATCACCAGGTGCTACCATCATTAAATCGGCTAACTCGTCAATGACAATAACGATATAAGGTAATGTTTCTCCCGGAATTTCTCGCTCACTTACAATCGTATTATAACGAGTTAAATCACGAGCACCTGCGTGCGCAAACAATTCATAACGACGTTCCATTTCCTCAACTGCCCATTTTAATGCAGCTGTTGCTGCTTTTACATCCGTAATAACAGGTGCTACAAGATGTGGAACAGAATTGTATGGTGCAAGCTCAACCATCTTCGGATCGATTAACATTAACTTCACTTCATGTGGTTTCGCTTTATATAAAATACTCGTTAAAATCGCGTTAATACACACACTTTTACCTGAACCTGTTGCACCCGCAATAAGTCCGTGCGGCATTTTTCGAATATCCGTTACAATTGGATCCCCTGAAATATCAAGCCCCAGCGCAACAGTAAGCGGTGATTCACTCTTTGTGAATACAGGACTTCTTAAAATTTCGCGAAGAAATACTGGCTTACTTTCTTTATTTGGAACTTCAATTCCAATCGCACTCTTCCCTGGAATTGGCGCTTCAATACGAATATCTTTCGCAGCTAAACTTAACTTAATATCATCACTTAAATTTGTAATTTTATTTACTTTCACACCTGGGTCTGGCTGCACCTCAAAACGAGTTACTGCTGGCCCTTGCGATACATTAATAACATGTGCTCCAACGTGAAAATTATTAAACGTTGTATCTAATAATTCTTTCTGCTCCTCTAACCATTCTGTATTATCTAACGCTGATTGCTGTGGAATCGACAACAGCGCTAATGGCGGAACAGTGTATGTCGGTGGTGTGTGCAATACATTTCGCATATCGTTCTCTCTTTGATTTACAACATATGCTTTCTCTTGTACTTCCGTACTTGAAATTGGCTTTTGTACTTGCTCTACCACTTGTGGTTCTACTACTTGCTGCACTGGGCGCTCTTCCACTTGTGGTTCTACTACCACCTGCTGCACTGGGCGTTCTTCCACTTGTGGTTCTGCTACTTGCTGCACTGGGCGCTCTTCCACTTGTGGTTCTACTACCACCTGCTGCACTGGGCGCTCTTCCACTTGTGGTTCTACTACTACCTGCTGCACTGGACGTTCTTCCACTTGTGGTTCTACTACCACCTGCTGCATTGGGTTTTCTTCCACTTGTGGTTCTGCTACTACTTGCTGCACTGGGCGTTCTTCCACTTGTGGTTCTGCTACTACTTGCTGCACTGGGCGTTCTTCCACTTGTGGTTCTGCTACCTCTTGTTGTACTGGCTTATTCTCTACTCGTACATTAGCAGAAGGCTGCATTGCATTTGCTCTAGCTGCATGTCTTTCCATTAATCGTGTTCTATCTTGTTTCAACATAACAACATTAAATGGTACATGGCGCTTTTTCTCACGTTTTGGTTCTTCTTTTTGTACAACTGGTTGCTCTTCTGCGATTGGTGTTTCTTCTATAACTCGTTGCTCTTCTACGACTGGTGTTTCTTCTACAACTCGTTGCTCTTCTGCGACCTGTGCTTCTTCTACAACTCGTCTATTTTCCTCTGTTTCTGCAATTAAAACATTCGCAAAGCTTTGAACATCTTTCTTCGTTTGTTCATCAGCCTCAGCAACATGTATGAATTCACTCTTTTGTTCAATTGCTTCATCTTCTTGCTGAATTTCCTCAAGTGCTACAAATGTCTCTACTACAGGCGCTTTTGTTTCTGCAATCACTTCTGTTTCTGCAATTACTTCCACTTCTTCTGCTTCCGCAATTACTTCCACTTCTTCTGACTCTTCCGTTTCTGCAATTACTTCAGCTTCTTCTGACTCTTCTGCTTCCGCAATTACTTCCACTTCTTCTAGCTCTTTTGCTTCCGCAATTACTTCCACTTCTCCTGACTCTTCCGTTTCTGCAATTACTTCCACTTCTTCTAGCTCTTTTGCTTCCGCAATTACTTCCACTTCTTCTGACTCTTCCGTTTCTGCAATTGCTTCCACTTCTTCTAGCTCTTTTGCTTCCGCAATTACTTCCACTTCTTCTAGCTCTTTTGCTTCCGCAATTACTTCCACTTCTTCTGACTCTTCCGTTTCTGCAATTACTTCCACTTCTTCTAGCTCTTTTGCTTCCGCAATTACTTCCACTTCTTCTGACTCTTCCGTTTCTGCAATTACTTCCACTTCTTCTGACTCTTCCGTTTCTGCAATTACTTCTACTTTTGACACTTCTTCTGGTATTTCCACAATGATTGTTTCTTCAAGTTTTTCTTCTGCTTTGACAATCACTGATTCTTCTGGAGCTTGCTTTTCTACTTCAATAGTAGGTTGTTTTATTTCTGTGTTACGTTTAATTTCTTCTGATAATATTGTATCCTCGTGCTCTACTTTAGAAGCTACTAATTCTTCTTGTAGATTGTTTTCGTTTAACACCACTACATCTTTTTCTAGCTTAGCACTTTCCATCTGCTCAGCTACTGTTTTATGAAGTAATTCATCCGCTGAAACTTCCTGCGGTGTACTCATTTCTTGAATCACTTCTTTTTCTTCTACTAAAGGCACTTGGCGTTCGATTTCATAACCGTTTTTCTCTAGCCATTGATCAACTACTGACTTTTCTTCCTTTTTATTCTCTTCATATTGTTGCTCTCCTTGCTGGTTAGCAGCTCTATGACTAGAAGAAGTTGGTGCTTGTCCTTCTGAGAAATCAGATAATTTATATCCTTTTTTCTCTAACCATGCATCAACGACTGATTTACCCTCTACAGATATTTCAAGGTCTTCTCTTTCCTTTACTTCCTCCTGCTTTTCTTCCTTTTTCTCTACTGAAGGACGATTATATCCATAAATTGGCGAAATCATTTCTGTTGGACGAAATGGTCTACGGTTACTCTCTTGCGAAGGTGCAGATGCCTTTTTAACGACAGACTCCCGCACCGGTTCATATTGCACTTCCGGCTCTTCATATGTAGAAACTACCTTTTCCACATACGATCGTCTGCTTCTTTCCACCTTTATTCCTCTTTGGGCAGTAGGTTCTTCATATGTTACTCCTTGAACAGGTTGTTCTTCGAAGCGATTTACTTCGCTTTCATCCTCTTCATCGAACCCATTATCCGGTACTAAAGGAAAACGGCATTTACCTGCATTCCTACTTGCCATTTGTGCTTCTCTTGCTTCAGTGTAGTGGTTTACACGAGGAATTTTCGGCTGACTTTCAATTTGCTTTGGTACTTCTTTATTCATCGCTGTTTGTTCTTCCTCTTTGTTAAACAGCTTTTTCATCCAATCTAACATGCTTACCACTCTTTCTACTAAATAGTAACATCCTTTATTGTATCAGCATTCGGCAAAAAGTGCAGGTAAAATTAAGCATGTCATATTTATCCACAATATTCTAATTTACGAGTGTTTCATATGAAAAAACGCAGCCTTTTATATAAGACTGCGCTTAAGCTTTACTCTTCTGATATGCATCTATACTATCCGTTACACTTTGCAATAAAGAATTTACATATTGCGGGTCAGATAATTTTTTATCTTCTTCATGGTTTGACATAAACCCAAGTTCTAATAACACACCAGGAACCTTTGCCCAATTAAATCCAGAAAGATCATCCCGAAATTTAATTCCATTTACTTTTACTTGTTGATTCTCCCTCATTTTATTTACAATCATTTGAGAGATTTGAAGACTTTCCGCATAAATCTCTTTCGTATACGGACTTCCTTCTGCCGGCGTCAATACAGCAAATCCACTTTCGTTTGGATTTTCAGAACCATCTGCATGAAGACGTAAAAATAAATTCGCCTTATGATTATTTGCGAATGTCGCCCGTTCTTTATTACTTATATCAACGTCTTGTGATGTTCTCGTCATTAATACTTGTATCCCTTTTGCTTCAAGCTTTTCTTTTAATAAAAAAGCCATTTCTAATACAAGTACAGCCTCTCTCTTTTTCGTCACAACACCTGTTGTACCGTCTGTCACTTTATATTTTTGCGTTGTTGCCCCTGGTCCAATTGGCTCTAAATTTAAATTCGCTTTTTGTTGATGCCCTGGATCAATAACGACGAGAAACTTCTCTTGTTTTTCATTACTCTCTACTTTTTGTTCATTATTTTGCACTGGTTGCTCAATTGGCTGCACTGGCGTAGTTTCTTCTTTCTTTTCCTCAGATGATACTTCCTCTCGCTTATGTTCTACTTGCTCATTCGTTTGAATTGCTTGCAATTCTTCGTTTTTTTCTTGTTCTTGCTGTTTTTCTACCGGTGCGTCTTCTTTGGTATCTTTGTTTTTCTCTTGTATAGAAGATGTAGTTTCTTTTTTCGGCTGCTCTTGTGAACAACCGGCCATATATATTCCAATGAATGCAATCATGCTCATTATTTTTATATACTTCATACTTCTCTCCCATCACTTTGCACCAGATTCAAAGTTTTTCTTATAATTGCCCTATAATCTCATCCATATTTCCAATATAAACTGGCTGCCATTTTTCTGTACCACGTTCTGCAGTATAAACCGGATAAGCGTCATCATCTATATTTACGAAAACTGGATCGCCCATATCCGTTTCATATCCAATTGTAATCCATCCTTCTTGCCACTTTCCGTTTTCTTCACTTATTAATGAATTTTTATGTTTATCGTATCGGTAACCGATTTGTCCTTTTTCTAATTCACTTTCACTAAACACATATATTTCATAAGTACCTAGCTCAATATCTTGCTGTTTTGAAGTTTCAATTCGTTTTAGAAGTTCTGCGATTTTTATTTGTTGTTTCATACGTCTATCCCCTTCTATTTTTCTAAATTTTAACTAGTTTGTTTATAAAATACAATATAGATTTTAAGAAAAAAGGTGACATCCTTATAATATGAATGATTTTTTGAATATATCTGTCAAAACTCTCAATATATCAACAATTTTTCAAATATATCTATCGTAACTCTACATATATCAACGATTTTTCAAATATATCTATCGTAACTCTACATATATCAACGATTTTTTAAATATATCTATCACAACTCTCAATATATCAACGATTCAACAAGAAATCTCGATTTACCGACAAAGAATGTAAAAAAAAGAGAGACTGTCCAAAAGGACAACCTCTCTCTTCTTATATCAATTAAAATTTAAACTCTTGTCCAACTTCAAAGCTATCTTCTAATACAAGAATACCTTTTTCTTGTGGAGCATCTGGAAGCTCTAATTCACGTGCAGAGCAGATCATTCCAGAAGAAGGAACACCGCGAAGTTCTGCTGGTTTAATTAACATACCACTTGGCATTACAGCACCAATTTTTGCAACGACAACTTTTTGTCCTGCATCAACGTTTGGTGCACCACATACGATTTGTAATGTTTCTGTACCGATTTCTACTTTACAGATGTTTAGCTTGTCAGCATTTGGATGCTTTTCTTTTTCAGCTACATAGCCTACAACAAATTTCGGAGAAAGATCTGCTTCTACTGTTTCTTCAAAGCCATTCTTCGCTAAAATTCCGTTGATTTTCTCTACAAGCTCTTTCGTTAATGTAAGGTTGCCTGTTTCTTTTACTTCTAAGTAAGAAGATGCATTAAAGATGTTGAATCCTGCTGTTACATTGCTTTCACGATCGTATACGCGTGCAACATCTCCTTTGCGATCAAAAGTACGGTTCTCTAAAGTAATATCTTGTAAGGCAACAATTAAAGTGTCACCAATTCCTTCAAGGTTGTAAAAAACGTTCACTTCGTTCATCCTTTCTCTTTTCCATCTGTCTTCTTCCGATTTTTCGCTAAAATAAAGATTGGTTCAAATTCTCCATCTTCATATACGAATGAAAGTGATGTAATCGGAACATGCCCTTCGGCAAAAAATTTCATTGTCATTTGTGCAATAATATCATAACCGATTTCGTTGACGATATCAGCAATAATTAATACATCTTGGTGAGGAACAGCAACAACCATGTCACCAGAAATCTTTTCACGCATCGATTGTAGTAACGATTCGTTTAAAATACGAGTCGCGTCATACCCATCATTTGTGTTTAAAAAGTAGAATGTATTACCCGCTACTGTGTCTTGTTTAAATTCATAACCTAATGAGCGTGCGTTGAATAATGCCATTTCACGCACTTGCTGTTCTGTAAGTTCTAATTTTTGTAATAGACGCTCATCAATTAGTCGATACGTTTTATTCGAATCTAGCGCGTAGTAAATACGTGTTTCCGCCGTATGATCCGTCATAATAAACGGATTTCCTTCTTCTGCTTGTTTCGGGAAAGAAGTAGAGCGAATAACAGGTAAAATTTTCGCTCCGCTATTTTCTTCTTTATGCATCGCAATTAGCGCTTCTTGTACGTAATAAGCAACTTCTTCAATTGCCTTTTCCTTGTTCACTTCCCATTTTGCCACAACTCCTGGAAGCGATACGTTAATACCTTTTTTGGAGTCTTTTTGTTCAATACGTAAAACTTCTTTCTCACTATCATACTGAAAGTCCCATTCTGGGCGAGATAATTTCTTTATTAACTCATCTTTCATCTTTTTACTTGTCATCTTCATCTCTTTTTTCCTCCCTTCCAAAAAAATAACCTCCCCCGCGAAGGTAGAGGTTGTTTTACAATTCAATTGGCAAATTGCCTTATTTTAAACCTTCAATGAACTCTTCGATTTGTTCTTGTGTTTTACGATCTTTGTTTACATAGCGACCAGTTTCTTCACCTTTATTGTACGCTACAAAGCTCGGAATGCCAAATACGTCTAATTTTACACATAGATCAATAAACTCATCACGATCTACATAGTAAAATGAGAAATCACTATATTTCTCTTCTACTTCTGGCATAAATGGATCTACAAAGCGGCAGTCTGGGCACCATTCTGCTGAGAACATAAAGACTACATTCTCTTCATTTTTTAACTGTTGGAATTGCTCCATGCTTTCTAATGACTTCATCTATATTTCCTCCTCTAACGGGTGCATTTTTCATGTTATAATCTTTCTTTTATACTACCATACATCGCGCACGGTGCAAGGTTTATGCTTGCTTTTTGTCATACTTATATTGCCCAACTAACAACTTAACAACGTGTACAAATAATTCCGTGCGGTCGACATAATCATCTGTAAAAATACCGATAGCACCTTCGTGACTACGAATATCTTTTCGCTGCACAAACTCTTCCATCACTTCGCTTAATTCCTTACCATCTTCAAGAGGTGCTAAAAAATCGTCTGGTAACGTAATACGCGCTCCTCCGGCCACAAATACTTTCCCATCCATTGTTGCTAGCGCGCCCCAGTTACACATAAATAAACCGTGCTCCGTTTTCATTACGCCGCCTTCTAGCCCAATACCAATTGGAGCTTCTCCTTCCTCTAGCGCTCGCTTCGCTCTATTAATCGCTCCTTGCATCGTCTCTTCATCTGAGAAAGGCTGAGCTGATACTCCTGACGGAACAGAAAGAGATGTAATTTCAGCATCTTTCCAAACCTTCTCCACAGCGCCAACCTTCGTTTTATTCTTTGATCCTACTACTACTTTCATTTCGTTCACCTCTATAAAAATTCATCATTCTATTCTAATATCCCTATCAGATACGAATTAAGCATCAACCACTACCACATATCACCAAGTCATCTATTCAGCCTAAAAAAGAAGGTTTTTTCTAGCAACATTACCGTCTTCAAAAACAAAAACAGCCTTCCTCTCACTTCCTACTTGGGGTCTTCATACATCATTCGAACACCAATTAAGCACTGACCACTCCCACTCATGGATGGGTCATCTATTCAATCTAAAAAAAGAAGGTTTTTTCTAACAACATTACCGTCTTCAAAAACAAAAACAGCCTTCCTCTCACTTCCTACTTGGAGTCTTCATACATCATTCGAACACCAATTAAGCACTGACCGCTCCCACTCATCGCTGGGTCATCTATTCAATCTAAAAAAGAAGGTTTTTTCTAACAACATTACCGTCTTCAAAAACAAAAACAAAAACAGCCTTCCTCTCACTTCCTACTTGGGGTCTTCATACATCATTCGAACACCAATTAAGCACTGACCATTCCCACTCATGGATGGGTCATCTATTCAAGCTAAAAAAAGAAAGGCTCTTCAGCCCTTCTTCCTCTCTACGCGTTATTCTTAATTGTCTCTAACGTCGTTTTATCTGTTGTTCTTACAAGCTTCGTAATTAATTCTTTCGCCGCTGCATAATCATCAACATGTAAAATTGAAGCATGTGTATGAACGTAGCGCGCACAAACACCAATTACTGCTGATGGGATACCAGAGTTACTTGTATGTACACGGCCCGCATCTGTACCACCTTGTGAAATAAAGTATTGGTACGGAATGTTGTTTGTTTCTGCTGTATCTAAAATGAATTCGCGTATTCCTCTATGTGTTACCATCGTGCGATCGTAAATACGAAGAAGAGCACCTTTTCCTAATTGACCGAACTGTGTTTTGTCACCAGATGCATCGTTTGCTGGACTTGCATCAAGCGCATAGAAAATGTCTGGTTGAATCATATTTGCAGCGGTTTGCGCTCCGCGAAGACCTACTTCTTCTTGTACAGTAGCACCAGAATATAATGTATTTGGTAATGTTTCGTCTTTTAATTCTTTTAACAATTCGATTGCAAGACCACATCCGTAACGGTTGTCCCAAGCTTTCGCCATAATTTTCTTCTCATTTGCCATCGGTGTAAACGGGCAGATCGGCACGATTTGTTGTCCTGGTTTTACACCAATTTCAATCGCATCTTCATAACTATCTGCACCTATATCAATTAACATATTTTTTATATCCATCGGTTTTGCACGTTGCGCGTCACTTAATAAATGAGGAGGAATAGAACCAACAACCCCAATAACAGGACCATTCTTCGTCATAACTTGTACACGCTGTGCTAATAAAACTTGGCTCCACCAGCCGCCTAACGTTTGAAAACGAAGCATTCCGTTTTTCGTAATTTGCGTAACCATGAAACCTACTTCATCCATATGACCTGCTACAAGAACACGTGGGCCAGTTTCGTCCCCTTTTTTCAGACCAAATACGCTACCTAAACCGTCTTGTACAATTTCATCCGCATATTTGCTTAATTCTTGTTTCATAAAACGGCGTACATCATGTTCAAAACCTGATGCACCTTGTAATTCTGTTAACGTACGAAATAATTGTAATGTCTCTTTATTCACGAAGTCCCCTTCTTTCAAACCTTAGTAGAATACCTCTTTTATTGTAACGAAATTTTCGAAATGTTTCTAGTTTCTTCTTTTTTAGCTGTATTTGCTTTATAATTATTATCGGTACACTATTTTTATTTTATAGAATTGAGGTGAATATATGAGCTGGAAAGGTTTAGTAGCAGGTCTTGGCGTTGGGTTCGCAGCTGGTTATCTCGTTGCAAACAAAGTACAAGAACAATCCCATATTTCTTCAGAAAAAGCATTGAAAATGGTGAAACAAGCATTAAGTCATAAAGGTGAAATTACTGGCTCTTGGGTACATATGGTTCCAGAGACATTTGAAAAATATGATGTCGCATATGAAGTTTATCGCGGCGGTCTTACAACAATGTTAGATGATATACAAGAACGATTTGAATTTTTAGTTGATGCTAAAACAGGTACTGTTTTAGAGGTTATAGTAGCATAAAACGGAGGGTTCCCATTAGGTGAACCTCTTATTTTTTTGAAATTGCGGGTATTGATTAAAATTATATCAGCGATTTTTTAAATATATCGACTTACCGACAAAACCCGACAATAAAAAAGAAGCTGCTCCAATAAATATGATGGAACAACCTCCTATTTTTATGCTTCTATACTCGTTTTCCGTTCTATTTTTTCTACGATATGACCTTCCTCATTCCACTTCACAGCTCGATAATATGCGTCATGGTAAAACGTAAACCATGCCTCTTTTTCAGCACCATACTTCATCCACTTTTGCTTATTTTCAATCGAGGTCATCGGATAATCATCGTATGACATTACCCATAATACATTTTGATGCGCGTGCGTCGGCAATAGGTCTGCTAAATGAAGCATCGTTTCTCCTTGGCTTTCTAAAGCAATAACTGCATGTCCATCACTATGCCCACCCGTATGTGCCATCTTGATTTCATCTGTAATTTCTATTTCTTGCTGGAACGTAACAACTTGATCTACAATTGGCTCCCAATTTTCCTTCCAATATGTATTACGTGATCTAATGTTTGGATTCCTCATTTCATTCCATTCTGTTTCACTTACGTAAACTTTCGCATTTGGAAATGCCGGTACAAGGTGATCATCTTCCCATTTTGTTAGACCAGATGCATGATCAAAATGAAGATGTGTCATCAAGACGTAGTCGATATCTTCAGGCTTTAATCCTAATTTTTCTAATGATTCATAAACCGATGATTCTTCTGTTACACCTTGATTGCGTTTCATCTTCTCATTCAACTTACCGTTTCCTATCCCGGAATCAATGAGCATATTTCCATCTTTTGTTTGCAAAAGTAACGGATCTGTTCGTAAATAAATATGATTTGTATCATTATGTTTATATTTACGTGACCAAAGTACTTTCGGCACGACTCCAAACATTGCTCCTCCATCTAAATGTGTATTCCCGCCTTTTAACCACGTTACTTTTATATCTCCAATTTGTAACTGTTCCATTACACATCCCCCTTTTTAATTAATCTTAACATAAAATTCTGATTATTTTAGGTGTAAAAAAACCTACGCATTACTGCATAGGCTCTGTACGATATTTTGCTTCAACTCGGTAAATACGATGACCTTTACTAGAGAATTTCTCTTCGTATTCAGTCATGATGTTACCTTCAAAGTCGCTGTTATGAAGATCTAAGCTTAAGTACGTTAGTAACATACCATACTCAGCCATACTCATAAGAGAATATTCAAATAAACCTTGGTTATCTGTTTTGAAATGAATTTCTCCGCCTTCTACTAACACTTCTTCGTAATTACGTAAAAATGTTTTATACGTTAAACGACGCTTCGTATGACGTTTCTTTGGCCATGGATCTGAGAAGTTTAAATAAACGCGATCAATTTCACCTTTCGCAAAGAAAACTGTTAAATCTTCAGCATCTTTATTAATTAACTTTAAGTTTGGTAATTCTTCTTCAATTAATTTATCAAGTGCATCTACAACAACACTTGTGAATTTTTCAATTCCAATATAATTAATATGTGGATTCGCTTTCGCCATATCATACATGAAGCGGCCACGACCTGTACCTACTTCAATGTGAATTGGTTGTTCGTTTCCAAATACTTCTTTCCAGCTACCAGCGCGCTCCTCTGGGTTTCCGATTACGATATGTGAATATTCATTAATTCGATCCATTGCATACGGTTTATGTCTTAAACGCATAGATGTTTCCCTCTCTTTACATAGCTATTTTAAAGGAATAATTCCTTCTTTCTTTTTTAATCAATCTACCAAACAAAAAACCAAGTACGTACGAGCACTCGGTCCGTTTCTTTCAAGTATAAGATGTACCATTTTGATAAAAACTACATACAGCATTAAACATTCCATGACGAAACAGCTTTTTCTCTTACATTTGAAGAGAAAAACAATCGAAAGGATGATCCGTTCATGCCAATTAATCAACAACATCAATTAGAAGTGCTGAAAGATATTTTAGTCAACCACCAAAGTGATTGCTGCGGGACAGTTTCAGAATGCGAGCAATTAGAGCGCCTCATTCAATCGTTACTCGCAAACGATAATATAAGTAGTGACGCTAAAACAATGCTAAACGATGTATATTCTTATAGTCAATCGGGTAAATCTTCCTCTAATTTGGACAACCATATTTCCAATAATCAAGAACAACTTACTCAGTGGATTGCTGGAATGGACAATTTTTCTTAAGTATCATTCTGAAGCAAGTAGTTGCTGTAAATATTGATGCCAATATTCAGCTTCTGCTTGCTGTTTTTTTGTTGTATGCCATTGAATAGACAAAATCGTTTGTGCTATCACATACCATCTCATACGCCTAAGCAGCGATTCATCCATTTCAATATCATAGTAACCGAGCCACTCACTCCATTCCTGGCGCGGAATGTACCAATATAATAACATACCGAGGTCTAGAGCTGGGTCAGCAATTACAGCTCCATCCCAATCAATTAAAAACAATTCATCTTCATCCGACAATAGCCAGTTGTTATGATTTACATCACAATGGCATACAACGAATTCATTGTATTCAATAGCTTTTAATGAATCCATTAAATATTGAAGGCCTTGCTGAATTGTTTCATCATCCCTTATATCTCCTCTTAAAACGAGTTGCAGTTGTTGTAATAACTCTTGTGCGTGAAGCGGCTGCTTCCCAAGTCTTTGAATCATCTGTACAAGCGCTTTAGAGGAGTGTATTTTCTTCAAAAGTTTCGCAACACGTTCTAGTTTCATATCCTCTGGCTCTAGCTTCTGTCCCGGAAGCCATTTTTGAGCAGAAATTACATCACCATTCGTTACCCTTCTTGTCCAAAGTAATTTTGGAACAATTCCTTCTGCTGACAATACCGCTAAAAAGGGCGATGTATTCCGCTTTAAAAATAACTTCTGTTGTCCGTTTTGCGCAATATATGCATCGCCCGTTACTCCACCAGCCGGTACAAGACTCCACTCTTTTCCTAATAATTGTTCCAACCATTCCATATTCATTACCCGTTAACAAATCCTTATCTTTTATAGTTATGAAAAGAAAAACCGCAACATTTCTACACATGTTGTGGATTCATATATTTTACTGTAAATGAAAAGAAAAATTAGCCTAAGCCAAAAATCCTCTATTTTATTTTACAAAACCTGTCATAGAATGACAACTTATCAAAATCGTCACCTTTGTCAATTCTACATTTATTACATTCTCATCGTCAAGTAGCGATTTGTCACATTATCGTCAATATATACGTGCTAATTGGAGCGAGCTTAAGTTCCTTTCCTCTAAATGAAGAAATTGGCTCTATTTTCGCTTCGTTTTCGTTTACTAACACATGCCACGTTGCTTCATTCGGAAGTTGCACAGTTTTAGCTTCTAAACCGCTATTAAATAAGACGATAATCTCTTTCCATGGCCCAAACGTTTCTGCATGCTCTAGGTGATATGCAAGTACTTCTGTAGATGTTTGTAAAAAAGTCATATGTTTTTTTATAAGATCTGCGCTTTGTAATCGGAATGCCCCATGCTCTTTACGAATCGCAATTAAACCTTTTATATAGTTAACGGTCTCTATCTCTTTCTCTTTTTGATCCCAATCTAATTGATTGATCCCATCATTTGCATTATAACTATTTTCATTTCCTTTCTTCGTACGATAAAACTCTTGCCCTGCGTGTAAGAAAGGGATGCCTTGTGAAAGAATAACCATTGCGCTCGCTAACAGGTGACGTTTTTTCAAAATCGTTTCTGATTCTTCATTACTGCGCACTAGTTTATCCCACATCGTCATATTATCATGACATTCTACATAGTTAATGCTTTGCGCTGGCTCTAGAAACAGCCCTGTTTCTTTCATACTTAAAAGACTTCCTGCTGCAATATACTGCAAATGATTACAGTCTACATGCCCACCAAATGCAAAACCACGCTTATTTATATGAAATGTACTCCCTTTTATCCCATCACGAAATTGATCATTAAACTGCGCGATATGTGGCATTTTCTTCGCATTATTTAACGTTGCTTTTTCCTCACGAGGAAGCGGTGTTTGCAAATCCCATCCTTCTCCTAATAACAAAGCATCTCGTTTTATGTTTCGCACTTCTTTTTCTATCATATTCATCGTATCAACATCTAAAATTCCCATTAAGTCGAATCGGAATCCATCGACATTGTATTCAGTAAGCCAATATAAAATAGACTCTACAATGAATTTCCTCATCATTTTCCGTTCAGACGCTATATCATTTCCGACTCCCGTCCCATTAGAAGGCATACCATCTTCACCATGACGAAAATAGTATCCTGGAACAAGCTTTTCAAATGATGATAGCTCTCTTTCATAAACATGATTATAGACAACATCTATAATCACCCTAATACCTTGTTCATGAAATGTTTCAATTAGTTGTTTGCACTCAACTATCCTGTTATACGGATCAGAGGGGTTTGTAGCATAATATCCTGTTGGTGCATTGTAATATAATGGATTATATCCCCAATTATAGGCGGACGAAGGATTCGCCTCATCTACACCACCGAAACAATATAAAGGTAATAGTTCAACATGTGTAACACCTAAATCTTTTATATGAGACAACCCTGTTAATGTCCCATTCCGTCCTGTTGTTCCCTCTTCCATCAATCCTTTATATGTTCCCTTTTGAATTACTCCACTATTTGGATGTATAGTCGCATCACGAATATGCAGTTCATACAATATGGCATCTGTCATTGATTGTAATGTTGGTAATCCCTCTCGTCTTGTTACATTCGTTTTTTCTAAATTGATAACAACACCATGTTTTCCATTTACCGTCACCGACTTTGCATAAGGATCCACAGCTTCGTTCCATATTAAATTAATACAAACAAGAAATGTATAGCGTGCTCCGTCTAAATCACCTTGTAATGTTTGAATCCAAACTCCGTTTTCTCCCCTGTACATTTCATGATCGGTATATTCTTTATCGCTCTTATAAATTCTTACTTTCGCAAGCCTTGCAGTTGGGGCCCATACTTTAAATGTCGTTTCTTCTTTTTGATAAACAGCACCTAAATCTGTACCTTCGTAATAATACTTTTCATCGAAACTTTTTGTTCGAATAACAGCACCTATTTGTAAATCAGTTTCTTCATTCCGTTCATCTCGTACTGTATAATACTTCCCCACATCTAGCGGCTCTTCTATAAAGCACTCATACTTCGTTGCATCTGGAAGCGCAATAGTATGAGCAATCGGTAAATCTTTCACATTACTTCCTTCTTGCAAACGAAATGTCCGACTTGTTCCATACGCATGTGGGAGCAAAATTGTAATTTTATTCATTTCATCTAAATAGGCATCAAATGGACGTTTTACTTTCAACATAAAAAAATCACCATCATTCTCAAAGTTAAAATAAAGTGAAACTTTAATGAGCGAGAAAATTTCTCCATCCTCACTTATTATTAGCCTTCACCAATTAGGCGAGATAAAATGAGCTGCAAATGATAAGGCTTTTCTTATCAACAAGACTCTATACAGTAACTCCATTCTTCTCTATAGTATATTCACCTGCATAAAAAACGTTTTCAACATTCTATTTTTGTAATTTTATTTCAGCAATCGATTTATACTTCGGGGTTTCTTTCACGTGGGATTCGTATAAAGTAATTGTATCTGCTTGAAATGATATTTCAGGCACTTCTTTTATACTTTCTAAACGAAACTTTTCTTCTCCTATCCATTTACGAGCAACGGTAATATGCGGGTGATATGGGCGTGTTTCTAGAGAAAATCCATTTTCTTCACAAATGGCATGTATTTGCTTTTGCAACTGAAACAAATCGTGATTCTCACTTACCTTCGCCCAAAAAATACGAGGCTGATCTTCCCTACCAAACGTTGAAAAACCTTGTAATGTGAACGATAGTTCTTTTGTTTCTGCAATTGTTTTTAATCCATTCTTTATTCCCTCTAATTGTTCCCCCGTTGCACTCCCTAAAAATGAAAGGGTAATATGATAGTCTTCTTTATGTACCCATGAACGAAATTGTAATTCCTCTTGCATATCCTCTTTATAGTTAGACAGCATTTCTTTTATATGATTCGGTAACGTAATTGCGACAAAATAATGCAGTTCCATGTACATCTTCTCCTTCTTTTCTATTGTTGCTTTTCTTTCTTATCTCATTCAGGTAAAAAGAAGCCGCTCTCCAAAATAGAGAGCGGACATTATTTATATATCCATTACTTCGCTAATTCATGAATTGCTTGCGCGTAAATTGCTGTTGCTTTCAATAAGTCTTCAATTTCGATATACTCATCTTTTTGATGCGCAAGTTCTTCTTTTCCAGGGAATAGCGGGCCAAATGCCACACCAGCTTTTAATGAACGAGCATAAGTACCGCCGCCGATTGCTAATAGTTCTGCTTTTTCACCTGTTTGTTCTTCATACACACGTTGTAACGTACGGATTAATACGTGATCTTTATCGACGTGATGTGGGCGAGAATTAGAATAGTCAGCCACTTCAAAACCATGCGTACCAACATATTCTTTCAACTTCACAATTGTTTCTTCAAAGTTAGTTGTAACTGGGTAACGTACGTTTAGCCCTAAGTTACCACCGTTTTCTTTCGTATAAGAAATGCGACCGACATTCACTGTTAACGGACCGCTAATTTCATCTTTGTAAGCAATAGTAGCTTTTTCACCAAAAATATCACCAGTAAATGTTTCTGTTGCAAATGTCGCAAATGCAGTTGCTTTTCCATCAAGTGAAACTGTAGTTAAGAAGTTTGCTAATAATAAACCTGCATTTTCTCCTTTTTCAGGAGTAGATCCGTGCGCTGAAATTCCTTCTATTTGCAACGTCACTGTATTTCCTTCTATAGTCGATTTCCCTATTTTTTTAGCAGTTTGTAAATACTCTTCATATGCTACTGTAAGTGCATTTACATCTTCTCCTGTGATAACTGCTTCTGCAAAATCAGGAACCATATTTAAACGGCGCCCTGAATCAAATGAAACAAGTTCATATGCACCTTTTTTCTCTTCACTACCATTTTGCACAACTTGTATATCAGAAATTCCTTTTTCTGCATTAATAATTGGAAAGTCTGCATCCGGTGCAAAACCAATTGTTGGCATTTCTTCATTTTTAAAGTAGTGATCTACACATTTCCAATTGCTTTCCTCATCTGTTCCTATAATCATACGAACACGTTTTGAAAGAGGTAAGCCTAATTCTTTCACAATTTTCATTGCATAATATGCTGCCATCGTTGGGCCTTTATCGTCAATTGCACCACGTGCAAAAATCTTTCCATCGCGAATATCCGCACTATATGCGGGAGTCGTCCAGCCATCTCCTTCTGGTACAACGTCAACGTGACAAAGAATACCTACTAATTCTTCTCCTTGTCCCATTTCAAGATGACCTGCATATCCTTCTAAATTTTTAGAAGCAAAACCTTCAGCTTCTCCTTTATGTAACATGAAAGATAGAGCTTTTTCTACACCTTCACCGAATGGTGCGCCCTCTTTCGCAGATTCTTCTTCCCATACACTTTTAATTTGTAAAAATTGTTGTGTATCACGAATTAAATCATCTTTTCGTTTTGCAACTTCTTCTGTCCAATTAATCGCTGACATCACGCATCCATCCTTCACTATATTGTTTCTTTCATCATAACAAACAGAAATCTCTTATGCCATACACGAAAACTAAATACCGAACAATTGTAATATTTCAGATATTTCTTATTAGTTTTTCTTTTGTTTTTCAAAAAAATTTGCAGGAATTTGGCGTTTTACGTAGAATTTTATGTGTTAGTTGACTGACCATATATACAATGTCAACTACCAATATTTTTCTATATGAATATTTG
This sequence comes from Bacillus cereus group sp. MYBK220-1, assembly GCF_051916445.1. Lineage (NCBI taxonomy): Bacteria > Bacillati > Bacillota > Bacilli > Caryophanales > Bacillaceae > Bacillus > Bacillus cereus group sp. MYBK220-1. The sequence goes on along the minus strand of NZ_JBQAGQ010000010.1, from coordinate 16,982 downwards.
TTAAATTTCTGTAAAATTTAAGTAGATTAAAGCATGAATTTTATCATGTAGAGTACAATGGTAGTAACGACCTTCTTTCCTGAATGGGGTCAAAAAAACTAGTAGAGGAGTGGTTTTCTCTTGAAACCTACAACTACTCGTATGCTAACACGCATTAAATCAATTTATATGTACATCAATGAAAACGGAACGGTAACGACGAAAGACCTTGTAGATGAGTTCGGGATCACACCGCGAACGATACAACGTGATCTAAATGTGTTGCAGTTTAATGAACTCGTGTATAGCCCTTGCCGCGGTAAGTGGACAACAACAGGAAAGAAAGTGAGAATGACCTCATAACGAAAAATAATTGTATGGTAAATAAATACATACCCCTTTCTAATAATTAGAAAGGGGTCTTTTCTGCGCCTATAAAGGTACTACTTTTCAGTATCTACTTGATATGTTTTTAACATTTCTACTTCTTCATCTGTTAGCTCTCGGTATTGTCCAAGTTCTAGTTCTTCATCTAATACTAACGGACCCATCTCTGTTCTCTTTAGGTAGACTACTTTTTTTCCTACCGCTTCAAACATACGCTTCACTTGATGGAATTTCCCTTCCGTAATCACAAGCTCAATTTCAGAAATATCATCGCTTTTCAATATTGTAAGTGCACCTGGCTTTGTTTCATAGCCATCGTCTAAAATAACACCTTTAGCAAATTCTTTTACATCCTCTTCTGTTACTACTCCTGCAACGTGTGCATAATATTTTTTCGGCACATGCTTTTTCGGAGATAATAATTGATGTGATAACTTCCCATCATTTGTTATCAATAAGAAGCCTTCCGTATCGATATCAAGTCGTCCAACTGGGAACGGATCAAAGATTGCATCTTCTAATTCTAATAAATCTATTACTGTTTCATGATTATCATCTTCCGTCGCTGAAATAACACCTTGTGGTTTATGCATCATTAAGTAAACAAATTCTTTGTATTCCACAACTTCACCGTGAATCATAACTTCTTGCTCTTCTACATTTACATGAACTTTCGCATCTTTTACTGGCGTTCCATCAATTTTCACAACGCCATCTTTCAATAATTTCTTTACTTCTTTTCTACTTCCATATCCCATATTTGCTAATAATTTATCTAATCTCACGTTTTTCACCTTCTTTATTTATCATAGAAAAGGGGACGTAATTACGCCCCTCTTGATTTCAACTTTATTTTAAATCTACTACCAAGTTTACGTTGAATTTTATTTAATGCTTCTCCACCAAATACTCTTTCAAGTACTCCTGTGCGAATTGCTAACAATCCGTAAACAAGACCGCCAATACCTGCACAAATCGCAACTGTTATAAGAGCACCAATACGGCCATCAGGCGAAATCATGAAGGATAGAATCCATTGTGATAGTTTTACAGCAACGACCATTATAAGTGTCAGTACTGCAATTTGGAATGTTCTTTTATATACAACACCGAATGAATAGTGTGCGTATTTTTTAATTTGTTGATTTGTGTACCAAACAGAAGCTAAGAAACCAACTGCTGTCGCTAGAATTGCTCCTACTGTACCGAAATAACGAATAAAGATTACGTTACATACAAATTTCAAAATAACGCCCATTATAAGCGCAATAATCGCATGCTTCTGCTGGTTAATACCTTGCAGGATTGCTGCTGTTACTGTAAATAAAGCGAATAACAACGCAACTGGTGCATACCACATTAATACTTGTCCACCTAGTGGATCTGAATCGTAAAACGCAGTATAAATTGGATATGCAAGTGAAGAAATACCGACAACTGCTGGCAATGTTAAAAACATATTTGCCTGGAATGTTTGTGTAATTTGTAATTTCAAATAGCGGTATTGTTTTTCAGTAAATGATTTTGTGATTGCTGGTACAAGCGTTAAACTAAACGCTGTTGCAAGTGATACAGGAATCATAATTAACTTATGCGTCCACATTGTGAAAATACCGAGAGCTCGCTCTGCGATATCACCTTGACCAATCGCCTGCATAATTGAGTTAAATGTCAATGTATCAATTTGTTGATATAAAGGAATTGTTAACCCAATTACAACGTAAGGAATCGCATATGCAAATAACTCTTTAAACAATTGAACGGTGCTTACTGTTGATTCTGGTACAGTTTGTTCAATTAAATATTGATCCAAATATTTTTTACGTTTTAGCCAGTACCAAATTAACACACCGAGTGCTCCAACCGCTGAAACGAACGCAGCAAATGTCGCTACTCCAACTGCTGTTGCAACTGTACCGCCAAGTACTTTAATAACGATAAAACTACCTGCTAATAAAAAGACGATACGAATAATTTGTTCAATAATTTGTGAAACGGTAGTTGGTCCCATAGACTGGTGACCTTGAAAATAACCACGAATTAAACTCGCTGCTGGTACAACAATAAGCGCGAAGCTTACAAGACGAATGATCGTCGTAACTTCTCCTACATTATTGTGTATACTTTGTTTACCAAGCATCGCTTCTGCAAACAATGGCGCCGTCATGTACAGTACTAGGAACGAAAGAACTCCTGTTACTATCATCATAACCATTCCCGAGCGGAACATTCTCCGGCTCGTTTTATAATCGCCAAGCGCATTATATTTGGAAACAAATTTTGAAACAGCAAGTGGCACACCTGCCGTTGCGATACTTAAAAAGATCGTATATGGAATGTATCCATATGTATAGAGCGTTCCGCCTTCTGTTCCTACTAATGCATGAAACGGAAAGACGTAAATCATGCCTAAGAACTTTACTAAAAATGTCCCTAGCGTAACAATAAGCGTTCCGCGCAGAAATTTCGAATCGGACATACAAAAATCCTCCTACATCTACATAAAGTGAAACTATAATTAGTTGGAGACTTCTCTCCTACTCCTTATTAGTTGAACCATTCGAGCATTTACAGGCTAACAGACTCCCTATTTACTTCTCCTAAATCTTGAGGTTTTAGTCTTATCGCCTACAAATGGCAGGATAGTGCTGAACTCTAACTTTTGTATTGTACCACAATTCTCTCATTAAGCAGTACTTCACTCTATTTTTCTTTTAAGGGAAAACATGCTATTCTTTTAGGCAGGAAATGTAGAAAATGAGGTCGATATATTATGCATTATGATGTTATTGTCATCGGCGGCGGTCCTTCTGGGCTAATGGCTGCAATTGGTGCTGCAGAAGAAGGCGCAAATGTCTTACTTCTTGATAAAGGAAATAAACTTGGGCGTAAACTTGCAATTTCTGGTGGCGGACGCTGTAACGTAACGAACCGTCTACCACTTGATGAAATTGTTAAACATATACCAGGAAACGGTCGCTTCTTATACAGCGCTTTTTCTATTTTTAATAATGAAGATATTATTACATTCTTCGAAAATCTCGGTGTTAAATTGAAAGAAGAAGACCACGGTCGCATGTTCCCTGTGTCAAACAAAGCACAATCTGTTGTAGACGCACTTTTAACACGATTAAAAGACTTAGGTGTAAAAATTCGTACAAATACGCCTGTTGAAACGATTGAATATGAAAATGGTCAAACAAAAGCAGTTATACTGCAAACAGGCGAAGTGTTAGAAACAAATCACGTCGTTATCGCTGTTGGCGGAAAATCAGTTCCTCAAACTGGATCTACTGGAGACGGATATGCTTGGGCTGAAAAAGCGGGTCATACAATCACAGAATTATTCCCAACAGAAGTACCTATCCTTTCAAACGAGCCGTTTATACGTGACCGCTCATTACAAGGTCTTGCTTTACGTGATATAAACTTAAGTGTATTAAATCCGAAAGGAAAAGCTATCATTTCTCACAAAATGGACATGCTCTTCACTCATTTCGGCCTATCTGGACCTGCTGCTCTTCGCTGTAGCCAATTCGTCGTGAAAGCACTGAAAAAGTTTAAAACGAATACAATACAAATGAGTATTGATGCATTGCCAGAGGAAAATAGTGAACAACTATTTCAGCGCATGCTGAAACAAATGAAAGAAGATCCGAAAAAAGGAATTAAAAACGTTTTAAAAGGTTATGTTCCTGAACGTTACTTCCTATTCTTATTAGAAAAAAATGAAATTGACGGCAGCGAACAAGCTGGACAAGTTTCTCACGAAAAGATTCGTGCACTTGTGAAAGACTTTAAAGAGTTTACTGTGAATGTAAATGGTACGCAGTCAATTGAAAAAGCATTCGTTACTGGCGGAGGTGTATCCGTGAAAGAAATTAATCCGAAAGAAATGTCTTCTAAATTTACGAACGGCTTATATTTCTGCGGAGAAGTTCTTGATATTCATGGTTATACTGGTGGCTATAATATTACATCAGCCCTTGTTACTGGTAGAATTGCTGGAACGACTGCTGGAGAAAACGCGAAAATGCAATATTAAAAAAAGAAACAGGGATTCCTGTTTCTTTTTTAATATTGCCATGAAATCATTATCGGCGATTTCTCAAATATATCGACTTACCGACAAGAAGCGACAAACATCTGCTCCATGTAACTTTCCATTGCTTTTTTGTTGCTTTATATACCTTAGTACCTTTATATTTTATATTGTTGAATATTTAAAAAGGGTAAGGGGAAAACAAATGAGAAAAAAAGTCATGATGTCTTTAATGTTAATGACGTTTCTTTCTGCGGTAGAAGGAACGATTGTTAGTACAGCAATCCCTCGTATAACGAGTGATTTGTCAGGCGTCGAACTTGTTAGTTGGGTATATGCAATTTATATGCTTGCAACAGCTGTTTCGACTCCAATATACGGAAAGCTCGCTGATTTATTTGGCCGTAAAAAAGTTTTACTGATCGGAGCTACAATCTTTTTAGTCGGTTCTGCACTTTGCGGAGTCGTTACATCGATGGAACAATTAATCTTCTTCCGCGCGCTTCAAGGTATCGGTGCTGGTGCTGTTATGCCAATCACAATGACGATTATTGGAGACTTATATAGCGAAGCGAAAGACCGCGCGAAAGCACAAGGTTGGATGAGTGCCGTTTGGGGTGTATCCGGTGTTATCGGACCGTTAGTAGGTGGATTTTTAGTTGATTCCCTTTCTTGGCGTTATATTTTCTTCCTAAACGTTCCATTCGGAATTATCGCTTGCTTAATGATTGCAATTTACTACAAAGAATCTATTAAACCTGCTAAGCATCATATCGATTATCTTGGTGCAACAGTCTTCTCATTAAGTACAATCGCTCTACTATATGCATTATTAACAGGTAGCAGTAAGCAAAACTGGGGAGACATGACAATTATCGGCCTATTAATCTTTGCCGCTATTTCATTTATTATTTTCTTATTCATCGAGAAGAAATCTCCGGAACCATTAATTCCGCTAGCACTTTTCTCTAACCGTACATTATCTACGATAAATATATTAACTCTTATTGCTGGCGCAATGATTATTAGTATTACAATGTACCTTCCAATTTGGAGCCAAGGTGTATTAGGGAAAAACGCTACAGAAGCTGGACTTATTTTAATGCCAATTCCTGTTATGTGGACATTTGGCGCTATTTTCTCTGGTAACTTAGTAGGCAAATTAAAAACGAAACAAATCATTTTACTTGGAGCTAGCATTTTATCAGTCGCTACGTTCTTATTATTTACACTATCAACAAATTCACCATCGTTCCTTATTTATGTAGCAGTCGGATTATTCGGCTTAGGAATGGGGCTTGTGACACCGATTTACATGGTAACAATTCAAGCAGCCGTACCAGCTCATACACGCGGAACAGCTGTTGGTTTAAACACATTTATTAATACATTTAGTCAAACGTTAGGTGCTGCAATATTCGGTACAATCTTCAATACGATGATTCACGCACGTGGTATTAAAAATCTTGATCTTGTATCTGGTGGACATGGCGGTACTACAGCAAACGTAGTAACCGAATCGCAATCTGCATTAGCATCAAGCGTACACGTCATTTATATGAGCACTTTCGTATTAGCAGTATTTACATTAATTATCGCTTGGCTCTTATTAAAGCCAGCTACACAAACAAGTGAGCAACAATAAAAAGGATGACCATTTTGGTCATCCTTTTTATTCTTCATTCTCCACAATATGTTTCAGCATGGATAATTTATTATCCCAAAAACGTTCATAATACGAGAGCCATTGTTGTAATTCTTCTAATGGTTCTGGATGCAAACGATATATCTTCTCTCTTCCGCTTTTTCTTCCACTTACTAAATTCGCTTCCGAAAGAATATGAAGGTGCTTTACAACCGCAGTACGACTCATCGGAAAATGATCCGTTATTTTGGAAATCGGTAACTCTTTGTCACTTAATAACCGTATTACTTCTCGGCGGGTTGGATCAGCAATTGCTTGAAATACATCATATTTCGCTGCTGACGAGGACACTTAGCCTTCGACAACCTTTTTCAGTTTTTCATTTACAATCGCTACCCAACCACCGCTCATTCTATCGCGAATAATAGAGCTCTTCGCATTTGCTTTCGGAAGAATTTCATCAGGATGTTTCCAGCCGCCGTGAATTAACGTAAATTCTGTTTTGTTATCTCCTAAGTCTTTCAAATCAAATGAAACAACCCAGCCATCTGTATCCCATGAGAAAGATAAATGGTTTGGTTCATCAATTTCTAATACTTTACATGGTGATGGCCCAAATGGTGATTGCACATGAAATTCATGTCCTACCTCTAATACAAAATCATTTGGCATAAACCATGACGCAATCCCTTCTGCAGTTGATACTACACTCCATACCTTTTGAATAGACGCGTTAAAAACGATTGTTTGTTTAATATCATTTAATGTATTTTGTTGTTCCATTTTCATTCTCCTTTACTCGGCGTTACAACATAACACCTTTTGGTTGTACTTCGATAATATAACACCTTTTAGTTTCATGTCAACGCTAATTCTTTTACTGTTGAGAAATTCTCAACATTTTTTCAACAGGACAAACACCCTCTTAGCATTTCCTCATAATATACTCACAAAGGCAATACAAAATAAAAACTTCTTTCAACATGAAACTCCATCATTCATCTTGAAAGAAGCGCCTTACTTATATCATGCGTACTTCGTCTCTCCTCCTTCCCTCAAGGGACAATACGCGAGATATGACAAAGTCAGAAGGAATATGCCCACCATTTGAGTAGGTAGTTATTTCTCTTCTCCTCAACATTTCCTCAGGAGCGAAATGACTACCGACTCACTTTTTTCAAACAAAAATAAAAAGGGGATGAAAGCTATGTTCTATTGTATTAACTGCTCTGATATTCACCATGAAAAACATCCAAATGATAAAGTATTCAAAAACGGTTTTTATATTGATCCATTTTTAGGTGATCGTTATCACCTTGGTATGTGTAAAGATGCCCAAAACCATGAAACAGGGGAGCCTCTTTTAACGACAAAGAAATTAGGCACAACCCAATCTATTATGAACGTATTACCGACACATGTTGTCCCAACATAAAACATAAAAAAGAGCTGGGTGAGCCAGCTCTTTTTTATGCTTTATAAACGATCATTGCTGAAAAACAATAAATTTGGTTTTCATCGTCGTTAATAGAAACACCAACTTGATACTTAATATCTACAAAGTTGCTATCATCAATCTTTTTCAAAAACACATTCACAGCGTCTTCTAAGTCTTTTTCGTGACTTTCATCAAATACTTTCACACGAATCATGTTAACACCGTCCTAGATCGCAGCCCTCGGCCGCTTGATTATTGCCACGGTGCGTATCTATGATGCGATAAAACTTTCCATTCTCATATATATATCCGTCTTCTAACACATATTCTTTATCTTCAGTATAGACATAAAACTTACCTATCATAAATTTACTCGTATATAATTCCAAATAATTTTGTCTAAATTTAGCTACAACTTTATTTGTAATATCAATTTTTATTGTGCGCCCCACCTTCTCTCCCTCCTTTGCAAAGAACGGATTTAGGTATATTGTATTAGCGCTTTTACATTTTATGCTTAAAAATAAGTGGATATGCCTTCTTTCTTCACCTGTACTATTTTTCTAAAAAAATCACGATAAATAAGGTCCCAAAAAAAAAGCATAAAAAAGCACTTTATCTTATTGACTCGAATATAAACATTATGTTATTATATAAAATTTGACATTTTTACATACGTATGCTATCATTAAAAGTGGTTACCACATATGGAGGTGGATGATTTGTTTCAAATTGGTGATAAAATCGTTTATCCAATGCACGGTGCAGGAATCATCGAAGCAATTGAAGAGAAAGAAATATTAGGTACTTCACGTCAATATTGTGTGATACGCATCATTAGTAAAGATATGCAAGTAATGCTTCCGATGGATCAATTAAAAAAATCAGGTATTCGTTATATCGTTGATCGAGGTACGTTAGATGATATACTTCTTGAATTTCAAAACGGGGAGTCAGACACATCACTCTCATGGAAACAAAGATATACAATGAATATGGAAAAAATGAAAAACGGCAATTTACAAGATAGCGCAGAAGTTGTTCGGGATTTACTTCGCCGCAATAAAGAGAGAACTTTAAATGCGAGTGAAAAACAAATGCTAGATAACGCCCGAAAAATGATGATCAGTGAAGTTGCACTCGTACAAAATGTTTCTGAACATCAAGCAACAGAATTTCTTCAAGATACAATTAATCACTAAATTTAAAATAGCTGGCCGCTATTTTTTTTTGTAAAAAAAGGACGAAGAGTTTTATCTCTTCGTCCTTTTTTATTACCCACGCCCAGCTTGAAACGATGGATATAACGTCATTCCACCATCTGCAAATAGCGTAATGCCCGTTACATAACTCGCCTCTGAAGAAGCGAGCCAAGTTGCTACTGCTGCAATTTCTTCAGGGTTTCCAATATAGCCCATCGGTATCATACTTTCTACGTCAGCACGTTTTTTAGGATCAGCAAACTTTTCTGCATTAATCGGCGTATTAATTGCACCTGGTCCAATATTATTTACTCGAATACCTTTTGGCGCATATTCTAGCGCTAACGTTTCTGTCATCAGTTTAATACCACCCTTACTCGCTGCATAGTGCACAAATAGTGGCCACGGAATTTTCTCATGAACACTAGACATATTAATGACAGAACCTTTAATATCATGTTCTACAAAATATTTAATCGCTTCACGACTTCCTAAAAAAGCACCTGTTAAATTTGTATTAATTACCCTATTCCAATCTTCAAGCGGCATTTCATGCGACGGTACCGCGTTTTCTATCCCTGCATTATTAATCATAACGTCAAGCGTACCAAACTCTTTCACAGCAGATTGAATGAGATTCACAACATCTGATTCGACGGTTACATCACCTTTTACAGCAATCGCTTCGCCGCCTACCTTTTTAATTTCTTCTAACACATCATTCGCTTCTGATTCTCGTGAGCGATAATTAATAACCACTTTCGCTTTTTCCTTAGCAAACCTCACTCCCATCGCTCTTCCAAGACCAGTTGCTGATCCTGTAATAACGACAACTTTCCCTGCTAAATCACTATACATTTCCATACCTCCTTTAACTTTTGGCTATACCTAACATAATTCCGGCTGCGATAATAAAAACAATACCGACAACGATACCCGTTAATTGACGTTTCGTTTTCTTTTCACCTAATATAAGGATCCCACCAAGCGTGGAAATAATAATTCCCATTTGCGATAGCGAGAAACTTGTTGCGACTCCAACACGCGGCTGCGAAATGAATAAAAACATATTTCCAGCTGCCCAAATTAATCCTGGAATAATATTTCGGATTGCATATTTATTAAATGGATGATGTTTAAAGGTAAGCAAAATCCCACCTAACACCATACCAACTGCTTGTGGCAACAAAGCTGACCAACCATCTACGTTAAATAGTCTAATCACTACTACGTAAACTAAATAGCCGACTGTTGAAATTAATAAAATTACGATACCTCTTTTAAAGTTTGCTGCTTGCTCTGCATTCTTTTCTTCTTCACTTTGAAGCGATGTTAAAATAACACCGATAATAATACAAACGAGCGCTAAAATCCCAAGGACGACCGATATTGTCGTGGACCATTCATGAAATACGATAACGCCAAATAAAGTCGTCGCGACTAATTGAAGTCCTGTTGAAATTGGCATCGTCCTCGAAACACCCATTAAATCAATACTTTTCAATTGATTTGCCTGACCAAGCGCCCAAAATAAACCTGACACAACTCCAACTCCGATAACGGTAGGTGTTAATACTGGCTTCATAAAAATATAAACAACAATTGAGAAAATAAGTGCTCCAAACGTTGTTCCGAGCGTTTGACTATACGGTCCCCCGCCCAGTTTTACGTTAAATAGCACAATACTTCCCCAAAATATAGCTGGTAAAATCGCTAAAAATATATCCATCACTCATTACCTTTCTTTACTAAATGCATAGGTTATCACTCTAAGTCATTAGAGTGAGCTTTTATTTTTTCTTTTTCCCGTTCACAAACTTTTTCTGCAATAGCGTCAGAAACATTCTTTTCTCGCTCCACTTTCTTTATCTTTACGTGATCTAAATGGTCTTCCAAAGTAAGCGTAACTCTATCGTTCGGGGGATTATGCGCTCCTTGAAATGTAAGAAATTGTAGCTTCACTTCATACCTAGGAACAAATTCATCTTTCTTGCCGAGACGCTTTATATTTATAACTGAAGCACATTCATATTGATCTTCTGTCACTTGTCTAATAACTGAATAGTACCTATTTGATAATGCACTCTCTAAAAGCTGTTCTCTTGATTCTTTCGCGAAAGAATCACTTGGAGAAGAGAAAAAAGACGCACATAGCATTGTCATAACTACACATATTTTTTTCATAATTCCCTCCTTGTTCTATAGATTAGTGTTCTCAAAACTGCCATAAAAAAACGACTTTCCCTATATAGGAAAGTCGTTTTAATGAATCCAATATTAACCACCGCTCACTGGTGGGATTAGTGCAACAACATCACCAGATTGGACCCTGTCATCTTCATTTGCATATTCTTCATTAATCGCAACCATAATTGGCTCTGAAACTGGTACATTATATTCGTTCGCAACAACATCTTTTAACTGTGCAACCGTAATATTTTCTTTCTCTATTTGTAATTCACTTGTCCCTGCTTCTTCTTGCAAGTGCGCAAATAACAATACTCGAATCATACTTATAGCTCCTTCCCAGGCTCTCCCGCCGGATATGGTGTTTTTTCTAATTGATCACCAATCCATGAGTCACCATCTTCCCAAAACTCCTTTTTCCAAATCGGAACAATTTGTTTTATGCGTTCCATAATATATTCGTTCGCTTCATAAGCCGCTTTACGGTGTGGTGTTGAAACAGCAACAACAACCGCTATATCAGAAATTTGCAACGTACCGATGCGATGTGTAATCGCAACGTGTGTACCTGGCCATTTCTCTTTCACTTCTAATCCGATTTTCTCTAGCATCTTTTCTGCCATCGTTTTATAAGCGACATATTCTAAGTATAATGTACGACGCCCTTTCGTAAACTCTCTAACCGTTCCAATAAATGTTGTAACAGCACCGCATTCACGTCGAATTACTTTCTTCGTTACCTCTTCAATCGAGATTTCTGTATCAATTACTTCATAATATGTATTTGTCATTTCGCACTCCTAACCGTTTGTAAAAACCAGTCTATGTACAACTCTTCTTCTGTTATATGAAATACTTTATATTCTTCTCGTATATTTACTGGGACATCATACCACGTAATAACCGCCACTATATTTTCTACTTTATGTAAAAGCTCAGCATCTTCCGCAGAACGAAGTAACACTACTTTCGGGTAGTTCTCTTTTTTATAGCCCTCTATTAAAATTGTATCCACTTTAAAAAACTCATATAAGCGAATAATTTCTTGCAAGGACCATTTCTTTCTTAGTGAAGAAAGTGAAAGTAATCCAGCACCTTCTACACTACTTACGACAGCACCAGCTTTACGGTGTCTTTCGCTATCTTTTTGCGCTACTTCTGGAAAACCTCCGTGCCCGTGATGTTTAATTGTAGCAACTTTCATTTCGCTTTCGGCTAATGCATGCACAATTTTCTCTACAAGTGTCGTTTTTCCGCTATTTTGATACCCTACTATTTGTAAGATTGAAGGGGCTTCGCCCATGGCCACTCACATCCCTCAGAGTGCTCTAACAATAATACGGATACTTTCATTCCGGTCTCAAATCCTCTCGTTCCTCCGGGTAACACGATAAAAGCATTCGCATCTGCAAGTGAAGATACCGCACTCGATTTATCTAAACCAACCGGCATCGCTTGTAACGCCCCATCCACAATTGTTACGTTCGCTCTTACGAAACGAGTAAATGGATTTGGCTTCGGAAAATCTTTTTGTAAAATAGCATCCGCTCTATATACGTGAGGTTCCTTCGCATACAAATACGTTTTTATAATTGGATGCACAAATAATTCAAAGCCTACATAACAAGCAGACGGATTTCCTGATAAACCAAAGAGTAACTTTCCATCAACTTCAGCTACTGTCGTTACACTTCCGGGCCTCATGGCTATCTTATTAAAGAGTACATTTGCCTGTAATCTTTCATAAATAGCTGGTAAGTAGTCATAATCTCCTACTGATACACCGCCTGTTGTAATTAAAATGTCGACCTCATCCATCGCTGATTGAACAGCTGTAAAACATGCATCTAACTCATCCGCGAGTTGACCATAATAACGAACTTTCCCGCCAGCTTTCATAATTTGAGCTGCGATCATATACGAGTTACTATTTCTAATTTTCCCCGGTTCTAACGGCTCATGTACTTCTAATAATTCACTTCCTGTCGTTACAATACCGACAACAGGCTGTTTTACAACTTTCACCGTGCTATATCCAAACGTTGCTAGTAAGGCCGCAACACCTGGATTAATTGCAACACCTTTCTTAACGAGAACTTGATTTTGTTTTATATCTTCTCCTTTAAATGACACATTGTCACCGTTATTAAAAGGGCGTTTTAACTTCATATATGTTTTCCCGTTCTTCTCAAACCCTTCTGTCAGCTCTAGCATTACGACTGCATTGCAATCTTCTGGAATAGCTGCTCCTGTCATAATGCGAATTGCTTCAAAAGCTCCTACTTCCTCTAAAAAAACGGAACCCGCCCCGATTTCTCCTATTACTTCAAATTCAACTGGTTTCTCTTGAGTTGCTTCTTTCGTATCTTCTGCTCGAATGGCGAAACCATCGTAAGGGGAACGATCAAAATGAGGAACGTCATGATCTGAGACAACATCTTCCCCGAGAATTCTCCCGTAACTTTCCGTAATAGAAATTTCTTCTACTTCACCATGCTTCGCATATTTCATTACCCGTTCTACTGCCTCAGCAACTTGAATTGGAATTCGTTTTTCTACCATCGTTTCTCACCTCATATTTGCAATTTTTTTTATCTCGATTAAACTTTATATATTCAATAGAAATTACTTCAAGGAGGAATTCCATGTCTTCATTTACACATTTCAATGACCAAGGACGCGCAAAAATGGTTGATATAAGCGACAAAAAAGCAACCGTTCGAACAGCAATTGCGTGCTCTAGCATTGTCGTTACGAAAGAAATTTACGATAAAATCTCTCACAATGAAATTGGGAAAGGTGACGTATTAGCAGTTGCGCAAATCGCAGGCATTATGGCCGCGAAACGTACTTCTGATATTATCCCAATGTGCCACCCTTTATTATTAAAAGGTGTTGACGTTTCTTTCGATTGGAAACAATCAGAAGAACAATATCGTTTACTCATTGAAGTAAAAGTTAAAACAGAAGGTAGCACCGGTGTTGAAATGGAAGCTTTAACAGCTGCTTCCGCTACCGCTCTTACTGTGTATGATATGTGTAAAGCTGTCGATAAAGGTATGATTATCGGTGAAACGTACTTACTTGAAAAAACAGGTGGAAAAAGTGGAGATTATACGAGAAATTCATAATCCTCTCTCCGTTGAGCCTAAAGGGTTTCCTTTAGGTTCAACCTATATATCTTGCATATAAACTTTTCGCTACATTCATATCATTCGTCCCATGAATGAACGCCCTGCCATCTGTAAATAAAACAAAACGATATTCTTCTACCGGAAATGATAATAAATAAGGTGTCGCCTTTATCTCTACGCTTCTTTGTAAGCGTTTTTTAATTTCTTCTAAATTAAAATTCTTCCGCACACCCGGGCGAATTTGTACTGTATTCCGCCCACATAACACTTCTGTTTTCGTTTGTCCTTCAAATGTTAAACTCGGATATGTACGTAACCTTCCGCAAGATAAACAAGTATCTTTTTTCTGCCTATTCACTTTAAATGCCATCTGTTGATTATTCCAAAGATCAAACGATAACATCGTTTCACGAAGCGCACCAAAGTCTTCTACTAATATTTTCAGCGCTTCCGTAATTTGATGCGCAACTACTAATTGTACTGCCGGTTGTATAATACCAGCTGTGTCACATGTTGCACCGCTCGCTGGATGCTCCATTAAACAGCGAAAACACGGTGTTTTCCCTGGTAAAATTGTATACGTTACTCCGTAGCTTCCGACACACCCACCATATATCCACGGAATATTATACTTTTGTGAAATATCATTAATAAGAAGACGCGTTTCAAAATTATCTGTCGCATCTAATATTAAATCTACATCATTCACTAATTCTTCCATTTCTTGCACCGTTACATCCGTCACAACAGGAGTTATTTCCACCTCAGAATTAATTGCTCTTAAATGCTCTGCTGCCGCTACCGCCTTCGGTTTATACTGCTTTGCATCTTCTTCTGTATATAGTTGTTGTCTTTGTAAATTACTCCATTCTACATAATCACGATCAGCAATCGTTACTTTTCCAACACCCGCTCTAACAATCGCTTCTGCATTTGCCGCACCGAGAGCACCAGCACCAATAATAAGCACATGCTTCTCTCTTATTTTTCTCTGTCCTTCTTCTCCAACACCAGAAAATAATATTTGTCTTGAATATCGCTCCTGCATGCGATAGCCCCCTTTCTTATCCTCCTATATAAGACATTTCGATTTTCGGACGATTTTTTGCACTTTCTTCTGTTCGTTCATCCGAATACCTATCTTTTCTATTCATCCATACATCTTGTATAACACTTAATAACTCCTCATCCGAAAGATTTCCTCTAAGAAGTTCTCTTACATCCAAACCCTCTGTCGCAAATAAGCACGTATAAAACTTTCCATCTGCCGAAATTCTCGCCCTCGTACAAGAGACACAAAATGACTCAGAAACAGATGTAATAAAACCAACTTCAACATTTGTTCCAACGTACCGATATCGCTTCGCAACTTCACCAAAGTAATGCGCTTCGGCTGGCTCAAGTGGATACATCTTATGAATCATCTCAATCAATTCTCGTTTTGTAACGACTTGATCAAAATTCCACCCATTTGTACTACCAACATCCATAAACTCAATAAACCGAAGCGTGATTCCTTGCTCTTTAAAATACGCAGCCATCGGAAGTACTTGATGATCGTTCATCCCTTTTTTTACAACCATATTTACCTTTACTTCCAGCCCCGCCTCTTTAGCTGCTATAATTCCCTTAATTACCGGTTTTGTATTAATATTTCGACCATTAATATTCTTAAATATGTCATCATCTATCGCATCTAAACTAACATTCACTCTATGTAATCCAGCTTCTTTTAATGCCTTCGCTTGTTTCGTTAAATGTACAGCATTTGTCGTTAACCCTATATCTATTAACCCATCAATTTTCACAAGACGTGCAATAAGTTTTGTTAAATCTTTACGAAGTAGTGGCTCACCACCAGTAATTCTAATTTTTCGTACACCGATGTTAACAAATAATTTTGCCAAACGCTCAATTTCATCAAAAGTTAGTAAAAACTCATCTTTCAAAAAAGCATAATCTGGCCCAAATATTTCCGCTGGCATACAATATGTACATCTAAAATTGCAACGATCAATGACAGATATACGTAAATCTTGAAGTGGGCGTCCAAAAAAATCTTTAACCATCTCCTGCATCGCCACCCTCCCTTTCTGCCAAATTTCTTTCTTTTCATTCTATTATAATATATTTTCGAACTACGATGTTTTTGCTCAAGGGAATAAAGTGAAACTTTAAATAATTAGAGGGGATCCACTCCCCCTGGTTAACGAGGTTTACTTACAAATACAAAGATAAAAAAACCTTGAAACATAAAAGTTTCAAGGTTTTTTGCTTATTAACTTAATCTAATAATAGTTAGGGTAGCCCCTGGCGTTGCTGTAGATAATGTAGCTACTGCAACTACTCCAAATAACTGTAAGCTAACAGCAGCTCCAGCAGGCAAGTTAGCGATTATTGTTGCACTAAATGAACCAGTAGCCACTGTCGGAGCGTTTATCGTTCCCGCAAGCGGACTACCATTTACAGTTATACGAGAACTTACAACTAATCCTGCCGTTAAATTAATTGTATAAGCTATATAATAATTTCCTGCATTCGCAACTGTAAATACAGTATTTCCACCACTAACGGTTATTCCTGGACCAATATTTTGATTGTTCGGTAATGGTACATTCGTACCACCTAATAAAACGGAAATAGCGGTTCCTGATGTATTATTCGCAAATGCATACGTTGCAGTTGTACTAACTCCAGTTGCCCCGGTCGCTCCAGTGGCTCCAGCTCCGGTTGGACCTGTATCTCCAGTTGGACCTTGTGAACCGGTTGCTCCTGTTGCCCCCGTTACTCCTTGGATTCCTTGCGGGCCTTGAATTCCTTGTAGCCCTGTCGCTCCGGTTGCTCCTGTAGCTCCCGTTGGACCTTGAATTCCTTGCGGGCCTTGGATTCCTTGTGGCCCTGTCGCTCCGGTTGCTCCTGTAGCTCCCGTTGGACCTTGAATTCCTTGCGGGCCTTGGATTCCTTGTGG
>NZ_JBQAGQ010000009.1:0-201372 GCF_051916445.1 Bacillus cereus group sp. MYBK220-1 | reverse complement strand
ATGATGGCAGAGAGGTCACACCCGTTCCCATACCGAACACGGAAGTTAAGCTCTCTAGCGCCGATGGTAGTTGGGACCTTGTCCCTGTGAGAGTAGGACGTTGCCAGGCAATATTATTCCGCAGTAGCTCAGCGGTAGAGCTATCGGCTGTTAACCGATCGGTCGTAGGTTCGATTCCTACCTGCGGAGCCATTGGAGAGCTGTCCGAGTTGGCCGAAGGAGCACGATTGGAAATCGTGTATACGTCACAAGCGTATCAAGGGTTCGAATCCCTTGCTCTCCGCCATAGGATTTATAATATTTGGCCCGTTGGTCAAGTGGTTAAGACACCGCCCTTTCACGGCGGTAACACGGGTTCGAATCCCGTACGGGTCACCACTTTGGAGGATTAGCTCAGCTGGGAGAGCACCTGCCTTACAAGCAGGGGGTCGGCGGTTCGATCCCGTCATCCTCCACCATATAAATTTTATATGAATAGTATTATCGCGGGGTGGAGCAGCACGGTAGCTCGTCGGGCTCATAACCCGAAGGTCGCAGGTTCAAATCCTGTCCCCGCAACCAAATGGTCCCGTGGTGTAGTGGTTAACATGCCTGCCTGTCACGCAGGAGATCGCCGGTTCGACCCCGGTCGGGACCGCCATTTTAATAAGGCTCGGTAGCTCAGTCGGTAGAGCAGAGGACTGAAAATCCTCGTGTCGGCGGTTCGATTCCGTCCCGAGCCACCATTTATTTTAATAAAATACGCCGGCTTAGCTCAATTGGTAGAGCAACTGACTTGTAATCAGTAGGTTGGGGGTTCAAGTCCTCTAGCCGGCACCATGTAAGTTTCGGAGGGGTAGCGAAGTGGCTAAACGCGGCGGACTGTAAATCCGCTCCTTCGGGTTCGGCAGTTCGAATCTGCCCCCCTCCACCATTTACATAGGGGCATAGTTTAAAGGTAGAACTGAGGTCTCCAAAACCTCCAGTGTGGGTTCGATTCCTACTGCCCCTGCCAAATATATTTACACAACATGGCGGTTGTGGCGAAGTGGTTAACGCACCGGATTGTGGCTCCGGCATTCGTGGGTTCGATTCCCATCAGTCGCCCCATTTTTATTTTAAAAATTACAAATAATCTAATGGATACTTACATATAATTAAGTAAGAATTCGATGGGCTATAGCCAAGCGGTAAGGCAACGGACTTTGACTCCGTCATGCGCTGGTTCGAATCCAGCTAGCCCAGCCATTTTTGCGGAAGTAGTTCAGTGGTAGAATACAACCTTGCCAAGGTTGGGGTCGCGGGTTCGAATCCCGTCTTCCGCTCCAATAAAATTTAATATGGCGGCATAGCCAAGTGGTAAGGCAGAGGTCTGCAAAACCTTTATCACCGGTTCAAATCCGGTTGCCGCCTTTTCTTTTGTGCCGATGTGGCGGAATTGGCAGACGCGCACGACTCAAAATCGTGTTCCTTCGGGAGTGTCGGTTCGACCCCGACCATCGGTATCATGAACGGCGTAATAAAAGACTCTACACCAAATGTGTAGAGTCTTTTTATGTTTTCATCACACTATAAAATAAGCAAAAATGGTGTGTTGGTGAAATGGTTATAAATGATTAAGGTAAACTTATTCATTTAGTACATGCGATACAGTTGGGGAAAACTACAAAACAATAAAGGGATAAATTTTTATCCCTTTATATAATTTCATTATTTTATAGAGAATTTCTCCAACCTGGTGACATGAAGTTAAATCCGACGCCACCAGTAGATATTAGTACATGATCAGCTGTTAATTTCGTAATTTCTAAGAACTTCTTTTCAAACTCTTCTCTGTTGTATTTGTACATAGTTGAGTGGCATGACCACATGTGCGTTGAAGTACTCAACCAGTCTCCTAATTCCTTTAATTCAGGAAACGACTCAAATCGAATTGGTTCATCTAATTTCATGAATCTCACTTGATAGATAGTTGGGTTTAATTTTTCTCCTATTCCTTTAAAAGCATGTGATTTTTTGTCTTTTGAATGTGTCATAATTCACCCTCCATCTTTTCTTCAAATTTTTTCCTATTTTTATTATACAACAATAGAAAACAATTATGGGAATAATATGGAAATCGGTATTAGCAATATAAAAAGACACTAACAGAAATGTTAGAGTCTTTTTGTTAAATTATACTATGTGCTTCTAAAATTCGTAATAAACGTAGGAATTCATGTATAATATAACTTGTCGAAAGAACAAAATGATAGTGATTTATATTATGTCTGTAATATGAATCAAAAATGAACTTTTTATATTTCTTTTAAAAATGTGTTGAACACACATTATATTTCATATTAATATTTTTATGTAGATTTAAAACGGGAAAGAGAGTGGAAAGTATGGGCCGTAAATGGAACAATATTAAAGACAAAAAAGCATCAAAAGATGCAAATACAAGCCGTATATACGCGAAATTTGGGCGTGAAATTTATGTGGCAGCAAAACAAGGCGAGCCAGATCCAGAATCAAACCAAGCACTAAGAGTTGTATTAGAGCGTGCGAAAACATACAATGTTCCAAGAACAATTATTGATCGTGCAGTTGAAAAAGCAAAAGGCGGTTCAGAAGAAAATTATGACGAGCTTCGTTATGAAGGATTCGGACCAAATGGAGCTATGGTTATTGTAGATACACTTACAAATAACGTAAACCGTACTGCAGCAGATGTACGAGCTGCATTTAGCAAAAACAGTGGTAATATGGGTGTGAACGGTTCTGTAGCTTACATGTTTGATGCGACAGCT
Source organism: Bacillus cereus group sp. MYBK220-1 (assembly GCF_051916445.1). NCBI lineage: Bacteria > Bacillati > Bacillota > Bacilli > Caryophanales > Bacillaceae > Bacillus > Bacillus cereus group sp. MYBK220-1. The sequence continues at coordinate 198,601 of NZ_JBQAGQ010000009.1, read as the reverse complement.
GTTATCGGCCTTGAAGGTAAAACATCAGATGAAGTTCTTGAAATTTTAATGGAAGCAGATGTAGATGCACGTGACATTCTAGAAGAAGAAGATTCTGTTATCGTGTATGCTGAACCAGATCAATTTCATGCAGTACAATCTGCACTTAAAGGTGCTGGCGTTGAGGAGTTTACAGTTGCAGAATTAACAATGCTTGCACAAAGTGATGTAACACTTCCTGAAGATGCTCAAGCACAATTTGAGAAAATGGTTGATGCATTAGAAGATTTAGAAGATGTTCAACAAGTTTATCACAACGTAGACTTAGGAGAGTAATACGATAGATGACCCTTTTCGCTTAGCGGATAGGGTCTTTTTTATGAAGTTAATTAAGGTGATGAAGTATTAAAGGTATTTTGTTGTAGGTAGGGAATATGATTATAGGGATATATAAAATATTCATTATCTCTAGGAGGCTTAATATGGAACATAAGACACCAAAGCATATCGTTGCTGTAGCAGGTTATTTAACAAATGAAAAAAATGAAGTGTTATTAGCAAAAGTGCACTGGCGAGCTGATACGTGGGAGTTGCCAGGAGGACAGGTAGAAGAAGGCGAAGCGCTCGATCAAGCTGTCTGTAGGGAAATAAAAGAGGAAACAGGGTTAACGGTGAAGCCTATCGGAATTACAGGCGTTTATTATAATACTTCTATGCATATTCTAGCTGTTGTTTTTAAAGTAGCATATATAAGTGGTGAAATAAAAATTCAACCTGAAGAAATACAAGAGGCTAAATTTGTTGATTTAAATGAAGAGAACATAGATGAGTATATAACGCGTCCTCATATGAAATCCAGAACGCTTGATGCAATGAGAGCAACACATTTTATTCCGTATGAAACGTGGGAAGTACAGCCGTATAATTTAATAGGAAGATTGTAAAGAAAAGAGTAGCCGATTTGAGATACATTCGAATCACTACTCTTTTTTTGTATACTGTTTAAGAAAAAGGTCAAAATAATAATAGCACTAGTATTGATTTGAGGAACATTTGTTCTGTATAATAAATCTATATGTTATATACATTTAGATTACTAGATAGTCAAAAGTATATATATTTGTAGATGATATAATTAAAGTGTAAAGTGAAAATATAATAGTCTTAAGGGTTTCTCTATTATTGGTTATTCGTACTTTAACATAACCTATATTCAATATTTCAGATGAATAGTAGATAAAAAAATACTGTGATACAATACTTTTTTATCCCACTATTTGCTGGGCAGTAAGCCTGATTGATGAGGGCTCATTAAAGTTTCACTTTATACCTTACAATGATGTAAGGTACGTGTAAGAGAAATCGATGGGATATTTTTTTACAACAATGTATTCTTAAAGTAAGAGTTATATGCTGTGTGGAAAAGAGGTGTTCAAGATGAAAGAACGAGTATTATCTAGGGTGAACTATCATCAAAAAGTTGCATTAAATCCAATGACTAAACTTTTTTATAAAGCCATCATATTATTATTATTGTTAAGTTGTACGTTATTATTCATTGGAAATGTAATGATTGAGAAAAGTGATATTAGTAAATTACATGTACCGGCTAAGTTAGAGGTGCCAGAATCATTAACATATGCATTTATTGCGACAGAAGATAAAAGATTTTATCATCATAACGGTTTAGATTATATAGCAATTATTAGGGCATCTGTTGAGAATATAAAGGCTGGTGGTGTCGTGCAAGGAGGAAGTACAATTACACAGCAGCTATCTAAAAATGCCTTTTTAACGAATGAACGTACATTTTCTCGGAAGTGGAAAGAGATTTTTTATACGAAAAAAATTGAACGCACATTTACGAAGGATGAAATTTTAAAATTATATGTAAGTAATATTTATTATGGAGAAGGAGCATGGGGAATTGAAAAAGCAGCAAACCTTTACTTCGGTAAAAAGGTGAACCAATTAACGTTGGCTGAAAGTGCAATGATGGCTGCTGTAGTAAAAGCACCTGCTTATTACTCACCTGCACAAAATTATGATAAAGCAGTAGAGAGACGTAATGTCGTTTTGAGACTAATGGAGAAAGAAGGCTATATAAGCCATGATGAGTATGTTCAAGCAGTTAGTGAGAAATTGGTAATTCGTCATGATATAAAAATAGAGCAGTCGATGTTAAATAGCGCACGTAAAAAAGCAGTAAGTTAAGAGAAGTTCCTACAGAGGAGCTTCTTTTTTTGAATAAATTGTGACAAATTGTGACACAATATCGTCACAATTATTGTGTTTTTGTAATTTATGTGAGCGTGTTCATTGCGTGACGTATATAAGTGTTGATATTATGTGTATTGTGTACAATGCTGTATACAGAATATGAATTTAAAGAGGAATGTATATGAAATCAAATAAACTCATGGCTCTTGGTATAGTTTTTTCTATCGCAGTATTAATTGTAATTGGAACAATTGCGTATAGCATCATAAATGACAAAAAAGATAAAGGGAATGAGATGTTTGCTTATTCTACGCAACAATCTTTAGGGAAAGATGATGCTCCAGTTAAGGTAGTTGAATTTGGAGACTTTAAATGTCCTGCTTGTCGTACTTGGGATGTAACAGTATTACCTCGATTAAAAGAAGAGTATATTGATAAAGGCAAAGTGCAGTTATACTTTATTAACTTCCCATTTATTGGAAAAGACTCAGATTTAGGTGCAGCAGCTGGTGAAGCAATTTATAAACAAGATAAAGATTCATTCTGGATCTTCTATGATGAGATCTATCAAAATCAAAAGAAAGATACAGAAGAATGGATTACAGAAGATTTGCTTCTTAGCATTGTGAAAGAGAAACTGCCGAAAGTTAATGTAGAGCAATTTAAGAAAGATTTACACAGTAAAGACATTAAAGAAAAAGTAAGTAAAGATTCAGATCGTGCTCAAAAATTAAAAGTTCAAGGTGCTCCTTCTGTATATGTAAACGGAAATCTTGCAAATCCTGATTTTGATAGTATGAAGAAGGCAATTGATAAAGAATTGAAAAAGTGATGAGGTCTCTCATCACTTTTTCGACTTTTTTCGATAAAATTCTTGCCTCTACTTTTTTTACATGCTATACTACTTTACATAAGTTATTCTAATATCTTATATGTAATTCATATTTGCGGGTGTAGTTTAGTGGTAAAACAAGAGCCTTCCAAGCTCTGGTCGAGAGTTCGATTCTCTTCACCCGCTCCAAATTTTATTAAATGTTTTTCTATAAATTGTGATCAACGCAGTGTTTCGTTTCCGAGATAAACGAGGCATTGCGTTTTTTAATGTTTGAAAAATATAATTACATGCGAAAATAGAAGTAAATAATAGTATTCCAAACGTGAATTACTAACCAATAGAGTGGTTACATAAGGGGTGGATTCATCTGAGGAGGCGATTAAGAGTGGATTTTGAACAATTAAAGCAAGATGTAATTGCGTATAGTAAAACAATTGGCATAGATAAAATAGGCTTTGCGAGCGCTTCTCCTTTTGAGGAATTAAAGCAGCGCTTAATCCAGCAACAACAATTAAATTATCAATCTGGATTTGAAGAGCCTGATATAGAGAAGAGAACGAATCCGCAACTGTTATTACCGGGTGCTAAATCAATTATTGCGATTGCTTTAGCATATCCTTCAAAATTAAAAAATGCACCATTAAGTAAGCGTGGAGAACGCCGTGGGATTTTTTGTCGTGCTTCTTGGGGACAAGATTATCATCTTGTTTTACGAGATCGTTTGCAAAAATTAGAGGCATATTTAATTGAAAAACTTCCCGATATAGAAGTGAAGTCCATGGTTGATACAGGTGAATTAAGTGATCGAGCTGTATCAGAGCGTGCTGGTATTGGATGGAGCGGTAAAAACTGCTCTATTATTACACCTGAATTTGGTTCGTACGTATACTTAGGGGAAATGATTACAAATGTTCCATTCCCGCCAGATAAGCCGATAGAAGATCAATGCGGGGGCTGTACGAAATGTATCGATATTTGTCCTACCGGTGCTTTAATACAGGGGGGACAGTTAGATTCGAAGAAGTGCATTGCGTTTTTAACACAAACGAAAGGATTCCTACCTGAAGAATATCGCGATAAAATAGGAAATCGCATATATGGATGTGATACGTGTCAGACTGTTTGTCCGAAAAACAAAGGAATGGATTTTCATAATCATCCTGAGATGGAGCCGGATCCTGAGCTAGTTAAACCATTATTAACGCCACTTTTAACAATTAGTAATCGTGATTTTAAAGAGAAATATGGGATTATGTCAGGGTCATGGAGAGGGAAAAAGCCACTGCAAAGAAATGCGATTTTAGCATTAGCACATTTTAAAGAAGCATCGGCAATTCCTGATTTAATTGGTGTTATGAAAGATGACCCAAGACCGGTACTACGCGGAACGGCAGCATGGGCACTTGGGAAAATTGGCGGAGATGGAGTAGGCGAAGCGATTGAGAAAGCGATGGAACGTGAGAAAGATGAAGAAGTGCTTCATGAAATGAATCGCGGGCTTGAATTGTTAGCACAGAAAAAAGAGTAGATAATATTTCCCTTTTTCATATTGTAATATGGGAGGGAGACAGAATGGTTGTAAAAACGAAGATTGAAAACCAAGTACAACAATTTTTAGCATATATAACGGAGAAAAGAACGAATGTGGATGGTATTGCTGAGGATTTATTACAAATGGCACTGAGAAAGAAACAATTGTTTCAAAGGCGTAGTGCACATATAGTGAAAGCAACTGCGGATGTTTCTTTCATTAGACAATTAAATAGTAATGACCATCAAGAAATTGATTATCAAATACATTTTAAATATTTAATTAAGCATAAAGAATTATTTTATATTGAAGAGGAACAATTAAAACGAAGAGTTTGTTTAAATAATAGTCGAATTATAGGCGATTCTGCTATTGAAGTGTCAGAAGAAATTAGAATGGGTGAGACATTAGAAAGGGATATTACGAAAGAGAAGTACGGTTCTTATCAGTATAATCGTTTAGAGGCAGTGAAATATGCAGAGCGTTGGTGGGATGACCGGAATCCTATGTATCGTAATTTCCCTGATAATTGTACGAATTTCATTTCTCAATGTCTTCATACTGGAGAAGTACCTATGAACGGGTATCCTAATATTCGTAAAGGATGGTGGCAAAGGGAGAATCAGTGGAGTTGGAGCTGGGCTGTTGCACATTCTTTTTATTGGTATTTGTCAGGTGCTACAACAGGACTTCGAGCAGAGGCGGTAGAGAGGCCAGAAGAACTTATTCTTGGAGATGTCATTGCTTATGATTTCGAGGATGACGGAAGATGGAATCATACGACGATTGTGGTAGCAAAAGATGCAGATGGTATGCCGCTTGTAAATGCACATTCAGCGAATAGCCGTCGACGTTATTGGAACTATGAAGACTCTAGTAAATATACACCACAAATGAAATATAAATTCTTTCATATTATTAATGGGTAGAGATTTTTCGCTCAAGTGGTATAATACGTAGTAGACAAAAAACAGAGGTGAATATCGCGTGGGAGTACATGTTGTTTTATATCAGCCAGAAATTCCAGCAAATACAGGGAATATTGCTCGTACTTGTGCAGCAACTGGAACAGAATTACATTTGATTAGACCGCTTGGATTTTCAACGGATGATAAAATGTTAAAGCGTGCAGGATTAGATTATTGGCAGCACGTAAAAATTACGTATTATGATTCAATTGAAGAATTTTATGAAAAAAATAAAGACGGTGAATTCTTCTATTTAACAAAGTATGGCGAGAAAGCTCATACAGCGTTTGACTATAGCAAGCGTGAGAAGGATTACTATTTTGTATTTGGAAGAGAAACAAACGGCTTACCAGCTAATGTAATCGAAGAAAACTTTGATCATTGTTTACGTATTCCAATGACAGATAAAGTACGTTCATTAAATTTATCTAATACAGCAGCAATTTTAATTTATGAAGCGTTCCGTCAACAAAATTACCCTGGATTAGATTTAGAAATCGTTTATTAAAAGTCGCCATATGGCGACTTTTTTTTATAAAATAAAAATAATATATAATCATACATTTAAAAGAGAGGACATAATCATATAGAATGGGATATATGATTAAAAATAGATAAGACGGGTTGAGATAAATATGAAGGAAGAATATAGTAATCAAAATACCTTTTTAAGTATGATAGATATGGATTTAATTAGACAAGGATTATTACATGCTATTCAAGATTTAGTATTCATATTGAAAGTTATTGATAATGAAACGTTTCAATATATGTATGTGAATAAAATAGGAATGGATTATGCTAGGTTAAGCGAAGAGTGCTATGGAAAAACTTTTGCAGAAGTATTACCAAAAGATATAGCGGGGATATTGCAAAGGCAATATGCAAAAGTAGTGAGAGAAGCGAAAGCACACACCTTTTGTGATGTAGTCAATTTACCAAAAGGTGAGATACATTATGAATCTTCACTTAATCCTGTCTGCGACGAAGAAGGAATATGTCAATTTGTTATTTGTATTACAAGAGATATTACAGCTCAAATTGAGGAGAAGACAAAGATAGAGGAAAAACAAATGTTATTTAAGTCGTTACTGGAATATAATAATGACTCAATTATATCTATAGATTCTATAGGGAGAGTTACATATGCAAATCCGGCAACGTATGAAATATTTGGATACCGGTATGAGGAATTAAATAATAAATTTATTTTTGAATTCATTAATAAAGAATATGAAAAAGATTTTCAAATTATATTTAAGGGATCGATGCAAGGAAAAGCAAAACAAATTGTTTCAAAGAAATATGTTCATAAAGAAGGGTACGAGCTATATATTTCTTTGAGAACTATCCCGATTATTGTGAACGGTGAAATTGTTGGGATTTATATTGTTACGAGAGATGTTACAAGGCAAGTATTAAACGAAATGCGAACAGAATATTTAGCTTACTATGACCAGTTAACGGGATTAATGAATAGAATTTCATGTACAAATAAGTTAAATACTTTTTTAAATGAGAGTGTAAATTTTGCACTTGTATTTATAGATTTAGATGAGTTTCATCGTATTAATGATACATTTGGTCATAAAGAGGGAGATAAAGTATTACAAAAAGTTACAGAATGTTTAAGCAATCTAAAAATAGAAGATATGCACTTATTTAGAGAACACGATGATCAATTTGTTATGTTGATAGAAAATATAACGAAAGAATATGTAGAGGAAGTTGCAAAAAGCATACTGAAAAATATTAGTGAATATTTTGTAATCGAAGAAGAAGATGTATATTTAAGTGCATCAATTGGAATTGTAATGGCTCCAGCAGATGGAGAAGATGAAAAAATACTATTTCAGAGGGTCGATGCTGCTTTAGAAAAAGCAAAAGAAAAAGGAAAAGGACATTATCATTTTTATTGTAGTGGATTAGACTGTGAGCGTGAACAAAGGTTTATAATAGAAAACCAGTTACATCGTGCTATAGAAAAAAATGAATTTTTCTTATATTATCAGCCACAAATTAATATTGAAACGAAAAAAATAGCTAGTATGGAAGCTTTAATAAGGTGGGAGAATAAGGAATTAGGATTTGTTTCTCCAAACAAATTTATTCCATTGGCAGAAAGAACAGGATTTATTATTAAGCTCGATGAATGGGTAGTAAATCAAGTGTGTCAGCAACTGCGCGAATGGTTAAATAAAGGATATGAAGTGGTCCCAATTGCGGTTAATATTTCAGCTAGACACTTTCGTTCTATTACATTAATAGAGATGATTACACGGGCTTTAAATAAGTACAATGTATCAGCTCATTTATTAGCGATAGAGGTTACAGAAGGAGCTCTTATACATAAAGATATATCAAAGAGAGTGTTACTACAATTAAAAGAACAAAATTTAAAGATTCATTTAGATGATTTTGGAACAGGCTATTCATCTTTAAGTTATTTAAAAACATATCCAATTGATACTTTAAAAATTGATCGTTCTTTTATGGAAGGTATACATATAGATGAACGTGATACGAATATTACAGCTGCAATTATTCATTTAGCTCATACTTTAGAATTGAATATAATTGCAGAAGGAGTAGAAAAAAAGGAGCAAATACAGTTTTTGAAAGAAAAGAATGTGAAGCTTGTACAAGGTTATTATTATAGCCGACCACTATCCAAATATGATATGGAAAATATGTATTATAAATAAAAAAATGATGTGCTAAAAGCACATCATTTTTTATGTGTACCTGGTTTGTCATTGTAACCGGATGTAAAAATAGCTGTAAGAAATGTGAGTGATACACCTAAAATTAATAATAATTTCATACTAATATCCTCCTTACTTTTTTCGGTTCATGAGTTTTATTTATTATCCAAAATGTATGTAAGGTTCTTAGAAGAAAAGAATTTATTTATAATGAATAGCAGTGTAAAAACGTTAATACCTATATTATACAGAATTTTCTTTGAATTTTGGAGAGAATTTTAGCGTGCTATTATATATTTCGTTTTGATTTAAAGAATGTTTAAGGACATCCTAGCATACCTTTTATAATAATCCGATTGAACAAGGAGATGGGGGAGGAGCTATAATGGATATTCTAAAAAAGATTGAACAGCATCGAGCAGCAGAAGAACGTTTACAATGGGAAGGTACGTTTGCGGAGTATTTGGAGCTTGTGAAAGAAAGACCATGGGTGGCTCAAACAGCACACTCTCGCATTTACAATATGATAAAAGACGCTGGAATTGAAGAAGTTGATGGTAGAAGAAAGTATAACTTCTTTAGTAATCAGCTCTTTGGATTAGAGGATGCTCTAGAACGTCTTGTAGAGGAATATTTTCATCCATCTGCAAAACGATTAGATGTTAGAAAAAGAATTTTATTATTAATGGGTCCTGTTAGTGGAGGGAAATCAACGTTAGTTACGATGTTGAAACGAGGATTAGAAACATATTCACGAACAGATCGTGGAGCAATTTTTGCAATTAAAGGATGCCCAATGCATGAGGATCCACTGCATTTAATTCCACATCATTTACGAGATGATTTCTTTGATGAGTATGGAGTTAGAATTGAAGGGAATTTATCACCACTAAATGTTATGCGTCTGGAGCAAGAATACGGATCAAGAATTGAGGATGTAGTTGTAGAGCGTATTTTCTTCTCTGAAGATCGCCGTACAGGGATTGGTACATTTAGCCCGTCTGATCCAAAATCACAGGATATTGCAGATTTAACAGGTAGTCTAGACTTTTCTACGATTGCAGAATATGGTTCAGAATCAGATCCGCGTGCGTATCGATTTGATGGAGAATTAAATAAGGCGAACCGAGGAATGATGGAATTCCAAGAGATGTTAAAATGCGATGAGAAGTTTTTATGGCACTTATTATCGCTTACGCAAGAAGGGAATTTCAAAGCGGGAAGATTTGCGCTTATTTCAGCAGATGAATTAATTGTAGCGCATACGAATGAAACAGAGTATCGCTCATTTATAGCAAATAAGAAAAATGAAGCATTGCACTCAAGAATTATTGTAATGCCAGTTCCTTATAATTTACGAGTAAGTGAAGAAGAACATATTTATGAAAAAATGATTCGTGAAAGTGATGTGTCGAATGTTCACATTGCACCACATACACTTCGCGTTGCAGCAATGTTCACTATTTTAACTCGTTTAAAAGATCCGAAGCGTCCGGATATTGATTTAATTAAAAAGATGCGTTTGTATGATGGAGAAACGGTAGAAGGTTATAATGCGATTGATGTAGAAGAATTACAACGCGAATATCAAGATGAAGGTATGAAGGGTATTGATCCTCGTTATGTCATTAACCGAATTTCGTCTACAATCATTCGAAAAGAGGTACCATCTATTAACGCGTTAGATGTACTTAGATCTTTAAAAGATGGGCTGGATCAGCATCCATCTATTAGTAATGAAGACCGTGAACGTTATATGAATTTCATCTCATTAGCGAGAAAAGAATACGATGAAATCGCGAAGAAAGAAGTACAAAAAGCGTTTGTTTATTCATATGAAGAATCAGCTAAGACGCTTATGGATAATTACTTAGATAACGTCGAGGCGTACTGCAATAAATCGAAATTACGTGATCCGTTAACAGGGGAAGAAATGAGTCCAGATGAAAAATTAATGCGCTCAATTGAAGAGCAAATTGGAATTTCAGAAAATGCTAAGAAAGCATTCCGTGAAGAGATTTTAATTCGCATTTCTGCTTATGCCCGTAAAGGAAAACGCTTTGATTATAATTCACATGAACGTCTTCGTGAAGCGATTCAGAAAAAACTATTTGCTGATTTAAAAGATATAGTGAAAATTACAACATCAACGAAAACACCGGACGAAAATCAGCTTAAGAAAATTAATGATGTTGTTGCGCGTTTAATTGATGAGCATGGCTATAATTCTTCTTCAGCAAATGAATTACTACGCTATGTAGGTAGCTTGTTAAACCGATAGTTTGATAACAAAACGCTGTCTCTTGTATTTTGCGGGACAGCGTTTTATTATCCGTTCATATGTGTGTAAAGTGTCATACCTTGTCCAAATGTAATAAATTAAGATGCAATTTCATGAATTTATTGTCAATTATTTTTACAATATGCATATGATAGAGTAACCAACCATTCATACGAAAAAAGCCAACACAATACAATATGTTGCAAAGTAAAAATGTGTGCAACAATGCATTGTGTTTCTTTCTTATCAGTGGCTGAATATTTCTTTCTATTATGTGAGTGGCAAAATTTTGTTTAGGATGCTCGGGGTATTGTATGAAAAACGTTATAAATGTTTATGGGATGATTTTCTATGGGCAGTTACCTTTCAAATATTCTAGCTTGCATATTACAGAACAAAATTTGTAGCTTGCTGTTCATAAAGGAAGACAATTACAGTAAGGAGGGAAAGGAATGGGCGAAGAAAATCAACCAAATTATACGATTTCACAGGAAAACTGGTCCCTCCATCGCAAAGGATATGACGACCAACAGCGCCATCAAGAAAAAGTACAAGAGGCAATTAAGAATAATTTACCCGATCTTGTAACAGAAGAAAGTATAGTTATGTCTAATGGCAAGGATGTTGTAAAAATACCAATTCGTTCTCTAGATGAATATAAGATTAGATACAATTATGATAAAAATAAACATGTTGGGCAAGGAAACGGTGACAGCAAAGTTGGTGATGTCGTTGCGAGAGATGGATCAGGTGGTCAAAAACAAAAAGGGCCAGGAAAAGGGCAAGGAGCAGGAGATGCAGCTGGGGAAGATTACTATGAAGCTGAAGTCTCTATTTTAGAATTAGAGCAAGCGTTTTTCAGAGAGTTAGAACTGCCTAATTTAAAGAGAAAAGAAATGGATGAAAACCGGATTGAACATGTTGAATTTAATGACATTAGAAAAACAGGATTATGGGGAAATATCGATAAGAAACGAACAATGATATCCGCATATAAACGAAATGCGATGGGTGGTAAAGCATCTTTTCATCCAATTCATCAAGAAGACTTAAAGTTCCGCACTTGGAATGAAGTATTAAAGCCAGATTCAAAAGCTGTTGTATTAGCGATGATGGATACGAGTGGATCGATGGGAATATGGGAGAAATATATGGCACGTAGCTTCTTTTTCTGGATGACAAGATTTTTACGCACAAAGTATGAAACAGTTGATATTGAATTTATTGCTCATCATACAGAAGCGAAAGTCGTTACAGAAGAAGAATTTTTCTCAAAAGGAGAAAGTGGCGGAACAATATGTTCCTCCGTATATAAAAAAGCATTAGAACTTATCGATAATAAATATTCACCAGACCGCTATAATATTTATCCATTCCATTTTTCAGATGGTGATAATTTAACATCAGATAATGCTAGATGTGTAAAGCTTGTTGAAGAGCTAATGAAGAAGTGTAATATGTTTGGGTATGGGGAAGTGAACCAGTACAACCGCCATAGTACACTTATGTCAGCCTATAAAAATATTAAAGATGATAATTTCAGATATTATATTTTAAAGCAAAAAGCAGACGTATTTCATGCGATGAAAAGCTTTTTTAGAGAAGAATCAGGTGAGAAAATGGCATAACCTCTTTTAAAGAGGTTCTTTTTTTGTAAACTTTTTATTTTTTCAGTTGACAATGATAATGAAAATCATTATCATTTATTCAAGAAATGATTACATTTCGAATTATATATTTCGGAGGAGATGTAAAGTTGAAACAAAATAAAAGAAAACGTATAAATGCAATGATTATAGCGGCGGCGTTATCACTTCCGTTTGCTGTGTATTCAACACCTGCTTTAGCGGCAGTAGCAATTGAGGCGAATAAAACTGGACAAGGTTTAGAAGATGGTACATATGACGCTGTTATTAAAGCGTATAAAGATAAAACGAATGAAGAGTCTATGGCAGCTGTTTATATAAAGGATCCGAAATTAACAATTGAGAATGGAAAGAAAATTGTAACAGCAACGTTAAGTGATAGTGATTTCTTTCAATACTTGAAGACAGAGGATATTCACACTCCAGGTGTGTTTCATGATGTGAAAGTAATATCAGAAGACAAAAAGAAAAATGGAACGAAAGTGATTCAGTTTGAAGTAGGGGAATTAGGAAAAAGGTATAATATGCGAATGCATATTTATATTTCAACAATGGCCTATGACAATAAGTACCAAGTACAGTTTGAAGTAAATACATTGAATTTAGATAAGGATGTTCCAGAAGCACAAAAGGAAAATAAAGAGGATAAAGTGGATCAACAAGATGCGAATGTAATAGTAGATAAGCAATTACAAAGGCATATTAATAAATATAACTTGAATAGAGAGAATCTATATACTCCAATAACTAAGGAAGATTTATTAAAAGTTAAATCCTTAATAGTCGTTGAAGCTAAAAGTAAAGGAATAAAAGACGTAAGTGGTCTAGAATATATGACGAACTTAGAAAACTTAACGTTGGAAGAAGTTAAGTTAAAAAATATAAAATTTATCTCGGACTTGAGACAATTGAAATCATTAAGTATAACCTATGGTGAACTTGAAGATATTGGGCCTTTGGCTAAGTTAGAGCATATTGAGTTTTTAACTTTGAGAAACAATAAAATCTCAGATTTAGGCCCATTAAGCCAAATGAAGAAGATTAAAATGCTAGATTTAAATAGTAATTATATAAAAGATATTAAACCATTATTTACAGTGAAGTCTTTAAGGACTTTGACTGTAGCAAATAATCAAATTAGTAATGCAGGTCTTGAAGGAGTTCACCAATTAAAGAATTTAAAGACATTTGAAATAAGCAATAATGGATTGAGTAATGTTGAACATATTAATGGGATGAATAAATTAATTGAATTAGGGCTTTCCAAAAATGAATTAGTAGATCTTACGCCATTATCAAAATTGTCAGGGTTACAGAAATTAAATCTAGAAGAAAACTATATTTCAGATATAACGCCACTTAGTCAATTAACAGGTTTATATGATTTAAAACTAGGTTCAAATGAAATTCGTGATGTTAGACCAGTTCAAGAATTAGGAAGAAGAATGTATATCGATATTCAAAGACAAAAAATTTTTTTAGATGATGTAGAAAAAGATAAGGAAGTTAAAATACCTATTTATAATTTACAAGGAGAGGCACTTGATACTATTCAATTGAAGAGTGAAGATGGGGTCGTTAATAATGGTTCTGTTAAATGGGGGACTACCGGTGAAAAAACATATGAATTTATGTTGGATATAAATCCAGAAGAGAATCGTATTAAGTTTAATGGAACAGTAATTCAAAATGTTGTTGAAAGATTAGACGAAATCAAGGAAACAATAAAAGAGAATAATGAACAAAAGGAAAATGTAATTCTCGATAAAACTTTCCAACAATATATTAATAAAGAGAATTTAGGTAGAGAGAATGTAAACGCTCCTATCACAAAAGAAGATTTATTACAGATTAAAAAACTAGAGATACTTAAAGAAAAAGGAAATGAGATAAAAAATATAACAGGTTTAGAGTACATGACGAACTTAGAAAACCTCACTTTAGAAGGAGTAGGCCTGAAAAATATTGAGTTCATCTCAAACTTGAAACAATTGAATAATGTGAATGTATCTCATAATCAAATTGAAGATATAACACCACTATCTTCATTGGAAAATTTACAGTGGTTAAATCTTGCGGACAATCATATTAAAGATGTAACGGTTATTGGTTCCATGCTAAACTTATTTAGCTTAAATCTAGCTGGGAATGAGATTCGTGATGTAAGGCCGTTAATACAATTAGGTCAGTGGTTTACAATTGATGTTGGAAGACAAAATATCATTTTAAATGATGCAAAAATAAACGAAGAAATTCAAGTTCCTGTATATGATTTAGAAGGAGAAAGTATTGAAAATATTCAATTGGCAAGTGAGGGAGGGACGTTTAATAACGGAGTAATAAAATGGAATACCCTAGGTGAAAAGGTGTATAAATTTGATTTAGATTCTGATGAAATTAGCATCAGGTTTAACGGAACAGTTATACAGAATATAGTGGAAAAAGAAGAAGTTGAAGAAACAAAAGAAGAAGTGAAAGAACCGGTAAAAGAAGTTGAAAGTACAAAAGAAGAAGTGAAAGAACCGATAAAAGAAGTTGAAGAAATAAAAGAAGAAGTGAAGGAACCGGTAAAAGAAGTTGAAGAAACAAAAGAAGAAGTGAAAGAACCGATAAAAGAAGTTGAAGAAACAAAAGAAGAAGTGAAAGAACCGGTAAAAGAAGTTGAAGGTATAAAAGAAGAAGTGAAAGAGCCGGTAAAAGAAGTTGAAGGTATAAAAGAAGAAGTGAAAGAGCCGGTAAAAGAAGTTGAAGGTATAAAAGAAGAAGTAAAAGAGCCGGTAAAAGAAGTTGAAGAAGCGAAAGAACCAAAGAAAGAAGTAAGAGAATCAGCAACAGGATTGGATCAAGAGCCAAAAGGGAATAATCAAGTTGTTGAAAACGAGGGAAGAAAAGCAGACACTTTAAATAAACAACATACTAATAAGCCAGAGGGAGCTAGGGGATTTTTACCATCAACAGGCGGTGAAGCTAGCACATTGACTTTACTTTCTGGCATAACACTTGTTCTTTCCGCACTAAGTATGTTCGTATTTAGAAAGAGATTATTTAAGAAATAAATAACGTTTAATCTTATTATTATATATAATTAATTTTTGCTTTTTTGAGAAGGCATTATCATGGCGGTTTTATTAGAAACATGCATATGATGGTGTCTTTTGTATAAGAGATAGAATAAAACCCCATTCGTATGAAAATTATATTTCATACGAATGGGGTTTATTTAATTTACTTTCCCGCCTTTATTAATAAGGAATTCAGGATTAATTTATTGGCCGAATACTTTATTTAAAAGAGGTGCTAATCGTTACATAACCTTTTTTATTTTTTTCGGGATTTCTTTCGTTTGCGAATTAACATCTTCTTTTTTTAGCTCTTTAAAAAGAGAAGTGACCATAAGAACGACTACAATAGAAAATGGTAGCGCAGCAATTATAGCTGCGATTTGTAGTGCATTTAATCCTCCAGCTTGTAATAAAATAGCGGCAATTATCGCGATTGTTAATCCCCATATAAGTTTTAAACTATTTTTCGGTGATAAGCTTCCGTTACTCGTTTGCATTGAAACAACAAATGTTGCTGAATCGGCAGAAGTAACGAAAAATGTGGCTACTAAAATTAACCCGATAATCGTTAAAAATGTAGAGAATGGTAGATGTGAAATAACAGCAAATAATCCAATCTCTGTACCATTTTTTGCAATTTCATCAGCTATTCCAAGCGATTGGAACATTTCCATATGAATTGCGGTACCACCAAATACTGCAAACCAAAATGTACAGATAAGAGTTGGGACTAATACAACTCCAAAAATAAATTCTTTTATTGTGCGTCCTTTAGAAATACGTGCGATAAATGTGCCGACGAATGGAGACCAAGAGATCCACCATCCCCAATAGAAAATAGTCCAGTTTTCAATCCAAGAAGAAGATTCTTCACTAAATGCTCCTAAATTTAATCCCATACTAGGTAAAGCGCCGATATAAGAACCGAGTGTAGATGTGAAATATTTCATAATAAATACAGTTGGTCCTAAAAGTAAGAAAGAGATGAGTAAAATACCTGCAAGAGAGAAATTCAAGTTACTCAAATATTTAATCCCACGATCTAAGCCAGTTTGTGCACTTGTTAAATATAAAACAGCGAAGATAGCTATAAGTACGAGCTGAGTAAGTAAAGTGTTATGAATAGAAGGGAATAAATAGCTTAATCCTCCAGCAATTTGTTGAGCACCAATCCCAACAGATGGTACAATGCCAAATACTGTGGCTAAAACAGCTAAAATATCGACTGTTTTTCCGATACGAGAATTTTTCGATCGATTAAATAATGGAGTAACTGTAGCCCCGATAGTGCTACCTTTTTGTTTGCGGAATGTGAAATATGCAATTGTTAAAGCGACCATTGCGTATAGTGACCATGGAAAGAGACCCCAGTGGAAAAATGAATATTGCATAGCGAGTTTGGCACTTTCCTCTGTCCCCGCTTTTCCTGTTAATGGATCTGTAAAATGTGAAATCGGTTCAGCGATTCCATAAAAGAGGAGTCCAATTCCCATTCCTGCCCCAAACAACATGGATAGCCAAGATGGATAATTATATTTTGGCTTTTCTCCATCTTTACCAAGACGAATAGAACCGTACTTGGAAAATGCTAAATAAGCAGCCAAAATAATCATTGTAGTCATAAGTAGAGAGTAAAACCATCCAAATTTATTGAGGATAAATGAGTTTAAAGAAGATGTAACACTTTGTAAATCGTAGCCTTGTATCCAACTTGCTGGGGTAATTCCCCATATAATGAATAATGTTGTTAGCAAGAAGGAGATATAAAATACACTGTTTTCTTTTTTTATCATAGAATCCCACCCTTATTTAATAAAGTTAACAATTATAATAATCATAACAATTAAGTTTTTAATTGTCAAAAAATTCCCTTTTTATAATGTGAAAGGATGCAATTTGTTTTAGGGAGGTAAAGAGCAATGCGTTCACGATATGTACAAATTATAGGAAGAAATAATATGAAATATTGCATTTTATATTGTTACATCCAGATTTTATGTTAAATTCTTGAATGGAATATTAAAATAGGGGGCAAGGATATGAACAAGAAATCAAAGATCAATAAAGTGATGCTTAGCATTAGTACAATGGCTTTATCGTTAGGCGCACTTCAAACTCATGCAGCAGCGGAAGAAAAAGTACCGTATAACGTGTTAAAAACGAAACCGGTTGGAATTGAAAAGTCGGTAGATGAAGTTGGACATATTTCAAAAGTTGATGAAACTTTATCATTTCAAGAACGTTTAAAAGTAGGAGATTTTTCACAGCGACCAGCATCTATTACGAAGAAAACTGCAGTAAAGCAGGTTAAAGAAAGCTATTCAATGGCTGATTTAAACAAAATGAATGACCAAGAATTAGTTGAAACGTTAGGCAGTATTAAATGGCACCAAATTACAGACTTATTCCAGTTTAATGAAGATGCAAAGGCTTTTTATAAAGATAAAGGAAAAATGCAAGTCATTATAGATGAATTAGCTCATAGAGGTAGTACATTTACGAAAGATGATTCAAAAGGAATTCAAACGTTTACTGAAGTGCTGCGTTCAGCTTTTTATCTTGCATTTTATAATAGTGAATTAAGCGACTTAAATGAAAGAAGCTTCCAGGATAAATGTTTACCTGCTTTAAAAGCAATCGCAAAAAATCCAAACTTTAAGCTTGGTACAGTTGAACAAGATACAGTCGTATCTGCGTACGGTAAATTAATTAGTAATGCTTCAAGCGATGTTGAAACGGTTCAATATGCATCGAATATTTTAAAGCAATACAATGATAATTATACTACTTATGTAAATGATCGAATGAAGGGACAAGCAATATACGATATTATGCAAGGTATTGACTATGATATGCAGTCGTACTTAACTGAGGCTCGTAAAGAAGCGAATGAAACGATGTGGTATGGAAAAGTAGATGGGTTTATTAATGAAATAAATCGTATTGCTCTTCTAAATGAAGTAACGCCAGAAAATAAATGGCTCGTTAATAATGGCATTTATTTTGCTAGCCGTTTAGGGAAGTTTCATAGCAATCCAAATAAAGGATTAGAGGTTGTTACACAAGCAATGCATATGTACCCGCGCTTAAGTGAACCGTATTTTGTTGCGGTAGAACAAATTACAACAAATTATAATGGTAAAGATTATAGCGGGAATACAGTAGATTTAGAGAAAATACGTAAAGAAGGAAAAGAGCAATACCTACCAAAAACGTATACATTCGACGATGGATCAATTGTGTTCAAAACAGGAGATAAAGTATCAGAAGAAAAAATTAAGAGACTATATTGGGCTGCGAAGGAAGTAAAGGCACAGTATCACCGTGTAATTGGAAATGACAAAGCGTTAGAGCCAGGAAATGCGGATGATGTATTAACGATCGTAATTTATAATAGTCCAGATGAATATCAGTTAAATAGACAATTGTATGGATATGAAACAAACAACGGTGGAATTTATATTGAAGAGACAGGTACATTCTTTACATATGAGCGTACACCAGAGCAAAGTATTTATAGTTTAGAAGAGTTATTCCGTCATGAATTTACTCATTATCTGCAAGGGAGATATGAAGTTCCTGGTTTATTTGGAAGAGGAGATATGTATCAAAATGAAAGGCTAACTTGGTTCCAAGAAGGAAATGCAGAGTTTTTCGCAGGATCTACTCGTACGAATAACGTTGTACCAAGAAAGAGTATAATTAGCGGATTATCATCTGATCCTGCAAGCCGTTATACAGCAGAGCGTACACTATTTGCTAAATACGGTTCTTGGGATTTCTATAATTACTCGTTCGCATTGCAGTCTTACTTATATACGCATCAGTTTGAAACATTTGATAAAATTCAAGATTTGATTCGTGCGAATGACGTGAAAAATTATGATGCATATCGTGAAAATCTAAGTAAAGATCCTAAGTTAAATAAAGAGTATCAAGAGTATATGCAGCAGTTAATTGATAATCAAGATAAATATAATGTACCGGAAGTAGCAGATGATTATTTAGCTGAACATGCACCGAAATCGTTAACTGAAGTGAAAAAAGAAATTAGTGATACGTTGCCTATGAAAGATACAAAAATGACAAAACATAATTCTCAATTCTTTAATACATTTACATTAGAAGGTACGTATACAGGTAGTGTCACAAAAGGTGAATCAGAAGATTGGAAAGCAATGAGTAAAAGAGTAAATGAATCTTTAGAACAATTGGCGCAAAAAGAATGGAGTGGCTACAAAACTGTTACAGCATACTTCGTCAATTATCGTGTGAATAGCTCAAATGAATTTGAATATGATGTAGTCTTCCATGGAATCGCAAAAGATGATGGAGAAAATAAAGCTCCAACGGTTAATATAAATGGCCCTTATAGCGGTCTTGTAAAAGAGGGAATTCAATTTAAAAGTGATGGCTCAAACGATGAAGATGGAAAAATTGTTTCTTATTTATGGGAATTTGGAGATGGAAGCACAAGTGTAGAAGTGAATCCAGTACATGTATATGAAAGAGAAGGTTCTTATAAAGTATCGTTAAGAGTAAAAGATGATAAAGGCAAAGAGAGTAGAAGCGAAACAACTGTTACGATTAAAGATGGAAGTTTAACAGAATCAGAACCAAATAATCGTCCAGAGGAAGCAAATCGTATCGGGCTAAATAGTACGATAAAAGGTAATCTTATTGGCGGGGACCACACTGATGTTTATACATTTAATGTAGCATCAGCGAAAGATATCGACATTTCTGTTTTAAATGAGTATGGAATTGGGATGACATGGGTACTTCACCATGAATCAGATATGCAAAATTATGCAGCTTACGGTCAAGCCAATGGGAATCATATAGAAGCGAAATTTAATGCAAAACCAGGCAAGTATTACTTGTATGTATATAAATATGATAATGGCGATGGAACGTACTCATTATCAGTAAAGTGAAACTTTAATCATTCATCCTCCAATGATTATTACCCCACACCAATCGGGGGAAAATAAGTGCTTTTCCAATGTATGTTTAACTTTACTTTTTGTGGAAAATAGTATATTATATAGATATATAATATATCGGTTATTTTCTAGGAGGAGCCTGTCACAATAGGTTTCTCCTGTTCTTTTTTAGGGGCCTGTTTTACAGGCTTTTCTTTAAAGGGTAAATAACTGAAAATTAAGAACTATAATCTTTGAAAGAGGTGGGGCATACACATAACAAAAAAGGGATTGTTTAAGAAAGGGGGATAAGAAATGGTCTTGTTTGGTTATCCACTTGAAACAATTTATTTATATGGATTTATTATTGCTACTATACTCACTGTTATTTATATCTTCTTTGGAGATATATTTGAATCGATATTTAGTTTTGGGGGCGGATCTGTATCCGTTGTTACTTTATTACTTAGTTTCTTCGCCATGTTATGTGGGCTTAGTTATATAGGAGAGTACTTATTTTCCTTTAATAGTATTACTATTTTCGGGGCTGCATTTGCTATATCTTTTATCGGTGTTTTCATCATGAAAATACTAATTTTAAAACCGATTGCAGAAGCAGAACAAAATACCGTACAACGTATGGATGAATTTATCGGTTGCAAAGGAGAAGTCATTACGACAATTCCTACAGAAGGATTTGGTGAAGTATTAATTTTATCCCAATTTGGAAGTAATGCAATCCCAGCTAAAACTGTTGGAAAAAAAGATATTTCGCAAGGAACAGAGGTTATTATCGAGGGAGTCCAAGATGGTGTTTTACTTGTACAAAACATCGCTTATTCTTTAAAAAAACCAAAATTATAAGGGGGAATTTACATGACGATTCCATTAATTATCGGTGGAGTTTTACTGGCAATTTTAATTCTACTCATTTTAGTGTTCATTACGAAGTATCGTACGGTTGGTCCAGATGAAGCGTTAATTGTTACAGGGAACTGGCTTGGTGGAGGAAAGAATGTTGTTACCACTGATGATGGAAAGAAGATTAAGATTATCCGCGGGGGCGGTACTTTCGTAGTTCCAATTATGCAAAGAGCAGAGCCTTTAAGCCTATTAAACTACAAATTAGAAGTTGGTACACGTGATACTTATACGAAGCAAGGTGTTCCAGTTACAGTAAATGGTGTTTCTATTATTAAAGTAGGTTCTACAATTGAAGAAGTATCTACTGCAGCTGAGCAATATTTAGGAAAAGAAACAGAAGAGTTAAAAGTAGAAGCAAAAGAGGTTTTAGAAGGTCACTTACGTGCAATCTTATCTTCTATGACAGTAGAGGATGCGTATAGTAATAGAGAGCAATTTGCTCAAAAGGTACATGAAGTGGCTTCTACAGATTTAAAGAAGATGGGACTTCGCATTGTTTCTTTCACAATTAAAGAAATAATGGATAAAAACGGATACTTAGATGCACTTGGTCAGCCGCAAATTGCGACAGTTAAGCGTGATGCAACAATTGCAAATGCAGAGCGTGAAAAAGAAGCACGTATTGAAAAAGCACGTGCTGAAAAAGAGGCAAAAGAAGCAGAATATCAACGTGATGCACAAATCGCTGAAGCTGAAAAACATAAAGAATTAAAAGTACAGTCCTATAAGAGAGAACAAGAGCAAGCACGTGCAGATGCGGATCTTTCTTACGAATTACAACAAGCGAAAGCACAACAAGGTGTTACAGAAGAGCAAATGCGCGTTAAAATCATTGAGCGTGAAAAGCAAATCGAGTTAGAAGAAAAAGAGATTGCGCGTCGTGAAAAGCAATACGATGCAGAAGTTAAGAAAAAAGCAGATGCAGATCGCTATGCTGTTGAGCAATCAGCAGAAGCAGAAAAAGTAAAACAAATTAAAAAGGCAGATGCGGATCAATATAAGATTGAAGCTGAAGCGAGAGCTCGTGCGGAAGAAGTACGTGTGGAAGGTTTAGCGAAGGCGGAAATTGAAAAAGCGCAAGGTCAAGCGAAAGCGGAAGTACAAAAAGCGCAAGGTACAGCAGAAGCAGATGTTATTAGATTAAAAGGTTTAGCAGAAGCAGAAGCGAAACAAAAAATTGCTGAAGCATTTGAATTATATGGTCAAGCGGCAATTATGGATATGGTTCTTAAAATGCTTCCAAGTTATGCGAAGGAAGTTGCAAGTCCGCTTAGTAATATTGATAAAATCACAGTTGTCGATACAGGCGGCGGTGGTAAAAATAGCGGGGCCGGAAAAGTTGCGGGCTATGCGACTGATTTAATGGCAACGATGCAAGAAACGTTAAAGGCTTCTTCTGGAATTGACTTAAAAGAGCTATTAGAAGGATTTGCAGGAAAAGGAGCAGTGCAACAATTATCAAGTGATAAACCTGTTGTATCTGTAGTAGAAGATGAGAAAAAAGAAGTAGAAAAAGATAAAGAATAATAAGGTGGAAAGAACCTCTAGTAAGTGAAATACTAGAGGTTCTTCTGTGAATTATAATATTTCGAATAATATACATTTTTATACATTGTTTTAATTATTTAATTTATATAGAATGAAAAAGATATGTATCAATTCTTTATGATGTAGAAAAAGATAGAGAGTCTCATCGATACATTTAAATCGTATTATTTTTATAGAAAGATTAAATGTTAATTAATTACATTTAAAACGGTATGGAGGGGTAGAAGTATGTTTCAAGGGAAACTAAGGAGTAGTAGTTTAAAAACAAAGTTACTTGTATCATTTATTATTATTTTAGTTCTTCCAAGTATTGTAATTGGTTGGACGTCTTATCAACAGGCGAAGACGAATTTTAATGAAACGATTTTAAACTCGGCGAAAGATAATATAAAAATTTTGGATAATGTAATTAATAAAGAATTGGATAGTAAAAAAGTAGATGCAACTTATTTTACGAAATTATTCACACAATCAAGTTACCAAGCAGATCAAATTCAAAACATACAAAATAAACTAGAAGAATACAATAAACTGCATCCAGAAATGGAAGCAATCTATACAGGATCTAGTAATGGACAGTTCATTCAATCACCAGCTATTCAGATGCCAGATGGATATAATCCTACAGAAAGAGATTGGTATAAAGAGGCCGTGAAGAAAAGCGGAGAAGTAATTGTAACTGCTCCATATAAGTCAAAAACGACAGGGAATATTGTTATTACACTAGCAAAGCAAAACGAGGATAAAAGTGGAGTTCTTGGGATTGACTTAATCATTAATAATATTGTTACTACTTCCAAGATGGTTAATATTGGTAAGGAAGGATATGTAGCGATATTTGATCAAGATAAAAATGTAGTAGCGCACCCGAAAATGAAGCCAGGAGAGAAATTAGAAGAGAAACTTAGTAAAGAATTGTATAAACAGGAAGCTGGGGATTTTCATTATTCATTAGATGGTGAAGATCGCAATATCACTTTTAAAACGAATAAGAAAACTGGGTGGAAAATAGCAGGAATTATGCCTTCCAAAGAAATTATCGAAGCGGCTGAACCTATTTTCTATAAAACAGTAACTGTTCTTGGAATTTCACTAATAATCGGTGGGATTGTAATTTACTTCATAATTGCGTCTATTATTAAACCGTTAAAACAACTTGTCATATCATCGAAGAAGATTAGTGAAGGTGATTTAACAGAATCAATTACAGTTCATTCTAAAGATGAAATTGGACAGCTAGGAGAAAGTTTTAACGAGATGGCTGCATCGTTACAAAGTGTCATTTCCAATATAAACACTTCAGCAAGTCATGTAGCGGCATCTTCAGAAGAATTAACAGCTAGTATGAAGCAGACAAGCGAAGCGACGGAACAAATTACACAGGCGATAGAGCAAGTATCAAGTGGTGCAGAAATACAAACGAAAGAAGTTGAAGAAGGAGCAACATTGTTAGAAGAAGTTACAGAAGGAATTCAGCGTGTTGCAGATAGTTCTTCATTAGTATCTACAGCCTCTATGTATACGAAGAAAAAAGCTGAAAATGGTGGGAAGTTAGTTGAACAAACTGTGAATCAAATGCAATTAATTCATGAGTCTGTTTCACAGTCAGACAAAATCATTGGTTTGTTAGACGATAAGTCGAAACAAATTGGAGCAATCCTTGAAGTGATTCAACATATTGCAGAACAGACAAATTTATTAGCGTTAAATGCGGCAATTGAGGCTGCGAGAGCTGGAGAGCAAGGAAGAGGATTTGCAATTGTAGCAGATGAAGTGCGAAAGCTAGCAGAACAATCAGGACAGTCTTCTACGGAAATTGGGAAACTAGTGAAAGAGATTCAATTTGATATAAAAGAAACAGTAAGCTCTATGAATCAAGTTGGAGCAGAAGTACAATCAGGACTTGTAGTTGCAAATGAAACGAAGCAAAGCTTTGCTGAAATATTGAAATCTACGGATGATACAGTTGTACAAATTGATAACATGGTAGATGTAGCAAAACAAATGACGGTAGATGCAAAACAAGTAAGTGCATCTATTAATGAAATTGCAGCTACAATTGAAGAAAATGCAGCAAGCGTTCAAAATATTGCTGGTTCCTCTGAGGAACAATTAGCTTCAGTAGATGAAATAAATGCAGCAGCAGTCCATTTATCACAAATGGCAGAAGAATTACAAGAGATGATTAGTAAGTTTAAAGTGTAATAACGAATGTTAAGAAACGAGGTAGTAATTTTACTTCGTTTCTTTTTTTATGAAGAGAAAAAGAAAGAAATATAGAGTAACCGTGTTATGATTAAGTATAATTAAAGAGACTGTATATTCTTTAAATTCTATCTTTAATCATGTTAGGGGAATGGTTTTGAAATTAAAAAAATTAAAACTCCAACCGAGAATTACATTAACTATTAGTACACTTATTTTAGTTGTACTTATGCTAACGAGTTATTTATTTTATTACATATTATCTGAAACGGTAGAAGAGCAAATTGGCAAAAGGGCTTTGCATGTTGCGAAAACAGTTGCTGCTATACCTGAAATAAAGGAAGCTTTTCAAAAAGAAAACCCAGCTTCTATTATTCAGCCGATTGCAGAAAGAATTCGAATGGATACAGAGGCTGACTTCATTGTAGTTGGAAATAAAGAGGGGATTCGATATGCACATCCTGAGCGAGATAAAATAGGAGAAGCGATGATTGGTGGAGATAACAAAGGCGTTTTATTAGAAGGAAAATCATATGTTTCGAAAGCAACTGGATCATTAGGCCCTTCATTACGCGGAAAAGTTCCAATCCGTAATCAGGAAAATGAAATCATTGGTGTGGTGTCTGTTGGATTTTCAATGGATGATATTCATGGAGCGGTAGAGGTGTATGGAAAGCGTGTATTTTGGATTACAATAATAGGGCTATTAATTGGAGTAATCGGCTCTATATATTTAGCGGCAAGTATAAAAAGAATGATGTTCGGTATGGAACCAGAAGAAATTTCATCTTTATATGAAGAGCATAGTACAGTGATTCAATCTGTACGTGAAGGGATTATTGTAATCGATAAAAATGGCATGATTAGTTTAGTCAATCAAGCAGCTTATGATATTCTTTCGCTAGATAAACAACAAAATATTATTGGGGAATTTATTTTAAATGTAATTCCTAATTCAACGATACTAGATGTACTTCAAACTGGTGAAGAACAGTTTGATCGCCAATTAAATATAAAAGGACAGGCTGTTATTGCGAACCGTCTACCTATTAAAGTAAAGAATAAAGTAACTGGCGTTGTATCGAGCTTACGTTTGAAATCTGAAATGGATCAGTTAACAGCAGAATTATCTCAGACGAAGCAATATACAGAGGCATTACGAGCGCAAGCGCACGAATATAACAATTTATTGTATACGCTTTCAGGTCTTATCCAATTAGAATCATATGAAGATGCTTTAGAGCTTATTCATAAGGAAACAGCGGTATATCAAGATTTTGTTCAATTTATTATGAAGCGGATTCAAAATCCATGGCTAGGTGGAATTTTAATTGGATTTTATAATAGAGCACGAGAGTTGAAGATTGATTTTATGCTAGATAGAGAAAGTGGTTTAGACAAATTAAGTCCACATATTGAGAGTAATTATGTCGTTTCTATTTTAGGAAATTTAATTATGAATGCATTTGAAGCAATTGAAAAAAATGAAGAGAATGATAAGAAAGTAAGGATGTTTGTAACTGATATTGGAGAAGAAATATTAATTGAAGTGGAAGATTCAGGACAAGGGATTCATGATGAAATAATTACTAGCATATTCTATAAAGGCTTTTCGACGAAAGAAGGAGGAGAGCGAGGATATGGATTAGCAAAAGTGAAAGAGTTAGTAGAAGATTTAAATGGAAGTATTGCAATTGAAAAAGGGGATTTAGGTGGTGCGTTATTTATTATTGCACTACCGAAAGAGAGAGGCGAATAGTAATGAGTGAGGAGATTGAAGTATTAATTGTAGAAGATGATATTCGGATTGCTGACATTCATCGTCGTTTTACTGAAAAAATTGAGGGATTTAAAGTAATTGGAACGGCAACGACTGGAGAACAAGCGAAAGAATGGCTAGAGCTTGTGAAGCCACAGCTTGTTTTATTAGATGTGTACTTACCTGATATGCAAGGAACGGAACTTGTCACATATATTAGGCATCATTTGCACGATACAGATATTATTATGATTACAGCGGCATCGGAAACAGATGTAGTGAGGCACGCCCTGCGGGGCGGAGTAACAGATTATATCGTAAAGCCACTAATGTTTGACCGATTTAAAGCAAGTCTGGAAGGCTATCAAAAAAAGATTATACAGTTAAAGAAAAATAATCAATTATCTACGGAGCAAATTGAATATTTATGGTCTCAAAGAGGGGTGAAGGGAGATCAAATAGAATATGCCCCGAAAGGGATAGATCCTTTAACTTTAGCGAAAATAAAAAAGCATATGTTAACAGTTAATGAAGAAGGGATTACAGCAGAGGTGCTAAGTTCAATGGTAGGCGTAAGCCGATCAACTGCAAGGCGTTATTTAGAGTATTTGATATCTGGGAAGAAAGTCCACGCAGAGCTAATATATGGAAGTGTTGGGAGACCGGAGAGACGTTATTTTCTTGTTTCTTCATAATAAAAAACAGTAGAGGATTTTATTCCTTCTACTGTTTTTTTTTGCATCTTATATTGGAATAATCCCAATTACAATTCCGGTAATTAACATAACCATTGTCGTTCCAACGGCCCATAATAAAGTGAAGCGTTGATGTTCACCGAAATCAACTTTTGCCATTCCGACCAATAAATAAGTGGAAGCGACAAGAGGACTTAATAAGTGAACGGGTTGCCCAAGTAAGGAAGCACGCCCCATTTCAGCTGCACTAATTCCGTAAGTAGCAGCAGCTTTCGTCAAAATAGGTAATACCCCGAAGTAAAATGCATCATTAGACATGAAAAATGTGAATGGCATACTGAGAAGTGCTGTAATAATTGGCAATTGTGGTCCAAGTGCATCTGGTATAAGAGTTACTACACTGTTAGCCATTGCATCTACCATTTTTGTTCCAGATAAAATACCAGTGAAAATACCGGCAGCAAATACGAGAGAAACAACTGCTAATACATTCCCAGCATGAGAAGCAATACGTTCTTTCTGTTGCTCTAAGTTTGGATAGTTAATCATAACAGCGATAGCAAAAGCGACTGTAAATAAAACAGGTAACGGCATAACTTCTAGTATGAGACAGACAAGTAATGTGGCGGTTAATAAAAAGTTAATCCATAGAAGTTTAGGGCGTTTATGCACTGCTGCTTCGACAGTTGCAGCTTGCTCATCCATTGTTTGCATTTGTTTTAAATACTGTACATCCATAATTCCTAAACGTTTTCTTTCTTTTTTTCCAAGATAGTAGGCAACGAAAACAACCCAAATTGCACCAGCAATCATTCCTGGAATAAGAGGTGTAAATAATTCGGAAGCCTCAAGTCCAAGTGCGCTCATAACACGAGCTGTCGGTCCACCCCAAGGTGTAAGATTTGTTACCCCTGCCCCTAACATAACAACTCCAGCTAATATGAGGGGGTTCATTCCAAGGCGCTTATATAGTGGATACATTGCGGAAACTGTAATCATGTATGTTGTTGTACCATCACCATCTAGAGAAACGATAATAGTCAATATAGCCGTTCCGACAACGATTTTTAAAGGATCTCCTTTTACAAATTTTAAAATCTTACTAATGACAGGATCGAATAAACCGCTATCAATCATAATCCCAAAATATAAAATAGCGAACATAAGCATAATACCAGTAGGTGCTAATTTTTGAATCCCCTCTAACATCATAGGCCCCATATTGGCATAGAATCCGCCAATTAATGCAAAAACACTCGGAATTAATATTAATGCTACTAGCGCTGACATACGTTTCGTCATAATTAAAAACATAAAGACAAATACCATCGCAAATCCAAGTAGTGCTAACATGTAATTTCCCCCTTAAAAGAATGATTGCGCTTTCAAAATAGAATAAAAATTCAGAAAAAGGTTTTTTATTTATAATAAAAGCATCTATTCAAATGGTAAATAATTTGAAAAATAACATCATTAGAAGCATAATTTTTATTTTGTTCATTTTGTTCACGGTAGTTAATTTGAATTTTTAAAAAGTAAGCTGCTTCTCGTAAGAATGGTAGAATAAGATGAAAATAGTGAAGTGTGAAATAGGGAGTAGATGTTATATGAAAACGAGAATTGAAGAGATTTATAGCTCTTATGAAGGAAAAGTAGAGGAGATTTTTATTAATGAATCTTCTTACGTATATGAATGGGAAAAATTACTGATGATCCGAAAAAATGACGGTGAGCTTAAAAAAATTGCAGTCGGGATTAGTGGAAATATAAGATTGGTAAATGTAGAAGTTGGACAGGAAATTAGTGCGGATACATTATTAGTTAAATTAGAAGATGATTTGTTAATTACAGGTTGCGAGTGATGAGAGATGTGTAGAAATAACTACACATCTTTTTTTGTTTCCTATATTACAAAAAGCACATTGTTTTTTCACAAATCTCACACAACCTTTTGGTATTCTT
Source organism: Bacillus cereus group sp. MYBK220-1 (assembly GCF_051916445.1). NCBI lineage: Bacteria > Bacillati > Bacillota > Bacilli > Caryophanales > Bacillaceae > Bacillus > Bacillus cereus group sp. MYBK220-1. The sequence goes on along the minus strand of NZ_JBQAGQ010000009.1, from coordinate 169,356 downwards.
TTCGTGGAGTATACGGTTTCTAGGGAGGAATATTGATGAAAGTAAAATATGTCGTACTTGCTATATGTTTATGTTTCGTATTTACGGTAGTCGGGTGTGGGAAAAAGGAAACAGCAGCTGTTGCCATTGATGAGAAACATGATAAATGTGATATTTGCCAAATTGGGGTAACAGATAATCAATTTGCAACAGAAATTATTTTAGAAAATGGAAAAGCGTTAAAGTTTGATGATATCGGTTGTATGTATAAATGGATGGAGATCAACTCAGATGAAAAGACGAAAGAGAAATTTGTCCGAGATTATGATTCGAAAGATTGGATTTCGTTAGAAGACGCTACTTACGTATATGATAAAACAATAACGACACCGATGGCTTATAATGTCATCTCATTTAAAAATAAAAAAGATGCAGAGAGCTTTGTATCTAACTATAAGGGGAAAGTTCTTTCGTATAAAGAGCTAGCAGAGCATAAATGGGAAATGAATAAAGAGATGATGGGGAAACCGAAGGCAGGAAATCATGGTGGACATCATTAATAATAGAAAAAGACAACTATATAGTTGTCTTTTTCTATTATTACTCAGGTGCAAATATAGAAAAGGTGTAAAATTTTTAGAAGAACGGTTACAATGGAATATAGTAACCTAAAGCAATCATTTATCCCGCATTAACGGGCGGTAAGATCCCCACCTCAAAATTTAGTGAAAGCAAAGAAGTTAGGTGGAGTCGGGCTGCCCGTAAAAGCCCAACTGGTGTGGGCTAATAATTAGTGGTGGATGAACAAAACCCCCACTAATTAAAGTTTCACTTTATGTACTTTTTAGAAATGTATACAAATGCGGTAAAAACGTGCTAAACTAATTGCTTCATAATGTTAATGATGGGGCCATCAGGCGTATCATTTCAATAGGTTGAGAAACATAGTATAAGCTTAAGATAATCCGATTAAAGAAGGAATCTAAAGGGCTTATGGATAAATGTACTCAAGAAGAGTTATTGTATGTGATGGAGGAATGGTTAAGAAAACATTATCTTTCATAGGAGCTGTAGTTGTGAGAAAACAAAAAATTTTATTATGTATTTTATTAGGACTTTTAATGACGGTAGTGGCTTGTGATAAGCAAGAAGAACCAGAATCGAAACCGGTTCATGTGAAAAATGAGAAGAAAAAAGAGAAGCATAAAGAACAGGAAGAATCTAAAGAAGAGAAAAGTATAAATTTAATGGACAAACAGTTGTTACTTTCAGCTACTCTTGGAGACACAGAGACAGCTATGAAGTTGATTCAGGATGGAGCGAATATAAACGTAGAAGGTGACAACGGAGAAACGCCTGTCCTTGCAGCGACGTACCAAAATCATGTAGAGACAGTTAAAGCATTAATTGGTGCAGGTGCTAATATTGAAATTAAAGATGAGAAAAAAAGTAATCCACTTCTTTATGCAAGTAGAGAAGGATATACGGATATTGTAAAAGTATTAATTAATGCAGGAGTTAATACGAAAGAAACGACTAGGTCAGGTGGGACAGCACTTATTTCTGCATCTGAGCGTGGCCATGTAGAGGTTGTTAAAGAATTATTAGAGCATACAGATATTGATGTGAATTATAAAAATGAACGTGGTGGAACAGCGTTATTAGAAGCAATTGTATTAGGAAATGGTAGTGAAAACCATAAGAAAGTAATTCAATTACTTATTGATCACGGTGCAGATGTAAACATGGCTAACAAGGAACATCTGACACCACTGCAATACGCTGAAAAAAGAGGTTTTAAAGATATTGTAAATATGTTGAGGGTAGCTGGAGCGAATGAAGTAGTACAGCCACAACAACCAGTAGAGTAAAAAACGAAAAATAATCCCATTTAGATAGACAGAATGAAGAAATCAGTTAGTATGATGGATTCAGTAATGTGTATTTGAATGGGATTTTTATTTTGAACATGAAAAATAGATTATGAATGGATGGTAAATGGAGTAAATAAGGAGGCAACCTTATTTGGCAATTGTAAAAAATGAAAAAGTAGTTTCTGTTTGTTGCAGTGCCAGAAGTACGCCCGTAGCTGCTGAGGCAAGTGTGGAAACTTTAGCTGAGTTTCAAGGGAACGGATATGGTACTGATGTTGTTACAGCCTAGGCCATATCAATACAAGAGAAAAGGCGCATTCCACTTTATAGTACTGCTTGGGATAACTTTAGTTTGCAAGCAGTGGCAAGCAAACTAAAAATCATTAACTATGGAATGAATTTACATATTGATTGAATTTTAAGTATTGTTTCGTTCTATTTATTTATATTTTAATATCTAGATTAATGTAAATAATGATATGGTGAATATTAACATTCGATTAACACCTAATTAACAATCTATCAAAACTGACTTAATAAATGCGTAATATAGTAAAGGTAACAAAATAACTAGGGTAGAGAACATTTGAGAACACCCACTTACATATAATGTGCCACTTTCTTAGGTGTGCTCTATTCCCTAGAGTTCAAATAAGGAGAAAGGCGTTCTATGTAAGTAGGTGTTTTTAGTTTGGATAAAAATAGAACAGTTAGGTGGAATAAATGTTTAAAGAACCTTATATTGCGATGATAAAGGATTGGAAAGGATACAAAGCATACAAAAAATTGCCGAAAACAGTTTTTCTTATGACTGGTTCAATGCTGGAATTACCAGAGCGTGTATATGAATTGCAGAAACATGGACATGATGTATTTCTTCATTGTGATTTTATACAAGGCTTAAATACGAATACAGAGGAAGCGCTTTTGTATATTCAAGATGTTATCGGGGCACAAGGTATTATTTCAACAAAGGGTTCAACAATTCGAAATGCTAATAAAATTGGATTGAAAACAATTCAACGTATTTTTATTGTAGATACTTTATCTCTTACTAAATCAATTGAAAATTGTAAAACGACTAAACCAAATGCAGTAGAGATTATGCCGGGGATTATGCCTTCTATTATTAAGCAACTAGTAGAGGAAATAGAGTTTCCTATTATTGCAGGAGGGCTGATTCAAACGCGAGAAGATGCGGAAATTGCAATTCGTGCAGGAGCAAGTGCGATTTCAACAAGTCATTATGAAGTATGGATACAAGAAGAAAAAAGGAGTGCAACCTTGTGATTGAATTGAAAAATGTTTCAAAGGTATATAAAAATGCAGAAGAGACAGCGGTTAAAGGCGTATCGGTTCATATTAAGAAGGGTGAATTTTTTGTTTTAGTTGGACCTTCGGGATGCGGGAAAAGCACATTATTACGAATGATCGCTGGCTTAGAAGAGATTTCTTCAGGAGATTTAATTATTAATGAACGTGTTGCAAATGATCTAGAGCCGAAAGACCGTAATCTATCAATGGTATTTCAAAATTATGCATTATATCCACACTTATCTGTAGAAGAAAATATTTTATTTGGACTTAAGGTAAGAAAAGTACAAAAAGAAGAGCGACAAAAGCGATTAATGGAAGCTATTGAAATGGTAGGACTGAAAGAGTATGTGAAAATGAAACCAGGCCAATTATCAGGCGGACAAAGACAGCGTGTTGCACTTGCCAGGGCAATTGTGAGTCAAGCGCCAATCTGTTTAATGGATGAACCACTTTCGAATTTGGATGCGAAATTACGTGCGCAAATGAGAATTGAAATTAGAGAAATTCAGCAGCGATTAGGAATTACGATGATTTACGTTACCCACGATCAAATAGAAGCGATGACTATGGGTGATCGTATCATGGTTTTAAATAAAGGAAGTATACAGCAAGTTGGAACACCACTTAACATATATAACGAACCAGCAAACGAATTTGTTGCAAGCTTTATAGGTTCTCCTTCTATGAATATAAATGATGGGGAAGTAAATAAAGAAAAAGGTGTATTACATATAGGACAATTGCAAATTCCATTATCTATTAGACAGTTAAAGCAATTACCAGAAGGAACAATTCGCATAGGCATGCGCCCTGAGCATATTGCACTGTCTGAGGAGGGACAAGAAGTGACGTTGCAATCTGTAGAAGTATTAGGGAATGAATCTATATTGAACTTTGCGGTAAATGGAACAACTTGGAGTGCGAAAGTTATCGGACAGTTACTCCTGAACAAAGGTGACAAAGTAAAATTATTATTCTCGCAAGAAAAGTTATGCTTCTTTAACGAAAACACGAATGAACGCTTAAAAGTGGTAGCTGAAGAAGAGTTGAAAGTGGTGGCGAAATAATGATCGAAGTAAGTAAGTTACCAGTTCAAACAAAGGTGTCAAAAAAGAAAAAATTATGGGAGAGAACGAAAGATTTAAGAATAGGATTATTGTTTTTGGCGCCATCTATTTTGCTATTTTCGATTTTTCTGTTCTATCCATTGTTTAGGACGATTTATTATAGTTTTTATTTAACCGATATACATGGAGAAGCTAATCTTTTCGTTGGCTTAGAAAATTATCAATATTTATTCTCTGATCCAGCCTTCTACAAAAGTATAAAATCAACTTTATTATTTGTTTTATATACAGTTCCTACGAGTATTATATTTGCTTTGTTTCTTGCATTGATTGCAAATGGAAAGGTAAGAGGTATTGGGTTATTCCGAGTTCTGTTTTCTTCGACGATGGGAATATCAGTAGCTGCTAGTGCAGTGATTTGGCTATTTTTATTTCATCCAAGTGTAGGATTATTTAATAATATATTAGCCTCTATGAACCTTCCTGCAATCGCATGGTTAACGAGTCCGGACTGGGCACTATTCTCTGTATCAGTTACAACAGTTTGGGTGAATACAGGTTTTGCATTTTTAGTTATATTAGGTGGTTTACAAAATATTGATACGTCTTTATATGAGAGTGCATCTATAGATGGCGCTAGTTATTTATATAAGCTTCGCCGTGTTACATTACCGATGCTATCACCAACTTTATTCTTTATTGTAACAGTAACATTAATTAGTGCGTTCCAAAGCTTTGGACAAATTGATATTTTAACGCACGGTGGACCAAATGATGCAACGAATTTAATTGTGTACTCGATTTACAAAGAGGCGTTTGTGAATCATCAATTTGGAACAGCGAGTGCACAAGCGATGGTATTATTTGTTTTCATTTTCGTTGCTACATTACTTCAATTTAAGTTTGCTGAGAGAAAGGTGCATTATAAATGATTGTTAAACAGTGGAAACAAAATTTCCTATTATACATGCTACTCATTATTAGTGCAGTGATGGTATTTTTTCCTGTACTGTATGCATTTTTAATAAGCTTTATGACACCAGACGATATTCAAATGAGAAGGTTATTTCCGACCCAGTTTACTTTTGATAATTTCATTAATATTTTTCAAAAAGTACCGCTTTTTACATACTTATATAACAGTTTAATTGTATCGACAGTCGTTATGATTGGACAACTTATCGTATCAAGTTTAGCAGCTTATGCTTTTGTTTTTCTTCAGTTTAAAGGGAGAAACTTAATTTTCTTCCTGTTTATTTCAACGATGCTTATTCCGTGGGAAGCAACGATGGTGCCTAACTTTTTAACGATTCAAAACTTTGGCTGGATCAATAGTTTCGCCGGGATGACAGTGCCGTTTTTTGCAACAGCTTTCGGTATTTTCTTGTTACGCCAACATTTTATGACACTCCCGAATGAACTGAAAGAAGCTGCTTTTATTGAAGGGATTGGAAATATAAGATTTTTATTCAGCGTTGTAATACCGTATTGTAAAACGAGTTTTATTACGCTTGGAGTATATAGCTTTTTAACAACATGGAATATGTATTTATGGCCACTTTTAGTGACCACTGATGAAAAAGTAAGAACAGTGCAAATCGGTGTAAAGCAGCTTCAGTCTCAAGAAGTTGCAACTGATTGGGGAAGCGTGATGGCCGGTGTTACGGTTATCGTTATTCCAACATTGATTTTACTATTTTTAGGGCAAAAGCAATTACAACAAGGATTAACAAAAGGTGCAATTAAATAACTAAGAGAAGGTGGGATTTAAATGAGTCTAGTTAAAAAAGGTGCTGCTCTATTAATGGTAGCAACAATGGCATTATCTAGTGCAGCTTGTTCAAATAGTAAAACAGAGGGAAAACCTGAAGCACAGGCAAAAGTAGCACCAGTTGAAAAAAATGGTGATAAAACTGTAATTCGCTTCTGGCATGCGATGGGTGGAAAAACACAAGGAGTATTAGATGGTCTTGTTGCAGACTATAATAAGTCGCAAAATAAATATGAGATAAAGGCAGAGTTCCAAGGGACATATGAAGAGTCTTTAACGAAATTTAGAACGATGTCTGCAACGAAAGAAGCGCCAGCTCTTGTTCAATCGAGTGAAATTACAACGAAATATATGATTGATAGTAAAAAAATCACACCAATTGATAGCTGGATAAAAAAAGATAAGTACGATACGTCAAAATTAGAAAAAGCAATTACAAATTATTATTCAGTTGATGGAAAAATGTATTCTATGCCATTTAATTCATCTACACCAGTATTAATTTATAATAAAGATGCTTTCGCAAAGGCGGGCTTAGATCCAGAGAAAGCTCCAAAAACATATGCGGAATTACAAGAAGCAGCGAAAAAGTTAACGATTAAAGAAGGCGGAAATGTAAAACAATATGGATTCTCCATGCTTAACTACGGTTGGTTCTTTGAAGAATTGTTAGCGACACAAGGTGCTTTATATGTAGATAACGAAAACGGTCGTAAGGATGCTGCAAAGAAGGCGGTATTCAACGGTAAAGAAGGACAGAAAGTATTTGGAATGTTAGATGATTTAAATAAGGCTGGCGCCCTTGGAAAGTATGGAGCAAGTTGGGATGATATTCGTGCCGCGTTCCAATCTGGACAAGTTGCTATGTATTTAGATTCTTCAGCAGGTGTTCGTGATTTAATCGATGCATCTAAGTTTAATGTAGGTGTTTCATATATTCCGTATCCAGAGGATTCGAAACAAAATGGTGTTGTTATTGGTGGAGCATCATTATGGATGACGAATATGGTTTCAGAAGAAACGCAACAAGGTGCTTGGGACTTTATGAAATATTTAACGAAGCCAGACGTACAAGCAAAATGGCATACTGCAACAGGTTATTTCTCAATTAATCCAGATGCATATAATGAGCCATTAGTAAAAGAGCAATATGAAAAATATCCACAGTTGAAAGTAACAGTAGATCAATTGCAAGCGACGAAGCAATCTCCAGCAACACAAGGGGCTTTAATTAGTGTATTCCCAGAATCACGAGATGCAGTTGTAAAAGCATTAGAAGCGATGTATGACGGGAAGAATAGTAAAGAAGCGTTAGATGAAGCTGCCAAAGCAACAGATAGAGCAATTAGCATTTCAGCTCGTACGAGTCAAAAATAAGAGAAAGCCGTATCCTTAAAAGGGATACGGCTTTCTTTATAGGGAGATAAGGGATCAAAGAAATGATGAAGTCTTATCTCTTTTATATGAGTAAAGGGTCTAGAGTGAATGTTGTCCTTTTCATTATTTATTTAACTCCATTGCGACTTGTTTACCATTTACGAAAACCTCTACTACCGCTACTACAACTTCCATTACTTTTTTCATCTCTCATCTCTCCTTATTTTTTGTTTCATTTCTTACTCTCAGTATAAGGAAATACAGTAATTACAACTATCGAATTGGATGACAAGAGACTTACATTGTTGTAAGGATAATAGTTTAGTTTGTAATAAAGTGAAACTGTAATCAGTGGAGGGCTTACTGCCCGTTAATGCGGGATTTCAATTCTGAACTTTCTGTCGTTTTGAACTATAATTAGAAAGAGGGGGGATAATATGAAAAGAATTCTTGTTATTAGTGATATTCATGGAGAGATAGAAAAGTTCGAACAGTTATTGGAAGAAGCTCAATATGATGCGAAACAGGATCAATTAATCTTACTGGGAGATTATGTAGATCGTGGTCCAAATGCGCGTGCTGTAATTGAAAAGGTAAGAGAATTGAAAAAAGAGGGAGCACTCATTTTAAAAGGAAATCATGAAGATATGATGATTAAGGCGTTAACGACAAATGAGGAACGTTCATGGAACCATTGGGTAAAAAGAAATGGTGGAGATAAGACATTATATAGCTATGGATTTGTAGAAGAAGATATTGCGGTTAATGAGAAAGACTTCCAAAAACCGATTTTACACTCTCGTGTATTAGAGGAACATATAAAGTTTATTCAAGAATTAGATCATTACATTGAAACAGAAGAGTATATATTTGTACATGCTGGGGTTGAACCGATGAAACGAGTTTCTGAATCTGAACCATATACATTAATGTGGATCCGTAATGAATTTCATAATGGATATAGCGGTGAAAAGGTTGTTGTATTTGGGCATACGGAAACAAAAACGCTTCATGGTAGTGAGGATTGCGGAGTGTATTTTGGTAGTAATCGTATTATTGGGATTGATGGCGGGGCTGTGTATGGCGGTCAGCTAAATTGTTTAGAGTTGCCGAGTAAAAAGGTATATGTAATAAAAAATTGAAAGAGATAAGAGGAATCTTATTTCTTTCAATTTTTTATTAAGCTAAATTTAAGACAAAGTTTTTATAATAAAACTTCAAAATTTTAGAAGGAAATAGTTAAAAATGAAATTACGTAATATAACTACATTCTTTTGTTATAAAGAGAAGAAATGTAATAATAAATAGAATTGAACTATTTGATGGAAGGTGAGAGCATGCGTTTACTTGTAGTAGAAGATAATGCTTCGTTATTAGAGTCTATCGTACAAATTTTACGTGATGAATTTGAAGTAGATACGGCAATAAATGGAGAAGATGGATTGTTTTTAGCTCTTCAAAATATATATGATGCAATTTTGCTGGATGTGATGATGCCAGGGATGGACGGATTTGAAGTGATTCAAAAAATACGAGATGAAAAGATTGAAACACCAGTCCTGTTTTTGACAGCGAGAGATTCTTTAGAAGATCGGGTGAAGGGATTGGACTTTGGTGGAGATGACTATATTGTTAAGCCATTTCAGGCCCCTGAATTAAAAGCGAGAATTCGTGCTTTACTACGCAGAAGTGGTAGTTTAACAACGCAGCAAACAATTCGTTATAAAGGGATTGAATTGTTCGGAAAAGATAAAGACGTTCAAGTAGATGGACAAAGTATTAAGTTGACATTGAAACAATATGAGCTACTAGAGTATCTCATTCAAAATAGCGAGAAGATTTTAATGCGTGAACAAATTTTTGATCGTGTTTGGGGATTTGATTCAGATACTACAGTAGCGATTGTAGAAGTATATGTGCATCATTTGCGTAAAAAATTAGAACCATTCGGTTATCAGAAAGATATTCAAACCGTTCGAGGTATTGGATATATATTAAAAGAACAATGAAAAAAGGAAGTATGTTTCAAAAAACACGCATTCGTTTGACTATAGTGAACTCATTAGTATTTATTCTATTAATAGGTATATTAGGTAGTATTATTTATTCATACACATATAAGCGTATTTATAATGAAGTGGATCAATCTATAAAAATGATGGCTCAGTATAGAGAAAAATTAGATGTTAAAATACCACCAAGAAAACGCATGGAGAATATCCAAATTGGAGATCCGCGAGTAACTAGAATAACTTGGAATGGAAAAATAGTGAAAATAGAGGGCGATAACCGTAAATTCCGTTCTATTTTTGAAGAGAATTTGGAAAGTTTTTCTCCCGAAAAATTAGAGGAGTTACAAGATATTGAAATACAAGGACGATATTTTAGAGCATTTTCGCTTCAAAAAGATGGAGAAATAGTTCAAATCGTGCGAGATATAACAGCGGAAGAAGGAATGTTAAATACTTTATTTTTAATTCTCGTTATAGGTTGTAGCATAGGAAGCCTCTGTGCGATAGGTATTGGCTTTTTCCTAGCTGGTAGAGCACTTGTACCTATTCAAAGTTCATGGGAGAAACAGCAACAATTCGTTTCTGATGCATCACATGAACTCAGGACACCACTTGCAGTTATTCAATCAAAAACGGATGTTTTATTCCAGTCACCATCCGCTACGATAGAAGAAAAAGCGATGGATATTTCTACAATTTCAAAAGAATGTAGGCGGTTATCGAAACTCGTTAGTAATTTATTATTGCTAGCACGTTCTGATTCTAATCAAATTGAGATGGATAAGAAAACATTTGAACTTGATAAATTGTTAGAAGAAATAGTAGCTCCATATAAAGAGATTGCTTCTTATCAAGAAAAAGAAATGATGCTAAAAGTAGAACGTGGTGTATCTTTTATGGCTGATAGAGAGCGGATTCATCAAATGATGGTCATACTGTTAGATAATGCGATGAAGTATACAAACGAAGGTGGGCATATTCAAATTGATTGCACGCAAACGAGTAGTTCAATTCGCATACAGGTGAAAGATGACGGGATAGGAGTGAAAGAAGAAGATATTCCGAAATTATTTGATCGTTTTTATCAAGGGGATAAAGCAAGAAGTACGTCAGAAGGAGCTGGATTAGGTCTTTCAATCGCAAATTGGATTGTAGAAAAGCATTACGGAAAAATATCAGTAGAGAGCAAATGGGGAGATGGCACTTGTTTTGAAGTGATTTTCCCTAAAAACCAAAAAATATAAGTAAGAAGACGACCTTGTTTTTACAGGGTCGTCTTTTTTTAAGGTAAAGTTAAGAAACTATTTATATTATGTATGGCATAAAGAAAGTTCGTTACATGAAGAAGAGACTAGGTGTATGTGAGTGGGGGTTATCAATCATAATGTTATCTCAAGCAGCGATGAGATGTATGTATAGTATTAAAAAAACTAGGGGAATGATGGGAAAGAAAGTATAAGAGGGAGGAATTAATTTTGAAAAAGAAAATGATGACGGTATTCACTATTGGAGTAATGAGTTTAAGTATATTAGGGGGTGCCTCTCCTTCTGAAACACAAAAAGGAAAGACAGATTACACGCAGCGCAGTAAAGAACAATTGAACAATGGTAAGATACATGCAGTGCATACAGAAGAAAAAGCAGAGAAACTAGGTATTGAAACGGAAGGAAAAGAACAAATTACACTAGAAAAAGAAATTCATGAAACAGAAGTAGGAAGGGAAGCAGAGCAGTTAGGCATATCGATTGAAGGAAAAGATGTTGGGACGCTGTCAGAAGAAATCTATGAAACAAAAGTAAAGCAAGAAGCGTTAAAGCTAGGTATATCTATAGAGAATACATCAATTGTAGATTTAATTACTCAAATTAATGCGATTAAAATTAAAGATGAAGCAGATAAATTAGGTATTTCGACAGATGGAAAAGAAATCGAAGACATCGCGGAAGAAATCTACGGAAAGAAAGTAAGAGAAGAAGCAGAAAAGCTAGACATTTCTCAAAAAGGAAAAGAAATTGAAGAGTTAGCACAAGAAGTGTACGAACAAAAAGTACAAGAAGAAGCAAAAAAACATCATATTGATTTGTATGGTAAAGATATATATCAAATATTAAGAGAAATTAATGAACAAAAGGTGCTACAAATGGCAGATGAGCTTAATATGGATAAAATGAATATGAATATTCAAGAGTTAGCGGAAAAGATAAAAAAAGATCAGCCTGAAAAAGGAAAAGAACTAAATTTTGTACCGATGGTACGAACGGATGCTGACGCATTTTATTCTTATTTAACGAATTAATAAGGGTGTGAAAGCGATAAGAAAATTGAAGTGGTATATATGTACAGCTTTACTAGGTGCAGCAATATGGAGTGTATATACAAATGGAATTCCAAAGTATGTAGAGAAGTTAACATTCTCAAATATACAAAGAGGAAAAGAAACGGAGTTTAGTAATAACGATGAAAAAGTCATCTTATCAAATGTTCCCTTAATTCAGCAGTTACCAGAATTGGATAGAGGCTGTGAAGTGACGAGTTTAGCGATGATGTTACAATACGCTGGTGTTTCAGTGGATAAGATGACATTAGCAAATGAAATAAAAAAAGTTGATTTTATAGACGATGGTGTGCGCGGGAATCCAAATGAAGGATTTGTAGGTAATATTTATACATTTTCTGAATCGGGATATGGTGTATATCATGGGCCACTTTTTCAGTTAGCGGAAAAATATTTACCTAATAAAGCTGTAGACTTAACAGGGAAGAATATAGAAGAAATTTATAAGAGTATAAAAGCAGGGCAACCTGTAGTCATGATCACAAATGCAACATTTGCACCATTAGATGCAGATGAATTTACTACATGGGAAACAAATAGTGGAGATGTTTCTATTACGTATAATGAACATTGTATTGTACTTATCGGGTATGATCAGGAATCTGTATATATTCGAGATCCACTTGAGGGTAGCTTAGATGTAAAAGTACCGAGAGAAACCTTTGAACAGGCATGGGCGCAAATGGGAAGTCAGGCAATTAGTTATGTAAAGAGCGTCAAATAAATTAGGACGAAGAGTTTTAGTAATATGACTATAAGGCGAAGGATAAAGATTTGAGGATTATAAGAGAAGTTTTATAGAGTATAAGCTGTTAAGAAATAAGAGAACTTTAGCATATATAATGCTAAAGTTCTCTTATTTTTATGATTAAAATACGTATAAGGAGTGAATATGCAAAAATGCATAATTGACGAAAAAATTACATGTTATCATTATATATTGTTTTATATATATTAATTGTATAAAATGACACAAGTATCCACATTACATAAAGGAGGCTTATTATGCAAAAAATATTTAACTGGGTTAAATGTATGAGTATCAATAAAAAATTAATCATTTCATTTTTTATTATTTTAACTATACCAGGAATTATTATCGGTGGTGTTTCATATCAAACTGCCAAAACAAATTTTGAACATCAAATGACAGCTAAAGCAAAGGAGAATATTTCGATTTTAAATACTGTTATTTCTCAAAATATAGAAGAGAAATTTGTTGATGCGACGTACTTTGCAGACATCTTAACAGAGGATACATATCCAAACGGACAAGAAGAAATAGTAAGAACGAAGTTAGCGCAATATATAAAGCTTCATCCAGAAGTAGAAGGTATTTATATTGGAACAGAGACGGGAAAGTTTATAAGAGAACCATTTATCCAGATGGCTGATGGGTATAATCCAACAGATAGATCTTGGTATAAAGAAGCACATGAAAATAAAGGAAAAGTAATTGTTACTGCACCATATCAGTCAGCATCTACAAAAAATATGGTAGTGACAATTGCAAAAGAAGTAAAAGATGGTAAAGGTGTTATAGGAATTAATTTAAACTTAGATAACATCTTAAAAATTTCCAAAATGATTAACATTGGTGAAAAAGGTTATGCAGTTATTTTAGATCAAAATAAGCAAATTGTTAGTCATCCATCTAGAAAACCAGGTGCAAAAGTTACTGATCCTTGGATTAAACCAATTTATGAAGATAAACAAGGAAATGTGTCTTATACAGAACAAGATGATAAAAAGAATTTAATCTTTGCAACAAATGAGAAAACGGGCTGGAAAGTAGTTGGTGTTATGTTCGATGAAGAAATTACCCAAGCTGCCAGTCCAGTGTTTTATAAGACTTTGATTGTCATTGCTATCGCTATTGCATTTGGTAGTATATTAATTTATTTCATTACAAAGTCTATTACAAGGCCATTACGAAAAATAGCTGAATCGGCATATAAAATTAGTAAGGGAGATTTAACAGAGAAAATTACAATCCATTCCAAGGATGACATAGGGAAATTAGGGAATTCATTTAATGAAATGTCTACGTCTTTACAAGATGTTATTACCCAAATTAGCTTTTCAGCAGAACATGTTGCAGCATCGGCAGAAGAGTTAACAGCGAGCGTACAGCAAGCAAATGATGCGACAGATCAAATTACAATTGCAATGGAACAAGTATCAGGTGGGGCTGAATCACAAAGTCAAGGTGTTGAAGAAGGTGCGGCTACATTGCAACAAGTAAATACAGCAATTCAAGATGTAACTGGAAGCGCAGAGTCAATTTCTATTTCCTCATTACATGCGCGAGAAAGAGCTGAAGAGGGAGAAGATTTAGTTGAACAAACTGCAAAACAAATGCAGTCTATTTCTAGGTCGGTATCCGAGTCAGATGCTATTATTAAACTGCTTGATGAGAAATCAAAGCAAGTAGGAGCTATTTCTGAAGCAATTCAAAACATCGCAACTCAAACAAACTTATTAGCTTTAAATGCGGCTATTGAAGCAGCAAGAGCAGGTGAACAGGGGCGAGGATTTGCTATTGTAGCAGATGAGGTTAGAAAATTAGCAGAGCAATCAGGAGAGTCATCTGGAGAGATTGCAAATTTAATTGCAGAAATTAAGGCGGATATTGAACATACTGTTAAGGCGATGGATAATGTGAATGGAGAAGTTCAACAGGGCCTTGATGTTGTAACAAAAACGAAAGTAAGTTTTACGGAAATTTTAAGTTCTACTACACATATTGTTTCTCAAGTTAATCAAATGGTAGAAACAACGAAGAGAATTGCTGGAGATGCAAATGAAGTGACAAATGCTATTGATGAAATTGCAGCTGCTGCAGAAGAAAATACAGCTAGTATGCAAAGTGTTGCAGCTTCAACAGAAGAACAGGTTAATTCCATGGAGGAAATTAGTTCAGCTTCGCAAAACTTAGCTGAGATGGCAGAAGAACTACAAGCGATGACTAGTAAATTTAAAGTATAATAACAGCAGATAAGTAAGGTGAAAATAATATCACCTTACTTATTTTTCTATTCAGCAATTAGGGGAGTCATTAACGGGATGAAAAAAAGAAGAAGACTATGGAATTTATGGAAAACGATTACATTGTTAGTTTGTACAGTTGTAATTTTTTCTTTACTTGTGACAGATATATTAATTAGTCATAATGTAGAACGGACGACGGAGGATAGCCAAGCAGAGAAGGCAAAAACAATTGCACACATTGTGGCGAATGATTCGATTGTAATCGATGGTTTGGTTGGGAAAGCAGATACCTCTGCAATCCAAACGTATACAAATAGAATATTACAAAACACAGGTGTTCAGTTTATTGTAGTTATGGATATGAATGGAATAAGAAAGTCACATCCAAATCCTCAAAAAATAGGGCATCATTTTATTGGGGGAGATGAAGGGCCTGCATTGAAAGGAAAAGAACATGTATCGTTAGCAGAAGGAACTTTAGGTATTTCCATGCGAGTGTTTGTACCAATATTTTCTGAAACAGGTGAACAACTTGGAGCTGTGGCTGTTGGTATTTCAGCAGATAATGTAAAAGAGAGAGTTAAGGAAAGTAGACATATCATTTATATTGGTGTCGGAGTTGGTGTATTAGTCGGAATTATAGGAGCAATATTGCTAGCTAGACATATAAAGAAAAGTTTATTCGGTCTTGAGCCGCACAGGATAGCAAAAATTCTTGAAGAAAGAAATACGATGCTACAATCTGTAAAGGAAGGTATTATTGCTGTAGATAAAGAGGCTAGAGTAACATTAATTAATAATGAAGCGAAACGTCTATTTAAAAAAAGCGGACTTGAAGAAGATTTTATCGGTAAAGATGTTGAGTTGTATATGCCAAATTCACGTATAAAAGAAGTATTGCAAACGGGAGAAGTACAATTAAACGAAGAACAAAATATTTATGGAATTACGATTGTGACGAATCGAGTTCCTTTATATGTAAAAGGAGAAATAGTTGGTGCAATTGCAACATTTCGTGATAAAACAGAGATTAGAAAACTAGCAGAGGAACTAACTGGTATTAGACTATATGCAGAAGCATTACGGGCACAATCTCATGAGTTTATGAATAAGATGCATGTCGTATTAGGGCTTACACATATGAAGCAGTATGAAGAATTACAGAAGTATATAAGCGGCATGGTATCAGAGCATCAATATGAAATTGGTGGAGTTATGAAAAGAATAAAAAGTCCAGTATTTGCTGGTTTTTTACTAGGTAAGCTCAGCTATGCTAGAGAGAAAAATATAAAATTAATTATAAGTGAAGATTCTTATATGCCGGAAATAGATGATGAAAGTATTACTCATGAACTTATTACGATTGTCGGAAATTTAATTGATAATGCATTAGAGGCAGTTACGAATTGTGAAAAGAAGCGAGTTGAAGTTAAGATACAACATGGGGATATACTAACTATTACAGTACAAGATACGGGAAAAGGTATACAAGAAAAAGAAATAGAGGAATTATTTACGAAAGGTTATTCCACAAAGGGAGATAACCGCGGTTATGGTTTGTATCTTGTAAAAGAAAGTATACAGCGAATAAATGGGGAAATTCATATGCATTCATTAGTAGGTAAGGGAACAACGATAACAATTGAAATACCTAAAGGTAGGGATGAGAGGCAAATATGATTAAAGTTTTAATTGTAGAAGATGACCCGATGGTAGCAATGCTAAATACGCATTATTTAGAGCAAGTAGGAGGATTTGAACTTGTTCAAGCAGTTAACTCAGTAAAGTCGGCGATCGAAATATTAGAGAAATCACGAGTAGATTTAGTATTACTTGATATTTTTATGCCTGAAGAGACTGGTTTTGAGCTTTTAATGTATATCCGGAACCAAGAAAAAGAAATCGATATTATAATGATTTCAGCTGTACATGATATGGGAAGTATTAAAAAAGCATTACAATATGGTGTAGTAGATTATTTAATTAAACCATTTACATTTGAACGATTTAAAGAGGCATTAACTATATATCGAGAAAAACTTACTTTCATGAAAGAACAACAAAAAATTAGTCAATCGGAATTAGATTCGTTAATTTTACAAAAAGAAAAAAGGGAGCCTACTGTCACGAAAGAGCTTCCGAAAGGGTTAACGAAGCAAACGTTGCAATTAATTTGGCAGAAGATCGAGTCGTTGAATGGAAGAGTGTTTACAACAGAT
The DNA here is from genome assembly GCF_051916445.1 of Bacillus cereus group sp. MYBK220-1. Classification (NCBI taxonomy): domain Bacteria; kingdom Bacillati; phylum Bacillota; class Bacilli; order Caryophanales; family Bacillaceae; genus Bacillus; species Bacillus cereus group sp. MYBK220-1. Next base: position 152,413 of record NZ_JBQAGQ010000009.1, on the reverse strand, counting down.
GAAATGGCACAATTAGTTGGAATTTCAAGAGTTTCTATTCGAAAATATGTAATGTTTTTGACTGACATTGGGGTGTTAGAAAACGAAATGATGTACCAACATGTGGGCAGACCTGTAAGTAAATTAAGATGTGTTGATCAAAAGAAAATAGAGTTTTACGTATAAGCGACTTAATATAAGTCGCTTATACTTTTTTTAATTACAAAATCAATTACAAAACTTACAAAAACTATTTTTACTATTGAAAGCGTTTTAATATTGTTATTAAGAAAACGAGGGGGTGCCATATGGGAATTCAAAAGAATGTGGAAGCGGTATCATTTTCTGAAGGAAATGAAGTACAAAGAGAATCTTTCGCTTCTAAAATTATGAATGTAAAAATCGGTGTTATACCTTTACCGTTATATGTAGTATTGGCTGCTATTATTTATGGGGCATCTGTATATAATAAATTGCCAGCAGATATGATTGGTGGATTTGCAGTTATTATGATCATGGGGATTTTCTTAGGCGATATTGGGATGAGAATTCCAATTTTAAAAAATATCGGCGGTCCAGCAATACTTTCGTTATTTATTCCATCATTACTTGTATTTTTTAACTGGATGAATCCAGCTTCAATGGAAGCTGCGACTATGTTAATGAAAAAATCGAACTTTTTATATTTATATATTTCTTGTTTAGTAGTCGGAAGTATTTTAGGAATGAACCGTAAAGTGTTAGTACAAGGTTTCGTTCGCATGTTTATTCCTTTAGTAGTAGGGACATTAGCTTCTGTAGCAGTAGGATTATTGGTCGGTTCATTATTTGGATTTGAAATGAAGCACACATTCTTCTTTATCATCGTACCAATTGTGAGTGGTGGTATCGGGGAAGGGATTTTACCATTGTCGCTAGCTTATAGTGATATTTTAAATGAATCATCAGCGACGTTTGTATCACAGCTTATTCCAGCAGCTATTATTGGAAATATGTTCGCAATTGTAAGTGCAGGGTATATGAAGCGTTTAGGTGAGAAGAAACCGGAGCTTAGTGGTAACGGTGTATTAGTGAAAACAGACAATCAAGCAGAATTATTAAAAGAACAAAATACAGAGAAGCCAATTGACTTCTCATTAATGGGAGCAGGTTTATTAATTGCGTGTACGTTCTTCATCTTCGGAGGATTTGCTTCTAAGTTCATCGGTATTCCTGGGGCAATCATTATGATTTTTTCAGCAGCACTTGTGAAATACTTTAAATTAATGCCAGCAAAAATGGAGCAAGGAGCATTCCATTTATATAAATTTATTTCGAAGAATTTAACTTGGCCTTTAATGGTTGGATTAGGATTGCTATATATTCCGTTAAAAGACGTAGCAGCAGTTCTTTCAGTAGGATATGTTGTTGTGTGCGCATCGGTTGTTCTTACAATGGTAGCATCAGGTTTTCTTGTAGGGAAAGTGATGAAGATGTATCCAGTTGAATCGGCGATTGTAACTGGATGTCATAGCGGTTTAGGCGGAACTGGAGATGTTGCTATTTTATCGGCTTCAAATCGTATGGAATTAATGCCGTTCGCGCAAATTTCAACTCGTTTAGGCGGGGCGGCAATGGTTGTAACGGCGACAATATTATTAAAAATGTTTTCATGATCAAACAAGCTAGCTATATTCGTATAGCTAGCTTGTCAAATTAAGGGGAGATTATAAGTATGTTAGCAAATCAAATTAATGAAAGATCATTGTTATTGCATAAAGAATTAGTAGGGAAAATTGAAATTACAAGTAAAGTGGAGGTAAATTCAGCGGATGATTTAAGCCTGACGTATACACCAGGTGTAGCGGAGTCGTGTAAAGCGATTGCGGCAGATGAAGAAACAGTGTATGACTATACAGCACGTGGCAATATGGTGGCAGTTGTTTCAGATGGAACAGCGGTACTCGGTTTAGGAAACATTGGACCGAAAGCCGCTATGCCTGTTATGGAAGGAAAAAGTATTTTGTTTAAGAAGTTTGCGAATGTAGATGCTTTCCCATTATGTTTAGGCACAACGGATGTAGATGAAATCGTTACCCTTGTAAAAAATTTAGAGCCTACATTTGCAGGGATTAATTTAGAAGATATTGCAGCACCGCGTTGTTTTGAAATTGAAAAACGATTAAAAGAAGAAACGAATATTCCTGTATTCCATGATGATCAACATGGAACAGCTATTGTCGTTTTAGCAGCTGTTATTAATGCATTAAAAGTTGTTAGCAAACAAATGGATAATGTGAAAATCGTTATTAACGGTGCGGGTTCGGCAGGAATTGCAATTGGAAAATTATTATTAAAGGCTGGTGCAAAGCACATTACGCTAGTTAGCCTAGAAGGTATTGTTTGTGAAGGTGAAACATGGATGAACGAAGCACAAATTGAAGTTTCAAAAAAGACAAATCGTGAACATGTGCGTGGAACGTTAAAAGAAGCAATTCACCAAGCTGATATTTTTATTGGCGTATCTGCTCCTAACGTATTAACGAAAGAACTTGTACAGACGATGAATGAGAAAGCAATTGTGTTTGCAATGGCTAATCCAATTCCAGAAATCTTCCCTGAGGATGCATTAGAGGCTGGGGCAGCTGTAGTAGGAACTGGACGCTCGGATTATGCGAATCAAGTAAATAATGTATTGGCGTTTCCCGGAATATTCCGCGGTGCGTTAGATGTGCGCGCAACTGATATTACAGAAGAGATGAAATTAGCGGCAGCATATGGGATCGCTAACATCATTACTGATGAAGAACGTAATGCGAATTATGTAATTCCGAATCCATTAGATAAAAGAGTTGTTCCAAGTGTTGCAGAAGCAGTAGCGAAAGCAGCTATTGATTCAGGCGTGGCACAAATTACGAAAATACCACGTTATTAATAGCGAAAAGCAGTGCCTAAAAGGCACTGCTTTTTTGAGATAAGAAATCAAAATAATGAAGAAGTGTAGAATTATTTATGTTTCTTCACTATTTATTTAATTCCATTGCAACTTGTTTACCATTCACTAAAACCTCAGTTACTGCTACGATCACTTCCATCATTTTTTTCATCTCTCATCTCTCCTCGTTTCATTTCTTACTTTAAGTATAAGAGAAGAGAGATAATTCAACTATCGAAGTACATGACGTAGAAATTACATTGTTGTAAGAAAGTGGCTTATTTTTGTCACTTTACTCAGCGGTGATTACAAACTGATTATAATATTTTTCATTCACATATATATTTAATAACCATAATCCAGATGAAGGTAGTGACATAGCGAGAGGGAGTTCGCTTGTAGTAGAATCGATTGTATTTGAAGTAGTCCAAGTTTGTTTGGAAGTTTCTTTTTGAAAGAGTACTGGTGTTGGAGTTACAGATCCTTGTTTTAGCGCAATAATAGACAATTTTCCAATTGGTATTTCAGAATCTAGAAAGTACCACATTATTTCATTTTGTTCATTTGCGATAATAGGACTATCAGCCATTGCGACTTTACCTTCGATGCCTTTTAAAGGTATTTTTCCGTCTATGAATGAGGGTGCTTCTTCCCAATTTACATCTTTTAAAACACTAAGGTGAAAGAAGGAAGGTGCGTTCACTTGAGTGGATGACGTTGCTATTACGTCTTTTTTTTGTTCTTTTGAATCCGGTTGCGTTTGTGTACATCCAGTGATGAGGAAGGAGAGAAGTAGCATAGTTCCGATTTTTTTCATGGTGCCACACTCCTAGTTTTTATTGTTAGTGTAATTGTATTTGCTAGAAGGCGGGACAATTCCTTTAAAGTATAAAAAGAGGTCGTAAGTTTTGTACGACCTCTTTTGACATTTTTATCACGTAAAAGCCCGATTGGTGTAGGTTAATAATTAGTGGGAGATAGTCCCCACTAATTAAAGTTTCATTTTATATTTGTTCCGTTGTATAGGTTGGTTCGGTTTCTTTTTGAGGCATCGTCAAAAAAATAACGGACAGAACGATACATACGCCGCCTAATAATTGATATGTTCCAAAAGATTCATTTAGCCAAGTGATTGAAACGATGGCAGCTACAAGGGGTTCAATGCTAGATAAAATGCTTGTTTCTGTTGCTGCTAAATATTTAAGACTACCGATATATAGAAGGAAAGAAAGGGTACCACTAATAATGATAAGAATAAGCATAGAAAAAGTTTTTAGTGTAAGGGTTTGTGAAAATTGATTCCACCCGAATGAACGATTATAAATAAGTAGTGCAATTCCTCCGATTAACATCCCCCAACCAATTACTACAGTTGTCCCGCATTCTTTAATGAGAGAAGCCGGATGAAGGGTATAAAATGCAAATCCGATTGCTGTTAATAGTCCAAAAATAATAGCTTCTTTGGATAAAACAATATTTTCAATTGAGCCATTTGTAATAATAAAGTATGTTCCTATTAGCGCGGCTATAATTGCGAATAGTTGCATGGAAGCAGGGAATTTTCTTTGTTCAAATGCAACATACATGGTAATAAGAACAGGACCTAGAAATTGAAATAGCGTTGCTGTGACTGCATTACTAATATGAACCGTTTCGATAAAGGCGTATTGCGCACCGAGCATGCCGAGAATAGAAAAAATAATAAGTTGTATAGAATATCTAGGGTGTTTCCAAATTTGAAATATATTTTGTTTCTTTATAAGTAAGAAAGACAAAATAAATATTCCTGCAAGCAACAATCGAATTGTTAAAAAATCAATTGAGGATACATTAGTATGCTGAAATAGCCACTGAATCATTGGACCAGATAATCCCCATAATGTAGCCCCTGTAATAATCATAATAAGTCCGATACGTCTACCATTGTTCATTATCATGTTTCTCCTCTCCGGTATTTGATTTTTTATGTGTGACATGATAATAGGAATTATATATAACTTCTGGTACTGTAAAAAGTATCAGATTTTAGTTTTATTAAGGGGTCAGATACTATGTTAGAATTAACGCCTAATTTAAATATGAATAGTAAAAAGGCATTATATGTGCAATTGTATGAGTATATAAAAAAAGAGATTAAAGATGGATCAATTGTCCCTTTTACGAAATTACCGGCTAAGCGAAAGTTAGCGATACATTTACAAGTAAGTAAAAATACAGTAGAGGCAGCGTACGAACAATTACTTGCAGAAGGTTATATTGAGTCGATATCGAGAAAAGGTTATTTTGTATGCAAGATTGAGCAAATGGCTCATGTAGAGGATAGCGGAGAGAGAATAGAAGAAGTACCGTTTCAGGAGAAGAGTTATAAATTTGATTTTACACAAACAGGAATTGATACAAATGCTTTTCCATTCAATATGTATCGGAAAATTGTAAATGAAATATGGCAGCCGCATAATAACGAACTTCTCTTTCTAGGACACCCTCAAGGAGAAGCGAGCTTAAGAGAAGAGATTACGAATTATTTGTATGAATCTAGAGGTGTACGTTGTTCAGCTAGTCAAATTGTATTAGGAGCGGGAACACAAATATTAGTGAAACTATTGTTTCAATTGTTAAAGGGAAGCAATTATGCAGTTGAAAACCCAGGGTATCATAGAAAGATGGTTGTTTTTGAACAGGGAGAAGCAAGAGTCCAAATGTTATCTTTAGATAGAGATGGAATTTGTATTGCAGATTTAGAAAATAGCAATGCGAATGTTGTATTTGTTACACCTTCCCATCAGTTTCCATATGGAATGATTATGCCTATTACGAGAAGGATGCAGCTTTTACAATGGGCAAAGAAAGAAGAGAGCAGGTATATTATTGAAGATGATTACGATAGTGAATTTCGCTATTCTGGAAAGCCTATACCGGCGCTGCAAGGGTTAGATACAGAGGGGAAAGTTATTTATATGGGGACGCTATCTAAAGCATTATTACCATCGCTACGGATGAGCTATATGGTGTTGCCGAAGAAATTAATTAAAAAGTATCAACAGCAATATTTATTTTATACACAAAGTGTTTCAAGAATGGACCAAGAAGTGATTAGAAGATTTTTAAATGAAGGCTATTGGGAAAAACATATTCATAAAATGCGTGTCGTCTACCGAAAGAAGAGAGATCGACTTGTTTTTGAAATAGAGAAATATTTCTCTAATCGTGTTGAAGTGATAGGAGAAGATTCGGGATTACACATTTTATTAAAAGTGCATAATAGAATGCGGGAAGAAGAATTAATTCAAGAAGCTGCGAAACATAGTATCAAAATATATCCTGTGTCTACGTACTATAAAGACGGTACGGCGCCTGAGAATGTAGTTTTACTTGGGTTTGCGATATTATCAGAGGAAGAAATTGCGAAAGCGATTCAATTATTACACACGGCATGGTTTACAAGAAAATAAAAAACATCCTCCAAACATGAGGATGTTTTTTATTATTTATTTTCATCTAAGAATAAGACCATATGCTCTTCGTCCCAATATTGTCCGTTATATTTTAATGAACGTTCTTGTACACCGAATGTTTTAAAACCTAATGATTCATAAAGTTTTTTCGCTCCATCGTTGCCAACAACAACATCAAGCATAACTTGTTCTACTTCTAAAGATTTAGCAAGCTCAAGACATTCTTTAATAAGTGCTTTTCCTGCTCCAAGTCCGCGCGCTTTTGGAGATACATATACAGAACCGATTTTAGCTTTATGTTCTTGTTTTACATATGGTTTCGTTTCCAGTGTTGCAACCCCGATTAATTTTCCATCTTTAAATGCACCTAGCGTATAGTTTTCATCTTGTGCTAATTTTTGTGCTTTATATTCAATCGCACACTCTTTATTAATAATATCTTCATAAGAAGAGCTGAATGCTTCAGGGTTTTGCTTTAATCCTTCTACGCGAAGTTCTAAGTAAATTTCTGCTTCGTCTTTTGTTAATACATGGATATCCAATTATATCACCCTCCAAATCTTTGCAAATGTACCTTTATTTTATATTGAAATAAGAATAATTTCAAAAGCTTAGCTTATATGAGCTGTTTTTATGAACAAAATAACACCAGTAGTGTTTACTACTACTGGTGTTTTCACACGCATATTATTCAAAAGGTAGCTCGATTATAAAGTTTGTTCCCGCTCCTAATTGGCTTGTTACTAGAATAGAACCGTTATGCAATTCTACAATTTCCTTTGCAACAGCTAGCCCGATGCCTTTTCCGCCTGTAGCTCGTGTTCTGGATTTATCAACACGATAAAAACGGTCAAAAATATGCGGGATATCTTCTTCAGGAATACCTTCACCTTCATCTTGTACACTTATTGTAAAAGAATCTGTTTCCATGAGTACACGTATCGTAATGGATGTGTTTTCTGGCGAATGTTGATAAGCGTTGTGTAATAAATTTAACATAACTTGTTCCATCCGTCTTTCGTCTATGCAAACTTCTAAATCATCTTTGCAATATACATGAAGTTGCATTTGCTTATTCGTTAATGTTGTTTTTGTTTTTTCAACCATTCGTTCTAAAAATGGCTGAAGAAGCACTTTTTGTTTTTTTATAACAAATTGGTGTTGTTCTAATTGTACAAGCATAAATAAATCTTGGACGAGATCGGTTACACTATCCGTTTCATCCTCAATAATTTGTAAGTATTCTTCTCGCTCCTCTTTTGTTAAAGAGTCTCTCTTTGCTACCTTCGCATAACCTTTCATATAGGTCAATGGAGTTAATAGTTCATGAGCGACACTAGCGAGAAATTCATTGCGCTCTTTTTTCATATACGTAAGTTCACTCGATAAATCTTCAATTGTTTTTGCTAAACTTCCGAGTTCATCATTTCGTTTAATACCTAATTGAATTGGCTTGTTTAATTTTGACATTTTTTCTGTCGCTCTCTTCATTTTTACAAGTGGTTCTGTAATAACGCGTGAAAAAACAAAGACAGAAATTGTTGTTAAAATAATTGTTAAAACACTAATGATAAGAAATTGGTTCATGAGTTTAAGTAACATATTTTCTAGGAAAGATGTTTTTAATAACATATATAGCTTTCCTTGAAACTTTGTTGTGTTAAGTGGGCTTACTGTTGTGATGAACTTTGATTTTTTCCAGTTCCTTTCAACGACCAATCCGCCGTCTGGGACAGTTTCTGTTTTACAAGTAAGTTGTTTTTGCATATCTTTTGTTACGGGTTCTGAGGTGGAAATAATTTTGCCGTTATGGTCAGTAATAATGATAGCTATATCGGAGTTAGAAATTGATTCCGATTCAACTAAGTGTGCAGCCTCATTCGTAATATCGAACTCAGGGTACACAGGACGTTTAGGATTTTTATTATGTTCAGCGTGTTTCATTTCTTTATAATATTCATCCCGTCTCTCGCGGCTTTTAATTTTTTTACTATAGCGATTACCTTTCTCTAAAAGAGCATCTGTTTCCTCTACAATACGCATTTTTGAAAGGCTTTTATAAAAAGATACGAAGGCAATTGTTTCAATACATAAAGCTAATATTAAAAAGTATGTCCCAATTTTAAGGGAAAGTTTACTCATTTTTTCACCATACCTTATTCATAATAAAGAGTCAGTGGTATACGATTTCCCACTGACCGAAGTAATTATTCACTTTTCCATTTATATCCGACTTTATAGACCGTTTCTAGGTAATCTTCAATAGGAAATCCTTTTTTGCGTAGTTTATCACGGATATTACGAATGTGTGAATCAATTGTTCTATATTCGATATCTGTTTCATAGCCCCAAATTTTTTCGATTAAATCATCTCGGCTATAAGCACGGTTTGTATTTTGTAAAAATAGTCCGAGTAACGAAAATTCGATAGGAGTTAATGAGATTTTTTCATCATAAACTGTGACAGTATGTTTCGTTTTATCCCACTCAATACCATTGAAACTAACAAAGCCATCTTTTTTTGTACGGCGTAATATAGCCTCGATTCGTGCGACTAATACATGCTCATCAAATGGTTTTGTAATATAATCATCTGCGCCCATCGTGAGGCCTTTCACCATATCGTAGTTTTGGTTGCGAGCTGTTAACATAATGATAGGAACGTTGGAAATTTGACGAATTTGATAGCAAGTATCCCATCCATCCATACTTGGCATCATAACATCTAATAAAATAATATCGAATTCTTTTTGTTCGATTAATTTTAGTGCTTCAAGGCCAGAGGTAGCTTTCATACAAAAATAGCCGCGAGGGCTTAAGAACAGATCTAATAATCGTAACATACGTTCTTCATCGTCTACTAATAAAATTTTTGCCATAATCTTGTGCACCCCAAACTGTTCATTCTACTTGTATAGTTTACATGAAAATAATAAAAAACTCTTTTTATGTGATTGAATGGAGGGCTGATTTTTTCGCTCAGAGTAATTGACATAAAAAATGCACTAGTTTTGCACAACTATTTTTTATAATAGAAAACGTAGCGACACAAAATACCCTATGTTGCGACATAACGTCATGTCATTTTATTTATAAAATGACAATTCCATTCTATTGTGTATGTGAGATAGAGAGGGTTTTCGTATTCACCTCGCATCGGATAAGAAAAATTTCCTATCTCACACTTTTTTTAAAAGGAGATCATACACATGAATTCAAAAGAAGAAATTTCAAAAAAAGAAAAGCAAGATCGTAATACGGTTGTCATGTGCGTTGCCGTATCTATGGTTATTATTATAAGTTGCGTAAATAAAATTTTGGGGATTTTATAATATAAAAAAAGCTGATTGCTTCTTAAGAAGCAATCAGCTTTTTTCATTGTTAGGGGGAGTGTTCATATAATAAACCAAGGTAAAATTGCTAATCCAGAAGTTACAATTGCTGTAGTAAATATTAAAAGCATAGCTCGTTTGTTTTGTTTCATGTCACATTCTCCTCTACATATCAAGTACATGCGATCAGCGTGGGATGTAGTTCCTCACTGAGTAAAGTTTCACTTTATATTTTTAGTATAATGAATGGAAAGGTTTGGTACGATCGATAAAGGTGACATGAAGATTACATTGTTGTAATGAAAAAAACATCTTTCTTATTAAGAAAGATGTTTTTGGAAAACTCCCCCACTGAGTAAAGTTTCACCTTATATTGAAGTATTAATCATTTAAGAACAGAACCATATGTTCCTCGTCCCAATATTGACCGTTATGTTTTAATGAACGCTCTTGTACGCCGTAAGTTTGGAAACCTAATGACTCATATAATTTTTTTGCTGCATCGTTACCAACTACAACATCGAGCATAAGTTGTTCTACATGTAATTTATCGGCATTTTCAATAATTGCTTTAATAAGAGCTCGTCCTGCTCCAAGGCCACGCGCTTTTGGGGAAACGAAAACGGAACCGATTTTTGCTTTATGTTCTTGTTTAATAAAAGGCTTTGTTTCTAAAGTAGCAATGCCGATTAAATCATCATCTTTGAAGACCCCTAGAGTATACTTATCCGGATTGCTTAATCGTTTTGCCATAGCAGCTACAGGATCCTCATGTTTCAAAACATCTTCATAGGAAGAGCTAAAAGCTTCCGGGTTCTTCGTTAAACCTTCCATACAAACTTTTAAATATATTTCTGCGTCCTCTGTCGTTAATAAGCGAATTTCCATAGTTGTAACCTCCTTGGTCGATTTCAAATAAAATAAATCCATTACTTTTATAAGAGTGTGTATGTGTTTTGTTAGCAGTCTCTTTTAATTTGTAAAAGAATGAAAAGATATATGCTACAATGTTTTGTTTTTTAATATGTAATGAAATTATATATTAACTTTATTAACTATTCAAGTCTTTAATATATTACATTTTCATAACTAAAATAACTCCTCAATTGAGGAGTTATTTTAGTTATTCGATTGATAACCATCAATTCGATGTGGATGTGTGTAAATATTGCAGGATTCATTTCTGATAAATCCTACGACTGTAATGCCTAAATCGTGAGCGAGTTGCAATGCTAGTTTTGTTGGGGCAGATTTAGATAGAACAATTTCACATCCGATTTTTGAAACTTTGAGTAAAATTTCAGATGAAATACGTCCGCTAAATGCGATAATTTTTCCTTTAACAGATATATCATTGCGTAAACAATGACCGTATATTTTGTCTAATGCATTATGTCTTCCGATATCCATTCTTGATAGAAGGATATTATTTCGATCACATAGCGCGGTATTGTGAACACCACCAGTTTGGCGAAAGGTAGTGGAAGATTGTTGTAAAGTATTCATTAAGTAAAAACATTCTTCAGGAGTAATTTTTACGTGTATATCATGTAAGTCTTTTGCTTTTGCTGCGTCGTTTATGAAAATAAAACCTTGTCTACCTTTTCCGCAGCAAGAAGTGATGTATCGTTTATTATATAAAGTTTGATAGAGCGGATTCACTTTTGATGATTTTACATGGACAATTCCGTTATCTTTTTGAACCCATATTTCTTCAACATCGTTATAGGAAGAAATAATCCCCTCAGAAATTAAAAAACCAATTACCATATCTTCAATATAATTTGGTGTGCATACGACTGTTACATATTCTTCACCATTCAATTTAATAGTAATAGGAGATTCTGTAACAATCTCGTCAAGTTGTTTTGAAAATGTACCAGATTGATAACGTACAATTGTATAAGTCTCTTGCGTAGGCCCCATATTTAATTCCCCTTTTATATGTATTTCTCTCCCACATTTATCATAAAACAATGGGAAAAATAAAAACACCTATTAACAAGAAGATCACAGATTATTTTGGTTATTATTGTATATGTACGATATAATAGAACTGTAGAATAGTGATATTTTCAAGCTTTCGTAGTTATACCTTATAACATCTAGAATCGACTTCATAAGAAAGTATTTGGGTAGAGCGTTTCAAAAATATGTACAGTAATGCGGTTTTGAAAACGGATTCATAATTGTGTTGTACAGTTGGTTGTAAGGAGAGGGGAAACTATGGCAGAACAGACAGTCCGTGTAACCGTCGATGGTAAAGAATTTTCTGCATCAGGTGAAAAGACGATACTACAATTATTTAACGAGAGTAATTTGGAACATCCTCAAATTTGTCATGTACCAGAAGTAGATCCAATTCAAACTTGTGATACGTGTATTGTAGAAGTAAATGGAAAGTTATTGCGTGCTTGTTCAACGAAATTAGAGAACGGTATGCATATCGAAAGGCAGTCCCAGCGTGCAAAAGAGGCACAGACTGAGGCAATGGATCGAATATTAGAGAATCATCTACTGTATTGTACCGTTTGTGATAACAATAATGGTAACTGTAAAGTCCACAATACAGTACATATGATGGGAATTGAGGAACAGAAATATCCGTATGAGCCAAAAGTAAGTGCGTGTGAAGTGGATATGTCACATCCGTTTTATCGATATGATCCAAATCAATGTATTGCTTGTGGACAGTGTGTAGAAGTATGTCAAAACTTACAGGTTAATGAAACAATATCGATAGACTGGAGCTTAGACCGTCCACGTGTTATATGGGACAATGGTGTAAGTATAAATGACTCATCTTGTGTAAGTTGCGGGCAATGTGTAACAGTATGTCCATGTAATGCGTTGATGGAGAAATCAATGTTAGGTGAAGCTGGATTCATGACTGGATTGAAACCGGATGTGTTAGATCCGATGATTGATTTTGTAAAGGATGTAGAGCCGGGATATAGTAGTATTTTAGCAGTTTCAGAAGTAGAGGCTGCGATGCGTAAGACGAAAGTGAATAAAACAAAAACAGTTTGTACATTTTGTGGTGTAGGTTGTTCATTTGAAGTATGGACGAAAGACCGCCACATTTTGAAAGTGCAGCCTGTTTCAGATGCGCCGGTTAACGGTATTTCCACATGTGTAAAAGGCAAATTTGGATGGGATTTTGTAAACAGTGAAGATCGTATTACAAAGCCATTAATTCGCCAAGGGGATATGTTTGTTGAAGCTTCATGGGAAGAGGCTCTTGAAGTTGTTGCATCCAATATGCAGCATATTAAATCAGAATATGGAAGTGATGCATTTGGGTTTATTTCTTCTTCGAAAGTAACGAATGAAGAAAATTATCTTATGCAAAAACTAGCCCGTCAAATATATGGAACGAATAATGTAGACAACTGTTCCCGTTATTGTCAATCTCCAGCAACAGACGGTTTATTTAAAACTGTCGGTATGGGCGGGGACGCTGGAACAGTGAAAGATATTGCGGAAGCAGGCCTTGTCATTATCGTTGGAGCAAATCCGACAGAAGGACATCCTGTACTTGCAACGCGTGTAAAACGTGCTCATAAATTACATGACCAAAAATTAATTGTGGCGGATCTTCGTAAACATGAAATGGCAGAGCGTGCGGATTTATTCATTCATCCGCGCCAAGGAACTGATTACGTATGGCTCGCTGGTATTACGAAATATATTATTGATCAAGATTGGCACGATAAAAAGTTCATAGCTGAAAATGTGAAGAATTTTGATGAATATAGCAAAATGGTAGAAAAGTATACGCTTGATTATACAGAAGAAATTACGGGGATTTCGAAAGAAAATCTGAAAGAAATGGCTCGTATGGTATATGAAGCAGATGGTACTTGTGTACTTTGGGGAATGGGTGTAACGCAAAATACTGGAGGAAGTACAACTTCAGCAGCAATTTCAAATCTATTGCTTGTTACGGGTAATTATCGTCGTCCTGGTGCAGGAGCATATCCATTACGCGGACATAATAACGTACAAGGCGCTTGTGATATGGCAACATTACCAAACTGGCTTCCAGGTTACCAAGCGGTTTCAGATGATGCGCTCCGTGCGAAATTTGAAAAAGCATACGGTACTACAATTCCGAAAGCACCAGGCTTAAATAATATTGCAATGTTACTTGCGGCAGATGAAGGAAAACTGCGTGGTATGTATGTTATGGGTGAAGAAATGGCTTTAGTAGATTCGAATGCCAACCATGTACAACATATTTTAGCGAATTTAGATTTCCTTGTTGTTCAAGATATGTTCTTATCGAAAACAGCTCGTTTTGCTGATGTTATTTTACCGGCAGCACCAAGCTTAGAAAAAGAGGGAACATTTACGAATACAGAGCGCCGTATTCAAAGATTATATGAAGTATTGAAGCCGCTTGGTGATTCAAAGCCAGACTGGTGGATTTTACAAAAAGTAGCTCGTGCGCTTGGCGGGGACTGGAATTATGAAAGTCCAAGTGAAATCATGGATGAAATTGCATCGCTTGCACCTTTATATTCTCAGGCAACATACGATCGTTTAGAAGGATGGAATAGTTTATGTTGGGGTAGCCATGATGGTAGCGATACACCGCTATTATATGTGGACGGATTTAACTTCCCGGATAAACTAGCTCGTCTATCATTAGATGAATGGGTACCACCAGTTGTAGCGCCAGATGAGTATGATTTACTTTTAAATAATGGTCGTATGTTAGAACATTTCCACGAAGGGAATATGACGAATAAATCGGCTGGTATTTTATCTAAAGTATCTGAAGTGTTCGTTGAAATCTCGCCTGAACTTGCCCTAGAGCGCAATGTGAAAGATGGTGGCCTTGTAGAATTAGCATCACCATTTGGGAAAATTAAAGTACAGGCACTTGTTACAGATCGTGTAACGGGGAAAGAGCTATATTTACCGATGCATGCAACGGTAAATGAAGAGGCAATCAATATTTTAACTGGAACGGCGACAGATCTTTATACGTGTACACCAGCGTACAAACAAACGATGGTAAAGATGCGTGTACTACGTGAAAAAGGGAATCGTCCGTTACCATCTTCAAACCCGAGAGATAAAAAGCGTAATCCGCAAAACGGTGTTGAAATCCAGCAAAAATGGCAAAGAAAACAATACGTATCACTTGTGGACTAGGGGGCGGAGATAGTGGCGAAAGAAATTACTGTAATTAAAAAGAAAGTTGTAACAGAGGAAGAACAGAAACAGCAAGTAGCAGATGAACTTCTAAATGAGCTATCTAATAATCGTGAAGCAGTAGAAGAAACGATGCAGCTTTTAGCACAGTTGCAGAAGGCTGGTATATTAGATGCGGCAATTAGTTTACTTGCTGCGAAGGAAGATGTTTCAAAAATCGCTGTGGAGCAATTAAATCGTGAACCCGTTAAAAATGCGTTAAATAATATGATGGGGGCAGGAGAAGCGTTATCTTCAGTTGACCCAGAAATAACGAAGCAAATTACGTCAAGTTTAGTTACAGGATTGCAATTTGCAACAGATGAATTAAATAGTGGTAAAAAAACAAAAGTGATGGATTTCTTTAAAGTATTAAAAGATCCAGATATCAATAGAGCTATTACATTCGGTTTTAGCTTCTTGAAAGCATTTGGACAAGGGCTAGAGAAAAAATAGAATAAATGAAAAAGTGATGGGAAGTAGCCATCACTTTTTTCATTATATGTATAAGTGTGTTCATGTTAAGCGGAATATATTATTATTAAAAAGATGGATTAGAACTGGAAATATGGAATCCATCTCAAATACCGTTTTAGAATTTGGAGGAATATATGCAACACCGTAAAAAACTATCTATACCAGGAGTAATGAGACATTCCTTTCAAACAGTTAAATTTGCCTTTTGGAATGTATTAACTTTTCAACTTGCTTATAAATTATTAGCAGCGATTGTGTTTGTTCCGCTATTTGGAATCATTTTTAATAAGTTATTGTATTTTGGTGGTTATGCAAATGCGACAAATGATGAATTATTAGCGTTTTTAAAGACGCCTTATGGCATCTTAGCAATCGTAATTTTATCATTGTTAGCACTGTTTCTTATCTTTACAGAATTTGCGGTGCTTATTATTATTTCGTATTTCGCTCATAAAAGACAGAAGGTGAAATTACGTCCGATTTTATATAAAACGGTAACGTATTTACCTACTCTTTTCACATATTGCTTACCAGGATTTATTTTATATGCTGTCGTATTGTTGCCTCTTTTAAATATGGGATATGAAACGGCATTAATCCCGCAAATTCAAATTCCTAACTTTATTACAGGAGAGCTGTTTAAGACAACGATGGGACAAGTTGGTTATTACATGTTCTTTGCTGTAGTCGCGTATTTGAATCTTAGATGGATTTTCGTTCTACCTATTGTTGTTTTAGAGCAAAAACCATTTCGCGTGGCAGCACGTAAAAGTGCAACTTTAGTAAAGGAAAGCTTTTTTAAAGTACTATTCTTTTTAGTAGGATTTTTTATTTCAATTGGAATTGTATATGTCATGTTTTTGGGAATGTATTTATTGTGCCTATGGGGTATTTATGAATTTACAAGCCCGAAAGGAACATTTGCATTATTAGCTGAATCAACGATTTCGGTATTTTTAACGAGCACATTGTATTTATTCAGCTTTATCGTGACGCCATTTTATATTATGGCGATTACGCGATTATACTTACAAAAGGTACCGGTTGAAGATGTTTTATTAGAAGAAGGATTAGATTATTCGAAAACGAAAGCAGATAAATGCTTTTTCCAAAAACATCGTTGGAAATTCATTGGCGTATACATTGTAGGGATTATTACTGCGGGAATGGTCGTTGCCTTCATTGTAACGTTTATTTCAAATTCGTATAAAGAACCGATTATTATGGCGCACCGCGGGTATATATCAAAAGGCGTAGAAAATACGAAAGAAGCTGTGCAAGGTGCTATTGATGCAAAAGCAGACTACGCTGAAATAGATGTATTACAAACGAAAGACGGTGAGCTAGCGGTTATACATGATTTGAAGCTGAAACGTCTCGCAAATGCCAATGTACATGTGTCAGATTTAACGATGGCTGAGTTAAGGCAGCTTACCCTTAGTCAAGATGGACTTTCAGGACAAATAAGTACACTTGATGAAATCATTAAGCTAGCAAATGGCAAAATCAAACTTAATATAGAAGTGAAGCTTCATGGGGGCGAAAAAGATTTTGTAAACAAAGTCTTAAAAACGATTAAAGATAATGAATTTGAGAAGCAATGTGTAATTCAAACGTTACACTATCCACTTATTAAAGAGTTTAAGCGTGCAAATCCAGATATAAAAGTAGGGTATATACTGTATGCAAGTAGAGCTAACTTAAAGAATGTGAAGGCTGACTTTTACGTAGCAGAAGAATATATGTTAAATAAGAAATTAGTAAAAGAAGCAAGGAAGTTAAACAAACCAATTTACGTATGGACAGTAAATGATATGGAAAATTTAAAGGCATATTATAAGTTAAACGTAGATGGTATCATAACCGATTACCCTGAAGATGCACGTGAAACAATTAAGATGTTAAAAGAGCAAGAAGCGGAAGAAAGTGATCTGTTTGATAAAATTACTGAAACGACAGATGATTTATTTTCTAAGTTATTTATAAGTTACCCAGCTGCTAGCTAAATGCTAGCAGCTGTTTTTTTGTGAAAAGAATATATCTCTAAAGTATTGAGTAAAGTAATAACTGTATATGTATACGTTATCGCTTAGGTTTCTTACATTGTTAAATTATTGTCAAATAATAAATGATTGCTGTTTATTTTGAAGCAGTATAATAAAAATAGAGTGAAAGATAATGGAATGACACGAAACCTCTAATAGAATCAATGTTTTTTATATTTACACTATTCTAAATATAAAAACTTTAGGAAAATGATATGTTAGCGTTTTCATAACTTTTAAGTTATGCTAGAATAAGGACATAAGTTATTAATTATTACAAAAAGAAAAAAGAATCTCTTTTTTCTGTTAATTATAAGGGGGCATTTCATTATGCGTATTGGGGTACCAGCAGAAATTAAAAACAACGAAAACCGTGTGGCAATGACACCAGCAGGTGTTGTACATTTAATTCGTAACAATCACGAAGTATTCATTCAAAAGGGTGCAGGTTTAGGGTCTGGTTTCACAGATGCTCAGTATGTTGAAGCGGGAGCAAAAATTGTTGATACAGCTGAAGAAGCTTGGAATATGGAAATGGTTATGAAAGTTAAGGAACCAATTGAAAGCGAATACAAACACTTCAGTGAAGGCTTAATCTTGTTCACATACTTACACTTAGCTCCAGAGCCAGAATTAACAAAAGCTTTAATCGAGAAAAAAGTTGTTTCTATCGCATATGAAACAGTACAATTAGAAAACCGTTCATTACCATTACTTGCACCTATGAGTGAAGTAGCTGGTCGTATGGCTGCACAAATTGGTGCACAATTCCTTGAGAAAAACAAAGGCGGTAAAGGTATCTTACTTGCAGGTGTTCCAGGGGTTAAACGTGGTAAAGTAACAATCATCGGTGGTGGACAAGCTGGTACAAATGCTGCTAAAATTGCAGTTGGACTAGGTGCGGATGTAACAATCATCGACTTAAGTGCAGAACGTCTTCGTCAATTAGATGACATTTTCGGAAACCAAGTAAAAACTTTAATGTCTAATCCTTACAATATTGCAGAAGCTGTTAAAGAGTCTGATCTTGTAATCGGTGCAGTATTAATCCCAGGTGCAAAAGCTCCAAAACTTGTAACAGAAGAAATGATTAAATCAATGGAACCAGGTTCTGTTGTTGTAGATATCGCGATTGACCAAGGTGGTATTTTCGAAACAACTGACCGTATTACAACTCATGATAACCCAACTTACGAAAAACACGGCGTTGTTCATTATGCAGTTGCAAACATGCCAGGTGCGGTTCCACGTACATCAACTCTTGCATTAACAAACGTAACAGTACCATATGCAGTACAAATTGCTAACAAAGGCTACAAAGAAGCTTGCCTAGGTAACTCTGCATTACTAAAAGGTATTAACACATTAGATGGTTATGTAACATTCGAAGCAGTTGCAGAAGCTCACGGTGTAGAGTACAAAGGTGCTAAAGAATTATTAGAAGCAGAAACAGTATCTTGCTAATAGAAGCATTATACAAAACAAAATCGAACAATATATAAAACAACATGATAAGAGCTAAGAGTGAAGATCTCTTAGCTCTTCTTGGCAAAAGGGGGCATACATCGTGGCCAACCTATTTAAAAAGAAATCCGTTACGCAATTGTTAGGGGAAAGTAAAAGTAAAACTTTGACGAAAACGCTAGGGGCATTTGACCTAACAATGCTAGGGATTGGTGCGATAATTGGTACAGGAGTTCTAGTATTAACTGGATTAGTAGCAGCAAGAGATGCTGGTCCAGCAGTTATTTTTTCATTCATGATTGCAGCCATCGTTTGTGGATTTGCAGCATTATGTTACGCAGAGGTTGCTTCTACACTTCCTGTTTCAGGTAGTGTGTACACATACTCATATGCAACAATTGGTGAGTTTGTAGCTCATTTAATGGGATGGACATTACTATCCGTATATGTTGTAACGACTGCCGCAGTAGCTGGCGGATGGACTGGTTACTTCCATAACTTAGTGAGTGGATTAGGGCTTGAAATTCCAAAAGCACTGCTAACGATTCCGTCTCAAGGTGGTATGGTGAATTTACCAGCAGTTATCGTTACATTAGTTATAACTTGGTTATTATCAAGAGGTACGAAAGAAAGTAAACGCGTGAATAACATAATGGTATTAATTAAAATTGGTATCGTTGTTTTATTCATTGCAGTTGGTGTATTCTACGTGAAACCAGAAAACTGGATACCATTTGCACCGTACGGTTTAAGTGGAGTTTTCGCGGGGGGAGCAGCAGTATTCTTTGCTTTCTTAGGATTTGATGCATTAGCAACTTCTGCTGAAGAGGTAAAAAATCCGCAACGTGATCTACCGATTGGTATTATCGCTTCGTTAGTCATTTGTACAATCATTTATGTTGTAGTTTGTCTCGTTATGACGGGTATGGTTTCTTATAAAGAATTAGATGTACCAGAAGCTATGGCATATGTGTTAGAAGTTGTAGGACAAGATAAAGTAGCAGGTGTAATTGCAATTGGAGCTGTAATTGGTATTATGGCAGTAATTTTTGCTTACATTTATGCAACGACACGTGTATTCTTTGCGATGAGCCGTGACGGTTTATTGCCAGAATCTTTCGCGAAAATTAATAAAAAGACAGAAGCGCCAACATTTACAGTTTGGTTAACAGGAATTGGTAGTGCTTTAATTGCTGGATTTATCGATTTAAAAGAATTGTCGAATTTAGCGAATATTGGAGCGTTGTTAACATTTGCGATGGTTGGTGTGTCAGTTATTATTCTTCGTAAAACACATCCAAAATTACAACGTGGATTTATGGTACCACTTGTACCGATCTTGCCGATTATTTCGATTGCATGTTGTCTATTCTTAATGGTAAATCTACCATTAAAAACATGGATGTACTTCGGTGCTTGGTTAGCAATTGGAGTAGTTGTATACTTTGTTTATTCGAAAAAACATAGTCATTTAAAAGACGATGGAAGTTCGCAGGATAATTTAGAACAAGCTAATTAAAAGCTTAATTAAAAGGGATATAAGTATAGTAAGCCTTGTGCGTCTAGGGAGCGCGCAAGGCTTTTTCTTTTGTTGAAATAAAGGGAATATATATTACTTTGTTGAATTTTTATGTCGGAATATGAAAAAAGGGTGGGAGCAAAATGGAAGAAACAAAAGTTGTAGTTGGAGCAGAGGGTTATAATAATAACCCTGGTTGGTTACATACGAATGAAGAAGAATTAAATTTATTACGGAGAGAAACTTGGCTTGATAAATTTCAACCTAATTCTTTATCAGTAATTTTGGCAGAACATGTATGGGAGCATTTATCATATGAAGAAGGAATTGAAGCTGCAAAAATTTGTTATGAGTTTTTAATGGAGAATGGATATATTCGTTGTGCAGTACCAGATGCATTTTTTCCAGATGAAGAATATCAGCAAGGGGTACAAGTAGGTGGACCTGGTCCATTAGATCATCCTGCAGCAAGCCATAAAATTGTTCATAACTATAAAACAATCACGTCCATATTTGAATCAGCAGGTTTTCAAGTGAGGCTCTTAGAATACTGTGATGAGAATGGTAAGTTTCACTATAATGATTGGAATGAGAAAGATGGATTTATTTATCGTTCGAAACGTTTTGACCATAGAAATCGGGATAATCAGTTAGGATTTGTTTCTTTAATTGTGGATGCGGTGAAAATGAAAAGTAAGTAAAAAGGGTGTGCGAATTGTGCATCCTTTTTTGTATGAGAATATAGAGGATGCGAAAAATATGTATATGACTTATTAAAATGTGAACGGAAAGTTCATAAAAAAAAATCAGATTTCATTGACACATATGAGTAGGCGCTCATATAATAAGAGTATAAGATATATGAATGATTGTTCATATGTTCAATTAAAGAGGTGAGCTATAATGGCTGGAAATAAAGTAGAAACACCACAAGAGACATGTTCTCAAACGATAATTCATGAAGAAGTTGTAGAGCAAGTAAAACAAACAATTCCAACTGATGAAAGTTTAAGTAAAGTAGCAGAACTATTTAAAGTGTTAGGTGACCGTACACGTACGAGAATATTACATGCGCTATTTGAAGCTGAAATGTGCGTTTGTGATTTAGCTTATTTATTAGGAATGACACAATCATCTATTTCGCATCAGCTTCGTGTGTTAAAGCAAGCGAAACTTGTGAAGAATCGTAAAGAAGGAAAGGTTGTTTATTATTCGTTAGCTGACCAGCACGTAATTCATATCTTCGAGCAAGCGTTTGAACACGTAAACGAAGAAGAATAAAAAGAACGCGAGGAGGGAGAACGATGGCTGAAGCGTTAGTGAAAAAGAAACTGATGTTAGAAGGTTTAGATTGTGCGAATTGTGCAATGAAAATTGAAAAAGGTGTTGGGAGTATAGAAGGAGTAAATTCTTGCTCTGTAAACTTTGCAACAAAGACAATGATTTTAGAAACGGCACAAAATAAAGAAAACGAAGTTGTTACGGAAGCAAAACAACTCGTTACAAAATTAGAACCGCATATTAAAGTGCAAGAAGAACAAAAAAATAAAATTGCTAAAGAAGTATTTATATTAGAAGGTTTAGATTGCGCGAACTGTGCAATGAAAATTGAAAATAAAGTGAAGGAAATGCCAGCTGTCTCAGAAGCAACTGTTGATTTCGTATCGAAGAAACTACGAGTAGAAGTTGCGAATAAAAGAGAACTAGAAGCGACTGTAGCAAATATAACAAATGTCGTTCAAAAGTTAGAGCCAGATGTGAAAGTTGTTCGTGAAGAGAAGAACGGTCATGACCACGGGCATAGTCATGATCATGGTGAAGCAAATGTGAAAAAGATGGTAGGGAGATTAGTGGTCGGCGGAATTTTGACAGCGATTGCTGCATTAGCGGACTTACCACAAATGGTAACAATTCCGTTATTCGTCCTTGCTTATTTATTAATAGGTGGAGATATCGTTTGGAGAGCGGTAAGAAACATAACTCGTGGCCAAGTATTTGATGAAAACTTCTTAATGGCAATTGCAACTGTAGGGGCTTTTGCAATTCAACAATACTCAGAAGCTGTAGCAGTAATGCTATTTTATCAAGTAGGAGAACTATTCCAAAGCATTGCGGTAAACCGCTCTCGAAAATCAATTACTTCATTAATGGATATTCGTCCTGATTATGCGAATGTAAAGGTTGGAAATGAAACGAAACAAGTATCACCAGAAGATGTACAAATTGGCGATTATATTATCGTTAAGCCAGGTGAGAAAGTGCCGTTAGACGGAAAAGTAATTGAAGGAACATCAATGTTAGATACTTCAGCATTAACAGGTGAATCTGTACCACGTGAAGTTGAAGTTGGAAATGATGTATTAAGTGGCTTTGTGAACCAAAACGGTGTGTTGACAATTGAAGTTACAAAAGAATTCGGTGAATCAACTGTATCGAAAATTTTAGATTTAGTTCAAAATGCAAGCAGTAAAAAAGCACCAACGGAAAACTTTATTACGAAGTTTGCACGTTACTACACTCCAGTTGTAGTTATTACAGCGGCAATCATGGCGTTTATTCCACCACTTATTTTAGAAGGAGCTACATTCTCTGAGTGGATTTATAGAGCTTTAGTGTTCTTAGTAATCTCTTGTCCATGTGCGTTAGTTGTATCCATTCCTCTTGGATTCTTTGGAGGTATTGGTGGTGCATCTAAAAGTGGTGTGTTAGTAAAAGGTAGTAACTATTTAGAAGCTTTAAATGATGTGAAATATATTGTTTTTGACAAAACAGGAACATTAACAAAAGGTGTTTTCAAAGTTACAAAAATGGAACCGAGCGAAGGTACTACAAGTGAAGAGTTATTAGAGTATGCGGCATTTGCTGAAGTATATTCTAACCATCCAATTGCCCAATCTATTCGAAAGGCATATGGAAAATCAATTGATGAAAAAATAATCGATGATTATAACGAAATTTCTGGTCACGGTACAGTCGTAAAAGTACAAGGAAAAGAAATTTTTGCAGGTAATGCAAAATTAATGAGAAAAGAAAATATTGAATTTAAGCAACCAGAAACAGTAGGTACATTAGTTCACGTTGCTGTAGATGGAAGATATGCAGGTTATATTGTTATCTCTGATGAGGTAAAAGAGGATTCGAAGCAAGCGATTCAAAAGTTAAAAGAACTAGGTATTAAAAAGACAGTAATGTTAACTGGTGATGCAAAACCAGTTGGTGAAGCTGTTGGTAAAGAATTAGGCTTAGATGAAGTTCATGCGGAATTACTACCGCAACAAAAAGTAGAAGAGATTGAAAAAATTGATGCAGCGAAGCACGGAAAAGAAAAAATTGCCTTCGTTGGTGACGGTATTAACGATACACCAGTATTAGCCCGTGCAGACGTTGGTATTGCGATGGGTGGTTTAGGGTCAGATGCAGCAATTGAAGCGGCAGACATCGTTATTATGACTGATGAGCCTTCAAAAATTGCGACAGCTGTAAAAATTGCAAAACGCACAAGAAGTATAGTGTGGCAAAATATCATCTTTGCTCTAGGTGTAAAAGGGATCGTTTTATTACTTGGTGCCTTTGGTATTGCAACAATGTGGGAGGCTGTTTTCTCAGATGTTGGTGTAACACTACTTGCAGTGTTAAATGCAATGCGTGTATTACGAGTGAAAGATTTATAAAAAAGAGGACGCAACCTGCGTCCCCTTTTTTATTAGTGATTTTGTTGAAATTGATTCAATAAAATAATATCAAATATTATTTTGCTTTTAAATAGTATTATATTAAAATTTACAAATTAAAAACATTCGTCTTATTATTTTAATATATTTTTTACAAATATCCATATAGTATTGAAAAAACCAGAGAAGGAGAAACTTCTCTGGTTACTTTTGTATGTTTTTTTCAACTTGTTCTCGAACAGTTTGAATGTAATTCATTTTATGATCCCAACACTCTTGGCTTAAATCGACAGGGTATTCTTCAGGATTTAAAGTTCGCATATATTCTTCCCAAAATAGAGAGAGACTCTGTTCATTATATTTTTGAATATCTAATATACTTGGTAGTTCATATGTTCTTTCACCGTTAACGAAAATATCTTTATGCAGTTCACGGGCTTCAAAGTTTGTTACGAATTTACTTATATATGTGTGAACTGGATGGAACATTTTTAAGCGCTCTTCTTTTCCAGGTTCTTCAGAATCTAACGCAATATAATCGCCTTCTGCATGATCGTTTACCCGATTGATAATACGATAAATTCGTTTCAGTCCTGGAGTGGTAATTTTTTCAGGGTTAGATGAAATTTTAATCGTATCATTTAATTTTCCGTCAGTATCTTCAATCGCAACTAGTTTGTAAACAGCCCCCAATGCAGGTTGCTCAAAGGACGTAATTAATTTTGTCCCAACGCCCCATACGTCAATTTTTGCTCCTTGAGATTTAAGGTGCATAATTGTGTATTCATCTAAATCGCTAGAAGCGATAATTTTTGTATTTGTAAACCCTGCTTCATCTAATAGTTTTCGTGCCTTTTTCGATAAATAAGCCATATCACCACTATCAAGACGTATGCCATAGAAATCAATACGATCCCCAAATTCTTTTGCAACACGAATCGCATTTGGAACACCAGATTTCAATGTGTCATATGTATCAACGAGAAAGACGCACTTTTTATGAGTTTCAGCGTATTTTTTAAACGCGACGTATTCATCGCGATATGCTTGAACGAAAGAGTGAGCGTGTGTGCCAGCTACAGGAATCCCAAAGCGTTTCCCAGCACGAACGTTGCTTGTAGAGGAGAAACCACCAATAAAGGCAGCACGCGTCCCCCAAAGGGCAGCATCGAACTCATGGGCACGTCTTGTGCCGAACTCTAAAAGCTCATCATTACTTGCAGCATGTTTCATACGTGCTGCTTTTGTGGCAATTAATGTTTGGTAATTCACAATATTTAAGAGGGCAGTCTCAATAATTTGTGCTTCACCAAGTGGTGCATCAACACGTAATAAAGGCTCGTTATTAAATACAACTTCACCTTCTTGCATACTGCGAATCGTCCCAGTGAATTTCATATTTTGTAAATAATGAAGGAATTCTTCTTCAAATTGTAATTCTGCTAAATAAGCGATATCGCTTTCAGTAAAACTGAAATTTTCTATGTACTCTACAATTTTCTCAAGGCCAGCAAAAACAGCGTAGCCGTTCTCAAATGGAAGCTTTCGAAAATATAAATCAAAAACAGAACGGCGATTATGAATACCATCTTTCCAATATGTATAAGCCATGTTGATTTGATATAGGTCTGTATGTAAGGCATAACTATCGTCTTTATAATGAGTCATCGCGAGAACACCTCCATAATTTGGTTATAGTATACCAATTTTTCACCATTCGTAGCAAAGAAGAGATATTGATGTGAAGTCAAGAGAGAAAAAAATGAAATTATGCATATTTTTTAGAAAATTTATATTTATCAATTTATATTTCTGCAGATTTTATGTATTATTAGAGTAATGGGGGTAATGAGAATGGAGGAGGACAATGCAACAAACATTAGAAAAAATAGGCAAACAAGTCTTTTATAAACGGCTACAGCAAAAAATGACACAAGAAGAATTATGTCAGGGCATTTGTTCTGTCTCATACTTAAGTAAGATTGAAAATGGAAAGATTGAAGCATCAGAAGAAATTCTACAATTGCTCTGCGCAAGATTAGAAATTGCCGTGACGGATTTGAGGGATGTAGAAGAAGATGTGAAGGGGAAGCTGGATGAATGGTTGAATGCACTAGTTCATTTAGACAAGCAACAAGTAGAACGTATATATGAAGAGTTGCAAGGTGAAATGAAGCATGTGTTGGATTTTGAAATTATAAATTATTATAAACTGCTGTATACACGTTATTTAATTATGAAAAGGGATTTTCCTGCTGTCGAAAAAGAGTTAGAGAGCTTAAAGAAGATGTACAAAAAGTATTCACCATTCCAAAAATTATTATATACGTATAGCAAAGGGTTATATTATTTTTTACAACATAGATATAAGAAGGCATTGGAGTATTTGACTCGAACAGAAGTAATGGCAAAGGAACAAGGTTATCATGAGAATGGAATATATTTCAATTTGGCTCTTGTTTATAATGAATTAGAAGTTGAACATATGACTTTACATTTTGCTAATGTAGCAATGGAAGGATTTAAGAATGAATATAAATTCCGTTATGTGATAAATTGCCAGTTACTTATTGCGTTGAGTTATATACAAAAAAAGCAATATAATGAGGCACTATCTATTTATAATAATATTTTGAGGGAAGCAAATTCTTTTGCTGATAAAGAAAGTATAACAGCTATTGCTTTAAATAATTTAGGCTTCTTGTACTATAACTTAAAAGATTATGCAAAAGCAAAAGATTATTATTTACAATGCCTAAAGTACAAAAAGGAAGAGGATTTAAATTATATTGATGCAGTGTATGAGATCGCTTTGCAGTGTATTGAATTAAAAGAATTTGAAGAAGCGAAAGATTGGATTAATAAAGGAATAGATGTTGCCAAGAGGGATGAAAAGTATAAAAGTATGCTATATATACTTTCAATGCTTAAGAATAAATACTTTGAAACGAAAGATGTTTATAAAAGATTTTTAGAAGTTGAGGCAATCCCATTTTTTAGAGGCGAAGAAAATAAAAAGGAATTAAAAATGGTGTATTTAGAACTAGCAGGATATCACGAGGAATTACTAGAATTTAAGGAAAGTAATAACTACTATAAATTAGCAATTAATTTATTAGAAGAAAAGGGAGGAAAATAATATGAAAAAAATAATTATTGGTGCTTTGGCTTTGGTAGCTGTATTAGTGGTATTGGAACCGCAATATGCTTGGACATCGGATATTTATGGTCAAGGCGAAAAAGTAGTAGAATTAATAAATTCTTAACAGAAACCCCTTTCCAATCGGAAAGGGGTTTTTCAATATTTGTTCCTCAAAATTCTACAAAACTTGAGAAAATAATTATTTGAATTTTTAGTATATTAATAGTGGAAACATAATGCTAATATAAAACTACTCTTTTTCAAAAAAATTTTTTATTAGGGGGAAGGTTCATGAAAAAGAAAAGTTTAGCGTTAGTGTTAGCGACAGGAATGGCAGTTACAACATTTGGAGGGACAGGCTCTGCATTTGCGGATTCTAAAAATGTACTCTCTACGAAGAAGTACAATGAGACAGTACAGTCACCTGAGTTTATTTCTGGTGATCTAACTGGAGCGACTGGTAAGAAAGCGGAATCTGTTGTGTTTGATTACTTAAATGCAGCAAAAGGTGATTACAAGCTAGGGGAAAAGAGTGCGCAAGATTCTTTCAAAGTGAAACAAGTGAAGAAAGATGCTGTAACTGATTCAACAGTAGTACGTATGCAACAAGTTTACGAAGGAGTGCCTGTATGGGGTTCTACTCAAGTGGCTCACGTAAGTAAAGACGGTTCTTTAAAAGTATTGTCTGGAACAGTTGCACCTGATTTAGACAAAAAGGAAAAGTTGAAAAATAAAAATAAGATTGAAGGCGCAAAAGCAATTGAAATCGCGCAGCAAGATTTAGGGGTAACACCGAAATATGAGGTAGAACCAAAAGCGGACTTATATGTATATCAAAATGGTGAAGAAACAACATATGCATACGTTGTAAATCTAAACTTCTTAGATCCAAGTCCAGGAAACTACTACTATTTCATTGAAGCAGACAGCGGTAAAGTATTAAATAAATATAATAAATTGGATCATGTAACAAATGAAGATAAATCACCAGTTAAGCAAGAGGCTCCTAAACAGGATGCGAAAGCAGTAGTAAAACCTGTAACAGGAACAAATAAAGTAGGAACTGGTAAAGGTGTATTAGGAGATACGAAGTCGCTTAATACAACGTTATCTGGTTCATCTTACTACTTACAAGATAATACGCGCGGGGCAACAATTTTCACATATGATGCGAAAAATCGTACTACATTGCCAGGAACTTTATGGGTAGATGCAGATAATGTTTTTAATGCAGCGTATGATGCAGCAGCAGTAGATGCTCATTACTATGCAGGTAGAACATATGATTATTATAAAGCTACATTTAACAGAAACTCTATTAATGATGCAGGAGCTCCGTTAAAATCGACAGTTCATTACGGAAGTAAGTATAATAATGCATTCTGGAATGGCTCACAAATGGTATACGGAGATGGTGATGGTGTAACATTCACTTCATTATCTGGTGGAATTGATGTAATTGGTCACGAATTAACGCATGCTGTTACTGAAAATAGCTCGGACTTAATTTATCAAAATGAATCAGGAGCGCTAAATGAAGCAATTTCTGATATTTTTGGTACTTTAGTAGAATTCTATGATAACCGTAACCCGGATTGGGAGATTGGTGAAGATATTTATACGCCTGGTAAAGCAGGAGATGCGCTTCGCTCTATGAGTGATCCAGCGAAATACGGTGATCCAGACCATTATTCTAAGCGTTACACTGGTACTAGTGATAACGGTGGGGTTCATACAAACAGTGGTATCATTAACAAACAAGCTTATTTATTAGCAAATGGTGGTACGCATTCGGGTGTAACTGTAACGGGCATTGGTAAAGATAAGTTAGGTGCAATTTATTACCGTGCAAACACACAATATTTCACGCAATCTACTACATTTAGCCAAGCTCGTGCTGGTGCAGTACAAGCTGCAGCTGATTTATATGGTGCGACTTCTGCGGAAGTAGCAGCAGTTAAGCAATCATTTAGTGCTGTTGGTATTAACTAAGGATTAAAAAGGATAGCTATTAATAAAATACCTCAAAAATAAAGAAGGAGCCTATGCTCCTTCTTTATTTTTTTTTCTCCATTTTTTCCACAAATAAAACAATCCAATAGCGCCTGCGATTGTTACAATCCACTTTGCTTCATTTGTTCCGTTCATGACATGATAGGCAGAATATACTTCGATTAACAATGCCGGTATTTTCCCTATTGTGCTGGCAATACTGAAGGAGAGTAATGACATCTTACCTAGAGCCGCAAATAAAGTCACGATACTTGATGGGATGAAAGGTATCAAGCGAAATGATAGAACGAGTAGAAAGGCCTCTCTACCTTCTACATAAAGAAGACGCTCTACCTTTGGGTATTTATTTACTTTATCGTGAGTGAACTTTTGAAGGCCCATGCGGTAAATATAAAACGAGATAATAGCCCCTAATGCTTCGCCTACGATCGAAATAACAGTACCATTTGTTACGCCAAAGAGCTGTATATTAATGGCGGTTAAAAAAATACTAGGGATAAAACCTAAAAGACTAATGATGATGTTAATTAAGATACTAAGTGGAATTGCGATTGAATAGTATTCTGTTAAGAAATTTTGAATCGTTTCAGCCATTGTTTAAAATCCTTTATCTTTTTTTGCATTACACCACATTTCGTTTGTATAGGCAAGGAGAAATTTACATAATGTAGAAAAACGTTGATAAGAAGGGCATTTTATACCTTATATGGGTATTGGGTATATGAAAATAGGGGTATTTTAAAATGTTTTTAAAAATACTATAAAAACCTTTGTATAAAAGAGTTTTATAGTTATGTTATCGGTGATTTCATCTGGGAAATAATCGAAAAATATAGGGGGTATATATTATAAAAGGCGAAAAATAGAGGGTTGATGAAATTGCTGGGGTAAATATGGAAAAATAGATAAAAAAAATGAAAACTGATAGATTTTTTCGTTGTGAAATTGACTTTTAGTGAAGTTGCGATAATAATCATGGAAGAGGTGATATGATGAAACGAATAAGTAGTCTTTTCTTCAGTAGTTTATTGGTATTAATGCTGATCTTAAGCGGATGTGCAGGAAAAGAACAAAAAACAGAGAAACAGACAGGGAATCAAGCTACATCGGTAGAAAAAATTAGTGATAATATTTTAGATGAAATGGAAGGACCACCTAAAAATGGTCATACGATTGAAAGACATGTAGGCAAGTCAGAAGAGGATTTGAAGAATCGCTTGAAGACAGATAAAGTGTCAGCCGCAAGTACATACTATGATAAAGAAACAGCGACGAAAGCTGTAAAAGATAGCTTGAAGCAACATGACAAGGAAATTCAAGATTGGTTAAAAAATTCTAAAGAGGCTCGTCTCGTATTAAATACAACTCATTCATTTCCTGTTGGAAAAACGGTAATAAAGAAAAATATGAGTGTAAAAGACAAGTTAGTAAAAACTGTTACTGTTTTAGCAAGAGATAAGTCAGGAGAATTAGGGTTTAAGATTATTACTTCTTATCCATCTGATAAATAAGAAGGGGGAGTACATTATGTATACGACATTACAATACTTTCTTAAATCGTACTGTACGTTAAGTATTCATGAGGATGAAATAGTAAGCGTGA
This sequence comes from Bacillus cereus group sp. MYBK220-1, assembly GCF_051916445.1. NCBI lineage: Bacteria > Bacillati > Bacillota > Bacilli > Caryophanales > Bacillaceae > Bacillus > Bacillus cereus group sp. MYBK220-1. Next base: position 121,597 of record NZ_JBQAGQ010000009.1, on the reverse strand, counting down.
TGGAAGAGTTTATTGAACAAGAAGACGAAGAAATTGTTTTGAAATTACGTGATGAATTAATAAATATGAAGAAAAAGAACGCGTGGGAAGAGGCGTGTGTATTAGCTGCGAAGCAAGGAAATCGTATGTGGTCTTTAGAAGAAACGAAAGACCATCTTGAAACTTTTTTACTATTACTGCAAAAGAAAAAGGCGTGATTTAATCACGCCTTTTTCTTTATGCTATTCGGTTGGTATTATCTATTCTTTTGGAGCGCTTTTATATACGCTTTTTGAAATTTGTCCATTTGATATTACTTCCCCGTTTTGTGTTACTTTTTTATACGTAACCGCGGTGATTTTATCACTAGTTCTACTAATTACTTGAGAAGAAACTTCAACATTTTTACCAGTATTTGTACCGAAAATGCGTGTAGTAATACTACCTCCATTTGAAAATGCTTGAATATAAATATGATTGCCTGTATTATTTTTAAATTTTAAATCTGGACCATAATCTGCTACTGCTGCATCTTGCCCAAGTGGTAAATAATTTACTGGCATAGAATGATTGCTTCGAGAAACAATGCCTAAATCTGCCCTTAAAGCTGCACTGTATAATGTACTACTGACTTGGCAAACTCCTCCGCCTGCACTTTGTATTACTTTACCTTGTGAATATACTGCTGCAGATTTATAACCATGTGCAGCATCAGTTACGCCAACGCGACCGTTAAAACTAAATGTTTCATCAGGTGCGACAATAACCCCACTTAAAGTATTAGCTGACTTATTTACGTTAAATGATTGATTTCCGTTACGGCCAGCCATTGGAGTAGAATATTCAGCAATGACTTCTTTAATACCCATTTTCTGTATGTCTTCTGTAGAACGTTCTGGTTTTATGAATGTAACTGGTAATGTAACATCTGATTTACCAGTAGTAATAGCTTCATTTGTTAAACCGCTTAGTTTCCCTTTATCAATTTTTTCTCCGTTTTGGCTTTGACTAATATTTACTGTTGAGCCTTCAATACTTAATTCTGCGTTAACAGGATTTTTTAATGTTTCATTATATTTATCTTTTATAAAGGTTTCATAAGCTGTTGCATTTAATTGTGGTGTTAATTTATAGTCACGTTTTAATTCACCGTTTTCAGCTTGCTTACGCATTTTATAACGATTCATTACGTTTCCTTCTTGTTCTTTGAAGATTTTGTCAATAATATCTTTCTCTTTATAATTTATCCCTAAATCTTTCCATGTGTAAGTTTGTTTATCGTTTTGGAATATGTAGGTAAGGGATTTTTGATCTAACTCAGTTACCTTTTGATTAATAATTGCTTGAATATCCTTCTTATTTTTTCCGTCGAGAGAAATACCTTCAAATGTAGTATTTGGTAATGCAGTAGTATCTAATTGATTATTTAATTTGGATACATATTGATATCCCCCAACACCGCCTACACAAAGTAATATGCCCCCAGCAATTGCAGAACCAATCAGTATTTTACTTAGCTTCATTTATTTCCCCCCAGAAATTTATGTATAAATATATGTATTACATTTTTTGTATAAAAATGATGAAAATAACATTATGTACGTACTAGTATACTATTATTTTCACTGTATGTGTAATGTTTTCATAAAAAATGTTACACCGCTGTAATAATTGTCACTTCTTGTCACAATGTGTATGAAAAATATGTTGAAAAATATAATAAAAAGGCTGTCTAGAAAGATCTAGCAGCCTTTTTATTATAATTTTTTATGTTCATTTTTATTCGTAACACCGAGATGTTTTTGAAGGGTAGTTGAAATAGTATCGACGCTTTTTTCATTTGGAACGTAATAATAAATACCACCTATATATTTATCTGTACCCTCTACTTGCATTTTTTCCATTTTTAAATTTGAATCCATTGAATTTTTTGTAATTGTCATCATATCATCAAAAGTTAAATTGGTTTTTAAATCTTTATCGACAGCGTCTAGTAGGCCACCGATTTTATTAATGGAATTAAGAGATAGTGCCTTTTCAGCAATGGCCTCTAATACAAGCTGTTGACGTTGACCACGCATATAATCACTATCGATATGACGAGTTCTAGCTAGTGCCAGTGCCTCTTCTCCATTTAAATGTTGACGTCCTTTTTTTAGATGAATGGCATCTGCTTCATCTTTACTATTTTGCTCTGTGAACTCAACTGGAACGTCTACAGTAATACCACCAAGAGAATCAACAATTTTAATAAAGGATTTAAAATTGAATTTTACATAGTAGTCAACTGGAACATCTAAAAAGTTCTCTACCGTATCAATTGTGCTGTCTACACCACCGAATACGTGCGCATGTGTGATTTTATCGTATTTATCACGTGATTTAATGTAGACGCGTGAGTCACGTGGAATGCTTACAAGTTTAACGGATTTATCGTTTTTATTAATTGTTGCAAGTAATAACGCATCTGTTCGAGTTGCTTTTCCATAACCTTTTTCCCTAATATCACTTTCATCAACACCCATAATTAGTACGGAAATATTGTCGGTCATAGGTTTAACAGCTTTTTCACGTTTACTGGACTTATCTCCTCGACCTAGTTCAGCATAAGCATTATTTAAGACGGACTTTGCTTTACTGTATATATGGAAGGAGTAGCCTCCTGCTCCAAGTGCTACAATTAGTAATGGAATAAGAAGGAACCAAAGTAGGCGTTTTTTCTTTGAGCGTCCTTTTTTGGCTCGCGTATTGTTGTTCGTGTCGGATTTCATCATTTTTTCTCCTTTAAAACTATCAAAGTGTATACATTTAGAAGTGTATTCAAACACATAAAAAATATTTTACGCTAAATAAAAGCGATTGTACATGTATAAAAAATAGATGTCTTGATTATTTATAAGACACCTATTCGTTATTGTATACAAAAGATAGGGATAAGAAAATGATAAAATTTTACCTAATTACAACATAATGCTTACGATAATTGCAGATAAAATACTAACGAGAGTAGCTCCATATAGTAATTTAAGGCCAAACCTCGCAACAACGTTTCCTTGTTCTTCGTTTAATCCTTTTACCGCACCTGAAATAATACCAATGGAAGAAAAATTGGCAAAAGATACAAGGAAAACAGAAATAATACCAACTGTACGGGGAGAAAGGCTATTAGAAATTTTACTAAGGTCCATCATTGCGACAAATTCATTCGTTACAAGCTTCGTTGCCATAATGCTGCCAGCCGCGACAATTTCAGAACTGGGTACACCGATAAGGAATGCGATAGGTGCAAATACATAGCCGATTAATTGTTGGAACGTAATACCGAATATAATGAGGAACAGGTCATTAATACAACTAATTAATGCGACGAATCCGATGAGCATAGCGCCGACAACAATGGCTACACGAAAACCATCAAGAATGTATTCTCCAAGCATTTCAAAAAAGCTTTGTTTTTCACCTTTGATTTCTAAAATATCTTCGTCATCTTTAACGTCGTAAGGGTTAATGATGAGTACGATAATAAAACCGCTAAATAAATTGAGAACGAGTGCAGTTACTACATATTTAGGTTCAATCATTGTCATATAGGCACCTACGATAGACATAGATACGGTTGACATAGCAGAGGCACAAAGTGTATAAAGACGGTGTTTTGGAATTTGAGCTAATTGTTTTTTCACTGTAATAAAAACTTCTGATTGGCCGACAATGGCAGAGGCGATAGCGTTGTAAGATTCTAATTTACCAAGACCATTTATTTTACTAAGAAAGTACCCGATCCAACGAATAAAAAATGGTAGTATTTTGAAATGTTGTAATATACCAATTAAAACAGAAATAAAGACGATTGGTAATAATACAGTAAGGAAAAATGGCATTTCACCTTTATTTGCAAGACCACCAAATACGAAATTTATTCCATCAGCAGCATACTCGAGTAGCTTGGTAAACAAACTGGAAATGATTCTAATAAGTATGAGGCCGATTTCTGTATTTAATAGTAAATAGGTTAAAATTAACTGTATAATAAGCATGATAAAAATTGGTTTAAATTTAATATGCTTCTTATTATTGCTAGCAATATAAGCGAGCAAGAAAACAACAATTAGTCCGACGAAAAAAGTAATGAATTTCATGGTAAGCCCCCTAAAAGAGATATTCTGCTATATATGTTTTTCATTTCAAGGGAGAATATGCATCTTTGGTAAAGAAAGGAATAGAGAGAGCATGAATATATGTAGAGTGCATCACGTTGCAATTATTTGTTCGAATTATGAGACGTCAAAGGATTTTTATACTAGGATATTAGGGTTTAAAGAGATAAATGAAGTATATAGAAAGGAACGAGATTCTTATAAATTAGATTTATGTGTAGGAGAAGAGTATCAAATCGAATTATTTTCATTTCCAAATCCGCCTGAGCGCAAAAGTTTTCCAGAAGCAGCCGGTCTTAGACATTTAGCATTTGCTGTTACAAATATAGAAGAAGCTGTGAAGCATTTAAACCAATGTGGTGTTGAGACGGAACCAATCCGTATTGATGAAATAACGGGGAAGAAATTCGTCTTTTTCCAAGATCCTGATGGTTTACCTTTAGAATTGTATGAGGTTTGAAAATTGGTGGATTTTATATAGAGTTGCTTTCCAATAATTGAAGAAACTAAAGTGAAACTTCTTTTTAAAAGGAGGTGTAACTTTAGCTAAGAAAGCTAAAGAGCATATGTGGATATTTTAAAATTATTGATGGTAGTCATTCTTATTGGGTTAACAGCATTTTTTGTGGCTGTTGAATTTGCAATTATTAAGGTACGTAGCAGTCGTATTGATCAACTCGTTAGCGAAAAAAGACGAGGTGCACTGGCAGCTAAAAAGGTAACTTCAAATTTAGATGAATATTTATCGGCCTGTCAGCTAGGTATTACAATTACTGCTTTAGGGCTTGGGTGGTTAGGGGAACCAACCATTAAACATTTACTCGAGCCGTTGTTTTTAAAATTAAAATTCTCACCTGCAATTTCCAGTACAGTTTCATTTATTATTGCCTTTGCAGTAATTACATTTTTACATGTTGTCATTGGGGAACTTGCTCCAAAGACATTTGCTATACAAAAAGCAGAACAAGTTAGCTTATTGTTATCGAAACCACTTATTTATTTTTACCGAGTTATGTATCCGTTTATTTGGGCTTTGAATGGTTCAGCGAGGGTTGTAACTGGTTTATTCGGATTACATCCAGCTTCTGAACATGAAGTAGCTCATTCAGAAGAAGAATTAAGGTTAATCTTATCTGAGAGCTATGAGAGCGGAGAGATTAACCAAAGGGAATTTAAATATGTAAATAATATTTTTGAATTTGATAATAGAGTAGCAAAAGAAATTATGGTACCTCGTACGGAAGTTGTAGGCTTATATGAGGATGAACCATTTGAAACACATATTAAAGTAATCGCGCAAGAAAAGTACACGAGATATCCTGTATTTGGTGAAGATAAAGATGAAATTATTGGGATGGTTAATGTAAAAGATTTATTTATTCGTTATATGGATGGTAATCGGGATGAGGAGTGCTCGATTATGCCATATACAAGGCCAGTTATTGAAGTGCTAGAAAATATTCCAATTCATGATTTACTATTACAAATGCAAAGAAAACACATTCCATTAGCTGTATTGTATGATGAATATGGTGGTACAGCTGGGATTGTTACACTAGAAGATATTTTAGAAGAAATTGTTGGAGAAATTCGAGATGAATACGATGAAGATGAGAATCCTCCTATAGAGCATGTAAGTGAAGGTTATAAAATCGTAGAGGGAAAAGTGCTTATTAGTGAAGTAAATGATTTGCTTGGCATACATTTAATTGCTGATGATGTAGATACAATTGGTGGCTGGATTATGGTACAAAAACAAATCGTTGCTGAAGGAGATATTATTGAGAAACACGGTTTTTATTTTAAAGTCCTTGAAAAGGATATGCATCAAATTAAACGAGTGGAAATAAGGAAAGTAGAAGAATGATTTTCTATAAACTTTAATAAAAAGGATATACAGAAAAATAAATGTTTGCGCTTTCAAAAAAGGTGCTATATAGTGAAGGTGGATACTGAAAAATTCTTCTGAATGATACTCGTGTTTTTAGAGGGCGGATTTTTTGGATAAGGATTTAGAATGAAAAAGTATAGGTGATAAAAATGATAGCAACGAAGGATATACGTATAGAAAAAGATTTTTTAGGTGAAAAAGAAGTACCAAGTGCAGCTTATTATGGTGTACAAACATTACGTGCCGTAGAAAACTTCCCAATTACAGGATATCGCATTCATCCATCACTCATTACAGCAATGGCAATTGTGAAAAAAGCGGCGGCGCTTGCGAATATAGATACTGGTTACTTAGCTAAAGACATTGGGCATGAAATTGCAGAAGCAGCGCAAGAAATTGTTGATGGAAAGTTTCATGATCAATTTATCGTGGATCCTATTCAAGGTGGAGCCGGAACTTCTATTAATATGAATACAAATGAAGTAATTGCGAATAGAGCGTTAGAACGTATGGGATATGAAAAAGGGGCGTATGCGAAAATTAGCCCAAACACTCATGTGAACATGGCCCAATCAACGAACGATGCGTTTCCGACAGGAATTCATATTGCAACTCTTATGATGTTAGAAAAGCTTCTTATTACAATGGAAGAACTTCATTCTGCTTTTCGTAAAAAAGCAAAAGAGTTTGATCATGTTATTAAAATGGGACGCACACATTTACAAGATGCAGTTCCAATTCGCCTTGGACAAGAATTTGAAGCGTATAGCCGAGTGCTTGCGCGTGATATAAAAAGAATTAAACAGTCTCGTCAACATTTATATGAAGTGAATATGGGCGCGACAGCTGTTGGTACAGGATTAAATGCAAATCCTACGTATATTGAACAAGTAGTAAAACATTTAAGAACGTTTAGTGGATTCCCACTTGTTGGTGCAGAGCATTTAGTTGATGCAACGCAAAATACAGATGCATACACAGAGGTATCTGCAGCACTTAAAGTATGTATGATGAACATGTCTAAAATTGCAAACGATCTTCGTATTATGGCGTCTGGTCCACGTGTTGGGTTAGCTGAAATTCAATTGCCAGCACGTCAGCCAGGTTCATCGATTATGCCAGGAAAAGTAAATCCAGTTATGGCAGAAGTGATTAACCAAGTCGCATTCCAAGTAATCGGAAACGATCATACAATTTGCTTAGCATCAGAAGCAGGACAATTAGAGTTAAACGTAATGGAGCCTGTGCTTGTATTTAATTTAATTCAATCTATTAGTATTATGAATAATGGATTCCGTGTATTCCGTGAATATTGTATTGAAGGAATTACGGCAAATGAAGAATTGCTGAAGCAATATGTTGAGAAAAGTGTTGGAATTATTACAGCAGTTAATCCTCATATTGGTTATGAAGTAGCATCTCGTATTGCACGTGAAGCAATTGAAACAGGGAAATCTGTTAGGGAGTTATGTTTAGAACATGGTGTACTGACAGAAGAGGAATTGGATATTATTTTAGATCCATTCGAAATGACTCACCCTGAAATTGCTGGAGCTTCTTTATTAAAAAATAAAAAAATGTAATGTGAAAAACACCGATCCACTTGGATCGGTGTTTTATTTTTAAAAGATATTAAATACAGCGTTTAATTGAAGTAAGCTAATAACAGCTAAGAAGATTAAACTATATTTCATTGCTGTTTTAAATAGGGCAGATTCTTTACCAACTAGTCCAACTGCGGCACAAGCAACTGCTACAGATTGTGGTGAAACCATTTTTGCCATTGTACCACCTACTACGTTTAAGGCAACGAGTGTAGAAGGAACGATGTTTAACTGGTCTGCTGTTACTGCTTGAAGTGGTGCGAATAAAGAACCACTTGAAACTACTGAACCTGTAATGAATACGCCAATCCATCCTAAGATTGGAGAAAGAACTGGGAATGCATTACCAGTAGAAGAGAATGCAAGTCCAAGTGTAGATGACATACCAGAGTAGTTTTCTACGTAAGCTAAAGCGATAACGCTACAAATTGTATATACTGGAGCTTTTAATTCTTTCATTGTTTCAATCATTAATTCTTTAACCATTTTACCTTTTACGCGGTAAACGATAAGTGAAACGATAATTGCTAGTACAATCGCAGTAGTTGTAGAAGAGAATACATCAAATTTGAAAACAGCTGCGAAAGGTGTATCAGCTTTTGTAATTGGTGTAGTTTTCATAACAGCATTATGAAGACCAGGGAACTGAATGTTAAATACTAAGTTTGCTAACGCACCATCTGGAGCAAATAAAGCTTTAATCGGTTTTAAGTTAAAGATTGTTACAAATGCAGTTAAGAATACGAATGGAGACCAAGCATATAAAATTTGATTGAATGTATGTGATACTTTAGTTTCTTGTTTTTCTTCTTTAGTAGAAGATTTTGGTTGCCAAACACGTAAGAATAATGCAAGAGCAATCATACTTACAACGGCTGCGAAAATATTAGTAAGTTCTGCGCCTAAGAAGTAAGTTACAGCGAATTGAGTAATAGCGAAAGAAACACCACTTACAAGAATACCTTGCCAAGTTTCTTTAATACCTTTAATTCCATCGACCATTGAAACAAGTAAGAAAGGTAAGATAACACTAATGAAAGGTAAAATAAGAACAGTTTGACGACCAATAGTTAATGCGTCAAGTTGAGTTAATTGTGCTGGTACTGTAACTGGAATACCCATAGCACCCATAGCACCACCAGCAATATTAGCTACTAAACAAATACCTGCTGCTTTTAATGGATTAAAGCCCATACCTACAAGTAGTGCAGCTGTAATAGCAACTGGAACTCCTAGACCAGCTGCGCCTTCTAAGAAAGCACCGAAAGAATAAGCGATTAATAATACTTGTAAACGTTGATCATTTGTAATGCTTGAAATACTATCGCGAATAATATTGAATTGCTCTGTTTTAACAGTTAATTTGTAAAGGAAAATTGCGGCGATAACGATAGTACAAATTGGATAAAATCCAGATAAAACACCGAATCCGGCAGATGCTACAGCTACTGTTGCTGGCATTTTATAAACAAATATTGCAAGGATAATAGCGACAATCACACTATAAAGACCAGCCATGTAACTTTTCATTTTGAATCCCATTAAACAAATGATGAAACAAAAGATTGGAAGTGCTGCGATTAGTGCAGATAACCAAATATTGTTTAATGGGTCATAAATTTGTGTCCAAGTACTCATAATAATGACAACTCCTATCTATTATATGTGAAGAAATTCACATTATTTGTGAAACTATTCACAATCAACTTACATGCTTAGTATATTCTCCTTCAACACTATTGTCAACGTAAAAAAGTATAATTATTCCATAATAGTGTTAAAAGAAAAGCTTTGTTCATAAAGTAGACAAAAAACACACTCAAATGAATTTAAGTGTGCTGTATAAACTATGTGCATATTATTTTGCTTATTCAGATGGCATGTTCCTTATAGGCGTATATTAGATGAAGTCTTTTATATTAAGTATAAAGTTTGATATATGCAATTATCTGTCCTGTTTGATCTAGTGGGGGGAACGGTGAGTGGATTTAATAGGAAGTTTTGCACAACAATCCAACCGCTTGCAATACGAATAAAAAATAAGAAACAAATTTTTAATATCACATCATCTCTTTTTACTGAAAATTCCTTTTAGCGTAACAAAGAGGTTAATTATAGTTCAACTACATTACGATAGGTTATCAATTATAGACGGTATTTTACAATACCGTTACTGTGCATTTCAATGAGGTGAAAATATAACAAAAAGCCTGATAAAACAACGTTTGCAAGCAAAGTATTCGTAGGCCATTATTTTGCTTTTTCGTTATATCATATAGTATAATATTCAAAATCAGCAAGGATTTTTTCCTGAATTTTTGCTGATAAAGATGGAAAATTTTTTCGGCTTTATAGGTTGATAAAGTTATGTCGTAACAGGAAATATAAGAACAGATATATAAATAAATAAAAAGAACATAAAAACGCAAATAAAAACGAAAATGAGGGGAACTTTATGAGCCAAAATCAATTCGAATGTCGTATTTCAGAAGAAGATGTACAAATGTTAAGAGCGTTAGCTCACCCACTTCGTCTACGTCTAGTAATGGAACTTATGCAAAGAGGAACATGTAATGTAACACAGCTACAGGAAGTATTAGAAATTCCACAATCAACTGTTTCACAACATTTAACGAAGTTAAAGCAAAATAAAGTAGTACGCTTTGAAAGACGAGGATTAGAAGTGTATTATCAAATCCATAATGATAAAGTAAGTGCGGTAGTAAAAACATTATTTTCTTAAAATTTGAATATTATGGAAAAAGACGTGTAGAATATACGTCTTTTTTTATTTGTCAGAAAGGTAGCGAGAGAGTAAATATTAGCATGTGAGGAAGAAATGACTATCAATCAACATGCTGCCTTACGGAATATATTCTAAAAGGAAAAGAAAAAATAGAAAGGAGTGTAGTAAGCAAAAGGAGGGATAGTAGTATGGATGTAAAACGTGTGAAACAAATCTTATCTTCTTCAAGTAGAATTGACGTTACATATGAGGGCGTACCAGTATGGATTGAGAGCTGTGATGAGCAGAAGGGGAGTGCTCAAGTGTATGATGTATCTAATCCTGGTGAGAGCGTTCATGTGGACGTGACAGCTTTAGAGGAGAAATAATAAAAAAGACGCTTCTAATTTTAGAAGCGTCTTTTTGTTATTCCATCATACTTGCAACTTTTTTAGAGCATAGAAGAAGTACAAATCCTAAGACGATAACGATAATCCCGATACTTGCAAATACTTCAAGGTATCCTAATGATTGTGTAAAGGAAGCAAGTTTACCAGCTAACCAGTTAGCCATACCTGAACCAGCTAACCATACACCCATTAATAATGATGCTAATTTAACAGGTGCAATTGCACTTACCATAGATAATCCGATTGGTGATAAGAATAGTTCTCCAATTGTATGGAACATATAAGTGATAACGATGAATAATAAGTTTGCTTTAACAGTTATATCAGCTTCACTACTTCCGGTTTTTAGAACCGCTAATGTTAAAACCAGGTAACCTATACCTAGTAAAATCATACCAAATGCCATTTTTGTTGGTATTTTTAAATCGCCACGCTTTGATTTAGAAAGTTTTAACCATAGCATAGATACGAATGGTGCAAGGAGTACGATGAACGCTGGATTAACGGATTGGAACCAAGATGTTGGCACTTCCCATCCGAAAATTGTACGATCAACAAATTTATCTGTATAAAGTGTTAAAGAACTACCAGCTTGTTCAAAGCCTGCCCAGAAGAATACTACGAAACAAGTTAAAATTACGATTGCCCAAGTGCGATTTTTTTCTTGTTTTGTTAAAGGTTTCTTTTCAATTGTAGGTTGATTTTTTGATTTTTTACCGACAACTGTTGTTCCAGCTTTACCAAGGTAGCGAGGAGCTAATAAGTTGAAAACAATTTGCCCAACAATCATACCGATACAAGCTGCTAAGAAACCGTATTTATATCCCATAACCATAACGCCATCAACGCTTGTTTTAAAGAAGTCTTCTGCTAAAAATCCACAAATAAGTGGAGCAAAGAAAGCACCTACGTTAATACCCATATAGAAGATAGTAAATGCACTGTCACGACGTGAATCATTTTCATCATACAATTCACCTAACAGTGTAGAAATATTTGGTTTAAAGAATCCATTACCAATAACTAATAATATTAATCCAAGGAAAAGTCCTGTTTTTGTGTTCATTGAGAATAGTACAAAGTTACCGATTGCCATAATAATTCCGCCGAGAGTAATGGCATGACGTCTTGTAATGTAATGATCAGTTAGCCATCCGCCAAGAATTGGCATGAAATATACTGCTGCTGTAAAATAACCGTATAATTGCACTGCAAATGCCTTATCAAATCCTAACCCGCCACTAACCGCAGCAGTTGTTAAATAAAGAACTAAAAGGCCACGCATTCCATAATAACTAAATCTTTCCCACATTTCTGTTAAGAACAACAAGTACAACCCTGGTGGATGTTTTTTTGGTGATTGTTGCTCTCCAGCTTTGTCTAATTTTAAAGCTGCATCCATTTTTGTTTCCCCCTAATCCTGTATAACGGATATTTATGTAATCATTTTAATTTACAAAATATTTAGAAGTCAATAGAATTATATGGAAATAGAAAGAAAATTTCTAAAAAAGTTCTATTTTTCTTCAACCGTTACTGTATTTTGCCCTGAAAACGAGATGATAAGCGTTTTCAAATGTAATAATTGAATTCTAAAAGAAAATAAAATAGTGATTAATCAGAAAATTTAGATTAAAATATTTATTCTGATATAAAGAAAATATATTCTATTTACTTTCTTAATATAACATATTGGGAATAAAAATACAAAACGAAATAATGTGACATTTAAGTGAATTGAAAAATAACCAGCTCCACAGAAGGGAGCTGGTTAAGGAAATATTATTTAACAAAGCGTTTTTCGATGTCATCTAATAGTAGGTTAGCGGCCATTACGCCACCAGCTGTATTCCAAATAACGTCATCAACTTTGTATGCTTTACCATTTTTTACTGCATTTAAATTTTTAAATAGAGGGTCGTTTATATACTCTTTTTCTAGTTCAGATCCTTTTTTCTCATTTCCTTTATCGAATGTGAAGTAGAATAATACGTCACCATCCATAGCAGAAATACGCTCTTTAGATACGTTACGCTCTGCAAAATCATCTTTATTTTGATCTCCAGGACGTTTAAATCCAAGTTCTTTTAAAATAACACCAGAGAATGTATCGCCATGATAAATACGAACATCACCAGGCATGAAACGAACCATAGAGATTTCTTGGTTTACTTTATCGCCAAGTTTGCCTTTTAAATCTTTTATACGTGATTCGTAATCAGCTACAACTTTTTGACCTTCTTTTTCTTTATTTAATGCTTCTGCATAAAATTTGAAGTTATCTTTCCATTCACCACGTAATGTTTCTGAGAACACAGTAGGTGCAATTGCTTTTAGTTGTTCGTACACTTTTTCGTGGCGCATTTTATTACCGATAATTAAGTCTGGTTTTAAAGAAGCAATTGTTTCAACGTTAACTTGTCCTTCATCACCAACAACTTTTACATCTTTCATTTTATCCTTAATATGTGGATACCATGGGTCACCAGTCCAAGACTTTACAGCACCAACTGGTTTCACACCTAATTCAAGTAAAGCTTCAGTTCCTTCATTTGTTAAGATAACTACACGTTTTGGATTAGCAGGAACTTCTGTTTTACCCATTGCATGTTCTACAGTAACCACTTCTTTTTTATTATCTTCTTTTGTAGATTCTTCTTTGTTATTTGATTTTCCACAAGCGCTTAAAAGCATTGAAAATGCTAGTAAAAATACAAATACTGTAAACGATTTCTTCCGCATGAAATTCATTATGTACCCCCTACATGTTGAGAATATTTTTCAATAGCAAGCATGATATTAAGCCTTTATCTTTTGATTGTCAATACATATGGGTGAAAATAATTCTCATTTCCGTTGACAATGAGAATTAAGTTGAAATACACTAACAACGTATCATTATACATTGAAGGGGAAACGCTGCATGTTATTAAAAACAAATCGAGCAAAATGGATTGGATTATTTGTTGGAATCATTGCAGTCGTTATTTGTATTTGGGGAAGTATTATTTTCGGATATACAAATACGAGTTGGAAACTAGCATTGGATGCTTTTTTCCATTTTAACGGTTCCAATGAACATATTATTATTCAAAATGTACGTCTGCCTAGGGCGTTAATTGCAGCTAGTGTTGGTGCTAGTTTAGCCATTGCTGGTTGTCTTATGCAAACTTTAACTAAGAATCCACTTGCTTCTCCAGATTTTATTGGATTAAATTCAGGTGCTGCGTTCTTTATAGTTGTAGCAATTGTAATCTTTTCAGTAACATCATTATCAGTTTTCACATGGATTGCCTTTTTAGGAGCGGCGGTTGCAGCTGTACTTGTATTTGCTTCTAGTTCTTTAGGAAAAGAAGGGACTACTCCTCTTAAGTTAACGTTAGCAGGGGTCGCAATTAGTGCATTATTTTCATCATTAACACAAGGATTACTTGTGTTAAATGAAAAAGCACTTGAAGAGGTATTATTTTGGCTTGCTGGATCTGTGCAAGGGAGAAAGTTAGAAATTTTACAATCTGTATTCCCATATTTATTAATAGGATGGATTGCATCTCTTATGATGGCAGGGAAAGTAAATACATTGATGATGGGAGAAGACGTCGCGAAAGGACTTGGACAACGAACAATTTTAATGAAATCATTCGTGTTACTTATTATTGTACTATTGTCTGGTGGTTCAGTTGCGGTTGCTGGCCCAATTGGATTTATTGGAATTATTACTCCGCATTTTGCGAGATTTCTTGTTGGAGTTGACCACAGATGGAGAGTGCCTTATAGCGGATTGTTAGGTGCAATACTACTAATATTGGCTGATATAGCAGCAAGATATGTCATTATGCCACAAGAAGTACCAGTAGGAGTTATGACAGCATTTATTGGAGCTCCATTCTTTATTTATATTGCACGTAAGAGAGGGCTTAGCAAATGAAGAAATATATTCCGTTTCGTATAGGAAAAGGCGAGCTCTCGTTTTTAATGTATAAACGAGCTTGTCTCGTCTTATTCAGTTTACTAGTTGTTTTAATAGGATTATTCTTTGCGAGCGCAGGTATGGGAGACATGAAAATTGCTCCTTATGACGTATGGCAAGCGATTACTGGAAATGGCGATGCAATGTCAAATATGGTTGTAAATAAGTTTCGTATGCCACGTATTTTAATTGCTATCCTCGTAGGAATTGCGCTTGCGGTAGCGGGCTGTATTTTACAAGGGCTCGTTCGAAATCCACTTGCTTCTCCTGATATCATCGGGATTACGGGCGGGGCAAGTGTCGCAGTTGTATTATTTTTAGCGCTATTTAGTGATAAAAATAATGCACTAACGGTAAGTATTCATTATATGCCGCTCGCAGCTTTTGCAGGAGCAACGATTGTAGCGGTTTTTGTATACTTATTTGCATGGAAAAATGATGGATTATCACCAATTAGTCTCGTTTTAATTGGTGTTGGATTTTGGGCATTAACGAAGGCGGCGACAACATTATTTATGTTGCTAGCACCAATTTATCAAGCGAGCCAAGCGAATGTATGGATTACGGGTACCGTTTACGGCTCTTCTTGGCAAAATGTTATGGTACTTGCGCCTTGGGTTCTCATTTTAACAGTAATATCATTTATCGCAGCTAGGCATTTAAATGCACAAGAGCTAGGGGATGATATAGCGGTAGGACTTGGGGTTCCTTTAACAAAGTCGCGTGTATTTATGTTATTACTTAGTACAGCTTTAATTGGTGGTGCGGTAGCTTTTGCCGGAGGGATTGGATTTGTCGGTTTAATGGCACCACATATTTCACGAAGATTAGTTGGTTCTTTATACGGTGCATTGCTCCCAGTTGCAGCTATTGTCGGTGCAATTCTAGTACTTGCTGCAGATTTAATAGGGCGTACAATTTTCACACCACTTGAAATTCCAGCAGGGGTATTTACATCAGCAATTGGTGCACCTTATTTCATTTATTTACTTTATAAAAGTCGGAATTCATAAAGGGAGATGAATATGCAAAAAGCATTGGAGACGAAACGCTTGACGTTGTCTTATGGTGAAACAATTATTATTGATGAGCTGAACTTAGAAATTCCAAAAGGAGAAATTACAATTTTTATTGGTTCTAACGGTTGCGGGAAATCAACTTTATTACGTTCACTAGCCAGATTATTAAAGCCAACAAATGGTGATATTTTGTTAGATAATCAAGCAATTCAAAGTATGCAAACGAAGCAAATTGCTCGTCAAATGGCGATTTTACCGCAAGGACCACAAGCACCAGAAGGACTTACAGTATTACAACTTGTAAAGCAAGGGCGTTATCCATATCAAACATGGCTGAAGCAATGGTCAGAAAAAGACGAGGAAATGGTACAGAAGGCACTTGCAGCAACAGGTATGACAGAATTTGCTGAGCGTGATGTGCATGCCCTTTCAGGTGGACAACGTCAACGTGCTTGGATCGCAATGACACTTGCACAAGATACAGATATTATTTTACTGGATGAGCCTACTACATATTTAGATATGACTCACCAAATTGAAGTGCTAGATTTATTATTCGAATTAAATGAAATAGAACAAAGAACAATTGTTATGGTATTACATGATCTAAATTTAGCATGCCGCTATGCAGATAACATTGTAGCCATTCAAGATAAACAAATATATGCACAAGGTAAACCTGAAGAAGTGGTAGATGAGAAACTAGTACGTGATGTATTCCGAATGGAGTGCCAAATTAGTACGGATCCGTTGTTTGGAACACCACTTTGTATCCCGCACGGAAGAGGAAGACGTGTAGTTAAAGAAGTTGCTCAGGCAATGAGATAAAAAACGATGAGTGATTCATCGTTTTTTTTATTTGGTACAAGAAAATAAGAGGAAGAGAGGAATACGTAAGCGACGTTTATACTCTTCTTCATCTTGAAAATAGGTTGGATTTGGTGTAGCTTCTTTTAATGATGTAATGGTAAATCCGGCTTGCTGTAATAATGTGAAATAATCTTCCGTTGTACGATGATATTTAATAACTTCTTGGTCAATCCATGGTTCAACCCGTTTGCCTAGTTTAAAGTAATCATCGACGAGCCAACTCGTTCTTTTACCACTCGTTTGTAAGCTTTCAAATGAAGAAGTAATAACGGGATGTTGAACGCTAAAGGTAAAGGTGCCATTTGTTTTTAAAGTTTGAAATACATTTTGAAAAATGGTATCAAGATGTTCAATATAATGTAAGGCGAGTCTAGATGTTACTAAATCAAAAGTGGAAGAGGGGTAGGTATAATCTTTGAGGTTTAAAAAATGAACAGATCCATTTTTATTTTCTAGTTGTTTTTTAGCTTTTTCATACATAAGTTCGGAGCCTTCAATGCCGGTGTAAGAGTAGCAACCCTTTTCTAATAATTCCGCGCCAAACCTAGCATCACCACAGCCTAAATCGAGAATTTGTTTTCCTCGTACATGACCAATGAGCTGAAAGAATACTGGTTTTTCAATGGATTCATTTGGGCTATTTTCTCGATATCTTCGTTTCATATATTGTTCGAAAAATGCTGTGTTATTGTATACATCAGATTCTGTAAATGCCATGTTTGAAACCTCCCGAAATATTTTTTTAATTCTATCAAATATGAAAAGTAAATGATAGATTTATTGTAATGAATCATATATAATCTAAAATTGTAAGCGGTTACTTTAAACTATTTTTCTATAATAAATTCTGAAAACGTGTTAAGCTAGTAGAGGGATTATTAGAACTATTAAGACAATAATCCGCTTACATGAACGATGGGAGGCTTCACGATGTCTAGTAAAACACTTGCGAAATTTTTAGAAGAAAATTTAGAGGATTTAAAATCAAAGGGGCTTTATAACGTAATTGATCCGCTTGAGAGTTCAAATGGACCGATCATTACAATTGACGGAAAAGAATATATTAACTTATCTTCAAACAACTATCTTGGATTAGCAACAGATAGCCGTTTGCAAGAAGCAGCAATTGGTGCTATTCATAAGTACGGTGTTGGAGCAGGGGCTGTTCGTACAATTAACGGTACTTTAGATTTGCATATTAAGTTAGAAGAAACAATTGCAAAGTTTAAACATACAGAAGCAGCAATTGCTTATCAATCAGGATTTAACTGTAATATGGCAGCGATTTCAGCTGTTATGGATAAAAATGATGCAATTCTTTCAGACGAATTAAACCATGCTTCTATTATTGATGGTAGTCGTCTATCAAAAGCAAAAATTATTGTTTATAAACATTCGGATATGGAAGATTTACGCCAAAAAGCAATTGCGGCGAAAGAATCAGGTCTTTACAATAAATTAATGGTAATTACAGACGGTGTCTTTTCAATGGATGGAGATGTTGCAAAACTACCAGAAATTGTTGAGATTGCAGAAGAGTTAGATTTAATGACATACGTAGATGATGCACACGGTTCAGGTGTACTTGGAAAAGGTGCAGGAACTGTAAAGCACTTCGGTCTTTCTGATAAAGTTGATTTCCAAATTGGTACATTATCAAAAGCAATTGGGGTAATTGGTGGATATGTAGCAGGGAAACAAAATTTAATTGACTGGTTAAAAGTTCGTTCACGTCCATTCTTATTCTCTACAGCATTAACACCAGCTGATGCAGCAGCTTGCATGAGATCAATTGAAATCTTAATGGAAAGCACAGAGTTACACGATCGCTTATGGGAAAATGGTCGCTACTTAAAACAAGGATTAAAAGAACTTGGCTTTAACATTGGGGAAAGTGAAACGCCAATTACACCTTGTATCATTGGGGACGAAGTATTAACACAAGAATTTAGTAAACGTCTAAATGAAGAAGGTGTATACGCAAAATCTATCGTGTTCCCAACTGTAGCAAAAGGAACAGGGCGCGTTCGTAATATGCCTACAGCAGCTCATACGAAAGAAATGTTAGATGAAGCAATTCTTAAGTATGAAAAAGTAGGAAAAGAAATGGGCATCATTTAAGTAACGACATCTTTTGAATAGCTTGCAAATGAGGAGTGGGGAAAATGAAAAAAATTCTAGTAACCGGTTCTTTAGGGCAAATTGGTTCTGAACTAGTAATGAAACTTCGTGATGTATACGGCCCATCAAATGTTATTGCAACAGATATTCGTGAAACAGATAGTGAAGTAGTAACGTCTGGTCCATTTGAAACGTTAGATGTAACAGATGGACAAAAACTACATGATATCGCAAAGCGTAATGAAGTAGATACAATTATTCATTTAGCAGCTTTACTTTCAGCAACAGCAGAAAAAAATCCGTTATTTGCATGGAATTTAAATATGGGTGGACTTGTAAATGCTCTAGAAGCAGCTCGTGAATTAAACTGTAAGTTCTTCACGCCAAGTTCTATCGGTGCATTTGGTCCATCAACGCCAAAAGATAATACACCGCAAGATACAATTCAGCGTCCTACTACGATGTATGGGGTAAACAAAGTGGCAGGAGAATTACTGTGTGATTATTATCATCAAAAATTTGGCGTAGATACGCGCGGTGTCCGTTTCCCAGGTTTAATTTCTTACGTAGCGCCTCCAGGAGGCGGAACGACTGATTATGCAGTTGAAATTTATTATGAGGCGATTAAAAAAGGTGCATACACCTCATACATTGCTGAAGGAACATATATGGACATGATGTATATGCCTGATGCTTTACAAGCGATCATTTCATTAATGGAAGCTGATCCAAGTAAGCTAGTGCATAGAAATGCATTTAACATTACAGCAATGAGCTTCGAGCCAGAGCAAATTGCAGCGTCAATTCGTAAACACATTCCGACGTTTACAATGGATTATGCAGTAGATCCAGCTCGTCAAACAATTGCTGATAGCTGGCCGAACTCTATTGACGCAACAGCAGCAATGAAAGAGTGGGGCTTTAAAGCAGAATACGATTTAGACAAAATGACAACTGACATGCTGGCTAAGTTAAAAAAAAAGCTCACAGCTGAGTTAGTGATGAATTAATAGGAAGAGTCGATTCTTAGGAATCGGCTCTTCATTATTTTTGGGAGGAGAGAAGTCTTATGCAAAGAGTTGATGTCGTATACGCACTAATACATGACGAAGAAACAGATAAAATATTAATGGTACATAATGTAGAACAAAACGTTTGGTCATTGCCAGGTGGGGCTGTGGAAAAAGGTGAAATATTAGAGGAAGCACTAATAAGAGAAGTGAAAGAAGAGACAGGTTTAACCGCCTTGGCTGGGGGGCTTGTTGCGATCAATGAAAAATTCTTTGAAGAATCAGGGAATCATGCACTATTTTTTACATTCCGAGCGAATGTAGTAAAAGGGGAACTTATTGCGGAAGATGAAGGTGAAATTTCTGCAATAGAGTGGGTAGATCGAACAATTGCGAATGAGCGTTTCCCATACTATGACGGAGGATTTGAATCTTTATTAGAAGTAGCCATTCCATACAAGTTTCAACCAGAAACAAAGTAATTGAACGAAAAAACAGGAGCCACAAGGCTCCTATTTTCTATTCAATCGTCTTCAGTAATAGTTTTTTCAGCAATGGTTTAATCTTCAATCGTAAATCTTCAGCATGATTTGCAACTAAGAAGTGATGGTTATAAATGTTTTTCATCAATTGATAAGTTGCTTCTTTCGCTTCGCCTTCTTCGATGAAGATACCGATTACTTCCATACCACTTTTACGCGCGAGTTTAACAGCTTCATGCGTATCTAAAATTCCGTCTTGTTGATAGTCTAGCGCAGAAGGCTCACCGTCTGTGAAGACTAGTAAGAATTTATGTTTCTCAGGTCTTTTGGCAAGTTTTTCAGAAACGATACGAATAATATATCCGTCGCGGTTATCTTCTTCTTCACGAAGTTGCATAATTTCTGGACCAACGTTTGGCAACGTTGAGTTTTTATAATTTACAACTTCATGGATAACGTTCGGCTTATCTTCAGGTTTAGCGCTAGAGGCATCTTCCCAAAATCCGCTAATAGCGTGCGGGATTTTTAAAGACTTTAAAGCTTCATGGAATAGTACAACACTCTTCTTCGTTTCTTCCATTTTGTTATACATAGAACCAGAACAGTCAACTAATAGTTGGAATGCAACATCGAGTTCTTGTGACTCTTGTCCTTTTTTATAAAACATACGCGGTTGTTTTTCGGTATAAATACGAAGGAATTTCTTACGAAGTCTTCCGTAATATTTATCACTATTCGCATTCGTTTTATTTTCAATTGTTTTTTCGATAATTTTCTTTAATTCTTTTACATCTTTATTGACGACTGATTTGATAGCTTGGTAATCTTTTTTCTCATCTGAGTTTGGTTTGCGAGCTTCTTTAAATGTATGAGAAGCACCTACATTATACTTACCGTATGCACCGTCGTGCTGGCTAGAAGCGTGTGAAGCCCTTGCTTCTTCTGTATCAGCGCCATCAAAGTTGGATTGTGTACTTTTTTGTGAAGTACCTTGTACAGAACCAAGTGCTTGGTCGCCATCTTCTGATTCACGGGCAGTATCACCCATCATATTAGTTTTTGTTCCGCTTTCTAATTCAAAGCGTAAAAAGTTCTCGTTTTCGTTATTTTTATTTTCACGATGCCATGTGGAGAAACTTTCATCCATTTTGTTTTTATTTTCATCGTCATCTATAAGCTGCGTATCATCATTTGCTAAATCTTCGACGCGACAGTTCTTTTCGTCTGCAAGGACAGATAAGTAAAGTGGAGCATGTCCGAAATAGTTGTTAAGCATATCGCTTTCAAGAAGCGCCGCTAAGCGATAGCGAATTTTCTCAACGATATACATAATATCTTCTGTATTACGTGCTTGGAATGTTTCATGTAAAATCGCTTCAATTTGCTCAAAATATTCATTATTAAACATTTCGTATTTATCGCTAGTTAATGAAAGATAGCATAGGCAAAATAGACGATCACCGTGATAATTACGAACACGGTTTATTTCATTTTGAGAGCCGAAATAATTGCGGTACATTTCTTTTCGACGTTTAAAAACATGCTTCGTGCCAGGACGTAAGTTCTTTACGATTTCCTCAACGCGTAAATCTTCTAATAGAACAAATAATTGTGTTAAAAACTTTTTTAGGGGCGATTCTTGCAATTCAATCGCATAAGAACGAATTAAAGTCATGTCCGAGTAATGTTTATTACCAAGTGCTTTTAAGAACACTTCGCTTTTTAATCCGATTACTGTATCTTCTTCTTTTCGATCATCCCAAAAGTGACTAATGACAACTTTCTTTTCAATTTCGTCGTAGTATGCTTTATAGCCATATTCAAGATAGGCATCGTCTTCTTTTAGAAGGGCATACATTAAGTTTTCCATTTGTAGAAACAGCGACGCATCAATTTTTTTGTCACTAAAAATTTGTCTCATAAATTATCCCTCAAAGAAATAACTTTCTGCTAATTCACGGACAGTCATTTGTTCTGTTTCATCATTAAGTTTTGCAATTATGCTTCGTTCAATCGCTCGCATAACAGGAATATATACACCTAAATCACATGCGTCGATAATACCACGAATACTTGCTGCTTCTTCACTTACACGTCCATCGCGAGCTAAAGGCATAAGGTCGCTTGCAAAGGCAACAAACTTTTCAATTGTTGCAACATCATTTAATTTTGATTCTGCTAATAATAGTTCTTTTAATGTATCACCTTGAATGTAAGGAACTTCAATAATAACGAAACGGTTTTTTAACGCTTCATTTAGTTCACTTGTTCCAACGTAACCTTCGTTAATCGCAGCAATTACACGGTATTCGTCATCACCGTATACAACCTCTTGTGTAAATGGGTTTGTAATCATTTTACGGTAATCTAATGCGCCGTGAAGAAGTGGTAACGTTTCAGGTTTTGCCATATTGATTTCGTCAATATATAGGAAGTGACCGTTCTTCATTGCTTTCATAAGAGGACCGTTAACGAATGAAACTTCAGATGCACCATCTTTCGTTTGTAGTGTGTTGTATCCTAAAATACCCTCTACATCTAAGTCGACAGAGCAGTTAATGCTATGCATTGGTTTTTGGAATAAAGAAGAAAGAGTTTCCGCTAGTACTGTTTTACCACTACCAGTCGGTCCTTTTAATAGAATGTTCTTGCCAAGAAGAAGTGCTGTAATCGCATCTTCAATAATGCTATTATCAGACGCTTTATATATTTTCGTTCCGATTAAATGTGCATTTTCACCAGCTTCTTGTTTATTCTTTTCATGAATCGTAGAAAGCTGTTGTTTTAAATCAGCATGTATATGAAATTGTTCTAACATGTATTTCCCACCTAACATTATTTTCATAAAGTAATACATCTTATGATAACTTGTTTTAATATGGTATGCAAAGAAAAGGAAGGAGGATAAAGGGAAAAGAAAAAGCAATCAAGATGAAGTTGATTGCCTACAGTAAAGGAGAAATGAGCCTCATGAAAGACTCCAATATGCGTTTTTTTATACTTCTTTTTTGGAAAGAGTTCCATTTAATTTCAGTTGAATGTTTAAAATCTTCTTCAAAATCACGTTTAATGTCGTGAACTGTTTTTGATTCATAAAGCACGCTAATAATTTCGTAATTCAATTCAAAGCTACGTACATCCATGTTCGCTGTTCCAATAGTTGCAATTGTATCATCAACGAGTACAATTTTTGCATGCATAAAACCATCTTTATAACTGTAAATAGAAGCACCAGCTTTTAAAAGCGGAGTGAAATAGGATTGAGATGCTTGATCACTAATGATGCTATCACTTTTACCTGGATATAAAATCCGTACATCTATTCCGGCAATTGCACTTAAGCGTAATAATGTTAAAGTTTCTTGATCTGGAATAAAGTAGGGTGTAGCGATCCAAATGGATTTTTTTGCAGAGCCCATAACAGCTAATAATGTATTACGAATACTTTTATCATCGGAGCTTGGTCCGCTTGCTACGATTTGAACAGCACCTTCTGCATTTGAAATCTCTTTACCTGGGAAGTATTGTCTATTCATGAATTGATCCCAGGAATAAGTATTTAAACCACTAGAGGCATAGAGCCAGTCTTCTAGAAAGATTGCTTGTAATTTATATAATGCTTTTCCTTCTATTTTTAAATGACTATCACGCCAAACAGGAAATTTCTTGGAACGGCCAAGATATTCATCACCGACATTGAGTCCTCCGGTAAAACCAATTTTTCCATCTACAATAACAATTTTTCGATGGTTACGATAATTGACAGTTTCAAGTAACCAAGCTGAAAAAATAGGGTCAAATTCTACAATTTCAATCCCAGCTTCTTTCATAGGTTGCAAAAATCGTCGTCGTAACGTATTACTTCCAAGGCCATCATAAAGGAAGCGTACAATAACACCATCTTTTGCTTTTTGTATTAAAGCATCTCGAACTTTTGTACCAATTTCATCAGATTTATAAATGTAGTATTGAATATGTATATGATGCTTTGCCTGCTCTATAGCTCGCAAAATTTCTGAAAATGTTTGATCTCCGTTTGTTAAAAGTTTTGTAGTTGTTTTATCTGCGGCAGGACCACCTCCAAATTTTTGTATGACTTCTGTTAAATGTATGGAACGTTCATTTAGTGGGACTGTGAGTAATAACTCTAGTCTTCTTCCTTCTAATATTTCACGGAATAATTTTCTTTGTTCTTCTGAACGATGGAGATGTTTTTTTCTTCTCCAGCGGCTGCGTCCGAAAATAGCGTATAAAAGCACACCTATAATAGGAAGAAGTGCTAATACTAAAAACCATGCTAACGTACTTTGTGGAGATCTATTTTCTATAAAAATAACGAATGAAATTCCGACAATTGTGATGGACCATAGAGCACCGACAAATGTATATAACGAAATATACGATGTATTTAATAGGAACAGAACGATAGATACAATTGTAAATATTAATAGTAATTGAACGATAGGCTTCTTCATTTCTATATAATTCCCCTAATCTTTTTTCAATATAGACTTCTTAAATAGAAGATGTAATATGACATCTTTATTATAAGGTGTTTTGCTTTTTTTACAAAATATAGACATTTCACCTATACTTTCCGCATTTGTCCTACATACAGTGTACTATCCCATTTTTTATCCCACTCTTAACGTATATGAAAATGAAAAAATCGAAAAGGAGCGGAGAAACATGAATTATATAGAAAATAATGGATTGTATTATCGAAATCATCATGGTGGGCACAATCATAACGGTGGACATCATCACCATGGAGGACACAATCACTATGATCACCATCATCATCACGGAGGCGGATGGGGCTGGGGTGGTGGTAGTTCATGGGGAGGCGGATTTTTCCCTGGAAGCTTTGCAGGAGGAGTGTTAGGCGGACTGACAGCTGGTGCATTAACAGGTGCAACAAGTGGAGGGTATTATCCCGCTCCATATCCAGTAGCTTATCCATCACCATACCCTGTAACGTATCCAATGCCATACCCAGGTTATCAGCAAATACCATATTCGTATTAAACTAAAAAAGAGGCTATCCTCTTTTTTAGTTTAATACGGTATTTATTTATAAAATACTTCCAAAATTAAGGTGAAAATATGTTAATATTTTGTTATTGTAATTCAAAAACATATACATTGATGTAGAGTTTTATATTATTATTCGTGAATAGTTATGTAGTATGCTCTAATTTCTATTTCGTTATTAAAAACAAAGAGATCAGATGTGAGTGGTATTAGTTGGAAACAAGGCTTGCATAGAGACACTTAAAGGGATTGCAGTATAATAAGGCGCGAAATAATTAGGGAGATGAGAAGCTACTATTTATAATTAGAACGGTATAATATTGCTTTTTATTACAAATAATATTATGTTATTTTAATCGGTCTATTCAAAAAGATAATTTATGTAATGGGCTAGTATTAGAAAATGAAATATCTCTATTTCTATGAAGAGAAACAGGTTGTGTTTTAGTCAGATAGAAGCAAGGAGAGATGCGCATGCTAGAACAGAGAGGTCATGCATTATATGACTCTTCATTGCGAGATTTAAAGTTAGCATTAGATGAGTCTTCAATTGTTGCAATTACAGATCGAAAAGGTCTTATTACATATGTAAATGATAAATTTTGTGAAATCTCTAAATACAAAAGAGAAGAATTAATTGGAAAAGATCACCGTATTTTAAATTCAGGACATCATCCAAAAACCTTTTTTCAAGATTTATGGAAACGTATTTTGAATGGGAAAGTATGGACAGGTGAGATTCGGAATCGAGCAAAAGATGGTACATATTATTGGGTCAAAACAACAATTGTTCCATTTTTAAATGAAAAAGGAGAGCCATACCAATTTATCGCAATTCGAAATGATATTAGTAGTAGAAAAGAAGCGGAACATAGATTGCGGCTAAGTGAAAGTCGTTATAGGGAACTTGCCTATCATGATGCTTTAACGAGTTTGCCTAACCGTTTACAATTAATAACGACCGTTAACGAATTGATTGCAGATAAAAAAGAATTTGGTATGATTTACTTTGATTTGGACCGTTTTAAATTAGTAAATGATACATTAGGTCATATGATAGGGGATTTACTTTTAAGCGAAGTTGCTTCAAGGTTGCATTATGTACTAGGAGAGAAAGATGTTCTGGCTAGGCTAGGTGGCGACGAATTTGTGCTGTTAACAAAAAATCATAGACAAGATGATATGAGTCAGTTAGCGACATCTGTGTTGTCATGTTTTCAGGCACCATTTATGCTGGAAGGCCATGAAGTATACATTTCAGCTAGTCTAGGACTTTGTTCTTATCCACAAGACGGACAAGATGTGGAAACGTTATTGAAAAACTCTGACTTAGCTATGTATAGTGCAAAAGAACAGGGGAGAAACGCTGCGTGTTTCTTTACAGATGAGCTACGCGCGAAAATAAATCGTAGAATGAAAGTTGAGTTTGCTTTGCAAAAGGCAATTCGTGATGAAGAGTTAGATGTAGCATTGCAGCCTATTATTGATTTGAAAACGAAGAGATATTCTGGTATAGAAGCTCTAGTACGTTGTATGACAGAAGACGGACCTATTTCACCAAGCGAATTTATCCCTGTAGCTGAAGAGTCTGGACTTATTATAAAACTAGGAGACTGGGTATTAGAAAAATCATGTCGCTTGTTTAAAACATTGCCGAATTATCAAGAAGGACTAAAGTTATCTGTGAATTTATCTATACAACAATTAATGCAGAAACGTTTTATTTTATCAGTACGTAGCATTTTAAAGAGAACTGGCTTTCCTCCGAACCGTTTAATATTAGAAATAACGGAAAGCATTGCAGTCCGTCATTTTGATTATATTATTGCTACATTACAAGAATTAAGAAATATGGGTGTTTTAATTGCTTTGGATGATTTCGGGACTGGCTATTCTTCCTTATATTATTTAAAACAACTACCACTGGATATTGTAAAAATTGATCGTAATTTTATTCGTGAATTTCATTATGATCACGCACAACCAGAACGAACGATTGTAAAATCCGTTATTGAAATTGCTCATAGTTTAAATTTAGCAGTAGTTGCTGAAGGAGTTGAAACAGTAGAGCAAGAGAGTTTGTTACAATCAATGAGCTGTGATTATGTACAGGGATTTTATTATGCGAAACCTTTATCTGTAGGAGAGCTAAAAGAAAAGTTAATTACAGATTTTTAATAAAAAAGAGAAGCCAGCAGCTTCTCTTTATTTAATCCGTTTTTTGTGAGTCTTTCATTAGTACTGGATAAAGAATAAGACCTAATACGAACAATCCAATTCCTAAGAAGAATGTTTTTAAATCAGCAGTTCCCGTTTTGATAACCCAAATGGAGTATATTAACGCTAATGTCGTAATGATTCCATCTTTTACTCGAGATCCTGGCAGTATATCATACGTTTCTCCTGTAATAACTAATTTTAATTGGTACAAGGTAGAAACAAGGTATGGAATTAAATAGGCTAATGTTGCTACGACGATAGCGAAACTATACGCTTCTGAAACAGTACCAGAAATCGTTGAAAATAAGAAAATTTGCGTCATTACATTTGTAATCAATAGTGATTTTGAAGGACTACCTTTTTTATTTGTTTTCCCGAAAAACTTAGGGAAAAGTCCATTTTTTGCTGCCTGGTAAGGTACTTCTGAACTAACAACAATCCAGCCAACTGTAGATCCAAATAAAGATATAAGAGCGAGTAAAGCCATTATATATGCACCTTTATTTCCAATTGCTAAATTTAATGCGTCTACTAATGGTTTTTGAGACTCTTTTAAAGCATCTTGCGGAAGAGCTCCCATTGTAAGTAAAGTAATTGACATGTAAATAAGAAGAGCGATAATTAATCCGAAAATCGTAGCTTTTTTTACATCGCGCTGTGATTTTGCACGATTAGAAAGCATAACTGCTGATTCAATACCGATAAATGCCCAGAGTGTTGCAATAGCAGCTGAATTGATTTGTCCACCTAATGAGATTGATTGTCCTGCTTCATTCATAAAGGTTTGACCGTCTCCGAAATTAGAGGCGTTGAAAATGAATAATGTAATTACAATAAACATTGTAAATCCGATAATTTTTGCAATGGTAGCAAGTAGATTCATGTTTCCAGCTCGATCAATATTTTGAGAAAGAATATATTGAATTCCCCACAGCATAAGGCTACATACGAGGAAAGTTAATCCTTTTCCGAGTTCCAGTGAAAATCCATTTATTGAAAAAAGAATTTGCTTACTTTGTAAAACTGGAAAGAATGTTGATAAATATCCAGCAAAGGAAATAATAACAGATGCTGTTGCAGCCCAGTTAGCAGC
This sequence comes from Bacillus cereus group sp. MYBK220-1, assembly GCF_051916445.1. Taxonomy (NCBI): domain Bacteria; kingdom Bacillati; phylum Bacillota; class Bacilli; order Caryophanales; family Bacillaceae; genus Bacillus; species Bacillus cereus group sp. MYBK220-1. Next base: position 93,012 of record NZ_JBQAGQ010000009.1, on the reverse strand, counting down.
CCAATATCCCCATGCCATACTATATCCTGCAACTTTACCAGCTTTTTTTGAAGGAAACATCGCTTGAGCATAGCTTTGTGGTCCAGCTTTTAATTCTGGTTTCCGAATCGCTAAATTTCCAAATACAAGTGCAATCATAAATACGCCAAGGCCTGTAATACTCCATGCGAGTGTAGAACCCATTGGCCCTGATACTTGTGCTAAATTTGCTGGAAGCATAAATACGCCACCGCCAACCATATTCCCGATAACAAATGCTGTTAAAACCCATAATCCCCATTTTTTCGTTTCCATTTTTGTTAACTCCTTTGTAGTAAGTTTTGCTTAAACATCATTTTTTACTAGCTTTTTGACAATAAAAAAAGAGCCATGTAGATAAAAAAATACCTACATGGCTCTTTCGCCAAAGCGTAGGTACAACGGGAATAACCCTTGTACCTACGCGTAATTTTTCCGCTAGGTTTCAAGGGTTACGTATGATGATGATGTTTTTGTGCAAATGTAACTACAGTTGTTGTATAAGTAAGCATAGTTCTTTGCTCCCTTTCTCCTCTGATTTTGAAGTTAGTATACTACATGTTTTTTTGAATGAAAAGAAAAATATAAAAATTTTTATAAAAATACGTTTTAAAGATTAAATATTTACCTATATTTTTCTTGTACTGGAAAATAAGTGAGAGATTGGCAGAAGAGTGAAGCATGTTATAATACATATAGAATTAGAAGGTGACAAGGGGCTATTGTAGATGATGAGTAAGTATGAACAAATTTATACAGAAATCAGTAAATCTATTGATAATAAACAATTAAAAGAGGGATGCAAAATCCCATCAGAAACAGAATTAATGAAGCAGTATGAGGCAAGCCGAGGCACGGTAAGAAAAGCTGTAGATTTACTGCAAGAGCGTGGATATGTGCAAAAAATTCATGGGAAAGGTGTTTTTGTTTTAAAGCGAAAAAATATTGAATTTAATTTTGGCGGTATTGTAAGTTTCCAAGAAGAAAATGAACGTTTAGGACGTCATTGTATTACGGAAGTTGTGGAAATGGACAAAGAAAAAGCCACAAAAGACATTGCGAAATTATTAAATGTAAAAGAAAAAACAGAGATTGACCATATTAAACGTGTACGAAATATTGATGGAGAAAAAGTAATTTTAGATATAAATCATTTTGTATCTGAGTTTATTCCAGGATTAACGAAAGAAATTGCAACTGCATCGATTTATAAATACATCGAGAAAGAGCTTGGGCTACATATTAGTTATTCGCAGAGGGTAATAGAAGTACAGCCATGTACAGAGGATGACAGAAAGTATTTAGATTTAAATGGAACAGACTATGTTGTCGTTGTGAAAAACTTTACACATTTGTATGATGGAAGTCAGTTTGAATATACAGAATCACGCCACCGTTTAGATATTTTTCACTTTTCGGATGTGGCACGCAGGAAGTAAAGAGGTGGAACAAAATATTGTTTCATCTCTTTTTTTTATAAAAAAAACACAAACTCGTATATACGAGTGTTGACTAACTTATATATACGAGTTAATATGTAATTGTAAACGGTATCAAAAAAAGAAAAGAGGGACGGGAATATGGGGAAAGACTATCGTAAAACAGCAGAGGAAGTGTTGCAGTATATTGGTGGGAAAGACAATATTGAACAAGCTGCACATTGTGTGACGAGGCTCCGTATCGCTTTAAAAGATGAAAGTAAAATAGATAATGATAAATTACAGTCTGTTTCATTAGTGAAAGGAGCGTTTCATAACGCTGGTATATTTCAAATTGTAATTGGTCCAGGGGATGTAGATCGTGTTTACGCTGAATTGATAACGCTTGCAGGTATGAAAGAATCGACTGTAGCGGACGTAAAAGACTCTGGAAATCAGAAGTTAAATCCAGCTCAAAAGTTTGTGAAAATATTTTCGGATGTATTTATGCCGATATTACCAGCGATCGTAACAGCTGGTTTACTAATGGGTATTAACAATCTATTAGGCGCAAAGGACTTATTTTTTGATGGGAAAAATTTATTAGATGTTTATCCGAACTTAGGCGGGCTTTGGGATTTAATTAATATGATGGCCAATACAGCATTCGTATTCTTACCAGCACTTGTCGGTTGGTCAGCAACGAAGCGTTTTGGTGGTAGTCCAATACTAGGGATTGTTATGGGATTAATGCTTGTGCACCCGGCCTTATTAAACGCTTGGGACTATGGAAAAGCAGCGACTGGTTTAGAGGGTCAAAAGATTGAGTACTTCAATATTTTAGGACTATTCCAAATTGAGAAGGTAGGATATCAAGGACAAATTTTACCCGTTTTAGTAGCAGCATTTGTATTAAGTAAAGTGGAAATTTTCTTAAAGAAACATGTACCAAATGCAATTCAATTATTAGTTGTACCAATTACAACAATCGTTGTGACAGGTGTGTTAGCACTAGGAATTATCGGTCCGGTTACACGTCATATTGGAGATTTATTAACAGTAGGATTAGTAGGTGTATATGAAACAGTACCAGTAGTTGGAGCAGTATTATTTGGAGCGTTATATGCACCGCTTGTAATTACAGGTATGCATCATATGTTTATTGCAATTGATTTACAATTGATTGCACAACATGGCGGGACATTTATTTGGCCGATGATCGCTCTTTCTAACATTGCGCAAGGTAGTGCGGCACTTGCGATGTTCTGGATTTCTAAAAATCAAAATGATAAAAGTATGGCATCAACATCAGCCATTTCAGCATACTTCGGTATTACAGAACCAGCGATGTTTGGGGTGAATTTACGAAATAAGTTCCCGTTCTATGCAGCGATTATAGGGTCTGCTGTGGCAGCGATATTCATTACATTAAATGGTGTATTAGCGCCTGCTATCGGAATTGGCGGATTGCCAGCATTTATTTCTATCATTCCGAAATCGATTCCAATGTTTATTGTAGGAATGATTATTGCAGTTGTAATCCCGTTTACTTTAACATGGTTATTTGCAAAAAGAGTCAAACAGAAGTAGGAGGAAGTTAAACATGAAGGATTGGCATAAAAGTGTAGTCTATCAAATTTATCCGAAGAGCTTTAATAGTTATTACAATAGAGAAACCGGGGATATAAAAGGTGTTACAGAGAAACTAGATTATTTAAAAGAACTCGGAGTGGATTATATATGGTTAACACCGATATACCAATCACCACAAAATGATAATGGATATGATGTAAGTGATTACTACAGCATTGATCCATCTTACGGAACGATGGAAGAGTTTGAAGAACTTTTAGCAGAAGCGAAAGTACGTAACATTGAGATTATGCTTGATATTGTTGTAAATCATAGTTCGACTGAACATAAGTGGTTTAAAGAAGCGAAAGAAGATAAAAATAGTCCATATCGTAATTACTATATTTGGCGTGATGAAAAAAATAATTGGCAGTCTAAGTTTGGTGGATCTGCTTGGAAATATGATGAGAAGACGGAGCAATATTATTTACATTTATTTGATGAAACACAAGCTGATTTAAATTGGGAAAATGAAAAACTTCGTGAAGAAGTATATGATATGATGCGTTTTTGGCTGGATAAAGGAGTAACAGGATTCCGACTAGATGTCATTAACTTAATTTCAAAAGACCAATGTTTCTTAAACGATGAAGGTAGTACTGCGACAAGTGATGGACGCAAGTATTATACAGATGGTCCGCGTGTTCATGAATATTTACAAGAGATGAGCCGAAATGTTTTTGCAGGAAAAGATGTCATTACAGTTGGAGAAATGTCATCTACGACAATTGATAATTGTATTAAATATTCTAATCCTGAGCGTAATGAATTAAGCATGACGTTTAGTTTCCATCATTTAAAAGTAGACTATCCGAATGGTGATAAGTGGACGAAAGCAGAGTTTGATTTTATTAAATTAAAAGAGATTATGTCTAGCTGGCAAATTGAAATGCAAAAGGGCGGAGGATGGAATGCGTTATTTTGGTGTAATCATGATCAGCCTCGCATCGTGTCACGCTTTGGTGATGATGGAAAGTACCGAAACGAATCTGCAAAAATGTTAGCGACAGCCATGCACATGCTGCAAGGAACGCCTTATATTTATCAAGGGGAAGAAATCGGTATGACGAATCCTAAATTTGAGTCCATCGAGCAATATCGTGATGTGGAATCGTTAAATATATACGATATAAAGCTAAAAGAAGGGCTATCAAAAGAAGAGATTATAGGGATTTTAAAGCAAAAATCTCGTGACAACTCCCGTACTCCAATGCAGTGGAATGAAGAGGTGAACAGTGGCTTTACAACAAGTACACCTTGGATTTCAGTGGCTGAAAACTTTAAAGAAATAAACGTAGAGAAGGCATTAGAAGATAAAGAGTCCGTATTTTATCATTATAAAAAGTTAATAGAACTTAGAAAAACGTATGATGTTCTTACAGAAGGAGAATATGCTATTTTGGATGAAAATCATCCTAAGATTTGGGCATATACACGTACTGTAAATGATGAGGTATTACTTGTTATCAATAACTTCTATGGAGAAGAAATAACGTACTCTGTACAAGCGCACGTTCAATTAGATGGAATGAAACAAGAAGTACTACTGTCGAATTATAAAGATGCCAGCAAGGATATTGCAAAACTTAACTTAAGACCATATGAATCAATTGTGTATCGATATACGAAATAAAAAGGTTGTATGCCCATGCGGCATACAACCTTTTATTTTAGGACACCACTGTACAAAATGTTTACCTCTACCTCAGGTTTGAATTTTACTTTTGCATAATCTTTATTCCAATTTTTCTTCTTCCATAAGTCAGGGTGATAGGCGATAAGGTGTCTGCCGATACCGAAAGCATCACAGTTTGCTTTTTGTAACTTTTTCGTTATCTTTTTAGCTTCTTTCGTAAGTTGTGTAGACAATTCTTTATTTAGTTTTTTTCTTTCATCCATTTTGTAAAGATTATCTCTCGGAGCTTCAAGCGCTATAACTTTTAGTTGGAGCTTAATGTGAGCATAAACATTTCCTTTTTTATCTGTTGTTATTTTTAAGTCGCGTTTTAACTTTCGATTGCTAATTTCCATTGTTAAATAATCAGATGTTTTCTCTGATTCATCGCTAGTAAGCTTTTGGGTTATACGGGCACTTGTTCCCATTTTTCCAGTTAATAATACGAATAAAACAGATTGTTTCAAAGGTAAATGCCCAGTTAATTTATCATTATTAAATAAAGCTAGACCGTTTGTAATCACTTCTTTTCCTTTTATTTTTATAGAAGGGAGGGTAAAGTCTTTACCGGGATCTAACATTTTTGTAGAAGCTGTTTCTAAAGTTTCTTTTGGAAACACACTCATATCTTCTAAACTTTTCACTTTTTTCTTTAGAAAATCTCCAATTAGTAAATTTCCTACTTTCTTTTTTTCTAGTATCTCGGATGTTTCACCATCTACTGCAATAAGTTTTACTAAAGCAGTTGGGTTTGTTGGGTCCCGAAAGCTGACATCTAAATAAGGTAATATACCTTTTTTTAGGATTTTGGTTCCGAGTAATTGAACGCCATATTTAAAATAGCGAATATTCCCAGTCACATTTTTTTTAAGGGCATCGCTTGTATCCCTTATGTTATGCCCGTTTGCTGAATGTATTTCATTTTCGAATGAAGATTGCTCGCCGCTTGAACTTTTTACGAGTTCAAGCGTTTGCTGAAGTTTATTCTCTTCCGTAATATCATAACCAATGCTATAAGCTAATCTGGCTTCTCTTAATGGCTCTTGATCCCAACAGCCAGAAAGGAGGGAACTAGTACATAATATAAAAAGTAATTTAACTCTTTTTTGGAACATAATGTTCTCCTTTCTTATTTCTTATTACTGAATAAAGTAGAAATAAAAGAGGGAGGACAACGATGAAAATATACGTGAACTTATCAGTGAAAGTTGAAATTACTTTTAATTCTTCAGGTGTATCTATAAATAAGGCTACACTAAAAGCAATAATACCGACGATTGGAACAGCTTTTTTATGATTAGCAAGATTGAATATATGCCCAACTCCGATTGAAGCAGCGCAATAATAACTAGCAATAGAAGCCACAACTGTTATCATCCATATTGGTATAAATAGTAAATCAGTCCGGTCTATAATCCCGATATGTAAGGAGCGTAATAAGTAAGCAACTGGTTCTGGAATAAGCTCGATTTGTTTTGGGCTAAATACGATATAGCAAATCCAAACAGTAAAAGTATAAAAAAGAGTTACAAATCCGTTAGCGATAGAAATTGCCTTCAGTTTTGCCACAGAACTCCCGTTTACTTTTGGGAAAGCGATAAGAATGATTTCAAAACCATACATAGCTGTAATTGTTTCTTTGGATGCTTGAATAATATTCCACCATCCAGCTTCTGTAATTGGAAAAATATAAGAAAAGTCAGCCCGTGAGAGCCCAAGTCCAATTAAAAGTGCCATTGGGAAAATAAGAATAGAAGCCATGACATAAAATCGTACAATTACTTTAAATGTATTATAGGCTACATAGCAACAAGCTATTGTAAATAGGATGAGAATGGCAGACCAAGGAGTGGCTTGTAATATCCAAACTTTAATGACATTACAAGCATTCAACATAACCGTCATACCAATAAGCGTAAAATAAAAAACATAAGCAAAACCTAATAGTTTTCCAAACTTATTACCAAATAGCATACAAACACTTTCATACATATCTGCATCAGGAAATCGTTTTAAAAAAAGCCACATAAGTAAAATAATAAGCTGAATTGCAAGCCCGGCGATGAGAGCAGAAATCCATCCGCCACCTTTTGCTATCGGGTGAAGACGGTTAGGTAGAGAAAGGATACCAACTCCGATTTGGCATTGAATAACGAAAAAGGTAAATTGAACGAGCGAAATTTTACTTTGCGTGTTTGTCACCGTCCTCATCCTCTCTCGTTACATGTTGTCGTTGCATTTTTTTCGGTTTTGGATCATGTGGTCGTTCCCAAAACGACCAAATTGGAAGTCTTACAAAAGAATCTTTCATATCTTTTATCCGCATCGGGGCAACAGGAGAAAGATATGGCGTATGAAATGAATGTAATTGACATAAATGAACGAAAGTTATAATGAGACCGAATGATATTCCGACGTATCCGAATATAGCAGCAAGAATCATTAATGGAAAACGAAGAATTCGAACTGCTGAACTCATATCGTTTGATGGAACGAGAAAAGATGAGATTGCAGTTAAAGCTACAACGATAATCATTGTGTAAGAAACGAGTCCGGCTTTTACAATCGCATCACCAATTACTAAACCACCTACAATACCGATTGTTTGTCCAACTCGGCTTGGTAAGCGAATACCAGCTTCCCGTAATAATTCAAAGATTAATTCCATTAAGAGAGCTTCAAAAATAGGAGGAAGTGGTACTTTCTCTAATGAAGCTTTAATTGTATACACAAGTTCGAGCGGCAATACATCAGGATGGAAGGCTACGGTTGCGATATATATAGCTGGTAAGAGAAAGGCAATCAAGAAGCTTACTAGGCGAATCATTCGGACGAAAGAACCAACAATCCAGCGGTTATTATAGTCATCTGGTGATTGGTAAAAAGCAAATAATGTAACAGGAACGATAAGAGCTGTTGGATCTCCATCAGATAAAATAGCAACTCGTCCTTCCATTAAATTTGCTGCGACTCTATCTGGACGCTCTGTATTTAATTGCTGCGGAAATGGTGAGAAAGACGTATCCTCTATAAATTCTTGTATATATCCTGGAGGCATAAGTGCATCTGTCTTAATCGTTTCTAACCTTCTTTTTACCTCTGTAACTAAATCGTCATTCGCTATGTTTTGCATATAAGCAATTGCCACTTTCGTATGCATTTCTTCACCAAGTGTGAAATATTTAATGACGACATGTGGACTTTTTATGAGTTTGCGAATGGAAGCTAAATTGGTTGCTAAGTCTTCTACAAAACCAGTATGCGGTCCACGGACAATTCCTTCATTATCAGGTTCTGCTATATCTCTCTTTAAGGATAGAGCTGTTTCGAAAATACAAAAACTGTCGACGTGTTCATGAAAATATAAGGATTTACCTTGTAATAAAAGCTGCACACCATAATTTAAATTCGTTTCTTTTTTCATATTTAATGTAGAAAAAGCTTTATCTATAGCTAAGTCTGACCGTGTCAATAAAGGCTCAAGAGCTAACTGATGAATTAGATTTGGATCTGCTAAAGATTCGATATATAAGATTATTCCTTTTCCGTTTTGAAAAGGGAGATCTAATTTTTTTATATCATCAGAATGAGAAAGTTTATTTTCAATGTAACTAATGTTCTCCGGAAGTGATGGAAACATATGCTTTTGTTTTTTACTCTCTTGTTGTTCTTTTTTCTCTGTCATAATTTCCACCTCTTTTAAAGTGCAATTGTTTCTGTTAATTTTTGTCGTTTGTGAGAAATTTATGCTTGAATTATTTTTTAAAAAGAGGGTTGAAGGTTACGTTACATTGTCTTTTGTGCATTATTCAATTTCATAGCAGTACTTCTAACATTTGTGTCGAATTAAGAAGATATATAGGAGGGATATATATGGAAATAGCTGTAGAACGTGTTTTTACGAAAGAGATTTTAAAAAGAGCAGCGAATTTGTTTCATGTAACAGTAGAAGAAAAGCCACTTGGAGATTTTGAGAATTATATTTTTAAGGCGAAGGGTGATAATGATGAAGATTACGTATTACGTTTAACACATTCTTCTCATCGTTCTAAACAAGAGGTAGAGGCTGAACTAGATTTTTTACGATATGTTGCGGAGAATGGGGCAAAGGTAGCAGGACCTCTTTATTCAACGTCTCGAAATCTCGTAGAAGAAATCGTAGCAGAGGATGGGACTTTCTTTTTCGCTTCTTTATTTATATATGCAAAAGGTGAGCAAGTAAAAGGAGCAGAATCGCCTTATTGGGGAGATGCTTATTTTGAAGCGTGGGGAAAAGCGATTGGGCAACTGCATCGCCTTACAATGGATTATCCTAAAACAGACTACCGTGATACGTGGGAAGAAGACGAAAGTGGAATTGTTAATGAATTAGAAGATGGTCAAGTGAAAGAGATTGCAGCGGTATTAATGGATGAAATTAAGGCTCTTCCAGTTGAAAGAGAAACGTTCGGTCTTATGCACGGTGATATTCATCAAGGTAATTTTCATTATGATGGTAAAGAGCTAACAATCTTTGATTTTGATGATGCTGCTTATAATTACTTTATACATGATTTAGCGATGGTTTTATACTACTCTGTTCTATTTACACCGTGGACAGCAGAAGAGAAGACAGATTTTGCTCGTAAACAGTTACAAGTGTTACGAAAAGGATATGAGTATGAGCACAGGCTGGCGGATAGTTGGTATGAATCGTTACCACTATTTTTACGTTTACGTGATATAGGTTTATATGGAACGCTTCAAAAGAAGTTTAAAGGGAAAGATATGCCTGATAACTTCTTGAAATTATCAGAAGAGCTATACGAAAGAATTATTAAAAGAGAAGCAATTGTGAATATATAATACATTTAGTTCAAAACAAAGTATATAAAACAAATATATACTTTGTTTTTTTATACAAAAATATGTTTACTTTATTAAAATAATATTGTCCTAGATTCGGTATGCACTTATAATTTTATATATATTCTGAATATTCTTTATAAAGAAGGAGGGGGAATGTTGGAAACTTTCGTAAATTGGTTAAATAATATTGTTTGGAGTCCAGCACTTGTTTATTTATGTTTAGGAGTAGGTTTATATTTTTCTATTCGAACGAAGTTTTTACAAGTAAGGCACGTAGGAGAAATGGTGAAGCTGACATTTCAAGGAGAAAAATCAGAGGCTGGTGTTTCTTCATTCCAAGCGTTAGCACTTTCGTTATCAGGACGTGTTGGAACAGGAAATATCGCTGGGGTAGCAACAGCCGTTGCATTCGGTGGACCAGGAGCTGTATTTTGGATGTGGGCAGTAGCCTTTTTAGGAGCAGGATCAGCTTATGTAGAATCAACACTCGCGCAAATATATAAGACGAAACATCAAGGACAATTTCGTGGTGGACCTGCTTATTACATTGAAAAAGGTTTAGGTGTGAAATGGTATGCTTTAGTATTCGTTGCAGCGACAATTCTTGCAACGGGGCTTTTACTACCAGGTGTGCAAGCAAATAGTATTGCTGTAAGTTTAGAAACTGCTTTTGGTATTAATACTACCGCATCAGGGGCTATATTAGTTGTCGTATTAGCTCTTATCATTTTCGGTGGAGTAAAGCGAATTGTTAACGTAGCGCAAGTTGTCGTACCGTTTATGGCAATAGGCTATATTTTAGTAGCTTGCGTCATTGTTGCTATGAATATTGAAAAATTGCCAGAAGCATTTATGTTAATTATAAGAAGTGCATTTGCATTAGAAGCTGCTTTCGGTGGTATTATCGGTTTAGCAATCTCTTGGGGGGTAAAACGTGGTATTTATTCCAATGAAGCAGGACAAGGGACTGGACCACACGCAGCAGCAGCAGCCGAAGTATCACATCCAGCTAAGCAAGGTTTAGTGCAAGCATTTTCCGTTTACATTGATACATTATTTGTTTGTTCAGCAACAGCATTTATGATGATTATTACAGGCATGTATAACGTATTTGATGCAAGCGGAAAAAACTTTATCGTTAATAAACTAAATGGTGCTCAGCCAGGACCAGGATATACACAGGCGGCGGTAGAATCTGTTTTTCCTGGATTTGGAAACGGTTTCGTTGCAATCTCGTTATTATTCTTCGCGTTTACAACAATTATGGCGTATTACTACATTGCAGAAACGAATATTGCATACTTAAATCGTGATAAAGACCGTCCTTGGATGTCTATGGTACTAAAGTTTGTATTTTTAGGAGCTGTATTCTATGGCTGTATAAAAACAGCAGCAACAGCTTGGGCTTTAGGCGACATTGGGGTAGGAATTATGGCATGGGTAAATATCATTGCGATTTTACTATTACAAAAACCTGCATTAGTCGCATTAAAGGATTATGAAAAACAGAAAAAAGAAGGAAAAGATCCAGTATTCGATCCAGGGCCATTAGGAATTAAAAATGCTGATTTTTGGGAGCATGAATACGGGAAAGATAAGAAAGAAGAAGTATCTTAACAGAATAGAAATGAAGAAGCAAAGGGGAAACCCTTTGCTTTTTTTTATGGACAAATTGAAGCTAAAAGTTATTTTTGGGACTATTTTTGAATATAAAAAGAATGTACATGCATTGTTAGGGGAAGGGGGAGTATGTTGATAGAATTTCGTAATGTAAATAAATATTATGGTAACTTTCAAGTTTTGAAAAATATTAATGTGCAAGTGAAAAAAGGGGAAGTGGTAGTAGTTGTCGGGCCTTCAGGATCAGGAAAAAGTACATTGCTTCGATGTATAAATCAATTAGAGGCAATTACAGATGGAGAATTAATTGTACAAAATACAGAGGTACACAATAAAAAAACGGACATGAATGAATTGCGGCGAAATATTGGGATGGTCTTTCAACATTTTTATTTATATCCACATAAAACGGTTCTTCAAAATATTACATTAGCACCGATTAAAGTAAATAAAGTTTCCAAAGAAGAAGCAGAGAAAACAGCAATGTTTTATTTAGAGAAAGTAGGAATCCCGGAGAAGGCTAACGTATATCCGCATCAATTATCCGGAGGACAACAGCAACGGGTGGCAATTGCTAGAGGACTTGCGATGCAGCCGGAAATTATGCTATTTGATGAGCCTACGTCTGCTCTTGATCCAGAGATGATCGGGGAAGTACTTGATGTTATGAAAACGCTAGCTAAAGAAGGGATGACGATGGTCGTTGTCACGCATGAAATGGGATTTGCGCGAGAAGTAGCTGATCGGATTTTATTTATGGATGATGGTGAGATCATTGAGGATACAACACCGGCGCAATTTTTTGCGAGTCCTGAACAAGAAAGAGCACGTTTATTTTTAAGTCGAGTGTTAAATCATTAAAGGAGGAATTTTATGCTTAAAATGAAAAAGTTGTTCACCTTAATTGTATTTTCATGTTTATTCGTACTTGTCGTTGCTGGGTGCGGAAGTAAAAAAGATGAGGCGAAAGAAACGAATACGAAGCAAGGCGGGGCCGTTGAGCAAATTAAGAAGCGCGGGAAACTAGTAGTTGGGGTGAAGAATGATACGAACTTATTTGGATTGAAAAACCCTTCCACAGGGCAGGTAGAAGGATTTGATGTTGATGTTGCAAAGGCGCTTGCGAAAAAAATCCTCGGAGATGAAAAGAAACTAGAATTAAAAGAAGTAACGTCTAAAACGCGTATTCCACTCCTGAAAAACGGTGACATTGATGCAATTATCGCAACAATGACAATTACGGAAGAACGTAAAAAAGAGGTTGATTTTTCAGATGTATATTTTAAAGCAGGGCAGTCGTTACTCGTGAAAAAAGGGAGCAATATTAAAAGTATTGATGATGTGAAAAAGGGTGTGAAAGTGTTAGCCGTAAAAGGTTCAACATCGACAAATAACATTCGCCAAAAATCACCGGAAGCGACTGTTTTAGAATTTGAAAATTACAGTGAGGCATTTACGGCGTTAAAAGCAGGAAAAGGTGATGTTTTAACGACAGATAATGCAATTCTTTACGGCATGGCAAAACAAGATTCAAATTATGAAGTTGTAGGGAAAATTTTTACGGATGAACCATACGGAATTGCAGTGCAAAAAGGTGCAGATGATTTGACGAAAGAGATTAATAGCTTACTAAAAGATATGAAAGCGAATGGAGAATACGATAAATTGTATGAGAAATGGATTGGTCAAAAACAAGAGAAGTAAAGTGAAACTCTAATTAGTGGGGCTTTATTCTTATTGAAGAGTAAGAGGATGAGGGATGCTCATCCTCTTCTTGTAAAGAAAGAGGGGAGAATATGTGCCTGATTTTTCTATACTAACGAATAACATTGATATGTATTTAGAGGGCTTTAAATATACAGTGATGTCTAGTGTAATTGCATTAATAGGAAGCTTTATTTTAGGAGTAATTTTGGCGGTAATGCGTATTGCACCGATTCGCATTTTAAATTGGTTGGGAGCTGCTATTGTAGAATTTGTAAGAAATATTCCGCTCGTATTAATTGCATTTATATTTTATTTCGCTTTACCTGTAGTAGGAATTACTTTAAATGGTTTTGTAGCAGGAACAGCTACGCTTACCGTATATACGGCAGCTTTTATTGCTGAAGTCATTCGCGCTGGTATTTTATCAGTTGCGAAAGGGCAAATGGAAGCTGCTCGCTCTTCAGGGCTAACGTATGTGCAGGCGATGTATTATGTTGTGTTACCCCAAGCTGTGAAAATTGTAATTCCCCCTTTAGGAAACCAGTTTCTCAATTTAGTTAAAAACTCCTCAATACTTGGAATTATCGCTGGTACGGATTTAATGTATCAAGGAGATTTAATTTCAACGAAGACATTTGTTACGTTCGACGTCTATATATTTGTCGGGATGTTTTATTTAATATTAACAATTCCGCTCAGTATGCTAGTGCGTTATTTAGAAAAACGCTTAGCAAAGGAGGCGGTATAAATGGATTTTAAGGGAGCAATTACAGGAGATCATATTCTCTTTTTATTAAAAGGATTACTTATAACGTTAGAGGTAGCGCTCGTAGCAATTATACTTAGTTTTATTATTGGTAGCGTAATAGGAATATTGCGCTACATGAAAATCCCTGTCGTCTCACAAATATTAGGAATTGTCGTTGAAGTGATTCGAAACTTACCACTACTTTTAATTATATTTTTCACGTATTTTGCACTTCCAGAAGCAGGATTGAAATTAGAAATTATAACAGCTGTAATTGTTGCTTTAACAATATTTGAAGCAGCAATGATATCTGAAATTGTTCGAAGTGGCCTATTATCTATTGAAAAAGGACAGATTGAGGCCGCAAGATCTTCAGGATTAACGTATGTTCAAGCACTTTGGCATATTATTTTACCGCAAGCATTAAGAAGAATGGTCCCGCCGCTTGTTAGTCAGTTTATTTCATTGCTGAAAGATACATCACTAGCAGTCGTTATATCACTGCCAGAGCTTATGCATAATGCTCAAATTATTAGCGGACAAAATGTGAATTATACGATTCCAACGTTTATAGTAGTAGCTTGTATGTATTTTATCGTAAATTATAGTTTATCAATTTTATCGAGAAGGTTAGAACTCCGTTGACTCTTACAATATATGTAAGGGTTTTTTCCTTGTTTCTCCTTATTTTCCTCTAAATAGAATCTAAATCTTGCAATAATTCGATTTTTTATATTATTTTATCAGAAAAGTTTTAATTTTATATAGAAAATGTAATCGCTTTCGTGTATATTTTTATTATCAGAAAATTTTAACAAGATATAGGGGTATTGGTAGGGGGAGGATTTAGATGCAGCAACCAACGAATGAGAAATTACATCGTACGATGAAGAGTAGACATTTATTTATGATCGCACTAGGTGGTGTAATCGGAACTGGTTTTTTCTTAGGTTCAGGTTACACCATTAATCAGGCTGGACCAGGGGGAGCCATCCTTTCATATTTAGTAGGCGGATTTATTATGTATTTAACAATGCTTTGTCTTGGAGAGTTAACGGTAGCAATGCCAGTTTCAGGTTCTTTCCAAAAGTATGCGACGAAGTTTATTGGACCAGGAACAGGCTTTATGATTGGCTGGCTATATTGGCTTGGCTGGGCAGTAACAGTAGGATTAGAATTAACGTCAATCGGTTTAATGATGAAAAGATGGTTTCCGAATGTTGATGTTTGGGTATGGTGCCTTGTATTCGGCGTTATTTTATATGCTTCAAACGCAATTTCGGCGAAAAGTTATGCTGAATTAGAATTTTGGTTCTCTAGTATTAAAGTAATTACAATTCTTGCATTTGTTGTTCTTGGTGGTAGTGCATTATTAGGGTTTATATCATATGACGGAAAAGAAGCAGCACCTCTTTTCTCTAACTTTGTAAGTGATGGTGGATTATTCCCGAATGGACTAGCTGCTGTATTACTTACAATGATTACAGTTAACTTCTCGTTCCAAGGAACAGAGTTAATCGGGATTGCAGCGGGAGAAAGTGAAAATCCAGAAAAAACAATTCCACGTGCGATCCGTAATACAGTATGGCGCATTATGTTATTCTTCATTTTAACAATGACGATTTTAGTAGGATTAATTTCTTGGAAAGAAGCAGGCGTAATTGAAAGTCCATTCGTAGTCGTATTTGATAAAATTGGTATTCCATACGCAGCTGATATTATGAACTTCGTTATTATTACTGCGTTATTATCTGTAGCGAACTCTGGATTATATGCAGCGACGCGTATACTATGGTCACTTGCAAATGAAGGAATGGCACCAACTTCCTTCCAGAAAGTAAATAAGCGTGGTATTCCAATTACAGCGCTAGTTGTAACGATTGCTGTAGCTGGCCTTTCTTTATTCACAAGTTTCCTTGCAGAAGATACAGTATACATGTACTTATTATCTATAGCTGGTTTATCGGCTGTTTCAAGTTGGATCATTATTGCTCTATCGCAACTTCGCTTTAGAAGTCAGTATATAAAAGGCGGAGGAAAGTTAGAGGACTTAAAGTATAGAACACCACTATACCCAATTGTCCCGATTTTAGCCTTAATTACAAATAGCATTGTTGTTATTAGTTTAGCGTTTATTCCTGAACAAAGAATGGCGTTATACTGTGGTATTCCATTTATCATTTTCTGCTATATATATTATTATATTAGTAAGAAACGGCAGAAACCGATGAAAGTGGAGATGGAAAAAACAAATGAAACTAACAATCAAACACGATGATATAGAAGCAGATTTATCGTATGGTCAATTAGCGATTGGAAAAGAAAACGGGTATTCACCGTTACAATTACTCATTTCTTCTATCGCAGGATGTAGTGCAATTGTCTTTCGAACAATTTTAGAAAAGAAACGTATTACATATGATACGTTTACAATCGAAACTGAAATTGGTAGAAGTGAAGCTTTATCGAAGCCAGTTGAAAGTGTTCATTTGCACTATAAAATTAAAGCAGAAAACATTACAGAAGAGCAGCTGGACAAGGCGCTGCAACTTGCAGTGAAAAATTGTACGATTGTTCAATCTGTAAAAGATAGTATAAAGGTTACGGAAACAATTGAATTAATAAAGTGAAACTGTAATCAGTGGGAGTGTTTATCCCCCACTGATTACTAGTTGAACCAATCGGGCTTTTACGGGCAGTTGATCTCCTATTTCACTTCTTTGCTTTACAGCAGAATTTTGAGATAGGGATCTTACTGCCCGTTAATGCGGGATAAAATGAAACATAAAAACGTGAGAATACGGCTCTCACGTTTTTATGTTTTTAATAAAGGGAGAAAGTATGATGGAATGTTTAGGTTGTAAATTAGCAAACGAAGAGGAAAAAATATATAAAATATATGAAGATGACTATGTAACATGTTTTTTAGATCATGAACCTTTCTATACAGGACATACTTTAATTGTGCCAAAGCAACATGTTGTAGAAGTAGACGAATTAGATGATGTTGTAGCAAAATCCATTATGGATGCTTCTAAGCTGATTGCAAAAGCGATTAAGGTATTATATAAACCTGACGGAATTACGATTTGTCAAAATGGTGGAATCTTTAATGAACTTACGCACTATCATATGCATGTTGTACCAAGATATAAAGAGCGTTCATTTGCTGAGTTTTATACGGTACAATCGGGAGAAAAGAAGAATCATAATTTGGAAGAAATAAAGACGTTGTTAAAAGAAGAGATAGAGAAAATACTGCACACTAAAAAGGCGTAAGAGAATTTCTCTTACGCCTTTTTAGTCTTCATACATACTTAAAACTTCTTTCGCACGCATACGTAAACCATCTATCAATTCTGTCGGTTCTAAAACTTTTGCATCTTTTCCGAGTCTATAAAATAAAGGGGTAATAAAATTGATTTCTCCTTTATCAATTGTTGAATTTATATATCCTGTCCCATCCTCGTTTATTATAACGAATTCCTCAAGATAAGGGACGCTTTTACATTGGCGTACGCCTTCTGTTGTCAGTAAAACATGTAACTGAGTAGGGATGTGTACTACGTTAGAGTTAGAGGCAAACCACTCTTCTAAATTCATGAATGTATCCTCATTTTCTTCCGTTGATAATATGGAAAGAATACGATCGATGCGATACAGTAATACTTTTTTTCTACTGAAGTCATAGGACGGTAAATACCATAGCCCGTCATGAGCATATACACCGATAGGATGAACGTGTTTTGTTTTTAACCCCGATTTAGATTCGTATTGAAAGTGTAAATTTTTATTTTCAATAGCCGCGGTTAACACTTCGTTTAAAAGAGGTGTATCAATTGTGCGCTTAGGATTCCAAAAAGCGATGTAAGAACGTATTTTATCAACTTTCGTTTTTGCATCATGTTGTAGGGAGCTATACAGTTTATGTGTAACGGAATTGATTTCTGTGTTAAAAGGTAAGTCGCGATAGTAACTTAAAGATTGAAAAGCAAAAAAGATAGAGACTGCTTCTTCTTCCGTAAATAAAATAGGCGGAATTACTCTATTCGTTAATACTTTATAGCCGCCGTTACGACCTTGTTCTGCGTAAATGGGCAACCCCATATCACTTAAATCTAAAATGTATCTATGGACAGTACGAACGGAGATATTAAATTCATCAGCTATTTCTTGCGCTGTAAATGTCTTTTTGGCAGAAGCAAATATAAGAATATCTAATAAGCGTTTAGCTTTTGACAAATGTATCACCTTTTTTCTTTTTAACATGACATAAATTGTCATGTTTTATTGTTAGTATATTGTTTACATCATATGTTATCAAGATGAGATGCAAGGAGGAAAAGATATGTCACGTGAAATAGTTTTATTTATTGCGGCGAGCTTAGATGGATATATTGCGAAAGAAAATGATGATTTAGAGTGGTTAATGGAAACAGAAGGAGAGGGAGATAACGGTTATACAGAAATGTATGAAACAATTGATACAATAATTATGGGAAAGAAAACGTACGACTATGTAGTAGAGCATACGGAAACATTCCCGTACTTAGATAAATCATGTTATGTTTTTTCTCGTTCAGAAAAAGGTTCAGACGGAAACGTAGAGTTTGTAAATGAAGATGTAGTGGAGTTTACAAAAAGGTTAAAAGCAAAAGAAGGATCTAAAATATGGATGGTTGGTGGAGGAGAGCTACTGAGAGAATTCTTTAAGAATAATCTAATTGATGAATATGTTGTTACGATTACACCGCATATATTAGGTTCTGGAGTTCCGTTATTTCAAGACAAGAACCCAGAAATTAATTTAACTTTGACGGATACGAAACGTTTTGGGCAATTTGTAAATTTATATTATAAAGTAAAATGATAAAGTGAAACTTTAATCAGTGGGGGTTTTGTTCATCTCCCACTGATTATTAGTTGAACCAATCGGGCTTTTACGGGCAGTTGATCCCCCACCTAACTTCTTTGCTTCCGCTGAATTTTGATGTAGGGGTCTTACTGCCCGTTAATGCGGGATAAAGAAACACGACTACTGATGGTAGTCGTGTTTCTTTACAGATGGTAATGAAATGATAAAACAAGATCCATGATCAACTTCACTCGTGACAGTAATCGTCCCGCCGTGTAGCTCTACAATTTCTTTCACGATAGATAGTCCTAAACCAGTTCCACCTGTAGCTCGTGATCTTGCTTTATCGACACGGTAAAAGCGGTCAAAAATGTGAGGGAGGTCTTCAGGTGGAATACCTTCGCCTTCATCTTCAATTGCAATGGAAATATGTTTATGTTCTTCTGTAACAGAAATGTTTATATGAGAATGCTCTTTTGAATGTCTATAAGCGTTATTTAAAATATTCACCACAACTTGTTCGAATCGTTGTTCATCTAAGTTTACTAGCAGTGTAGGAGGACAAGAGAAAGAAACTTTACTGTACCTTTCTTTATACATGGCGTTTACTTTTTCACATATACGCGTAAGGAAGGTGTGTAAATGCACTTCCTTTACTTGAATAGAAAAGTTATGTTGTTCCATTTGTGCAAGTGAAAATAAATCTTGAACTAAGTTTGTAATGTAATCAGACTCATCTTTTATAATTGATAAATATCGCAAACGTTGTTCAGAAGGGGTGCTTTCTTTTAAAGCAATGTCAGCATAACCTCTTACGTATGTTAACGGTGTTCGTAATTCGTGAGCAACACTTGCTAGAAATTCACTTCGCTCTGTTTTCATATAATGCAAATCATTTGCGAGCGTTTGAATAGATGATGCCAGTTCACCAATTTCATCATTACGAGTAGTCGTTAACGAAACGGACAAATCGCCTTTACTCATTTTTTCAGTTGCATGTTTCATGTGTAACAATGGTTTTGTTAATAAACGTGATAATAGGAAAATTGTGATGACTGTGAGTAGAAATGTGATGGCACCAGCAATAATGAATTGTTTCGTTAATCCATTAACTAACTTTTCAATTGATTCTGTTCCAAGAAACATGTACACATAGCCTTCATGTTTTCCATCTACTACAATGGGGCTAACTGTACATATATAATTAGATGTTTTCCAATGATTTTCTATAATCGCTCCATTATGGTCTGTTCGAGTTTGCATTTTACTAATATGATCGTTTATAGTCGTGTTTATTTCGTTAGATTTAGCTAGTATTTCTTTATTTGCATTTGTAATAACGACAGTTGTTTCAGCTTCAGATTCCATTAATGCTACGTGAGAGATGGTTTGCTCATCGTAATATTTTTCAAGTACATCTCGATGACTATTTCCTCGCTTTAATAAAGCTGTCATTTCTTCATTTACTCTAGTGTTTACAAGACTATAATAGAGCAAAATAAAGAGAACACTTTCAATTAAAAGTGTAACAATTAAAAAATAAAATCCGAATTGAATTGAAATTCGTTTCATCGTTTTGCCCCTTACTGTTCAGTATCAATCCATCGATAACCTATTCCATACACGGTTTTTAAATGATGATCAATAGGAAAATTTGCTTTTCGCAATTTATCACGTAAATTACGAATATGTGAATCGACTGTGCGATCTTCTGTATTTGTGTTTAATCCCCAAATTCGTTCGATGAGCTGATCACGGTTTAATACGTAGTTCACATGGCGTAAAAATAATCCGAGTAAAGAAAATTCAATTGGTGTGAGAAGGAGTTCTTCATTATGGACAGAAACGAAGTGTTTTGTTTCATCCCATACAATACCGTGATATTGGATTTGTTTATGTTCATTTGTACGTCTTAAAACGGCTTCAATTCTTGCGAAAAGTTCTTCTTCATGGAAAGGTTTCGTTACGTAATCATCGGCTCCAATTTTTAATCCTTGAACGACATCTACTGTTTGATCACGAGCTGTAACCATAATAATAGGAATGTTACTAAAAGATCGGATTTTTTTGCACGTTTCCCATCCGTCCATCTTTGGCATCATAATATCGAGTAAAACAAATTTAAAGTTTCGATTTTCTATATGTAAAATAGCTTCTTCTCCTGAAGTCGCACATACGCAGTTATATCCAATTGGTGTAAGATAAAGCGTTAATAATTCAAGCATTCTCGGTTCATCGTCTACGAGCAGTATATCAATCATAGAGAGCCCTCCATATTTATAATCGTTACTTAAAGTGTAATGCAAAATCATGAAGAAATGGTGCAGATTATGATGTGTCTGCATAATTTCTTCAGAATTGCTTGTTATTGTGGAGTTGAAATTACATTTTAGGTAATCATATTGGCTCAAAAATGATTAATACGGAGGCGGTATAGTGAAAAAAATGACCCGAATTTTTGGGATAACAATAATTACAGCAGTTGGTCTTGCTGCATGCGGACAAACGAATACAGACCATAAAAACCATGAATCTACAAAAGAGAAGAAAACAGAACAAAAGGAAATGAAAATGAATCAGGAGGTAACGGCGCCAAAAGAAATGAACCAAGGTGCATCTAATGATTTATTAACGACAAGTTTAAAAAATGTAACGAGATTAAACACAAATGATCCTTCGCAAATGGCAGTATTAACTTCGCAAACGATATGGCCAGCAACTCATAAGGAGAACCAGCCAGGTGCTGTTATTTTAGTACCAGCAAGCGAGTGGCAATTAGGTATTGCGAGTGCAGATCTTATTCATCATCCGAATAACGGGCCGATTTTATTTATAGAAAAAGAAAAGATACCGGAAATGACGTTAAAAGAAATAAAACGATTAAATCCAATCGGAACGAAAGATGGAACACAAATTATGGTGATGGGAGATGTAGGTACTAGCGCGCTTGAACAATTAAAAGGTTATAAAGTAAAACAAATAAAAGAAACGGACCCAGCTATATTTGCGAAGGATGTTGATAAGGAGTATGCCGATATAACAGGAAGCTACCCAAATAGTGTTATTATCGGTTCGTCTGCAGAAGAAGGACGTTTATATACAACCCCCGCTGTAAATTGGATTTCTCATATGCCGGAACCACTACTCTATACAGAAAAGAATAAAGTGCCAGAAGCGACAATAGAGGCACTAAAAATGAGAAAAGATAAAGCAAATATATATGTATTAGGGCCAGAAAAAATTGTTTCAAAAGAAGTAGAAAAAGAGCTAAGCAAATACGGGAAAGTAACGCGTATTAGTGGAGAGACCCCTACAGAAAACTCGATTGCGTTCGCTAAATTTAAAGATGAAAAAACAAAATTTGGCTGGGGATTCACAAAACCTGGTCACGGTTTATCATTTGTTTCAAGTAAAACACCAGATTTAGCAGTTGCTGGGGCACCTTTTTCACATATGGGTAAACATGCACCTGTTGTATTATTAGAAGAAGGTAAAGCTTCACAACCAGTGTATGACTTCCTTGCAAGCATTCAGCCGAAGTTTAAAGATGATCCAACACTTGGACCATATAATCACGGTTTCTTATTAGGAAGTACGAGTGATATTTCATTTGAAACACAAGGAATACTAGATGAGAGGTTAGAAATTGTTCAGGAAAGTGGTCAAGGACACGGTGGACATTAATGAAATGAAAAAAGATGCTACTAAGGTAGTGTCTTTTTCTTTAGGAAACTTTTACATAGCAAAAAATCTTCTACTCGTTATATAATAGCTTTCGTGCAGTCGGCTAGATTTTCTTATGGAGAAAATCAAATTATAAAGGAGTAGAGGAGTGGTATTTTGTTTCAAACGATAAAAAATGACTGGTTTTCTAATGTGAGAGGGGACGTGTTATCAGGAATTGTCGTTGCTTTAGCGTTAATCCCTGAAGCGATAGCCTTCTCTGTTATTGCAGGCGTGGA
This sequence comes from Bacillus cereus group sp. MYBK220-1, assembly GCF_051916445.1. Classification (NCBI taxonomy): domain Bacteria; kingdom Bacillati; phylum Bacillota; class Bacilli; order Caryophanales; family Bacillaceae; genus Bacillus; species Bacillus cereus group sp. MYBK220-1. The sequence goes on along the minus strand of NZ_JBQAGQ010000009.1, from coordinate 70,529 downwards.
TCCGACAGTTGGACTATACGCAGCCTTTTGTATTGCAGTTACCATTTCATTTGTTGGCGGGAGAACTGGAATGATTTCAGCTGCAACAGGTGCAATGGCATTATTAATGGTAACGCTTGTTAAAGATCATGGTTTGCAATATTTATTTGCTACAACAATATTAACAGGTATTGTCCAAATTATTTTTGGCGTGTTCAAACTGAGCTCATTTATGAAGTTTGTTCCGAAATCTGTTATGAGTGGTTTTTTAAATTCACTTGGAATTTTAGTTTTTACAGCGCAATTGCCACATTTTAAAAATGCAACTTGGCAAATGTATGCACTCGTTGTATTAGGACTTGCAATTATATATTTATTTCCACGTATTACAACGGTTGTACCTTCTACGCTTATTTCAATTATTATTGTGACGAGTATTGCACTTATGAGCGGATTACAGTTGAAAACAGTAGGAGATATGGGAAGCCTGCCGAAAGAATTACCGTTCTTTAGTATTCCTGACGTGCCTTTTACACTTGAGACATTAGGGATTATTTTACCGTATGCAGTTATGCTTGCAATTATCGGTTTACTAGAATCATTATTAACAGCTTCAGTTTTAGATGATATGACGCATACGGAAAGTAATAAGCATAAAGAGGCACGCGGACAAGGGATCGCAAACATTGTTGCTGGTTTCTTCGGAGGAATGGCAGGTTGTGCAATGATCGGTCAATCTGTTATTAATATTAAATCAGGTGGACGAGGTCGCCTATCAACATTTGTAGCGGGCGGATTTTTAATCGTATTACTATTCGTTTTAGGAGATTATGTCGTTCATATTCCGATGGCAGCTTTAGTTGCAGTTATGATTATGGTTTCAATCGGAACGTTTGATTGGAACTCTGTAACAACAATTCATAAAGTACCAAAAGGAAACTCATTTGTTATGATCGTAACAGTTGTGATTGTCCTAATTACACATAATTTAGCATTAGGTGTAATTATCGGAACAGTAATTAGTGCGGTTTTATTTGCATTCAATATGGCAAAGATTCACGTGAAACATTTATATATTGAAAATAAGAAAATATACGAAATTCACGGTCAACTTTTCTTTGCATCTACAGCCGATTTCATAACTAATTTTTCATTTAATGAAGATGTAAAAGAAATTGAAATGAATTTTACTCATGCGCACGTATGGGATGATTCAGCAGTGGCATCAATTGATAAAGTTATCATGAAGTATGAACAAAGTGGTGTGAAAGTAAGTATAACAGGATTAAATGAACGTAGCTCAAAACTTGTTGCAAATTTAGCTACTTATAATAAAAGAATTGCTAGTTAAAAGCCTCCTTTTTAGGGGGCTTTATTATATAATACGAGTAGGATAACGAAAAGGGGATTCAGCATATGTACAAACAAATTATATTAGCATGTGACGGTTCTGAACATGCACTTCGAGCAGCGGAACATGCAACATATATTGCAAAATGTAGCGAAGAAACAAATGTTGAAGTTGTGTACGTAGTAGATAATAGAACGGCAAAATCAGATATTATACAAGGTCAAACAGATTTAGAAACAATATCAGCTAGTCGAAAAGATAAATTAAAAGAGATTGAAGGTTTATTAAAGAAAGAGAACATTTCTTATACAATTACGATATTACATGGTGATCCTGGAGATACAATTGTTCAATATGTAAATACAGGAGATATAGATCTTGTCATTGCTGGAAGTAGAGGGCTCAATACACTGCAAGAAATGGTGCTGGGAAGTGTAAGTCATAAAATAGCAAAGCGTGTGAAATGTCCAGTGATGATTGTAAAATGAAATAGAATGTAACGAAGATCTTAGTATAACTGAGGTCTTTTTTTATGTATAAATGACTCTTATTTGTGGAAATACTAGATATATAAGTTGAAAAGATGTTAACTTACAAATTTGTAAGTTAGTTGTTAGAGAAATCGATGTTATGAAATTTTTCCCATTGGTAAAATAAAAGTATCAAAGGGGAGATAGGGAGGATGGAAGCAATGAAATCATTTCAAAATTTGTCATATAGCCAAGGTGTCAGTCTTATTTGTTTAGGGGGATTTGCTGCATCTGTTACGTTAGCTGTTTTAATAAAGGTGTTTCATCAAATCTTTTAATCTTATAGTAGGGAAGGAATTGGTTGTTATCATTAGTAGGAACAGCAATGAAAATAAAAAATAGCTCTTAGCATGTATGTAAATGCTAAGAGCTATTTTTATGGTTGTTATATATTATTTAAGCTTGTTTTGATTTTACTGACCCTGTATTTAAAGTAAGAGCAAGGAAGAACATTGCAAGTACGCAAGATGCAAGTAATAAGATGAATCCGCCATCCCATCCGAATGCATCTACGATAAAGCCCATAGCTGCACTAGCGAAAGCTGCTCCGCCTAAGTAACCGAAGAATCCAGTTAAGCCTGCTGCAGTTCCAGCAGCTTTCTTTGGTGCTAAATCTAGAGCGTGTAGACCAATTAACATAACCGGTCCGTAAATTAAAAATCCAATTGCGACAAGTGCGATACTATCAACCATTGGATTACCAGGAGGGTTTAACCAGTAAACAAGAACTGCGATAAATACACCAACCATAAATAAAATACCAGCAGGTGCACGACGTCCTTTAAATAGTTTATCACTCATCCATCCGCAAAGAAGTGTACCTGGAATACCAGCCCATTCATATAGAGCGTAAGCAGTACGTGAGCTACTATGAGTAAAGCTTTTTTCTTCTACTAAATAAGTAGGAGCCCAGTCTACAACGCCGTAACGTACGAAATATACGAAAACGTTCGCAATAGCGATGTACCATAAAAACTTATTGTTTAATACGTATTTAAATAAAATTTCCTTTACTGAAAGCTCGCGTTCGCGATCTTTTACTTTTTCATCTGGTGGATATTCCCCAGTATGTTCTTCAATAGAAGGTAGTCCGCAAGATTGAGGCGTATCTTTCATCGTAATTAATACATAAATACCAACTAAAATTGAAAGAATACCTGGGAAGTAAAAAATACTTTTCCAGTCATCTGCGAAGAAGTATAAGCCTAATGTTACAAGGGAAGGCATAAGCGCTCCGCCAACATTATGAGCGACGTTCCAAATGGACATTTTTGTACCACGTTCGCTAATAGAGAACCAGTGAACCATCGTACGACCACAAGGAGGCCATCCCATACCTTGTACCCATCCATTTAAAAACTGAAGTACAAACATAAGTATAATGCTCGTTGTAATGAAAGAAAATGAGCCGAAAATAATATTAATGATACCTGATAAAAATAGCCCAGCTGCTAAAAAGTAGCGAGGATTACAACGATCGGATACGATACCCATAAGAAATTTACTTAATCCGTAAGCAATAGAAACTGCTGAAAGGATAACCCCAAGTTCCCCTTTACTAAAGCCTTGCTCGATTAAGTATGGCATTGCTAGTGAAAAGTTTTTTCGAACAAAGTAGTAACCTGCATAACCGATGAAGATACCTAAGAATACTTGTAAACGTAATTTACGGTATTCGCTATCAACGCGATCAGCTGGTAAGCGTTCCGCGTGGGGCGCAGGTTTAAATAATTGTGTGAAAAACATAAAATGAAAATCCTCCCCTAATTAATTCGAAGCGTTTTAAGACAGAGAACATAAAAAGGCCATGAAATATAAAAAAGTTTCCTTTTTTATGATTCATAGCCGTGTACTCCGTTTCTCCGTGACTGTCAATATTAACTTCGTCGAAAATTATACAACTTTGTGACAAAAATGTAAACGTTTTTATGAATAAAAGTATTGACGGATTTTATTCGTGGGATTAATATTTAAATACATTAAATATTTTATTGTTTAAATAAGAGGTGGATAACATGCCAAATGATATGACGCATATCGATAAAATTCAAGCTCTTGCCTTTTCGATTGGAAAGAAAATGCAAACGGAGTTATTAGAACAAATGCAAGCGACAGGACTTACACCACCGCAGTTTTATATTTTAAAGATTCTAGATCATTATGGGGCTTCAAGAGCGACAACATTAGCGAAAAAGATGTATGTGAAGCCTAGCGCGATTACAGTGATGATTGATCGTCTAATCGATCAAGAACTTGTAGAACGCTATCACGACAAAGATGACCGTCGCGTTGTCATCATCGAGTTAACGAAAAAGGGGAAAGCTAGAGTAGAAGAGGCAATGACAGCTCGTAACGAGCATATTGCAAAATACTTTTCACATTTAGAGTTGCAAGAAAGAGAAGATTTATTACGTCTCTTTGAGAAGTTAGAAACCATTATTTGCGGGACACAAGAGAAAAAAGAGAATAACTAAGAGGAATTGAGGAGATTACATGGAGCAACAAGAAAATCAAAATAGAAAGTTGTTGTTAATCGGTTTAATTATCGCGATGCTATTTGCTGCATTAGATGGAACAATTGTCGGTACAGCAATGCCACGTATCGTCGGTGACCTAGGTGGATTAAGCTTAATGACATGGTTAACAACAGCTTATATGTTAACATCAACGACAGTTGTACCAATTGCAGGTAAATTAGCTGATTTACTTGGTCGTCGTAACGTATATATAACAGGGCTAGTTATTTTCATGATTGGTTCGGCGTTATGTGGTATGGCAAATGGTATGACAGAATTAATTATTTTCCGTGGTATTCAAGGTCTTGGTGGCGGTATTATGATGCCAATGGCTATGATTATTATTGGAGATATGTTCACGGGAAAAGAACGTGCGAAATGGCAAGGTATTTTTGGGGCGTTATACGGCCTTGCTTCTGTAATTGGACCACAAGTTGGTGGTTGGATTGTAGATGCAGTGAACTGGAGATGGGTATTCTACATTAACTTACCGGTTGGTATTTTAGCAACAATCTTTATTGCAATGGGATTAAAATCACATAAACAAACAGGACCAATTAAAATTGATATCGCTGGAATCTTTACGATGATTCTCGGTGTTGTAAGTTTATTACTTGCGCTAACGTTTGGCGGAAAAGATTATGCATGGGATTCTTGGCAAATTATCGGTTTATTTGCACTAGCTGTAATTGGTATCGTTAGCTTTGTTATCGTTGAAACGAAAGCTGAAGAGCCAATTTTACCAATGCACTTCTTTAAAAATCGCACATTTACAATACTGAATGCGATTGGATTCTTTATGAGTATTGGAATGTTCGGTGCGATTATGTTCGTACCATTCTTCATGCAAGGGATTGTAGGAGTAAGTGCTGCTGAATCAGGAACAATTATGACTCCAATGATGATTACAATGATTGTGATGAGTATTATCGGTGGGCAACTTGTATTAAAAGTTGGTGTAAAACCACAAATTATCGCAGGTATGCTTATTATGGCCGGTGGTTTCTGGTTATTAACAACGATGGATATGCACACAACGAAGCTTACAGCTACTTCTTATATGATGGTTATCGGTTTAGGAATGGGTCTTGTAATGCCTACATTAACATTAGCGTTACAAGAAAGCTTCCCGAAAAAAGACCTTGGTGTCGTAACGTCATCAAGTCAATTCTTCCGACAAATCGGTGGTACATTTGGTATTACAATTTTAGGGTCAATTATGAATAACACTTCAGGTACGACATTAACAAAAAATTTAGTACCTGTATTAGATACATTCCCGAAAGAAGCGGGACAAATGGTAACGAAATTTAAAGATATGATTCACACAGATCCACAAGGTTTATATTCAATGCTATTTAGCCCAGAGGCATTAAAACAAATGCCAGAAGCGTTCGCTAACAGCATTGTACCTATTTTGAAAAACTCTTTAGTAGACTCGCTTCATACTGTATTCTTAACAGGATTAGTATTTATCGTAGTAGGTGCCATCTTTACGATTTTCTTACAAAAAATTAAATTATCAGATCGTAAAAAAGATGCTAAAGAGCCTGTTGTAGAAGAAAAAGAAAAAACTGTATCATACTCGTAATGAAGAAGCATCGCCTTATGGCGGTGCTTTTTTGAGTATAACCTTAAAAGCTTTTTAGTGAGAAATGATTGACGTATTTTTAGAAATACGTTATATTATTTTCTGTAAACGGTTACATGAAATGAGGAGAAAAGAGAATGAGTACGATCAAAGACGTTGCGAAATTAGCGGGAGTATCTGTTGCGACCGTTTCCAGAGTTCTAAATAAAAATGGATATGTTCACGAAGATACATTAAAAAAGGTAGAACGTGCAATTGAGATGTTAGATTATAAGCCTAGTACAGTAGCGCGTTCACTGTATAATAAAAAGTCTCGTTTAATTGGCTTAGTTGTTCCAAATATCGTGAATCCATTCTTTCCGGAAGTTGCACGTGCCGTAGAAGATGTAGCACATAAACAAGGTTACACAGTTGTCCTTTGTAACTCTGATGAAAGTTTAGAAAAAGAGAAACAATATATTGATGTACTTAGACAAAATAATGTAGATGGATTTATTGTAGCAACGAATCCACAAAATAGTGTTAATTACATGAATTTATCTGTTCCAGTTGTTGCGATTGACCGTATGTTTAATGAGCGTATTCCTACTGTATATGCAGATAACTATGCAGGAAGTCAGGCTGCGACAAAGTTGTTACTAGATAAAGGATGTAAACATATTGCACATATTCGCGGTCCACGTGATGTGAGTACTGCAAATGAACGTTTTGAAGGTTTTGTAGACGTTATTACGCAAAATAATCTTTCATATATGATTGCAGAGAGTACGTTTGATCCAGCAAATAGTGAGCGTGTAGCGATGGAATTATTAGAAGAATACCCGCATATTGATGGTATTGTCGCTGGGAATGATTTAATTGCGATCGGTATTGTAAAGGCGGCACTTCAAAAGGGGATTGCCATTCCAGATGATTTACAAATTATCGGATTTGATGGCATTTCTTTAACGGAAATGATGTATCCATCTATTACGACAGTTGCACAACCGATATATGAAATGGGGAAAATTGCAACAGAGTTGTTGTTAGAGCAAATGGAAGGAAATACATTAGAAGAGAAACATTATCGTTTGCCGATTGAAATTATAGAACGAAATACAACGAAGTAAGGAGATGAAACAGATGCCAAATATTGCAGTAGTAGGAAGCATTTCAATGGACTTAGTGGCTGTTTCAAAAAAACGCCCGAAAGCAGGAGAAACAGTAATTGGTGAAGCGTTTCATACAATCCCAGGAGGGAAAGGGGCAAACCAAGCAGTTGCTGCAGCTAGGTTAGGAGCAAATGTAGCAATGGTTGGAGCGGTAGGAAATGATGATTATGGAACAGTAGTTAGAAAAAATCTAGAGAACGAACGCATTTTTATCGATTATGTGGTACCGGTTACAGATGGAACGACAGGAATTGCTCATATCGTTTTAGCAGAAGAAGATAACAGTATTGTTGTCGTACAAGGGGCAAATGCTCTTGTAAATAAGTCAGTTGTAGATCGCTCCAAAGACCTTCTTGTAAAAGCGGATATGGTTGTTCTTCAACTAGAAATTCCACTTGAAACAGTAAAATATGTATTGGCTATTTGTGAGGAACATAATATTCCTGTTATGTTAAATCCAGCGCCAGCACAAGTTTTATCAGAAGACATTTTAGAAAAGGCAACTTATATTACGCCAAATGAACATGAGTGCCGCATCGTATTAGATGATTTTACATCACCAATTGAAGATTTATTGGCGAAGTATCCCAATAAATTATTGATGACAGAAGGTTCTAACGGTGTTCGTTTCCATAATGGCACGGAGATTGTACATGTTCCTAGCATTGCTGTTGATGTAGTGGATACAACTGGAGCTGGTGATACATTTAATGGTGCGTTAGCAGTTGCACTTTCTGAAGGAGAGACACTTCAAAAAGCAATTCGTTTCGCGAATATTGCCGGTGGTCTTTCTGTAACGAAACTTGGAGCACAGGGCGGTATGCCAACGAGAGATCGAGTACGTGAAGTGCAGGTGATTGTTGGATGAAAAAGCATGGTGTATTAAATAGTGAAATCGCGGCAGTCCTTGCTTCACTTGGGCATACAGATACGGTTGTAATTGCTGATTGCGGGTTACCGATTCCGGATGGAGTAAAACGAATTGATTTAGCTGTTGAGATTGGAAAACCGAGTTTTTTAGAAGTGTTACAAGTTGTAGCTGATGATATGGTAATCGAAAAAGTGACGTTAGCAGAAGAAGTCATTATAAATAATGCGGCAGTAAATAAAGAGATCGAGCAGAAATTAACAGAGCCAGCATTTGAGTATGTATCTCATGAGCAATTTAAAGAGCATACAAAGAAAGCGAAGGCGATTATTCGTACAGGCGAGGCTACGCCTTATGCAAATGTAATTTTACATGCAGGCGTGATTTTTTAATAAAGGGAAGTGATGGGAATGCATATTGAAATGAAAAACATTTCAAAGGCGTTCAATGGAAATCCTGTTCTGAAGAATGCACAGTTTATGATTGAAACAGGAGAAGTCCATGCATTGATGGGGGAAAATGGAGCGGGTAAATCAACGCTCATGAAGATTTTAACAGGTGTATACAAAAAAGATGGTGGGACAATCACAATTGATGGGCAAGAGCGCACCTTTAAAAATGCGAAAGAAGCTGAAGAGTACGGCATCGCATTTATACATCAAGAACTAAACATATTGCCGAATTTAACAGTAGCTGAAAATATGTTTCTCGGTAAAGAGTTAATGTATGGGAAAACAGGTATTTTACGCACTCGACAAATGAACGCGATTGCGCAGCAGCAACTAGCGGAGTTAGGGTTGCATGTAAGAGGCGCTATGTTAGCAGAGGAATTATCGGTTGGACAACAGCAAATTATCGAAATTGCGAAAGCATTAATGACAAACGCGAGCGTTATTATTATGGATGAACCTACTGCGGCACTGACGGATCGTGAAATCGAAACGCTCTTTACAGTAATCAATAAGTTACGTAAAGAAGGTGTTTCATTCGTGTACATTTCGCATCGTATGGAAGAGATTTTCTCAATATGTGATGCTATTACGATTTTGCGTGATGGAGAATACGTGGGAAAGAGATTAATTCCAGAAACATCATTTGATGAAGTAGTGAGTATGATGGTGGGGCGCAGCATTGGTGAACGTTACCCAGAGCGAAATAGTCAAATTGGTGATGTCATTTTTGAAATGCGTAACGGAACGAAGAAAGGGAAATTTGAAAATGTTTCGTTTCAAGTGAGGAAAGGTGAAATCCTTGGTGTAGCTGGTTTGATGGGGGCTGGTCGCACTGATATTATGAAAGCGATATTTGGTTATGAACCTTTAGACTCTGGACAAATTTTTATAAATGGACAAGAAGTAAAGATTGATAGTCCAATAGATGCAATTAGACAAAGAATTGCTTTCATTACAGAAGATAGAAAGTCTGAAGGATTAGTGTTAGATTTTTCAATTCGAGAAAATTTAGCTTTACCGAATTTAGAAAGTCTTTCAAAGGGAAGTGTTCTAAGCAACGAGCTAGAACAACAGTTTACAGAGGATATGATGAAGCTTCTTAATGTGAAAGCATCTAGCGGAGAGCAGGCAGTGAAATCTCTTTCTGGTGGAAATCAGCAAAAGATTGTAATCGCAAAATGGTTAGGCATTCATCCGCAATTACTCATTTTAGATGAGCCAACAAGGGGTGTTGATGTTGGAGCGAAAAAAGAAATTTACTCTATTATGAATAAGCTTACAGAGCAAGGCGATGCCGTTATTATGGTATCATCTGAGCTTCCGGAAGTTTTAGGGATGAGTGATCGAGTTCTTGTTATTCATGAAGGAAAAGTCGGCGGAGTTTTAGGGAAAGATGAGGCATCACAAGAGTCTATTATGGCACTAGCTACAGGGGGAGAGTAAGGATGGCTAAGAAGGGGAATGTATTACAACAACTTGGTTCTTTAATCGGTTTAGTATTAATTATCGTCGTAATTACAGCTTTAAATCCAGCGTTTATTGAAATTCCAAATTTATTTAATATACTGCGTCAAGTATCGATTAATGCGCTTATTGCATTCGGAATGACCTTCGTAATTTTAACAGGGGGTATTGACTTATCGGTAGGTTCTATTTTAGCATTATCAAGTGCACTTGTAGCTGGAATGATGGCAAGTGGCATGGATCCGTTCCTTGCAATGGCAGTTGGACTATTAGCAGGTCTTGTAATGGGAATTGTAAACGGTATCATCATTGCGAAAGGAAAAGTAGCTCCATTTATTGCAACTTTAGCAACAATGACTATTTTTCGTGGGTTGACGCTTGTTTATATGGACGGACGTCCGATCACTGGTCTTGGTGATCATTTAATGTTCCAAATGTTTGGCCGTGGTTATTTTCTTGGTATTCCGGTACCCGCTGTTACAATGATGATCGCTTTCGCAGTACTGTACTTCATTTTGAAGAAAACGACATTTGGTCGCCGTACATTTGCAATTGGTGGAAATGAAGAAGCAGCAGCACTATCAGGTATTAATGTTACGAGAATTAAAGTAATGATTTACGGTCTTTCCGGAATTTTGGCAGCGCTTGCAGGTATTGTCTTAACATCACGATTAGATTCTGCACAGCCGACTGCAGGTACTTCTTACGAATTAGATGCAATTGCAGCAGTTGTATTAGGTGGAACAAGTCTTTCTGGGGGAAGAGGATGGATTGTTGGTACATTCATCGGTGTACTTATTATTGGTGTACTAAATAACGGTTTAAATTTATTAGGTGTATCTTCTTTCTTCCAACAAGTTGTAAAAGGACTTGTAATCTTACTAGCTGTATTAATTGATCGCAGAAAAGAAGCGTAATGGAGGGACAGTTCATGAAGAAATGGTTACTTATACTCGTTGCATGTATTATGGTCGTTACTGCTGGTTGTTCAATGGAACCACCAGAATGGGCAAAGGATTCTAGCGATAAAGGTCGAAATAAAACTATTAAAGTTGGATTCTCTGTTTCAACTTTAAATAATCCCTTCTTTGTAACTTTGAAAAAGGGTGCAGAAAAGAAGGCGAAAGAAAGCGGCATTGAATTGATTGCTGTTGATGCACAAAATGATGCAGCAAAGCAAACGAACGATGTTGAAGATTTAATTCAAAAAGGTGTCGATGTAGTTGTTATTAACCCGACCGATTCAGATGCTGTTGCTTCAGCGGTAAGTGCTGCAAATGCAGCGAACGTTCCTGTTATTACAGTAGACCGCGTTGCAAATTCAGGTAAGGTTGTTTCTCACATTGCCTCTAATAATATTGAAGGTGGTCAAATGGCTAGTGATTACATTCGTGAATTAGTCGGCGAAGGAGCAAACGTTGCTGAGTTAGAAGGAATCCCTGGATCCTCTGCCGCTCGTGAACGTGGGAAAGGATTCCATAACGTAGCCGATAAGTCTTTAAAAGTAGTTGCAAAACAAGCGGCTGATTTTGATAGGGCGAAAGGATTATCTGTTATGGAAAACATTTTGCAAGCAAATAGCGATATTAAAGCCGTGTTTGCTCATAACGACGAGATGGCATTAGGTGCACTTGAAGCGTTGAAGTCTGCTGGAAAAACAGATGTAGTAGTTGTTGGATTTGATGCAACAGAAGATGCTGTGAAAGCGGTTAACGATGGGCGTATGGCTGCAACAGTCGCTCAAAAACCAGAATTAATCGGAGAGAAGGCGATGCAAACAGCAAAAGAGATAACACAAGGTAAAAAAGTGGACAAATCTATTCCGATTGAATTAGAGCTTATTAAGAAAAAAAAATAAATATAAAATGAAAATTAGGAAGGAAGAATAACAAATGAAATTCTTTATTGATACAGCAAACATTAACGAAATTAAAGAGGCAAATGCATTAGGCGTATTAGCTGGAGTAACGACAAATCCATCACTTGTAGCAAAAGAAGGCGTAGATTTTCACGAGCGCATTCGTGAAATTTGCAACGTTGTAGAAGGTCCTGTAAGTGCAGAAGTAATTAGCTTAGAAGCTGATAAAATGATTGAAGAAGGAAAAGAATTAGCGAAAATTGCTCCAAACGTTGTTGTAAAAGTTCCAATGACAACAGAAGGTTTAAAAGCAGTAAAAGCATTCTCTGACTTAGGAATTCGTACAAACGTTACATTAGTATTCTCAGCAGTTCAAGCGTTACTTGCAGCTCGTGCTGGTGCAACATACGTTTCACCATTCTTAGGTCGCTTAGACGATATCGGTCATAACGGTATGGACTTAATTCGTCAAATCGCAGAAATCTTTGCGATTCATGGCATCGAAACAGAAATCATTGCAGCATCTGTACGTCACAGTGTTCACGTAACTGACGCAGCATTAAACGGTGCACATATTGCAACAATCCCAGCAAACGTAATTGCTTCATTAGTGAAGCACCCATTAACAGATCAAGGAATTGAGAAATTCTTAGCTGATTGGGAAAAAACACAAGAGAAATAATAGAAAAGCAAGAATCCTAGTTTAATTGACTAGGATTCTTTTTTATTTAAAAGAATTTTCATGCAATTTTGCATATTGTCTTTTAAATTTGTTATATAAGATATTTAATATATATCACATAACTCTTTATTTTTCATATTTCGATATAAAGTGAAACTTTAATCAGTGGGGACTTTGTTCATCCCCACACTGATTATTAATTGAACCAAGGGATAAAAAGATAGAGGGTCTGACCAGAAAACTGGAGGGCATGATTCTATAACAGAAAGCTTAACGTTTATAGAATTATGCCTTTTTATATAGGGAGGGTAGTAAACGGGGATTTCGACAAAAATGTACTTATTTATCTGAATTTTAAGTTTTATAAAAGGAGAGAAATGGAATGAGAAGAAAAGCGCCATTTAAAGTGTTATCGTCATTAGCAATTGCGGCAATTATCGGATGCACATCTGTAATGAGTGCTCCATTAACATACGCAGAAACGCCAGCAAAAGAGAAAGATAATGTATCTACAACACCAATTGATTACAATTTAATTCAAGAAGATCGTTTAGCGGAAGCACTGAAAGAAAGAGGAACAATTAATCCAGCATCTTCTAAAGAAGAGACGAAAAAAGCTGTCGAGCAATATATTGAAAAGAAACAAGGAGATCAGGCGAATAAAGAAATTCTTCCAGATGCTCACTCACAAGAAACGTCTGATTTCACAAAAAAAGTAAAAGAGAAAAAGATGGAAGAAAAGGAAAATGTAAAAAAGGCTGAAAAAAATGTTAGCCTTGAGCAAAAGCCAGAACCAAATAAAAAGCAATTGAATGGGCAAGTTCCAACTTCAAAAGCAAAGCAAGCTCCATATAAGGGATCTGTTCGATCGGATAAAGTATTAGTGTTACTCGTTGAATTTAGTGATTATAAACATAATAATATTGATCAAACACCAGGTTATATGTATTCGAAAGACTTTAGTAGAGAACATTATCAAAAGATGTTGTTCGGTAATGAGCCGTATACTTTATTTGATGGTTCAAAAGTAAAAACGTTTAAACAATACTATGAAGAGCAGTCTGGTGGTAGTTATACGACAGATGGATATGTAACGGAGTGGCTAACTGTTCCAGGAAAAGCATCTGATTATGGAGCTGATGGTAGCAGTGGTCACGATAATAAAGGTCCAAAGGGTGCACGTGATTTAGTGAAAGAAGCTTTGCATGCAGCTGCTGAGAAAGGACTAGATTTATCCCAGTTTGATCAATTTGATAGATATGATACAAACGGGGACGGGAATCAAAATGAACCTGACGGTGTAATTGATCATTTAATGGTAATCCATGCTGGTGTTGGTCAAGAAGCTGGTGGCGGTAAATTAGGTGATGATGCGATCTGGTCACATCGTTCAAAATTAGCAGTAGATCCAGTAGCGATTGAAGGTACGAAATCAAAGGTAGATTACTTTGGTGGTAAAGTAGCAGCACATGATTACACAATTGAACCAGAAGATGGAGCTGTAGGTGTGTTTGCACATGAATTTGGACATGATCTTGGATTACCAGATGAATATGACACGAAATATACTGGAAATGGTTCACCAGTCGAAGCTTGGTCATTAATGAGTGGAGGTAGTTGGACAGGGAAAATCGCAGGAACAGAGCCGACTAGTTTTTCACCACAAAATAAAGATTTCTTACAAAAGAATATGGGTGGCAACTGGGCAAAAATATTAGAAGTAGATTACGATAAAATTAAGAGTGGTGTGGGAGTTCCTACCTATATTGATCAAAGTGTTACGAAATCAAATCGTCCAGGCGTTGTACGTGTTAACTTACCAGGTAAAAGTGTTGAAACGATTAAACCGGAGTTTGGAAAGCATGCATATTATAGTACAAGAGGCGATGATATGCATACAACGTTAGAGACACCATTCTTTGATTTAACGAAAGGAACAAATGCAAAATTCGATTATAAAGCAAATTATGAGTTAGAAGCAGAGTGCGATTTCGTCGAAGTACATGCAGTAACAGAAGATGGAACGAAAACATTAATTGATAGACTTGGGGAAAAAGTAGTCCAAGGAGATAAAGATACAACAGATGGGAAATGGATTGATAAATCATATGATTTAAGTCAATTTAAAGGCAAAAAAGTGAAACTACAATTCGACTATATTACAGATCCGGCTGTAACATATAAAGGTTTTGCGATGGACAATGTAAATGTAACTGTTGATGGACAAGTTGTATTTTCTGATGATGTAGAAGGACAGTCTAAAATGAATTTAAATGGTTTTGTTGTTTCTGATGGGACAGAGAAGAAAGCTCATTATTACTACTTAGAGTGGAGAAACTATGCGGGATCAGATAATGGTTTAAAAGCAGGAAAAGGTCCAGTGTATAATACAGGCCTTGTCGTTTGGTATGCAGATGATAGTTTCAAAGATAACTGGGTTGGGATGCATCCAGGTGAAGGATTCCTGGGTGTTGTAGATTCTCATCCAGAAGCGCTAGTTGGTAATTTAAACGGAAAACCAGCATACGGTAATACGGGCATGCAAATTGCAGATGCTGCATTTTCATTTGATAAAACACCAGCATGGAGTGTAAATTCATTAACACGTGGTCAGTTTAACTATTCTGGATTACAAGGTGTTACAACTTTTGATGATTCAAAAGTATATAGTAACAAGCAAATTGCAGACGCAGGAAGAAAAGTTCCAAACCTTGGACTTAAATTCCAAGTTGTTGGACAGGCAGAAGATAAATCGGCAGGCGCTGTTTGGATTAAACGTTAATAACATAAAAGCACATTCTTCATATGAAGAGTGTGCTTTTTGATTTGTACAGTAAGTTATTATTTTAGTTTATCCCGCATTAACGGTCAGTAAGATCCCCACCTCAAAATTCAGTGGAAGTAAAGAAGTTAGTTGGGAGATCAACTGCCCGTAAAAGCCCGATTGGTTCAACTAATAATCAGTGGGGAGGAACCAAACCCCCACTGATTAAAGTTTCACTTTATGTAATACAAGTGTTTATTCATGTGTACTGTATCAAATTATGTGGGGAAAGGAAATATTTCCGAGGAAATTGTCGAAGTATCGTCAGTATTTATAAACTTTCTGTTTAAAAGAAGAGATGTATTATTGCCTCTACGGCTCAATTTATTTACATTGTTATTTGGTTATACACAAAAGTAATATATTGGGCAAAAAGAGTTCTATTCGATAGGGATCTTTGGTTTTGTATTTGATATACAAATATTAACCTCAATTGTTTGGAAATGTATCTTCTTGTTTAGCGTCATTTGGACTTTAACTACAGTTTTTGTTTTTCGTTTATATGAAGAAGGAGATGAGCGGTTACCTTTTATATTTAAATTAATTGGCATTATTCCAACGCTTCCATTATATTACGAGTTATATCAATATGCATTAAAAAAAAGACAACGATGGATTATCCCATCATTGTCTTTTTTACTTTGCTTCTTACATAAATCATCCCAGCAAATGTTAATAAAAATGCTGTCCCGATAATGAAGCTGACGCTAGGTGATGCTCCGATTGCGCCGACTGTAAAGGAGCCAGCAACAACTCCTAATGAGAAGAAGGCATAAAATAATCCGAATGCCTTTCCGCGATTATCGTCTGTAGTATTTTCAACGAGTAAAGCGTTAATAGATGGAAAGAGGATTGCGAATCCAATTCCATAAATCATCATTACGATAAAGAGCATACCTTTTGTAGCAAATAATCCGAGTAAAGATAATGCGAATGCCATAACTGCAATTCCGATTAGCATTAGTTTCGAACGATTAAATCGATCATAAATACGATTTGTTGGAAGTAAGAAGAAGAGGATAGCAGTTATACCAAATACACTTAACATCATGCCTGTTGTGGATGCTTTAAGCGCTAATGCCTCAACTTTTACTGGTAACATGTAAGTGACAATTCCTTGTGAAAACATTAATGTGAAAGCACCAATATATGCTTGTAATAACGGTTCTGATTTTAAAAGTTCAACCATATCTTCTTTGTTCATCATTTGTGTTCTTGATGTATCTTTTCTTGATACGTTATTTGGTAAGAAGAATAGAGATACGATCGTACCAAGAGCCATTAAAATAGAAATAGTAATGAAGACCCATTCTACGCCAGCTGTTGCTTTCATAATACCGCTGAAAGCAGGTCCTACGATTGCGGCTGTTCCAACAGCAGCACCAGATAGAGCCATTGCTTTTCCTTGTCTTTTTGCATTTGTTTGTTTTGATAAAAATGTAAAGGCAGCAGGAATTAAAAAGCCATCACTAAATCCATGCATAAAGCGCACAACTAATAGTTGTTCACCACTTTGAACAACGGTGTATAACAAGACTATGAAACTCGTAATTCCCATGCTTATATAAAGGATTTTTTTTGCACCAAATTTATCGACAGCGGCTCCAGCAATAATATTACCGATCATATTAGCGAATGAGTACATACCGACAACTAGCCCGATAATAAGAGGAGTTCCTCCAAGGCTTTGAGCGAAAGTACTCATAATAGGTAATTGTGAAAATGTATCTAAAAATGCCACGATAACGATAAAGTAAATAAAATATTTCAAGCGATATTCACCTCTCCTATGCTATTATGGCACAATGCTAATTTCACCTGCAATGAAATTGAATTAACAGATGTGGAAAAAAGTACAAAGTGACAAAATATTGAACGTTATTTGTAAAAAATTAGTGGGAATGTGATTGTTTTTTTGAAATATATGGATAGAAGTATTATAATAGAATTGTAAACTTCACCAGGTTAAGTATATACATAGAGAGGGATGTATAAAATGAAAGCACTACTTTGGCATAATCAACGTGATGTACGAGTAGAAGAAGTACCAGAACCAACAGTAAAACCAGGAACAGTGAAAATCAAAGTTAAATGGTGTGGTATTTGTGGGACAGACTTGCATGAATATTTAGCAGGGCCTATTTTTATTCCAACAGAAGAACATCCATTAACACATGTGAAAGCACCTGTTATTTTAGGTCATGAGTTTAGTGGTGAGGTAATAGAGATTGGTGAAGGAGTTACATCTCATAAAGTGGGAGACCGCGTTGTTGTAGAGCCAATTTATTCTTGTGGTAAATGTGAAGCTTGTAAACATGGACATTACAATGTTTGTGAACAACTTGTTTTCCACGGTCTTGGCGGAGAAGGCGGCGGTTTCTCTGAATATACAGTAGTACCAGAAGATATGGTTCATCACATTCCAGATGAAATGACGTATGAACAAGGTGCGCTTGTAGAACCAGCAGCAGTAGCAGTTCATGCAGTACGTCAAAGTAAATTAAAAGAAGGGGAAGCTGTAGCGGTATTTGGTTGCGGTCCAATTGGACTTCTTGTTATCCAAGCAGCTAAAGCAGCAGGAGCAACTCCTGTTATTGCAGTTGAACTTTCTAAAGAACGTCAAGAGTTAGCGAAATTAGCAGGTGCGGATTATGTATTAAATCCAGCAACTCAAGATGTGTTAGCTGAAATTCGTAACTTAACAAATGGTTTAGGGGTAAATGTTAGCTTTGAAGTAACAGGTGTTGAAGTTGTACTACGTCAAGCGATTGAAAGTACAAGCTTTGAAGGACAAACTGTAATTGTTAGTGTATGGGAAAAAGACGCAACAATTACTCCAAATAATTTAGTATTAAAAGAAAAAGAAGTTATTGGTATTTTAGGATACCGTCACATCTTCCCAGCCGTTATTAAATTAATTAGCTCTGGTCAAATTCAAGCAGAGAAATTAATTACGAAAAAAATTACAGTCGATCAAGTTGTTGAAGAAGGATTTGAAGCACTGGTAAAAGATAAAACACAAGTGAAAATTCTTGTTTCACCTAAATAAGATAGAATCGAATAAAGTAGCCCTTTTCTAGAAATAGAAGAGGGCTACTTTTTTTCTATACTGAAAGGTGATAGACTTTCCTTTGACTCAATGTATTTTTGTTTGGAAGGGAGAATCTAATGCTTTCATTTTTGTTAACTTTAAAGCGAATGTTAAGAGCCTGTTTACGAGCGTGGAAAGATAAAGAATTTCAAGTATTATTTGTATTAACAATTCTGACTTTAATATCGGGTACGATTTTTTATAGTACAGTTGAAGGATTACGTCCTATTGACGCTTTATATTTTAGTGTGGTCACGTTGACGACTGTCGGTGATGGGAATTTTAGTCCGCAAACTGATTTCGGAAAGATATTTACAATCTTATACATATTTATTGGGATTGGACTAGTGTTTGGATTTATTCATAAGTTAGCAGTTAATGTACAATTGCCAAGTATATTATCGAATAGAAAAAAAGAGTAAAGCATTCAGATGCTTTACTTTTTTTTTACATTAGTTTAGACAAGCCTTAATAATAGTTTATTAAAATGAAAGTGTATTCATTCATTATATTCACTGTGTATAAAGTTATAATGATATGAACATTTGCATATTTTAATTTAGTGATAGAAATTTCGTGAAAGGTGGGATATTCTAGTCATAGGTTAACCGGACGACATCATAGGATCCTAACAAAATGTTTACAATAATTCAATTATAAAATGGAGGATTTTATATGAAAAAGAAAGTACTTGCTTTAGCAGCAGCTATTACATTAGTTGCTCCATTACAAAGTGTTGCATTTGCTCATGAAAATGATGGGGCACAGAGATTTGGAGTTATTCCGCGCTGGTCTGCTGAAGATAAACATAAAGAAGGCGTGAATTCTCATTTATGGATTGTAAACCGTGCAATTGATATTATGTCTCGTAATACAACACTTGTAAAACAAGATCGAGTTGCACTATTAAATGAATGGCGTACGGAGTTAGAGAACGGTATTTATGCTGCTGACTATGAAAATCCTTATTATGATAATAGCACATTTGCTTCACATTTCTATGACCCTGACAATGGGAAAACTTATATTCCGTATGCAAAGCAAGCAAAGGAAACAGGAGCTAAATATTTTAAATTAGCTGGTGAGTCTTATAAAAATAAAGATATGAAACAAGCGTTCTTCTATTTAGGATTATCTCTTCATTATTTAGGGGATGTAAACCAACCGATGCATGCGGCAAACTTTACGAATCTATCGTATCCACAAGGATTCCATTCTAAATATGAAAACTTTGTAGATACGATAAAAGATAATTATAAAGTAACGGATGGAAATGGATATTGGAACTGGAAAGGTACGAATCCAGAAGATTGGATTCATGGAGCAGCAGTAGTTGCGAAACAAGATTACGCTGGCATTGTAAATGATAATACGAAAGATTGGTTCGTGAGAGCTGCTGTATCACAAGAATATGCAGATAAATGGCGCGCTGAAGTTACACCAATGACAGGTAAGCGTTTAATGGATGCACAACGTGTTACTGCTGGATATATTCAGCTTTGGTTTGATACGTACGGAAATCGTTAAGTATTTAAAAAAGGTCAAATCTCAGAATAGAGTATTTGGCCTTTTTATCACTATACAATACATGGGGGTATGAAACGTGAAATGTAAATTGCTAAAAGGTGTACTTAGCTTAGGTGTTGGTTTAGGAGCTTTATATAGCGGAACGTCAGCTCAAGCAGAAGTGTCTACAAATCAAAATGATACATTAAAAGTGATGACGCATAATGTATATATGCTATCAACAAACTTATATCCGAACTGGGGACAAACTGAGCGTGCTGATTTAATCGGGGCGGCAGATTATATAAAGAATCAAGATGTAGTTATATTAAATGAAGTGTTTGATAATAGCGCTTCAGATCGTTTATTAGGGAATTTGAAGAAAGAATATCCAAATCAAACAGCAGTATTAGGTCGTAGTAGTGGAAGTGAATGGGATAAAACGTTAGGAAACTATTCATCTTCAACTCCTGAAGATGGTGGCGTTGCGATTGTGAGCAAATGGCCAATCGCTGAAAAGATTCAATATGTATTTGCAAAAGGATGCGGGCCAGATAATTTATCGAATAAAGGATTTGTATACACGAAAATTAAGAAAAATGATCGCTTCGTTCACGTGATTGGTACACATTTGCAAGCGGAAGATAGTATGTGCGGAAAAACTTCACCTGCATCTGTACGTACAGACCAATTAAAAGAAATTCAAGACTTTATTAAAAATAAAAATATACCAAATAATGAGTATGTGTTAATTGGCGGTGATATGAACGTAAATAAAATTAATGCAGAGAACAAGAATGATTCAGAGTATGCATCTATGTTTAAAACATTGAACGCTTCTGTACCATCTTATACTGGACATACAGCGACTTGGGACGCAACGACAAACAGTATTGCAAAATATAATTTCCCTGATAGTCCTGCTGAGTATTTAGATTATATTATTGCAAGTAAAGACCATGCGAACCCATCATATATAGAGAATAAGGTGTTACAGCCGAAATCTCCACAATGGACTGTTACATCGTGGTTCCAAAAATATACGTATAATGATTACTCTGATCATTATCCAGTAGAGGCGACTATTTCTATGAAGTAGTTTCAAAAAGTTTCTTCGTAAAGAAGAAACTTTTTTTATTTGCAAACAGGAAAATCACACTTTCTTTCCAATATGTATAAGACATATTGAGAAGAGGAGAGAAAAATGTGGATCGAGGAATTTTTAAAGAAGTTCCATTACCGTGTGCATTTTTGGATGAAATGGCTTTAGATAGAAATATTCAATCGATTATAGAGTTAAGTGGAAATAAGAAGATTCGTATAGCGAGTAAATCGTTACGCTCTGTTCCGATTATGCAAAAGATTTTAGCTGCAAATGATCGATTTCAAGGTATTATGTGCTTTTCACCTAGAGAGATTTTATTTTTAATAGAACAAGGATTTAATGATTTATTGCTTGGATATCCTGCTTACGATGAAAGAGCTCTGTATGAAATTAGTTTGTTAACAAAGAAAGGTTTCATTATAACTTGTATGGTGGATTGTGAAGAGCATATTGTGTATTTAGAAAGCATTGCTGAGAAATCTAAAGGATGTTTTCGTGTTTGTTTGGATATTGATATGAGTAGTCGTTTCTTTCAATTTCATTTTGGTGTACAAAGGTCCCCAGTAAAAAATGTGCAGGATGCGTTGAAAGTAGTAGAAAAGGTGAGAAGGTCATCATATTTAATGTTAGATGGTGTAATGGGTTATGAAGCTCAAATTGCTGGGGTGGGAGATCATATACCGAATCAATGGTTGAAAAGTAAAATAATTTCATATTTAAAGCAGAAATCAGTGCTAGAAGTGAAAGAAAGAAGAGAACATATTGTAAAAGCAATACAAAACCTTGGTATTGAGCTAAGGTTTGTAAATGGAGGCGGAACAGGAAGTATAAAAACAACCGAGAAAGATAATTCAGTTTCAGAGATTACAATAGGTTCTGCTTTTTATTCTCCGAAGCTGTTTGATTATTATAAAGAGGTGAAATTTTATCCAGCGGTCGGATTTGCCTTACCAGTTGTGCGTAAACCAGTCCCGTTTATTTACACTTGCCTAGGTGGTGGATATATTGCTTCAGGAGCAGTTGGAAAAGATAAAGAGCCTGAAGTTTGGAGACCGAAGGGTGCAAAACTATTAGCTTTAGAAGGTGCTGGCGAGGTACAAACGCCAATTTTTTATAAAGGTGAGGAACGAGTGGATATAGGAGAGTCCATTTTGTTTCGCCATAGTAAAGCTGGTGAGTTATGTGAGCGTTTTCCCTTTTTGTATCGTGTTAAAAAAGGAGAGATTGTTGGGGAGTATTCAACATATCGGGGGGATGGCCAATGCTTTCTATAAAGGGACAAAAGTGGAGAAATTGGACAGGGAATGTAGAAGGAACGCCGCATTATACGATGTATCCAGAAAGTATACAAGATGTAGTAGAAGTTGTGGGACTTGCGCGAAAAAAGGGGAAGAAAATTCGTGTTGTCGGTTCAGGACATTCGTTTACACCCCTTGTGCAAACGGAAGAAGTTTTAGTTTCTTTAGATGAATTGAAGGGTATTGTGAATATTGATGCAGAGAAGATGGTTGCTGAAGTATGGGCAGGAACAAAGTTATATGATTTAGGGAAGTTACTTGAGGAAAAAGGGTATGCGCAAGAAAATTTAGGGGATATTGATTCGCAATCTATTGCAGGAGCGATTAGTACGGGGACTCATGGAACGGGTATTACCTTTGGGAGCCTATCAACACAAGTTATAGAGATTACGGCAGTTCTATCTAATGGTGAGAGTATAGTTTGTTCGGAAGCTGAGAACGTAGAATATTGGAGAGCGTTTCAGTTGTCACTTGGAATGTTAGGTATCATTGTAAAGATAAAATTGAAGGTTATTCCAGCGTATTCACTCGTTTATGAAAGTGAAAAACAGTCATTATCCACTGTAATGAACAAACTAGAAGAATATAAGAAGCATCGTCATTTTGAATTTTTCGTTTTTCCTTATTCTGATGAAGTACAAGTAAAACTTACGAACGAAACAACGAATCAAGGCAGTGATTTGAAATGGCATAAACTAAAGGTGGAGTTACTTGAAAATAGGATGTTCTCTTTACTATCTAAAGGGTGTAAATGGTTTCCTTCTATAAGTAAAGGAGTGAGTCGATTATCAGCTAAAGCTGTACCAAACACAAAAATAATTGGCCCGAGCTATGAAGTATTTGCTACATCACGTACGGTACCATTTTATGAAATGGAGTATAGCATTCCTTCAAAGTATATGAGGACGGTTGTAGAAGAAATCTCAAATCTTATTGAAAAGAAAAAGTATAAGGTGCACTTTCCGATCGAATGCCGCTATGTAAAAGGGGATGATATATGGCTTAGTCCAGCCTATGGAAGAGATTCAGCGTATATCGCTGTTCATATGTATAAAGGTATGAAATATGCTGCTTACTTTGGCGAAGTGGAAAAAATTTTTCTGAAGTATGAAGGGCGTCCGCATTGGGGGAAAATGCATACATTATCATATGAGCAATTACAAGATATATATCCAGAGTTTCATTCGTTTTTACAGGTGAGGAAATCTCTAGATGAACTTGGAATGTTTTTTAATCCTTATGCAGAAAAGTTATTTATCCCGCTATTTGTCGGGCAGTAAGACCCCCGCTGATTAAGGTTTCACATTATGTATATGAAAAAGCTGACAAATAATTATTTGTCAGCTTTTTTTAGTGTAATTGCATTTCTTGTATGACTAATATGTTCATAAAATAGTAGTTTATCACGGCTAAATACATGCAGTAAAACATGAATAATGAATAGGCCGTTAATGATAAATAGGAATAACAATGTAACGAGTAATACTAAAGGCTCTGTGTGATTTAAAATAGAGCTACTAGAAAGAATATAATTGATTCCGCCTAGCGCAAAATAAAATATACCGTAGCGAATAAATAGTTCTTTTAATGTAATACGATTTGATTTTCCTTTCACGTGAATGCGAAGCAATGCTTTCCCAATTGTTTTTCCATTCGTAAAGTATGGAATAATAATAAAGTAAATAAGGATTGAACACGTAATGAAAATGAGTTCATACATATTGGTGTAAGATTGCATATTAGAAACGAAGAAAGAATTTCCTTTGTTTTTAACGACAGGTACGACGATAGATAAGAAAATCCAATCAATTTGCATCGCGATAAGGCGACGAATGAATCCGACTGGTTTCGTTTCCAAATTAATATGACTATCTAACTCGTTTGTCTTCGGAAGGAAGTACGTAAATATTGGTGCAATGATAAAACCAATTACGCCACCTAATGTATTTAAAAACAAATCATCGATATCAAATAATCGGTATGCACAATTGTATATACCGTATAATCCAGTCACTTGTGTTAGCTCAAAAAATAGTGAAAGGAAAAAGGAAATGCAAATTGTTTGTAAGAAACTACGTCGGAAATAATAACGCAAGTAAATGCCGAATGGAACAGTTAATAGAACATTAAAGGCAACTTGTAAAAACGCAGACTCTTTTAATAAGTAGAAATAAGTAGTTGGTTTCGTTAAAACTGCCGATGTATGACTACTAATCTCTTGTATGAAATAAAATGGTGAGAGTTGCATGTGTTGTGTATTAGCCGGTTGTAGGCTACAAGTATCAAACGTTTGTGGCAACGGCAAAATAACAAGAAAATAGGCATTTAATAAGTAAAGTAATAATGAGTATAAAATAAATGAGCGCCATTTATTTAAATAACCGTATTTTCGATAATTAAATATTAAAAAAGGAATTAAAAGAAACATTGCTAAAAAGGGAAATAAAATAAATGCTGTTTTCACTGGAAATAAATATGCAGTCAAAGTAAAACTCCTTTCAATAAAAATTCGTTTATCATTATAGCGCTAAAAATATTTAAATACAAAGTTAAAATCTTTCGAAATAGAAATAATTACTAATTTTATAGGAATTAAGTTATAATAAATTTAATATGAGGATATTATGATTATATAAGTTGAGAGAGGGTACAAGAGATGCGATATGAACTTTTTTCTGTAAGTGGGGATCATATTACGACTTTTGAAAGTGCATGGCGTTTTCAGGAGGGAGAACAGATTTTTGTTCATGATGATCAAACAAAACGAAACTTTATTATTATTCGGCTGACGCATGATGTATTTCAACAAAATAAACATGTTATTCGTTTGTATTGTCAAGAGAAGAAAGTGTATGCATAAGAGAAGCCCTCTTACAGTATGAAAAGTAAGAGGGTCCTTACCTCGTTATTTGTGAACAGCCCAATTGATGAGGGCTGATTAAAGTTTCACTTTATCATTTTGTCCCTCGTAAGGAATAAAAAGAGAAGGGTTAATGCACATAGGTAGCATTTGATTTGGAAGAAAGGATATAGCCTTGTATTTTGTGCTTCAAAGTTTCATTGCCTTCTTTTTGAGAAAGCCATGTATGGTAATCTTGTTGTGTTTTCCATAACATACGAATCATATATTCTGCCTTATCATTTGTACGATGAACATGTGAAAACTCTATGTTAATACAACCGTTCGTTCCAGGGGAAGGATAATATTGTTTAAGCCCATAAAATAGCTCATTTTCATATCCGTACTTAATGTGAATGAGTTTAGTAACTATAAACATATAAACACCTCTTTTACGATAATAGTAGGAAAGATAGAATTACTGTAATAGTGAACTTAAATAATATTATACTATTCAGAAAATTCAAAGTAAATGATAGGTTTTAACTTAATAAAGGTATAAAAAAGCGAGTCATTCTATTACACTAGATGACTCGCTTTCAATTTGTAAGTTTTACTTTATAAGAAAATAAGAGTAAGTACACCTACGATAATACAATAGAAAGAGAAATATTTTAAATTTCCTTTTGCCATAATGTTCATAAACCATTTTAGTGAAATATACGTCATGATAAATGTTGCGATGAATGCAACGACATATGGTACGAATAATGTGTCTAGATTTGGATCATTTGCAATGTCTGTAATGCTTAACAACAAGCCACCTAAGCTAACAGGAATGTATAGTAAGAATGAGAAGCGAAGAGCTGTTTCTTGCTTCATACCAAGTAACATTGCTGCTACGATTGTGGCACCAGATCGGCTTATTCCGGGAATCAGTGCGCAAGCTTGTGCTAATCCGACGATGATTGCATCTTTCATAGAAAGGTCGCCATCATTTTTACGACCGCGTAAATTTCTAATAATCCAAAGGCCGACAGCAGTAATAAGAAGGGAAATCCCAACCATCTTCACACCTTTTAAGTACTGATCGATGTAATCTTTAAATAAAACACCAATAACACCTGCTGGAATGGTTGCAATAACAAGATAAATAATAAAGAAGAAATCTGATTTTGCGTCTTCTGCTCTTGTAAATATATAAGAGAGACCATTCTTCGTTAGACGAATTAAATCATTTCTATAAATAAGTAATACAGCTAATAATGAAGCTGAATTAACAAGTAGTTCGAAGCTAAACCCTTCTATTTTTAGTCCTAGCAAATGTTGTGCTAAAACGAGATGACCACTTGAAGAAATCGGAATTGGTTCTGTTAGTCCTTGGAACAGACCGAGAATTAAATATTTTAAAACGTAGTAAAATTGTTCCATAATAACCTCCTTGTTTATTAGTTGAAAGAAACAACTTTTCCATTATAACAAAGATATGGATGAATATTGAAAAGAAATAAATATTCAAAATAAAATAAAAATCCCTTATAGCAGTATAAGGGATTTTTATTTTTAATTAAGAAGTTACTGTTTCTTGAAGACTTTTAGACAATTGAACATCGACTTTTTCAGCATCATGAATATGATTCATAATAGTAGTATTTAATTTTTGGAACATTTGTTGTGTGTTAGCGAATTCTCGTAATATGTCATCATTACAAGACTTTTGGTTTTCGATAGCCTTAATAACATTTGTAGCACCATTTTGTAACGTTTGAATCATAACTAAAATATTTTCAATTCTAGCATTTGTATCGGCGCTCATTTCTACACCTTCATCGACTAAATGTAAATTATCTTTTGTGTTATCATATGCTTTTTCAATTTCTTCTTGAATTTTTTTCGTTAAGTTGCCGATGTTTTTTGTACTTTCTGCTGTACTTTCCGCTAGTTTTCTTACCTCATTGGCAACGACAGCGAATCCTTTACCGTGCTCCCCAGCACGTGCGGCTTCAATACTCGCATTTAATGCAAGTAAATTTGTTTGTGCTGCAATGTTTTGAATGACTTCTACAATTTGCTCGATTTCCTTTGAGCGTTCGCTTAGATGATTCATACTATTAGACGTGCGTTGAGATTGTTCACCTAATTTATTAATTACAATAAGTAAGCGGTGAACGGATTCTTTTCCTTCATTAGAGCAGTCAATAATTTCTGCAATAGACTGAATTAAGCTTTGTTCCTTTTGTAACATTTCATTATTTAACTCATTGGAATGTGTCGTACGTGTTGAAACATTTTCGAAACATGAACTTAATTGTTGAACTAAATTTTGAAGTGTATTGTGTTGGTTATTTACAAGTTGATGCTCTTGGACAACGCTTTGTACACGATCGTGGATAGTAGAAATAGTCTCTTGCTTTTCAATATCCTTTTGTTTTAATTCTAATTCTAATTCTTGTATACGCTCTTCTAATTGAGCAATTGTATGTTGGAGTGATTTTTTTTGAGTAAACATGTATTTATTTCAACCGCCTTCGAAAGTTATATTTTCTCTATATTTGGATTTTAGCATCTTTTGTATTTTTTAAATATAGGAATTGTTAAATATTTAAGAATCTATTACATTTTATTCATAATTCTCTTTTTTTCGTCACGAAAAATAAACTGTATTTAATCGTTTTGTAAACAAACTGTAAAATAAATCATGTATAACTGTATAAGAAGGGAGTCGGATTATGAACTATTTTAAGCGAATCAGCTGTCTAGTATTAGCAGGAATTATCGGTCTTTCTAGTACAGTCGCTGTTAAAGCAGAGTCAAACGACGAGAAACTTAACAACATGCAACAGCAATTGCAACAAAACGATGCAGAAATGCAAAAGAAAGAGCAAGAAAAGCAAGCTGTTAGTAAAGAAATTAAAGGTATCGAAAACGAACTACATAATTTAAATAATACAATTGCAAAAAATAAAGAGGATCAAGCTGCTATTCAACGTAAAATTGATGAAACACATAAGCAGATTGAACAAAAAAAGGAAGAAATTATCGTTTTAGAGGATAAAGTCCTTGCTCGTAAAGATATTATGAGAAAACGTATGGTTTCTGTTCAAAACAGTTCAAATACAAGTTTAGTAGTAGAAGTTGTAGTAGAGTCAAAAAACTTTGCAGACTTCTTACAACGTATGAACGCAGTTTCTACTATTCTAGAAGCTGATAAAGAAATTTTACGTCTACAAGAACAAGATCTTCGTCAAATTGAAGAGGACAAGAAAACAATTGACGAAAAAGAAGCATCTTTAGTAGTAGATAAACAAAAATTAGCAAAAGCACAAGCTGAACTGCAAGATAACTTGAAAAAACGTCAAGATAACTTGCAAACAGTTCAAGCTAAATATAATGAAGTGGCAAGCCAACTTAATTTAGCAGCGGAAGAGAAAGCTAAAATTGAATCAAATATGAAGGCAGTACAAGAAACAATTGCTCGTGAACAAGAAGCAGCAAGAATTGCGGCAGAAGAGCGTGCAAAAGCAGAAGCGGCTGCAAAAGCAGAGCAAGAAGCTTTAGCGAAAGCGCAAGCAGAAATTGCTGAAAAGCAAAAGCAAGAAAAAGCTAGTAAACCGGTTGAACCAGTAGCTAATAATAATTCGAAGGTAGAACCTGCACAACCTGAACCATCTTCTAAGCCAACTGCTGGTGGGAAAGAAATTTATGTAGAAGCTACAGCTTATACAGCTGATCCAGGTGAAAATGGTTATGCACCAGGTCAACAAGTATTTTCTGCATGGGGACACTATAACTTAACTGCAAACCCAGGAATGAAATTAATTGCTGTAGATCCAAAAGTTATTCCATTAGGCAAAACTGTAAATGTTGAAGGGTATGGAGTCGCAATTGCAGCAGATACTGGTGGAGCGATTAAAGGTAACAGAATTGATGTGTTAATGCCTGATAAAGGGTCTTCTAGTCAATGGGGAAGAAAAATCGTTAAAGTTACAATTTTAAACTAAAACGTAATCCAACTTTACAATACGTAGAGTTGGATTTTTTTATAATAATAATGTTAAGTTGAGTTTACATTTTGTTAAGGATAGCATACAATAATGGTGAGAGGTGGTAAATTTGACCATTTTAAACAGAGTAAAAGAATTAAGAGCTCGTTTTAACTTTACGCAAAGTGTATTAGCAGAAAAGGTTGGAGTAACGAGACAAACAATTGCTGCAATTGAAAAAGGGGATTACGTTCCTTCGTTGTTATTAGCACTTACGATTTGTGATGTGTTTCAGTTAAAGATGGAAGATGTGTTTGTTTTAAATAAGGAGGGGGAAGAGGATGAATAGAATTGTTTTTTCTTATATCATAAACGTGCTTTATACTGCTTTAGCATGCTGGACATTTGTTGAATTTTATAGTGTTATTACAGAGTTAGCAGATATAATTAAAAACGAGAAATTCCCATTTGAAGTATGGTTTAATGGAGTACCATTCATTTTATTATTTATTGGAGCAATTATAGTTACAATTTTTTATAGAATTCAAAAGAAAAAATATAAGAATTTATCTTTTTGGATGTATCCATTATTATTTCCGCTAGAAGATGAACGTGAAAAAGTGATTACGGATAAAGCTTGTCGAACAACATTTGTATCGTTATGGTTTGTGTTACCTTGTGCAGTTGGATTTTTAACTTTTTCGCCTATTATTAATGAATATCTTCCTGGATACCCATTATATATTCTATTTTCTATTTTCTTTATTCAAATGACAGTATTTCACGTATCACTATACAGAAATAAATTAGCTTAAAAAGAAACCTTCTTGCACTGGCAAGAAGGTTTCTTTTTAAGCTAATACTTGTACATATAGCGATATTATTTTATCATTTTATATAGAGTAAGATTTTGTAAGGGAAAGGAACTGTGTATGAATAAGCAAAGAATTTATAGTATAGTAGCAATTCTGCTATTTGTTGTAGGTGGAGTATTAATTGGAAAGCCATTTTATGATGGATATCAGGCTGAAAAGAAACAGACTGAAAATGTGCAGGCTGTTCAAAAGATGGATTATGAAAAGCATGAGACGGAATTTGTAGATGCTTCCAAAATTAATCAACCAGACTTGGCGGAAGTAGCGAATGCATCATTAGATAAGAAACAAGTAATTGGTCGTATTTCGATTCCAAGTGTTTCAGTAGAACTGCCTGTTTTAAAAGCTTCTACTGAAAAAAACTTATTATCAGGTGCAGCGACAGTAAAAGAGAATCAAGTTATGGGAAAAGGAAATTACGCATTAGCAGGACATAATATGTCTAAAAAAGGTGTTTTATTTAGTGATATAGCTTCTTTGAAAAAAGGCGATAAAATTTATTTGTATGACAATGAAAATGAATATGAGTATACGGTTACTGGTGTATCTGAAGTAACTCCTGATAAGTGGGAAGTTGTAGAGGATCATGGGAAAGATGAGATAACGCTTATTACATGTGTATCTGTAAAGGATAATTCTAAGCGTTATGTTGTTGCTGGTGATTTAGTAGGAACGAAGGCGAAGAAGTAAAAAAAGAAGGTGAACTCTTTAAAGAGTTCACCTTCTTTTTTTACTAATGTTGAGAAATAATAGAATATTTTGGTTTGTATTTAAACATTCTTCTATTTATGTATAATAAAGTTAGAATTCTATTTTTGGGAGGAACAAGAGTGAGACAACAGGTGAAGAAACTTCTTTTAACAACGAGTATAGCGTTATTGGTAGCTCCAATTTCAGCTTATGCACATCCAGGGCGTACAGATGCTAATGGCGGACATACGTGTCGTACAAATTGTGAGAAATGGGGATTACAGTACGGGGAATATCATTATCACAATAAACCAGCTTCTAGTAGTGGCGCAACGAGCCCAGCTCCTAGCCAGAATAATAATAGTGCTGTAGAAGCTGAGAGACAAGCAGAAGCACAGCGCAATACTGAGGCGGAAAAACAACGTGCTGTAGAAGCGCAACGCAACGCTGAGGCGGAAAAACAACGTAATGCAGAAGCACAGCGTAAAGCTGAAGAAGAGAGACAACGTGTAGCCGAGGAACAAAGAAAAGCTGAAGAGGCACGTAAGCAAGAGGAAGCGCAGCGCCAAGCTGATATGGAAAAAGGTCAACTTGAAGGTCAAAAGAATGGAGAAACTGATTTTAAAGCAGGAAAAAATGATGCAGAAGTGCATGTAGCTGGAAAATCTGATGCATATAAACAAGCGTTTAAAGCGACTTATGCAGCCGTATGGTCTTTAGAAGAGCAGAAGAAAACGCATTTTGAAAAAGGAAAAGAACAAGGTTTAGCACAAGAGACGATGGACGATAGTCAAGTTGCTCCAGAGTTTAAGGTAAACTTTGCAGACGGATTCAAAGTAGGGAATAAAGAAAGAACAGAAAAAATTGAAAAAGAGCAAGCTGAGTTAGGGGAAAAGACAGGGAAAGAACTAGCTGAAAAGAATCCTGGAAATAGAGAGAAAGAAGTATACGTGAAGGCATATGAAACAGCGTATGAAAAAGGCTATAAGTCTACAAAAAAGGCAGTAGAAAAGGCTGGCTATAAGTATGCATTTGAAAACTATGATTTAAAAGTTCCTGCTAAGTATGAAAGAAATGAATTGTTAAAGAAATGGTTTACTGAAGGATTTAAATCGAATAAAAAAGCAGCGGAAATTCGAGAAGAAGGGTATAAAAAGGGAGACAGCTGGTTCTCATTCTTCTATAAGAGTTTCGTACCAAGTGAATATAAAGAACATAAAGAGCTGTACGAACAAGCAATTGAAAAAGGTAAAACAGCATAAAAAAAGATGAGGAGAAATTCCTCATCTTTTTTAATCCATCCATTTCACTAATTTCTTAGAAATTAATAATAAAACACAACCTAGTACAATTGCCACAGCGCCAATAACTGTGAATACTTCAGCGTATCCAAGTGAAGTTGTGAAGCTTGCAAGTTGTCCGCCTAAAATGTTGGCGATACCTGAACTTGCTAGCCATACACCCATTAGTAAAGATGCTAATTTTACCGGAGCAAGCGCACTAACCATTGATAGTCCGACAGGTGATAAGAATAGCTCACCTAACGTATGGAAAAGATACGTAAAGACGATAAACAGTAAGTTTGCTTTTTCTGTAATGTTATGTTCATCACTACCTGTTTTTAATGTAGCGATAACGAGAATGATATAACCGATACCGAGCAAGATCATACCAAGTCCCATTTTAGTTGGGATTTTTAAATCACCCTGCTTGCGAGTTGCAAGTTTTGCCCATAATGCAGAAATGACTGGAGCAAGCAAAATAATAAATAATGGATTGACTGATTGGAACCAAGATGTTGGAACTTCCCATCCGAACACAGAGCGGTCTACAAATTTGTTTGTATATAATGTTAATGAGCTACCAGCTTGTTCAAAGCCAGCCCAGAAGAAGACAACGAAGCATGTTAAAATGACGATAACAGCGGTACGTTGTTTTTCTTTTTTTGTTAACGGTGTATCTCCTACTGATGGTTGTCCAGCAGCTGTTTGTAAATCGCGAGTTGGTTTTTTACCGATATTACCAAGGAAGCGATTTGATAGTGTTGTAAATAAAATTTGTCCAATGATCATTCCGATTGAAGCGGCTAAGAAACCGTAACGGAATCCGTAATGTACAACGCCATCAACTGTTGTTTTGAATAAATTTTCTGATAAAAATCCGCAAACGAGTGGAGCTAAAAATGACCCGACGTTAATACCCATATAGAAAATGGTAAATGCACTATCACGTTTTGGATCGTTCTCTTCGTATAATTCTCCAACCAGTGTAGAGATGTTCGGTTTGAAGAATCCGTTACCGATAATAATAAGCGCTAATCCGAGGTATAGGCCTAATTGGTTTTGC
The DNA here is from genome assembly GCF_051916445.1 of Bacillus cereus group sp. MYBK220-1. NCBI lineage: Bacteria > Bacillati > Bacillota > Bacilli > Caryophanales > Bacillaceae > Bacillus > Bacillus cereus group sp. MYBK220-1. Next base: position 37,530 of record NZ_JBQAGQ010000009.1, on the reverse strand, counting down.
AAGGCAAATAGTGTAAGGTTACCGATTGCCATTGTTATACCACCAATTGTGATTGCTTTTCGTCTACCTAGAAAACGGTCTGTTAAGTATCCACCAATCATTGGTGTGAAATAACAGGCTCCAGTGTAAAATCCGTAAATAGAGAGTGCCCATGCGGGACTAAACCCAAGACCACCGCTTACTAAAGCTGTCGTTAAATATAATGTTAATAATCCTCGTAATCCATAGTAACTAAATCTTTCCCACATTTCTGTAAAGAAGAGTAAGTATAAACCTGGAGGATGTTTCTTTTTTCTTTGTTGTTCTCTTTCTAGTTGTATCGCTGATTCCATGTTATTTTCCTCCTGACACAAACAAAAACAAAGTTAATAATTTTGTACATTTAATATTTTACCTTATTAACTATTATAAGTCAATAAAGGTTGATTTTTCAGAAGAAATTGGAAAAGAGGAATAGCTATAGAATGGGTGTTTCTTTTGTGATAGACTATGGACTATGTTTTCTTTGCAAGGAAGCGGGTTATTGTACTTTTTTATATGTGAAATTGATTTCATAAAAGATGAAATTAAAGAAGGAGAAAGAAATGAAATTGTTACAGAAAAAAGAAATTTTACTTATTAGCCTTATGTTATTCTCTATGTTCTTTGGAGCAGGGAATCTGATATTTCCACCTTTCCTTGGGTATGAAGCAGGAGAACATGTTTGGATTTCATTAGTAGGGTTTATTATATCAGCAACAGGTCTTCCTATATTAGGTGTTATCTCTATTGCAAAAGCAGGAAGTTTTCAAACGTTAGCGGGTAGGGTTCATTCTTCATTTGCAATTATTTTTCCATGTATCGTGTATGTATTTATTGGACCTGGGCTTGGTATACCACGTGCGGGAAGTTTAGCCTTTGAAATGGGGCCAGGTCAGTTATTCCCTGAAGCAGGAAACGGATTATTATTGTTTTACACAGTTATTTTCTTTAGTATTGTTTACTGGTTAAGTTTATCACCATCTAAACTAATGGGGTTGTTTGGAAAAGTCTTGACGCCATTATTATTATGTATGATTGCACTCATTTTTATAAAGAGTATGTTTACAACAGTAGGAGATATGAAAGAACCAATAGGGAACTATGGCCAAGCTCCTATGTTTCAAGGGTTTTTAGATGGATATTTAACAATGGATGCGTTAGCTGCTTTAATCTTTGGAATTGTTATTGCAAATGCATTACGTGCAAAGGGTATTGAAGATGATAAAGGTTTAGCGAAATATATGAGTATTGCTGGAATTGGGGCAGGACTATTATTATCGATTATTTATGTCATCCTTGGATATGTGGGGGCAATTAGTGGCTCATTAGGAACATTTGATAACGGTGCGAAAGTGTTAGCACAAGTTATGATTACATTATTTGGACAGGGCGGAGTCGTTTTATTAGGTCTTATTTTTACTATCGCGTGTTTATGTGTTTCAATTGGACTTGTTACGTCTTGTAGTCAATTTTTTGCGAGTGCATTTCCGAAAGTATCTTATAAATTGTGGGCATTTATAGTAAGCGTTGTTAGTATGATTTTAGCTAATTTAGGGTTAACGCAAATTTTAAAAGTATCAGTACCAATTCTTGGATTTATTTATCCAATTGCGTTAACGCTTATTATTCTAGGGTTATTCCATCAGTATATTGGAAAGTATGCATACGTATATGCAGTAACTGTTTTGGTTGTAGCGTTATTTAGTGCAATTGACATTTTAAATAAAAATGTAATGATGAATCAGTGGACGTCAGCATTAAAATACATCCCGTTTTATACAGAAGGCGTTGGGTGGATTGTTCCAGCTATTGTAGGCATGTGTCTTGGTTTTATCGTTAGCATTTTTCTAAATAAGAATAAATGAGTAAAAAGGTGTTTTCCTATTTTGGGAAGACACCTTTCTTTTTTTGGAAAAATACTATTGAAAATGAATAGACTAAGAGTATGATAAAGATAATTGGTAATATATAGGTTCAATGAGAGTTACGAATAAGGGGGGAGCGTATGAAGAAGGATTTGGATAAGAAAATAGAAGCACTCGAAACGGCAATTGAAACAATTCAAGAAGCACTTGCTGAATTAAAAGTAAAGCAAAGGGAAATAGAAGTAGAAAACGCTCAGCAACATGTTAGTAAGAACAAGAAAGAATATATTGAAACGGTAATGGAGGAAAAGCCAAAAGAAGAAATAGTTAAGATAAAAGAGCCTTTGCAAGAACCTGAGGTAAAACAAGTAGATATATCGGCTTTTAAACCAGAGCCATTTAATATTATTAAGTTTTGTCAGACGTGGTTACCGCGTGTATTTGTCGGTATTATGTTGCTTGGAGTGATCTGGTTATTTAAAGCAGGGGTAGATGCTGGTTTATTAACACCAGCGATACGAATTGTGTTTGGTATCGCATTATCTATCGGGTTGTATTATATAGGAGATATTCAAATTAAAAGAGAGCGGCAAGCGTTAGGATTAGTATTAGCTGGAGGAAGTATTACCGGGATTGTTCTAACGACGTTTGCAGCACATTATTTATATGGATTTATTCCGGCAAGTGTCGCGTTTCTCTGTAATATTGCATGGGTTATTTTAGGTATTTATTTAGCGAAAAGATATCAATCGGAATATCTCACTATTTTCGTAGCGGTCGGTGCGTTCTTCGTACCATTCTTGTTAAATAGTACGACTCCTAATCCTTATATTTTCTTTGGATATGAGACAGTATTAACACTTAGTTTATTATGGTATGCGTTGAAAAATCGTTATAAATACTTATATATGATTTCTTACGCTGTTGCTGCCATTGTCCTTTTCGTTTTCTTTGCTGTTATGTCAATGTTAGTAGAGAACTTGCAAATACAGTTAACGATTGTATATGGTTTGATTCATTTACTATTATTTTGGCATATGTTTACGGAGAGAAGTTTTATACTAGAACCACGTTTGGCGATATTTAGTGCGAATGCAGTGTTCTTTATACTAGCTATTTCAAAAATACCTGATTTTACAACATGGGGATTGATTATTAGTGCATTCGTACATGCCGCTATGTTCGTATGTGAATATAGGAAAAATAGACATTCTACATTTACAAATCTCTTATTTGGTTTCGCAATGGGAGCATTTAGTTTAGCAATTTTATATGAGTATAGTTTAGTGAATGCAGCGATTGTACTATTGTTACAAGGTTTCCTCGGCATGGTCACTTCTATTAAAGTAAAACAACAGATAAAATTGTATGTTAGTGCGACGGTTTACGCAATTGGAATGATACAGACTATTTTTAGCCCGTTTGATCAATTTATTTCGGCAGGCTTTGTTGCTCATCTTATTTTAATAGGAACGTTCTATTATTGCATGAGAGAAGCGAAAGAAGTATTAGCGAGCTTCGGCAAATATATGTATTCTATAGTGCTCTATTGGTTTATGATAATTGTATTTATTACAATTACGAGAATCGGTGAAGTTTTATCTACAGATGGAAGCGTAATTAGTGTATCAGTATCGTTATTATGGATGGTATATGCATTATTTGCGGTTTGGTTTGGAAGAAATAGGGATATGAATGAAATATTATATGCTGGTTTAGTCGTTTTAGTCGTAACGGTAGGGAAGTTATTCTTACTTGACTTACCAGAGGTATCGATGATGATTAGGGCAGTGTTATTCCTAATCGTCGGTAGTATAGGTATCGTTATTTCAAGAATGTTTTTCTCGAAGGAAGAGAAGTGAGAAGAAGGCAATCCATGTATGGATTGCCTTTTTTATTATTTCTTATTAATCGTTACAGTTTCATTATATTTCGTTGTTGTATTTTGGCGTAGACGAAGCGTTGCTTGTCCAGTTGTATTTGAATCAATCTGTACATTTACAACTTTCTCAGCAGAGCCTAAGCTGTTTGTTGTGAAAGAAAATGCACTACTATATCCGAAAGTAGATGGCCAAGTGCCGTTTGCATTTTGTACTTTAGCCACTTGTGTTCCACCAGTAGTGAAGATACCTAAAGAATAGTTGTTATACGTTGTATTAGGTAGTAAGTTATTTACTTGAATCTTCATTTGGAAAATTTCATTGTTTGGTAGAATGCTAGGGTGTGTAACGACGTAGTCGCTTGTTGTTACCGCACCGTTATAACCGTATGAACCTGGTTTAAAAGTATTTGTATTAAACCATTGATAACCTGCATTTGGTGCACTCCAAGGTTCAGGTTGTGGTTCTGTTGATAAGTTTGGCTGTTCAAATGTTTGTAGAGCTGTAGGTGAATCAAGTTGTAAACCATTTACTTGATCTAAACTTGTAAATGTCTCTTTATTTGATAACCAATTTACGATGTTTTCTAATAAAATCGCATCGTTTTCTTCTTTATAACCATCGTAAGTTTTCTTTGTTTGACCAGAATCTTCACGAACGTATTTTGGCGTAGCATCTTCAACAGGAGAAGAGTCACCAATAAAGGCAGCTTTTCCAAGTCCTACTTTTGCGATAGCAGCATATGGGCCTTCTGCAATACCACCGCCATTATAAACGCCACTATCAACAGCGTTATTCCATTTTGATGGATTTTCTGGAAGGTAAACAAGTCCTTTTGCTAGTTTTGGGTTTGTAATTGCTAGAGTAGAACCAGCATGCATTGCTACAGACGAAACACCTTTTGTAATTCCGAAAGATTGTTCAGGCGATACAATTGTTTTCGCTGAAACATCACCAAGTGCATTGTAGCGGAAGCGAATACCGAAGTTGTCAGAGAGCCAATCAGAGCTTTCTACTCCTTGCATAGCTTGTGAATTTGCTTCTTCATTAGACATTCCTTTTGCTGGATTATCCCAAGCACCGCGTCTATATCCATTAAATACTTCAGAAGAGTCCCAGCGATTTTTATTACGATCTGCATTGTAATGATCAGCAATAAAGAAGATACTACCACCATTTTTTACATATTGTAACATAGCGTCCTGCTCAGATTTTTTGTAAGGAATATTAGCTTCTGGAACGATAAATACATTGTAATCTTTTAAGTCTTCGTACGTAATAGGTGTTGATTTACGAAGTTCCTTTACGTGATATCCGTTTTTTGCAATGCCGTTTCCGAAGTCAGAAAAGCCGCCGTCAATAACCCAGTCAGCTGTCCCAGCAGTTTGACCGTGTGTATTATCGAATAATACTTTCTTCCCATTGTTTTGATTTACAACTTTTGCAGCAATTTCAGGAGCTGGGTCTACAGAGCTTTCGGCATAAGTAGACGGTATGAACGAGGTCCCTATACTTAGTGTAATTGCTGTTGCTAAAGAAAATGTAATCCATTTTTTATTCTTCATAGAAGAATCCCCCTAATAATAAATATATATGCTTTAATAATGTAATTTATTTTTCTGTAAAAATAAAGACGGAAAACATAAAAAATATTAAAAAATTGTAAAAATACCGTGAATTTTGTTGAGAAATATTTATATAGATATAAAAACATCCCTTCCAAGTAATAAGGAAGGGATGTTTTGCTTAACTAATTTTTGAGTTAGGTGTTTCATCCATCTTATGAAACCCTTTCATGTAATATACGATTGCTAAGCCGATAAGCCAAATTGGGCCGACAATCAATGCAATTCGTGTATCTTCTGAATACGCCATTATACCCAATACTAATACAAGGAAAACGAGTGAGAAATATGAGCTTAATGGGTATAAAGGCATTTTATACGATAACTTTTGTTTATTTTGAGTAGGCAAGCTTTTACGGAATTTAATTTGAGCAACTAATATAATGCCCCAAGTCCAAATTGCACCGAAAGTTGAAATGCTAGTAAGCCATGTAAATACCTTTGCAGGTACGAGATAGTTTAATATAACACCAATTAGTAAAACGATAGCAGTTGCTACAATTCCTTGGCTTGGAATGCCATTTTTATTTAAACGACCAAATCTTTCAGGAGCTTTTTTCTGCTGAGCTAATGTATATAGCATACGGCCTGTACTAAATAAACCACCGTTACAAGAAGAAAGAGCTGCTGTTAATACGACAAAGTTAATAATACCTGCTGCTTTTGCGATACCAATTTGTTGGAATGTTAATACGAATGGACTGCCTTTCTCACCAAGTTCGTTCCATGGATAAATTGCCATCATAACGAATAATGCCCCAACGTAAAAGAGTAGAATTCTCCAAAATACGTTATCGATTGCCTTTGCGAGTGTTTTCTTCGGATTTTGAGCCTCACCAGCTGTAACACCGATTAATTCAACGCCTAAATAAGCGAATAGTACCATCTGCATGGAGAGTAGTAACCCAGAAAATCCATTTGGGAACCAGCCACCATGTGACCAAAGATTTGAAATACCAGTAGCGATACCGCCGTTTCCGAATCCGAATAAAATAATACCAGCTCCGACCACTATCATACAGATAATTGTGACAATTTTAATGAGAGCAAACCAAAACTCAAGTTCTCCAAATACTTTTACCGATAAGAAGTTAAAAGCGCTCATTAATAATAGAGCAAGTAATGCCCAAGTCCAGCGCGGGATATCTGGGAACCAGTACTGCATGTAAATACCAGCTGCTGTAATCTCAGCCATACAAGTAACAACCCATAAGAACCAGTAATTCCAACCAGTAATATAACCAGCAAGTGGTCCAATATAATCATATGCATATTTACTAAAAGAACCAGCAACAGGTTGTTCAATTGCCATTTCCCCAAGCGCTCGCATAATGAAAAAAATAACGAGACCGGCAATCATATAGCCTAGCAAAATAGAAGGACCTGCTAGTTTAATGGCGGAAGCGGATCCTAAAAATAGTCCAACGCCAATAGCTGAGCCCAGTGACATTAAAGTAATATGTCGTTCTTTTAAACCACGATTTAAAGTTCCAGATTTGTTTGTGTGCTGCATAAGAAGAATCCCCCTTGTAGAGTGAACGATATTTGAATGCGTTTGCTAAATATTTAACTATTTCAAATTATAAAACATTTCTATCTGTTATGCTACAAAAATAATCATAATGAACTGTACTACATCTGTACTTGTCAGACTTAAACTTAAAATTCGAACTATTAGGGAATATATTGACTCTTCTTTTTATTGATTGTTAAGATTAAGTATTATATTTTCTCACATACTAGTAAGAAAAAGAATGTGTGATAATAATTCAGGTGTAGGAAGGGTACATAAGCATGTTTCAATTACAAAAATATAACACTTCTGTGAAGCAAGAGTTTTTAGCTGGCATCACAACTTTTTTTACATTTGCGTATATTCTTGTCATCAATCCAAAAATATTATCTGATGCAGGTGTACCATTTGACCAAGCGTTTACAGCAACAATTATTGCAACCGTTGTTGGAACAGTAGGTATGGCGATTTTCGCGAATTACCCGATTGTTATTGCTCCAGCTATGGGAATGAATGCATATTTTGCTTATTCTGTTGTACAGAAGGCAGAAGGGATTACATATGTAGTTGCCTTTTCAGCTGTATTTGTAACGGGGATTATTTTTCTTTTATTATCTTTTACTTCGTTTAGGCAAAAGTTAATTTTAGCAATTCCTGATAGTTTAAAGCATGCAATTGCAGGTGGAATTGGACTATTTATTGCTTTTATTGGATTGCGCCTTTCTGGAATTATCGTGGATCATCCGTCTAATTTAGTTACGATTGGTGATTTTCATTCCCCAGCTGTTATTTTAACTTTAATTGGTTTAATATTAGCGGCGGTATTAATGACATTGCGTGTGAGTGGTGCATTATTTATTAGTATGATTGTGACAGGAATTATTGCCTTCTTTACAGGGCAATTGAAGTTTGCTGATAAAATTGTGGCGATGCCTCATTTACCAGAGGGTATCATCGTTTCAAACCCAATCAATGCCTTTTCAGATGTAATTGAATACGGATTATACGGCGTTGTATTTTCATTTTTACTTGTACTTTTATTCGATACAACAGGTGCATTACTTGGTTTAATTAAACAAGCAGGTTTAATTACAGACAATACAGAGAAGCGTTTTGGTAAAGCGTTTATTGCAGATGCAATTGGCGGGACTACAGGTTCTATCTTTGGAACAAGCCCAACAGCAGCGACGATTGAATCCTCAGCAGGTATTGCTGCAGGTGGTAAAACTGGATTAACAGGGATTGTAGTTGTTGGTCTAACAATTATAACGGCATTTTTTAGTCCTGTTATTGCTTCTTTATCAAGTGTAGCCGCTATTACAGCTCCTTCATTAATTATAGTAGGTAGTTTAATGGCACAAAGCATTCGAGATATTAATTGGAATGAATTTGAAGATGCGTTACCAGCATTTTTAATTTTTATAGGTATTCCGTTAACATCTAGTATTGCGAATGGAATTGCAATTGGATTTTTAGTGTATCCAGTCTTGAAAATTGTGAAAGGGAAAGGGATGGAAGTGCATCCGTTACTATACTTATTTACAATTTTATTTGGATGTCATTTATTCTTATAATATAGGAGAGGGGGCTTCTTATGAGGGGCTCCTTTTTTGTGTATAATAAAGTGAAACTTAAATTAGTAATGTAAAATATAAATTACTTATTGGAATATATATTATAATAAGGGTGGAGGAGAAAGAAACAGTAAACAAAAACATAGACAAAAGTAGGCATACATAGTGAAAAGTAATTATGAAACAATATAAACCGAAAGAATTTTCAGAAATGCTTAATGTCTCTGTTAAGACATTGCAAAGGTGGGACAATCAAGGTGTTTTACCTGCTTACCGAAACCCAAAAGGAAGAAGATATTATACAGAAGAACAGTATAAGAAATATATGGGTATTCAAGAAGAACTTGTTCAGGATTTAATATCTATCATTCATGTATTTAGCTGTAGAATATATGGGTTGAGAAAATACAAAAAGAAAATGTCGGAGGATGAAGACTTATGAAAAGAGCATATTTAATAGAAATCAAACCGACAACTGAACAAATTAGTAAAATCCGTCAAACTATTGGGGTGTGTCGATATGTATATAACCTGTATATCTCTAAAAATAAAGAGGTATATGAGTCGGAGGGGAAATTTCTTAGTGGTTATGACTTTTCCAAATGGTTAAACAACATTCATACAAAAGAGTGTGACCAGTGGATTAAAGAAGTGTCGAGCAAAGCGGTAAAACAAGCGATTATGAATGGAGATAAAGCTTTTAAGCGGTTTTTTAAAGGTTTATCTAAGTTTCCACGATATAAAAAAAAGAAGAAGCAAGATGTGAAGTGCTACTTTCCGAAAAACAACAAAACAGATTGGACAGTAGAAAGACATAGAGTAAAAGTCCCTACAATTGGTTGGATAAGGTTAAAAGAGTATGGATATATTTCAAAAAATACAACTGTAAAAAGTGGTACAGTATATCAAAGAGCAGGAAGATACTATGTGTCTATACTCTGTGAAGTGAAAGAGGTAAAACCAAATGCAACTCTCAATACAGTAGGTCTAGGAATTGATTTGGGAATTAAAGACTTCGCTGTACGTAGCGATGGAAAAACTCACAAAAATATAAATAAAACAGTACAAGTAAAAAAGATAGAAAAACGGTTAAAACGTGAACAACGCTCTTTATCACGCAAATTTGAAAATATAAGAAAGAGAGGTGAACAACCTGTTACTAATAAAAGAGCGAATATAAACAAAAATATTCTTAGGGTGCAACAACTACATGCTAGGCTAGCAAATATTCGATTAGCGTATGTAAAGTCTATTGTAAATGATGTGGTGAAAACCAAGCCAACGTTTATTGTAGTAGAAGATTTGAATGTGAAAGGTATGATGAAGAACAAACATCTATCTAAAGCTGTAGCGCAACAATGTTTTTATGCTTTTAAAACATGGTTATTAACGAAATGTAGGGAATATGGAATTGAACTACGGCAAGTGGACAGATTCTATCCATCTTCTAAAATGTGTTCATGTTGCGGTCAAAAAAAGTCGGATTTAAAGCTGTCTGACCGAGTATATACATGTGAATGTGGCAATGTAATAGATAGAGATTTAAATGCGTCAATCAACCTTTTACAAGCAAAAAAATATACAATACTAACGTAAATAGATTGTATATATGTACGGTGGGCTACATCGGAATTTACGCCTGTGAAGTGTCACAGCAAACTGTAGTAGCAAGTGATTAGCGAGGCAGGGCACGTAGAAGCAGGAATACTCTAAGAATATACATTTGTCTATATTTTTAGTAGCAGGAACATGAATGGCTGTAAGTAAAATAAAAGTCGCGCGTGTTCAATTAGATTTAACACAGCAACAATTAGCAGAAAAAGTAGGCGTTACAAGGCAAACGATTAGTTTAATTGAGAAGGGGAAATACAATCCATCTTTAGATTTATGTTTAAAAATTTGTTATGCAGTAGATAAAACGTTGAATGATTTGTTTTGGGAGGAAAAGGAGTGGTAGGATGAAAATCGTGAAAGATGAACGTTTAATGATTGAAGGGTTAAAACATATTAGATTAGCTTTCATCTTACAAAATATCGTCATACTAGCTATCGTCTTTTACCGCTATGTCTTGCAAGGGGCAGGATATGAAAGTGTTTCGGATTTATTAATGGTATTTATGGGCGGGATAATAATTATTAACTTTTTAAATCTGAAAAATTCAGTGGAAGTGTATGAGCATACGGGCGGAGTGTCGCGTCGTTATTTTATGAAGCTATTATTCATTCCGGTAGGTATTATTATTGGGATTTTAGCTATTTGTATCGTTGTAACACCAGATATTTCGATAAAGGAAATTAGTATGACAGGACTTATTATGTTTGCTTGTTTTTTAGTTCCAAGTTTGTTTATATACATATATATGAAAAAAATAAAAAGAGAAGATTGAAATATAAGAAAGGCTTTCCCATATGGAGGAAAGCTTTTCTCATATTCTTTTATATAGTACTTTATGAAGGCCAATCGGTTCAATTTCAAAGATTTCACCATATTCCTGGAAGCCTAAGTGCTTGTAATAGTCAGCTACAGTAATTCGGCCATTACACCATAATATATTTGCTTGGCGTTCTTGCAAGATTTGTTCCGCCTTCTGAATTAAGGAGCTTCCAGCACGGTTGTTTCGAAATGCAGGTAATGTTGCCATTCCTCGTAGACGATAATGAATACCCGTTGGTAAGTCGGGATATATTTCTTTTGAGAAGGAAGCGATACTAATTAGTTCATCGTTTATAAATGCGCCTAAGTGGAAGGTGTCTGTTTCATAATCGGAAGGGTATTTACAATCTGCTAATGTTTGATTGGGGCGTAAAATTTTTTGACGTAATACGTAAGTTTCAGATCCCTCAATATTTTTCACGGTAATCATATTAACATCCTTTCTTATAACGCTTTTTCTGTTAATTGTATAAAGAAATAGGCAGGTGCGGCGAGAAGTCCGAGTATGCTAGCAGTTCCGAGAAGGAGTGAAAGTAGGAGGCAAGAATATTTTATTCCATTCGATTTTTTCCATCCGTACCTACAAATCTCAATACTAACACCGATGAGAATAATGGCAACGAGTATTTCGGCTAATAATAAGAGAGCTAAAGTTATAATAGACATAATGTAATCCATCCCCATAATATGTGATAGTAACATTTTACCATATGAAATGGAAAAAATGCCCCTCAATTATGTGAGGGGCATTTTTTTATTCTAATATGTTTTTTAGTGTATCGATATGTTCTTTTGAGCCTGTTACAAGTAATGTATCACCGTGTTGTAGTCTTGTATCCCCATGTGGGATTAATGCTTTATTTCCACGATAAATTTGAATGACTAGTACATCACCTAAAAACGGAAGGCGACGAAGTGCAACGCCGTTATATTTATTGCTCCGTAGTTCAACTTCACGGACTGTTTCGTTTGCTGTTGTAATTAAGCGAACGAGACTAGGTTTATCAATAAGCGCACGTAATAAAATACGTGTAGAGTTAATTGTTGAGAATACAGCGATATGTTCTTGCGTTGCTTTTTCTTGTAGAAGTGGATCTTCTACACTTGCAATAACATGTTCAACACCTAGCTCTTTTGCATGTTCTGCCAATAATAAGTTTTGTTCATCATCACTTGTTGCAACAACGACGCGATCTGCATCAAATGCTGTTTGTTCAGTTAATGATGCGATTGTGATGTCATCCAATTTCACGATAGGGAAGTCGTGCGATTTCGCTTCTTCATCATTTATTTTGTTTTGACGCATCATATATAGCGTTACGTCATAATCTTCTCGTTTTAAATCTAGTGATAACGGAAGGGTAATTCTGCTCGCGCCAATAATAGCTACTTTTGGTTTTGGTGTTTCTACTTTTGGGAACATTTTTTTAAACAATATAGGTGCAAAAATACAAGTAATAACTGCGCTTAAAATAAGAGAGGCAGATAAACTCGGACTGATGATCTCCAGTTTTTCACCAATTTGTGCAGCCGCAATAACTAAAGAAAGTGTCGATGTTAATAAAATTGCACTTCCAAGTACGATATTACGTGGATACCATTTTCTTAAGACGAGTGATGGTAAGAGTTTTGAAATAAAGAGTCCTACAATTAAGATTGGGATCATTAGCATGCTAGAAGGTTCTTTGAAAATAGACCACACCTCTAGATTTACACCAACCATTACGAAGAAAATAGGGATGAAGAAACCATAGCCGATAGAATCAAGTTTTTCCACCATATCTTCATTTGGTGATAATAACGATACAAGTACACCTGCTAAAAAGGCCCCTAAAATATTTTCTGCTCCAACAGATTCCGATAACCCAACTAAGATTAAAATGAGTGCAAAAACAGCTCGTGTATCAATTTGTACACTACCAGCTTTTAAACTATCTAAGTATGGAATGTTTTTAAAGCGTTTTGCAATAAAGTAAATGACAATACCGGCACCGAATAGAATAAGTAAGAGCCACATACTTTGGCCGCTTTCGGAATTTAATCCGACGAAAACAGCGAGTAAAATCATTGTAACTAAGTCTGCAATAACAGCAACTAATAAAATGATTTGTCCGATTGCAGTTTTTCCTAGGTTATTCTCTTTTAATGTTGGTACAACAACACCTAAAGAAATAGTTGAAATAATTAAAGTCATGAACATTGCATTATCTACGAATCCTAGCCATACGAATAGTAATGATAGGGCATAAGATAAGATGAAAATAAATAAGAAGATAATGCTTGCTGCCTGAAATGTATTTGGTTCGTTTGTCGTATTTTTTTTCCCTTTTTGTTTAAAGATAGAAAAATCAATTTCTAAACCGCTTAAGAACATGAGGAAGATAAATCCTAATGTTGATAAAACTTGAAGCCATATATCTGGCTCAATAATATTAAACCCACTTTTACCTACAAAGATTCCTGCAATAATTTCTGCAACGACCACAGGAAGTGCTTTTAATTTAAAGCGTTGTAACAAAAGGGGAACGAAAAACGCGATTGCAACGACAACCATAAGTGATAGAACAGAAGTATGATGTTCCATTGCGTTCTCTCCCTTCAAATAAATATAGTACCTATTTAGCCATATAATAGGTAGAAAAGCAACGCATATGGATTCGATTTCATAAAGAAAGACTTTTCTTAACATTTGTCATAATAAGTATATTTTTCATGATTATGCTGTTAATTCCGTAATGTGGATGTAATAGAGGGGATAAAAAAAGACTGCTGAGGAATCTCAGCAGTCTTTTTCATGTACATTACATTGAGAAGAAGATCCATACAGTTAAACCAACTGTTGCAGTTGCAACGAAGAAACTGTAGATCATAGTAAGAATTTGAACTCTTCCTTCTCCTTCTTTTAAATGCATGAACATAATTAATTGTAACAATGCTTGCGCAACAGCCATTATGATAATAGTTGTTAAGACTGTTGAAAGTGGCAATGTTGTGTAAAGTGCCACGTATAACGCTAGAAACGTTAATGCAAGCGATAAAATAAATCCGAAAACGTGTGACCAAGGGAATCCGCTATGCGCATGTCCGTTTGCTTGATTGTTGTTTTGAGCCATTTACGCCACCATCCCGTTCAAGTAAACTAGTGTGTAAATAAAGACCCAAACAAGATCAAGGAAATGCCAGTATAAGCTGATAATGAATACTTTACGAGCTGTAACTGGTGTTAAACCTCGTTTTAAAATTTGGATAATAACACAAATTGCCCAAATGATACCGCCTGTTACGTGGGCTCCATGCGTTCCAAGAAGAACGAAGAATCCAGATAAGAAAGCACTTGTTTGAATTGTTGCGCCTTCACCAATATACATAATGAACTCTTCAATCTCGAAGAATAGGAAACCTGCACCTAAAAGTAATGTAAGGACGAACCATCCAAGCATCGCTTTTTGGTTGTGCTTACGCATTTCGTGAATTACGATACCACATGTGAAACTACTTGTTAAAAGTAGTAATGTTTGAATTAAAAGCGTTTTAAGTTCAAACAGTTGCGCTGGTGTTGGGCCATCTGCCGTACGACCAGCAAGGACTAGATAAGAGGCGAAAAGTGTTGCGAACAGCATAATTTCAGCCCCAAGAAAAATCCAGAATCCTAGGATATTCAATCTGCTTTGTTCGGATTGATATTCCAAAGGTAAGCTTTTATCTAAAGCCGCCATATCATTTCACCTCTCATGCTATATGTTCTGTTTTTTTAATTTCATCAACACTGATATAGTAACCTTCATCATAATCGAATGAACGATAGATTAAGCAAGCTAAAATACCAATACCACCGATTGCTGCAAGCCAGAACCAGCTAAATACTAATGCGAAACCTGCAAGACCGAAGAATCCAGACGCAATAATAGGCACACCAGAGTTACTTGGCATGTGAATTGGTTTGATATCTTCTGCTGCTGGTGTAACTGTTTCTCCGCGTTTTTTCATGTACCAGAAAGCATCAGCTTCTTTAATTTCAGGAAGCTTCGCGAAGTTGTAATGTTGTACAGGAGAGTGAGTTGCCCATTCAAGTGTACGACCATCCCATGGATCTCCAGTTGTGTCACGTTCACCATGACGTGCACTCCAAATTACGTTGTAGCAAAGAAGTAGGAAGCCGATACCCATCATTACCGCACCAACAGATGCGATTTGGTTTAGCCATCCCCATCCAAGACTTTCAGAGTAAGTGTACATACGACGAGTCATACCGTCTAAACCTAAGAAGTACATTGGGAAGAAACAGATGTTGAATCCGCTCATAAAGATCCAGAATGTCCATTTACCTAGGCGCTCATTTAACATATGACCAGTCATTTTTGGATACCAGAATGTGAATCCAGCAAGCATAGCGAATACTGTACCTGCGATTAATACGTAGTGGAAGTGAGCGATTAGGAAGTAGCTGTTATGGTATTGATAATCAGCTGCTGCCATTCCAAGCATAACCCCTGTAACCCCACCGACTACGAAGTTTGGAATAAATGCCAATGACCAAAGCATTGGAACCGTAAAACGAATACGTCCTTTATACAGTGTAAACAACCAGTTAAAGATCTTAACCCCGGTTGGAATCGAAATCGCCATTGTCGAAATCGAGAAGAATGAGTTAACCGCTGGACCTGCACCCATCGTGAAGAAGTGGTGAAGCCATACGACGAAACTTAGTAAAGAAATTGCAACCATTGAGTATACCATCGCACTGTAACCGAATAAACGTTTACGTGAGAATGTACTAATGATTTCAGAGAAAATACCGAATGCCGGTAAAATAACGATATATACTTCAGGGTGACCCCATACCCAGAACAGGTTGGCCCATAACATCGGCATACCGCCGCTCGCCATCGTAAAGAAGTGAGCATCGAATAGACGGTCAAATGTCATTAATGCAAGAGCAACTGTTAATACTGGGAAAGCAAAAATAATGATAATTGTTGTAATTAAGATTGACCAAGTAAACATTGGCATTCTCATTAAAGTCATACCAGGTGTACGCATTTTTAAGATAGTAACAAGGAAGTTAATACCGGTCATTAGCGTACCGAGACCTGAAATCTGTAATGCAATTGCGTAGTAGTTATTTCCTACGCCCGAAGTAAACTCTGTACCTGCCATTGGGAAGTAAGAAGTCCACCCGGCGTCTGGAGAACCACCGATTACGAAAGCGATGTTGAATAACATTGCTCCGACAAAGAATAACCAGAAACTTAAAGCATTTAAGAACGGATATGCAACGTCACGAGCACCAATTTGTAATGGTACTACAAGGTTCATTAATCCCATAACGAATGGCATTGCCATGAAAAGAATCATTACTGTACCATGCGTTGTAAAGATTCCGTTATAGTGTTCAGCGTTTAAATAAGTTGTTTCTGGGAATGTTAACTGTGCACGGATCATTAAACCATCCATACCACCACGGAATAACATGATAACCGCAGAAATAATATACATAGCTCCGATTTTTTTATGGTCAACAGTTGTTAACCATTCGTCCCAAAGCCATTTCCATTTTTTATACTTTGTTAGTACGAAAATGATTGCTAATGTCACAAGAACGATAGAAGCGTCTGCACCGTAAATAATCGGGTCACCTGTGACAAAGAATTCATCAAGCTTCACTGTGTTCACTCCAATCTGTTGGAATAATAGCTATTATTTTTTGTTTTTGTAGTAGTTATAATCACAATATTCAAGTGATTTTGGATCTACATAACTTAAGTGGTGACTAGAGAATGTCATACGACCAACTACACCTGGTTTAACAATTTCGTTGTACTTAGCTTCTGTTAGTTTAGGAGCAGTTTCTTGTACTTCTTTAACCCACTTGTCATATTTCTCTTTAGTTTTTGCTTCAACTTCGAACTCCATGTGTGTGAATCCTTCACCAGAGAAGTTCGCACTACGGCCTAGGTAAGAACCTGGCTTATCAGCTTGTAAATAAAGATCCATAATCATGCCATCCATTGTGTACTTCATACCACCAAGTTCTGGTACCCAGAAAGCATTCATTGGGCCGACAGAAGTCAGTTTGAATTGAATTGGTACACCAGCTGGGATGTTTAAATAGTTAACGGTTTCAATTTTTTCCTCTGGGTAACTGAATAACCATTTCCAGTTTGCAGATGTAACATAAATTTCAACTGGTTTAATATGTTTGGACTCTTTCGGAACCTCTTCCGAAGCATAAGTTGCTTTTACTGTTGGAATCGATAATGCGATAACGATAATAACAGGAACAAGCGTCCAAATAATTTCTAGTAATGTGTTACCGTGTTGTTCAGGTGGCTCATAGTCCATATTCTCTGGTTTTTCACGATAACGAATCAAGATGACTGTAAACAGAATGAATACAATTGCGATAATTAATGACATAAGCAAGAATGACCAAACAATTAAATCATACTGTGCTTTTGCAACAGGTCCTTGCGGATTTAATACTGCGAGTTTTTTATCACAGCCACCGAGGAACAGAAGTAATGATAACGGAAGAAGTGAAGCCAACTTCCAAAACGCTTTCTTTAGTTGCACGATTGAAAATCTCCTTTCTCCTTGGATTGAAACTATGCCAATAAAACAATATAAACCTATTAATTTATAGAAGGCAATAGTTTTTGATATATTGTTAAAAAATAGACACAAATGCACACTTTTTAAGGTGAATATCATTTGTAACTTGATTACATTGTAAACTATTTTCCAGAGAAAAACGTGATTGTGAAAATTTTAAGATAAATAAAGTTATACCAGGATATCCAAGAAATAGAAAAAAGCTATCTTATGATAAGAAAGATAGCTGAATATTTTGTATATTTAGTTTATTTCTTGTGTGACAGTTCGTGGCTGTTCAAGTGTGACAATTTTTTTATATTTAACTTGGTATAAAATGTAACAAATAATCATAAATGGAATGCCGCAATAAAGAGCAATTCTTTGATCTGGAATGAAAGCCAAACTAACAAATGTAATGAAATTGAGCGAGAACGCTACGATTGGAACGAGTGGATAGAGCGGTGTACGATATTTTAAATCATTTATGTCGCCACCATTTTTCACGAAATTTCTACGGAAGAAAAACTGTGAAGCGGCGATTGACATCCAAACTACAACGGCAGCCATTGCTGCAATAGATGTTAAAACTAGAAAGACAGTATCTGCCGCAAATACACTTGTTAGTAAGGACAGGCTAGCGAAAATTAGGCTGAAAATTAATGCATTTAGCGGTACACCTTTTTTAGTTAATTTCGTAAATGCTGGGCTTGCCATTCCTTGTTTTGCCATCGCCCACAGCATACGAGAATTTGCATATAGACCAGAGTTAGCAACGGATAATACAGCTGTAATAATAACAAAGTTCATAATATCTGCTGCATATGGGACACCGGCTACATCAAATACAAGTACAAAGGGACTTTCAACTAGATTAGCCTCTTGCCATGGGAGTAAACCTACAACAACTGATATCGCTAAGACGAAGAAGAAGAGAGTTCGCCAAATTGTATTTTTTATTGCTTTTGGAATTGTTTTTTCAGGATTTTCACTTTCTCCTGAAGCGATTCCAATTAATTCTGTTCCTTGGAAGGAGTAATTTACTGTAATCATCGTAAGAAGAACAGCTAATGCACCGTTGGGAAATAGCCCGCCATTTTCAGTGAAATTATGAAGCATTGGAGCTGGCTTTCCATTAAAGTCTAGTAGACCGAACATAACAGCGCCACCAAGCACGATGAAAATGACAATTGTCGCGACTTTTACACTTGCGAACCAAAACTCTGCTTCTGCATATGCTTTTGCTGATAAAGCGTTTACGAGGAAGAGTGCTGCTGCAAATGTAACGCACCAAATCCAGGAAGAAACGTCTGGAAACCAGCGTTTCATTAAAATACTTACAGTTGTTAACTCTACGCCAACTGTAACAGCCCAATTTAACCAATACATCCAACCGACAACAAATCCAAAACCAGGTGAAATGAATTTGCTTGCATAACTTTGGAATGAACCTGCTTCTGGCATAGCGACGGATAATTCACCAAGACATAACATCGTTAAATACATAACAAATCCACCGACTAAAAATGCAAGAATAGCACCACCAGGTCCGGCATTATGGACAATTTGACCAGATCCCATAAATAACCCGGTTCCGATAACACCGCCGAGTGCAATCATAAATAGGTGTCTACTTTTCATTGTTCGTTTTAAATCTGTTTGTTCAATTTGTTGATTCATATGCCCCTCACCCCGTATTTTCTTGAATGTGTGAACTTCGTTTTATTCTGAGTTTTTAATCATTAGTGGGGGATGCAACACACACTCGGTTTATTTGCTATGAAATGAATGGAGTATGTAAAAAAACGAACTATGACTAAATACTCTAAGAATGTTTGTTAACATGGTGATATCTTCACTATGTTAACAATTTTGATTTTAGCAAAATATTCTGTAAATGTATATTTATTTTTCTTTTTATTAAAAATAATTAGAATTTTTATAATTAATTCTATGATCGATAATTCACATGATCTTTCTAGCAAACTAGTAAGAAGAAGGGTACAATGATAAGAGGTGTATCTGTAAAATAATAATTAATGGAGTTTTGTTTATAATGAAAAAGTTAAAATATCTTTTTGTTTTTGGGATTATACTTGCTGCTGCATTTTTTATAGGAAAAGATAAAATCATGCAAAAGGCGCAAGTTCTACGCTTAGAGTTTCTATCTGAAATGAAAGAAGCAGCTATGATTGAAGATGTTCCGTTTATTAAACAATTACCAGAATTACCTAGAGGGTGTGAAGTGACAAGTTTAGCTATGTTGCTGCAATATAAAGGTGTACAAGTAGATAAGATGCAACTTGCTAGCGAAATTCATCGTGTTCCATTTGAACAAAATGGTTTGCGTGGAAATCCTTACGAGGGATTTGTGGGAAATATTTATACAAAGGCAGAGCCTGGGTATGGTGTATACAATAAACCAATCTTTGATTTAGCAGAAAAATATGTTCCTGAAAAAGTAATTAATTTAACAGGTAGAGACATGCAAGATATATATAAAGTAATTAGTTCTGGCTCTCCGGTATGGGTCATTATTAATACGACGTTTAAGCCGCTAGCTGAAAGTAGTTTTGAAACATGGAATACGAGTTCAGGCGAAGTGAAAATTACATATTATGAGCATAGTGCAGTAGTAATTGGATATGATCAAAACTTTGTATATGTAAATGATCCTCTTAAAAATAATCCACGTTTGGCTGTTCCGCGAGCAGAATTTGAGAAAGCTTGGGAGCAAATGGGAAAACAAGCAATTACTATTTTATAATAATGAAAAAGTCATCTTTGGGATGGCTTTTTCTTTTTGGTTTATTAACACTGAAAATTCAGAAGATTCTTTTAAAAATTAACAATTCACGTTATAATAACATTTAACTTGGTGAAGAAGGGGAGAAGAGAAATGGATGTTGCAAAGGAACTTGTTTTGTCAAAAAATCAGTTAGTTGAGTGGAGAAGGCATTTTCATAAGTATCCAGAGTTATCTTTTCAAGAAGAGAAAACATCGCAGTTTGTGTTCGATATACTTCGGAAATTCCCATATTTAGAAGTGTCACGGCCGACTAAATATAGTGTGATGGCAAAGTTAGTAGGTAAACATCCGGGCAAAACAGTTGCGATTCGAGCCGATATGGATGCTCTTCCTATTCATGAAGAAAATGAGTTTGATTTTATTTCTACATATAAAGGTGTAATGCATGCATGTGGTCATGATGGACATATAGCGATATTACTTGGGGTTGTACATAAGTTGGTAGAAGAAAGAGAGAAGATTCAAGGGGAGATTCGTTTTCTATTCCAACATGCTGAAGAGAATTTTCCTGGTGGTGCAGAGGAGATGGTTGCTGCAGGTGTAATGGAAGGTGTGGATTATATTATTGGTGCTCACCTTTGGGCGTCGTTAGAGGTTGGGAAAATAGGTGTTATTTATGGTCCTGCAATGGCTGCACCGGATGTTTTTAAAATTAAGATAGAGGGAAAAGGTGGACATGCTGGAATCCCTCATGAAACGATGGATAGTATTGCAATCGGAACACAAGTCGTTTCGCAACTTCAGCAAATTGTATCTCGCCTCACGAATCCATTAGATTCTCTCGTAATATCTGTTACGCAATTTCATGCTGGGACAACTCATAATGTAATACCAGAGCAAGCCGAGATTGAAGGGACAGTAAGAAGTTTAAGACATGAATTACGAGGTGAAACAGAGAAGAAGATTGAGCGGATTGTGAAGCATATTACGGAATCTTACGGAGCGAAATATACATTTTCATATGAATATGGATATCGACCAGTTGTAAATGATTATGAAGCTACAGAGCTTATTGAACAAACGGCATTACAACTTTATGGAAGGGATAGGGTTGTTCGTTTACAGCCGACGATGGCTGGAGAAGATTTTTCAGCGTTTTTACAAAAGGCACCGGGGACATTCTTTTTTATCGGAGCGGGAAATAAAGAGAAAGGTATTATATATCCTCACCATCACCCTCGTTTTACGATTGACGAAGATGCATTACCGATTGGAGTGGAAGTCTTTGTATCAGCCATTATGAACTTTATAAGTAAAGGAGAATGAGATGAAGAAAATACACATTCTAGCGCTTATCCCAGTTCTTTGTTTAGTAGTTGGGCCAATATTTGCGAATTCAGTTACTCCTTACGTATTAGGGATGCCATTTTTATTATTTTGGGTATTATTATCAGTGTTTATTACATCTTTTTGTATGTGGCTTGTGTACGTGTTTGATCCTGCTAATAAGGAGGATGTAAAATGACTGCATTACTTATCATTATTTTATTTTTGTTTCTCGCACTATTTTTAGGGATTCGGGCACAACATGGAAAAGATATGAATTTAGAACAATGGTCAGTTGGAGGAAGAGGATTTGGCACTATTTTTGTTTTTCTCCTTATGGCAGGTGAAATTTATACGACGTTTACATTTTTAGGGGGAAGCGGCTGGGCGTATAGTAAAGGAGCACCTACCTTTTATATTTTGGGATATGGTGCTTTAGCTTATCTTTTATCGTATTTTTTATTGCCACCCATTTGGAAGTATGCGAAAGAGCATAACCTTGTTTCACAGTCGGATTTTTTTGCGAAGAAATATAGAAGTAAAGCGCTTGGACTTATTGTTTCGATTGTTGGTGTTGTTTCCATCATCCCATATCTTGTTTTACAGTTAAAAGGACTGGGAATTATCGTTTCAGAAGCTTCTTACGGAAGGGTGTCACCTGTTGTTGCAGTATGGATCGGTGCTATTGTTATAACTATATATGTAATGGTTTCAGGTATACATGGTTCGGCTTGGACGGCTGCTTTGAAGGATATTATGATACTGTTTATCGTTATGTTTTTAGGTATATATTTGCCGTATCATTATTATGGAGGATTTCAGCCGATGTTTGAGGCTGTAGAGGCAGCGAAACCGGGATTTTTATCTTTACCTGAAGAAGGAATGAGTATTTCTTGGTTTGTTTCTACTATTATATTAACGGCCCTCGGTTTTTATATGTGGCCTCATACATTTGCTTCTGCTTTTTCTGCAAAAAATGAAAAAGTATTTCGTAAAAATGCAGCAATTATGCCATTGTATTCTTTAGTTTTACTTTTCGTATTTTTTGCAGGATTTGCTGCTATATTGCAAGTTCCTGGGTTAAAGGGAGCGGATGTAGATCTTTCGTTATTCCGTCTTGCTTTACAAACTTTTGATCCTTGGTTTATTGGAATTATTGGTAGTGCGGGAGTATTAACGGCATTGGTTCCAGGGTCTATGCTTGTTATGGCGGCTTCTACACTGTTAGCAAAAAATATTTACCGAACGATAGTCCCGTCTGCTTCAGATAGACAAGTTGCTAAGATGGCAAAATTATTTGTGCCTGTAGTAACGCTCGTGGCAGTTTTATTTACATTTAAGGGAGGAGAAACAATAGGAGCACTTCTATTAATGGGATACAGTATCGTTACGCAACTTTTCCCTGCACTTGTATGTAGCTTGTTTCCACGTCAAATTATTACGAAGCAAGGGGCGATTGCAGGAATGGGAGTTGGGCTATTAGTGGTCGCATATATTACCTTATCTGGTTCAACTATAGCCACGATGTTTCCGAGTTTCCCGCAGTATATAAAAGATTTGAATGTAGGTATAGTCGCATTGTTAATTAATATAATTGTGATGTTTGTAGTTAGTGGATTTACAAAAGGTGTATTTATAAAGAAAAACACTATAATAGTAGAAAAGTAATTCGTTTATCCTGCATTAACGGGCAGTAAGACCCCCACCTCAAAATTCAGCGGAAGCAAAGAAGTTAGGTGGGGATTAAACTGTCCGTAAAAGCCCGATTGGTGAGGGTTGATTAAAGTTTTACTTTATTAGAGCTATCTTTGAAAAGAGATAGCTCTTTTTTTGTATATATTTCCTTCTATTAGCGGAATCTAACTAAAAACTTGTTGAAAAGGAAGCTAGGTGGGGAAATTGTTAGAGCTTGAAGGTAACTTATTTGAAGTTATGAAAGAAATTAGGGATGAGTTAGGTTCACCTAATGATTTAACAATTAGAGAAGTTGCTCTTGCTGGGAGTTTTACACGTTGTGCGGTTGTGTTTTTATGTGGATTGACAGATAAGGATAATGTTTATAAATATGTCATTCGCACACTGCAATACGAAGAAATTATAAATGAGGAAGCTGTTGTTCAAACGTTATTGGATCGTTTTATTTCTATCGCAGAAGTGGGTGTAAAGACGAAGTTTCCAGATATTATGAATGCGATATTAGCGGGAGATACAGTTATATTAATTGATAATATTCAAACCGCTATCGTTATTAATAGTAGGGCCTGGGAGAAGCGAAGTTTAGAACCACCAGTGACAGAAGATTTAATACGCGGACCGAGAGTTGGATTAAATGAAGATATTAATGTGAATAAAATGTTAATCCGACGCAGTTTACGCGATCCAAAGTTGAGGTTCCAATCTTATATTATGGGGAAGCGATCGCAGAAAGAAGTAACCCTAGTATATATAGAGGATATTATTAATCCTCACATTGTAAAAGAGTTAGATCGCCGTCTTCAATCAATAGTGACAGATGTCGTTTTGGAAACAGGTACGATTGAACAATTAATTCAGGATAATAATTTATCCCCATTTCCACAGTTTTTGAATACAGAGAGGCCTGATAATATTATAGCCTCATTAGCGAAAGGGAAGGCGGCCATTTTAGTAGACGGATCCCCGTTTGCTCTTATTGCACCACTTGTGTTTGTTGATATTTTTCAATCTGTAGAAGATCATTACGAGCGCTGGGTGATTGGAACGTTATTAAGATTTTTACGTATGGGTTCAGGTATAATTGCGGTTTTGTTACCAGCTATGTATGTAGCACTTGTATCTTATCATCAAGGACTTATTCCTTCTAAACTGGCTTATTCAATTGCAGGTGCGAGGGAAGGTGTTCCATTTCCAGCATATATTGAAACGTTAATGATGGCCTTGACTATGGAATTAATACGAGAAGCTGGAATCCGATTGCCGAAACCGATGGGACAAACGATAGGGATTGTAGGAGGTCTTGTAATTGGAGAAGCTGCGGTAAATGCAGGGATTGTAAATCCGTTTTTAGTTATTATTATTGCAGTTACTGCGATTGCTACGTTTTCGCTTCCTGTATATAGTATTACGATTACGTTCCGAATTTTACTTTTCGTCTTTGTATTAGCTGCAACGGCTTTTGGGTTGTATGGGATCATTCTAGCTCTGATCGCACTTGCTATTCATATTACAAATTTAACAAGTGTTGGTATACCGTATACAACTCCAATTGCTCCTGCATTTTATAAAGATTGGAAAGAAGAATTTATTCGCATGCCAAAATCGATGTTGAAAGATAGACCAGAGTACTTACAAACAAAAGATTCTACAATACGTCCAAAGGAGCGAAAATAAGTGAAACCATTTGAGTATGGCGATGAAGAGATTGGATCTCGTGAAATTGGGTTTGCGGTATCATCGACCATTATTGGTATAGGGGCATTGTCTATGCCAAGAGATATCGCTAACCAAACTTTATTTTCGGACGGTTGGATTATCTTGCTTTTGGGTGGATTGATCTGCGCAGTTTTAGGCTGGTTTGTGACGAGAGTGGCTATCTTATTTCCAAAACAAAATTTTGTTCAATATACGAGTGCGCATTTGACGAAGCCTGTTGCATACACAATTAGTAGTATTTTAGTATTAACGTTTGCTGCTTTGACAGCATATGAATCGCGAATGATTTCAGTTATTTCTCAAACGTATTTATTTAGTGATACACCAATACAACTACTGTCTTTCTTCTTCTTATTAGTTGTTATTTATGGAATAGCAGGATCAAGAGCAGCCTTATTAAGGTTAAATGTTTTATTCTTACCTATTGTTTTAATTGCGATAGTACTTCTTTCTTTATTGAATATAAATTTAATGGAAATAAATAATTTACTACCAGCTTTTCAAACGAAAGTAAGTCAATATGCTGTTGGAGTTAAAAATTCTATTTTTACGTTTATTGGATTTGAAGTAGCGTTATTTTATGCGGTTTTGCTGAATGATAAGACAGCGAAAAAAGCGCCAATGGCAGTCGCGAAAGCGGTGATGGTAAACGTGCTGTCATACATTTTAATTTATGTAACTTGTATTAGTGTTTTTACTTATATGACAACACGTGGATTGACATATCCAACAATTGAATTAGGGAAAGAAATTGAAATTGGTGGAGGATTTTTAGAAAGGTTTGATGCGATTTTTTTTACGACTTGGATTATTACTATTTATAACACTACAGCAATGTATTATGACGTCGCATCTTTATTGTTTTGTGCTATGTTTCCGAAAGTGAAGAAACAAATTTTTATTTTCGTAAGTGCCCCTATTATTTTTATGGTGAATATGATACCTAGTAGTTTGAATACTTTATCAAGTTATGGGACTTATTTAGCTTGGATAGATATGGGGTTTGTTTTGTTAGCTCCTTTGCTCGTTTTGATTGTATATAAAATAAAAAGAAGGAATGGTGGAAATGAAACACCTTCTTAAAATTATAATGGTTATGGCTTTAACTGGATTTATGAGTGGGTGTTCTGAGTTAGAAGAGATAGAAGAAAGAGGATTTGTAGTAGGAGCGGCTTACGATATTGTGAAGGAGAAGAAAGCGAATCCAATTATGAAAGGGACCTATCAGATGGTACTCCCCAGTAAATTGTCTCAACAGGGTGGACAAGGGGGTGGGGATAGCGAAAATTATATTAATGTTAGTGCAAAAGCAGATAGTGTATTTGAACAAATAAGAATAATCGCCAAAAAAATTAGTCGTACATTATTTTTCCCTCATATACAGGTGATTATTTTCTCTGAAGAATTACTTTCACATCCATACATTTTACAAAATACGTTAGATGTATATATTCGCGATCATGAGATGAGAAGAAATATTCGTTTGTTCGTTTCTAATAAAAATGCCGAAGCTATTTTAAAACAAAGTGCCAAGCCTGAAAATTTACCGGCGCAGTATATTGATATGTTAGCTGAACACCCTCCGAAAAATGCCCAAATGATTGAGGCTGCAAGAATTGGTGAGGTGCAGGAAAAGATGATCTCTAACCGAAGTTTTGTATTACCTATTCTGGAACTAACAAAACAAGGAGTACAAATGAACGGTGCAGCATTGTTTCGTGGAAAGGATAATAAGTGTGTAGGCAATTTGAGTGGGGAAGAAACAGTAGGGATGAATTATATAATAGGTAAAAAAATTGGAGGTTTTTTTACCATCCGTAAAAAGAATCAACTTATTACATATGAAATTCATAAGTTACGTCGAAAAATTAAAGTATCCACAACGAATGCTACAAAACCGAAATTTAATATTCATTTATTTCTGGAAGGTACAATAGCTGAGTTGCACTTTAGTGATCATAAAAAGGTTTTGAATGAAAAGAGTTTAGAGAAGGATATATCGGAAGAAATGGAGGAGCGTATTCAAAAATCGATTAAGCTTGTTCAAAAAAAATATAAGGTAGATGTATTAGAGTTAGGGGAAGTGTATAAGCGACATAATTATAAAGAATGGACAAAAATAAGTAAGAATTGGGATCAAGGCGAAAATTACTTTAGTAATGCTGAAATTACTGTTCATGTTCATCCAACAATTGAACATTCAGGTTCAGCTTTACCGAAAAGAGTGAAATAAGGTGATGAAAGTTGTTTACTGGATTAGGAATTAGTTGCACGATATTAATGGCAGTTCTTCCAGGAACTATATATTTTATTCATAAAAAACTCACAACGTATGGAGCACAGCCGTGGAATACTGATGTGCAAAAAAAGAAACCTGAATAATTTCAGGTTTCTTTCGTGCAAAGCATATGTGAAGGGGGATACCTTCTATGTATGCTTTGCTTTATACAAGCCCTAACCAATGTACCAATTGTGTAGAGAGGAATGTAACAACAATGGCGATAACGGTAGGGATTGCAAACGATAAGAATGTCCATTTTGCACTTTTTGTTTCTTTGTATATGTTAACTAGTGTTGTTCCGCACGGGAAATGAAGAAGTGAGAACAACATTGTGTTTAACGCTGTTAACCAAGTCCAACCATTTTCTAGGAATAGATTTTTAATTTGATTAAAATCATCTATTTCAGTTAAGGCCCCAGTTGATAAGTAAGACATTAATAAAATTGGGATTACAATTTCATTAGCGGGTAGTCCAAGAATGAATGCAGCTAGAATAAAGCCGTCAAGTCCTAACATTTTAGCAAATGGATCTAGGAAGTTTACAAAATACATAAGTAAGCTTGTGTCACCAATAAAAATGTTAGCAAGTAACCAAGTTAATGCAGCCGCAGGGGCAGCAACAACTATAGCTCGTTTTAAAACATAGATTGATTTATCGAGTGTTGCGCGAACAATTGTATTCCAAACTTTTGGCTTGCGGTACGGAGGTAACTCAAGTGTGTAGTGAGTTGGAACCCCTTTTAAGGCTGTTTTTGATAGTACCCAAGAAACAGTTAATGTCATAATAACACCAATTACAACCATTCCGACTACAACGCCAGCAGTAACCAATGTTTGCATACTGCCTGTATAACCAGCAGCCATAAATAGTGAAGCCATTAAAATTAACATAGGCCAGCGACCGTTACAAGGAACGAAGTTGTTCGTTAAAATTGCTAGCATACGTTCACGTGGTGATTCAATGATACGTGTTGACATAATGGCTGCTGCATTACAACCAAATCCCATTGCCATTGTTAAAGATTGTTTCCCGTGTGCGCCGGATCTTTTGAATAAGCGGTCCATATTAAACGCGACACGTGGTAAGTATCCGTAGTTTTCTAATAGCGCGAACATAGGGAAAAAGATTGCCATAGGTGGTAACATAACGCTAATAACAGCACCGATACCACGGAACAAACCAAGTATTAAAATGCCATGTAACCATTCAGGTGCATGCGCAGCTTGGAACCAAGATGTTAAATATCCTTCGGCCCATCCGAAGAATTCGGCAATCATATCAGATGGTACGTTAGCGCCTGCAATTGTAAGATAAAAAATAATAGATAAAATACCGAGCATAATTGGGAATCCCCAGATTGGAGATGTGAAAATTTTATCTAGTTTTTCGGAACGATATAATTTATCAGTATTTGTATATTGGACGGATTCTTTACATATGCTTGCAGATGTTCGGTAAATATCTCCGACTATATCATCTCGTATATCTTCTTTTGAAAGTGTTTGTGCATGTTGAATAATATAGTCTAATGGAAGAGCTTTACTGGCTGAGTGAGATTCCATTAATTACGACCTCCCTTACAAGTGGTTCATTATGGTGTTTTTGAAGTGTAGTTAAGAAATTTTTATCTCCATCTAATATACGTAACGCAATCCAACGTGCTGGATACGTATCACCGAACACTTTATAAATTTGTGGTTCTAATTCCTGAATCATATTTTCGATTTTTTCGCTGTAAGTAATTTTAATTGGTGCTGGAATTAGTTTTTTATTTGCTACTTTTGCAATAACATTTAGCAAATGACCAATACCTACTCGGTTACGTGCTGAAATTTTAACGACAGGCACACCAAGTGATTTTGCTAATTTCTTTTCATCAATAAGGATGCCTTTTTTCTGGGCTTCATCAATTAAGTTAATGCAAATGACTACATTATTTGTCATCTCCATCACCTGGAGTGCTAAATTTAAATTTCTTTCCATAGCAGTTGCGTCTATAACAACTACAGTTACTTCTGGTTTTTCAAATATAATATAATCCCTCGCTACTTCTTCGTCTGCGGAATTTGAGTATAGTGAGTAAGTTCCCGGTAAATCTATTAATGTATAATTACTTCCGTTATGTTCATATTCTCCTTCAGCTTTTAAAACAGTTTTTCCCGTCCAGTTTCCAGTATGTTGTTTTAAGCCTGTTAAAGTATTAAATAATGTACTTTTCCCTGTATTCGGGTTACCAGCTAAAGCGATACGATGTTTGCTCATCTGAAATCATCTCCTATTAATACCCCGAAAATAAGGGAGCTTTCTTCTTTACGCAGTGCAATAGTTGTGTTGCTCACTTGATAAGCGACCGGATCTCC
Source organism: Bacillus cereus group sp. MYBK220-1 (assembly GCF_051916445.1). NCBI lineage: Bacteria > Bacillati > Bacillota > Bacilli > Caryophanales > Bacillaceae > Bacillus > Bacillus cereus group sp. MYBK220-1. Next base: position 7,899 of record NZ_JBQAGQ010000009.1, on the reverse strand, counting down.
AAGTGGACTGCGTTGCAATACTTTAATCGTCGCCCCCGGGATAAATCCCAAATCTAATAAGCGTCGTTTCATAGTTCCTTCTAATTGTATCTTCTCAATTTGTACAAACTCTCCTATTTTAAATTCGGAAAGTGGTTTTATATTAGCCGATACCATAAAAGTTACCTCATCTCTATATTTTTAGTTTGAGTTTAAAAAGTTTCCTAAGGTAAACTTTTTGTTAGTAATATAGTAGACTACATTGGATTATGTTGTCAATTAGTACTTTAAAAATATTCATTTATTTTTAGAATTGTTCCAATTTATTTAGTTGTACTAAAAAATATTACTGAAATTATTTTTAATGTGCATAAATTAGGTGTATAAAAATTACAAAATACAGCGGAATTGTAAATGTAACTTTAACGAAAAGGGAAAAAGAGAGAAAAACATTTACATTGAATTTACATTGTTAAGAATATATTTACATTGCGGCGTAGTTAGTGTGGTTTTTGTTGGATTATTTAACTATAAATGTTGGGATTTCTAGCTTTTAAAGATTATTATCGTCATTTACTTAAAATTAAAAATTGCTTAACACTCACATAATATTGTTGTCCTACAATGAATTTGTGTTCGAAAGAAAATGAATTCGAAAAGTGATAATCCAAATGGGGGTACAAGACATGGTTATGAAAAAAGGTATTAAATTTTCTTTAGCAGCTTTAGTGGTAGCAGGAGCATTAGTTGGTTGTGGGAAAGCAGAAGATACAACTAGTAAAGACACTGCTAAAGGAAGCGATAATACAAAACAAGAATTATCAGGTACGATTGCAGCGGCTGGATCTACAGCTCTTCTACCTCTTGCGGAGGAAGCTGGAAAGAAATTCATGGAGAAAAATTCAAAAGTTTCTATTCAAGTTCAAGGTGGCGGTAGTGGAACTGGGATTAACCAAGTAGCATCTGGTGCAGTACAAATTGGTAATTCAGATGTTCCATCCGGAGATAAAATAAAAGATGCTGAAAAGGCGAAAGAATTAGTAGATAACAAGGTAGCGGGTATTGCATTCGCTCTTGTCGTAAATAAAGATGTAAAAGTTGATAACTTAACAATGCAACAAGTACAAGATATCTTCACTGGAAAAGTAACAAATTGGAAAGAAGTTGGCGGAAAAGATGAAAAAATCAATGTAATTAATCGTCCAGCTTCATCTGGTACACGTGCTACATTTGAAAAAACGATTATGAAAGACGCGAAAATTAATGATGGAACTGGTACAACACAAGATTCTAACGGTGCAGTAGAGCAAGCGATTAACTCTACTCCTGGTTCGGTGAGCTATTTAGCGATGTCTTACATGGTGGGCGAGAAAAAAGGCGCACTACAAACAGTGAAAATTGATGGTGCTGAACCGAAAGTTGAAAACATCGCGTCTGGTAAATATCCATTCTGGTCTTACGAATATATGGTAACAAAAGGTGAAGCGAAGGAAGCGACGAAAGCTTACATCGATTATGTAAAAGGTAAAGATTTTGAAAAGCAAGTAGAAGATATGGGCTACATTCCAATGTCTAAATTAAATAAGTAATAAAATTTTATGGGGCTGGCTGCAAGGCCAGTCCTGTTCATTTCAATCTGTGAAGTGGGGTCTGTCCTGTGATGAAGGGGAAAAAACAAATTAATTACGTGAAAAGTGAATATATAGGAAGATCACTTGTTACGTTTTGTGGTATTTTTATAGTTTTAATTACATTAGCTATTATTGCGTTTATTTGTGGGAAAGGTATTCAATCTTTTACACAAAGTGGTATCTCATTTACTGAGATGTTAACATCGACAAAATGGAATCCAAATGCTGATCAAGGATCCTTCGGGGCTTTAATTTTCATTGTAGGTTCAACGGTGGTTTCGTTAGGTGCGGTTATTATTAGTGCACCAATTGCTATAGCTCTTGCTATATTCATGAATTTAATTTCGCCAAAGTTTGGAAATAAAGTATTGAAGCCTGTTCTAGAATTGTTAGTTGGTATTCCTTCGGTTGTATACGGATTATTAGGGGTTACGATTTTAGTACCGCTATTACGTGATTCGTTTGGGGGAGTAGGCTTTAGTTTAATTGCAGGTATTGTTGTATTAAGTATTATGATTTTACCTACTATTGCTAGTATCGCTTCTGATGCAATACGTTCTGTTCCATTTGATTATTTAGAAGCTTCTTATGGTCTAGGATCAACGAAATGGCAAGCGATTAGCCGAGTGATTGTTCCTGCTGCGAAAAAAGGGATTTTAACAGGTGTTGTTTTAGGCTTAGCGCGTGCTTTCGGTGAAGCGTTAGCGGTTCAAATGGTAATCGGGAATACGATTAAATTACCAGAAGGAATATATAGTCCGACAGCGACGTTAACTGGTATTTTAACAATGGACATGACGAATACATTGAACGGAACTGCTTGGAACAATGCGCTATGGACTTTAGCGATGATTTTACTTGTTATTTCATTCCTGTTTATTTTAGTAATTCGAGCGATTGGGCAAAGAGGTGAGCGATAATAATGAATGCAAGAACGGTAAATAAAGTTTGGACAGGTATCTTTTATGCAGTTGCGGCTTTAGTTGTAGCTTTGCTAGTGTTCTTAGTATTTGAGATTTTACAAAAGGGATGGGGATTTTGGGATCCTAATTTCTTGTTTGGAGAACCAAGCAATACAAGAGCTGGTGGTGGGATTGGTCCGCAGTTATTCAATTCATTCTACATGCTTGTTATAACGCTTATTATATCTATTCCTCTTGGATTAGGTGCTGGAATATATTTAGCAGAGTACGCAAAACAAGGACGTTTTTTAAATTTTGTTCGTCTATGTATAGAGACGATGGCGTCTTTACCTTCTATTGTTGTTGGTTTATTTGGTTTGTTAGTGTTCGTTACAATGACAGGTTGGGGATACACAGTAATGGGTGGTGCTCTTGCTTTAACTATTTTAAATTTACCAGGTTTAACGCGTGTTTGTGAAAATGCGATTTCAGAAGTTCCTCAGAATGTAAAAGAGGCAAGTCTTGGATTAGGTGCAACGAAGTGGCAAACAATCGCTCGTATTATTATCCCATCGTCATTACCACAAATTATTACAGGGATTATTTTAGCGGCGGGTCGTATATTTGGGGAAGCGGCAGCATTAATTTACACAGCGGGTTTAACATCCCCGATTTTAAATTCAGCAGCGGATTTCTCAAGTCCTGCGCATCCTTTAAATCCGTTTAGACCAGCTGAAACATTAGCGGTTCACATTTGGAAATTAAATTCTGAAGGAGTTATTCCAGATGCGAAGTTGATTGCGACAAAATCTGCAGCTGTATTAATTATTATGGTATTACTATTCAATGTTATTTCACGCTTGATAGCATCTATATTACACAAGCGCTTTACAGGAACGAAAAGAAAAAGTAAAACAACGAAAAAGGTAAAAGCGGCATAAATTATAAAGAAGAACTCTCTATTTATAAGTAGGGGGTTCTTTTGTATTTTAATATAGAAGGAATGGATGTAATGATTGTTGAATTTGTGATTAATTATAAAGAAGAACAGATGTAATTTAGAGAGGAGCTTTAATTTGTTTTTTCTGCAAATGTCAGGTTTTCCTGGGTCAGGAAAATCGACAGTTTCTAAGTATATAGCGAAATTAACAGGTGCTGTAATTATAGATCATGATGTTTTGAAATCCGCGTTGTTAAAATCATTAAAAGTAAAAGGAATTGAATCAACGATTGTTGGTGGGCTTGCGTATGATGCCGAATGGGTATTGATTGATTCTTATTTAGAACAAGGGCATAGTGTTATATTGGATAGTCCGTGTTTATATGAAGGAATGGTTGAAAAAGGGATTGAACTATCAAATAAACATGGTGTGAAATATAAATATATTGAGTGTTATCTTAATGATATGGAAGAGATTAATAGGAGACTGCAAACACGTAAGCGTATGATCAGTCAAATTGAAAAGGTGGAGTCGGAAGTAGGTTTTAAAAAGTGGTTAAATGGTAGTAAAAGACCTTCAAATAATGAATACCTTATTGTGGATTCTAGTAAACCTATAGAGCAATATGTGGAAAAAATGATGGATTATATGACTAAATAGAGAGAAGGCGTTATCTTCATTTGTGAAGATAACGCCTTTTGTTTTTAAATATCAGGTGTTTCTGTAGAAGTGCTTATTTTCCTACGGGAGCGTCTTTTTCTCCCGATTTTATCTAATAGTTCATACATAACTGGAACGACTACTAATGTAAGAGCAGTTGAGACTGCCAAACCGCCGATGACAACGACGGCTAAACTTTTTGATACCATACTTCCTGCTTGGGATTGGCAAAATAGGAGTGGGAGCATAGCAACGATTGTTGTAATAGCTGTCATAATAATTGGGCGTAGTCTAGTAGAACCTGCTTCAAGTAAGGCTTCTCTAGTTTCCATTCCATGTTCCCGATTTTGTTGGACTCTTTCTATTAATACAATAGCGTTTGTAACAACAATCCCAATTAACATTAATGCGCCGATCAAGGAATTTACATCAACAGGTGTTCGTGAAATGATTAATCCTAAAATACCACCGACAGCAGCTAATGGTAAGGAGAATAGGATTGCAAAAGGAGCACGTGCTTGCCCGAAGGTGATAACCATAATTAAATATACAATCCCGATTGCAATCCCCATAATTTTGAATAAATCTGTAAAATTCTCTTGCATAGATTCAGTAGCTCCTGCGATATTTACTTTTGCACCACCAGGTAAATCTAAGTCAGTCATCGCTTTATTTACTGCTGTGTTTACTTTACTCAAATCTTCATTTGAAGCTTCGGCTGTAATTTGGATTGTTTCTTTTCCGTCTTTATGGAAAATTTCTGTTTGTGTTTGTTTTTCTGAAATAGTTGCGATGTCTTTTAAAGGTATTGGTCCATTAATAGGTGATAGTATGTTTGTATTTAAAATATCTTCTTGTTTATTAATGTTTTCTTTTTTGTGTTCTATCATAATAGTAGCTTTTTCATTATTAATTGTAATTTCGCCAATAGGTGATTTCTTCATAAGGAATGCTACTTGTTGCGCAGCTATTTCTGGTGTTAAACCTAGTTGTTCAGCCTTTGTTTGATCAATATGAATTTGCCATTCTTTCTTAGAGTCTTCTAAATTTGTTTTTACTTTAGAAAGATCATTCATGCTTTTTAGTTTTGTTTCAACGATAGTAGCCGCCTCTTTTAAATCCGCTTCGTTAGTAGCTGTTACGTTAAATTGTAAGTTATTACCGCCGCCAGAGCTTGAATAACTTGTTTTTATATAATCAAGTTCAGCAGGCTCAAAAGTTTTATGTTCCTTTTTTAACTCTTTAATATATTGATCAATATCAGAACCTTTTTTAAAGACTACGAATATACTAGCGAGGTTATTTTTAGTTGTTTGCCCCCATTGTGCATCTTCTGCGCTAGATCCCATTCGTAAAATAACGTCTGTTATATCTGAATTAGAAAGTAATTTCTTTTCAAAATCAAATGCTTTTTGTTTTTGAGATTCAGCATTATAATCGGCTGGAAATGTCATGTTAATAGATAACATTGTGTCGTCTTCAGATTTTATGTTTGCTTTCGGTAGTAATATATAAGCTGCAATTGATCCTACAAATAATAAAAATGCAGTAAGTAGAATAATGAATTTATGAGAAAGAGCCCACTTTAATGTAGCGACATATCGTGATGAAGAACTTGGCTTTCGATGCTTTGTTTTTTTGAGTAGTAAAAAAGCCATAAGTGGAACAACTGTTAGTGCAACGATTAAGGATGATAATATAGAATATACAACTGCTAATACCATAGGTAACATTAATTTTCCGATTGCTCCTGATACGAGGCCGATAGGTAAAAAAACAGCGACCGTTGTTAAAGTAGAAGAAGTAATTGCGACTGCGACTTCTTTCGTTGCATCGAGAATGATATCTTTAGAGAAAGAATCTTTTTGTAAACGGCGGAAAATATTCTCGATGACAACGATACTATCATCGACGAGACGTCCAACCGCAACAGCTAAACCACCGAGGGTTAAAATGTTAAGTGTAATGTTAGATTGATGTAGTAAAAAGAGTGTTAATAAAATGGATAATGGAATACTGACAACAGCGATGAGTGTTGTTCGGAAGTTACGTAAAAAGATTAAGATAATTAGAGTTGCCGCGATTGCTCCAAGTATTACTTCTTTTCCCATGCTAGTAACAGCATTTTCAACTTGTTCATGGGTTGAAGCCAAAAGTTTAATGGAAAATTGATCTTTATATTCCTTATCTATCTCTTTAACTTTTTTATCAATCTCTTTTCCAATGGCAACTGCATTTTTACTCGGTTCTTTCATGATGATTAATCCTGTGCCTTCTTCTCCGTTTATATGTGAGATTGTATCGTAGTGTTGTTTGATTTCAATTTGAGCAATGTCTTGCAATTTCACTTGGGGTGCCACAGTGATGTTTTTAATGTCATTTACATTTTTTATGTCCCCAATGACGCGGAGGTTGTATTCTTCCTGATTAACAGTAATTGCCCCAGCTGGAGTAGAAGTTTCTTTTCCTTGTAAAACAGTTAGTACCTGCTGTGATGTTACGTTTTTGTTTTTTAATTGGTTCTGATCAAGTACGATAGATAATTCAGAGGTGGATTTTCCGAAAAACATAACGTTGGCAACACCATCAATGTTTTCGAGTTGTGGTACGATTTCTTTTTCAATTTGTTTTTCATCTGCTTTTGAAAAACCGTTTTGTTTCTGGATAGTAATTTGGGCGAGTGGAATCATAGAAGTGTTTAATTGACTAACTACGGGCTTGGTTACATCTTTAGGTAATTTAATTGTATTGACGGCTTTTTCGACTTCGCGTGCTGCATCTTTCATGTTTGCTTTTGATGTATACGCAATGTCGATACGTGATAATCCCTCGTATGTAGAAGAAGTAATGGTGTCGACGTGTTCTAAATTGCGAAATTGTTTTTCGAGAGGATCAGTTACATCCTTTGTCATCGTTTCAGCGTCGAGTCCTTGAGATAAGGTTGTGACGGTAATTGCTGGATTGTCGATACTCGGTAAAAATTCCATAGGTAATTTAGAGCCGGAATAAACACCGAGTATGGAAATGAGAAAAATCATGATGATAATGGCAGCTCGGTTTTTTAATGAAAACTTTGTTAACCTATCCATAAAATAATTCCTCCATTGGTTTATTTATAGTTGAGTGCGTCCTTTCTTACTATATAACAAAAAATGGATATTTTTCATTAATTAAATGTAAAAAAATTCTAACAATATCCTTAAGTTTGTATTAGGATTGGAATGTTGTTAATTTGTAGGGGGTAAATTTTTGAATGAGAAGGAAGGGGATAATGCGCGCGAGTGGCTGTTTAATGTAGATGGGATTTTTTCTTAAGGCTAATTTGTATAGTTATTTTATAGAAGGATAATGATTATAAGCTTTAATATAGAAGAGAATGAAAATTTGGGAAGGCATTGTGAAATACAATTTGGTTGAACGGAGTGTATTAGCATACAATTAGAATAACTATTTTCAGTAGTAAGGATAATAGTTACTTCTATAGAAGGAAGTAGGGTAGATAATTTTTTTATATTTTTATAAAAAAACACTTGTTATTTAAAAAGTGTGATGGTATATTAATAAACGTCGCTGATGCGGAAACGCAGAAAACGACAAAAAAGAAATTTTAAAACTTAGTTGACATCGAAAAATTAAGATGTTAATATGATGAAGTCGCTTCTGAAGCGGCGGACAAGTTCTTTGAAAACTGAACGAAACAAACAACGTGAAACGTCAATTTTTATTTTAGATGCTAGACAAACTAACTTTATTGGAGAGTTTGATCCTGGCTCAGGATGAACGCTG
>NZ_JBQAGQ010000008.1:0-210754 GCF_051916445.1 Bacillus cereus group sp. MYBK220-1 | reverse complement strand
GATCAGGTTGATAGGTTCGAGGTGGAAGCATGGTGACATGTGGAGCTGACGAATACTAATAGATCGAGGACTTAACCATATAATATGTAGCAAATGTTATCTAGTTTTGAAGGAATATGCCTTCATAGTTTGGTGATGATGGCAGAGAGGTCACACCCGTTCCCATACCGAACACGGAAGTTAAGCTCTCTAGCGCCGATGGTAGTTGGGACCTTGTCCCTGTGAGAGTAGGACGTCGCCAAGCAAGAACCTAAGTTATTTTGACTTAGGTTTTTTTGTGTTTATTTTTATTTACCGAATGCTATAATCCGTAAATTTAATAAAGCTACAGACGAAAAAAGAATGAAGTAGAGACTCTTTAAAATAATAGTAATGATTTTTTGTGTTCCTGATTTTCCTAATGTCGCTAAAGTAATACTTAAAATAGGACACATTATTTCTATCATAAGTATATATTTTAAATAATGAGATGCTATAAATATTTTATAATTACAGAAATTACTGCAATAGAGAAAAATAAATAGGATAATAGCATAGTTCTTTCTTTAACAGTTATCCTCCTTAGAAATTAAATCGTTATAATAATACAAGAGTGTATATATTTTGATTAAAAACATACTGAAGTGCTATTTAAACGATAAATACATAAAATAGATCTCTAGAAATATATATTCTAATTCCCTTTTCTTCTTGTATATAGTTGCAATTCTTCTTTTGAATATAACTAAAACACGAACGTTATTGACTGCTAATAAAAAAACATTCGATTATTTATTGACATTGTTTATGAAATATTGTTAATATAGCCATAGAAACAATAATATAAGACCTCATATAATCGCGGGGATATGGCCTGCAAGTCTCTACCTAACGACCGTTATTCGTTAGACTATGAGGGAAAGTCACTCGGTATTTTTCTATTCACAAGGGATACGTATGCCTGAGTAGAGCGCTTTCTCTCATAGTAAAAGAGAAACTGTTCTATTTCAGGCTTTTTTTATTTGAATCGGGGGGATTCTAATATGAAATCACTAGTTGGAGTCATAATGGGAAGTACGTCAGACTGGGAAACAATGAAATATGCTTGTGACATTTTAGATGAATTAAATATACCGTATGAGAAAAAAGTTGTATCCGCTCATCGGACTCCGGATTATATGTTTGAATATGCAGAGACGGCTCGTGAACGTGGATTGAAAGTTATTATTGCTGGAGCTGGTGGAGCAGCACATTTACCAGGAATGGTTGCAGCGAAGACAAATCTTCCTGTAATTGGAGTTCCAGTTCAATCAAAAGCATTAAACGGCTTAGATTCATTATTATCCATCGCCCAAATGCCAGGAGGTGTTCCAGTTGCAACTGTTGCAATTGGTAAAGCCGGTTCAACGAATGCTGGATTACTTGCCGCACAAATACTTGGATCATTTCATGATGATATACATGATGCATTAGAATTGAGACGAGAAGCGATTGAAAAAGATGTGCGTGAAGGTAGTGAGCTAGTATGACGAGAATCATTTTACCTGGAAAAACAATCGGTATTATTGGAGGCGGCCAGCTAGGAAGAATGATGGCATTGGCAGCTAAGGAGATGGGATATAAAATTGCTGTTTTAGATCCTACAAAGCATTCGCCATGTGCACAAGTTGCTGATATTGAAATTGTTGCACCATATGATGATTTAAAAGCAATTCAGCATTTAGCAGAGATAAGTGATGTTGTCACATATGAATTTGAGAATATTGATTATAGATGTTTACAATGGCTTGAAAAACATGCGTACTTACCACAAGGTAGTCAGTTGTTAAATACAACGCAAAATCGTTTTACAGAAAAGAATGCGATTGAGAAGGCTGGGTTACCAGTAGCAACGTATAGATTAGTTCAAAATCAAGATCAGCTTACAGAAGCAATTGCTGGGTTATCATTCCCTTCCGTCTTAAAAACGACGACAGGTGGATATGATGGGAAAGGGCAAGTTGTTTTAAGAAGTGAAGCTGATGTTGAGGCAGCAAGAAATCTTGTGGATAAAGCAGAATGTATTTTAGAGAAATGGGTGCCTTTTGAAAAAGAAGTATCAGTTATTGTGATTCGTAGTGTAAGTGGTGAAACAAAAGTGTTTCCAGTAGCAGAAAATATTCATGTAAATAACATTTTACATGAATCTATCGTTCCAGCTCGCATTACAGAAGAGCTTTCTCAAAAAGCAATTGCGTATGCAAAGGTACTTGCGGATGAATTAGAACTTGTGGGAACACTAGCTGTAGAGATGTTTGCTACAGATAATGGTGAGATTTATATTAATGAATTAGCGCCAAGACCTCACAATTCAGGACACTATACACAGGATGCATGTGAAACGAGTCAATTTGGTCAACATATTCGAGCAATCTGTAATTTACCTCTAGGAGAAACAAATTTGTTAAAACCAGTTGTCATGGTAAACATTTTAGGCGAACATATAGAAGGGGTCCTAAGACAAGTGAATAGATTAACCGGGTGCTATTTACACTTGTATGGAAAAGAAGAAGCAAAAGCACAGCGAAAAATGGGGCATGTTAATATTTTAAATGATAATATTGAAGTCGCTCTAGAAAAAGCGAAGAGTTTGCATATTTGGGACCATCAAGAACAACTGTTGGAGGGAAAAAGATGATTAGTCGTTATACACGCCCTGAAATGGGTGCGATTTGGACGGAAGAGAACAAATTTAAAGCGTGGTTAGAAGTTGAGATTTTAGCTTGTGAAGCATGGGCTGAGCTTGGCGATATTCCAAAAGAAGATGTTAAAAAAATTCGTGAACATGCATCATTTGATATTGATCGTATTTATGAAATTGAAAAAGAAACACGTCATGACGTAGTTGCATTCACTCGTGCTGTATCAGAAACGCCAGCATTAGGCGAAGAACGTAAATGGGTTCATTACGGTTTAACATCTACAGATGTAGTAGATACAGCATTATCTTACATCTTAAAACAAGCGAATGAAATTATATTAAAAGACTTAGAGAACTTTGTAAGCATTTTAGCTAACAAAGCGAAAGAGCATAAATACACAATCATGATGGGAAGAACACACGGTGTTCATGCAGAACCAACGACATTTGGTTTAAAACTTGGTCTTTGGTATGAAGAGATGAAACGTAACGTAGAGCGTTTCAAACAAGCTGCTGATACAGTTCGTGTTGGTAAACTATCTGGTGCGGTTGGTACATATGCAAATATCGATCCATTCGTAGAAAAATATGTTTGTGAAAATTTAGGATTAGAAGCAGCACCAATTTCAACACAAACATTGCAACGTGATCGTCACGCACACTACATGTCAACACTTGCACTAATTGCAACATCTATCGAAAAGATGGCAGTTGAGATTCGTGGTTTACAAAAGAGTGAAACACGTGAAGTTGAAGAAGCTTTCGCAAAAGGTCAAAAGGGTTCTTCTGCAATGCCACATAAACGTAATCCAATTGGTTCTGAAAATATGACTGGTTTAGCTCGTGTTATCCGCGGTTATATGATGACAGCTTACGAAAATGTTCCATTATGGCATGAGCGTGACATTTCTCACTCTTCGGCAGAACGCGTAATTTTACCAGATGCTACAATCGCATTAAATTACATGTTAAATCGCTTTGGTAATATCGTTAAAAACTTAACTGTATACCCAGAGAATATGAAACGTAATATGACAAGAACATACGGCTTAATTTATTCTCAGCGCGTAATGCTTACACTAATCGACAAAGGTATGGTACGTGAAGAAGCTTATGATATCGTACAGCCTAAAGCGATGGAAGCTTGGGAAACACAAGTACAATTTAAAGAGCTTGTAGAAGCTGATGAGCGTATTACAAGCAAGTTAACACAAGAAGAGATTAATGAATGCTTCAACTATGAGCATCATATGCAACACGTTGATACAATCTTTGAACGCCTTGGATTAAACGAAGCGTAAAATTTCATATGGCACAGAATAGAGTCATTCTGTGCCATTCTTTATAAAAATATTATTCACATTTTTCAAACTACAGGGGGCTTGCGAAATGCAAAAGCTAGAATTGCTGTATGAAGGTAAGGCAAAAAGAATTTATCGTACAGAATCAGCAGATATGGTTTGGGTAGAGTACAAAGATAGTGCGACTGCTTTCAATGGGGAGAAAAAAGAGACGATTACAGGAAAAGGTCGTTTGAACAATGAAATTACAACTTTATTGTTCAGAAAGTTACAAGAAGTGGGAATTAAAACACATTTTGTTGAGAAGTTATCTGAAACAGAACAACTTGTTAAAAAAGTGAGTATTATTCCTTTAGAAGTTGTCACAAGAAATGTAATTGCAGGAAGTCTTTCAAAACGATTAGGAATGGAAGAGGGAACTGTACTTGCAGAACCAATCGTAGAATTTTACTTCAAAGATGATGATTTAGGAGATCCGCTTGTAACGGAAGATCATATTCGTGTATTAAACGTTGCATCGCCAGAGCAAGTAAGTGTATTACGAGATATGGCTCTACAAATCAATCAAGTGTTGATTGATCATTTCGCAAGCTGTCGTGTAAGATTAGTAGATTTCAAATTAGAGTTTGGTGTAACGGAAGAAGGAGAAATCATTTTAGCGGATGAAATTTCACCAGATACTTGCCGTTTATGGGATGAAACGAGCAATGAAAAGTTTGATAAAGATGTATTCCGTCGTGATCTTGGAAATTTAACAGATGCTTATGAAGAGATTTTAAAACGTTTAGGGGGAATTTCACATGTATAAAGTTAAGGTATATGTAACATTAAGAGAAAGCGTATTAGATCCACAAGGAACAGCAGTAAAAGGAGCACTTCATAGTCTTTCATTCACAGAAGTACAAGACGTTCGAATCGGAAAGTACATGGAACTAACAATTGATAAATCTGTATCTGATTTAGATAGCAAGGTAAAAGAAATGTGTGAAAAACTATTAGCGAACGTTGTAATGGAAGACTTCCGTTATGAAGTTGAGGAGGTTGTCGCACAGTGAAATTTGCCGTAATAGTATTTCCGGGTTCGAACTGTGATGTCGATATGTTCCATGCAATTAAAGATGAGCTTGGCGAAGAAGTAGATTACGTTTGGCACGATACAGAGAATTTAGATGAATATGATGCAATTCTACTACCAGGTGGATTTTCTTATGGTGACTACTTACGCTGCGGTGCTATCTCTCGCTTTGCTAATGCAATGAAAGCAGTGCAAAAAGCTGCTGAGCAAGGAAAGCCGATTTTAGGTGTATGTAATGGATTCCAGATTCTTGTTGAATCAGGATTACTACCAGGAGCGTTAATAAGAAACGAAAACTTAAAATTTATGTGTCGCACTGTTCAGTTACGTGTTGAAAATAATGAAACGATGTTTACATCACAATATGAAAAAGATGAAATAATTAATATTCCAATCGCGCATGGTGAGGGGAATTACTATTGTGATGAAGCGACTCTTAAACAATTAGAAGAGAACAATCAAATCGCATTCCGTTACGTAGAAAACCCTAACGGTAGCGTTTCAGATATTGCTGGTATTGTAAATGAAAAAGGAAATGTACTTGGTATGATGCCGCACCCAGAGCGTGCTGTAGATGAATTACTTGGCGGTGCTGAAGGGTTAAAAGTCTTTCAATCTATCTTAAAACAGTGGAGGGAAACATATGTCGTTAATGCTTGAACCAAATCCAACACAAATTAAAGAAGAGCGTATATATGCGGAAATGGGGCTAACAGACGAAGAGTTTGCCATGGTTGAAAAGATTTTAGGTCGTCTGCCAAATTATACAGAAACAGGGTTATTCTCTGTAATGTGGTCTGAACATTGTAGTTATAAAAATTCAAAACCAGTTCTTCGTAAGTTTCCAACTACAGGTGAGCGCGTTCTGCAAGGACCTGGAGAAGGTGCTGGAATTGTAGATATCGGTGATAATCAAGCAGTTGTATTTAAAATGGAAAGTCATAACCATCCTTCAGCTATTGAACCATATCAAGGAGCTGCAACAGGTGTTGGTGGTATTATTCGTGACGTATTCTCTATGGGAGCACGCCCGGTAGCTCTATTAAACTCACTTCGTTTCGGTGAATTACAGTCACCACGTGTGAAATATTTATTCGAAGAAGTAGTAGCAGGAATTGCAGGATACGGTAACTGCATCGGTATTCCGACTGTTGGCGGCGAAGTACAATTTGATCCATGTTATGAAGGAAATCCACTTGTAAATGCAATGTGCGTAGGTTTGATTAACCACGAAGACATTAAAAAAGGGCAAGCGCACGGTGCTGGTAACACAGTAATGTACGTAGGAGCATCAACTGGTCGTGACGGTATTCACGGTGCAACATTCGCGTCGGAAGAACTATCTGAAAGCTCAGAAGCGAAACGTCCAGCGGTTCAAGTAGGGGATCCATTTATGGAAAAGCTTCTTATTGAAGCGTGTTTAGAATTAATTCAATCCGATGCACTTGTTGGAATTCAAGATATGGGTGCGGCTGGTTTAACATCATCATCTGCAGAAATGGCAAGTAAAGCAGGAATGGGTATTGAAATGTACTTAGATGATGTACCACAGCGTGAAACAGGAATGACACCATATGAAATGATGCTATCTGAATCACAAGAGCGTATGTTAATTGTCGTGAAAAAAGGTAGAGAACAAGAAATAGTAGATTTATTTGAGAAGTATGGTCTTGCAGCGGTTACGATGGGGAAAGTAACAGAAGATAAAATGCTTCGTTTATTCCATAAAGGTGAAAAGGTAGCTGAAGTTCCAGCAGATGCTTTAGCAGAAGAAGCACCAATTTATCATAAGCCATCAAAAGAAGCAGCATACTTTGCTGAATTCCAAGCAATGAAAATGGAAACGCCAAAAGTAGAAAATTATAAAGAAACGTTATTCGCTTTATTACAGCAACCAACAATTGCAAGTAAAGAGTGGGTATACGATCAATACGATTACCAAGTTCGCACAAGCACAGTTGTTACGCCAGGTTCAGATGCTGCAGTTGTACGTGTACGCGGTACAGAAAAAGGATTAGCAATGACGACAGATTGTAACTCTCGCTACATTTATCTAGACCCAGAGATGGGCGGTAAAATTGCAGTAGCAGAGGCAGCGCGTAATATCGTATGTTCTGGCGGAGAGCCACTTGCAATTACAGATTGCTTAAACTTCGGTAACCCAGAAAAACCAGAAATCTTCTGGCAGATTGAGAAATCAGTAGACGGTATGAGTGAAGCTTGTCGCACATTACAAACACCAGTTATCGGCGGAAACGTATCGATGTATAACGAGCGTAGTGGTGAAGCTGTATATCCAACACCAACTGTTGGAATGGTCGGACTTGTGCATGACTTAAAACATGTAACAACACAAGAGTTTAAGCAAGCTGGTGATTTAGTGTATGTAATTGGTGAGACGAAAGCTGAGTTTGGCGGAAGTGAATTACAGAAAATGATTCACGGCAAAATTTTCGGTCAATCACCAAGTATCGATTTAGATGTAGAATTAAAACGCCAAAAACAAGTATTAGAAGCAATTCAAGCTGGTCTTGTTCAATCTGCACATGATGTTGCTGAAGGTGGTTTAGCAGTTGCGATTTCAGAAAGTGCAATTGGTGCTAAAGGCTTAGGTGCTACTGTGAAATTAGATGGAGAAGCAACAGCAGCATTATTCGCTGAATCACAGTCTCGCTTCGTGATAACTGTAAAACGTGAAAATAAAGAGGCGTTTGAGAAAGTGGTAGAAGCAATCCAAGTTGGAGAAGTAACAAGTACAAATGAAGTAACAATTCATAATGAAGAAAATGAAGTATTACTTACAGCAAATGTAGATGAAATGAGAAAGGCTTGGAAAGGGGCAATCCCATGCTTGCTGAAATAAAGGGGTTAAACGAAGAATGTGGCGTTTTCGGAATTTGGGGGCATGAAAATGCAGCACAAGTTTCATACTACGGATTGCACAGTTTACAGCACCGTGGGCAAGAAGGCGCAGGCATTGTCGTAAATAATGGGGAAAAAATCGTCGGTCACAAGGGGTTAGGTTTAATATCAGAAGTGTTTTCAAGAGGTGAGCTAGAAGGATTAAATGGAAAATCAGCAATCGGACATGTACGATATGCAACAGCTGGTGGAAGTGAAGTTGCTAACGTTCAACCATTGTTGTTCCGTTTTTCCGATCATAGTATGGCGTTAGCTCATAACGGAAATTTAATTAACGCAAAAATGCTTCGTCGTGAATTAGAAGCAGAGGGCAGTATTTTTCAAACTAGTTCAGATACAGAAGTACTTTTACATCTTATTAAACGTAGTACGAAAGATTCTTTAATTGAAAGTGTAAAAGAAGCTTTAAACAAAGTGAAAGGTGCGTTTGCGTATCTTTTACTAACTGGAAATGAAATGATCGTTGCATTAGATCCGAATGGGTTCCGTCCGCTTTCAATTGGAAAGATGGGGGATGCTTACGTTGTAGCATCTGAAACATGTGCTTTTGATGTAGTAGGTGCAACATACATTCGTGATGTAGAACCGGGTGAATTACTTATCATTAATGATGAAGGAATTCACGTAGATCGTTTCACAAATGATGTAGAACATGCAATTTGTAGTATGGAATACATTTACTTTGCACGACCAGATTCTAATATTGCAGGCGTTAACGTTCATGCAGCACGTAAGAATATGGGGAAACGTTTAGCGGCAGAAGCTCCTATTGAAGCAGATGTTGTTACTGGTGTACCAGACTCTAGTATTTCAGCTGCGATTGGCTATGCGGAGGCGACAGGTATTCCATATGAGTTAGGATTAATTAAAAATCGTTACGTTGGACGTACGTTTATTCAACCTTCTCAGGAACTGCGAGAGCAAGGGGTTAAGATGAAGCTTTCCGCAGTAAGAGGTGTAGTTGAAGGGAAACGAGTTGTTATGATTGATGACTCTATCGTAAGAGGAACGACAAGTAAACGAATTGTTCGTATGCTTCGTGAAGCTGGAGCGACAGAAGTTCACGTAAGAATTGCTTCACCACCTCTGAAATATCCATGTTTCTATGGCATTGATATTCAAACGAGAAAAGAATTAATTGCAGCAAATCATACAGTAGAAGAAATCCGTGAAATGATCGGAGCAGATTCTTTAACATTTTTAAGCGAAGATGGATTAGTAGATGCAATTGGACGTCCATATGAAGGGAAATATGGTGGCCTATGCATGGCTTACTTTAATGGGGACTATCCAACAGCTCTTTATGATTATGAGCAAGAGCTTTTAGAAAGTATGAAATAAGAAAAGTGAAACAAGCTTCTACTTCTTTTGATGTAGAAGCTAGCTCCTTTCTTAAAATAGCCCGCCCTGGATGGGGAGAAATTAAAAGACGAGGTGTAAATAACGATGGCGAATGCATATAAGCAAGCAGGAGTAGATATTGAAGCTGGATATGAAGCGGTATCTCGCATGAAAAAACACGTACAAACAACTATGAGAAAAGAAGTACTAGGCGGTTTAGGCGGTTTTGGAGGTATGTTTGATCTATCAAAATTTGCATTAGAAGAACCTGTATTAGTATCTGGAACAGATGGCGTGGGAACGAAATTGATGCTCGCTTTTATGGCAGATAAACATGACACAATTGGTATTGATGCAGTAGCGATGTGTGTAAATGATATTGTTGTCCAAGGAGCAGAGCCGCTTTTCTTCCTTGATTATATTGCTTGTGGTAAAGCTGAACCTAGTAAAATTGAAAACATCGTCAAAGGTATATCAGAGGGCTGTCGCCAAGCTGGTTGTGCATTAATCGGTGGAGAAACAGCTGAAATGCCAGGAATGTATTCTACGGAAGAATATGATTTAGCTGGTTTTACAGTTGGGATTGTTGATAAAAAGAAAATTGTAACAGGTGAAAAGATTGAAGCTGGTCACGTGCTAATTGGCTTAGCATCTAGCGGTATTCATAGCAATGGTTACTCTTTAGTACGAAAAGTGTTACTAGAAGATGGAGAACTATCTTTAGAGCGTATTTATGGCCGCTTAGAACTACCTCTTGGTGAAGAATTATTAAAACCAACGAAAATTTATGTCAAACCTATTTTAGAACTATTGAAGAAACATGAAGTATACGGTATGGCGCATATTACAGGTGGCGGATTTATTGAAAATATTCCACGCATGTTGCCAGAAGGAATCGGTGCTGAGATTGAACTAGGATCTTGGGAAATTCAGCCGATCTTTAGTTTGCTTCAAGAAGTTGGAAAACTGGAAGAAAAAGAAATGTTCAATATTTTTAACATGGGTATTGGTATGGTAGTAGCAGTGAAGGAAGAAGATGCAAAAGATGTTGTTCGTCTTCTTGAAGAGCAAGGAGAAATGGCTCGTATTATTGGACGTACTATACAAGGAGCTGGCGTTACTTTTAATGGGGGCACAGCACTATGAGTAGATTAGCAGTTTTTGCTTCTGGAAGCGGATCTAACTTTCAATCTCTCGTTAATGCGGTAGAAGAAAAAAGATTGGATGCAGAAATTAGTTTATTAGTATGTGATAAACCAGAAGCACGCGCTGTTGGACGGGCAAATTATCATCATATTCCGTGTTTTGCTTTTTCAGCGAAAGCATATGAGTCAAAAGAAGCATTTGAAAAAGAGATATTAAAGAAGCTAGAAGAATATGAAATTGATTATGTTATTTTAGCTGGATATATGCGGTTAATCGGGCCGACGTTACTAGAAGCATACGGCGGGAAGATTATTAATATTCATCCATCATTACTACCGAGCTTTCCGGGTAAAGATGCTGTCGGTCAAGCGTTAGAAGCAGGTGTGAAAGTAACTGGAGTAACAATTCATTATGTAGATGCAGGTATGGATACAGGGCCAATTATTGCGCAAGAAGCAGTGGTTGTTTCTGAAGGGGATACGAGAGAAAGTTTACAAAAGAAAATTCAACAAGTTGAACATAAATTATACGTAAATACAGTGAATCAAATTGTTCAGTCTGTGAAAGAATCAACTGTTAACTAACATACAACCAGGGGTGAAGGATAAATGAAAAAGCGTGCATTAGTAAGTGTTTCAGATAAAACAGGAGTAGTAGAATTTGTTAAAGGGTTACTAGAACAAGGGATTGAAGTTATTTCAACAGGTGGTACGAAAAAGTTACTAGAAGAAAACGGTTTACAAGTAATTGGTATTTCTGAAGTAACTGGTTTCCCTGAAATTATGGATGGCCGTGTGAAAACGTTACATCCAAATATTCATGGTGGTCTATTAGCAGTTCGTGATAATGAAACACATGTAACACAAATGAATGAATTAGGTATGGAGCCAATTGACTTTGTTGTTGTTAACTTATATCCATTTAAAGAAACAATCGCTAAGCCTGATGTAACATTTGCTGATGCAATTGAAAATATTGATATCGGTGGCCCGACAATGATTCGCTCTGCTGCGAAAAATCATAAATTCGTATCTGTAATTGTAGATCCAGTAGATTATGATATTGTGTTAGCAGAACTGAAAGAGAACGGTGAAGTAGCAGAGGAAACAAAACGTAAACTAGCAGCGAAAGTATTCCGTCATACAGCAGCGTATGATGCGTTAATTTCTAACTACTTAACAGAGCAAATGGGTGAAGAAAGTCCAGAAACATTAACGGTGACATTTGAGAAAAAGCAAGACTTACGCTATGGCGAGAACCCACATCAAAAAGCAACTTTCTATAAAGCGCCATTCGCAGCAACGTCTTCTGTTGCATACGCAGAACAATTACACGGTAAGGAATTATCGTATAACAATATTAATGATGCAGACGCAGCGCTTAGCATCGTAAAAGAATTTACAGAACCAGCAGTAGTAGCAGTAAAGCATATGAATCCATGTGGTGTTGGAGTAGGAACTAATATTCACGAAGCATATACTCGTGCTTATGAAGCAGATCCAGTATCAATCTTCGGCGGTATTATTGCAGCAAATCGTGAAATTGATAAAGCTACAGCAGAAAAGTTACATGAAATTTTCTTAGAAATTGTTATCGCACCTTCGTTCTCGCAAGAAGCTTTAGAAGTGTTGCAAAGTAAGAAGAACTTACGTTTATTAACTATAAATATTGAAAAAGCGACAAGTGCAAGCAAAAAACTAACTTCTGTACAAGGTGGACTTCTCGTTCAAGAGGAAGATACGTTATCATTAGATGAAAGTACAATTTCAATTCCAACGAAACGTGAACCTTCAGAGCAAGAATGGAAAGATTTAAAACTAGCTTGGAAAGTTGTAAAACATGTGAAATCAAACGCAATTGTTTTAGCGAAAGATGACATGACAATTGGTGTCGGTGCGGGACAGATGAACCGTGTAGGTTCTGCAAAAATCGCAATTACACAAGCTGGTGAAAAAGCACAAGGTAGCGCGCTTGCATCTGATGCTTTCTTCCCAATGCCAGATACATTAGAAGAAGCAGCAAAAGCAGGAATTACAGCAATCATTCAACCGGGCGGATCAATCCGTGATGAAGATTCTATTAAAGTGGCAGATACTTATGGGATTGCTATGGTGTTCACTGGCGTACGTCATTTCAAACACTAATAGAGGATGTTTAAAAAGTCCGGTCGAGATAACCTTTTATTGATATGAAAAAGCAAACTAGGAGCATAGCTTCTAGTTTGTACTTATTTAATTATTGGGGGATGAAATATGAATGTTTTAGTAATTGGCCGCGGTGGGCGTGAGCATGCTTTAGCTTGGAAGTTTGCACAATCTGAAAAAGTAGAAAAGGTATATGTAGCACCAGGTAATGAAGGTATGAGAGATGTTGCAACACCAGTTGATATTGATGAAAATGATTTTGATGCATTAGTTTTATTTGCAAAAGAGAATAATGTTGAGTTAACTTTCGTTGGACCAGAAATTCCGCTTATGAATGGAATTGTTGATCGTTTTAAAGAAGAGGGACTTCGCGTATTTGGTCCGAATAAAGCGGCTGCTGTTATTGAAGGTAGTAAAGCTTTTACAAAAGAGCTTATGAAAAAGTATGATATTCCAACTGCGGCGTACGAAACTTTTACAGATTATGAAGAAGCAGTACAGTACATTCAAAAAGTTGGTGCACCAACCGTTATTAAAGCTGACGGCCTAGCTGCTGGTAAAGGTGTAACGGTAGCGATGACGCTTGAAGAGGCATTACAAGCTGTGAAAGAAATGCTGCAAGATGTGAAATTCGGCGCGGCAAGTAAGAAGGTTGTTATTGAAGAGTTTTTAGATGGACAAGAATTTTCATTAATGGCATTCGTGAATGGAACAACTGTACATCCAATGGTAATCGCCCAAGATCATAAAAGAGCTTTTGATGGTGATAAAGGTCCAAATACGGGTGGAATGGGTGCATATTCTCCAGTACCACAAATTCCAGAATCAGCAGTTCAAGAAGCGATTCAAACCGTATTGCATCCAACTGCTAAGGCGATGATTGAAGAAAACCGTTCGTTTACAGGTATTTTATACGCAGGTCTTATTTTAACAAATGATGGTCCGAAGGTAATTGAATTTAATGCACGCTTCGGTGATCCTGAAACAGAAGTTGTATTACCTCGATTAGAAAACGATTTAGTTGATGTATGTAACGCTGTATTAGATGAAAGTGAACTAACGTTACAATGGTCAGAAGAAGCGGTAATCGGTGTTGTACTTGCTTCTAAAGGATATCCAGAAGCATATAAAAAAGGTGATATTATTAGCGGACTAGATGCACTGCAAGATGTGATTGTTTTCCATGCAGGTACAGCAATGAAACATGGGGACTTTGTAACGAACGGTGGCCGTGTATTATTTGTTGCTTGTAAGGCAAATAGTTTACAAGAAGCAAAAGATAAAGTATATAAAGAAATCGGTAAAATTGAGAGTGATGGTCTATTTTATCGAAGTGATATAGGATATCGTGCAATTGGGCATGAGATGACGAAAAGTTAATATGTAAAAATCCCGCTGAGGAATCAGCGGGATTTTTTATGCATCTTTATCTTTTTTTAATTTCCCTTTTTGCTTTGCCATTTCTCGAAGTAAATACTCGATGTGTGCATTGACGCTACGAAATTCATCATTTGCCCATTTTTCGATGACTGCGTGTAATTCAGGATCAATACGTAATGGAAAGCTTTTCTTTTTAGCCATAATTACTTATAGCCCTTAGTATAGGCTTCCTGTATTAATAACTGGCTGCGCACCTTTATCTGAAACGATGGCAACTAATAAGTTGTTTACCATATTTGCTTTACGCTCGTCATCGAGTTCTAGTACGCCTTCTTCATCTAACATATGGATGGAATCTTTCGCCATCTTCACAGCACCTTCAACAATTTCTTTTCTAGCAGCTAATACTGCTTTTGCTTGCTGGCGTTGTAGCATTGCATGGGCAATTTCTGTTGCGTAAGCTAAGTGCGTTAAACGAGTTTCTAATACTTCTACACCAGCAATTTCAAGACGCGCCTCTAACTCACGTTTTAATTCTTCAGAGATTTCTTCAGTATTTCCGCGTAACGTAACGCAGGTTTCATCTTGGAAATTGTCATAAGGATATTTTGTTGCAACATGGCGGATTGCCGTTTCGCTTTGAATTTCTACAAATCGATCATAATGTTCAACACCAAACATTGCTTTTGCAGAATCAACAACTTTATATACGATAACAGCTGCAATTTCAATTGGATTTCCATCAACGTCATTTACTTTTAATTTTTTACTGTTAAAGTTTTCAACACGTAAAGATACAGTTTGACGGAATGCGAACGGAATCGTTAAAAATAAACCGTTTTGACGAATTGTTCCTAAATAATTACCGAAGAACGTAATAACCTTTGCTTGATTCGGTTGAACAATACCGATACCTGTAGCGAGAACTGCGGCTAATATAATAGTTAGTGCCGCTCCTATGAAAATTTCTTGTGCAAGGAAAAATACACCGATAGCAGCTAAAATCAAAATTCCAATAATACCGAGAAAACCATTTACATAAAATACTTGTTTTTCTTTCATATGATCGCCTCCTGATATAAAAATGATATCACTTTTATATCATTTTAAGCAAGAGGTATGCATCTAATTTTCTGAATTTTATTGGTTGATATCTTTTATATACATTTTAAGGTTCAAAAAGAGAATATACGTTCTGTTTTATGGTAAAATAAAGAAGACTTAACCGCCCACTGCAGCAGCTAAGTCCCTTTGAGAGCATCTTACATCGTGACAAATGATTCAAAGCGGTTTTGCCAGGATTATATCTTCAATCGCTGACTCAATCTCTTTGTCAGAAGCGTCATAACTTCCTTTTGACTCTGGCTTGTCATGAGTGGAAGTTTGATTCACTTCTTCTTTAGCATGTCCTTTTTCAGCAAAATTCATGCTAGGCATTTTAAATGCCCCCATGTTCATGTATTTTCCGAATTTCCACATTTCAACAACAGGGCAGAAACGAACAATTCCTTCTGCAACTTTCATTGCACCAATCCATAGAAAAATGTTAGACCAAGTGCACCACGGCTTGCGTACAAGTTTAGTTGCACTACATCCGAAGAGGACGAGCCCAAGTGTAATTCGAATTAGAGCGTTTATTGTCCCGATATTTTGCTTCATTAGAAAAACACTCCTTTTTATGAAAGTTGAAATAGATAATACTATTTCTTTTATTAGTATCCCGTTTGATTTTTGGGATATGTAATCCAACATTTGACGTGGAAAAAGATGTTGGAATGTGCGTGTGTGTAAGTAACTTTTTTTGTTATAATGAAAGAATGCATAAAAGGAACTTCAAAATTAAATCCTCTAGTTTAAAAAATATGGAAGAGGTAATTCCAAACTTAATTCTCCGTTTTAAACAAATATTTAAGATGAAGTTAAAACAATAATGATGAAAATAAACTGTTATTTTGAACAGAAATATATATAACTAGAGAAAAGGAAGGGTGTTTTCATGTACGATATTTCCGGATGGAAACATGTATTTAAGCTTGATCCAAATAAGGAGTTAAGCGATGAACATTTAGAAATGATTTGTGAGTCTGGAACTGATGCGGTTATTGTAGGCGGAAGTGATGGAGTTACAATTGATAACGTATTACACATGCTAGTTAGCATTCGTAGATATGCAGTTCCTTGTGTATTAGAGGTTTCTGATGTAGAAGCAATTACACCAGGATTTGATTTTTATTACATCCCAAGTGTTTTAAATAGCCGAAAAGTAGAATGGGTAACAGGTGTTCATCATGAGGCATTGAAAGAATTTGGGGATATTATGGACTGGGACGAAATTTTTATGGAAGGGTATTGTGTTTTAAATCCAGAAGCGAAAGTAGCCCAGCTTACAGAAGCGAAATGTGATGTAACAGAAGATGACGTTATTGCATATGCTCGTTTAGCAGACAAGCTATTACGTTTACCGATATTTTATTTAGAATATAGCGGTACGTATGGAGATGTTGAACTTGTTAAAAATGTAAAAGCAGAATTGAAACAAGCTAAGTTATATTATGGCGGTGGTATTTCTAATGCAGAACAGGCGAAAGAAATGGCACAATATGCTGATACAGTAGTTGTTGGAAATATTATTTATGATGATATAAAATCGGCGTTAAAAACAGTTAAAGCAGTAAAAGGAGAGTAGGTGCAGGCGTATATGAGTATGACAGATAGATTATTAAACGGTTTAAATCCACAGCAACAAAAAGCAGTACAAACAACGAATGGACCACTTCTATTAATGGCAGGTGCAGGTAGTGGTAAGACACGTGTGTTAACACATCGTATTGCGTATTTACTTGGTGAAAAAGGTGTAGCACCATGGAATGTACTAGCTATTACCTTCACAAATAAAGCAGCTCGTGAAATGCGTGAGCGTATTGATACACTTGTGGGACCAGAAGCAGAAGATATTTGGATTTCGACGTTCCACTCTATGTGTGTACGTATTTTACGACGGGATATCGATCGTATTGGTATTAATCGTAACTTTACAATCTTAGATTCAGGCGATCAGCTAACTGTAGTCAAAAAAATTATGAAAGAGCGCAATATTGATCCGAAGAAATTTGAGCCGCGCTCTATTTTAGCGGGTATTAGTAATGCGAAAAATGAACTGTTATCTGCGGATAAATATGCAAAAAAAATTACAATGGCTGATCCATATGAAAAATTAACGAGCGATGTATACACAGAGTATCAAAAACGTCTTTTGAAAAATAATTCATTAGACTTTGATGATTTAATTATGACCACGATTCAGTTATTTGAACGTGTTCCAGAAGTATTAGAGTTTTATCAGCGTAAGTTCCAATATATTCACGTTGATGAGTATCAAGATACGAACAAAGCGCAATATCTTCTTGTTAAACATTTGGCAGCGCGTTTTAAAAATCTTTGCGTTGTAGGTGACTCTGACCAGTCTATTTATCGCTGGCGTGGTGCAGATATTTCTAACATTTTGTCGTTCGAAAAAGACTATGAGAATGCACAAGTAATTTTGTTAGAACAAAACTATCGTTCGTCACAAAATATTTTAAATGCAGCGAATGCTGTTATTGAAAAAAATACGAATCGTAAGCCGAAGAAATTATGGACAGACAATCAAGTTGGAAGTAAAATCTCGTATTATCGTGCTGCAACTGAAAAGGACGAAGCGTATTTTGTTGCGAAAAAAATTCGTGACGATATTCAAATGGGGAAACGAAAATATACTGATTTTGCAGTGTTATATCGTACGAATGCTCAGTCTCGTATGGTCGAGGAGATTTTCCTTAAATCTAACATTCCGTACAAAATTGTCGGGGGTACGAAGTTCTACGATCGTAAAGAGATTAAAGATATTTTGGCGTACTTACGTTTAATCGGTAATCCAGATGATGAAATTAGTTTTGCACGTATTATTAACATGCCAAAGCGTGGTATTGGTGCGACTTCTATCGATAAAATTATTAATTACGGTGTGCAAAACGGAATTTCATTAACTGCTGTATTTGATGAAATTGAGCATGTTGGAGTAAGTGCAAAAATTACAAAGGCAGTAAAAGAATTTGCGAATTTATTAAATAACTGGGTAAATATGCAAGAGTATTTATCTGTTACAGAATTAGTAGAAGAAGTTATTGAAAAAACAGGCTATCGCGATATGTTGAAAAATGAACGTTCTTTAGAAGCGGAAGGTCGTTTAGAAAACTTAGACGAGTTCTTATCTGTTACGCAAACATTTGAATCTCAAAGCGAAGATAAGAGCCTTGTTGCATTCTTAACAGATTTAGCACTTGTTGCTGATATTGATCGTGTAGATGAAGACCCAACTGCTGGTGAAGAAGTTATTTTAATGACGATGCACTCAGCGAAAGGATTAGAGTTCCCGGTTGTCTTTATTGTTGGCTTAGAGGAAGGGATATTCCCTCATACTCGTTCTCTTATGGAAGAGGATGAAATGCAAGAAGAACGTCGTCTTGCTTATGTAGGTATTACCCGTGCAGAAGAAGAGCTATATTTATCTAACGCGCAAATGCGTACTTTATTTGGTAGAACAAGTATGAACGCTGCGTCTCG
Source organism: Bacillus cereus group sp. MYBK220-1 (assembly GCF_051916445.1). Classification (NCBI taxonomy): domain Bacteria; kingdom Bacillati; phylum Bacillota; class Bacilli; order Caryophanales; family Bacillaceae; genus Bacillus; species Bacillus cereus group sp. MYBK220-1. The sequence continues at coordinate 192,184 of NZ_JBQAGQ010000008.1, read as the reverse complement.
ATTCATTACAGAAATCCCGACAGAACTAGTGGAATCATTAAATGAAACAGCGCCAAAGCGTGAAACATCGTTTGGTGCAAAAGGCAGAACGGCAAGTAGCGGCAAAACGACAATCACAACGACAACACGCTCTCGTTCAGCTTTCGCGCGCCCTGCAGCTAAGACGACAGGCGGCGAACAAATTGGCTGGGCAGTAGGAGATAAAGCTTCCCACCAAAAATGGGGAGTCGGTACAGTTGTAAGTGTAAAAGGTGAAGGTGATGCAAAAGAATTAGATATTGCATTCCCAAGCCCAATTGGTGTTAAACGTTTGTTAGCAAAATTTGCACCTGTGACGAAACAATAGAAAGGAATGAGGATATGTCAAAAGAGATAGCAAAAAAACGTATAGAAGAACTGCGTGATTTATTAAATACATTTAACTATCAATATCACGTATTAGACAATCCTTCTGTTTCTGATGCGGAATATGACCGTAATATGCAGGAGCTTATAAAATTAGAAGCAGAGAACCCAGAGTTTATGAGTGAAGATTCTCCCTCCGTTCGCGTTGGGGGGACTGTTCTTGATATATTTGAAAAAGTAACACATAAGTCACCAATGTTAAGTTTAGGAAATGCATTTAACGAAGGAGATTTACGTGATTTCGACAGAAGAGTACGTCAAGGAATTGATGGTGCGAATGTAAGATATATATGTGAATTAAAAATTGACGGGCTTGCCGTTTCGCTTCATTATGAAAAAGGACGCTTCATTCAAGGGGCGACACGTGGTGATGGTGTAACGGGCGAAGATATTACTCAAAATTTAAAAACGATTAAAGCTATCCCACTTCGTTTAAATGAAGAAGTAACGTTAGAAGCACGAGGCGAAGCTTATATGCCGAAGCGTTCATTCGTTAAACTAAATGAAGAAAAAGAGCAAAATGGAGAAGATGTATTTGCGAATCCGCGTAATGCAGCAGCAGGTTCAATACGTCAACTTGATCCGAAAATTGCAGCGAAGCGTAACTTATCTATGTTTGTGTATGGTCTTGCGAATGTAGAAGAAAAAACAATTCCATCACATAGTGAATCGCTTGATTTCTTAGGTGAACTTGGATTTAAGACAAATCCAAATCGCCGTACATGTGAAACAATTGAAGAAGTTATAGCTTATGTAGAAGAATGGCAAGAAAAACGTCCGCATCTTGATTATGAGATTGATGGAATCGTTATAAAAGTAGATGATGTTGCCCTTCAAGAAAGTCTAGGAACTACAGCGAAGAGTCCAAGATGGGCGATTGCTTATAAATTCCCGGCTGAAGAAGTTGTAACGAGATTAACAGGCATTGAATTAAGTGTTGGCCGAACAGGAGTTGTAACACCGACTGCAGAACTAGAGCCAGTGAGAGTTGCTGGTACGATTGTTCGTCGTGCTTCTTTACATAACGAAGATTTAATTCGTGAAAAAGACATTCGAATTGGTGACTACGTTGTTGTGAAGAAGGCTGGAGATATTATTCCTGAAGTTGTGAACGTTATTTTTGATAAGCGTACTGGTGAGGAAGAAGAATACCGCATGCCAACTCATTGTCCAGCATGTGAGAGTGAACTTGTTCGTTTAGAAGAAGAAGTAGCACTTCGTTGTATAAATCCAACTTGTCCTGCTCAAATTCGAGAAGGGTTAATCCATTTCGTTTCAAGAAATGCAATGAATATTGATGGACTTGGAGAACGTGTCATTACACAACTGTTTGATGCAGATTATATTCGTACATTTGCTGACTTATATGCATTGACGAAAGAGCAATTATTACAGTTAGAACGTTTTGGTGAAAAATCAGCAACAAACTTAATACAAGCAATTGAAAAGTCTAAAGAAAACTCGTTAGAGCGATTATTATTTGGTCTTGGAATTCGCCACGTTGGAGCGAAAGCAGCACGTACATTTGCAGAGCACTTTGAAACGATGGATGAGCTTGTAAAAGCAACGGAAGAAGAACTAAAAGCAATTAATGAAATTGGCGAAAAAATGGCTCAATCTGTTGTGACATATTTTGATAATGAAGATGTATTAGAGTTATTACAGCAGTTTAAAGAGTATGGCGTGAATATGACATACAAAGGTATAAAAATTGCAGATTTACAAAATGTTGAATCTTACTTCGCAGGAAAAACGGTTGTTTTAACAGGTAAGCTAGAAGTTATGGGGCGAAGTGAAGCGAAGAAGAAGATTGAGGCATTAGGTGGAAAAGTAACGGGAAGTGTTAGTAAGAGTACGGATTTAGTTGTTGCAGGTGAAGCGGCTGGTTCGAAATTAGCACAAGCGGAGAAACATAATGTTGAGGTTTGGAATGAAGAGAGGTTCTTACAAGAGCTAAATAAGTAAGAGGTGCAAACTTACCATGAAAAAAATAGCATTAGCGGTATTAAGCCTTGGCCTACTTGTAAGTGGGTGTAGTGCAGGTGCCGACAAAGATGAAAAAGTGGCTGAGAAATCGGGGAAAGCAAAAGAACAATCAGTTGTTCCAAAATACGCTATTTCGGATGAATATTATAAGACGACTATTCCATTTGATGGTGGAAAGGCACGTGGTTTAGTCGTGCAAGGGTTAAATAGTCGTCTTGATATAGATGAATTTGAAACAGGGTTAATGCGAATTGCAAAAGAATCATTTAGTACGAAAGATAATTTTTTAAAAGGCGGAAAAGCTCTAGATACTCAAACTATACAGATGCTTGTTAAAAGAAAACGTACAGATGCTGAACAAAAGGAACTAGAGGACAAATTAAAAAAAGATGCAGTTAAATTTCCTAATATAGGATTAAACCCTGCATTAGGAACAGGATCCGAATCACTAGAAGTGAAAAATAAAAAAAATCCAATATATATTTCGAATATTTTAGAGCATGATTATTATGTGAAAAAAGGCGATAACGGCGAGGAACGCGTTGGTATGGTAGTTGGATTAGCGATGAATTCTGTTCAATATTTTAACGAAGAGCATGGTTATCCACGTGAAGCTGCAATCCCGGATGAAAAGATGTTAGCTGAAGGGAAAAAAATGGCGCAAGAAATTTTGAAAGTCATACATCAAAAAGAACCTGAAAGCAAAAATATTCCAATAACATTTGCGATTTATCGCCAAGCTCCAAAGTCTTCGCTCGTGCCAGGTAATTTTGTTTCTTATGCAAATGCCGAAAAAGGTAGTGAAACGGTTGAAGATTGGAAACAAATTAATGAAAAATATTATTTGTTCCCATCAGAGCAAGCGAAAACAGATAATAAACGTGAAGACCTTGCAAGAGTATCCAACTTTAAGGCAAAACTAAGCGATTATTTCCAAGGCGATTATACAGCTGTTATTGGTACTGGTATGTATAGAGATGATGAATTAAGAGAAATGAAGCTTGATATTCCTGTCCAGTTTAATGGAAAAGCTGAAATAGTTGGTTTTACACAATATGTGGCAGGGCTTGTTATGGAATACTTCCCGAATTATATGAAAGTACAAGTAACGATTAAATCTGTAGAACGCCCAGAAGCTATTATTATACGTGAAGCAAAACAAGATGAACCACTTGTGAAGATTTTAGATTAAATATGAAGGCTGTTCCTCTATGGAACAGCTTTTTTTCTTATGTAATTTTGTTATAATTTAAAATGTTGTAAAAAATAGGGGTAAGGGGTAAAGCTCATGGAAGAATTAAGTTTTCAAGTCATTATTTTATTAATTGCATTCGGTTTTTTAGCAGCTTTTATTGATTCCGTTGTTGGAGGAGGAGGGTTAATTTCGCTTCCTGCACTTATGTTTGTTGGCTTATCGCCAGCTTCGGCAATTGCAACGAATAAATTAGCGGCAACAATGGGGACGTTTACGAGTGCGATGTATTTCATTCGATCAGGAAAAGTTGATTTTAAAATTGTAGGAAAGTTAATCCCGTTAACTATTGTTGGAGCTGTTGCAGGTGCTTTAGTAGTAAAATTTATTCCACCGGATATTTTACGCCCATTAGTACTTGTAATGTTGGTATTTATTGCTATTTATATTATTGCAAAAAAGAATTGGGGAAGTGTGTCTACCTATAAGAAGATGACGCAAAGAAAAACATTAATATTTTTCTTTGCTATTTTAATGATAGGATTTTATGATGGATTTTTTGGACCAGGGACAGGGTCGTTTTTAATTTTTGCATTTTTATTAATTGGCCTGGATTTTATTCAAGCGGCAGCATCTGGAAAACTTTTGAACTTTGTTAGTAATATTGTATCTTTAATTACTTTTTTATTTTTAGATATAATTCATTTTGAATACGGTATTATCATGGGATTATCAATGATCTTAGGTGCTTATTTTGGATCGAAGTTTGCGGTTCAAAAAGGTGTTGGATATGTAAGGACTTTATTTTTATTAGTTACTATATTATTGATCGGGAAAAATGTTTTGGAATATACTCATATTTTGTAGATTCATACGCATGTATGAATCTCTTTTTTTTATTATATTTTAAAAATTTATTAATTTTTAAAATATAAGTCTAGGAATATTTGAATAAATCTAAATTATCGTGTAGAATAATGTTGTAAAATGTAAACGTTTTTCTAAGGGGAGGCTAAAAAAAATGGTAGTAGCATACAAACATGAGCCATTTACAGATTTTTCAGTGGAGGCTAACAAATTAGCGTTTGAAGAAGGTTTAAAGAAAGTAGAATCTTATCTTGGACAAGACTATCCATTAATTATTGGGGGAGAAAAAATCACTACAGAAGACAAAATTGTTTCTGTAAACCCTGCAAATAAAGAGGAACTTGTTGGTCGTGTTTCAAAAGCAAGCCGTGAGTTAGCTGAAAAAGCAATGCAAGTAGCGGATGAAACATTCCAAACTTGGAGAAAATCAAAGCCAGAAATGCGTGCAGATATTTTATTCCGTGCTGCAGCAATCGTTCGTCGCAGAAAACATGAATTCTCTGCTATTCTTGTAAAAGAAGCAGGTAAGCCATGGAATGAGGCAGATGCTGATACAGCAGAAGCAATCGATTTTATGGAATATTATGGTCGTCAAATGTTAAAATTAAAAGACGGTATTCCAGTAGAAAGCCGTCCAATTGAATATAATCGTTTCTCTTACATTCCATTAGGAGTAGGTGTTATCATTTCTCCTTGGAACTTCCCATTCGCAATTATGGCAGGTATGACAACAGCTGCTTTAGTTTCTGGTAACACAGTATTACTAAAACCAGCTAGTACAACTCCTGTAGTAGCAGCGAAATTTATGGAAGTATTAGAAGAAGCTGGCTTACCAGCTGGCGTAGTAAACTTCGTTCCAGGTAACGGTTCTGAAGTTGGTGACTACTTAGTAGATCATCCTCGTACACGTTTCGTAAGCTTCACGGGATCTCGTGATGTAGGTATCCGCATCTATGAGCGTGCAGCGAAAGTAAACCCAGGACAAATTTGGTTAAAACGCGTTATCGCTGAAATGGGCGGTAAAGATACAATCGTTGTTGATAAAGAAGCAGATCTTGAATTAGCAGCTAAGTCTATCGTTGCATCAGCATTCGGATTCTCAGGACAAAAATGTTCTGCATGTTCTCGTGCAGTAATCCATGAAGATGTATATGATCATGTATTAAATCGTGCTGTTGAATTAACAAAAGAATTAACAGTTGCTAACCCAGCAGTATTAGGTACAAACATGGGTCCTGTTAATGACCAAGCTGCATTCGATAAAGTAATGAGCTATGTTGCAATTGGTAAAGAAGAAGGTAGAATCTTAGCAGGTGGCGAAGGAGACGATTCTAAAGGCTGGTTCATCCAACCAACAATCGTTGCTGACGTTGCAGAAGATGCTCGCTTAATGAAAGAAGAAATCTTCGGACCAGTAGTAGCATTCTGTAAAGCGAAAGACTTCGATCATGCACTTGCAATTGCAAATAATACGGAATACGGTTTAACAGGTGCTGTTATTACTAACAACCGTGACCATATTGAAAAAGCACGCGAAGACTTCCACGTTGGTAACTTATACTTCAACCGTGGATGTACTGGTGCAATCGTAGGTTACCAACCATTCGGTGGCTTTAACATGTCTGGTACAGACTCTAAAGCTGGTGGACCTGATTACTTAGCACTTCACATGCAAGCAAAAACTACTTCTGAAACTTTATAAGAAATAGTAGAGGAGCTCTTCACAGAATGTGAAGAGCTCCTTTTAAAATTGAAATCCTATATATTACCATCGTTCGAAGGGAATGAGCTAAAACCTATTAATAGCGGGATAAACATGTGAACAGAAATAAAATGATGAGAAAAGTTGACTTATTAGTCATATTTTTTAGTATTCATTTTGAGAATTTCCTGTATAATACAATTTGAAAGAAAATCTATGGTTCGACAAGGAACACTCCTTTCGGTTTTGCTCACTGAAAGGAGTGTTTTTTTATGTAGCTAAAAATTCTTGCGTGCTTATTACATTTGCATATACGCCATTTAAACTAGCTAAAATTGTATTGTGAATGTAAACAGCTGGTATAGTAGCGTTCTTAAAAGACAGGTCTTTTGTAGCACAAGCATCATGTATAACGGTACATTGAAAGCCAAAATCGAATGCAGCCCTTACTGTAGCATCGATACACATATGAGTCATCATCCCACATACAACGACATGTTCAATATTTAAACGTTTTAATTGCTCTAGAAGATTAGTTTCTCGGAAGCTATTTGGATAATGTTTGACTATAACTGTTTCTTCTCTAAGTGGACGTACGCTTTCGTGAATATGTACACCTTCTGTATTAGGTAGGAAAAAAGTAGCGTCATCTTTTATAGCTACGTGTTGGATATGAAAAATAGGTTCGCTGTTTGTTCTAAAGTGTTGTAATAACTGATTAGCATATTCGCTTGCTTCTACTGGATTACGCAATTCCATCTTTCCATTTGGAAAATAATCGTTTTGAATATCGATGAGTAAAAGAGCTGTTTTCATATATTTATCTTCCTCCGAGTTTCATATTCAAATAAATTTATTCAATTCGTAGAGAAGATTCTCCTGTTTAAAAATATGAGGAAGAAGAATTTTAAATAACCTTGAAAGTTACTATTTTCTCATGAATTTTCATCTGAAAATTTTAATAAAGGAATAATTAATATTTTTCTAAAAAATGTATTGACTCTTATTATTCTGAGTTCTATAATGAGAATTAATTAAACGACAATTAAATCGATACATTCTTATCCAGAGAGGTGGAGGGACTGGCCCTACGATACCTCAGCAACGGGTTTTTTTAATACCGTGCTAACTCCAGCAAGCCATATAAAGGCTTGGAAGATGAGAAGATGTGAATGAGTACATATAAGTGCTCTCCTTCTTATCTTTATGGTTGATAAGAAGGAGAGCACTTTTTATTTTACCTCGAAAGCTCTGCTTCAAGTTTTTACAGCATATAGGAGGGGAAAAAATGATTTCTTTTAACAATGTAAGTAAAGTGTATGAATCAGCTGGGCAATCTGTTCATGCGGTAGAGGATGTAACATTATCAGTTGAGAAAGGCGAAATTTTTGGCATTATCGGTTTTAGTGGCGCTGGAAAGAGTACGTTATTACGCCTAGTAAATATGTTAGAGAGACCGACGGCAGGAACGATTTCAATAGATGATAAAGATATTACATCATTATCGACGAAAGAATTACGTAAACTAAGACAAAGAATCGGAATGATCTTTCAAAGTTTTAATTTATTTAATTCAAGAACAGTATTTGGAAATATTGCTTATCCATTAAAGTTAGCGAAAGTACCAAAGAATGAGATAAAAGAAAGAGTAAATGAACTGCTGAAGTTTGTAGGGTTAGAAGATAAAGCAAACTATTACCCAGAGCAGCTATCAGGTGGACAAAAGCAACGTGTGGGCATTGCTAGAGCACTTGCGACATCGCCAGATATTCTTATATGTGATGAGGCAACATCAGCCTTAGATCCAGAAACAACGACAGAAATTCTAAACTTATTAAAGAAAGTAAATAGAGAATACAATTTAACAATTCTTCTTATTACACATGAAATGCATGTTGTGAAAGAAATTTGTCACCGTGTAGCTGTAATGGAGAAGGGAAAAGTTATTGAAGAAGGAAAACTGTTTGATGTTTTCACGCAACCAAAAACAAAGACGACTCAAAACTTTGTACGTTCTGTCATTAATGATCATTTACCGGAAAGTGTTCTAGCGAAAATTCAAAATGGTGGTCAAATTTATCGTCTAACATTTACTGGTGAGGAGACAGGACAGCCGGTACTATCATATATCGCAAAAAACTATAACGTCGATGTAAATGTACTGTACGGAAATATTATTGAACTTCAAAATGTGCTATTTGGAAATCTTCTTGTAGAGTTGCAAGGGGAGCAGAGGGAAATTCAAAAAGCATTACAACATCTAAGACTGCAAGTGCAGCTGAAGGAGGTAGAAGCTCATGCGAGTTGATTGGAGTATATTTTGGCCGCGCATACTAGATGCGACGGGGGATACCCTCTTAATGGTAATTGTAACCCTTATATTTGCTACAATTCTTGGTATACCGCTAGGTTTACTTTTATATGTAACGAGAAAAGGAAACTTTTTAGAAAATAAATGGGTCTTTTCTATTCTTAACATCATAATTAATACAATTCGTCCGGTACCATTCATTATCTTTTTAGTAGCGTTAAGTCCACTAACGAGAAGTGTTATCGGAACGACGATTGGAACAGCAGCAGCAATTTTCCCGATGACCTTAGTCGCATCAATTGGTATTGCTAGAATGGTTGAAACAAACCTTGTTTCCGTTCCGAAAGGAGTAATTGAAGCAGCGCAAGCAATGGGCGCCTCGCCAATTAGAATTGTTTTTGAAATCCTTGTACCAGAAGCGTTAGCACCATTAATCTTAGGTGTCACATTTATGACAGTTGGTTTAATTGAATTTTCTGCAGTTGCTGGGCTTGTCGGTGGTGGCGGTCTTGGTGATTTAGCAATGACATATGGTTATCAACGTTTTGATACATCAGTTATGTTCGTAACGGTCGTGTTACTTATTATTCTCGTACAGATAGCTCAAAATTTAGGGAATTACTTTGCGAAAGTCTTGTTACGCAGATCATAAAAAGGAAGAGAGGAAAAGAAAATGAAGAAAATTTTAGCATTTGCATTATCAGCGATTGTAGGAGTCTCAGCATTAAGCGGCTGCTCAAGTGGAGACACGGGTGCAGGAGCGAAAGAAAAAGTAGTTCGCGTCGGTGTAACTGGAACGGATGGAGACGCTTGGGAAATTTTGAAGAAAAAAGCTGAAAAAGAAGGGATTAAGATTAAACTGGTGGAGTTCTCCGATTACACAACGCCAAATAAAGCGTTAGCTGATGGAGATATTGAACTAAACTCATTCCAGCATATTGCGTTCTTAGAGCAATTTAAAAAGGAACATAAGTTAGATATTACAGCTGTTGGTACAACACAAATTGCACCAATGGGTTTATACTCTGAAAAATATAAGAAATCAAATGAAATCCCAGATGGTTCAGAAATTGCAATTCCAAACGATCCAACGAACCAAGCACGTGCATTAAAACTTCTTGATGCAGCTGGATTATTAAAGCTGAAAAAGGATTTTGGTCTATTTGGAGATCCAAGTGGTATTGCTGAAAATCCGAAGAAATTAAAAATTACACCGGTTATCGCACAGCAAACACCTCGTGTGTTAAAAGATGTAGCGGCATCAGTTATTAATAACGGTGTTGCTGGTCAAGCTGGATTAGATCCAGCGAAGGATCCTATTTTCTTAGAAGATCCAAAGAATGAAAATGCGAAGCCTTATATTAATATTTTCGCAGCTCGTACGAAAGATAAAGATGATCCAACACTGAAAAAAGTAATTGAATTATACCATTCAAAAGAAGTAACAGATGCAATTAAGAAAGAAACAAATGATGGTTCAATTTCAGTAGATCTTTCACTTGAGGAGCTTGAAAAAATCGTAAAATAATTATTGGGTTTAATGGACTAACAGAAGGAACCCCTCCGCTGTTAGTTCGTTCAACATATAAACTTAACAAACAAACCCTAATTCTGTACCTTCCAATTTTGTATAACGTAGAATCCAATGTTTGTTAAGTAGAGTAATGGACCAGGAGTTTTCCTGGTCTTTTTTTATGAATGAAAATAGCTAGCGAACAGTAAGGTAATCCAAATTATAATGGGATAAGAAAATAAGCTGAAAAGGAGTGTAATTACGAATTGCTTTTGATGAATTAAGTGTTTTTTGGATAAAAAAAAGAAAATAGAAAAGAGAGTAATGAAAAATGCTGATATGACGCCGGGGTTATAGGAGCGATAAATGAAAAACAAAATAATATGTTGAACAGAGTTGAAGAAGATGGCCCCTTGTATAAAAATAATCCAGCATATAGAAGAAAAGAAGTTAAGTTGATATAGAAAGACGATAAGTAATACAAAGATTGTTAATACGGAAATGGCAATGAAAAATTGTTGGCTAGTTATAAGACGGATTGAAAATTGATTAGCAAGGTATTGTGGCATTTGGAAAGCTTCTTCAAGGTTATGAATGAAAAATAATAAGGGAATGATCCAGAGTATAGTAGTCGAATGTTTTTTCATCAATTTACATCACTCCAATAAAGTATAGAAAGCCCAAAAAAAGGCCCTCTATACAGAGATGGTTATTCAATTATGATATTTTTTAAATTAACTTCATGATGCTCTCGTTCTTTCAGATAAGCAGCTAGTTCCTCTTGTAAAATATTTAATATTTGCTTAGCGGATTGCTGGATTGGATTAGGTAGCTCTTCTAATATATGCATCCCGACTTTTACTTTTGTACGAATTACCCTTCGTAGTAATTCCTCATGCATGGACTACACCTCCAAACCGAATATTTAGTACATCTTCATCAAATTTTGCTCCTTGAATAGAAAGGTGTGTTAATGTTTTTGGTAACGTGATGTTCCGTTTAACAGAACCCGCTCGAATAATAAGTTCATCACCTTTTTGATTTAAGGAAAGTTCACTTTTGTTTGAGAAGGGAATGGACAGAACGAAAATATACTCATCGCCATCCTTTTTTACATATTGAGTGCGCCCGTTAAATTTCACTTCTGTAGGGGAATGATCAGTTTTAAATAAAGAATCTCCTACACGTTCTAACATAGACAAACCAACAACTTCTTGTTCAAACATTGGAGCTTCGTAAATAGGAAGGGGTTGAAAACTATCTTGAATTAATGTTTTATATTTCTTCTGTGTATCTTTCCATGCCTGAAAATAAGGATCGGTGACAGTGTTAGGGATGACGCGGTTAATCATAATGGCATCTACGTTATAATCGTATAAATTCAAATAAGTAAAGCTGCGCTGGGCTTCCTTAATGACCATTTTTTCAGGATTTACAACGATGCGGATACTTGTTACTTCTCGATTTGATAAAATATCTCTCATTTCTCCGAGCTGTTCAAGTGTACTTGTTAATTCGTCCATAATATCGTCGGTTGGAAGAGGGACACCAAGGAGTGGTTGAGCTACAGGACGAACGACTTTTAAAACTTTTCTTTTAATAGGAAATAATTTTTCCATCCACCAGCCGAGCATGTCTGGAAAGCTTAGCATTGCTAATGTTTCTCCTGTTGGGGCACAATCAATAATGATAACATCATATGTGTTTTGTTTATAATAATCGAGTACGCGAAGTAGGCTAATTAAATCTTCCATACCGGGAAACATCGTTAATTCTTCTGTTGTAATATCATCGGCTACTTTGGAAGTGAAGAGTAGTGTAATATATTTCTGTAATTTTCCCCATCCTTTTTCCATCTCATAAATCGTATTAATTTCTTGTGCCCACAAATTTTTACGAACTTCTAATGGCTCAGAAGATAGCTTTATACCAAATGAATCTCCTAAACTATGAGCAGGATCTGTGCTCATTACTAATGTTTTTAATCCTTGTTTCGCACTTTGAATTGCTGTTGCTGCTGAAATGCTAGTTTTTCCTACGCCGCCTTTACCTGTATACAAGATAATTCTCATCATTCATATCCCCTTTGTTTCGAATGTCGAATATTACGAGTGTCGAAGTAAATAGTTGAATAAAAACCCAAATAGGGTTTTATTCAATCGGAATGTTTTTCATTTTAGGTGTAGAAACTTTTTCTTCTGTTTTCTGCTGTGATGTAGCAATGTGATTCATGATTTTTTGGAAGATTTGTAGTAAGAATGCTTTTTCTTCTTCTGATAATGCTTCTGTTACTAAGCTAAAGTAATGGGCCGCATTTTGTTTTACTTCTTGAACGAGCATTGCGCCGTTTTCTGTTAACCGAATTAATACAATACGTCGGTCATTTTCATCACGGTAGCGTTCAATATATCCCTTTTTTACAAGGCGATTTATAACCCCCGTCGTTGTACTCATCGGTATATCAAGAAGGTCAGCAATTTTCGTCATTGTAATATCTGTATTTCGTTCCATCCAAAGTAAACAAAATACTTCTGTTTTAGAAAGTGTTAAATCTAGGCTTACCCATTCTTCAGGATAGAAAAGTTTCTTGGCGTTATCTAGCAGTAAGTCTAAAAAATGTTCATATTGCAACAATTAATTCCACTCCCGTATATTTCGAGGTTCGTAATATTTATTTTTATTTTATGTAGAATAGAAATAATTGTCAATGATTTTAATTGTTTTTTCAGATTAGACAGAAAACTTTCTTTAAAATAGTATTCTTTTATGATAGATTTATAAATATAAAACTAGAATTTACATAAAAATCCATCATGGTAAATATACTTATCTATAATGGGTATACAGCTAACGAGGGGGAGAACGATGAGAAGACGTAATACGCAAGCGTTCACATTTTTAGCATGGACTTCATTTGTTTGTGCGCTTTCAGGTATGCTAATTGGGATTTATACGTTAGATGAAACGCTTAGTGTAAAAGGATACTATTTAATTGGAACATTATTTTTAACGATGTCTTGTTTTGTATTACAAAAAACAATTCGTGATAATGAAGAAGATAACGAGAGATTTCCAAAAAATAAACCGTTAGATAAAGAGTAAATTGTAAAGAAAGGCATTTGCCTTTCTTTTTTTATGTAAAAATGGCGTAAGTACTCTGTGTTGACTTGCTTGAAGTACTGAAAATTTGGTATCATCAATAGTATTGTAGATTGAACGATATATTATGGAGGTGGCCTAGCCGTGTCAAGAATTTCCGTTGAGAATGTAAAGCACGTAGCACATTTAGCACGTCTTGCAATTACTGATCAAGAAGCAGAAAAATTTCAAAAACAACTAGATGCAATTGTTACATTTGCAGAACAGTTAAATGAATTAGATACAACAGATGTAAAACCAACAACTCATGTATTAACTATGAAAAATGTTATGCGTGAAGATGTACCAGAAAAAGGTTTACCAGTTGAAGAAGTATTAAAAAATGCACCGGATCACAAAGATAATCAAATCCGTGTTCCAGCAGTATTAGAATAGAGGAGGGGAATTTCGATGTCATTATTTGATCATTCAGTATCAGAGTTACATAAGAAGTTAAACAACAAAGAAATTTCCGTTACGGATTTAGTAGAAGAATCTTACAAACGTATTGCGGATGTTGAAGATAACGTAAAAGCTTTTCTTACATTAGATGAAGAAAATGCACGCGCAAAAGCGAAAGAATTAGATGCAAAAATCGGCGCTGAAGATAATGGTTTATTATTCGGTATGCCAATTGGTGTAAAAGATAACATTGTAACTAACGGTCTTCGTACAACTTGTGCAAGCAAAATATTAGCAAACTTCGATCCAATTTATGATGCGACAGTTGTGCAAAAGCTAAAAGCTGCTGACACAATTACAATCGGTAAATTAAACATGGACGAGTTCGCAATGGGTTCTTCAAATGAAAACTCAGGATTCTACGCTACGAAAAACCCATGGAACTTAGATTACGTTCCAGGCGGATCTAGTGGTGGTTCTGCAGCAGCTGTAGCAGCAGGAGAAGTACTATTCTCTCTAGGTTCTGATACGGGTGGTTCTATCCGTCAGCCAGCTGCATATTGCGGTGTTGTAGGTTTAAAACCAACTTACGGACGCGTATCTCGTTACGGATTAGTAGCATTCGCATCTTCACTTGACCAAATCGGACCGATTACACGTACAGTAGAAGACAATGCATACTTATTACAAGCTATTTCAGGTATTGACCGCATGGATGCAACTTCTGCAAACGTTGAAGTTGGAAACTATTTAGCTGGTTTAACAGGCGATGTTAAAGGTTTACGCATTGCTGTACCGAAAGAATACTTAGGCGAAGGTGTTGGCGAAGAAGCTCGTGAGTCAGTACTAGCTGCTTTAAAAGTATTAGAAGGTATGGGCGCAACTTGGGAGGAAGTATCTCTTCCACACTCTAAATACGCTCTAGCAACGTATTACTTACTATCTTCTTCTGAAGCATCTGCTAACCTTTCACGCTTTGATGGCGTGCGTTACGGTGTTCGTTCTGATAATGTAAATAACTTATTAGATCTTTACAAAAACACACGTAGTGAAGGTTTCGGTGATGAAGTTAAACGGCGTATTATGCTTGGTACATTTGCTCTTAGCTCTGGTTACTATGATGCATATTACAAAAAAGCACAACAAGTACGTACATTAATTAAGAACGACTTTGAAAACGTATTTGCTAACTATGATGTTATTATTGGACCAACAACACCAACTCCGGCATTTAAAGTGGGAGAAAAAGTTGACGATCCAATGACAATGTATGCAAATGACATTTTAACAATCCCAGTAAACTTAGCGGGTGTTCCAGCGATTTCAGTTCCATGTGGATTCGGTGCTAACAACATGCCACTTGGTCTACAAATCATTGGTAAACACTTCGATGAAGCGACAATTTACCGCGTTGCACATGCGTTTGAGCAAGCAACAGACTATCATACAAAAAAAGCAAGTCTGTAAGGAGGCGAGCATAGATGAATTTAGAAACAATTATTGGTTTAGAGGTTCACGTTGAGTTAAAAACAAATTCGAAAATTTTCTCTGCGAGTCCAACAGAATTCGGAGCGGAGCCAAATACACAAACAAGTGTAATTGACTTAGGATACCCAGGGGTACTTCCTACTTTAAATAAAGAAGCAGTTAACTTTGCGATGAAAGCTGCAATGGCATTAAACTGTGAAATCGCAACGGAAACGAAGTTTGACCGTAAAAACTATTTCTATCCAGATAACCCGAAAGCTTACCAAATCTCTCAATTTGATAAGCCAATTGGTGAAAATGGTTGGATTGAAATCGAAGTAGACGGTAAAAAGAAACGTATCGGTATTACACGTCTTCATTTAGAAGAAGATGCTGGTAAATCAACGCATACAGCTGATGGTTCATTAGTAGACTACAACCGTCAAGGTATGCCTTTAATCGAGATCGTATCTGAGCCAGATATGCGTACGCCAGAAGAAGCATATGCATACTTAGAGAAGTTAAAATCAATCATTCAATACACTGGTGTATCTGATTGTAAGATGGAAGAAGGTTCCTTACGTTGTGATGCGAACATTTCTCTTCGTCCAGTTGGACAAGAGAAGTTCGGTACAAAAGCGGAACTGAAAAACTTAAACTCATTCACTTACGTACAAAAAGGTCTTGAGCACGAGCAAGTGCGCCAAGAAAAAGAACTGTTATCTGGTGGTATCATCCAACAAGAAACACGTCGTTATGATGAAGCAACGAAGAAAACAATCTTAATGCGTGTGAAAGAAGGATCTGACGATTACCGTTACTTCCCGGAGCCAGACTTAGTTGAACTTTACATTGATGATGAGTGGAAAGAAGCAGTTCGAGCTTCTATTCCAGAACTTCCAGATGCACGTAAAGCTCGCTACGTTGCAGAACTAGGCTTACCAGCTTATGATGCACACGTGTTAACATTAACGAAAGAGATGTCTGATTTCTTTGAAGCAACTGTTGCAGACGGTGCTGATGCGAAATTAACATCGAACTGGTTAATGGGTGAAGTACTTGCATACTTAAACAAACAACAAAAAGAATTAAAAGACGTTGCATTAACGCCTGCTGGTTTATCTAAAATGGTTCAATTAATTGAAAAAGGTACAATTTCTTCTAAAATCGCGAAGAAAGTATTTAATGAATTAATTGAAAAAGGTGGAGACCCAGAAGAAATCGTTAAAGCGAAAGGTCTTGTTCAAATTTCTGACGAGGGTACACTTCGTAAAGTTGTAACAGAAATTCTTGATAATAATGAGCAATCTATCGAAGACTTTAAAAACGGTAAAGACCGTGCAATTGGCTTCTTAGTTGGTCAAATTATGAAAGCTACAAAAGGACAAGCAAATCCACCGCTTGTTAACAAAATCTTACTTGAAGAGATTAATAAGCGATAATAGTAATGACTTTTAAAGATTAAGCAGAAAAACACCCGTACATGGGTGTTTTTCTAGGTTAATCAAACGTTTGTTTAAATGAGACAAAATCGTTTAAACAAACGTTTGATTAACTGTCAAAAGTGGAAAAATGTTTGTATAGCAACTATGGTATGATAGTTGCAAAAAGGTGGGAATAATGATAAATCTAAACATAGAGGTTTTTTTCATCTCATGAAATAATAGATAGTTATTATTCGTTATATGTAAATTTTTATGGAAGAATGGATAGAAATAAAGTGAAACTTTAATCAGTGGGAGGTTCATCCAAAGCTGATTATTAGCCCTCACCAATCGGGCATTTACTGCCCGCAAATAGCGGGATAAATTTTGGAGTCAAATAAAAAACCATTGAAATGAATATTTACTTTTGATGGACTACACGAATCGGGTTCTTACTGCCTGTTTGAGCGGGATAAAAGAAGGATAGCAAGATGAGAGGAGGTAGGCATGGGAATACTGAATAGAAGTTCAGTATGTTCTTTTTCGATACATAAAGAAATTTCCTGTGCTAATAAATGATGAAGCGAGCAAGAATTATTTATAATCCTACTTCTGGGCGTGAGCTATTTAAGAAGAGCTTACCAGAAGTATTACAAAAATTAGAACAAGCTGGCTATGAGACATCTTGTCATGCGACAACGGGTCCTGGAGACGCTACTGTGGCTGCGAGGCAAGCTGCGGATCGTAAGTTTGATGTTGTTATTGCGGCTGGTGGCGACGGTACATTAAATGAAGTAGTAAACGGTTTAGTTGGGCATGAATTCCGTCCGAAATTTGGAATTATTCCAGTTGGAACGACAAATGACTTTGCACGTGCAATTGGTGTACCTCGTTCTATTGAAGAGGCAGCAGATATTATTTGCGAAGGAAAAACAGTGCCATTAGACCTTGGTAGAGCGAACGATACATATTTTATTAACATCGCTGGTGGCGGTCGTATTACAGAATTAACATACGAAGTACCGAGTAAGTTAAAGACAGTATTAGGGCAGCTTGCTTATTACCTAAAAGGTATCGAGATGTTACCATCATTGCATCCGACATATGTTGAAATTGAGTATGATGGAAAGTTACTACAAGAAGAAATTACGATGTTTTTAATTACGAATACTCGTTCAGTAGGTGGATTTGAAAAGGTAGCACCGTATGCATCTATTAACGATGGGTTATTTGACCTATTAGTACTGAAAAAAGGTTCTATCGCTGATTTAATTAAAGCAGCAACACAAGCACAACGTGGTGAACATATTAATAATCCAAAAGTGTTATATACACAAGCGAACCGAATTAAAGTACATTCACCAGATAAACTAATGATTAATTTAGATGGTGAGTATGGTGGAGATGCACCGATGGAATTCGAAAATATATATCATTGTTTAGAACTATTTGTTCCTGAACATCAAGAGGATGCCCTGTAAAGGCATCCTTTTTTACTTTGTTAAAATGAATTGTAAATTGGGAGTTAGTTTGATTTTTATGGTATTTTTACAATTCTTTTATTTTACATCCATACTTTATTGATACACTGGAAGAGATAAGAAATGAGAGGTAGGGTGCTATGGAGAAGGTAAAGGCGATATTATTTGATAAAGATGGGACATTAATGGATTTTCATTCAATATGGATAAAAGTAGCTGAAGAACTTGTAGCTGAATGTATAAGTTTATATCATTTACCAAGTACAATGCGGCAGACCTTATTAGAAGAGATTGGTGTAGAGGGAGCATTTGTTAATCCAAGGAGTGCAATAGCTGCTGGAACAAGCCTTGATGTAGCGAAGGGGCTTTGTAATTATATTGAGTTTGCTAGAGAAGAAGAGATGCATCAGTGGGTAAGTGAGAAGTTATTTTCCCTTATGTATGAGCATCGTTCGCATATGAAAATGACAGCAGACTTACCGAAAGTGTTACAGGCATTAAAAGATAAAGGATTTATATTAGGGGTTGTCACGGCGGATGATTTCGCACCAACAGAATTATTTTTAAAACAATATAAGTTGGAGAACTTTTTTGATTATATTATAGCCTCGGATACATTCCCTGCGCAAAAACCAGATAAAAAGATTATAGAAGTGTTTTGTGAGAAATTTAATTTAGAATCATGCGAGGTTGCGGTTGTTGGAGATACGCCAACTGATTTACATTTAGCTAAAAATGGCGATTGCTATGCAATTGGGGTGCTATCTGGTACAGGAGACCGTCCAACATTAGAACCACTTGCTGATTTAGTTTTAGATTCTGTTGGAGAGTTTATTTCTCAATCGGGTGAGTTTTTCTGGGAGAAAGAAAAGTCTAATGTGTAAGGAAAATAAGTCTATAAAGACTCTTAATGAGTCTTTATAGACTTATTTTTTATGCCTGGATACAAAGAATATAGGATAAATGCTAGAAAAGAAAGTTGGCATATATTTTGCAATAAAAAGAGAAAACAATGTAAAGAAAAGGATGGGGTACGCAATGAACACAAAAAAATTTGCTAAAGTAAATGAACAAATTCCAGGACCGAAAGCGGCATCTTTATTAGAACGCCGTCAAAATATAGTACCAAAAGGAGTAAGTAACGGCATCCCAACGTTTGTACAATCTGCCAATGGTGCTCTTGTAACAGATGTTGATGGCAATCAGTACATTGATTTTGCAGGAGCAATCGGGACAATTAACGTAGGGCATTGTCATCCAACGGTTAAAGAAGCGCTCCATAAACAAGTCGATCAATACATTCATACTGGATTTAACGTCATGATGTATGAGCCATATATTGAATTAGCAGAAAAGGTTGCGGCATTGGCACCAGGAAGTTTCGATAAGCAAGTCCTGTTTTTAAATAGTGGTGCAGAAGCAGTTGAGAACGCGGTGAAAATCGCTCGTAAATATACGAAGAGACCTGGTATTATCGCATTTTCTAAAGGTTTCCACGGGCGTACATTAATGACAATGACGATGACAAGTAAAGTGAAGCCATATAAATTTGGGTTTGGTCCCTTTGCTCCAGAAGTATATAAAGCGCCATTTCCATACGAATACCGTCGCCCAGAGGGATTAACGGAAGAGCAGTATGATGATTTTATTATTGAAGAGTTTAAGAACTTCTTCATATCGGAAGTAGCACCAGAAACAATTGCAGCTGTTGTAATGGAACCTGTTCAAGGGGAAGGTGGATTTATCGTCCCAAGTAAGAAATTTGTTCAAGAAGTACGCCGCATTTGTTCAGAGAACGGCATCTTATTTGTAGCGGATGAAATACAAACAGGCTTTAGTCGTACAGGAAAATATTTTGCAATTGATCACTATGATGTCGTTCCAGATTTAATTACAGTGTCTAAATCATTAGGTGCTGGTGTACCGATAAGTGGTGTCATTGGACGTAAAGAAATTATGAATGAGTCTGCACCAGGTGAAC
Organism: Bacillus cereus group sp. MYBK220-1; assembly: GCF_051916445.1. NCBI lineage: Bacteria > Bacillati > Bacillota > Bacilli > Caryophanales > Bacillaceae > Bacillus > Bacillus cereus group sp. MYBK220-1. The sequence goes on along the minus strand of NZ_JBQAGQ010000008.1, from coordinate 172,315 downwards.
TTGGTGGAACGTATGCAGGAAGTCCATTAGGATGTGCGGCTGCATTAGCTGTTCTCGATGTAATAGAAAATGAGAAATTAAATGATAGAGCGATAGAATTAGGAAAAGTCGTAATGAACCGATTCGAAGAGATGAAAAATAAATATCATTGCATCGGTGATGTGCGTGGGTTAGGCGCAATGTGTGCATTTGAGGTCGTTCAAGATCGTAAGACGAAAGCACCTGACAAAACGTTAACGGCTAATCTATGTGCAGAAGCAAATAAGCGTGGGTTACTGTTATTATCAGCAGGGACATATGGAAATGTTATCCGTGTGTTAATGCCTTTAGTTATTACAGATGAGCAACTTGAAGAAGGTTTAACAATAATTGAAGAATCATTGCAAGCTTGTTATGAGCAAACAAACATCGCTCGCGTTTAAAAACTGAAGTATAAATAGCAAACATTCTAGCTGACTCTATGTTAAATGCAGAAAATTCACTTTATAATAAAGGTAGTGAAGTGGATCGATGGATTTGAAGTTAGGGGTGGCTAGGATGGTTGCAGAAAAGGAACGAGTGTTAATGGATTTAAAAGATGTATTTGAATATGCGTTTGACGAAATTTTTGTTACAGATGAGCAAGGGATCGTTGTACGTGTAAATAGTACATGTGAAAGGCACTACCAACTAGCTGCAGAAGAGTTAGTTGGTAAGCATGTAAAAGAACTACAAAAGGATGGAATCTTTTATCCATCAGCGACATTAGAAGTGATTGAAAAAAAGAGGCCAATTGAACTCGTTCAAACTACAAAATCAGGAGAGTATTTACACGTTCGTACAAGGCCTGTTTTTGATGATGAGGGAAATTTAAGAAGAGTGATTAGTTATTCTCGCGACCTTACTGAACTCTATCAATTACGTCAAAAGGTAGAGGAAATGGATAATCAGCTAAAAACATATAAAAAAGAATTAAGAGAAACATATGAGCATGAAGGACTTATTTTTAAAAGTCTAGCTATGCAAAAAATAGTCGATACAATCAAAAAAGTATCTGTAGTGGATAGTACTGTTCTCGTTTTAGGCGAGACTGGAGTAGGAAAAAGTCGATTAGTACGCCATTTACATGAAGTGAGTCACCGTAAGTATAAAAGTTTCTATGAAATTAATTGTGCGGCATTGCCAACTAATTTAATTGAATCGGAGCTTTTTGGATATTCAGGTGGATCTTTTACAGGTGCGAATCGTGAAGGGAAAAAGGGACTATTAGAATCCGCGCATAAAGGAACTCTTTTTTTAGATGAAATCGGTGAAATGCCGCTTGAAATTCAAGCGAAGCTTTTGCAAGTATTGCAAGAAAAAACATTTCGTCCTATAGGCGGAAGAGAATTAAAAAAAGTGGATGTTCGAATTGTGGCGGCAACAAATAGAGATTTAAGCGAGATGGTGAAACAAGGAACATTTCGGAAAGATTTATACTATCGTTTGAATGTCATTCCAATTGCAATTCCCCCGCTTAGGGAAAGAACAGAAGATATTTTGCCGCTTATTTATCATTACTTGCAGCACTTTAATAAAAAGTACGGACGTGATGTGAAACTAGCGCCGAGTACGTTACAAATGTTTGTTGGATATCCGTGGGAAGGGAACAATAGAGAAATAGAGAATGTAATTGAGAGAATTGTTATTACTGTTGATGATGTTGTAACGGTAGAGGATTTGCCACTCTCTATGCAAGAGGCTGCAGTTGAACAATCGGGACAAAGCCTTTATAAAATGCTGGAAGAGGTAGAGAGAAATATAATTCTTAAAGCGTATAAAACGTATGGATCAAGTTATAAAGTGGCTGAGTTTTTGCAAATTAGTCAATCTGCTGCTACTAGAAAAATTAAGAAGTTCATAGAGGAGGAAGAAAACATTGGATAAAAAGGCGACTTTCGTAAGTATAGATAAAAAGGCGATGTATATAAATGGTGAGTGGATTACACTACAAGAACAAATTGAAGTAAATAATCCTGCGACGAAGGAAATATTTGCAACTGTACCAAAAGGCGGAGTAACAGAGGCAAAGCAAGCTGTTGATGCTGCACATGAAGCTTTTAAAACGTGGTCTAAGTTAACGGCAGCAGATCGTGCCACGAAGTTAAAAAAGTGGTTCATGCTTATTGATGAAAATAAAGAAGAGATCGCAACGATTATGACGAAGGAACAAGGAAAGCCGTTTGCAGAAGCGCTTGGTGAAGTAAATTATGCAAATAGTTTTGTTGAATGGTATGCAGAAGAAGGGAAACGTGTATATGGTGAAATGATTCCTGCTTCTCATCCGAATAAGCGCATTTTAGTTATGAAGCAACCAGTTGGCGTTATGGCAGCTATTACACCTTGGAACTTCCCGGCAGCGATGATTACGAGAAAGGTAGCCCCAGCGCTTGCAGCAGGCTGTACAGCCGTTGTGAAACCGGCAAGTCAAACGCCATTAACTGCATTGAAATTAGCTGAATTAGCCCATGAAGCAGATATTCCAAAGGGCGTAATCAATATCGTAACAGGTAGTGCAAAAGCAATTGCTGATACATGGATGGAAGATGGTCGCGTTCGAAAAGTGTCCTTTACAGGGTCAACGGAAATCGGGAAAGAGTTAATGGCTAGTGCGGCGCAAACGATGAAAAAAGTTTCGCTTGAGTTAGGGGGACACGCTCCGTTTATCGTAATGAATGATGCAGATTTAGATAAAGCAGTAGAAGCGGTGATTGGTTCGAAATTCCGTAATGCAGGACAAACGTGTATATGTACAAACCGAGTATTCGTTCAAGAAGAAGTATACGAAGTATTTGTAGAGAAGTTCCAAAAGGCAGTAGGGCAGTTGAAAGTAGGAGACGGTTTCGGTGACGGAACGACTGTCGGGCCACTTATTGATGAGAATGCAGTTTCAAAAGTACAAGAACATATTGAAGATGCTATTCAAAAAGGTGGAACAGTTTTATATGGTGGTCAAAAGGTCGTAGAGTTAGAGGGACATTTCATTCAACCGACTGTAATTGGGTTGGCAAATGATACGATGCTTTGTATGAATGAAGAAACATTTGGGCCAGTGGCACCAGTTGCGAAATTTAAAACAGTTGATGAAGTAATCGAACGTGCAAACAATACACCATACGGTTTAGCTGCGTATATTTTCACGAAAGACATTAGCCAAGCATTCCAAATTAGTGAAGCGTTAGAGTACGGTATTATCGGTCTAAACGATGGTCTTCCATCAGTTGCACAAGCACCATTTGGTGGATTTAAAGAAAGTGGTATCGGTCGTGAAGGAGGCCATTTCGGCATCGAGGAATATTTAGAAATTAAATATATTTCATTGGGACTATAAGTAGTATACTAGAATCTCTATAAGGTAACAGAGAAGGAGATTCTAGTATGGTATATTGGCTATTATTACTTGTTACAATTATTTTTGAAGTAGCTGGAACAATTGCGATGAAACTATCAAATGGTTTAACAAAGCTCGTTCCAAGTGTACTGATTTTCGTGTTTTATGGAATTTGTTTCAGCGTGTTTGCCATCGTTGTGAAAAAGATTCATTTAAGTATTGCTTATGCTATTTGGTCTGGCGTTGGAACATTACTTATTACAATCATTAGTGTGTACTTTTTTAAAGAGCATATTAGTTTATTTCAAGCATTTTGTATTCTTTTTATTGTTTTGGGTGTCATTGGGCTTAAGGTTTCATCGGCATCATGAAAGCTATCTTTTGTAGAAGATAGCTTTTTTCTATTTGTGCAGTTAGCAATTAATACGACAAAATATGACAAGAAAGAGTAAAGCGTTTTGTTATGATACATATGAAATATTGTCTTATGTGGAGGAAAGAGTATGTTAAAAAAGGTAAGTCAAATTGTTTTAATTTTTGGCATAGCTTTTAGTTTAAGTGCTTGCACTGAGACTAAAGATAGTAATGAAAGTAAACAAGAAGATGTTCAAGATAAAGTGTATAAAATAGGGGAGACAGTAGACGTAGATGGTTTGCAAGTAACTATCGATTCAGTTAAATTAGGATATCCGGATTATGATGAGAATAAAAAGAAAGAGGAGATTTTGGGGATTATTTTCAAAGTAGAAAATAATAGTAAAAAGGAAATACCTTTTGCATTTTATGAATTTGAGATTACCGATAAGAAAGGTACAAGATTTAAAGAATATAATAACCCTGATAGCTTTATTAGTAAAAAGTTAGCACCAGATGAAAAAATTCAAGATATCATGCTATTTGACGTAGCGAAAGAAAATACGTATATCGCTACGTATAGACCGGAGTTTACGCATGAAAATAGAACGATAAAATTTGAATTGAAACCAAATAAATAAAGAAACACATTGGATTATCCAATGTGTTTCTTTATGGTAATAAATTTAAAACGCCCAGTTACCTTTACGGAAGATAGGCTCATGTCTGCCATCAGCAGTAATACCGTCAATATCAAGCTCAGCTGATCCAATCATGAAGTCGTTGTGTGTGATACTAGCGTTTGCGCCGTTTTCAGCAAGTTCTTCTTTAGACATTGTTTTTCCGCCAACTAAGTTAAATGCATAAGCATTTCCGATTGCAAGGTGGCAAGATGCATTTTCGTCAAATAGTGTATTGTAGAATAAAACATTTGTGTTTGAAATTGGTGAGTCATGAGGCACTAAAGCTACTTCTCCTAAGAAGTGAGAACCTTCATCTGTTTCTACTAAATGTTTTAAAGCTTCTTCACCAGCTTCAGCTTTATAGTCTACGATACGCCCGTTTTCAAATGTTAACGTGAAATTATCGATAATATTACCTGCAAATACTAACGGTTTTGTACTAGAAACTTGGCCGTTTACACCTGTTTTAAGTGGCATTGTAAATACTTCTTCAGTTGGAATATTAGCCATAAATGGTACGTTCTTTTCATTTAAGCTACCAGCACCAGCCCATACATGTTTTTCTGGAAGTTCGATTGTTAAATCTGTTCCAGGACCTGTATAGTGAAGAGCTTTATAATGCTTTTCGTTTAAGTAATCTACTTTTGTATGTAATGTTTCATCATGTTCTTTCCATGCTTCTACAGGATTTTCTAAATCAGCACGAGTAGCTTTGAAAATAGCATCCCATAACTTTGCTTCTTGTTCTTCTGGCGCTACGTCAGGGAATACTTTCGCAGCCCATTCTTTCGTAGGAACAGAAATGACACACCAACTTACTTTATCGGCTTGTACGTAATCACGGTATACTTTCATCGCTTCTCCAGCTACTTTATGAGCTGTTGCAATACGCGATGCTTCTACACCTTTTAATAAATCAGGGTTTTCTGCATAGATAGACATAAATGCAGCGCCTTCTTTTGCTAATTCTTCACGAGCATGTGCTTTCCAAGATGGAAATTCAGCGAAAGCTTCTTCAGGAGCTAGATCGAACTTTAAGCGTGTTAACGTCTCATCATTCCAATCTACATATACGTGTTTTGCACCAGATTTATATGCTTTTTCTGTAACGAGGCGTACAAATTGTACAGCTTCAAGAGGTGCACTAATTGATAAAGTTTGTCCAGGTTGAATATTAACACCAACATTAACTGCAAGAGCAGCATATTTCTCTAACGTTTGTTCAAATGACATATGTATAATCTCCTTTAATTTGAAAGATTTCTTACTATATATAATACAAGAAAATTCTAAAAATATATATAAATATAAAGTAAAAAGAGAGCTCAAAATGTATTGAGCCCTTATATTTACTTAATTGAAGAAGCAAACTGCTCTACAGTCGTTGTATGGTGTATACGAACGCGCTTCATCTTTAACAATTCATCAGGTTCACCCTTCGTAATGAATTGCCCAGGCTTTGTCGTCGTCGCAAATTGATAATACTTCTTCGTTTCTGTAACAACCTTATCATCTACATGACCGAATGGATAAGCAATCGCGATAACAGGCTTACCTGTTATTTTTTCTAGTTTTTCTTTTGAACCTTTTAACTCTTCCTCATAGTTTGTAATTTTTGGTAAGTCTGCATGTGTTGCAGTATGAGATTGCACCGAGAAAATGCCGGAATCAACCATTTCTTTTATTTCAGAAGTAGACAATGCTCCTTCTACATCAACGTTATCAACAATCATATATTCTGTTGCTGCCGGTTTAAAAGTATCATCTTTTAGCTTTTGTAAAACGCGAAATGCATTCATATTATTTTTCATACCGTCATCAAATGTAACGAAAATCGGCTTATTTACTTTATTTATATCGCCCCAGCGTTCAAACGTTAAAAGCGTATAACCATTGTCTTTTAAATGTTTCATTTGTGCTTCAAAGTTAGCTGGTGATACGAATAAGTCTTTAATACCTTGACCATGATAATCATCGATTGCGTGATACATAAGAACAGGAACCTTTTGTTCGAAAGTAATAGTAGATTTCGTAAGCGGGATTGTTTTCCCATATTCTTTCATTCCTGTTGCTTCAATTTGGAACTCACCGCGTTTTCCTTCAAATTCTTTTATGTCAAAAGGAATTGTAAATTGTTTCTCCTTTTCTTTAGAAGAAAAAGATTTAGCACGTTCCTTTCCATCAGCTGTGCGCCAAATTTTATATTGCACTTCATTTAAAGAATCTTTTAAGTCTGTAATATGAATACTTGTGTTTGTAGATTCGTGTGTGATGGGAGTATAAGAAATTTTACCTTGTTCTTGTAGAGTCTCTTTTTGTATAGCTACTTCTTGAACCTTTTTCTCTTTTTTAGGTTCTTGGCTTACATTGCTAGTATTGCAGCCTGCTAGAATGGCAGACGTACATAAAGCAATTGCTGCGTATTTTCTCATAAAAATCACCTTCTATTGTGTAGTATGTTGCATATTGACATTAAAATCCCCACCGCTATAAGAGTGGTGGGGATATACCCTTGTTCATCATATCATTTGAAGAAAATGAGGGAAATATGATTTTTAGGAGGCTATTAAGGTAATAGATTAGTGACTTTGAATAGATGTATTTTTTTGTTTCTTATTAGAATTAATAATAATATAACCGACTACAAAGATAAGAGGAATAATGAAGACATAGATAGGCATTCCCCATACATAATAGCTTTTCAGCGTTAAGACTAGTAAATGTAAGAAATCGAAAAGGGCGTGAATTTTCATAAGGTCCTCCAATGTTTTTTACAAATTATAACATTTAACGCTTATTATTTGTATAATTTGGAAAGTTATTTAAGCTAATTTTAAAGTAAGAAGAAGACATATTAATATGCAATTTTGCATAAGGATATGTATTTAATTAAAATATAAAGATTTTATACTATAATGAAAACCGCTATAAAACTAAGTAAGAATAATGTATGGAGTGGAGAATAGAAATGAAATATAAAAAAATAATATATATCTTTTTCATATCGCTATTTATAGTTGGTTGTCAAAGTGAAGTGAGTAAAGCGAATAGCGTGGAAGAGTATATTCCATCGCATCTTATGAATGCGGAAGTGACGGCGGATATTATGACACTAGAATTTCCTTATGAGATAAAAGAGAAATTAGAGAAAATCGGAAATAAAATGAGCAATAGTATTACAAATAATTTAGATTGGTATTTGAAGTATGCCGAAGAAGAAATTATACCGAAAAAAACGTTTCCTTATCATCAAAACTTAGGTATTACAAAAGAAGAATATGATTTTATGATAGATAAAATGAATAATACAGAATATGTAAATACCAAAGACGGAAAACTCTTTTTTAAACAGAAAGATCATGAAATTCAAATTCTCTCTGATGAAAATTTGAAGCTAATTAAAAATATTCGAATTGATACAGAGAAGAATATAATTAAAACTCCTTTAGGAGAATGCGAATATGAAGGTGAAATAAAGGCGTCGGATGAACAAAAAGCTACTGGTCCATGGAGTGGGAAGATGTGGACTTTAAAAAGCGATGGATTACTTTATCATTTTTCATTAGGAAAGTTAAAAAACATAAACAAATCTATCATTTACATTTCAATAAAAGGTATATATAAAGATAGGATTATCAATACAGAAGAAGCAGTTGAATTTCACTCGATTTCATAAAGAATCAAAAAAATCACCTTACTCGTTAAAGTAAGGTGATTTTTTATTAAATAAACAATCCAGCGATTGTCGCAGATAAAATAGAAGCAAGTGTTGATGCAAATAGCATTTTCCAACCAAATTTAGAAACAACGCTTCCTTGTTTTTCAGAAAGGGCACGGATTGTACCAACGATTGCACCAATTTGGCTAATACTTGCGAAGCTAATTAAGAATACTGTAACGATTCCAACTGTACGTGGAGCTAATGTTGTAGCTGTGTCTTTTAAATCAAGGATTGCTACAAACTCATTTAAAACAATCTTTGTACCCATAATACCACCGGCTGGGATAATATCTTGAGTTGGAATACCCATTAAGAATGCGAATGGAGAAAGTATATAACCGAAGATTTGTTGTAAAGTAACAGCATGTCCCATTGCGCCTGAAGCTGCACTAATTACGTAGTTTACAACTTCCATCACACCGATAAAGGCGATCATTAATGCGGCAACGATACCAGCTACTTTTAAACCATCAAGCGCACCGTTAATCATTGCGCCGATAAAGCTGTCTCCGAATAGAGTTCTATCAAATTTTTGAATCACTTCATCTTCTTTCTTCGTATCAACTGGTGTTAATAACGAACAAACGATTAAGCTTGAGAATAAGTTTAGCGGAAGAGCTGCCAGTACGTATTTTGCATCTAACATCATTACGTATGATGCTGTAACAGAAGCAGAAACGGAGCTCATCGCAGAACAACAAATGATAAACATACGATTTTTATTGAAATGCTGTAAATCGTTTTTAATAACGATTAACGCTTCACTTGAACCGAAGAATACAGAGTTTACTGCGTGGAATGACTCAACACGTGGTAAACCAGTGATTTTTGAAATAGCACCGCCGACAACGCGAACGATGAATGGTAAAACACCTAAATAACTAAAGATTGAAAGTAGTGCTGAGAAAAATACGATAATTAATAATACGTTTAAGAAAAAGACAAAATCTCTGTGAATTCCATTAAAGAGAAAATCGACACCTGTCGTACCAAGTTTAATTAGTTTGTTGAAAACTTTACTAATGAAAATAATGATTTGTTGACCAATCTTTGTAGCAAACATAAACCAACCGATTAAAATTTGGAAACCAATCATAATTGCAATTGCACGGAAGTTGATTTTACTTTTGTTGTTTGACAAAGCAAAACATAAACCTAACACGGCAAGAATACCGATAATGCTCATTACATATTGCATGTAGTTGCCCCTTTCAGAAGTTCGTATAAAGTTTGTACATAAAACGCTCGTTATATTACTAAAAATAAAAGAACGAGGTTTTATGTCATACGTAAGATGTCTGACCTTTTAGAAAAATAAAAATAAAAAAAGACTCATATGGATTCACTTTCATCTATGAGAGAAAGCTAATCAATATGAGTCCTTTTTTGCGCATAGGCTAATATTCATTAGTTTTCCCCATAGTCCAGCAATTTAAGGTTGCCGGGTAGAAACTCTCGATCCATATTATCAAGTATATATGAGGTAACATCGTCCGTATTAAATTAGTAGTAGCGTAACATTAACAGAGAAGTATCGTCAATAGCTTTTTTTCTTCCAATAGAAAAAGACCATATAAGTATGATAAAATGTAACGCAGTGTTATGAAAAAGAGAGGTCGGAAAATGAGTACTAAAATGACGCCACCAGTTGAGAAAAACGAGTTTATAGATGTAGTATTTGAAGATTTAACACATGATGGTGCCGGTGTTGCGAAAGTAAAGGGCTATCCTATTTTCGTTAAAAACGGATTACCAGGTGAAGAAGCGCAAATTAAAATTATTAAAGTGAAGAAAAACTTCGCATTTGGCCGTTTAATGAAGCTTCATACAGAAAGTCCATATCGTAAAGATGCTGAATGCCCAGTATATAATCAGTGCGGCGGTTGTCAGCTTCAGCACTTAACTTATGAAGGACAATTACAAGCGAAAGAAAAACAAGTACGTGACGTTATGCAGCGTATCGGAGGACTAGCTGATGTTCCTGTTCATCCTGTACTTGGCATGAAGAATCCGTGGGTATACCGTAATAAAGCACAAGTACCAATCGGAGAACGTGAAGGCGGACTTGTAGCTGGTTTTTATCGCCAAGGAACGCATGACATCATTAATATGGAATCATGCTTAATTCAGGCAGAAGAAAACGATACATTAATCCAAGAAGTAAAACGTATTTGTGAAAAGCACGGTATCACTGCGTACAACGAAGAGCGTAACAAAGGAACACTTCGTCACGTAATGGCTCGTTACGGACAAGTAACAGGGGAAATTATGCTTGTCTTCATTACACGTACAGCAGAATTGCCGAACAAAAAGGCAATCATTGAAGAAATTGCAGCGAAATTCCCAGAAGTAAGATCAATCGTTCAAAACGTAAATACGAAGCGTACAAACGTAATTTTCGGAGACAAAACGACAGTATTATACGGATCAGAATATATTTATGACTTTATCGGTGACATTAAATTTGCGATTTCAGCACGTTCATTCTATCAAGTAAATCCAGAACAAACGAAAGTGCTATACGATAAAACGTTAGAATACGCAAAATTAAATGGTAACGAAACAGTAATCGATGCCTATTGCGGAATCGGATCAATCTCGTTATTCCTAGCGCAAAAAGCGAAAAAAGTGTACGGCGTTGAAATCGTCCCAGAAGCAATTGAAGACGCAAACCGAAACGCAGCACTAAACAACATGACAAACGCTGAATTTGGCGTAGGAGAAGCAGAAGTAGTCATTCCAAAATGGTACAAAGAAGGCGTAATCGCCGACACAATGGTCGTAGACCCACCGCGTAAAGGCTGTGACGAAGCATTACTAAATACAATCATCGACATGAAGCCAAACCGCGTCGTATACGTATCGTGTAACCCAGCAACATTAGCACGTGATTTAAAAGTACTAGAAGAAGGCGGATATAAAACACAGGAAGTACAACCTGTTGATATGTTCCCGCATACGACGCATGTGGAGTGTGTGGCTTGGCTTAAGTTGGTATAATAGGAAAGCAGTTGATATAGGGGAAATCTATACCACCTGCTTTTTGGTTTACAAAAATACCATTCATAAGCGATTTTAGTTAAAATAAATATTGCTGATTTTCACAAATTATAAATTGAGATTTTGAAATTGTATTCATAGTGAGAGGATTTGAATTTGAAATGATAGATAATTTTTGGCGTGAATTACCACGACCATTTTTCGTACTTGCACCAATGGAAGATGTGACAGACGTTGTTTTCCGTCACGTAGTAAGTGAAGCAGGTCGTCCGGACGTATTCTTCACAGAGTTTACAAACTCGGATAGCTATTGTCATCCAGAAGGTATGAAAAGTGTACGTGGCCGTTTAATTTTTACAGAAGACGAACAGCCGATGGTGGCACATATTTGGGGAGACAATCCCGAATACTTCCGTCAAATGAGTATTGGTATGGCAGAACTAGGATTTAAAGGCATCGATATTAACATGGGTTGCCCAGTACCGAACGTTGCATCAAGAGGAAAAGGTAGTGGCCTTATTCTACGTCCAGACGTTGCGGCAGAACTTATCCAAGCAGCAAAAGCGGGCGGACTACCTGTCAGCGTAAAAACACGACTTGGCTTTAAAGAGTTAAGCGAGTGGGAAGATTGGTTAACGCACATTTTCAAACAAGATATTGCAAACCTTTCTATTCACTTACGTACAAGAGAAGAAATGAGCCAAGTAGATGCGCATTGGGAACTAATTCCGGAAATTAAAAAATTACGTGACCGTATCGCACCAAATACGTTAATAACAATCAATGGAGACATCCTTGATCGTAAAATGGGGCTGGAACTTGCTGAAAAATACGGCATTGATGGCGTAATGATCGGACGAGGCATCTTCAAAAATCCATTTGCTTTTGAAAAAGAGCCAAGAGAGCATAGCAGTAAAGAGCACCTAGATCTTTTAAGACTACAACTTGATCTTCAAGATCAATATGCAGAAGTACTGCCACGCTCAATCACAGGGCTTCACCGCTTCTTCAAAATTTATGTAAAAGGCTTCCCTGGAGCTGCTGAATTGAGAAATCAATTGATGAGTACGAAATCGACTGATGAGGTGCGTGGATTGCTTGATAAGTTTGAGGCTAGTGTTGGTGAGGCACAGAATGGTGAGACGGTTTAACTTTTAAGCAGTTAAATCATTTCATATGTAGTGCATGACATGAGTGAGTTGAAAATAAGTGCAGAGCTGGAAAAGAACAGTGTATTTGAGAAATCAAAACACTGTTTTTTTTCTTTTAGTTAATGTTAAGAGAGAAATCCTTTTATAGGCATATAAAAAACATGTAAGAGCGCTGTAGATACAATGATAGAGAAAAGTTCGGGTAAGACTATAAAACATATCTTTAAAATGTTAAAGTATTAATTTAGCGGACAATAATTAAAAGGTTAGATTAAACATGATAATTTAAAGTAGGTTATAGCATAAACTTTAACCGCTGAATAAATAATCAACATTTCAGGAGGGAAACCCAATGGCAATGAGCAACAACGATATATTAAAAAGAGTACGATACGCTTTAGATATAAAAGACATAGATATGGTAGAAATCTTTAAACTTGGCGGGATGGAAGTAACGAAAGAAGACGTAGTTGATATGCTTACAAAAATAAAGAGAGCTCCTCAGCATGAAGCTGAAAATGATGAGGTAGCTGAAGATGAGTACGTAAAAACATGCGATATGATGATGTTAGAGGCATTTTTAAATGGATTTATTACTTTAAAAAGAGGAAAGCAAGATCCGAAACCAGGGCAGCCTGCACCTGTACAGAGCAAGGAGAGTGCCAATAACCTTCTTCTAAAGAAAATGAAAATCGCACTATCTTTAACGAGTGAGGATGTACTTGATATATTAGATAGCGTAGGCGTTACGGTAACAAAAGGAGAGTTAGGCGCTCTATTAAGAAAGAAAGGCCATAAAAATTACAAAGAGTGCGGCGATAGATACGCAAGGAATTTCATTAAGGGATTAGGTGTAAAGTATAGAGGATAATAAGCTTGCTAAAGCAGTAAATGATATAATAGGTAGAGTAGGACGTTCGTATCCTACTCTTTTTTATTTGTAAAAATACTATGCTAGGTGATGAAATGGTACATACATATTTAGGTGAGACAATTAATTTTCATATAACTTATAAGAAGAAAAAGTCCGTGCGTCTTTTTGTGGATTCGTATGGAAATGTGGAAGTGCAAGCTCCGAAAGGAACACCTGTTGAATACTTAGTCCAGTTGCTAGAGGAGAAGTGGGATTGGATTCAGGCAACACGTAAGGAAATGCAGGAGAGAGCGCTTGGACCACAGGAAAAGGACTATGATCAAGGAGAGGGCTTTCTATATTTAGGAAGTACGTATCCGATACAGATTTCCCAAGATGCAAGCATTGAGCAAGACAATGCGATTTTTGAAGGGGATAAGTTACATATTTATGTGAAAGAGCTTAAGGATGAGAAAATACAACAAGCTTTAAAACGATTTTACTATAAGCAGTGTAAATCTTTAGTAGAGAAGAGTATTAAAGCGCATCAAAGTAATTTCAAAACAAAACCACGTTCTATTCGTATTACAGATAGTAGTCGTACTTGGGGTACTTGCGATTCGAATTTACAACTAACATTCAATTGGAAGCTAGCAATGGCACCACAGCGAGTAATTGACTATGTAGTTGTTCATGAAATGTGTCATATGGTTCATTTAAATCATGATCGATCTTTTTGGCGTCTTGTCGGGAAGATAATGCCTGATTATAAAGAAATGGAGAATTGGTTAGCGTTATCTAGTTGGAAGATGACGGTTTAGGAAGGGATATCGATTTTTGTCTGTAAATCGATATTTCTTGTCGAATCGTTGATATATTGTGAGTTTTGATAGATATATTTTAAAAATCGTTGATATATTGTAAGTTATGATAGATATATTCGAAAAATCGTTGATATAATTTCATTTACCACAGGATTGTTCAACAAATCGAAAAGAGAAGAGGTCACAGCAGACATCTCCTCTTTTCGAGTATATAGATTATCGCCCAAACTTCACAATGAAAGTATCTGCTGTTTTCTCCATCTCATACCCACGATACCCCTCCGAAAGCAAAGCCTGCTGTCCACTAGCATCACTCATTAGAATACTTTGAATATCCGTCCAATCGCTTTCTTTATCTCCGCGCAATTCCTTCACAAAAACATACCGCAGATTACCACCATACTTCTCCTTCAGCGCAGCAATCGCCATCCCTTGCGCAAACTTATCCTTCAAACTCGGGATGTTAAAAGGAGCAACGGTGCAGCATACATAATCATATTTGCTGTCTTCTTTTTGCAATTCGTCCATGATGACGTTTGCTAATATTTTTTGCATACCATTTCCTCGGCAGTTCGGATGAACGTTTGAGATTTCTTGATAGATGACGCGGTGCAGTTCACTTTCTGATAGACCAATATCAAGCCCTAAATGTTCATCGTCGATAGGAGGGACGAGTAGAGCGCGAAATGCGATGAGTTCGTTTTCGATAAAAGCACCGATCATCATGCCGTTTCCTTCTAGAATGTATTGAAATTCTTCTTGTGAGAGTGGTTGTAAACGACTTTTATCTTCTAGTGCTTCAACTACGATGTTTTGTAGTGATAAAATTTGTTCGATGTGCTCTAGTGATAGTAATGTAACGTGAAATGATTCGTTATTTTGTTTTAATGTTCCTTCGTATAGAACCGTCATATGATAGTCCTCCTTTAGCGTACAACGTCTTGAAAGACGGTTAGTTCTTGTAGTGTATCTTCGTTTATTTCAATGCCGAGTCCCGGCTTTTCGTTTAAGCGAATGAATGGTACATCGTAATGTAAGTTTCCAATGTCTTTTGTGAATTTTAATGGTCCTGTTAGCTCTACGCTCGTAATGATTTTCTTTGAGAAAGCGACATGGAATCCTGCGGAAGAGGCAACAGATGATTCGACCATTGATCCCACTTGGCATTCAATGCCTGCCATTTCTGCTTGATGAGCGAGCTTTACAGCTGGATATATGCCGCCGCATTTCATTAGTTTTATATTTACTTTATCAGCAGCTTCTAATTTAATAATTTGGCGCATTTCACGAGAACTTTTTAATCCTTCATCAATCATAAGCGGGAGGTCTGTTTTAGAACGAATATGAGCCATGGCATCAATATCGTCCGCGATAACAGGTTGTTCAATCCAGTCAATGTTTAAATGTCCTAATGAACGTAGTGCTGTTAATGTGTTTGCGCTATTTTTCCAGCCTTGGTTTACATCAACGCGAATAGCGATGTCATTTCCTACACGTTCTCGTACAGCTTCAATACGTTTTACATCTTCTTTTACATTTGTACCAACTTTCATTTTGAAAGATTGGTAACCTTTTTGAATCATAGAAGCAGCTTCTTCAGCCATGTTTTCTGGATCGGCAATACTTAAAACGTGAGTGACAGGGAATTCTTCATGGTAGCGCCCGCCAATTAATTGATATACAGGTTGATTTAGTTTTTTGCCCATTATATCAAAACAAGCAATATCAATTGCGGCTTTCGCTGTTGGAACACCGTAAATTGTATTGTCCATCATGTCGTGTATTTTTTCGATATTCATTGGATTTTGCCCGATTAGAGCAGGGGTTAGCGTATGTTTTAAAGTATGGAAAGTACTTTCCCATGATTCACCTGTGACGTGATCATCAGCAACGCCTTCACCGTAACCGATAATACCTTCATCCGTTTCCATTTTGACGATAATAGAGGGCATATCAGAATAAGAGCCATAACTAATAACAAACGGATTGCGAAGCGGTAAACGAATTGCGTAAAGATGAATAGCTGTAATTTTCATTGAATAGAAACCCCTTCCTGTTTACAATAGTTTTATACATTTGATATAGTTGACGTTAAATAGTCGTTAATTAATGATAAGGAGTTAGAGAAAATGATGATAAAAATTGCAGTTGTCGGTTCAAAGGAGTTTATGGAGAACCTTTTTCCTATTGCTCAAAAATTAGAAGGAATAGAAATTGATCCATATATTTACCTTCATCCGGCGGAATCTTCTGAACTATTAAAGTGTTTAAAGCCTTGTGATGTCATCTTTTTCTCAGGTGCTTTACCTTATTATATGGCAAAAGAAATAAGAGAACAATTACGAATTCCAAGTACATACTTACAGCAAGACGAGACAACTGTCGCATCTTCAATTCTTTCTATCATGTATCATCAAAGTATTCAACCACATAACATTTCCATCGATTTAGTAGACCGCTCGTTTATTACAAATGTGTTCCATGATATCGGTATAAAAGAAAGCCCGCAAGTGTTGGATTATGAAAATATGCTGTGGAGTAAAGATGAGATAAATAGAGTTATCGATTTTCATGTAGCTAAATATCAATCTGGAGAGGCTCATTTAGCTTTAACTAGTATTCACGCTGTTTACGACGAGCTTCAAAAAATAGGTGTTCCTTCAGAGCGTATGATTGATCCAACACAATCCATTATACATGGGCTAAAAGATGCAAAAATAAAAGCTGAGTTAGCAAAAAGCTATTCAGCTACTGTTGGTGCTTGTATTATTTCTTCCTTAGAATTACGAACGAGTTTGCTTGAAAAACTAGATGTCATTTCAAAAGAACTACGTGGTTCATTTAAACAAGTGGATGAAATGACATGCATTTTGTATACAACTCGTGGTGATATCGAATCAATTATTAAAACAAATGCGATAGATAACTTGTTTGCGAGCGTAGAAGGCACGATAGCTATTGGATTTGGTTATGGGAAAACCGTGAAAGAAGCGGAGCAAAATGCAAAAATTGCTCAAAGTTTTGCAAAGAACAATCCAATAGATCGTTGTTTTTATATACTAACAAGTGATAAAGATTTGTTTGGTCCGTTCCCGAAAGAACAGAGAGTACAAAGTTTGAAAAATGATAATCCGGAACTAATGAAAATAGCGAAGGAAACAAAGCTTAGTCCGGCCAACTTGTCAAAAATCATTCAATTTAGTCAATCGCACCCGTCATTGAAGTTTACAGCAGCTGATCTTTCTGAGTACTTACAAGTGACTCGAAGATCGACAGAAAGGTTGTTAAAGAAATTAGTTGATTACGGGTATGCTCATATTTGCGGCGAGGAAATGCCCTATCAACAAGGGCGACCTCGCGCACTATATGAACTGAATTTACCGCTATTTTTAAGCTTCTAGTTGAGCTTTTTGTTTCTTTAGTAGTTCTGCTTTTTCAATGTCTGATAGTTTTACAATTGTGAAGCCTGTTATACCATAAATGATTGAGATAATAGGTACGATGAAATTCAAAATAGCATAAGGGGCATATTCAAATGCACCTACGCCAAGTGTAGCGAGAATAAATACACCGCACGTATTCCAAGGAACGAAGACAGAAGTTAATGTTCCGCCATCTTCTAATGCTCTGGATAAGTTTTTTGAATGTAGTCCTTTTTCTGTGTATGCATTTGCGTACATTCTTGAAGGGACAACAATTGAAATATATTGTTCAGAGCAAGTAAGGTTTGTTGCAAAACAAGATGCGATAGTAGAAGCGATAAGCCCTTTTGCTGATTTCGCTAACTTTAAAATTTGATTTACAATTGAGCGAAGAATACCTGTATGTTCTAATACTCCTCCGAAAGTCATAGCGACAATTGTCATAGAGACTGTATTCATCATCGAATCTAAGCCACCGCGGTTAAATAGTTCGTCTACTAGTTTGTTTCCAGTGTCTATAACAAATCCAGCTTGGAGTGCACCGACAGATGCTGATACAGAACCACCTTGAATAAAGACTTGTGATAAAAATCCTAAAATAATACCGACGAGAATCGCTGGTATGGCAGGGACTTTTTTAGCGACCAATACCATAACGACTACGGGTATAATGAGTAGGAAAGGTGAGATAACAAAGTTTTGTTGCAATACTTGTAACGTTTGATCGATGCTCTTCGCATCAATATTGTTAGCGCCGAAGCTTCTTCCTAAGACCGCGTAGACGATAAGAGTAATAATTAAACCTGGAACTGTAGTAAATAACATGTGACGAATGTGTGCGAATAAATCTGTATTTGTTAATCCTGCGGCTAAGTTAGTTGTATCTGAAAGCGGTGACATTTTATCGCCAAAATAAGAGCCTGAAATAATGGCACCAGCAACCATTGGAGCTGGGATTCCCATACTTAGGCCAATTCCCATTCCAGCAACACCAATTGTGCCCATTGTAGACCAAGAGCTACCAATTGCTAATGCTACGATAGAACAAATGACGGTAATGGAAACTAAAAATAGTGATGGAGTTAAAAGTTTTAAACCGTAATAAATCATCGTTGCGACGATTCCACCGCCAATCCAAGCACCAATTGTTAAGCCAACAAGAATAATAATGACGATAGCGGGTAATGCAAGACGAATCCCTTTATACATTGCTTCTTCAAGATCATTCCATTTGTAACCGTAACGCCAAGCGACAATAGAAGCAACGGTTGTACCAATAATAAGTGGAACGTGAGGGGGTTGTTTTAATACAACAATTGTAACCATCATAACTGCAACGGTAATGATAATAGGGATAATCGCTATTCCAAAAGGTATTTCTTTTTTCATAAAGTTCCTCCTTGTTACGTATGTTTGTTTGTATTTTTAGAATTGTCGTAAAATAGACGTTTATTAGGTTATGATAACTAAAAGTTTATGTAAGCGTCAACATAAAAAACAGAAAATAAGGAATGTTCTAGTTGTTTGTTTAGTTTGTAATATAAGTGCAGAGTAAGCTTTTTAAGTATTTAAAAATAAATAATTGACTTTTTTCTTAAAATTCAATATGTTCATAAAAACATCTGTTTTTCATAAGTATAATTAACCCGAATCGTTTGTAATGTGGGAAGGAGACTGGAACGTTGAAAACATTAGAACTACAAGAGCGCTTAACGGAGATTTTTCAGCATTTACACGAAAACCCTGAAGTAAGTTGGAAAGAATATGAAACGACAGCGTATATTACTGACTTTTTAAAAGAAGAAGGAATTTCATATAGAACATTTGATGATTGTCCAGGTGTAATTGCTGAGATTGGAGGCGGGAATCCAGTTATTGCGATTCGTGCTGATATGGATGCACTTTGGCAAGAAGTAAATGGAGAATTTAAAGCGAACCATTCATGTGGCCATGATGCTCATATGACCATTGTAATGGGACTTATTTTACAATTGAAAAATATGAGATGGAAAAGTGGTACGGTTAGATTTATTTTTCAGCCAGCAGAAGAGAAGGGTAATGGTGCTTTGAAGATGGTGGAGAAAGGTGCTGTAGATGATGCTGATTTCTTATTTGGCGTCCATCTGAGACCAATTGAAGAACTATCTTTGAAACAAGCAGCCCCATCTATTCGTCATGGAGCAGCAGGATTTTTAGAGGGTATGATTCATGGGGAGGATGCACACGGGGCAAGACCACATCAAGGTGTGAATGCAATTGATGTCATTTCCATGATTAATATCGGTTTGAAAAATATCTGGCTGCCACCGCAAAGTTCTTATTCAGTAAAAATGACGAGATGCCAAGCTGGTGGTGATAATTTAAATATTATTCCGGGAAATGGTCATTTCAGTTTAGATGTAAGAGCAGAGAGTAATATACTATTAGAAGAATTAAAGAAAAAGATTGAGCATGTAATAGAATCAGCTGCATCGATGGGATCAAAAACTTCATACGAATGGATGGATCTTGCACCAGGAGCAGAGGTTTCCGAAGAAGCAGAGCGCTTTATGCGTAAAGGTATTCTCGAAGTGTATGGGGAAGAGAGATGCACAGGGCCTCTCTATACGACAGGAAGCGATGATTTCCATTACTATACAGTGAAAAGACCACATTTAAAAGCTGTCATGCTTGGACTAGGAGCAGACCTACAACCTGGATTACACCATCCGTATATGAGGTTTGATCATAGTTGTATTATGGATGGGGTAGAAATATTGAAACAAACTGTATTGAAAGTGTTAGAAGACAGGGGCTAGAGAGCTCCTGTTTTTTTGTCGTGAATTGTCGGCAAATCGATATATTTGAAAAACCGTTGATATATTTTGAGTTATGATAGATATATTGAGAAAATCGTTGATATATTTGAAGTTACGATAGATATATTGAGAAAATCGTTAATATAATTTCACGTACCTATTAATTTGATGAAAAATGAGCCTCCAGTACATGGTGTATAATAATAAGTATCATTTTTTAATAGGAGAAAACGAATGAACGAACAATATTACGATGCAGTTTTACATATAAAAACAGTCGGTGAGCAAAAAGGGTTTAACAAGTCTATGCATTATCATCGCTATGAACCGACACCGTATAGCGGGTTAGATGAGTTATTGAATCAATATGAAATACGAAGTAGCGACCGAATTGTAGACTTTGGGTGCGGAAAAGGGCGATTAAACTTTTATATGCATCATAAATGTGGTGCTTCAGCAGTTGGAATTGAAATGAATGAAGAGTTTTATAAAGAAGCGATGGATAATCGAGATCGTTATGCACGAAAGGCACGAAACAGTAAGGGGAAAATTCAATTCCAATGTTGTTTAGCGCAGGAATATGAGATTGATCCACATGATAATAGGTTTTATTTCTTTAATCCGTTTTCTGTGCAAGTGTTTATGAATGTAGTAAATAACATTTTGCTTTCAGTAGAAGAAACGGGGAGAGAAGTAGATATTATTTTATATTATCCTTCTGAGGACTATATTTTCTTCTTAGAAAATCAGACTGCGTTTGAGCTGAAGAAAGAAGTTAGATTGTCAGGTGCTTATGAGAAGAATGGGAATGAGAGGTTTTTAGTTTATACATTAGGGTAATAAAAAAACAGGTGCCAAGGCACCTGTTTTTTTATTAGTTACGGATTAAGTAATCAAATGCACCTAAAGCTGCGTTTGCACCTGAACCCATAGAGATGATGATTTGTTTGTACGGATTATTTGTACAGTCACCTGCAGCAAACACTCCTGGTACGTTTGTAGCGCCGTGCTTGTCTGTTACGATTTCACCGCGAACGCGTTCAACTGTTTCGCCTAACCAGTCTGTGTTTGGCACAAGACCGATTTGTACGAATACACCTTGTAATTCAACGTGATGAACTTCTTCAGTTTCACGATCGATGTAAGAAATACCGTTTACTTTATCAGTACCAGTGATTTCTTTCGTTTGAACGTTTTTCAGAACAGTTACGTTTGGTAAGCTGTTAAGACGCTCTTGTAATACAGCATCAGCTTTTAATTCTGGCATGAATTCAAGAACAGTTACGTGCTTAACGATACCTGCTAAGTCGATAGCTGCTTCAATACCAGAGTTACCTCCGCCGATAACTGCTACGTCTTTTCCAGTGAATAATGGACCGTCACAGTGTGGGCAATATGCTACACCTTTATTTTTGAACTCAGCTTCACCTGGTACGCCAACATTACGCCAGCGAGCACCTGTAGAAACGATTACGCTCTTACTTTTCAGAATAGCGCCGTTTTCAAGTTCCACTTCAATAAGTTCTTTTTTCTCTAAACGTTTCGCACGTTGTAGATTCATTACATCGATGTCGTATTCTTTTACGTGCTCTTCAAGGCTTGCTACTAGCTTAGGACCTTCAGTCTTTTTCACGCTGATGAAGTTCTCAATGCCCATAGTATCCATTACTTGACCACCGAAGCGCTCAGCAACGATACCAGTGCGGATGCCTTTACGTGCTGCGTAAATTGCTGCACTTGCACCAGCAGGGCCGCCACCAACAACAAGAACATCGTATGGATCTTTATCAGAAAGCTCTGATGCATCTGGACCGTTACCCATTTTAGCTAAAATTTCTTCAAGTGTCATACGACCGCTTCCGAAAGATTCGCCGTTTAGGTAAACAGTTGGTACTGCCATGATGTCTTTGCTTTCTACTTCCTCTTTGAATGCAGCGCCATCAATCATAGTATGTGTAATACCAGGGTTAAGAACGCTCATTACGTTAAGAGCTTGTACAACATCAGGACAGTTATGACAACTTAGGCTGATATAAGATTCAAAATGATATTCGCCTTGAATGTTTTTAATTTGATCGATTAATTTTTGTTCAACTTTTGGAGCGCGTCCACTTACTTGTAGTAAAGCTAACACTAATGATGTAAATTCGTGTCCTAATGGAATACCAGCGAATACGACACCAGTGTCTTCACCAGGGCGGTTTACGCTAAAGCTTGGTGTTCTCTCTAATTCAACTTTTTCTACTGTAATCTTAGATGACATAGTAGCTAATTCGTCTACTAGAGCTAACATATCTTTAGATACGTTATCGTCTCCTGCGCTTACCTTAAGTAAAATATCGTTCTCCATTAATTGAAGGTATTGGGATAGTTGTGTTTTTATATCTGCATCTAGTATCATTTTGATCGAACTCCTTAGATTTTGCCTACAAGGTCAAGGCTTGGTTTAAGTGTTGCAGAACCCTCTTGCCATTTAGCTGGGCAAACTTCACCTGGGTTGTTACGTACGTATTGAGCAGCTTTAATTTTGTTAACAAGAATGCTTGCGTCACGGCCGATACCGTCAGCATTGATTTCCATAGATTGGATAACGCCGTCTGGATCGATGATGAATGTACCACGAGCAGCAAGACCTTCTTCTTCCATTAAAACGTTGAAGTTTGTAGTGATTGTGCGAGTTGGGTCACCAATCATGATGTACTCGATTTTGCCGATAGTTTCTGAGCTATCATGCCATGCTTTGTGAGTGAAGTGAGTGTCTGTAGATACAGAGTATACTTCAACGCCTAAGTCTTTTAGAGTTGCGTATTGGTTTTGTAAGTCTTCAAGTTCAGTTGGGCAAACGAATGTGAAGTCAGCTGGGTAGAAACAAACTACACTCCATTTTCCTTTTAAACTTTCGTCAGTAACTTGGATAAATTCTCCATTATGGTAAGCATTAGCTTTAAACGGTTTTACTTCTGTGCCGATTAATAACATATTAAAATTCCTCCTAAATGTTGGTTTTGAGCATCAAAAAATAGTGTGCTCATAAAATATATTTTTTAATTAACTATAATAATTCTAATTCGATATTAATTATCATATAGAAGTGGTTATTTTGTCAAGAGAATAAACCAACTTTATATCGATTTAATTAATATTTATTCTCAATTAAGGCTAACAGAGAATGGAAAGGTAACTTTAAGTTTATAAATTTTCAATGATTGTTTGAAAGAGTAGTGTGTATGTTAGAGATATGGTGTAAGTGTAAATTCTTAGGAAGGAAATATTTCTTAGAAGTTATGTATTTGAAAAGGAACTGCTTATTTCTATTTTACAAAGAATTGTGCGATAAATAAAATAAAATGAATCGAAATCTTTTTGAACAATTTTTGTCATCTCGAATATATAATTAGGAAGTATATTACGATGATAGTTAGAAATATTGACTCAAAGTGCTAACGAGATATAATAAAACCTAGATATACCTTTCAAAAAGAAGAATACATATTTATAGGATGAAAAAATTCAACCTATTATTTTTTATAGCTTTTAGAAAACGCTTACAATTGGTGTGGAGGGGAAACCATGTCTAAGTTCACAAAGTATTTTTTAATGGAAGCTAAAGATGTGATTGCATATGTGAAAGAGAAATTATCTAAGTTTGAACATGCAAAGGGGCTAAAGTGTAAAGAAATAGGTGATGGCAATTTAAATTATGTGTTCCGCATTTGGGATGAAAAAGAGAACATGTCTGTCATCGTAAAGCAAGCTGGGGATACAGCTCGCATTTCAGATGAGTTTAAGTTGTCGACGAATCGTATTCGCATAGAATCAGATGTTTTGCAGTTAGAGGATGAGTTAGCACCTGGACTTGTTCCTAAGGTGTATTTATTTGATAGTGTGATGAACTGTTGCGTAATGGAAGATTTATCGAATCACACAATATTACGTACAGCACTTATAAATCATCAAATATTTCCGCGGCTTGCTGACGACTTAACTACTTTTATGGTAAATACACTTTTATTAACATCGGATGTTGTAATGAATCATAAAGAGAAGAAGGAACTTGTGAAGAATTATATAAATCCTGAATTATGTGAGATTACAGAGGACCTCGTATATTCAGAACCATTTACAAATCATAATAAGCGTAATGAGTTATTTCCTTTAAATGAGGGATGGATTAGGGAGCATATTTATAGTGATAAAGAGCTTCGTATGGAAGTAGCGAAACGTAAATTTTCTTTTATGACGAATGCACAGGCGCTTATTCATGGTGATTTACATACTGGTTCTGTTTTTGTAAGAGATGATTCTACAAAGGTTATTGATCCTGAGTTTGCTTTTTATGGACCTATGGGATATGACGTCGGGAATGTAATGGCGAATTTAATGTTTGCTTGGGTGAATGCAGATGCAACGATGCTACCTGGAGCTGAGAAAGATACGTATATGGATTGGTTACAAACTACGATGGTAGAGATAATTGATTTATTTAAGAAGAAGTTTTTAGATGCTTGGGATATTCATGTGACCGAGATTATGGCGAAGGAAGAAGGCTTTAACGAAGCCTATTTACAATCTGTATTAGAGGATACAGCTGCAGTGACAGGTCTTGAATTAATCCGCCGTATTGTTGGATTAGCGAAAGTAAAAGATATTACTTGTATTGAGAATGAGGAAGCACGTGCTAGAGCGGAGCGAATTTGTCTTAAAGTAGCGAAGAGTTTTATTTTACGAGCGAATCAATATAGAACGGGTACAAGTTTTGTAGAAACGTTAAAAGAACAGTCAATGCACTACGCGGAGTAAGGGGAGAATATGATGGAAGAGCAATTAATACCAATTCAGTGGAAAGATGATTC
Source organism: Bacillus cereus group sp. MYBK220-1 (assembly GCF_051916445.1). Lineage (NCBI taxonomy): Bacteria > Bacillati > Bacillota > Bacilli > Caryophanales > Bacillaceae > Bacillus > Bacillus cereus group sp. MYBK220-1. The sequence goes on along the minus strand of NZ_JBQAGQ010000008.1, from coordinate 147,307 downwards.
TTTAGTTTTATTAGATCAAACGTTATTACCGAATGAAATTGTTTATGAATCTTTTAAAACAGCTGAAAGTGTGTGGGATGCCATTCAAGTAATGAAAGTACGAGGTGCACCAGCGATTGGTGTTTCAGCAGCTTATGGAGTGTATTTAGGGATAAAGGAATTTGCTGAAAGTACGGAAGAAGGATTTATGGATGAAGTAAGAAAGGTATGTACATACTTGGCGACATCAAGACCGACTGCCGTAAATTTATTTTGGGCACTTGAAAGAATGGAAAGTGTAGCGACAGATAATATTCATTTATCAATCTCACAGCTGAAAAATAGATTACTAGAAGAGGCAAAAGAGATTCATAGAGAAGATGAAGAAATTAACCGTCAAATTGGAGAACATGCATTAACATTATTCCATGATGGAATGGGAGTATTAACACATTGTAATGCTGGTGCGTTAGCGACGACTAAGTATGGTACTGCGACGGCTCCAATGTACTTAGCGAAAGAAAAAGGATGGGACTTAAAAATCTTTTCGGATGAAACACGTCCAAGATTACAAGGGTCAACGTTAACGGCATTAGAACTACAGCGAGCGGGAATTGATGTTACTGTCATTACGGATAATATGGCGGCTATGGTCATGTCACAAGGGAAGATTGACGCTGTAATTGTTGGATGCGACCGTGTGGCAGCGAACGGTGATATAGCAAATAAAATTGGAACATTAGGCGTATCTATTTTAGCGAAATACTACAACATTCCGTTTTATGTAGCGGCACCAACGCCGACAATTGATTTAAAGACATCGACAGGAAAAGAAATTCCGATTGAAGAAAGAGATGCTTCTGAAGTGATTAATCGTTTCGGACAATATTCAGCTCCGACAGAAAGTAAAGTATATAATCCAGCATTTGATGTTACTCCACATGAAAATGTAACAGCGATTATTACAGAAAAAGGGATTGTAAAGGCACCGTTTACGGAGAATTTAAAAAAGCTATTTCAATAAGTAGATAAATGTAAAAGTCAGTCATCATAAGCTTCATACTTAGGGGGATGTATATGTTATTACAAAAAGAAAGAGAAGAAATTGTAGCGTATGGAAAGAAAATGATTTCTAGTGGTTTAACAAAGGGAACGGGCGGTAATATTAGTATCTTTAATCGTGAACAAGGTCTTGTTGCGATTAGCCCAAGTGGTTTAGAGTATTATGAAACAAAGCCTGAAGATGTAGTTATATTAAACCTAGATGGTGAAGTAGTAGAAGGAGAGAGAAAACCATCAAGTGAATTAGATATGCACCTTATTTACTATAGGAAGCGTGAAGATATAAATGCGCTTGTGCATACACATTCTCCTTACGCGAAGACGATTGCGTCATTAGGATGGGAGCTTCCGGCTGTGTCATATTTAATTGCTTTTGCAGGCCCGAATGTCCGCTGTGCGCCGTATGAAACATTTGGTACGAAGCAATTAGCGGATGCTGCTTTTGAAGGCATGATTGATCGCCGAGCTGTGCTACTTGCAAATCACGGTTTAATTGCTGGTGCAAATAATATAAAAATGGCGTTTACTGTTGCAGAAGAGATTGAGTTTTGTGCTCAAATTTATTATCAAACGAAAAGCATTGGGGAACCAAAGCTATTGCCAGAAGATGAGATGGAGAATTTGGCGAAGAAGTTTGAAGGGTATGGGCAGCAGTAGAATGAAACAAAGACACCCTCAAGAAAAGATCTTGAGGGTGTCTTTTACGCTTTCTTAAGCAACAAATACATAAAGTAAGGAGCCCCAATTAAAGCAACGACAATACCTGCTGGAATGCCATTAGGATCAACGATATTTCGCCCGATTGTGTCTGCTAGTAGTAATAACCATCCGCCAATTAAAACGGCGATAGGCATGAATATTTGATGCCTTGGACCTACTAAAGATTTTGCGATGTGAGGAGCCATTAGTCCAATAAAGCTAATTCCTCCTGTTACGGAAACAGCAGCGGCAGCAAGTGCCACGGCTGCGATTAATAAGTATCTTCGTTCTTTTTCAATTTCAATTCCAACACCGATTGCGACCGGTTCGTTTAATGCTAGAATGTTTAATCGATTTGCTTTATAGAAGACAAATGGGATTAATACAATTAGCCATGGAAGCATTGCTAAAACAAATGTCCAATCATCTCCCCAAATGTTTCCGGCAATCCATTTTGAGATAAAGTCCACTTTCATACGATCAGCGGATGAAATAAGGACAATCATCGTTCCAGATAGTGCAAATGCAAAACCGATACCAGTTAATGTTAATCGCACCGGCTGAAGTCCAGTTGATTTACTATATGAAAATACGTAAATTAGAACAGCTGTCAGAAATGCCCCAATAAATCCAACGACAGGTAGTAAGTAAAGAAATGAACCTACGTCTATTGGAAAGTATAAAAAGAAAATAGCAACAGCAACACCAGCCCCAGAGTTAATACCAAGAATACCAGGTTCAGCTAAATCATTTCGGGTAATTCCTTGCAGAATAGCCCCTGATAAAGCGAGAGCCATACCAGCTAATAATGTAATGACAATTCTAGGTAGTCTTAAAGAGTATAAAACGAACTCCTCTTTAAAAGTCCCTTGCCCCATTAATGTTGGGAGTAGTCGATCATAAGATAAAGATGCTGAACCAAGTCCCATTCCAACTACAATGGTTGTGATGATTACTATAAGTAAAGCGAGTATAATGAGACGCTGTTTTCTTAAAATAGATTGCATCATGAGAATGTTTTTCCTCCTTTACGTACAATGAATAGGAAGAATGGTAACCCTACAATCGCAACAATTGCCGCAACTGGTGTTTCGTATGGAGCGTTAATAGTACGTCCGATTGTATCTGCAAGTAGCATAAAGGAAGCTCCAGCAATTGCTGACATCGGTATAACAAATCGGTAATCTGGACCGACAATTGGGCGTACCATGTGAGGTACCATCAAGCCGATAAATGCCATATTTCCAACAAGCGCTACAGATGCACCTGCAAGTAAGATAATAATGATAAATAAAATAGTTTTAATAACAATAATTTTTTGACCTAGTCCAATAGCCACTTCTTCACTGAAACTAAGAACTGTCAATTTTTTTGCTAGTAAGATAGCGATAAAGATACTAATTGAAATGACTGGAATAATAATTTTTAATTGGCTCCAAGTTGTTCCAATTACGCCCCCAGCAGTCCAAAGTGATACATCTTGTGAAATTTTAAAGTAAATGCCGATTCCTTCTGAAATTGCGAGTAGAAATGCTGAAACTGCAGCGCCTGCTAATACAATTCGAAGAGGAGAAAGGCCGCCTTTTTTCACCATACCAATCCCAAATACCATAATTGCGCCAATTGCCGCACCGATAAAGCAAGCTAATGTTAAGTAAAGATAGCTGATGGAAGGGTTGAAAGCAAGTGTCAGTGCAAGCGCAGCATTTGCTCCACCAGATAGCCCTAATAATCCAGGATCCGCAAGTGGATTTCGTGTTAACCCTTGCATAATTGCCCCAGAAACGGCTAATCCAGCTCCTACAAAAATAGCAGCAACTTCACGTGGTAAACGTATTTCTCGAATAATAGATATTTTGTCTCCTTTAGCGGAGGAAGTGAGTGCTAACCATACATCTTTTATCGAAGTATCTGCAGCACCTAATACCATTGCAACGATAAAAATAAGAAAGAATGCAATTAAGCTTAAAATTAGTTTGTATGTAAAAGCTATAGAACGTGGATTGTCATGATCTTTTGTCATTCGTTTCACATCTTTTCTGTTCATAGAATAAAGGAAGAGGAATTCTTAAATTAAGAATTCCTCTTGTTTGTATTATTTACCAAGAAAGCTCTTCTTGAAGAAGTCTAGTTGGAAATCTAATGTAAGTGGATCATTGAAATAGAATTCCATCATGTTTGCTTCATATACACGATTATTTTTTACTGCTGGGATGTTTTTATATGATTCTGTCTCTTGGAATGAGTTATCAGTATCTTTGTTTTTACTTACGATTAAGTAATCACCAGCAAATTCAGGTAATACCTCAGTAGATAATGCGTAGTAACCTTCTTTTAATGCTTTTTCTTTTACTTTTTCAGGCATTTTTAATTTCATTTCTTGGTACAGGATTTCTGTTCCACGGCCCCAGTTCTCGCCGTATACATAAAGCTGTTTGTTGAAGTTTTCTACAACAGAAACTGTTGCATCTTCACCGATTTTTGCTTTAATTTCTTTACCAGCTTCTTGTGCACGTTTCTTGAAGTCATCAACCCAAGTTTTTGCTTCTTTTTCTTTATTTAATAACTTACCGATTTCTAAATGCTGTGTTAAGTAATCAACTTTTCCGTAAGTGTATGTTACAGTAGGCGCGATTTTCTTTAACTTATCGACATTTTTAACATTTGATAAACCGATGATTAAATCTGGATTTAGTTCAGCGATTTTTTCAACATTTTCATCAGATACTTCAGCAACATCTTTAAGTTTGCTATCAAAACGTGGGTTTTGTTTAGACCATGAATCTACCCCAACAAGATTTACACCTAATGACATTACGTTACCAGCGAATGATGATAATACAACAACGCGTTTTGGATTTGCAGGAACTTCTACTTTACCATTTTCAGATTGGTATGTAATTGTTTCTGATTTACTACCTTTTGCATCGTTCTTTTTGTCTGTAGAGCCATTGCTACAAGCGCTCATAACAAGAACGAAAAGGACTGTTAGTGAAATAAATAACTTTTTCATCGTCTTTCTCCTTTAACATAGATGATATGTGTATACAATAATTTGTTTAACTGCAATCTTTTTGAAAGAGTAGTGGTAAAGCAAAATAATTTATTAAAAATCTTGAATATGAGATTTTATAATATAGTATTAACCATATTAATAAAAGAAGATGTAATCTCAAATTTGCTAATTATTAACAAAATGATAATGATTATCACTATTGATTCTTTAAATAATATAATTTTATATAGGTGTATTGTCAATAGTAATTTTGATTGTAAATTTTGCGGAAACAGGTTATATTTTATTGAGAATGATAATCAATGATTAATAGCTGAGGAGTGAGCACGAATGAATCGAGAAGAATTGTTTGATGTAACCGTGATAGGCGGAGGACCTGCAGGGCTTTATTCAGCTTTTTATAGTGGACTCAGAGAAATGAAAACGAAAATAATAGAATTTCAACCACATTTAGGTGGAAAAATACATGTGTATCCGGAAAAGATGATTTGGGATGTAGGAGGACTATTGCCAGTTACAGGTGATAAGTTAATTGAACAACTTGTACAGCAAGGGTTAACATTTAAGCCAGAAGTTGTATTAGATACAAAAGTAGAATCGATTATTCGTAATCAAGATGGTACTTTTACATTAAAAACAAGTACTGGCGAAGAACACTTTTCAAAAACAGTTATCGTCGCAACAGGAAGTGGTATATTGAAACCGCAAAAGTTATCTATTGAAGGTGCTGAGCGATTTGAAGTATCGAATTTAAATTATACAGTTAAATCTTTAAAGCGTTTCAAAGGTAAAACAGTTATTATTTCCGGTGGAGGCAATTCTGCTGTTGATTGGGCAAATGAATTGGAACCAATTGCGAAAAAAGTGTATGTAACTTATAGAAAAGAAGAATTATCTGGTCATGAAGCACAAGTAAAACAACTTATGAACAGCTCAGCGGAGTGTTTCTTTAATACATCGATTACAAAATTAATTGCTGGTGATAATCATGAAGCGATCGAATATGTAGAATTAACAAATCATGAAACAGGTGAGGTTTCTCACTTACCTATTGATGAAGTTATTATTAATCATGGATATGAACGCGACATTACATTATTAGAAAATAGTGAGTTAGACGTTGCAATTATAGATAATTATTATATTGCAGGTAATGCAAATAGTGAGTCTTCAGTAGATGGATTATATGCTGCTGGAGATATTTTAAAGCACGAAGGGAAACTACACTTAATTGCAGGTGCATTCCAAGATGCTGGAAATGCTGTGAATAAAGCAAAGCAATTTATCCAACCAGATGCAAGTGAGTACGGAATGGTTTCTTCTCATAATGAAGTATTTAAGAAGAGAAATCGCGAACTGATTAAGCAGATGATAAAATAATAAGGAACAAGTATACCCCCACATACTTCTCTATTCAAATGGATGAGAGATGTACGTGGGGGTTTTCCTGTTTACTATATTTTCAATCATTATAATGACACCGGTTTCATCAGTTCATATGATATGAACATTTTTATTGGTAAAGCATCTTAGAAAACAATTTAGCTATGTTTTGCTTACGCAGAACATGGCTAAATTAAGCTGTCCCTTTAGCGCGTTCATTAGGAAATGGCATATTTAGTATAGAAGCAATATATTGTTTTCCATGTTTTCGAGCCAATGATTCTAATATTTGACGGACGCGTTTTGTAAGATGACCTTGTTTTTGGATGGCTTCACAATATGCGTCATAGAAGGCATATTTAGCCCAAAGGAAATCATCTTGTTGGAATAAGAAATGATTTTTGTACCATTCACCAATTATATGATAACAATTGTTTTCATGTATTGCTGTGCTTTGAGAAAGAAAACGATCAGATAAAGATACATTCAAATGAGAAATTGTGTTTTCTGTTTCAACTTGTAGTGTTTTTTCTAACATTGTAATGATGTGACGAGTAGCCATATGTTAACTCTCCTTTGTGTAAATGGGTAATACCATTCTATATTTAAAAAATTCTTACTATATAATACTATACAATATATGGAATGCATCTACCTGCTTTTTGAACTGCATTTACAAAATCTTTTTTATTTGTTTACAAAAATAAAGTAAAGTAAGATACAGTATAGATGAAAAAATAATAAAGGAATGAACGCATTGTATATAACAATAGAAGAGACTGCGGAGTATTTGAATTTACCAAAATCGTATATTGAAGAGTTAATTCAGCAAAAGAAAATTCGTGCGCTATTCGATGGAGAGCAATATTTAGTAAATAAAGAACAATTCAATACGCATTTAGAACAAATGGAGAAATATAAGCAATTAGTGGAAGAAATATTGAACGAACCAATTCCAGAAGATATGGATGTTAAAGACGAAGATTAAACTATGGGAAATCCCTTATGAAGATATGCAGAAATGTATCTTCATAAGGGATTTTTTGTTTGAAGATATCAAAAACATAAGGAGTTCTTAGCCTTTCTTCAAATTTTGATAGGTAGTAGTCTACCATGTTAAAAGCATATTTTTTTCTAGCTAGGACAAACATAGAGAACGTAACCTGTACAGATACATATACTATCAGTGCAAAAGCTTATAAATTAATGGAAGGGGTTTTCTCGTGAGTTTATTTCATTGTGATTTTCTGAAAGACTTAATTGGATCTTTTGTGAGAGTAAACAGGGGTGGTCCAGAATCTCAAAAAGGAACAATAATATCAGTATGTCAGGACTACTTCGTATTGAAGAATGAAAAAGGTGAGCTTTATTACTATCAACTTAAACATCTAAAAAGTATTACAAAAAATGCGAAAGAATGTGGATCAAGTGATTGTGAGTGGGAAGATTGCGCCTGTGCAGAAGATTTTGAAGCACTACTTGAAAGTTTCAAATATTGCTGGGTGAAAATTAATCGCGGCGGTCCAGAGAAAGTGGAAGGCATTTTGCAAGATGTTTCTTGTGACTTCGTAACATTAATCGTAAAAGAAGAAATTATATTAATTGCAATAAAGCATATTAAAAGTGTTAACTATAATGCTTTAGCATGCGGAGAGAGTGATGAGAGCGACGATAGTAAGGAAAGTAGCGATAATTCAGGTCGTGCTCGTGCACAAAGACAATCAAGTAGAGGAAGATAATAAGAAAGGGGGATACGAAATTGGAGAATGTATTATGCTGTGACCAAATTAAATGTTTAGTTGGTGAGACTGTAAAAGTAAACCTTCGTGGACCAGAAAGTCGAGTTGGTGAGCTCGTATCGTTAGGAAAAGATTATCTAACGTTACAGTTACCTCATGGTGAATTAGTATATTATCAGTTGAAACATGTGAAGAGTCTAGTGAAGAAAGTGAAAGAAAGTAAATGTGGCGATTGCTATAGTTCATGTTTCTGCTCCGATGAGGATACTTTTTTAGATATATTAAAAGACTTGAAGTATAAGTGGGTAAAAATTAATCGTGGCGGTCCAGAGTGTGTGGAAGGTTTATTAAGTGAGGTACACCATGGCTGTATTACACTAGTAAACGGCGATGAAGTTATTTATGTAATTAAGTCTCATATTAAGAGTGTGAGTCAAGTAGTTAAATGTAAAAAGAATGAAGATGAATAATGTTTAATAAATAAGAGGGGCATTATGAGGGAAAGAGAAGAACAATTTCTTATTTCGATAGTATGAAAAGGAATTACTTACTATTAAAACAGAACTTTGCCCTGATTATTTTTTTAGAAATGGAAGACAGATAAGAAGAAATTCATAGGAAGGAGGATATAGATGAATGAGTTAAACAAAAGTATTGGAGAAAATATATATGTTAAATTAATCGGTGAAAAAAGATTTAAAGGTGTATTAATTGATGTAGGAAATGATATCGTTGTTCTTTACAATGGACAAGACTACGTATATATATCTTTATATCATGTACAATATTATAAGTTTTTAAGATCAAATGATGAAGAAATCTCAAAACCAGATGTGGATTCTGTAATTAAGAGAGAGTCTCCTTCAATTTCTTTGAGGAAAGTATTAAGTACATCTAAAGGGATTTTTACGGAAATTTATGTAGCCGGAAATGCTCCAATACATGGTTATGTTACAAGTGTGATGAACGATTATATTGTTTTTTATAGTCCAGTTTATAAAACTGTATATATATCTTTAAAACACTTGAAATGGTTAATTCCGTATAAAGAAAATCAAGTGCCTTATGCCCTCAATAAAAATGAACTCCCCGTGAATCCGTTAAATATTACGTTAGCTCGAACGTTTGAAGAACAGCTTATTAAAATGGCTGGGAAAATTATGGTGTTCGATTTAGGTGAGGAGTCCAATAAAATTGGAAAAATGGCGAAAATTGATGAAGGTCATATTGAAATATCAAAAGCACGTGATGCGAAAATGTATGTAAATATTCAACATGTAAAATCTGTCCATTGTCCGTAAGCTAGTTGAAAGGGCTGGCTTTTTCTTTTATATGCAGAAGAAAAGGTCGAGCCTATTTGTTTAGCTCGATTTGAATATGAGGGGAAAATGAATTGAATATAAATATATTATGGTGTGATTTTTTTGAGGAAATTTTGCACTAATTTATAAAGAAATATGTACGAGCTATCTTATTATATATTCAATTTATTTTTTGAGGAGGAGCTGCTCAACTAATTTATTAAAGGGGTTTTGTTTGTGGAGCAGTTTCCGAATTCGTTATCAATTACATTGCTTGGTAGTGCTGGTGGAGCAGCAAAAGCAGTTTTAGCAATTTTAAATCAAGCGATAGCAAATGAAAAAGATCCAATTTATGAAGTATTAAAGAATGCTAAATTTCATTTGGTGGATATAAAACAAAAAGATAGGAATTATTACGATGAGTTGTTTTCGAATTTGAAAGATCAATTATATTTATATGAAATAAACCTTCAAAATGTAGTGGAATTTAAAAAACATTTAAAAGAAAAAAGAACGAGTGTTGTGATTGATGTTTCAGGGGCAGATACAATTAGAGTATTAAGCTGCTGTAATGAACTAGGAATTTGTTATATTAATTCAGCCTTGGAAAATGAGGCAGTAGATCAGGACGATAGCTTAATCGGTTTTCAGCTTACGGAAAGATATACAAGGTTTGAGAAGGAGAAAGAGAAATTTACAAATACAAAAGCGATTATAGGTTCAGGTATGAATCCAGGTGTTGTTCAATGGATGGTTGTTGAGCTTATGAAGGAACGACCAAATGAAAGGCCAAGAGCATGTTATATTGTAGAACATGACACATCATTTTTGAATGATACAGCACTTATAAAGCCACATACACTTTATGCTTCATGGGCAGTAGAGCGATTTTTAGATGAAGCGATCTGGAGCTATCCGATGTATATGAGTCATCATCGTCCTCTTTACTTTTATGAAGATGTATATTCTTCAGAGTATAAAGTGAAGTTAGGAGAAAAAGAATTCTATGGTTGTTTAATGCCACATGAGGAAGTATTAATTTTAGGGAAAAACTTCAATATGGAAGTTGGTTTTCTTTATCGAATTAATGAGTATACAACAAATATAATTAGACAGAACTTAGATCAAGTAGAAGATTTATGGAACTGGAATCGTAAAGTGTTTAATCCAGCGGAAGAAGAGGTTGCTGGAGAGGACTTGGTCGGTGTGTTACTCGTTTATGAAAATAGTGAGACATATATGTATAATGTGATGAATAGTAGCCAAGTTTTTCGTAAATATAAAACGAATGCAACGTATTTTCAGGTAGGGTGCGGGATTTATGCGGGCTTGTCCAGTTTACTTTTAGATCAATTCGAACAAGGTGCTTATTACGTCGAGGAGTTGTTATTAAATACAGAAAGTAAGTACGGTGAGTATTTAAATTTATATATGAAGGATTTTGTAATGGGGCATAATAATTTTACGGATGGATTGTTACATGACAGGGTAAGATGGATGTAAGTTGTTACCAAAAGGAAGGAGAGATCTCCTTCCTTTCAGTATTATAAGGTTAAATATTGCCCTGAAAGCAATTTCATACTTATACTTTAAGGAGATAACAATGAAAGTTTTTTGTATCGATCAAGGGGAGTTTTTATATGAATAAATACAAGAGCTTGATTTATGAAGAAAGAAGAGCCTTAAAGGTATTTATATTATTATTTTATATTATATTCTTTTTATATGACGCTATATATTATTTTTTATATCCTGCTATGAATATTAGTGGAACAGCGGTAGGGTGGCCAGAAGGTGGTCTTGGGGTAGGTGTGCCTATATTTGTAATAGCATTATTTCCTATTTCTATATATCTTCAAAAAAGAGGGTATGTATATTCTGTAAAATATTTATTTTTATTTGGGTACATGTTTATCAATCTTGTGAATAATTTAATGATTTATTTGCGAACGGATAGACCTTTTGAACATGGCAGTATGGTAGAAATGTTATTAATTTTATTTGCCCCAGTTTTCGTGAATAAAAAATACTTTTATTTAGTGTCCTTTAGTGTAATTGGAAAGTACGTATTTTTCACATTGCTATTACAAGATTTAAAAGTGATAATTCCACTTGTTTTATGTGTATTTTATTTCATTATTTCACATTCTTTATTAAAACGATTTCAATCTTATGTAAGAACAGTGGTTGAAATGATGAACAATATGAAAGAGACGGAAAATTTAGCTGTGATTGGGACTATGTCTACAACAATTGCCCATGAAATTCGAAATCCGTTAACAGCGTTAAAAGGGTTTACGCAAATGCAAAAAGAAAGAAACCCAACTGATACGATGAGCTACGACATTATGCTACAAGAAATTGAAAGAGTCAATGGATTTGTTAGTGAATTGATGTTGTTAGGAAAACCAAAGCCAACAAATTATGAAAGGTGTAATATACGAGACATCCTTCTATATGTTGTGCATCTAATGGAAAGTTATGCAACGCAATATAGAGTTAAATGTCATTTACAAGTAGATGGGAATTTACCGGCTATAAACGGTGATGATAAGCAATTAAAACAAGTGTTATTAAATATCATTAAAAATGGAATAGAATCAATGCCAGAGGGTGGAGAAATTCATATCCGTGCATATCAAAAAACGCAAGGACATTTGTGTATTTCTGTTGAAGACCAAGGATTTGGTATAGAGAATGAGAAGTTAGAAAAAATCGGCAAGGCGTTTTACACAACAAAGGAGACTGGTACAGGACTTGGATTAATGATTACATATAAAATTATTAAGGAACATCAAGGGAGTATCACGATCCAAAGTAGTGTAGGAGTAGGAACGAAAGTAGAAATTTTTTTGCCTACCTTTTAATGTATTGGGAGAAAAGATTTTTCAGAAAAGTGTTCTTGTTGTGTAAATATAAACATTTTATAAAATGTTTCAAGAAGGGTTTTTTTTATAAAATACTTCGTTTATAATGGAGGAAAATATCGACATGAGATTGATTGCTCATGTAGCGGTTCAGTAGTGTTATGAAAAGATAAGAAGGGGTGCACACGCATCCTTTTTTCTATGCAGATATTATGAAAGAGGTGGTATGATGGAATTAACATTAAATTCGACTGTATGTTTACACACGATTCAATTTCGAAAAGAGCAAAAGAATTATACTGTAAAAGACACAATTACAGGAGAAAAATATGAAATGCCGCCACTTTGGATTGATGCATTGGCAATGATGCGTGACGGTTTTTTATTGGGGGAAATTGAGGAGAAATTAAAAGAAGAGTATCCATCCGAAGAAGTGAATATGTTAGCATTCACGAAGCAACTGTTAGAACTAGAACTTGTTGAAATGGTAGATGGGGAAGAAATAGCTTGTACAAAGAAGAAAGAGAAGGATTATTTAGCTTGGTTACGTCCTCATGTTGAGCAATTCTTTCTTAATTTAAATAAAAAAAATAGAAGCAAAGGTCAATGATGATCTTTGCTTTTTTGTATAGTTTGTTTAAAAAATTACAGCAAATGCTCTTGCAAAAGCACCGTCGCTATCTTTAATTTTTAAAGGTGCTGCTGAGAAGAAGAAACGTTTCGTGTGAATGGCATCTAAGTTTGTTAAGTTTTCGATTAAATAAATATTATTCCCAAGTAGTATGTGATGAATTGGTGATGTTTCTGTCGTTACCTCATCAGGAGAAATAAAATCTAAACCGACAGATTTTACTTTTAATTGTACTAGTTCCTCGGCTAATTCTTCAGAAAGATAAAAAGCTTCTTTCTCATACGCCTCCGTGTTCCATTTAGTAGATAGATTGGAATGGAAAATAACAATATCTCCTTCTTTTATATCAGCATCGTGCAGTACTTCTTTAGGTAGTTTTCGTTCTTGTACATGAGTTACATCAATAAGAACAGCTTCACCTACAAATTGATCCAGCGGTAATTGATCGATGGTCGTTGCGCCTGAAATAAAATGCGCAGGAGCATCACAATGCGTGCCAACATGAACGACAGAATGAAAATCTGTAACTTGATATCCTGATTCTTCAACACTTGTAACAGCTTCTAGTTGTATTTTAGGTGTTCCAGGAAATTGAGACATATTATTTTCAAATGTTTGTGATAAATCAATTACTTTCATTTTACATACCTCCAATATATGTTTTTCAAATAATAAAAAGCTCATCCTTTAGTATCAAGAAAGATGAGCTTTACATGCTAGTTGAGTTTTATCTTCCAAAATGCAATGCATTTTGCAGGAATTAGCACCTATTCAGTTTGTATAAACTGAGGTTGCTGGGCTTCAAAGGGCCGGTCCCTCTGCCTCTCTTGATAAAGAAGTATTCAGTTTTAAAATCGGAATTTTCCGATAGTTAAATTGTAATTCATTTCCTTTTTGCGTGCAATACAAAATAGGTATTCACCCAAATAAAGCTGCTCGCATATTGTAGCTTATGTAAATACAATGCTGCGAAGGAGTGAGTGCAGTGACAGGAAATGTATTGAATTATTATGCTGGTGGTAATACAGCTAGGGGATTTCACAATTTATACGAAGAGAATTTAAAAGGATTAGACAGATTATTTATCTTAAAGGGTGGCCCAGGAACGGGAAAATCTTCTTTAATAAAGGCAATAGGTCGTGAATGGGTTGGAAAAGGATATGATATTGAATTTTTACATTGTTCTTCTGACAATAAATCGGTTGATGGTGTAATTATCCCACAATTAAAAGCAGGAATTGTTGATGGGACATCACCGCATGTTATTGAGCCAAAAATGCCAGGAGTTGTTGAAGAGTATATAAATTTAGGAATTGCTTGGGACTCAGATAAACTAAGAAAGCAGAAGTTAGAAATTGAAAGATTTGTTTCAGAAGCAAGCAAAGCTTTTCAGTCTGCTTACGCACGTTTTAAAGAGGCATTGGTTATACATGATGAGTGGGAGAAGATATATATTGATAATATAGATTTTAATAAAGCAAATGAACTAACCGATCAGCTAATCCAGAAATTATTTGCAGATAAAAGCGGGAGACAATCGCTTGTCAAACATCGTTTTTTAGGAGCTGCTACACCGAAAGGAGCAGTTGATTTTGTTCCTAATTTAACAGAAGGGTTACCACATCGTTATTTTATAAAAGGGCGCCCAGGCTCTGGAAAATCAACGATGCTCAAAAAGTTAGCTAAGGCAGCTGAAGAAAAAGGGTTTGAAGTTGAAGTATATCATTGCGGATTTGACCCGAATAGTCTTGATATGGTTATCGTAAGAGAATTAGGTTTTGCAATTTTTGATAGCACCGCACCACATGAATATTTTCCAAGTCGCGAGGGTGATGAAATTATTGATATGTATGCCCTTATTGTTACGCCAGGGACGGATGAGAAATATGCGAAGGAAATTCGTGATGTTTCCATTCAATATAAAGCAAAAATGAATGAGGCGATGTCTTTCTTAGCGAAAGCAAAATCGATTCGTGATAAATTAGAACGAATTTATATTGCTGCTATGGATTTTTCAATAGTAGATGCATATAAAGAGGAGATTCAAAAAGAGTTTGAACGAATTGCTGCTACTGTAATTGAAAAGCAACAATAGACGTTTCATTAGGCTGTCAGTAATTTCTGACAGTTTTTTTAGTATGTAGTAAAATTAATAGTGTATTGTCGAATTTCCAAGGAAATAATCAAAAAATGGAGATGTTATGAAATGAGAGAGAAAATCGAGTTGGAGTTAGAAAGAATTGAAAAAGAGAATGATGTAAAAATTTTATTTGCGGTGGAATCAGGGAGTCGTGCTTGGGGGTTTCCATCGAAAGATAGCGATTATGATGTTAGGTTTGTTTATATACATCCGGTAGAATGGTATTTATCAATTCATGACAAACGAGATGTAATTGAATATCCAATTAGTGATGATTTAGATATAAGTGGTTGGGATATTAAAAAGGCGTTGCAACTATTCGCGAAGTCGAACCCAGCTTTACTTGAGTGGATTCGATCACCAATTTTTTATTCGAAAAACTCTAATTTTCCAGAACTACTTCAACAGATGAGTGAGAAGAATTTTGATCCAAAAGCAACGATATATCATTATTTACATATGGCGTCGAAAAATTATCGTGAATTTTTGCAAGGTGAGAATGTAAAGCTGAAAAAGTACTTTTATGTATTACGTCCCATTTTAGCTTGTAAGTGGCTAGAAGAGAAAACGACTTTACCTCCTGTAGAGTTTGACCGATTAATTACAGAATTATCATTAGAACGTAGCGTATTAGATGAAATTGAAAAGTTGTTAATAAAGAAAAAAGCAGGTACTGAATTAGATGTTGGATTGAAAATTAAGGTGCTAAATCAATTTTTAGAAGAACAAATTCATTACTATCAGCAATATGTAAAAGGAATTGAAAAGGGATCAGGAATCGATATTGAGAGTTTAAATACATTGTTTCGAGATATGTTGTTTGAAGCATATGAAAAAGAGCACAAGTAAGTTTGTGCTCTTTTTATTTTGTAGGAATGAAGAAAACAGATATAGCTGCGATAAGACCTGCAAAGGAGAATAAGTAAAAATTCCATGCTAAGTCATATTGCATTGTCATAATAATACCGACGAGAATTGGGCCAGCAATTGCACCAACTCGGCCAAGCCCCAGTCCCCAGCCTAAGGAGGTAGCTCGGATATGTGATGGGAAGTATTGTGTTACATATGCATTTAATATTTGAGTAATACCGACTGATCCAATACCAGCAAGGCCAATTAAAAGATAAATGATTGTAACAGATGGTTTGATTGTTAATAGTCCGATACATATGGCTGCCATAAGATAAGAGATGCTAATAACAATTTTTGCGCCTATACGATCAGCAATTGCTCCAGCAAATAATGCGCCGATAGCTGCGGTAATATTTAGCATAAGTAGAAAAGACAGACTAGATCCAAGAGGATATCCCGCCTGGCGCATCATCTGTGGTAACCAAGTGTTTAAACCATATATTAAAAACATTCCCATTATATAAGTGATCCAAAAAAGTAGTGTTGCTTTTATATATTCTTTTGAGAATAAAGTGAAAAATCCATTTTTCTTTCGTATAGTAGATGGAGCTTGATGAGTTTTATTTTTTATATGAAATTCAATTTGAAAACGATTAAGAATTTGGTTCACTTCTTCTTGGCGATTACGTGATAATAAAAATTGAATGGACTCGGGTAAATAGCGAATAATGAAAGGAATGAGGAGTAGTGGAATCATTCCGATACCAAACATAATTCTCCATCCGAAATCTTCTAACATAAGCATGGACAAAATAGCACCTAACACGATACCTAAAGGATAGCCAGTAAACATAAGAGCATAAATAAAAGATTGCCTTTTTTTGGGTGAATATTCAACAGTGAGTGCTGAAGCCGTAGGGATAACACCGCCTAATCCGATTCCTCCTATAAATCGAGATAATCCAAATAACTCAGGAGAAGGAGCGATAGCCGCTAAACCCATTGTGATAGAAAAAAGTGCTAAACAGCATATAAGCGTCCATTTACGCCCAATTAGATCTGTAATCGTTCCAACTAGAATAGCTCCAATAAACATCCCAAATAAAGCATAGCTTGCAATTGTACCAGCATGCGCTGGTGATAGCGCCCAGCTTTTGTCTTCTAGGAGCTTTGGTAGAACGGCACCGTAAATACCTAAATCATATCCATCAGCTAAAATGGCTAGCCAACAAATAAAAACAACAAGTTTTGTAATAGAGCTTGGAAAGATAGTTTCTGTAGATTCTAGATGAGGTGGAGCTGAAGGTTGCATAATATTCACCCCTTTTAATTTGTAGATGAATATATTATTTTATTTAATGTTAATATTTTCCTCCTTGTGTCGAATTTTATCTGAAAAGGGTTTATAACAAATAAAGAAGTTCAACAGTAATTTTGTTGAACTTCTTTATTTGTTTACTCATTATCAACTCGTTTTAACGGTTGATCTGCTGGGCCTTCAAGAACGTCTCCCTCAATTGAAAAACGAGAACCATGGCAAGGGCAATCCCAAGTACAATCACCATTATTCCATTCAACTTCACAGCCGAGATGTGTACAAGTTGTATCGACGATATGTAATTTTCCTTCTTTGTCCTTATAAGCACCTGCTCGTTTACCGTTAACATGTACGACAGATCCTTCACCAACTTCGAGATCTTCTGGCTTACGTAATGCGGTTTCAATCTTTCCTGCAATTAAATGTTTCGCAACATCAATGTTTTGGGAGAGGAACGTTTTTATATCTGGATTTGCATGGAAGCGTGATGGTGCATACAGTTCTTTATAGGGACTGTGAACTTTTAGGATGGAGTCCTTCAGTAGGTGAGCGGCAGCAGTTCCAGTTGTCATTCCCCATTTGCGATATCCAGTTGCAACAAATATATTTGGATTTCTTTCGTTAATATGTCCGATATAAGGAAGCTTATCTAGAGTGATTAAATCTTGTGCTGACCATCTATAAGGAACTTCGTCTATTCCAAAAGTTGCTTCAGCAAAAGAATAGAGTGCTTCATAATGAAGCATCGTATTTATTCCTTGTCCTGTTTTATGACTCTCTCCGCCAATCAAAATTAATTTTTCTCCATTGTTTGTTATATAGCGTAAGGAGCGCTTTGGATCATCAATACTTAAATACATGCCACCTGGATAATCTGTTTTTGCTTTTATTGCAAGAGCGTAGGAGCGTTCTGCGTACATTCGCGTAAAGAAAAAGCTATTCGCATCATAAAAAGGAAAATGTGAACAAGAGACGACATATTCACAAGTGATATGATGGCCCTCTTTTGTAATTATTTGTGGATAATCTCCCTTTTCCACATCCATAGCTGTTGTTTGTTCGTAGAGCTTTCCGCCCATCTCCACAAACTTTTCTAAAAGTGTTTTTAAATAAAGAAGGGGATGGAATTGTGCTTGATTTTTCATTACAAGTGCAGATTGTACTGGAATAGGAATCGATAGAGATTGAACATAGTCACAAGGTATATTTAATTTTTGATAAGCTTCATATTCTTTCGTTAAATTTCTTAATCCGTTATCGGTAGTTGTATATAAATATGAATCTTCATTTGAGAAATTACAGTCGATTTTATATGTTTGAACAGTTTCATTTATGAATTGTAGAGCCTGATTATTTGATTCATAGTAAAGCCCGGCCTTTTCTACACCGAAATGATTTATTAATTCATCATAAATAAGATCATGTTGTGCTGTTACTTTCGCTGTTGTATGCCCAGTTGTTCCATTTAAAATACGACCAGAATCAATTAAAACAACATCGATGCCTTCTTTTGCAAGTAAATAGGCGGTAGTAATACCTGTAATACCAGCACCGATAATAGCAACTTTCGTCTTTATATTTTCGGATAAACGAGGGAAAGTAGGAAACTGAGTAGATTCAATCCAATAAGATAGCGGCAGTTGTGGAAATGTATCACTTGTCATTGCGGAAACCTCCTGATTTTAGAACAATTTTCCTTTTAATATTTCCATATTATATGAAATTCATGTGTGTTGTTTTAGAAGTAGTCTATTTTTATTAAAAGAGGTTATAAATTATTTTAATATAATTAATTAGATGGGGCATTATGAAGTGGTAGGATTTATATAAAACTAAATTCAAGGGATTCTGTTTGTTGATTACATAGGGAGTTATTGAATGAGATAGAGTCTATGGCGTTTAAGAAAATGTCTATATATAGTGGGTAAATCCTTATGGAATCTATACATTTTCTTTAGTGAAATAAAGTATGATTATAAAAATATAACCACCTTTTATTACTAGGTCATAAAAGGTGTTGACAATATAGAAATTCTATTGTTATGATTCATCATGTGGAAAGGTTGATAGAGAGTAAAAAGAGAAATGTTTTTCATTGATAATAAAAGCGAAAAATAAGTGACGATAGAGTGAGTATATTTTCCTTATAATAGATGCTTTTTGGATCATCTAGTAAAATCAATCTGGAAGCAAGAATTGATATATGTAAGTTGCGCAAGGCGCGGCATAAGAAAGGAGCAAAAGGATGAAGGAGCTTCATACGTTTGGGTGGTATGCAGCACGTGTATCACCACATTTGCCGAAAAAAGCATTTAAACCAGTGCCTACTCGTTTATTTGGTGGACTGGCTTATTTGCTTGTGGCATTGGCGGGGTTAATATCGATTGGTGTATTTGAATTGAATGTGTGGGCGAATCTAGGAATTGCGATTGTTCTTGGATTATGTTTTGCTTCACTAGGATTTTTAGGGCATGAAATTTTACATGGAACTGTTGTAAGAAAGGCATGGCTTCGTGACTTCTTAGGCGCGATTGCATTTATGCCATTATCAACAGGGCCAAAGCTTTGGAGAAAGTGGCATAATGCAACGCATCATGTTCATACACAGCATGAAGAGAATGATCCAGATGCATGGCCGACACTTGAGAAACTTAAGAAGAGTAAGTTTTTGAGTTGGGTATATCGTATGCCTTTACATGTACGTTCATTCTTTAGTTTTCTGTCACTAACAATTCAATTTACATTGCATTCGACTCGAATGTTCTTTCATTTTATAAAAGAGTTCAAGTCATCCAATCAAAAATCTGTATGGCTTCAACTTCTTTTGCCTTGGACAGTTTGGATTAGTTTATTGTTTATTATGGGACCTGGAAAATGGTTATTTGCATATGTCATTCCGTTGTTAATTGCTAACTTTATTGTAATGGCATATATCGCAACAAATCACCGCTTAAATCCAATTGTTCCAGTAAATGATCCGTTAGCAAACTGTTTGTCAGTAACAGTGCCGCGTTGGGTAGACGTTTTACATTTCAATTTCTCATATCATACAGAACATCATCTGTTTCCTGCTATGAGTTCTAAATACTATCCGTTAGTAAAAGAGAAGATTAAAGAAATGTGGCCGGAACGCTATCATGAGATGCCGATGACAAAAGCTTTGGCAGCGCTATGGAATACACCACGTGTGTATTATCAAGGAAGTGAATTAGTGGATCCGCATAGAGAGCATTTCTATGGTTCTTTAGGAAATGGACTAGATCCTCATAATATTTCATATCGTGAGGAACATATAGAAGAAGAAAAGAGTATTAAAAAAGTAAATCAGTAAAAATTAATATATTTTTGCAATGAAAAAGCAAGCCATCTCAGGCTTGCTTTTTCTTATAAAGAAACTTCCTTTTTGTTCCTTTTATGGACTTGGACGGAGTTAGTTTCTTTTCGTTGTAATCGTTTTTCTAAAAGATTAACAAAATAAGTAAATAGAAGAACAAGTACGAGATAGTATGCACCAACGATTATGTAAGTATCTAATTGTTGGAAGTTACCTGCTGCAATTGATAAACCTGAACCCCATAATTCGGACATTCCTACATAAGCAACAAGTGAAGAATCTTTTAATCCGATAATAAATTGGTTTCCTAGAGGAGGAAGAGACAGACGAAATGCTTGTGGTAATATAATTCGTCGCATAGCTAAAGGATAAGGCATGCCTAAAGAGCGAGCTGCTTCTAATTGTCCCCGGTCAACGGATTGAATAGATCCACGGAAAATTTCCGTAATATATGCACCGTTATGAATTGCTAAAGCGATTGCACCTGCCCAAAAAGGGGTGAAAACAACAACGGATGTAATTCCAAAATATAGAATGGCAATTTGAACAATTAAAGGTGTACCACGAATAATAGCAATGTAGACATGAGCGATACTATTTAAAACTTTATTGTTAGAGATTCGAAAGAAAGCGAATAATAATCCAATTAATGAACCGAGTACTAGGGAAGTTAATGTTAATTGTAATGTGACAATAGTAGCCTTTAAGAGTGTGGGATAGGAAGAGATAAAAATTTCAAACATGCGTTTCACCTCATATTGTATAGATTTTAGTAGAGAATGAAATGCCCCACATAAAATGAACATTTAATCAGTGGGGCACTGTTTATGAATCTTTTGAATGGCTAACTTACTTCGTTTTTTCCTCTTCACCGAGAATATTACGCCCGAACCATTTTTTACTGATCTTTTCATACGTACCATCTTTAATGATTTCATCTAACGCTTTATTTACTTTCTCAACCATTTCTTTATCATCTTTGCGAATAGCAATTCCCATTTCATCAAGATTTAATGGTTTTCCGGCTTCTTTTATATTTGATTTTCCTTCTTTTATCATACGTAGACCAACCATTTGATCCGTAATTACTGCGTCAACACGCCCAGGCTCTAAATCCATAAGAGCAGTAATATCGCTGTCATATTCTGTGATTTGATCCGTATATTTTGCAACAAGATTTTTAAAGGTACTAGCTTTTACAACACCAATTTTCTTACCTTTTAAATCTTCTGGAGAAGAGATAGCGTTATTCTTTTTAGCTACAAAAATTTGGGCGCCGGAGCGATAGTACGGATTTGAGAAACTAACAGCTTTTAAGCGCTCCTCTGTAATTGCCATACTACCCAGTATTACATCATATTTCTTCGCTTGAAGACCTTGAATCAGCGTTTCCCATGGGTTTGTAACTGGCGTAGCCTTCATGTTCATCTTTTTAGCAAGAGCTTCACCGATTTCTACATCAAAACCGACAAGTTTGCCGTCATTTTCTTTATAGTTAAAAGGTTTGTATAATCCACTCATCGCATAGCGAAATTCTTTTTCACCATTTGTTGAAGTAGTAGAGCTTTCTTTGCTACAAGCTCCTAGTATGAAAGATGTACATAGTGTAATGCTAGCAACAATGGTTAATAGTTTTCTTTTCATAAAACCCCTCCTATATATTGATCATACGGATGGTTTTTTAGTATGTTATTGAAATATTTTATTTGGATGATTAGTTGTGCACCGTATGAATGTATTCTTTTTTGTTCGAAACAAAAGTTACATTATAAAACGTTGCGTAAAAATTGTTTTGCCCGTTCATGTGATGGAGCTGAAAAGAATTGTGCTGGCGGAGCATCTTCTACAATCTTTCCATCATCCATAAAGATGACGCGATCAGCTACATCTCTTGCGAAATTCATTTCATGAGTAACAATAACCATTGTCATCCCTTCTTCAGCAAGTTCTTTCATAACTTGCAATACTTCTCCAACAAGTTCAGGGTCTAAAGCTGAGGTAGGCTCATCAAATAGCATAATCTTAGGGCTCATTGCAAGAGCTCGTGCAATGGCAATGCGCTGTTTTTGACCACCTGAAAGAAGATGAGGAGTTACATCTGCTTTATCTTGAAGGCCGACTTTTTGGAGAAGTTGAGTTCCAATATCCTTTGCATTTGCTTTCTCTAATTTTTTTACGTGAATAGGTGCTTCTATGATGTTTTCTAGTGAGGTCATATGAGGAAAGAGGTTAAAGTGCTGAAAAACCATACCGACATTTTCACGGACTTTATTTAAATTTGAATGCTTTGGATCAATTCGCTCACCTTGTAAGTGAATTTCGCCTTCATCGTACATTTCTAAAAAGTTAAGACAGCGAAGTAATGTACTTTTACCAGAACCACTGGCACCAATTAAAACAACAACTTCTTTTTCTTTTACTTCTAAATCAATTCCTTTTAACACATCAAGTGTACCGAATGATTTTACTAGATTTCGAACTTGAATCATACAAAACCCCCAGTTAAAAATATATTTTACAAATGTTGCCCCTTATTTCTGTTATTAGTCATAAATTGTCAGAATCCTTTATTTTTTTCGTGCAATTTGATATTCAAAGAAATAATATTTTTTAAAATCTCTATATCCTTCTATAATGAAAATATGGATAATAATATATAGGTAGTATTTATATTGCTTATAAAAAGGGGGAAAGGGAAGATGGAAAAAGAAAGGAAAACATTTTCTTTTGGATTACGTACACAACTTATGCTATTCACTACAGTTTTAGCTTTCATTACATATTCAACAAGTATCTTTTTTATTTACGTGATATACGATTATTTTCAAAGTTATGTAAGTCAAACTGTATATAATATTATCGTTATGTTATTAGGGGTAGTATGGTCTGGAATTTTAGCATATGGAGCAGCCGTATTTTTAATTAAACCGCTTCGCAAGTTAGAGGAGGCGGCAAGAAAAGCAGCTGAGGGTGATATTCGTGAAGATGTTCCATTACCGAAGACAGATGATGAAATTAAATCTTTAAGTGTTGCATTTAATATGATGTTAGGAAACTTAAGGGGCATGGTAAAAAATATTGATACAACATTTTCGTATACAAATAATCAAGTACAGCAGATTAGAAAACAAACAGGCGAAGCAACGAGACAAGCGCAAGGTGTATCTGAGACACTTGCAGAAATTTCTTCAGGCGCTGAGCAATCAGCGGCATCAATTCAAGCAATTGTTTCTGCTGTTGATACAACGACTTCTATTGCAAGTGAAGTAGAAGAAAAAGCGAAGCAGTCTGATACATTGTCTTCAGAAATGGTTGAAGCTTTAGGGCATAGTACTCGTGTCTTTACGTCTTTAATTCAAGGTATTCAAACATTGGCAAAAGAAAATGAAGATTCAATGCAAAATGTACAGAAGTTAGAAGAACGAATGAAACAAGTAGAACATATTGTGTCTGTTGTGAGTGCGATTGCTAGCCAAACGAATTTATTAGCACTAAATGCTTCTATTGAGGCAGCTCGCGCAGGAGAGCATGGAAGAGGCTTTGCGGTTGTTGCGGAAGAAGTACGTAAACTTGCTGATGAAAGTGATCATTCTGCAAGAAACATATCGCAGTTATTACGGAATATGCAAGATGAAGTACAACAAGTTGCAATGAAAATGACAGAACAAGTGAAAATAGCTAAAGAAGAGGCGAAACGTGGGGAAGCTACGGAATTAATTTTAAAAGAAATGTCATCAAGTGTTATGGAAGTAGCCGATGCAACTCAGCAAATTAGTAGTTATATGAATGAACAAGTGAGCCACATTCATCAAACAGGAGCACAAACAAAAGCTGTAGCAGCAATTGCTGAAGAAACGTCAGCTGGTTCGCAAGAAGTGGCGCGTGTGACGCTACAACAGTCTAAAAATATGATAGTAATCGATCAATTATTAAAGGATTTAGAGAAGCAAGCAACTGATTTGAAACAAACAATTGAACGATTTTCAATGTAAAAGGAAGAACAGAGTGCTGTTCTTCTCTTTTTTATTTAGCTTGATTTAATATTTACAGTTAAACTATGAACGTTTCCGCAACATTGTTTTCTGTCCCTTTCGGATGAAAATTATAGCGAGCTATAATATTAAAAGGGGTGTCTTTTATGAAAAAAGAAAAAAGACAACGGTTAATTAAACAATTTGTAAAGGAGTATGAAATAGATAAGCAAGAAAGATTAGTAGAATTGTTAGCAAAAAAAGATGTATTAGTAACACAAGCTACGGTTTCTCGCGATATTCGTGAGTTAAACTTAACGAAGGTACCTTCTCAAGAAGGATTAATGATATATAAAGTTTTCTCAGAAGAGCATGTACAAACTGATATAAAGTTAAAGAAAAAATTACGAGAAGTGGTTGTAAAAATTGATTGTGTAGATCAATTAATGGTTATTAAAACATTACCTGGTAATGCACATGTTATTGGTGTTTTATTTGATGAGTTAGATTGGAAAGAAAAAATAGGATGTATATGTGGAAATGATACATGCCTTATAATTTCACAGTCGAAATCAGATAGGGAGATTATAGAAGAAAGATTAAATTTAATTATTTAGATGCAAAAATCCTGTTTTTAATAAAATTAAAAACAGGATTTTTGTTTAAATACGGAAGTTAAATATTCAACATATATGCGTAATATATGTATTTTTTATTGAGAAAGCGAGATAGTTTGTTATAAAAATACATATTCGTATGATTTTAAAAAAATAACTTGTTTAATATTTCACAATGATAATGTGGATACTTTCACAAAGATGAAAGTGCAGAGCATTTATTATGTACTTGTAAGACATCAAACATATTTAAAAGGAGGTACAACAAATGAAACATCCGATACATGTTACTTCAGAAATTGGGGAATTACAAACGGTTTTATTAAAACGGCCGGGTAAAGAAGTGGAAAACTTGACGCCAGATTATTTGCAGCAATTATTATTTGACGATATTCCATACTTACCAATTATTCAAAAAGAGCATGATTATTTTGCACAAACGTTACGCAATCGGGGTGTTGAAGTTCTTTATTTAGAAAAACTAGCCGCTGAGGCGTTAGTAGATAAAAAACTTCGAGAAGAATTTGTTGATCGTATTTTAAAAGAAGGACAGGCCGACGTAAATGTTGCACATCAAACTTTAAAAGAATATTTACTTTCCTTTTCAAATGAAGAATTAATTCAAAAAATTATGGGCGGTGTACGGAAAAACGAAATTGAAACAAGTAAGAAGACACATTTATATGAATTAATGGAAGATCACTATCCGTTTTACTTAGATCCAATGCCTAATTTATATTTTACTCGTGATCCAGCAGCTAGCGTGGGCGATGGCTTAACGATAAATAAGATGAGAGAACCAGCGCGTAGACGTGAATCATTATTCATGGAGTACATCATTAAATATCATCCAAGATTTGCAAAACATAATGTACCAATCTGGTTAGATCGTGATTATAAATTTCCAATTGAAGGTGGCGACGAGCTAATTTTAAATGAAGAAACAATTGCGATTGGAGTATCTGCTCGTACTTCAGCTAAAGCAATTGAACGTTTAGCTAAAAATCTCTTTAGCCGACAAAATAAAATTAAGAAAGTGTTAGCAATAGAAATTCCAAAATGTCGAGCATTTATGCATTTAGATACAGTATTTACAATGGTTGATTATGACAAGTTTACAATTCACCCAGCCATTCAAGGGCCAAAAGGGAATATGAATATTTATATTTTAGAAAAAGGATCAGATGAGGAAACTCTTAAAATTACACATCGTACTTCTTTAATGGAAGCATTAAAAGAGGTATTAGGCTTAAGTGAATTAGTTCTTATTCCATGTGGAGGAGGAGATGTAATTGCTTCTGCTCGTGAACAATGGAATGATGGCTCGAACACATTAGCAATTGCGCCAGGTGTAGTTGTTACATATGATCGCAACTATGTATCTAATACGTTATTACGTGAACACGGTATAGAAGTGATTGAGGTGCTAAGTTCGGAATTATCTCGTGGTCGTGGGGGTCCACGTTGCATGAGTATGCCAATTGTTCGTAAAGATATTTAGTATAAATAACGGAGAAAGTAGGGATGAATTATGTTAATGACTAGACCAAATTTAAAAGGAAGAAGCTTTCTAGCAGAAAAAGATTTTACACAAGAAGAATTGTTATATTTTCTAGATTTGGCAGCAGAATTAAAAGAGAAAAAGAAAAATGGTATCCCGCATCATTATTTAGAAGGTAAAAATGTAGCGCTCTTATTTGAAAAAACTTCTACTCGTACGCGTTGTGCATTTACAGTAGCATGTACAGATTTAGGGGCAAATCCTGAATATTTAGGGAAAGGTGATATTCAACTTGGGAAAAAAGAATCTGTAGAGGATACAGCAAAAGTGTTAGGGCGTATGTTTGACGGAATTGAGTTTCGTGGATTTAATCATGAAACTGTAGAATCTTTAGCACAAAATTCTGGTGTGCCAGTTTGGAATGGATTAACGGATATGTGGCATCCAACACAAACACTAGCAGATTTATTAACAATTAGAGAACATATAGGGAAATTGAAAAATGTGAAGCTCGTTTACGTTGGCGATGGGCGAAATAATGTTGCTAATAGCTTACTAGTTGGTGGAGCAATCGTTGGAATGGATGTACGTATTTGTACACCGGAATCTTTATGGCCTGCACAAGAAGTAATTGATTTAGCAAAAAAATATAATGAACAAGTAATGATAACAAGTAATGTGGAAGAAGCTGTTGCAAGTGCAGATGTAATTTATACAGATGTATGGGTGTCTATGGGGGAAGAAGAAAAATTTGCTGAACGTGTCGAGTTATTGAAACCTTATCAAGTAAATATGAAAATGATTAAAGCAACAGGGAATGAAAACGTAATTTTCTTACATTGTTTACCTGCATTTCATGATGTTGAAACGATGTATGGCGAAGAAGTTTATGAGAAATATGGGTTGAAAGAAATGGAGGTAACTGACGAAGTATTCCGCAGTAAACATTCAAAAGTATTTGATCAAGCTGAAAATAGAATGCATACAATTAAAGCGGTTATGGCAGCTACTTTAGGAAACATGGAGTAAAGAAGAAAGGGAGTCTTCCTTTCTTCTTTCTCCTCCTTTAGACACGATCATTCACTATTGCTTTTGTATTGTTATTGCAATTAAAGAGAGGTGAGTGGAATGGGTGAAGATAAGAAATTAGGGTTGTTTACACTAACGGCTCTTGTAGTTGGGTCTATGATTGGCGGTGGAGCCTTTAATTTAGCGAGTGATATGGCAAAAGGTGCTGGTGCTGGAGCCATTATTATTGGCTGGGTTATAACAGGAATTGGGATGATTGCACTCGGATTATCTTTTCAAAATCTAACTGTAAAACGGCCAGATTTAGATGGTGGTATTTTTAGCTATGCAAAAGCAGGGTTTGGTAATTTTATGGGGTTTAATAGTGCGTGGGGATACTGGCTATCTGCTTGGCTTGGGAATGTAGCTTACGGTACATTATTGTTTTCTTCATTAGGATATTTCTTCCCGATCTTTGAAGGCGGTCAAAATGTAGAATCCATTATTGGTGCAAGCGTATTATTATGGTGTGTTCACATGTTAATTTTACGTGGAGTTCAATCAGCAGCCCTTGTGAATTTAGTAACTACAATCGCGAAATTAGTACCTGTATTTGTATTTATTGTCATAGGAATCTTTGCGTTTCATATTGATACGTTCTTAGATGGATTTTGGGGGCAAACTGGTTCTTTTTCATGGGGAGCAGTTGGCAGCCAAGTTAAAAGTACAATGCTTGTAACTTTATGGGTATTTATTGGGGTAGAAGGGGCTGTTGTTTTATCCAGTCGAGCAAAAAATAGAAGTGATGTAGGGAAAGCAACCGTTATTGGCTTAATTGGTACACTCATCATTTACATTTTAATCACATTATTGTCTCTTGGACTTATGCAGCAAGCAGACATTGCAGGTTTGAAAAATCCGGCTATGGCTTATTTGTTTGAAAGTGTTGTTGGAAAATGGGGTGCTATCTTTATTAATTTAGGTTTAGTCATCTCTGTATTAGGTGCTTGGTTAGGTTGGACTTTGCTCGCTTCTGAAATTCCATATTTAGCGGCTAAAGATGGAGTATTTCCAAAATGGTTCGCAAAAGAAAATAAAAATAAGGCTCCAGTAAATTCATTATGGATAACAAATGGTTTAATACAAATATTCTTGTTAACATTCGTCGTTTCTGATCAGGCGTATAACTTTGCATTCTCTTTAGCATCTTCAGCTATTTTAATCCCATATGCTTTTTCAGCATTTTATCAACTGAAGCATAGCTTAAAGTCTGAAGAAGCAGATCGAAATAAAAATATAATAATTGGCTTGATCGCAAGTATTTATGGCGTGTGGTTAGTTTATGCAGCCGGTTTAGAGTATTTATTATTAACAATGACTTTATATGCGCCAGGTATTTTTATTTTTTACAATGTTCAAAAGCAAAAGAGTTCGAAGCAAATATTTACTCGAGTGGAATTAGCATCATCCGTAGCAATTGGTGCTTTAGCATTCTTTGCGATTTATGGATTAATTACAGGCAGTATTACTTTATAAAGCGCTGTGAAAGCGAAATCAACTGGAGGGCTGGAATATGGCACGAAGAAAAATTGTAGTTGCACTAGGGGGAAATGCGATACAGTCTGGAGAAGCTACTGCGGGAGCGCAGCAAGAAGCGTTGGAAAAAACGGCAGAACAACTTGTGAAAATAATGGAAAATGATGTGGATATAGTAATTGCGCATGGAAATGGCCCACAAGTGGGGAATATTTTATTACAGCAAAAAGCTGCAGAAACGGAAAAGACACCTGCAATGCCATTAGATACTTGTGGGGCAATGAGCCAAGGGATGATTGGATATTGGATGGAAAATGCAATTGGAAAGGCATTGAAAAAACGGAATATAAACAAAGATGTAGCAACGGTTATAACACGTGTTGTTGTGGATAAAAAAGATGAGGCATTTAAAAATCCAACTAAACCAATTGGTCCTTTTTATACAGAAGAAGAGGCCAGAAAATTAATGGATGAAACAAAAGCAGTGTTTAAAGAAGATGCTGGTAGAGGATGGAGACGTGTTGTTCCATCACCGAAGCCTGTAAGTATTCATGAACATAAAGTGATTAATTCTTTGGTCGAAGATGGAAACATAGTGATAGCTGTGGGCGGAGGTGGAATTCCAGTAATTGATTCTGAAGAAGGGTTAAAAGGAACTGAAGCGGTTATCGATAAAGATTTCGCTGCGCAGAAATTAGCAGAATTAGTAGATGCCGATACGCTCGTTATTTTAACTGCAGTTGATTATGTGTATGTAAATTATAATCAACCGAATCAAAAAAAATTAGAGCATGTCACAGTGAATCAATTAGAAGAATATATTGAAGAACAACAATTTGCTGCGGGAAGCATGCTTCCAAAAATCGAAGCTGCTATTAATTTTGTTAATACAAATCCAAAAAGAAAAACAATTATTACGTCTTTAGAAAAAGTATATGAAGCACTAGAAGAAAAAGCCGGTACTATTATTTCAAAACAGAATGTATGCATGTGTGTTTAAAATTATTGTGTACGCTACTTAGTAGTAAAAAAGAATGGAGTTAGTAACTTCATTCTTTTTATTTATTAATATTTTTTGTATTCATTGTTCATAAAGTTTTCATGATGAAATCTGAATATACAAGTTAATTATGATAAAATTCAAATTGAATACGCTTTCTTGATTTTTCGCTCCAACATACAGCAAGAGAGAGGGAATTTTATGAATAGACGGAACGTAGTGAAAGACTTAAAGCAGTTCGAATTATTTGCTCATTTAACAGAAAAAAAATTGAAAGGCTTAACAGAGTTTGTTTATTGGCGAACTTATAAAAAAGGTCAATTTTTATTTTTAGAAGGGGATTCAAGGGAAAGAATTTACTTCATGTTAGATGGTTTTGTAAAGTTAGAGCGGGTTAATCAAAATGGGAACTTATTATACGATGACTATGTAAAGCGGTATTCTATTTTTCCTTATGGTGGTATGTTTACAGACAGAGGATATAACTATACAGCAGAAGCAATGACGGATGTGGAGGTATATTATATTCCAACGGTAATCTTTGAAGATATGGTAAAGTCCAGCAGAACGCAATTGATGTACGTTGTTCAGCAATTATCATCTATATTAAAATTGAACGAAAATCGAGTGCAAAATATTACAATTCCTAATGCACAAGATCGTGTTATCCAAACGTTAAATTATTTAATGCAGGATTTAGGAGAACAGAGTGGAGAAAAGATTGTAATTTCATGCCCACTTACAACAATTGAAATATCCAAAATATCTGGAACATCTCGAGAGACAGTTAGCAGCGTATTAAAACAATTAAAAAATGATAGCATTGTTACAATTTTAGATAAAAAAATTACAATACATGATCCAACATATTTTGAAGAAATCTCTATGTGAAAATTGTATATTGATTTTTTTATTCATAGTGTATATTAATAAGGTTCTTTATATATTTATAAGGAACTTTTTTACGTTATCCTCTATAAAAAGATTGTATAGTATGGTAATAATAGCTAAAATCGATAATAAAATACAAAGTGAAGGGGAGAAAGAATGATTCGTATTGAGTATGATCGATTAGTAGCTATTTGTTACAGTATAGGGGTTTTGTTATTATTAAAAATTCCAAATGATAATGAATTAATTGGGGAAAAACTATTCAATGTCTATAAGATTCCGATACATACGTATGTTTATATGGATTATAAAGTCTCAAATATATTGATTGTTTCTTTCATACTACATGTAATTGCATTTATATTATTTTTAAAATGGCTAGGAAAAAAGGAGTCTAGTACATTTAGAAAAATGAATAAGATAAAAGTAGTAGGTACTAGTATTTTGATTGTAATGATGCCTTTTATTTTAAATACAATCCTCCAGACATTGAATAAAACATGGTATTATGCAGGAAAAACAGGGGTAGAAGCAATAGAATATAAAAAAGAAGATAGCCAGTGTAGAATGGAGAAAAATGGAGGGAATATCCAACCGAAGTGCATTGTTACTTTAAAAAATTATCGTAATCATGCACAAGCATTAAAAGTTGTTTTATATGATAATGCAAACGAGAATTCAAAAAGCTATCCAGTACCGAAACCAGTCTATTTACAAAAACATGAGACAAAGCAATTTGAATTTCAAGTTCCTGTTTCTTATAATAGAGGTATTGAAAAAGATAAAGTACCAAATATTAAATTACATTCATTGCATGAAAATGATACGAAATACAATTAATCTGTAAGTAAAAGTTTATGAGTAGGAGCAAGAATTTGAAACGATATAGAAAATCAACTTGAATCATCCAACATACTGCGAGGTAACGGTATATTGGATGATTTTTTTATGTTATCCCCTTTTTTCACGTATGAAAAGGAGGAATACTTTGTTGGAAATGAAAAACATCATAAGGATCATACATGGTTTTTACTTTACGTAATCTGTGAAAGTTAGAGCCATAATAACTAGTTTGCCAATTTTTAATGTCGATATCGGGCCAGTTCACATAGTCACCTAGTGTATAAGGATCTAAGCTTTCTCGTAAACCTTTAACCCAGCGTATATTTCGATTTTCTTCATCATCGCATTTCCAAGAGGTAATGTATTCTTGAGCAATAATTGCTTTACGATGAAAATAAGCCGTTTCATTCGGCGAAATATTTTCAACAGCACCTATGAGCGATTGATGCCAAATACTAGCATCTTTATTTGGTGCATGAGAAAGAAAGGATTGCATGATTTGAATGCCTTTAAGGGGAATAGGTTTATAGACATAGGAACCAGAGCGCTTGAAATTTTCAGGGATGTTACCTCCATTAAAAAATTCAACAGCCTTTATATAAGGAACTTCTTCTATAAAGAGAGAGGGGCTACCAGTTTCAAGAAGAGGGGATAATAGGGAATGGAGTTCAGAGGGAGAACCGATAAACTCGCCTTGTGCTTCGATTTTATTTCGTTGCTTGGCGAATAATTCGATCGATGAAGTGAGACGTTCATCTATATAAGGTGCCCAGTTTTGCCACGCTTGAAATGCAGCAATAAATTCTTCCCATTTCCATGTAATTGAGAAAATTGATACATTTTTTATCGGGTGGACTCGAAAAGTTAATGAAGTGACAATTCCGAAGTTTCCACCACCGCCACCACGGCATGCCCAAAAAAGGTTAGAGTTCTCTTGTTCATTTGCACGAATGAGTTTTGCACCAAATTTTCCACATGCTTGTACCATTTCCACTTCCATTAATTGATCACATGTTAATCCATATAAGCGCGAAAGCATACCAATACCACCACCAAGTGCTAATCCAACAATTCCAACGCTTGCACTTGTACCAGCAGGAATTGTAACACCGTAATTCCAAAGTTCTTTATAAACAGTGCCAAGATTTGCACCAGCCTCAATTGTTGCTGTTAATTTCTCTGTATTAACAGTAATGCGATGCATTTCACTCACATCAATAATAAGTCCTCTATTTAAAAGAGAAAAATTTTCATAGCTATGACGTCCACTTCTTAACCGAAATGGTATATGACGTTCATGTGCCCATTTTAAGGCGTTACAGACATCCTTGTTATTTTGACAAAAAACAATAATACAAGGGAGTTTTGGAATACTTAAATTTAAATTCATTCGGGCTACGTCGTAGTCAGGATCTGTGGGAACAACGATACGACCTGTTAATTTTGTTTGCTTCAATTTATTACTCCTTTCTAAAATAATCAGAGTTTTTTATTAATATATGAAAAATGTCTGTAATACGCGTGGACAAGGAGAGGTGAAGAATGAGATTTACCTTTGTGAGAAATAAATAAAGCATAAGAATAAAGAATCTACATAGAGTTCAATGAAAACAGTTGCAAACTGTTCATATTTTGTTATGATAGTGTTACGAAAACGTTTGCATAAAATTTCCGATGGGATGCAAAAGGAGAGAATGACTATGAATAAGACATGGTGGAAAGAAGCGGTTGCTTATCAAATTTATCCACGAAGCTTTATGGATTCAAATGGTGATGGTATTGGAGATTTACAAGGTATTATTGCAAAACTGGATTATTTAAAAGATTTAGGTATAGATGTAATTTGGATTTGTCCAATGTATAAGTCGCCTAATGATGATAATGGTTATGATATTAGTGATTATCAAGATATTATGGATGAGTTTGGTACAATGGCAGACTTTGATGCTTTACTAGATGAAGTTCATAAGCGTGATATGAAGCTTATTATTGATTTAGTTATTAATCATACGAGTGATGAACATCCATGGTTTATTGAATCACGTTCATCTAAAGATAATCCGAAGCGTGATTGGTATATTTGGCATGATGGTAAAGATGGTGCGGAGCCAAACAACTGGGAAAGTATTTTTAATGGTTCGGCATGGGAATATGATGAAGAAACAGAACAATATTATTTACATTTATTCTCACGTAAACAACCAGATTTAAACTGGGAGAATAAAGAAGTTCGCGAAGTACTATACGATACGGTTAATTGGTGGCTTGATAAAGGTATTGATGGTTTCCGCGTTGATGCGATCAGTCATATTAAAAAAGAAGAAGGCCTCAAGGATATGCCAAATCCAAAAGGGTTAAAATATGTGCCATCTTTTGATAAACATATGAATGTGAAAGGTATTCAACCTTTATTAGAAGAGCTAAAAGAAAATACATTCTCTAAGTACGATATTATGACTGTTGGTGAAGCAAATGGTGTTAAGATTGAAGATGCTGAGCTTTGGGTTGGAGAAGAGCAAGGTAAGTTCAATATGGTATTCCAATTTGAACATTTAAGTTTATGGGATGCAGAGAAGAAGAAAGACCTTGATGTTGTAGGATTGAAAAAAGTATTAACGAAATGGCAAAAAGGATTAGAAAATAAAGGATGGAACGCTTTATATATTGAGAATCACGATAAACCACGTATCGTTTCAACATGGGGAGATGATAAACAATATTGGCGTGAAAGTGCAACAGCTCTAGGGGCGATGTATTTCTTTATGCACGGTACACCTTTTATTTATCAAGGCCAAGAAATTGGTATGACAAATGTTCAGTTACCAAATATTGAAGATTACGATGATGTAGCAATTAAAAATTTATATCGCGAGAAAATTGCAGAGGGCGTACCACATCAAGATATGATGGAGATTATATGGGCTTCTTGCCGCGATAATTCACGTACACCTATGCAGTGGAATGATGAGATGAATGCTGGTTTCACAACAAGTACACCTTGGTTTAGCATGAATCCAAATTACAAAGAAATTAATGTTGAGAAGCAAAAAAATGAAGAAAAGTCTATTTTCAATTTCTATAAGAAAATGATTGCCCTGAAAAAAGAGCACGATGTACTGAACTATGGCACGTACGATTTACTTTTAGAAGACGATCCACAAATTTATGCATATACACGTACGTTACAGGATGAAAAAGTCATTGTAATTAGTAATATCTCAAAAGAGGAAGCTGTGTATAATGAGGGTTCATTTGCACTAGAACGCAAACGTTTGCTTTTAAATAACTATGAAGTTGCGGAACATGAAGAAGTAACAACAATTGCTTTAAAGCCTTATGAAACAAGGGTTTATCGCATTTCATAATAAAAAAGGATGCTCTTTGAGCATCTTTTTTTATGAAAAAAAATAAATTTCTATTGCAAAGTGAAAACGCTTTTATTAAAATAGATTTATGAAAACGGTTGCGTAAAGATAAAAATAAAGTAACATAAGGAATCGTTTTCATAAAGGGAACAGAAATTATAATTTAAATCACTATGTTTTTATAAATAAAGGGGAGGAAGAACAGATGAAAATTACGTCTTTTGATTTTTGGCAAAAGTTCGGGAAAGCGTTATTAGTTGTTGTAGCCGTAATGCCAGCAGCTGGTTTAATGATTTCCATCGGTAAGTTAATTGGTATGTCTGCTGGGGATGTTAACGCAGTTCATACAATCGCTCGCGTAATGGAAGACATCGGTTGGGCAATCATTACAAATCTACACATCTTATTCGCAGTAGCAATTGGGGGATCTTGGGCGAAAGATCGCGCGGGTGGTGCATTTGCAGCGCTATTAGCATTCGTCTTAACAAACCGAATTACAGGAGCTATATTTGGGGTAAACGCTGAAATGTTAGCGGATTCAAAAGCGAAAGTTTCTTCAGTAATAGCGGGAGATTTAATTGTAAAAGATTACTTTACTTCTGTACTTGGTGCACCTGCATTAAACATGGGAGTGTTCGTAGGGATTATCACAGGTTTCTTAGGAGCTACTTTATATAACAAATATTATAACTATAATAAACTGCCACAGGCATTAGCATTCTTTAATGGAAAACGATTTGTACCATTCGTTGTAATTCTTTGGTCTACAGTTACTGCGATTGTATTATCACTTCTATGGCCATTCATCCAAAGTGGGTTAAATGAATTTGGTCGCTGGATTGCAGCTTCAAAAGATAGTGCACCAGTTGTTGCACCGTTTGTATATGGAACGTTAGAGCGTTTATTATTACCATTTGGTTTACACCATATGTTAACGATTCCGATGAACTATACAGAGCTAGGCGGAACATATACGATGCTAACTGGTTCAAAAGTTGGACAAGTTGTAGCAGGGCAAGATCCATTATGGCTTGCATGGATTACAGATTTAAATAATTTATTAGCAAATGGAGATACGAAGGCATATAACGATTTATTAAATAACGTTGTACCAGCTCGTTTCAAAGCTGGACAAGTTATCGGCTCAACAGCAGCGTTAATGGGGATTGCATTTGCGATGTTCCGTAACGTTGATAAAGAAAAGCGTGCAAAATATAAACCAATGTTTTTATCAGCAGCATTAGCAGTATTCTTAACAGGTGTAACAGAACCAATTGAATTCATGTTCATGTTTATTGCTCCAGTATTATATGTTGTATATGCTATTACAACAGGACTTGCATTCGCGCTAGCTGATTTAATTAACTTACGTGTTCATGCATTTGGATTTATTGAGTTAATTACTCGTACGCCAATGATGGTTAACGCAGGTTTAACAAGAGACTTAATCAACTTTGTTATTGTTTCATTAGTGTTCTTCGGTCTTAACTTTACACTATTTAATTTCTTAATTAAAAAATTCAATTTACCAACACCAGGGCGTGCAGGTAACTATATTGATAATGAAGATGAGGCATCAGAAGGAACAGGAAATGTACAAGACGGTTCATTAGCAACAAAAGTTATCGATTTATTAGGTGGAAAAGAAAATATTGCTGACGTAGATGCTTGTATGACACGCTTACGTGTAACAGTAAAAGATTTAGATGTTGTTGCACCAGAAGCACAGTGGAAACAAAATGGTGCTTTAGGGCTTATTGTAAAAGATAAAGGTGTACAAGCGGTATATGGTCCGAAAGCTGACGTATTAAAGTCAGACATTCAAGATATGTTAGGTGCGTAATAATATGAAATTGCTAACTTTAAACTGTCATTCTTGGCAAGAAGAGAATCAAATAGAAAAGATACAATACCTTGCTAAAGTAATTCAAGAAGAAGAGTACGATGTCATCGCATTGCAAGAAGTAAGTCAGTCCATACAAGCTGAAAATGTATGCGGTAACAAGAAAGAAGATAATTTTGGACTTTTACTATTAGAAGAGTTAAAAGCGCTACATGTAAAAGATTACAATATTACTTGGGATTTCTCTCATATTGGTTATGACGTGTATGAAGAAGGATTAGCGATTATAACGAAGCATAATATTATAAAAGAAGATACGTTCTTCATTTCAGAAAACGAGGATACAACGTATTGGAAAACGCGTAAAATTGTAAGTGCAACAATTGCTTATAATGGTAAGGATATAACGTTTTACTCTTGTCATCTCGGTTGGTGGAATGATGAAGAAGAGTCATTCAAAGGTCAAGTCGATCGTTTGATGGAGCGTGTAGATAGCAATAAGCTCGCCTTCTTAATGGGGGATTTTAATAACAATGCTCGATTGAAAGGCGAAGGTTATGAGTATATGATGCAAAAAGGGTTGTATGACACATATGAATTAGCAATAGAGAAGGATGAAGGAACGACTGTCCAAGGCGAGATTGCTGGTTGGGATGAAAATAAACATAATTTGCGAATCGATCTAATATTGTGTAACCAAAGTAAAAAAGTTCATTCTTCAAAAGTTATTTTTAATGGTACAAACAGAAATGTAATTTCAGATCATTTCGGTGTAGAGGTTCAATTAGATATATAATAGAAGAAATCCTCACAGAGAATAAAAGCTGTGAGGATTTTTTTTAGGAATACAAGTATTTCCAAGAGAAAATACTTGTATTTTTTATGACATTTCATATATATTTGTTATTATTGAATGTAAAACCGATTTGGTCATTTTGTATTCATACTTTGACTCACTTCGTTATATAATGAAGTAAGTGAAAGTTAATGGGAAAAAATAGTACGTTTTTGGTTAATACACGATGTAGAAAGTGATATAATTGCAAAATGTATGTATCATTTTCTAAAGAAGGAAAAATATATAATTAGGTGATAACTTCTATGAAACAGATTTGGCGTATTTATAAGACAGATTTACGGAATGTAGCCAAACATTGGGCTGCAATTGTTATTGTTTTAGGATTAATGATTTTACCATCGTTATATGCATGGTTTAACATTAAAGCTTCTTGGGATCCGTATGGAAATACAAAAGAGGTTCCCATTGCAGTTTCTAACCAAGATGCAGGTTCTAATTTAAGAGGGAAAGATATTAATATCGGGAAAGAGATTGTAGACTCCCTTAAGAAAAACAAAAATCTTGGCTGGAAATTTGTAGATGAAAAACAAGCAATTTACGGAGTTGAGCGTGGAGATTATTATGCAAGTATTACGATTCCAAAAGATTTCTCTGAAAAAATTGCAACTGTTCTGGATGAAAATCCTAAAAAACCAGAACTGGATTACTATGTGAATGAAAAAGTAAACGCGATTGCACCGAAGATTACAGCAAAAGGTGCATCAGGTATTACAGAAGAAATTAGTAAAAACTTTGTAAAAACAGCAAACGGTGAGATTTTTAAAATTTTCAATGATCTTGGAATCGATTTAGAAACAAACTTACCAAGTATCGAAAAAGTAAAAGATCTTGTATTTAAGTTAGAAGCGCAGTTCCCAGAAATGAATACACTCATGGATAAGGCGTTAGATGATGCGACTCGAGCAGAAGATATTGTGAAAGTGGCGCAGAAAGATTTACCTGTTGTAGAGAGTGTAATAAATGATGGGCAGGAAGCATTGGCGAATTTAGATAAGTTCTTTGCAAGACAAGATCAAACATTAAAAAATGCTCCAGGGACGATAAGAAATGATTTAGTAGCAGCACAAGGCGTTATGGATAGAGCTGCTGCATTTACTGACTTTTTAATGAATCCAGGTGTTGATTTAAACATCCCTGATTTCTCTGGAATGAATGGATTACCTGAATTCCCGGCGAAACCAGATCTTTCTAAGTTGAATAGTGATGGGTATAAAAATATAGCACAAAGTATTAATCAAACAGTAAATAATGTTTTAAGTTCATCACGTGCAGGAACAGCTTATGGAAAAAGTGTTGTAAATGGATTGCAAAATGGGCAATTTGATCCAGAACAAGCAAAGAAAGATTTAAATGCGGTATCAGATCAATTGCAAGCTCGTACAGAAGGTATTTCGTATCTTATTAATGTATTTACTGAACTTCAAAAATCGGCGACGACTGATTTTGGTCAAAGCTTTTTCCAAGGGCGAGTGGATCGCTTAACTAAGCTGAAAAGCGGTATGGAAAATGCAAACAACGGTATTAAAGATATTGTAAATGTTATTGGCAAAGGACAAGAAGTAAAGAAAGATGTAACGGATGTAGCGAATCAAAAATTAGATGCAGCAAATGGATTAATTGATCAAGCTGAAAAAGATTATAATGAAACGTTTGTAGCAGATTATAAAAAAGCAGTTAGCACAGTCGATCAAGCTAAAGTTGATGCAAATACAGCATATGATAATGCAAAAGCAGATTACGATAAAGTAAAAAATGGTATTGAAGGTGCAAAAGCAGACTTACAAAAGGCGAAAGAAGATGTAAAGAATAGAGGTATTAACGATTTAGATTCAACGAAAGTAGCTTTAAATAGTTTAAATGGTCAATTCCAAGCTGGAATCGGTTTAATCGATGATATGATTCCTGTTCTAGAAAGTACAAATAAGGTTTTAGCGGATGTAAATAGTGATAAAAATCTTAATAATGGAATTGCAAAATTAAATAAAGCGAAAAGTAGTCTGCAAAAAGGTGTAGATGCAACGAATAAGGGGATTACACTTCTTAACAATGGACAGAAACCTACAAAAGATGTAATTGAAAGTATTAACAACGCTGCGAAGGGCGGATCAGCTCAATTAACAGATGTATTATCGACGTATGATTCAGAAATTGTACCTAACTTCAATACAGCAATTGCTCGTACAAAAGAGATGTCGAAAAATACAACTCAAATTTTAAACGATGCAGACAAAAAGCTTCCAGATGTTAAAAAGTTACTAGAAGATTCATCAAAAGGCTTGGTAGACGGTAGAAAGAAATTAGTAGACATTAAAGCTGAAATGCCGGAGACTGAGAAAAAGATTAAAGACTTAGCAAATAAAATTCGTGATTTTGAATCTGAAGAGGATTTAAAAGACATCATACGCTTATTGAAAAATGATGTTGAGAAGCAAAGTGATTACTTTGCGAATCCAGTAAATTTAAAAGAAAATAAATTATTTGCGATGCCGAACTACGGTTCAGCTATGTCACCATTCTATACAGTGCTTGCATTATGGGTAGGCGCATTATTAATGGTTTCATTATTAACGGTAGAAGTACACGAAGAGGGCGCGAATTATAAGAGCCATGAAATTTACTTCGGACGTTTATTAACATTCTTAACGATAGGTCTTTCACAAGCGTTTATCGTATCGATGGGAGATATATTCTTACTCGGTACGTACGTAGTCGATAAGTTCTGGTTTGTGTTATTTAGTTTATTTATTGGAGGAGTCTTCGTTTGTATCGTATACTCACTCGTTTCTATTTTCGGAAACGTTGGGAAATCGATGGCGATCATTTTACTTGTACTACAAGTAGCAGGATCGGGCGGAACATTCCCAATCCAAATGACACCAGCGTTCTTCCAAGCGATTTATCCGTTCTTACCATTCACATACGCAATTAGCGCAATTCGTGAAACAGTTGGCGGAATGCTTTGGGATATCGTAACGCGAGATTTACTTGTGTTAAGTGCTTTCGTAGTAGTTATGATTGTTGCTGCGTTATTACTGAAAACACCAATTAACAAATCAAGTGAAAAATTTGTTGAGAATGCAAAAGGAAGTAAAATCATTCACTAAAATAAAAGGTTCCTACCGATAGAGGTAGGAACCTTTTTGTTTAATCAAATTTTAATTTTTTTAATGCTTCTGCGAACGGGTTGTTTAATGGTTCTTCTTCTTTGTTCTGTTGTTTCATATATTTTTGAACGTCGCGTTTATCGGCTTTGTTTCCAGATTCTTTTTTACGTCTTTCTTGGAATGTTGATAATTTCTCGCGATAGCCACATTTACATGCAAAGATTTGTCCTGCACCCTCACCACGTAATTCTAGTTTCTTCTTACATTGCGGACAGCGAGCGTTTGTTGTACGAGATACATTTTTACGATGACCACATTCACGATCTTGGCATACGAGCATTTTTCCCTTTTTGCCGTTTACTTCTAGCATTGGTTTACCGCAATCTGGACAAGACTTCGTTGAAATGTTGTCATGTTTATATTTTTTATCGCTTGATTTAATTTCAGAAACGATTTCTTTCGTATAGTTCTTCATTTCAGAAATGAATACTTCTTTTTTCAATTTACCTTTTGCGATAGCCTCAAGTTTTTGTTCCCATTCACCAGTTAGTGTAGGAGATTTTAATTCTTCTGGTACTAAATCAAGTAACTGGCGACCTTTTGAAGTAATGTGAATATCTTTACCGCGTTTTTCAATTAAGAATGAATTGAATAGCTTGTCGATAATGTCTGCACGTGTCGCTACAGTACCTAATCCACCAGTCGATTTTAACGTATCAGCAAGTTGTTTATTTTGCGTATCCATATATTTTGTAGGATTCTCCATTGCTGAAAGTAAAGTCGCTTCGTTAAATCGTGCAGGTGCTTTTGTTTGACCTGATGTTTGCATAATTAACTTTACAGCTAATGTATCGCCTTTCTCAATGTGAGGTAGAAGTTGCTCTTTTACGTCATCAGTTACATCATCATCTTCAAAGCGATTTTCATATACTTCTTTCCAACCGGCATGTAGGATTGTTTTTCCGCGCGCAATGAACGTTTCATTGCCAACCTTTGTGCGTAACGTTAGTTGCTCATATTCGAATGCCGGGAATAACACAGCTAAGAAACGTTTTACAACTAAATCATAAATTTTGCGTTCTTTATCTGTGAATGCTGAGAAGTTAACGTATCCTTCTGTTGGAATAATCGCATGATGATCGCTTACTTTACTATCATCAACAAATGATTTGTTAGGTTTGATAGGCTTTTGTAATACTTTATGTGCGAAGGGACGGTATTCTCCAACACCACATGCTTTTAGACGTTCTGGAAGTGTTCCAACGATATCAGATGAAATGTAGCGTGAATCTGTACGAGGGTACGTTAGTACTTTATGCTGTTCATACAATTTTTGCATAATATTTAATGTTTCTTTAGCAGAGTAACCGAACTTTTTATTCGCATCACGTTGCAATTCAGTTAAATCGTAAAGACCAGGAGAGAATGACTTCTTCTGTTTCTTATCAATTTCCACAACAGTAGCATTTTGTTTATCTAAACGTTTTACAATACCATCGATTTTTTCTTTATTAAAACTACGGCTATTGCCATTTGCATCTTGCCAAGTAAGTTTGAGCTTCTCCATTGTTTGAGCTTCGATGCCGTAGTAAGTTTGTGCTTTGAAGTTCTTTATTTCATCCTCACGACTAGCAATCATAGCAACAGTAGGGGTTTGTACACGGCCGCAATTTAACTGGGCATTAAAGCGAGTCGTTAAAGC
Organism: Bacillus cereus group sp. MYBK220-1; assembly: GCF_051916445.1. Lineage (NCBI taxonomy): Bacteria > Bacillati > Bacillota > Bacilli > Caryophanales > Bacillaceae > Bacillus > Bacillus cereus group sp. MYBK220-1. Next base: position 104,746 of record NZ_JBQAGQ010000008.1, on the reverse strand, counting down.
ACGAGTTGCATTAAGACCGATATACCAGTCAGCTTCTGAACGCGCAACTGCTGAAGCGTATAAATTGTCATAGGCTTTACCTGGTTTTAAATTTGCAAAACCATCTTTAATTGCTTTATCGGTTACAGAAGAAATCCATAGACGTTTGATCGGTTTATTAATGCGAACCTTATCAATAATCCAGCGAGCGACCAATTCTCCTTCACGTCCAGCATCTGTCGCTACAATAATTTCATTTACATCCTTTCTAAGTAGCTGGCTTTTCACAGCATTGAATTGTTTCCCAGTTTGTTTAATAACCGTTAATTTCAAACGCTCCGGTAGCATCGGTAAATCTTCTAAATTCCACTTTTTATATTTCACATCATAGCTTTCTGGGTCTGCTAATGTAACGAGATGGCCTAAAGCCCAAGTTACAATATATTTACTACCCTCAAGATAGCCGTTTCCTTTTTTATCACACTTCAGTACACGAGCAATATCTCGTGCAACGGAAGGTTTTTCAGCGATTACAACGCTTTTTGACATATTAAAAACATCCTTTCAAATTTCCATAAGTTAAATATAGCATACATCTTCTTGAGATTCAGTTTCGCTCCATATTTCAGCTGTTTTTAATGGAGTTAACAAAATCCCAACTGATTAAAGTTTCACTTTATCAGTTGCCTCTATATTAAATAGAAAAAGTAAAGAACTTGTTATTTTACTAGAATAAGAGTAGACTTTGAAGTAGATGAATAAGAAACACATGGGAGTTTGTGGATACAAACTGAGAGTATGGCTACTAGTCCGTCATTGACCATTTGAACCTGTTGGATAATGCCAGCGTAGGGAGAGTGTAAAAGCACATATTCAGGCACTTTGCGTACGCGCAAAGTGTCTTTTTGTGTATCTCCCATCATTATAGTTAGGAGATGAAAAGGATGAATATGAAAGAAATTAGTAAAGTAGTGGATTTGGTGAGAGAATCTAATCCGCTCGTTCATAATATTACAAATGTTGTTGTAACAAATTTTACTGCTAACGGTTTGTTGGCACTTGGGGCATCGCCTGTAATGGCGTATGCAAAAGAAGAAGTAGCAGAAATGGCTAGCATTGCTGGAGCGTTAGTATTAAATATGGGAACACTTCGTCCTGAGGAAGTAGAAGCGATGTTACTTGCTGGTAAATCAGCAAATGTGAAAAATGTGCCAGTACTATTTGATCCAGTTGGTGCAGGAGCAACTTCGTATCGAACAGAAGTTGCGAGACATATTCCAGCCGAAATAGATTTAGCAATTATCCGCGGCAATGCGGCTGAAATAGCAAACGTTATTAATGAGAAATGGGAAATTAAAGGGGTAGACGCTGGTACTGGAAATGGCAATGTTGTAAGTATTGCAAGGCAGGCAGCAGACGAATTAAATACAGTTGCGGTTATTACTGGAAAAGAAGATGTTGTTACAGATGGAGAGAGAACTATTGTTATTCGAAACGGTCACCCTATTTTAACGAAAGTTACAGGAACAGGTTGTTTACTAACGTCTGTAATAGGAGCATTTGTAGCAGTGGAAAAAGATTATGTAAAAGCAGCAGTAGCAGCATTAACGTTTTATGGTGTAGCTTCGGAACTGGCAGCTGCTAAGACCGTGGAAAAGGGACCTGGTAGTTTCCAAATTGAATTTTTAAATCAGTTAGCGAATACTACTGCTGGTGATATTGAGAAGTATGGAAAGATTGAGGAGTTAGAGTAAGGGGGATGAAACACATGATGCGCATTGAAACAAAGAAGATGTCTAAGTTATTACAAGTGTATTTTATTATGGGAAGTAATAACTGCACGAGGGATCCTTTAGCTGTATTGAAAGAAGCATTAGATGGTGGAGTGACACTTTTTCAGTTTCGCGAGAAGGGGGAAGGTTCTTTAATCGGAGGAGATAGAGTGCGCTTTGCAAAAGAATTGCAGACGCTTTGTAAGGAATATAGTGTTCCTTTCATTGTAAATGATGATGTAGAATTAGCCATTGAATTAGATGCAGATGGTGTTCATGTAGGGCAAGATGATGAAGGAATTACATCGGTTCGTGAAAAAATGGGAGATAAAATTATCGGTGTATCTGCTCATACAATTGAAGAAGCACGCTTTGCAATCGAAAACGGAGCAGATTATTTAGGCGTTGGACCTATTTTCCCAACGAGTACGAAAAAAGATACGAAAGCGGTTCAAGGAACGAAAGGATTAGCTTATTTTAGAGAACAAGGAATTACAGTGCCAATCGTTGGTATTGGTGGGATTACAATTGAAAATACAGCGGCAGTTATAGAAGCGGGTGCGGACGGTGTTTCAGTTATTTCAGCAATTAGTTTAGCTGAATCTACGTATGAAAGTACGAGAAAATTAGCTGAAGAAGTAAAGCGAAGTTTGTAGAAAAGGACATGTAGTATTTTAAGTGCTACATCGAGAAGTAGACTGCCCAAAAAATTTAAACAAAAGTTTGATTAAAAAAGCACAAACCTTTTTAAATAAAGGTTTGTGCTTTTTCTTTAAAACATAATTGAAATTAAGAGCATTCCAATTCCGATAGAAGTAAATGTTGCAATTAAGCCTGGAATCATAAAGCTATGATTTAATACGTATTTACCAATACCTGTTGTACCGGTACGGTCAAAGTTAATGGCAGCAACGATTGTTCCATAGTTCGGAATGAAGAAATATCCATTTACTGCAGGGAACATCGCAATCAGTAGCGCTGGTGGAATACCAAGGGATAGTCCAAGTGGCATTAAGGCACGTACTGTTGCTGCTTGGCTGTACAGTAAAATAGATAGAATGAATAGTGCGATGGCAAATAGCCAAGGCGCACTTGTTACTAAATGCTGAATAGATCCTTGAATCATATTTAAGTTTCCATTAAAGAAAGTATCTCCCATCCAAGCGATACCGAAAATTGCAACAACTGCTGTTGCTCCTGCTTTAAAGACGTTACCAGACACAATGCTTTCTACATTTGGTTTACAGAAAATAATAATAAGAGCCGCGATAGTTAACATAACCATCTCAATTGTGTTCGGCATGGAAAGACGGGCTAACTTCCCATCAACTATCCATCCTGGACGAAGTGCTTCAAATGAACCAAGAAGTACAACAAGGAAGGTTCCTACAAGGAAAAGGATAACTGATAATTTTGCGCCCTTTACACCTACAAATTCTTTTTTCTCTTCAAGCTTAGGAATCATTCCTTCTTTTAATCGTTTTAAGTATTCAGGGTCTTCATTTAATTCTTTTCCCATCTTACTAGCAACAAATGCTGCTAACATACAAGCAATGAAAGTAGAAGGAATACTCACTTTTAAAATATCTAATAAAGTGATTTTATAGTCAGCTAACATTGCTAAAAGAGCAACTGTGGCAGCTGAAATTGGACTAGCTGTAATTGCTTGCTGAGAAGCGATTACGGCAATCGACATTGGGCGTTCCGGTCTAATCCCTGATTCACGAGAGACTTCTGCAATAACAGGAAGTACAGAATAGGCAACGTGACCAGTACCTGCACATAGTGTGAATAAATAAGTAACAATTGGAGCAAAAAAAGTAATACGCTTTGGATTTTTTCGCAATGCTTTTTCAGCTAGATGAACAAGATAGTCCATTCCTCCAGCAGCTTGCAAAGCACCAGCAGCTGTAATTACTGCCAAAATCATAAGCATTACATCGATAGGAGGCGCGGTTGGTTGTAGGTGGAAGACAAAAACGAGTATTGCCATACCAACTCCACCCATTACTCCTAAACCAACTCCGCCTAGGCGTGCACCAATAAAAATACAGAGTAACAAGGTAAGAAATTGTAGCCAAAACATGATAAACTACCTCCGAAATTCATTAGTTAAGATATATTCGAATAGTTTAATTTGAATGAAAATTAAATAAATACCCGAAGAAATCCTTGTTATTTATACATTTTTTATTATATAACACAAAAAAAGTAACATTCACGTACTTTTTGAAATTATTTCGAAAAAGCAATGCATTAAAAATTTGTATTTATATCTCTAAATAAGTAGACATTTTGATTTATATGTTGTAATCTTTGAAAGAGAATAAATTAATTCTCATAGAACTCCCATATCGTTCAACTCGTTCAGCGAGAAAGGCAAACTGATGGAAACATGAGGACGCAAAACTACAGGAGCTAAGGTCGAAAGGCTACGCTAGCCAGTTACCGGACGGATAGGGTTGGTCTTGGCCAATGCTTTTACATTGGCTTTTTTTTATTCTCGAACATATTGAGAAACATTTTCAAACAAAATATCCATATATTTTGTTTTTTTGTTTGTGTTGATTAAGGAAGGTGGATATTAATGAAAAAATATTGGCATAAGTTATCGTTCCTTCAAAAGAACGTCTTATTAACCGTATTAGTTATTTTGACACTTGTTGGAAGTATGGGTGCATTAAGTTTCAATATGTTTCAAAATAGTATGATGTCTTTATTTGAAAGGCAGTCTATTGAAACAGGAGAAATAGTATTGAAAAAACTGGATGTAGAATTAGTTAGAGACATGGCGAAAGATCCTACAGCCGAAAAAGTGAAAAAAGAAAAGTTAACAGAGAAATTAGATGAAGTATCAAAAGAATTGAAAAGCGTTGGACAAACGTATGTTACAGGAGCAAAGCCGAATGAAAAGCGAGAATTACAACTCGTTGGTTTGACTACAGAGTTAACAAATGCGTTTCCTATAAAGCCGGGAGATTATTATGAACAACCCGCTCATTGGATGAAGGCATACGATAAAGTGATTGATACGAAAAAGGCTCAAATGACAGAAGTATATGAAGATGAAATAGGTTCGTGGGTGACAATATTAGAACCAATTACAGATGGAGAAAACAATATTATTGCAATTGTTGCCGCTGACTTAGATGCTTCCATTGTTCCTATTACAAAAGAGAAGTTTATGATACAGGGTTTACTCTTTATCATTATTTCATTAGCAATTGCGACTATTACTCAATTCTTTATCGTGCGTCACTCGCTAGCTCCATTAAAAGATTTACGAGAAGGGTTACGTAAAATTGGTGAAGGTGACTTGAGTATTAAATTAAAAGAAAGACCAGATGATATTGGAATTATTAATGTTTATTTCAATAACACGATTGAAAAGTTTAAAGGGATTATAGATAAAGTAAGGCAAACTGCTGAGCAAGTTTCTTCTTCTTCACAAGAATTGTCGGCGAGTACAGAGGAAAACAGCATGGCAGTTCAAGAGATTGCAAGTTCTATTGAAGGTTTAAGAGTAGGGGCACAGTCTCAAAAAACTTCAGTACAACAATGTTTAGGGATTGTACATGGAATGGAAGATAAGGTAGAAGAGATAACTGGGGCTGCGAAACAAGTTGCGGTTGCTTCTGAAGGTATGGAACAACATTCAATTGAAGGTAATGAAGTGATTGGACAAATTATTAATCAAATGAGTTTAATCCAAAATGCAGTACAAGATTTGTCTTCCATCATTTATTCGTTAGAAACAAGGTCAAAAGAAATTAGTGATATCGTAACTGTAATTACAGGTATTTCAAATCAAACAAATTTATTAGCTTTAAATGCTTCTATTGAGGCTTCACGTGCTGGAGCAGCTGGAAGAGGGTTTGCAGTTGTTGCTGATGAAGTACGAAAATTAGCAGAACAGACGGAAGCGTCTGCTAAAGATATAGCGAAATTAATTGGTGAAACACAAGCTGAGACAGAAGATGCTGTAGTTTCCATGCAAAAAGGTTCAAAAGAAGTAGAAACTGGAATTTCGCTTGTTCAAAGTAGCGGAGATTTCTTTGAAAAAATCTCAAAATCAGCGCAATCTGTTACAGATCAAGTAAAAGCTGTTTCTGGTAATTCGAGTGATATTTTACAAAATAGTCAGAATATTGTTCAAGTCGTAAATGAATTATCACATATTGCAAATACTTATGCCAACAGCAGTAGTAATGTTGAAGAAAGCATGAAAGAGCAAGAAATATCAGTACAAGATATTGCAGAATTAGCGACTTCTTTAAGTTGGCTTTCTCAGGAATTACAAGAGCTTATTGGTGAGTTTAAAAGCGAATAAGGAGAAAGTTCAATTCTAATCAAGGGGATATCTCCGCTACTGATTATGAATTGAACGAATCTGCCCTTTAATAAGGGATGAAAAAGGTGTGAATTTTCACACCTTTATTATATTTAAGAGAGGAATTTACATAAATATGAAATTAGCAATTTCTTATAATGAGATGGTAAAAGAATTTTTAGGAAAAGTAGAAGGAAGTATTAAAATACCTAAAGATGTGCAAGGAACAGAACTTAGGATAAAAAGGAAAACGGAACTGTTTTCAAATTTGACTCACATTGTAGATTTAATAGGAGCGACTGCAACGTGGTTATATCATATTTCTAAAGAAAAACATATTGTCGTGCTTTATCATGTAAGAGGAAGTTTATTTCCGATTACTATTGAAGTTTCTAATTTTCTCTCCTATGAAAGTTTAAATTTACAAATTGAAGAGCAACTGGAGCAAATTAAAGAAATGAATGAGGAAGAAATAGAAGAGTTTCAAAACGGTAATACGTTATATGAAATGTCACCTATTATTATTGGTGAAACATATTATGAGCTACAAGACACGAATACATTACAATTTGTATTTAGTAAAAATATGCAAAGTGTAGAAATAATATTTAATAGTGTTAATTGGAAAGAGACAACGATTACTCGTTATGCACAACAAATACAAGGTGTTTTAATTAATAAATCACAAAATAAGAATAATCATATAAATGGTTTTAATATTATTACAGAGGCCGAGATGGCACTTTATAGTCAAGTGAATGATACGACAGCAGTATATCCTGAGAAAAGTATCGTCGATATGTTCTATAATACTGTTACTCAATTTCCAAATCGTATAGCTTTATCTTCAAGGGAAGGTACTTTAACTTATGAGGAGCTAAATAAAAAAAGTAATCAAATAGCTCGTATGTTAATTAAAAACGGCGTCCAGTTAGGAGACTATGTTGGAATATTTATGAAACGTAGCATAGACACAGTAGTAAGTATGGTAGCTATATTAAAAGCTGGTGCAGCGTATGTTCCGATTGATCCAGATTATCCGGAAAGTAGAATACAGTACATTATTCAAGATAGCCAAGCGAAAGTTATATTGATGAAAGAGACGCCTATAACATGTGATGGGGTTCAAACAGTTTCAATGTATGATAGTGAAACTTATGAAGATACAGATGTAAAGTTGTCTATTCATTGTGATGATGTAGCTTATATGATTTATACATCTGGTTCAACAGGGAATCCAAAGGGAACAATGTTAGCACATAGAGGCGTTGTTAATCTGTATACTTGGATGAAAAAGCAATATGAATTGACAGAAGAGGATGTATTTGCCCAATTTCCTTCCTTTAGTTTCGATGCTTCTGTATGGGAGTCATTTGCTTCTTTATTCTGTGGAGGAAACTTATATGTACTATTAGAGGAAGAGCGATTGTCTGTAGAAGCATTTGCAAATGCAATCTATAAAGTGAAAGCAACTTCAATCTTGGCATTAGCAACAATTTTTGTTCGACAAGTAGCAACTTATTTAGCAGAAGAAGATATATATAAGCTAGCTTCCCTAAAAAGAATTGCGATTGGCGGTGAAATGTTGCCTGTAGAGGTTATTAAATTGTGGAGAGAAAGAATAGGTACAAATGTTGAAATTTATAATGTATACGGACCGACAGAATGTACTGTAGTGACGACAACCTATAAAATACCTAGTCAGTTAAATGAGGATGTTGCGAGTATTCCCATTGGTAAACCATGTGCTAATTACCAAGTTATGATTTTGGATGAGAATATGAATCTTTGTCCAATTGGTGTACCTGGTGAATTATATATAGATTCAGTGGGATTAGCAAAAGGGTATTTTAATAAGCCTAATAAAACAATTGAAGCTTTTATTCCGAACCCTTTTAATCCTATAGTTAATATATACAAAACAGGTGATATCGTTAAGTTGCTAGAGGATGGAAATATAGAGTTTTTACATCGGAAAGATGATCAAGTAAAAATTAGAGGACATCGTATTGAACTAGGAGAAATCCAAAGTAAAATTTCTCAAAATCATAATATAAAAGAAAATGCTGTGTTTGCTAAGAAGAGTAAGGAAGGTAGCCAATATTTAATCGCGTTCTATACAACTTTAAATAAAAAAGAAATACCAGAATTAGTTTATCAGTTACAAGAGCAATTACCAGATTATATGGTGCCATCTAAACTAATTTATATTAATGAATTGCCACTTACACCTAATAAAAAGATTGATGTTAAGAAGTTAGCTCAGTTAGAAGAAAAGTATGAACCGGTTCGGCTACAAGAATATGTTGCACCTTCTAATAAAGCAGAAAAACAAATAGCGAACGCCTGGGCGGAAGTATTAGGAATTTCAAAAGTTGGAGTGCATGATGATTTCTTTACAATTGGTGGACATTCATTAAAAGTATTACGAGTCTTAACATTGTTAAAAGAAGATTTCTCACATTTAACAATTCAAGATTTCTTTAAAGAAAGAACGATATATGGATTAGCTCGAATTGAGCGAGAAGTAAAAGTAGAGAAAGAAGAAGTATTTCGTGAATATAAAGTGATTCACGAACCAAATACTATCACGTATGCAAACGTTTTGGAAGAAAACCAGATTTCAAATGTCTTTTTAACAGGAGCTACTGGTTATTTAGGATCACACATATTATATGAATTGTTGAGAGATACATCTGCTACTATTTATTGTTTAGTAAGACCAACTAAAGATGTGCAGCAAAGAATTATAGATACATTAACAGGCTACTTTAATGATGTATGTGAAGAATGGTTACAGCGTATACAGGCCGTAGCTGGTGATCTGGGAGAAGAGTATCTTGGGATGAGCGAAGAAGAATTTATGTTCATCAGTTCTAAGATGGATACGATAATTCATTGCGGTGCAGATGTAAGACATTTTGGAGATGTAAAACAATTTGAAAATATAAATGTCCAAGGAACTAGCCGTATGCTAACATTAGCGGAGAAAGGTGCTACATTCCATTTTATTTCTACAATTGGTATCCCGTTAGAATTAGCGGTAGATCAATGGGATACATACATGAAAACTGGTGATTTTAATTACAGTGTAGACTTAGAGAATGTATATTCAAATAGTAAACTACAAGCGGAAAACATTGTTCGTGAAGCAATGAAAAATGGTTTGCGTGGAAATATTTATCGTGCAGGTAATTTAGCATGTCATTCAGAAACAGGTTCGTTCCAACAAAATATTGAAGGAAACGCATTTTATCGTCTTATTAAAACAATGCTATTAATTGGGAAAGCACCAAATGTGAAGTGGAAAGTTGATTTCACACCAATTGATTTTGCTAGTAAATCAATTGTATCGTATTTGCAAGATTCGAAAATTATAGGAGAGACGTTACATATTTGTCATCCACATCAAATTGAGTTTGAACAATTTATACAGCTAATTGGAGAGTGTGGATACAATCTTGAAATGGTTCCACTTTCAGAATATGTAAATACCGGGCTTGCATTAGCGAAGGGAAATGAAGTAATAGCAGAGTTAATTGCTTCTCAAGTTGCAGGAGATGGAGCGCAGCAATCTGAAATTGTAATGGGTACGCGTAGAACGAATAAATGGATTAAGAAAAAAGAATTGATAGTACCAGCAATTAATAAAGAATTTATTCAGCAGTTATTAGCTCATGGTGAAAAAGTTGGTTATTTTCCAAAAATAATGAAATGATTATGCATGCTTTTGTTTGTTCAATAAAATAAATCATGCTACAATGAAAACGAATTAAGGACCGGGGAGCCAATTGGCTGAGAGGATGTAAGTAAACATCGACCCTCAACCTGATCTGGATAATGCCAGCGTAGGGAGTTACTTAAAGTGATGTAGCATATGTTATTCTGTAATAACTTGCATACAAGGCTTTCCTACGCAGTAGGAAAGCCTTTTCTTATTTTTGAAATTTAATTTTATAAGGGGGATTTTATTATGTCACAACAAGTTACAATGTCATTTTCAGTAGTACCACAAGCGAAAACGAAAGATGTATATTCTGTTGTCGATAAAGCAATTGAAGTTGTGCAACAATCGGGAGTTCGTTATGAAGTAGGGGCAATGGAAACAACTTTGGAAGGAGAATTAGATGTACTTCTTGATGTCGTTAAACGTGCGCAACAAGCTTGCGTCGATGCTGGAGCAGAAGAAGTGATTACTTCTATTAAAATCCATTATCGTCCAAGCACTGGTGTAACGATAGATGAAAAGGTTTGGAAGTACCGTGATGAATATGCAAAACCAGAAGCAATCTAAACTTATTACAACTATTTGGCTTATCCTTCTCATTGCGATATGGGAAGGATCTGTTTCATTATTTAAAATCGAACCGTGGATTTTACCAAAGCCTTCTGCCATTGTTCAAGAATTAATTGGGATGAAAGATTTACTATTACCAAATACGATGCAAACACTGCAGGAAGTTATAATTGGACTATTTTTTGCAATTTTATTGGGGACGAGCATCGCAATTATTATGGACGTTATACCGTTATTTCGTATTTTAATAAATCCATTGCTTGTTATTTCGCAAACAATTCCAATTGTTGTACTTGCACCGCTATTTATTATTTGGTTTGGATATGGGATGTTGCCGAAAGTAATGGTCGTAATACTCGTTTGTTTCTTCCCAATTGCGCTTAGTATTTTAGAAGGTTTTCAAACAGTAGATAAAAACATGCTGAAACTGTTACAAACAATGAAGGCGACAAAATGGCAAGTTTACCAGAAAGTAAAATTTCCAGCAGTGCTTCCATACTTTTTCTCAGGTTTAAAAATTGCAGTTACATATAGCGTAATGGGGGCAATTATCGGAGAATGGCTCGGTGCAAGTGAAGGATTAGGCGTTATGCTTACGAGGGCTACAAAATCCTTTTTGACTGCCCGAGTATTTGGGGTTGCAGCAATCATCGTTATGGTGACATTATGCCTGTATTTTATCGTAGAGTTTATGGCAAGAATAACAGCACCATGGATATATAGAAAGGACGGCAGAAAATGAAAAAAGGTTTGAAAGTTATGTTAGCTGCCTTAGTAGCGGTAGGTGTGGCTGGATGTAATCCGGCGAAGAAAGAAGAAAGTGCAAGTAAAGATCAAAAAGTAAAAGTAGTATTAGATTGGTTTCCAAATACGAATCATACTGGCTTGTATGTAGCGCAAACGAAAGATTATTACAAAAAGCAAGGATTAGATGTAGAAATTATTCAACCAGGTGACAATGTAACAGCAGAGCAAATGATAGCATCAGGAAAAGCAGACTTCGCAATAAGCGCACAAGAAAATGTAACGTTAGCTCGTGTAGAAGGAATTCCTGTTGTATCTGTAGGAGCGATTATTCAGCATAACACTTCAGCGTTTGCATCGCTTAAGAAAGATAATATGACGTCACCGAAAGATTTTGAAGGTAAACGTTACGGCGGCTGGGGAGGACCAGCGGAAGAAGCGACATTAAAGACGATTATGGATAAACATCAAGCTGATTTTAATAAAGTTGAAAAAATCATCTTAGGACAAACAGATTTCTTTAAATCAATTGGCCGTGATGCAGATTTTGAATGGATTTATTACGGTTGGGATGGGATTGAAGCGAAGCGTCAAGGAAAAGAGTTAAATACGATTATGGTGAAGGACTTAGATCCAGCGCTTGATTTCTATAGTCCTGTTATTATTACGAGTGAAAAACATACGAAGCAAGATAAAGACTTTGTGAAAAAGTTTATGAGTGCAACGACAGAAGGTTATAATTTTGCAATTAAGGAACCGAAAGAAGCTGCTGATATTTTAATTAAAGCTGTTCCAGATGTAAATAAAGATTTAGTTCAAGAAAGCCAAAAATGGTTAAGTACGAAGTATCAAGATGATGCTAAAGCATGGGGAGTACAGAAGGAAGAAATTTGGACGAATTACATGAATTTCTTATATGACAACAAAGTTATTAAAAAGAAAATCGATGTAAAAGATGCTTTTACAAATGAATTCCTTCCAAGTGAAAAATGAGCGGATTACAAATAAAAAATATAGTGAAATCTTTCGACGGAAAGAATGTATTAGAGAATATTAGTGCCTCTATACAAGAGGGAGAGTTTGTTTCCTTTGTAGGACCGAGTGGTTGCGGGAAAAGCACATTATTAAACATGATTGCAAATGTTGAAAAACCAACAAGCGGGAACGTAACGTATAACGATAAACAAGTACAAGAGCAAGATGTTGTTAGTTATATGCCACAACAAGATTTATTACTACCGTGGCGATCAGCTTTGCAAAATATCGTTCTTCCGTTAGAAATTGAAGGAAAGCCGAAAAAACAAAGGCTGACAGAAGGAATGGAAGCATTAAAGCAGTTCGAACTAGATGAATATGCAGACCATTATCCAGATGAATTATCTGGTGGTATGCGTCAAAGAATTAGTTTTCTGCGCACATATTTATGTGAAAAGCCAATTATGCTGCTTGATGAGCCTTTTGGTAAATTAGATGCATTTACAAAAATGGAAGTACATAGCTGGCTTTTAAACTCTTGGCATCAAGAAAAGCAAACAATCGTTATGGTGACACATGACTTAGATGAGGCAATCTTGCTTTCAGATCGCGTATTTATTTTATCTCAAAGACCAGCGTCAATAGTTGGCGAGGTACAAGTGAAATTACCTAGGCCGAGAACGATGGATATGTTAACATCACTCGAATTAAAAAAGGATAAAGAAGAGATTTTAAGTGTGTTAGCTCCTTATATGAAAAAATAGAAAAAGCTGATGTTTTAATTTTAGACGAACCGACTAATCATTTGGATGTAGAAACTAAGATGGCTTTACAGGAAGCGTTACAACAATACAAAGGAACGGTTTTAATTGTCTCACATGAACCTTCTTTCTATGAATCGTGGATAACAAAAGTATGGAATATAGAAGATTGGAATACTGAACAATATGAATAAAGAAAAGGCATTAGCTTTTAGGAGCTAATGCCTTTTCTTTGTGATTAACATGATTTTCGAGAACTCTTACATGAGAATTGTATGAAGAAGCACTCTTATGGTGCGCTTATAAGCGTGCTTTTTCTTTTGTTATATTTATAATACGAAAGCCTTTCCCTAACAGGTGACTATCTTTCTTTATATATATAGATAGTTCAAAATGGAATGAAAATAATTCCTTTATGTAAAGGATAATATGGATATTATAGGAAGACAATAGAAATTAAAGGAAATTCATGTAAAATTCAAATGAACTTCATATAAACTTCATATTAGAAATTAAATATAATTATAATAGGTTATTATGATATTTTTGATTTTTCATAAAATTAAAAGTTTGAATTTAGGAGGTATTGCTCAAACCTAAATTCAAACTTTAGTGAATTAATTAATGGATATTACGTCTAGTTTTCGCTAATGACGGTATTTAAAAGTTCGGCAGGATTACCTGTTCCTGCACCGCCAATTGTAATAGATCCACCAGGAGGAATTTCACCATTCCATCCTGCGTTCGTAATTACATAATGATTATTTGTTTTACTACTAATTTTAGAATCCCAAACTTGTGTTAAATTACCGCTATAATCAAATTCTAATTTCCAATTTTTAATAGGAGTCGTTCCATTATTTTTGATTATAATCGAGAAGTTATAACCGCTGCCCCAATTCGAAGTGACTGAAAATGTAGCAGTACCATTTCCATCAGGAGGTGTCGTATTAGCTTCATCCGTTTTGACAGTAAGAGCGGTAGGTTGTGATTTATTTCCAGCAGCATCTTTGGCAATTATTGAAAATGTGTATTCCGTATTAGGTTTTAAGTTTTTAATTGTAATGCTATTTGTTGTTGTACTCCATTTCTCTTCTCCAGCAGTAATTTCATATTCCATAACTCCTACGTTATCAGTAGATGCAGTCCAGTTTAATTGAACTGAGTTTGAATTTTTATTCGTAACTACAACGTTTTTAACATTCGTTGGTGGCTCAGTATCTTTTTGACTAATAGGTCCACCAAGTAATTCTTTTACTAGCGTATCAAGTAATTTTGGACCACTGCAACTATATTTTGGACTTGTACGGCAATCTCCGCTTAGTTCCCAAAACATTGCTCCACTTAAACCTTTCGTCTTTATATAGTCTGTTTTGTATTTCATAGATTCATTGTCATCGTAGCTAATAAATGTGCCTGTAGTTGCATTATATAAATAAGGTACTTTAGCTGTGTCATTCCAGTAGCGTACAAAACCATTTTTATTAACGTAATTGGCTGCTAAATCACCGTAATCATACACACCTGTGTCACCGGTAGAATAATCATCCCAAGTACCTTTAGAAGCAAGTTTCCCATCACTACCTGGTTTGCAAGGTTGATATTGTCCGTTATTTTCTTTGCCACAACTTTTCCAGCCACGTCCGTAAAAGGGTACGCCTAATACTAGTTTATCGACTGGAACACCTTCATTTGTATAAACATTTATAGCACCATCTACGTAAAAATTCGTATTTGCTGCTGGGTCATTTGGATCCTTATATAGAGCTGCATTATGATTAGAAGTAGCTTCCCATCCGCCGTGGAAATCATATGTCATAATATTAATCCAATCGAGTATTTGAGAAATTTTCTTTAGCTCTGTATGATCAGCGTAGCGTTGGCTTGCGCCTGAAGCGATTGTTAGTAAATATTGTTTGCCATCTTCAGCACCTGCTTTATTCAAAGCATTTCGGACATCTTGAAGAAGGAGAGTGAAATTTTGTTTATCTTCAGGACGATAACTACCACCAGGAATCGTTTCAACGCCCGGATATTCCCAGTCTAAATCTACGCCATCAAACCCATATGCGCGAAGAAAAGCTACTGTAGATTCAGCAAATACTTTTCTTGTTTTTTCATCAGCGGCCATATCAGAAAAGCGGTTAGACCAAGTCCAGCCACCAACGGAAATAATTGTTTTTAAGTGAGGATATTTAGCTTTTAATCGTTTTAGTTCCCCGAAATTTCCGCAACGGGCATATTTATCGCAATCTTCCCAAGTTGTCCCTGAGCCAGGATACGATTTGGTAACATCAGCCCATGGTTCACCGAGTACGAGAGTACCATTAGGAACCTCTTTATTTTGCAATGGTACACCAGATTCTTTACAGTTCCACGTTTGTTTATTTGGATTATCAGGATGAGTAGAAGGGTTTCCATGTTTTCCATTCCAACAAATATCCGCGAAAGCATAGTTAAGGTGAGTAAGCTTTGATGCATCAATGTCAGCAACTTGATAATTACGTCCGTAAACGCCCCACGAAGGAAAGTACCCAACAATTTTTTGACTTTGCTTTGGTGAATCTGCTAATGCGAGATTTGGAGTAATAAAATTTGTGAGAAAAAGAGGTAAGAAAAGTAGTAGAGATAGTAATAGCAGTGTGAATTTTTGAGACCTCATAGCCATTTCTCCTTTCAAAATAAAAGATATATTTAAAGGCATACGCCAATAAACCAAAATGAATCTAGACGTATGAAACGTCTAGATAAAATGATCAGACATCACGAAGTCTATACAAGGGAGCTGGGGGTGATTAAATCGTAACAAATGTAAGATTTAGTGTAAACGCTTTATTAAGTTGAAAAAGACTTTCTCAATACAAAAAGGCTTGAATACAAACTATATATGAAAACGAAAGATTGGTATGGGAAGAAAAAGCTCATTATAAATAAATTTGAGAAAAAATTGTATGGAGCCAATTATTAAAGACGTAGAAAGATAAGGAAATATCATGTAAAATAATAGTAAAAATATGTAAAGGAGGGAATAGTGTGGATGTGTTTTTGAACATTGCTGAAGAAAAAATTCGACAAGCAATACGGAATGGTGATCTTGATTATCTTCCGGGAAAAGGAAAACCACTACAATTAGAAGATCTTTCAATGGTACCTCCAGAACTTAGAATGAGTTATAAAATTTTAAAAAATGCGGGAATGATTCCACCAGAAATGGAACTACAAAAAGATATATTAAAAATAGAGGATTTAATTGCTTGCTGTTATGATGAAGAAGAGAGAAAGAAATTACGAGAAGAGTTAACAGCAAAAACGCTTCGTTTTCAGCAGGTAATGGAAAAGAGAAAGATTAAAGATAGTTCAGCTTTTCGTATGTATCAAGACAAAGTATTTCGTAAATTACGCTAAGAGGGATAAGATGACTACATTTAAAACGATAGAAGAATTAGCGAACTATATCGAAGAACAACAATTGGTACTTCTGTTTATTAAAACGGAAAATTGTGGTGTTTGTGATGTTATGCTAAGAAAAGTAAATTGCGTATTAGAGAATTATGATTACGTAGAGAAAATAGAGATATTACTACAAGACATGCAAGAGATTGCGGGGCGATATGGAGTATTTACAGGGCCAACAATTTTATTATTTCATAATGGAAAAGAAATTCTTCGTGAATCACGCTTCATTTCACTTGAAAATCTAGAGAGAATCATTCAATTATTCGAGGAATAGGGGAGGCTTTTATATGGGATTTATTATTGTCATACTATTATTTGTTGTAGTTGGAATAATCGTAACAGCAGTTCGATCGAACAAAAAGAAGGTGAACTTGGCGAAACAAAATAACATACATAATTCATCTAACAGCTCATCACCATTATTTTTCTTTGCTGGATCGGATAATGATAGCTCGCATGATGGCGGTTCACATGATTGTGGAGGGTCTTTTGGGGGAGATAGCGGGGGAAGCTGCGGTGGCGGTGGTGATTGATGAAAATGCGCCTTATATAGGCGTATTTCTTTTTAAACAAACGTTTGATTAGTTGGCTTACATATGCATAAACACAGTTAAACAAACGTTTGATTAATATTTTTAACATACTAAGGGGAATGGAAATGAAAAGGGAACCGAAAGTGAAAAATAAGGGGAAAGTAGTGTTATTTTTATTAGCTGCGGGAGGCGTGTTTTTTGTTAAATTAGCATTTAAATTTGGAACAATACATATGATTCGAACTTGGTTTGAAAGTACGTTTTCTTAAATAAGGAATATAGCCTCTTGCGATAGAGGTTTTTGATTTGTTATTATTAAACTGAACGGTCGGTTTAAAGAGGTGTGAATATGAGAAGAAGCGCAGAAGAGATAAAGAAAGAAATTGCATATAAAGCAAAAAGTCTATTTTCACAGAAAGGCTACGCAGCTACATCTATGGAAGAGATTTGTGAAATTACAGAGCGAAGTAAAGGAAGCATTTATTATCACTTTAAAAGTAAAGAAGAATTATTTTTATTTGTAGTGAAACAGCATACGTATGATTGGGTTGAAAAATGGAATGAAAAAGAGAAGTTGTATAGCACTAGTACTGAAAAACTATATGGTCTCGCGGAATATCATGTAGAGGACATACAGCAACCAATTTCAAATGCAATAGAGGAATTCTCTATGAGTCAAGTTGTAAGTAAAGAGATTTTGGAGGAACTATTAGCTTTAACTAGAGAATCATATGTTATGTTTGAGAAATTAATTGAAGCAGGTATACAGTCTGGAGAGTTCCGTGAAGATAATACTCGTGATCTTATGTATATTGTGAATGGATTATTATCAGGGCTT
Organism: Bacillus cereus group sp. MYBK220-1; assembly: GCF_051916445.1. NCBI lineage: Bacteria > Bacillati > Bacillota > Bacilli > Caryophanales > Bacillaceae > Bacillus > Bacillus cereus group sp. MYBK220-1. The sequence goes on along the minus strand of NZ_JBQAGQ010000008.1, from coordinate 87,061 downwards.
GGAGTACTTTACTACGAGCTAGATTATAAAGAGTTGAAGCGTATTTATAAAAAGGCAATAGATGTATTGTTAAAAGGAATGGCAGCTGAATAATAGGTCAGTTGCTTTTCTTACAAAATAAAATAGACCGAACGGTCGGTTTGTAAAAGGGGGATGAAAATGAACGCTTTATTTAAAAACCGAGCATTTATGCTCGTTATGGCATCTGATATTTTACAACAATTTGCAATTTGGATCAGAAATATGGCTCTTTTATATTTCATAATGGAGCGAACGAATAATGATCCGGTTTCTGTTTCTTTGTTATCAGTTATGGAATATGCACCTATTTTTATTTTCTCGTTTATCGGTGGTGCGCTAGCTGATCGCTGGAATCCGAAAAGAACAATGGTCGCTGGAGATGTATTAAGTGTACTGTCTATTATAGGAATTGTCCTGTTGTTAAAGCTGGATTATTGGCAGGCTATATTTTTTGCAACACTCATTTCCGCGATTGTAGGCCAGTTTTCTCAGCCCTCATCTTCGCGCATATTTAAGCGCTATGTAAAAGAAGAAGAGGTAGCAAATGCAATTGCATTTAACCAAACATTACAGTCATTATTTCTGATTTTTGGACCAGTGGTAGGATCGCTTGTGTATACACAACTTGGTTTATTTACGTCACTATATAGCTTAATCATTTTATTTTTGTTATCTGCTATCGCCCTTTCATTCTTACCAAAATGGGTTGAAAAAGAGCAAGTGGCGAGAGATTCATTAAAAAATGATATAAAAGAAGGTTGGAAGTATGTTCTTCATACGAAAAATTTACGTATGATTACGATCACTTTCACCATTATAGGCTTAGCTGTTGGATTAACAACTCCATTAGAGGTGTTTCTTGTAATAGAACGCCTTGGAATGGAAAAGGAAGCAGTTCAATATTTAGCTGCAGCTGATGGAATAGGTATGTTAATTGGTGGTATTGTTGCTGCAATTTTCGCTTCAAAAGTGAATCCGAAAAAAATGTTTGTATTCGGTATGGGCATATTAGCAATGTCATTTTTAGTAGAAGGGCTATCTACATCATTTTGGATTACTAGTTTCATGAGGTTTGGAACAGGTATTTGTTTAGCTTGTGTTAATATTGTTGTCGGTACGCTTATGATTCAACTTGTACCAGAAAATATGGTTGGAAGAGTAAATGGGACGATTTTACCACTGTTTATGGGGGCAATGCTAATTGGAACTTCACTAGCTGGAGGATTAAAGGAACTAACTTCACTAGTTACTGTGTTTTGTATAGCAATGGCACTTATTTTATTAGCGATAGGGCCAGTTCTACGTATGCAAATAAAAAAAGAAGATGTTGCTAATAAAGAGGCACTAACAAATTCGTTAGCTTCGAAATAACTATTGTAAGGGAGCAATATTGCTCCCTTTTTCTTTGAGGAACTTTTGACAACTATATGAGCCAATTATATACTGATGTTGTAAAAACGATTTTACAGGTTAGGAGCAATGGTGTGAAAAATCAAATCTATGAATTACGCACTGAAAATAATATTTCACAAGGCGCATTAGCTGATAAATGTAAGGTTTCTAGACAAACGATAAATGCAATTGAGAATAATAAATATGATCCAAGTTTAGCGTTAGCGTTCCGTTTAGCTGAAGTATTAGGAACAACTGTTGATAAATTATTTTTGTACAAGCAGTAGAGTCGTTCATTATAAGGCGCACCTTTAAAAATAAAAAAGATCCTCTTCTTATGAGAAGAGGATCTTTTCTTAGAGCGTTTTAGTCTTTGGACTAGGTGGTGTAACGGATGTATTATTTTCTGGAACTCTAGTTAGTAAGAATCCTCCGATAATAAACAGAACAATAATACTAAGAACACCAGCGTTTGTTTTTCCTGTTAATTGCGTTGTAACACCGACTAATACCGGACCCATAATTGCGGCAAACTTCCCAAATATATTATAAAATCCGAAGAATTCATTAGCAGATTCTTTTGGTACTAGTTTTGCAAAGTATGAACGACTTAGTGCTTGAATACCACCTTGAGATGTAGCAACTAACATTGCTAAAATCCAAAAATCAAGTGTCGTTTTTAAGAAATAAGCATATGTGCAAATAATGATATAAATAATGATACCGACATATAACATTTTTTTACCAGTAAATGTTTCAGATAGTTTTCCATATAGTAAAGCAAATGGACAAGCGACAATTTGTGTTACAAATAATATGATTAATAGATTCGTTGCACTAATACCGAGATCGGTTCCGTAAGCGGTAGACATAGTAATAATCGTATCGACTCCGTCAATATAGAAAAAGTAAGCGATTAGAAACATAAATACAGTTTTATATTCTTTAATATTTTTAAAAGTATCAGCAAGGCGTTTGAAGCTCATTCTAATAGGTCTTGGATGACGTTCAATATAGTGCGTTTGCTCTACGTTTTTTAGCATTGGAATTGTAAATAACCCCCACCAAAGAGCTGTTATCGCGAATGAAATTTGACTAGCAATGCCAACTGATAAAGGGATAGTTCCTTTTTGAGCAAGAATGATAAGAGTGATACAACCGATAAATGGAATAGTACTCCCAATATAGCCTAAAGCGAAACCTCTCGTAGAAATTCGATCCATTCTATCTTCAGAAGTGACATCTACTAAAAATGCATCATAAAAAATGTTTGCTCCAGCAAAGCCGATTAAGGCGAGCATATAGCACCCTAGCAATAAGTACCACTGAGAGGTTGGAACGACTGCTAACATACTTGTAAATACGATACCGAGTCCAAAGAAGAATGTGAAAAAACGTTTTTTAAATCCTTTATAATCAGCAACTGTGCCAAGAATAGGAGCAAGTATAGAAATTAAAAGTGTTGCGAATGAGTTTGCATATCCCCAATATGCTGTTGAAGTTGCCCCAGATAAACCCGCTTCTTTTGCAGCTGCTTTAAAGTAAATTGGAAATAATGCAGTTGTAATGACGAGCGAATATACGGAGTTCGCCCAATCGTATAATATCCAGCTTTTTTCTTGTCTGGACATTTTTTTCATATAATGTTCCCCCTCAAATTTGTTTTACTAACAGTGTACAAAAATAAAAATTATAAAAAGAGAAACAATGATGAATTTTACATAACTTTTACATATATACAAAGTTCTTTACAATTGGAGTAAATCCTCTACAATTGATCCGTCTGTTTCACCTAAGTGTAAACCGAGTAGTCTAGCGATAGTTGGGCCCTCATCAATAAGTCTCATATACGGTATGGTAATGCCGCTTTTTATCCCTTTCCCAGCAGCGATAAAAATTGTTTCATAGTTAGGTTTTGTTGGAGAGTATCCATGCGTACCAAATGTATATTTTTTACTAGGCGTAACATCTTTTTCGGTAATTTCTTTTATAAAATCTCCTGTATAGTTTTCAGTGAAATAATACCCTTCTCGTGCTTCTAACATGAATAAACAATTACCATCTGCACCGCAGTCTTTGGCAGCTTCATCATGAAGTATAAATTCAATTCCGTTTTGTTTATTTTGAAGTAGTTCTTCAAGGAGTAGTTGTACCTCCCGAATTGTATCCGTATCATTTTTGTCCTTTACATATACATAGGCAGAGCCGTCGCAACTTTGGCAATAGGCTTTCCAGTCTACTAATTTTCCTTTTTTATTAAGAGATATAAGTCCTCTTTGATGGAATAGCACATTTAATTGGATGGATTTGTTTTCACTTAAAGCGCTATGATCACCAAGGGCAATAATTGTACTTTCTTCGTATAAGTCACTTTCTTTTAGTGCTTGAATAATTTTCCCTAGACGTTCGTCGTGTCTCTGGATAGCAGCTATTGTTTCGTTAGATTCAAAGCCGTGATAGTGTCTTTGTGTGTCTAAATCGGTGAAATGTACAAACATGACATTAGGCTTTTTCGTCTGGATTGTATGCACAGCAGAGGCGAGGACGAAATCATCCAGTTCTGGTTGTGATAAACCATTTCTTATATGGCCGAAACGACGATTTAAATCTAATTGGTATAGTGGGCTACCGCTAAATAAGGAAACTAACACTTGATTTTGCCAAGGTCTATTGGGGAAAATTTCTGGTAAATTGTAATCGATGTTCGCTCTTCCAGTAACAGGCCATAGAAGGGCAGCTGTCGTTAAATTTGCTTTGCGCGCTTCATCATACAATGTTGTTCCTTTTATTGATTTTCGGTACCAATGCCAATCAGGTGATTCACGCCCTGGTTGAAGTAACGTATTGCTAACAACACCGTGCTTGTTAGGGTAATTACCGGTTACGATTGTTGAGTGGCTTGGATATGTTACAGAAGGATAAATTGGTTCTACTTTTTCGACAACCGTGCCCTTTTTTATTAGAGATTGGAAATGAGGTAGTTTTTGTAGTATAGGAAAATCTAAAGCTGATAAACAGTCGAATGATAAAATAATGACATGGTTTGTTAATGCTTTATCCATAAAGTTCCCTCCTGATTATATAAAACCTATTCTTATATATTACTATTAATACCTAGTAATAAAAATATATTTCTATGTGAAAATTTATTATTTATTTTCAGAAAAATTAAACATATAATTAAGTATAAGGGAATCTATGGAAGGAGGAAACACTATGGATTGGTTAGATGGATTTGGTATCTTTTACATCATTGGCGGAGTCACGATTATCCTTGTATTTGCTATTTCATATTTACTAAAGAAACGGTTTCCAGACAAACAGTTCGATATTATATTTGCACTTAGTTTAATACTTCTTTGCTTAGCATCCTTTCCCGTTACAATGATGGTTATTGGTGGGTGGGAAGGAATGGGATATGGATTTATTGGTTTCTTCGTCCTACTTGGTACACTTATCGGTATGATTGCACATCAACTTGTAAAAATTACGCGAAAAAGCTACGTATAAAACTGTAAAAAATGAAAAGAATATAAAAATAAGAAAATTCACTCTTGTTTTGGGTTGAAATTTATATTATGATAATCAACAAATTTATTTCGTTATAACGATGAAAAAGGACTAGTACATGTTCAACCTTTTTAGCAGAGAGAGAATCCGTCAGGCTGAAAGATTCTTAAAAAGGCAATATGGAACCTGCCTTTGAGTTCTGCATATGCAGCGGGAATTTCCCGTTATCAAAAAGAGAGCATGCGCAATTTTTGTGCATGAATCAGGGTGGTAACGCCGACAAAGCTCGGTCCCTATTTAGGGACGCGGGCTTTTTTGTATTTTCTAGAAGGAGGAAGACTGACTATGGCAAAAGAACAAGTGCAAGCCATTACGAAGATGGAAGAGGACTTTGCGCAGTGGTATACCGATATTGTAAAAAAAGCCGAACTTGTTGATTATTCAAGTGTAAAAGGATGCATGATTTTACGTCCGTATGGTTATGCCTTATGGGAGAATATGCAGAAGGTGATGGATGAGAAGTTAAAAGAAACTGGCCATGAAAATGTATATATGCCAATGTTTATCCCAGAGAGTTTATTGCAAAAAGAGAAGGATCATGTTGAAGGATTTGCTCCTGAAGTAGCATGGGTTACGCATGGCGGAGATGAAAAGTTAGCGGAAAGACTTTGTGTACGTCCTACATCTGAAACTTTATTCTGTGAGCACTTTTCAAAAATTGTGCAATCCTATAATGATTTGCCAAAGTTATATAATCAGTGGTGTTCAGTAGTTCGTTGGGAGAAGACAACTAGGCCATTCCTTCGTACGACTGAATTTTTATGGCAAGAGGGTCATACAATCCATGAAACGGCAGAAGAATCGCAGGCTGAAACATTAAATATTTTAAACTTATATGCTTCTTTCTGTGAGGATTATTTAGCAATACCAGTTATTAAAGGACAAAAAACAGAAAAAGAGAAGTTTGCTGGAGCAAAGGCAACTTATACAATTGAAAGTTTAATGCATGATGGAAAAGCACTTCAAACAGGAACCTCTCATAACTTTGGAACGAATTTCTCTAAAGCATTTGATATTAAGTTTTTAGATCGTAACGGTAAGTGGCAATATGTGCACCAAACATCTTGGGGTGTATCAACAAGAATGATAGGCGGGCTAATAATGGTTCATAGTGATAATAATGGACTTGTAATGCCACCAAAAGTCGCTCCAGTGCAAGTTGTTATTGTACCAATTGCTCAGCATAAAGAAGGAGTTTTAGCAAAAGCAACAGAGTTACAAGCACATATTCAAAAGGTTGCACGAGTAAAAATAGATGCTAGTAATAAAACACCAGGCTGGAAATTTAATGAGTATGAAATGAAGGGGATTCCAATTCGATTAGAAGTTGGCCCTAAAGATATTGAAAAGAATCAAGTTGTACTTGTAAGAAGAGATACGAAGGAAAAAGAGTTTGTACCAATGGATCAATTAGAAGAACGTATTCCAGCATTACTTGAAGAAATTCATATTGCTTTATTTAATAAAGCAAAAGCATTTCGCGATGAGAATACGTATGTTGCGACAAATTTCGAAGAGATGAAAAAAATAGCTGACGAAAAGCAAGGCTTTATTAAGGCAATGTGGTGCGGGGAATTAGCTTGTGAAGAAAAACTAAAAGAAGAAGTTGGCGTATCTTCACGTTGTATGCCTTTTGAGCAAGAGCATTTAGCTGAAGAATGTATTTGTTGTGGTAAAGAAGCTAAACAAATGGTGTATTGGGGAAAAGCGTATTAATACTTTTTCTGATAGGTGATAAAAGGACTTTGGGCTGCATAATAAAATGTAATCCAAAGTCCTTTTTAGTTTTATACAGTATTTCATGTACTTTTTAGATGGAAGGATGTTGTTCTTATTTTACGTTTTTACGACGAATAAACAGTAACATACCAATTAGGAATGTTGAAAGCCCCATTAAAATAGATATAGGGTAATGCGTTGCAGTATTAGGTAATTTATCACCTTGTTTTTTCGTATTATCTTTTACATTACCCCCTTGAGAACCGTTGCCCTCCTGAGAATTGCTATCGCCTTTAACACGATTGCCACCTTGAGAGCCATTACCCCCTTGAGAACTGCTATCACCTTTAACACGATTGCCACCTTGAGAGCCATTGCCGCCAGAACCGTTACCACCAGAACCGTTACCACCAGAACCGTTACCGCCAGAACCATTGCCACCAGAGCCATTGCCGCCAGAACCGTTACCGCCAGAACCATTGCCACTAGAGCCATTGCCGCCAGAACCGTTGTCACCGGAACCATTGCCACCAGAGCCATTGCCGCCAGAACCATTACCGCCAGAACCGTTGTCACCAGAGCCACTGCCGCCAGAACCGTTGCCACCAGAACCATTGCCACCAGAACCGCTGCCGTCAGAGCCACTACCACCAGAACCGTTGTCACCGGAACCATTGCCACCAGAACCGTTACCGCCGGAACCATTGCCACCAGAGCCATTGCCGCCAGAACCGTTGTCACCAGAGCCACTGCCGCCAGAGCCGTTGCCACCAGAACCATTGCCACCAGAGCCACTGCCACCAGAACCGTTACTGCCAGAACCATTGTCACCAGAACCGTTACCGCCGGAACCATTGCCACCAGAACCAGCATCGTCCTGAGAACCGTTACCGCCAGAACCAGTATCGTCCTGAGAACCGTTATTTCCTGGAGGTATATTATTATCCTTTGAGTTTCCTTCTGCAAAATGATCGCTATTTTGTACAATAGCGTTTGTTAATGGTTGGAAGTTTTCAGTTGCAGCATTACCGATATTTAAACCGCTAAAAAAAGATAAAGAGAGTGTTGATGCTAAAATGAAGATTTTCGTCATGGTTTTCCTCCTAAGAGATTAATGTTCCATCTAAAATACATCCCTTTGTAATATTTCTTAGGAAAAAGAGTTTTATGCAAAAAAAACTATATATAGAAAAAGGTGGTGTATTTGTCAAAGCAGAAAAGAGTTAATGTAGATTTCCTGCAAATAGTAGAGGGGGAGAATTTACATTTATAACGGTAGAGGAAGTGGCAGCAGATGAAAGAGTATATAGCGTTTGATATTGGCGGTACGCAAATTAAGTATGGTATTGTTTCAGAAATAGGGAGAGTATTAAAGCGTCAAACAGTTGCAACAGAAATTCATTTAGGCGGAGAACAAATTATTCAAAAACTTATATATGTATCCAAAAAAATAATGAATGAACATACTATTGCCGGAATCGGTATTAGCACTGCGGGAATTGTTGATATTAATAAAGGAATTGTGACGGGAGGTGCGGATCATATTCCGGGATATAGTACTATTCCTATTATTGATAGATTGCAAGAGATATTAAAAGTTCCAGTATCGATTGACAATGATGTGAATTGTGCAGCGTTTGGAGAAAAGTGGAATGGTAGTGGAAGAGAGAAAGATAACTTTATTATGCTCACCCTTGGAACAGGGATTGGGGGAGCAATTTTTATAGATGGAAAATTGTACCGAGGACATTCATTTAGTGCTGGTGAATGGGGGAATATGTTAATAGAAGGAAAAACGTTTGAAGAGGTTGCTTCGATTTCAGGATTAATTCGACTTGTAAGCAAATATAAAGGCAAAGGCAAGTGGAATGGGAAAAGAATTTTCGAGTTGTATGATAAAGGAGATCGGGAAGTTGCTCAAGCAGTTGGGATTTTCTTTAAACATTTGGCAATCGGAATTAGTAATCTTGCTTATATTTTTAATCCAGAAACGATTATTATTGGTGGAGGAATTACCGATAGAGGAAATGAGTTTTTAAAAGAAGTAAAAGAAGAGGTCAGTAAATACTTAAATCAAGAGATTTATAATAATTGTGAGATTGAACTTGCGCAAAACGGTAATTGTGCAGGAATGATTGGTGCTATTTACCACTTCTTACATCATCATAAGTAAATTATATGAATGTTTTCATATAACTGAGAATTTATCCTTTTTATCGCTAGGTAAATAATGCTACAATATAAGAGAAGAATACAATATTTTCCGATTTGGAAAATGCTTTGTAGAAAGGGAGAAACTTCATGCCTATTATTTTAGAAAAAGGTCAAAAGATCGATTTAACGAAAGGACAACCAAAAGTAGCAAAACTACAGGTTGGCTTAGGCTGGGATCCAATTGGGCAATCAGGTGGATTTCTGTCTTCATTATTTGGAAGTAAACCAAATGTAGATTGTGATGCATCTGTTGTTATGTTAGAAGGAGATCGTTTTTTAAACAAAAATGATTTAGTTTACTTCGGAAATAAACTTTCTACTTGTGGTAGTATTATTCATTCAGGAGATAATTTAACAGGTGAAGGCGCTGGTGATGACGAAACAATTTTCGTAGAATTACATAAAGTTCCAAGCCGTATTAATCGTTTAGTATTCGTTGTAAATATTTATGACTGTGTAAATCGTCGTCAAGATTTCGGGATGATTCGTAATGCATATATTCGTATTCAAAACCCGCAAACTGGTGAAGAATTAGCACGCTATAATTTATCGGATAATTATGCTGGCAAAACAACTCTAATTGCAGGTGAAATGTATCGTCACGGAAGTGAATGGAAGTTTTCAGCAGTTGGAGAAGGCACGCAAGATAAAAACTTAAGTGAGATTGTATCACGTTATCAATAAAATAACCGAGGAGGAATTGTATATGGCATCAATTTCATTGAAAAAGGGACAAAAGGTAGACTTAACAAAAACGAATCCAGGTCTTTCGAAAGTTCTTGTAGGACTTGGTTGGGACACGAATCGTTATGACGGACAAAACGATTTCGACTTAGATGTTAGTATTTTCTTAGTAGGCGCGAATGGTAAAGTTTCAGGAGCTGAAGATTTCGTTTTCTATAATAATCCAAAAGGTGCGAATGGTGCTGTAGAGCATTTAGGAGATAACCGCACTGGTGAAGGTGAAGGCGATGACGAAGCGATTAAAGTAGATTTGAAAAATGTTCCTGCTCACATCGAACGTATTTGTTTCACAATTACAATTTATGATGGAGAAGGCCGTAGCCAAAACTTCGGACAAGTTTCTAATTCTTTCGTACGTATTCTTGATGAAGAAAAGAATGCAGAATTAATTCGTTACGATTTAGGAGAAGATTTCTCTATTGAAACAGCCGTAGTAGTAGGTGAATTATATCGTCATGCAGGTGATTGGAAATTCAATGCAATCGGAAGTGGATTCCAAGGTGGATTAGCGTCTCTATGTAATAACTTTGGTTTAGATGTAGAGTAATAGATTTGATTTATATATCCATCGGTGAAATGTATGTTTACTGATGGATATATTTTTAAAGATAAAAATATAGAGGTGAATATAGATGGTTATTCAATTACAAAAAGGCCAGAAAATCGATTTAGGTAAGACAAGCCCTGGTTTAACAAAAGCAGTAATTGGTCTTGGATGGGATATTAAATCTTATGACGGCGGAGCCGATTTCGATTTAGATGCATCTGCCTTTTTATTAGATGCAAACGGAAAATGTACGAAGGAAACTGATTTTATCTTCTATAATAATTTACAGTCTCCTTGTGGATCTGTTTTACATACAGGAGATAACCGTACAGGTGAAGGTGAAGGTGACGATGAGCAACTTGTTGTGGACTTGAAGAAAGTTCCAGCAGATGTGCACAGAATTGCTATTACAGTTACGATTTATGATGCAGAAGGCCGTAGTCAAAACTTTGGGCAAGTAGGAAATGCGTTTGTTCGTTTAGCGAATGAAGAAACGAGTGAAGAAGTTCTTCGTTTTGATTTAGGGGAAGATTTCTCCATCGAAACAGCAGTTGTCTTTTGTGAATTATACCGTCATAATGGACAGTGGAAGTTTAATGCAGTAGGAAGTGGATTCCAAGGTGGTTTAGGTGCGCTTGTAAGAGCGTATGGCTTGGATGCATAGAAAGGAAACGATATTCGTTTCCTTTTTTTGACCTTTCTATAAATCTAGCAAAGAATAGGGGATAAAGGTAAGATGAGTATTTTGCAAGGAATCCTTGATACGTATGCTCAGTTTTTCGACTTGGACATGTGGATTAAAGTGTTGCAGGATCCAGTATCTTGGGGATTAATTGGTACACTTGTTGTACTTGAAGGATTATTATCTGCTGATAACGCACTTGTGTTAGCGGTAATGGTAAAACATCTTCCGGAAGAAAAACGTAAAAAAGCATTATTCTATGGACTTATTGGAGCTTATGTGTTCCGCTTTATTGCGATTGGAATCGGAATGTTCTTAATTAAATTATGGTGGGTAAAACTTCTTGGTGCACTTTACCTTGCTTGGTTATCAGTAAAATACTTTATTGATAAGCGTAAAGGTGCAAGTGAAGAAGACGAAGCTCACGGTATGAATCAAAATAGTATTCTCTTTAGAATGTTTGGTGTCTTCTGGGGAACAGTTGCGATGGTTGAATTAATGGATATCGCATTCTCTGTAGATAGCGTACTTGCTGCATTTGGTGTATCTAATGAAGTTTGGATTTTACTATTAGGCGGAATGCTAGGTATTTTAATGATGCGTGGTATTGCTGGTGTATTCTTAAAATTGTTAGAGCGTATTCCAGAGCTTGAAACGACAGCATACATTTTAATCTTAATTATTGCAGCAAAAATGTTACTGTCTTTAATCGAGATTGAGATTAGTCATACACTATTCTTTATTATTTTAGTTGTAGCATTTGGAGCAACATTTATACTTCACTACATGAAGAATTCTGGACAAGCTAGAGAAGAAGTTGCAGCTACTAAAGAAGACAATAAATAATTGAAATGGGTTTGCTCGTTTTGCGAGCGCCCATTTTTTATAACCAAAAATAGTTTATAATAGAAGAAGGACTTAGAAAAAACGTAAATGTTTTTGGAGGTGAACTGTTGTGTTTTCACGTTTTACACTTCAACCATATGCATTAAAAGATGAATCAGATTTAAAGCAATTTGAAACGCTTTTAGAAAAACGCCCACAATATGAGCTGACAGAGAATGAGATGAAATTTAGTTATATAGCATGTCGAATCCTTGGCGTTCCTAATGATGTAGATGAATATTTTAATGAACTGTTTGATTATAGTGAAGCGAAAGGAATCGAAGTTTTACACGAACAAAATTTAAACAAAGTGATTGATTCGGAAAAGCTTCGTCATATTCAAGAAGTGTTCGGATTACATCAAGAAGCACCAAATGGTCTGACAGTAAATAGGCTAGTTGCACACTTATCTGGGAAACAACTTTTACCGAAAGTAGACAATCCTGATTTACAGCATTACATACATACGACGTTTATTTCACTATTGAAATTATATGAGAAGCAACATAATCAGTCGTTAAAGACAGAAGGCTTCCGTCGTTTCTTAATCGACATAATTAAACTAAGCGAAAATTACGTAGCGAAGTGGTTCTCTACGATTAACTATAAGAAACAAATGCCGCGTATCATTTGGTACGGTGATGCACAGGAAAGCCGTATATATTTCTTATACTTTCTTATTATGCTCGGTTGTGATGTGCTTTATTATCACCCAGAAGGAAAAGATGGATTTGAAAATATTGATGAAGAGGGAAGAACTTTTGTTGTATCTCATTCAAGTCGCATTTCGCTTGAACCATTCCCTGATCGTCGCCGTGAGCGTGTTGCAACAGTAGCGTATCAAGCTTCGAAAGAAATTGAACAAGTACTTCACCACGATAATTCACTGCTGTACAAGCCGTGGCAATTCCGTTCCTATACGCCTGTAGCTCGTACACTAAAAACAACATATGATGAACTCTTTTTAATTACGAAAGAAAAGGCGTTTGTACGCCCGACATTCTTTGTTGAAAATAAACACATTTATATCCCTTCTTTATTTGCGAAAATATCCGGCGTTTCAAAGAATGATAAAGAATATTTTCAACGATTAAAGGCTGTTACATCATTTGATAACAGTTTATTAATTAATACATTCCCATTTACGAAAGAGCAAAAAGCAAACTTCCAATATCATTATCGAGATGCATTGGACCGAGCTGGGAAATTGCATCCTGATCTAATTATGAATAGCCATTGGTGGCCGCATAAGCGTTTACCGGAAGGTTTACAGCATGGAATTGCAGAAGCGATTATCCATACGTGTGAAAGTGAAATGTGTAAACCAATTGCGAAAGAGACGAAACAAGATGTAGCGCTATATGTTTTCGCGCAACTTTCTCAAATACCACCGAATATTTTAGAACAGCTTGAGAAATTTGATTATTCACAAGATGTACCGAAAATTGTTATATTTAATAATGAGAAGAGTGGAGAGTTAACTCGTTCTGATGCTGTTTTATTACTATTTTTGAATCAAATTGGAGTAGATGTATTTCATTTCAATCCAACGGGAAGAAACGATATTGAACCGTATATTGAAGCGGGGGCATTTGATTCACATTGGCTTGAAGAGGTTAATTTCGATCTTGAGTTTCATGGTTCATCAGCCTATAAAAATTTATCACAAACAATAAAAGGACTATTTCGTCCATTTTTATAAGGAAAGGGAGAATACCATATGAATAACCCAGTCGTACTAGATCCGAAAACAGAATTAAATGAACAAACAGCACAAGATGTTCGCTTACAACTTAGAAAAGATGCGGATGTACAACGTATTTATAATGCGGTAGATATTAAAGATCAATTAGAATTAATTGAACTTGGAAAAGAACCTTCTATGGAAATTTCACGTTTTGCTGATCAAATTTTACATACAATGTCATTATCAAAGATAGAAGATTCTGGTGAATTATTAAAACAGCTTGGTAAAATTATGGACCGATTCGATAGTAAAGACTTTGCGGAAGAGAAAAGCGGTTTCTTTTCACGTATGTTTAAAAAAGCGGATAAAATGATTGAACAAATTTTTAGCAAGTATCAAACGATGGGCCGTGAAATTGATAAAGTTTATGTGGAAATTACGAAGTACCAAGATGAGATGAAAAAATCAATTGGTACGTTAGATGGCTTGTATGAGCAAAACTTAAAATATTATCTAGACTTAGAGAAGTACGTAGTAGCAGGAGAAATGTTATTAGAGCGTTTAAATACAGAGTTAGTTCCGATGTATGAAGAGCGTGTACGTAATAATGATCAATTAGCAGGTATTGAATTAGAGTCGCTTAAAAACTCTGTTGAAATTTTAGAACAGCGTATTGACGATTTAGAAAAAGCACGTATGGTTGCGTTACTTACAGCACCACAAATTCGTATGATTCAACGTGGTAATAATAAATTAATTGGTAAAATCAATACAGCATTTATTACAACCATTCCTATCTTTAAAAATGGTATCATTCAAGCGGTAAATGCCAAGCGTCAAAAGCTTGTTGCGGATTCTATGGCTGAACTGGATCGCCGTACAAATGAATTACTTAAGAAAAATGCACAAAATATCGCAACGCAAAGTGTAGAAGTAGCGAGATTATCAGGTTCTTCTAGTATTAAGATGGAAACACTTGAGGAAACTTGGAACATTATTTCAAGAGGTATGCAAGAAACACAACAAATTGAAGAGCAAAACAAACGTGAGCGTGAAGAAAGCCGCAAACGTATGGCTACATTAACAGAGAACATCAAAAAAGAATTACAAGGATAAAGTGAAACTTTAATCAGTGGGGTTTTGTTCATCCCCACTAATTATTAGCCTTCACCAATTGGACATTTATGGGCAGTTAATCCACCACCTAACTTCTTTGCTCAAACTGAATTTTGAGGTGGGAGTTTTACTGCACGGAAAATAGTAGGATAAATGAAAAGGCAATGAGGACTATTCCTCATTGCCTTTTAGTTTCTCTTCACTAATTTAATAATCTCATTCACAATAAGTGGAATGATACTTAATAAGAGAACAAATCCCCAATCTCGCATCGTTAATGCATGTACACCGAATATATTTGCAAGGGGCGGGATGGAGATGATACAAACTTGCATAAGAACACCGATAAGAAGGGAGAAAACTAAATATTTATTTGTAAAGATCCCAATTGAAAAAATTGATTTCGTTCTTGAACGCAAGTTAAATGAATGAACGAGCTGAGAAAAACTAAGAACGACAAATGCCATCGTTTGAGCATGTAATAGAGCATCGTCATCAATTCGCTCTGGGAAAAGAGGGAATAAATTTGTATCTCCAGTATAGAATTTTGCTCCGGCGATAAAAGCTATTAGCGTTAAAAGTCCAATGATAACTCCATTGAAAATCAGGAAAGGAACGCTGCCACTAAATAAGCTTTCTTTCGCATGTCGTGGTTTTTCCTTCATCACATCTGGATCTTCAGGATCAACCCCAAGTGATAATGCAGGCAGTGTATCTGTAATTAAATTCACCCACAAAATATGAATAGGTCGTAGTGGTGTTGCCCAGCCGAGTAAAATCGCTAAAAATAAAGCGATAATTTCTCCGAAGTTACAAGAGAGTAGGAAGAGAATTGATTTTTTTATGTTACGATAAATATTTCTACCTTCTTCAACGGCTTTCACAATAGATGAGAAATTATCATCTGTTAACACGACATCTGCTGCCCCTTTTGCAACGTCTGTTCCTGTAATGCCCATCGCTACGCCAACATCAGCTTGCTTTAAAGATGGTGCATCATTGACACCGTCACCAGTCATAGAAACGATATTTCCTTTCGCGCGTAATGCCTTTACAATTTTCACTTTATGCTCAGGAGAGACTCTAGCGAATACATTTAAATGATTAATTTTGCTAGCTAGTTCTGTATCAGAAACGTTATCTAATTCAGTTCCAATCATAATTTCCGATATTTCTTCAGCAATGCCAAGTTCTTTGGCAATTGCAAAGGCGGTATCTTTATGGTCACCAGTAATCATAACTGTGCGAATACCGGCTTTTTTACATTCTTTAATTGAATCTTTCACTTCAGTTCGTGGTGGATCAATCATACCGACAAGACCAATAAAGATAAGATTTTTTTCAAGATGATTTATATCCACATCGTTTGAATCGTATTGTTTAAATGCGAATGAAAGTACTCTTAAAGCTTCTTGAGACATTGATCCGGCAGCTTTTAATATTTGATTTTTATCAGAATCAGTTAAAATCTCGATTTTGCCGTTTTTAAAAATATGGGTACATCGGGGTAAGAGCTTATCAATAGCGCCTTTCGTCATGCTATAGTAGCTTTCATCGTATGTATGTACAGTTGACATCATTTTACGATCTGAATCGAAAGGTACTTCGTTAACACGTTCATGTATTTTTTCTAAATGATCTTTTTGCATATTAAAGGTGGTTCCGGCAACGAGAAGAGCAATTTCAGTCGGGTCTCCCGTTTGTGATTCGTTATTGTAAGACGCATCATTACATAGCACCATATTTTCTAACAATAGACGTTGCGCATCATTATTTACATTTAAACTCTCTAAGCGATCGTATGTGTTATCACTATAAAAGTGAGTAACGGTCATTTTATTTTGCGTTAACGTACCTGTTTTATCTGAACAAATAATTGTGACAGAACCGAGGGCTTCAACAGCTGGTAGTTTCCGAATGATAACGTTTTGTTTAATCATACGTTGCACACCAATTGCAAGAACGATGGAAACGATAGCTGGCAAACCTTCTGGAATAGCTGCAACGGCTAAACTAATTGCAGTCATAAACATTTCTAGTGTATCTCGTCCTTGTAAAAAGCCTATGAGAAACATCACGATACAAATAGCTACAGCAACAAAGCCTAAATACTTTCCGACTTGTGCTAAGCTTTTTTGAAGTGGTGTCATATCATCGTCAGCTTCATGTAAAAGGGTAGCAATCTTACCAATTTGTGAGTTCATTCCAGTTTCAACAGCAACACCGACGCCTCGTCCATATGTAACAAGAGTAGACATAAAGGCCATATTCTTTTGATCACCGAGTGGTACTTGCTCATCACTTTGCATGGAAGGGTGGTAGATTGCATCTTTATCAACAGGGACAGATTCACCAGTTAGAGCAGATTCTTCAACTTTTAAATTTGCGGTTTCGATCAGGCGTAAATCGCATGGGATATATCGTCCGGCGTCGAGCATAACGATATCACCTGGAACGACGTGCTCAGATGGAATTTCTTTTAGTTCACCATCTCGCTTGACGATAGCTTTAGGTGTCGCCATCTTTTTCAATGCCTCTAAGGCTTGTTCTGCTTTCGATTCTTGGACGACACCGATAACAGCATTTAAAACTACAACGAGCGCAATGATACTTGCATCTGCCCATTCACCTACAAAGGCAGAAATAAGGGCTGCAATAATAAGGACATATACGAGGACGTCATTAATTTGGGCGAAAATACGCTGCAATAAAGTGCGTTTTTGTTTTGTAGCTAATTCATTAGAACCGTATTGCTTTAAACGTTCACTTACAATTTCATCTGTTAAACCGTGTTGTTCGTTTGTTTCTAGGTCAATTAATGTTTGATCTTTCGTCTTACTGTACCAATTGCTCATAAGTAAGCACCTCCAGTAAAAACAGTTAGCAATGGTAGTGTTGCTATTATTTGTGAGTAGTATGTATGGAGAAAAAATCTAAGGTGAGGTTCTACTTCTATTGTACAATATTTTACAGTTGGTTGAGGGAAAGAGAAGAGTTGTCATGAATTTGTTGGAAATAAAAAAGAGCCTCATATAAGAGAGGCTTTTTTACTTTTTAATTAATGTACCTAATTCTTCTGTAATAGCTTGCATTTCACTAATGCTGAATGTTTCACGTTTCATAACATGATCATAAATGTCACGTAAATCTTCGTACATTTCTTCGTTAAAACTAGCAGCTCTCATCGCTCCAGCATTAACCATACGTAATTTTTCTTTAATAGCTTCGACCATGTATTCAACGTTTTCTTCTGACTTTACGGATAAATCCACCGAAGTGTCCCCCTTTAAAATAACATAAGGCTATCTTAACATTTTTTATCATTTTCGTTAATGAATCTTTTCAATCCCATTAAATTAGTAGGGATTTCCTTTATATTTAATAATTGGTTGTTTATACTATAAGTATATATTAAGAAATGCACCAAGAAGGGAAGAAACAAAAATATGGTTCAAGTATTGTTTGTTTGTCTTGGGAACATTTGCCGTTCTCCGATGGCAGAAGCGATTTTTCGAAATCTTGTCGTAAAAGAGGGACTTGAAGAGAAAATTGTCATTGATTCTGCAGGAACTGGAGATTGGCATGTTGGCCATCCGCCACATAAAGGAACACAAAAAATTTTAAAAGAAAATGCAGTCACTTTTGAAGGAATTAAAGCAAGGCAAGTAGAAAAAGAAGACTTAACAAAGTTTGATTATATTATTGCCATGGACAACAAGAATATAGCAGATTTAAAAAGTTTAGGTAAAACTGGAGGCTATATTGGTAGGCTGTCCGATTTTGTTCCAGACGGTGGCTGGACAGACGTTCCCGACCCTTACTATACAGGGAATTTCCAAGAAGTATATGACCTTGTAACAGAAGGGTGTGCAAAGCTATTAGCTTTCATTCGAAATGAACAAGGAATATGAGGAAGCTTAGAAAGAAATACTTTCTAACATAAGAAATGAAAGGGTGAAGGAATATGGCAAAGAAAAATAATATTGCTCGAAACATTGCGATTGGTGTAGCTGCAGGTGTAGCTGTATCTATGTTGAAGAAAGAAAATCGTGAAAAAGTAAAAAATACTGCAGAAAAAGCAAAAACAAAGATGATTGAAATTGGCGAAAATGCAAAGATCAAAGAAAAAGTGCAAACTGTTACAGATAAAGGACGCGAACTTGCTGATTTCAATGTGGTAAAAGCGAAAGTAGCAGAAATTAAAAAATTAACGCCATCTGTTGTAGAGACGTTAAAAGAAACGAAAGAAATTTTTAGTAAGAAAAAAGTTGAGCCAGAAGAAAAGCCAGAAACGATTGAAATTCAAGCTGTATCTCCAAAGGTAGATGAGTTGAAAGTAGAAGAAGAGCCAATAGTTGCTGAAGATGGTGGTATGAAAGAAGCGCGTGAATTATTTATGAAAGACTCAAATGCAGTGGAAAAAAAAACTGAAGCGTACATTGAGTTAAAGCAAGATAAAGAAGAGAAGAAAAGCGTTTAAACATATATGAGAAAAATTTTAGAAAAGGTGAGAAGAAATCGTACTTATTCGTTTGGTAAAGATTTATATGACCGGACGATGCGCGATGATGTAGCGGGCTTGGCAGCACAGCTCGCTTATTTCTTCTTGCTTGCAATTTTTCCTGGGCTCGTTTTCTTAATTACGCTTCTTGGATTTATTCCCATTCAAACAGAGGATGTGCTTAGTTTATTAGAGGTTTATGTACCAGATGATGCAATGAACTTAATTGAGGTAAATGTAGATAAAGTTGTAAACCAGCAAAATGGTGGTTTATTATCATTTGGTTTATTATCCATGTTATGGTTTGCCTCAAATGGTGTTAATGCGGTTATGAATGCTTTTAACCGCGCTTATGACGTGAAGGAAACACGTTCTTTTATTACAACAAGAGCGTTATCAATTGTGTTTACATTAGCTATTATTTTTATGATTGTCTTTGCGTTAATTGTTCCGGTATTCGGACAAGTTATTGGAGCAGCAGTGTTTAAAGCACTCGGTTTATCAGATAGTTTTTCTTTCGTATGGAGCATTACACGATTAGTAGCGAGTTTCTTCGTGCTATTTGCTTTGTTTAGTTTCTTATATACATTTGCACCAGATCGAAAGTTAAAAAGAAGAGAAGTTATTTCAGGGGCGTTATTTGCTACTGTAGGATGGATTGTGGTATCGTACTCATTTGCTTATTATGTAGATAAGTTTGCGAATTACGCCAATACATATGGTGGTCTCGGTGGTATCATTATTTTAATGTTATGGTTTTACTTAACTGGATGGGTAATTTTACTTGGCGGTGAAATTAATGGTTTACTCCACCATTATAGAACCGGTGACAATAATTCCCGTAATGAATAATGAGCTCTTGTTCCATAATAAAAAGGAACAGGGGGGATATTTCATGAGTAATAATAAAAAGAACCATAATAATAAAAGTAATAATAAACAAAAGAGCAGTTCGCACCCAAAGCATAAAACGAGTAGCAGTGCGAACGGTCATAATAGCTATCATTAAAAAAAACGGGTCCTCTATGAGGGACCCGTTTTATTTGCTTCCTTTTAATAATCGTAAGCCATTCAAAATGACAAGAATCGTACTTCCTTCATGGCCAATAACACCGAATGGAAGAGCTAAAAATTGCAAGAAGTTTGAACAAATTAGCATGGCAATAACGGCTAGCGAAAAGATTACGTTTTGCTTCACAATACGATTCATTCGTTTTGATAGACGGATTGCTTGAGAAAGACGAGATAGTTCGTTCTTCATCAGTACAACATCCGCAGTTTCTAAAGCTACATCTGTTCCTTCTCCCATTGCGACACCAATGCTAGCAGTAGCTAGTGCAGGTGCATCATTTATACCGTCTCCGACCATTGCTACTGTACCGTATTTTTCTTTTAACTTTTTAATCGTTTCAACTTTTGTTTCTGGTAAGCATGATGCGTAATATTCCTTTATATTACTTTCAGAGGCAATTGCTTTTGCCGTTTCTTCATTATCTCCAGTAATCATAATTGCTTCGACACCAATGCTTTGTAAATCACGAATAGCAGCTATTGTTTCTTGGCGAAGCGTATCTTTTAAAGCGATAAGTCCAAGAATGCCTCCCTCATCACTAATATAAACGACAGTTTTACCTTCCTTTTCAAGTGAGGCAGAAATACCATTATGAAATGTTTTTGTTTCTTCACCGATAAAATCAGCTTTACCTATTTTATAAGCGTTGTTTTCGAATATTCCTTTTAGCCCAAAACCAGTTACATCTTCAACCTTTTCTGGTTTTTTTAATGTAATGTCGTACGCATGTTGTGCATATTTAACAATAGATTCAGCCAAAGGATGTGTAGAGTGACTTTCAATTGATGCTGTAATAGAAAGTACTTCTTTTTCTGTCATATTTTCTCGAACATATATATCTGTTACGGTAGGTTTTCCTTCTGTTAATGTTCCTGTTTTATCAAAGGCGATTGCTTTTACTGAAGCGAGGCGTTCTAAATGTATGCCACCTTTAAAGAGAATTCCATTTCTTGCTCCGTTAGAAATTGCAGATAACGTTGCTGGTGTAATGGCAGCAACGAGTGCACAAGGAGATGCGACTACAAGTAAGATCATAGCGCGATAAAACGTTTCATTCCAGCTCCAGTCAAGTAAGAAATGAGGAACGAACATCATAAGCGCAACAACGAGTAGTACACCTTTTACGTATGTTCCTTCAAACTTTTCGATGAATAGTTGTGATGGTGATTTTTCACTTTGTGCACTTTGTACGAGACGGATAATCTTTTGGAATAATGTTTGATCGCTCGGCTTCGTAATTTTAACTTCGATAGCACCACGTAAATTTACAGTACCTGCAAATACTTCATCGCCATGTCTTTTCTCATTTGGAATAGGTTCTCCCGTGATTGCTGCTTCATCGATATTTGTTTCACCGTTATGAATCGTACCGTCAGCAGGAACACGTTCACCTGGTTTAATTAAAATAATGTCGTTAATTTGTAACTCTCCAACAGGAATACGTTCCTCTGTTCCGTTGGAAATGCGTAATGCTTCTTCGGGTTGTAAGTCAAGAAGAGCGGAAATTTCTTTTTGGCTCTTACTTAATGTATAAGATTCCATAGCACCGCTGAGCGCAAAGATGAAGATTAAAATAGCCCCTTCTGCCCAGTAGCCAATAATTGCAGCACCGATAGCTGCAAAGAGCATTAGCATTTCAACATTTAGCTCTTTTTCTTCAATCGTATCTTCAATTCCTTCTTTCGCTTTTGCATATCCACCAACTATATAAGCAAGGATATAGCAAGTAATACCTGCATTCATTGCATCGTTCTTTGTGAATAGCCAGCCAGCTAAAATAAAAATACCAGATGCCAATGCAAATACAAGTTCATAATGTTTTTTTAATGTGTCCCATAAAGAGGGATGAGAAATTGTTTCTTTTGCGTGTAACGTTTTTACTTCTGAGTTCATTACTACTCGCTCCTTCCGAATTCTTATTGAGAAAAATAATCAAAATCGAAACCCCTATAAAACGACGAAAGCTGCCATCCATAATGGATAGCAGCATTTCTGTTGAATCTGTTTTTAATAGTTATTATGTTGTAATTATTCTATAGTATATCATATGTTTTTATGAGATGGTACGGTTTTGTTTCAAGTATAAACGGAAAACTTGTGTTTTCGCAATTCCTTTGGTATATATGAATATTGTTCATAAAAAGGTCGGAAAGGAAGACAACAAGTGAAGACAGAGAAATTTTTTACCCATCCGATTGGCGTATTTATTGCTGCAATAGTAGCAACTTTTTTATGGGGAAGCGCATTTCCTTTTATTAAGTTAAGTTATGCTGAACTTGGAATTCAACCACAAGAAGTTGGAGAACAAATATTATTTGCCGGTTATCGTTTCTTGTTATCTGGAGTCATGCTCTTATTATTCTTTAAAGTGTTAGGAAAAGATATGAGCTTCAAAAAAGGAACGGGGAAACAGTTAATACAAATTGGTTTATTCCAAACGTTTCTTCAATATATCTGTTTTTACATTGGAATGAGTTATAGTTCAGGAATTGAAGGAGCTATCATTTCAGGGACATCATCATTCTTTCAAATTTTACTCGCCCATTTTTTATATAAAGATGATGCTCTCAATATAAGAAAAATAATTGGGGTATCGATTGGTTTTTGTGGCGTCGTTTTAGTAAATGTGCCGAGTGATGGTAGCTTATCATTTCATTTTGGAATCGGAAGCTTATTACTTCTTAGTGCAGCAATGCTGTATTCATATGGAAACATATTAGCAAAAGAAGGTAGTAAAACATTAGATGTTGGCTATATGACAGCATACCAAATGATGTTTGGTTCTATAGGATTATTATGTATAGGGGCTTTACAAGTTGGAGTCATGCCATTTACATTTAGTCTACATGCACTACTTATGCTGATTTATTTATCTTTCTTATCTGCAGCTGGTTTTTGCATTTGGAATACAATTATGAAGTACAATAAGGTTGGAAAAGTATCTATGTATATGTTCTTTATACCCGTATTTGGTGTGTTATTATCGAGCATGATTTTAGGTGAAGCAATTCATTCATTTGTGTTACTCGGTTTAGCATGTGTAGCCGCGGGAATTATTGTGGTAAATCGGACGCCAGCTAAGCAAAAAATAGAGAAAGAAAAACAAGTAGCATAGAAAGCAGAAAAGCGATTACAATGGAAGAACAGTACTGTTCTTCTTTTTTTATAGAAAAAGGATAATAGACTAAGTGTAACGAAAAAAGATACAAAAAGCATTTATTGAGGAGAACATATTATGAATCTACTTTACGTGGTGTTAATTGGGCAAATACTTCTTTTTTTAATCGGTGCAATTTATGCAATGCGGCAGACAAAAAGAACGAAAGATAATATGCCGTTACCTTTAGCAATCCGTCTTATTCTTAGTTTTTCTTTAACAGGTAGTGCAATTTGGATATGGTTACAAGATCCATCTGTAGAGTATAGTACGTGGGTTGCACTTGGTATGACTTTATCGACTGTGGGAGATTTGTTTATGGCTGGGCTGATTCCAATTGGTCACAGGTTAATTGGAGGGATGGTTACTTTCGCTCTTGCTCATTGTTTTTATGTAAAAGCATTTTTGCAAACAGGAATTTCGTGGAATGGTTTTTGGATTGGTTTACTCGTATATGGGCTCTTTCTAATTGTAGGATGGTTCTTCTTTATCCGAAATGATAAACAGGATAAATTGTTTACGATAGGAGCTCTAATTTACGGATTGTGGGTTGGAGGAATGGCTTGCTTTGCATTCGCCTTATATTATGAAAATACAGGAATATGGTGGATACCAGCGTTTGGTGGTTTACTGTTTGTGATTTCTGATTTTATTATTGGCGTGACAGATATCGGAGGGCGTAAATTGAAGTATGAGCCACTTTGGATTTGGTTTACATATGTAGCTGCTCAAATGTGTATTGTATATGTGGGATTATAAAAAGATACTCTCAAAATAGTGGATAGACTATTTTGAGAGTATCTTTTTTGCTTGTTTAATTTGATCAGTATTACCATTTTGAAATTTCTAATATTATAATTTTATAATTCAGAATTTTGTAGAAAAATATCGGTTGTATTATTTATAATAAAAGTAAAAAGATGATGAGATGGTGAAATGATGCAAAAGAAAAAACGTTGGCGTGAATTCTTTGGAACTATTGCAATTGCATGTTTATTGGTGTTTTTGGCGAAAATTTTTGTGTTTTTTCCGACGACTGTAAAAGGAGCATCTATGAGGCCAACGTTGCAAGATGGAGATAAGGTGATTGTTAATAAGTTAGCAAAACAATTTGAAAGCTATGGGAGAGAAGATATTATTGTTGTGAAAACAGATAATTTTTATGTCAAAAGAGTGATTGGATTGCCTGGAGATATAATTGAGATGAGAAATGATCAATTATATGTAAATTCTGAAGTGAAAGATGAAGAGTATTTGGATAGTAATAAAAAACAAGCAGAAAAAAAACTTATGAATTTAACAGAGGACTTTGGACCGATTACAGTTCCTAAAAATAAGATTTTTGTTATGGGAGATAATCGCTTAATAAGTAAAGATAGTAGAAATGGTTTAGGTTTTATTGATAGAGAAGATGTGTTAGGAAAGTTAGCAGGCATTTATTATCCGTTTGAACATATGAAAATAATAAAGTAAAAAAAACCAAGCAAATTTTAGTTTGCTTGGTTTTTTTGTTAAACAGTAGGAGATTCGTTTGATACAAAGATATCTTCATGTTTCTTTGTAGTACTTAAAACAAATTTATGTTGTAGTAATTGTAGTTTAAATAACGCCAAAGGATCATGATATGTTTCTGGATTGCTTCTTAGCGTCGCTAATGTTTGCTCGTCTTCCTGTATCTCAAGTTGAGCTGCATCTACATTTTGTTTCAATATATTAAGTGGATCTTTGAAGAACATCATGATATCACGTTCTAATGCACCTTCAAATACTTCAAATTGAAGGAAGAATTGTTTGGAAATTGTGTGAGCAATTTCTGTATAGTCTTCTGTTTCAATATATTGTTTATATTTGTTGGCGAGCATAGATTGGTTTTTTTGCATATTACCAAATAATTTTCCGGCACTTTTTAAGAAAAACTGTGTCGGTGTAAAGCGTAATAAAATATTGATGTTCGTTACTGTAATTCGATTTGTCATTCGTGCAACATCTCGATTCCAATCATCTAATAATTTGAAATCGCAAGGAAGTTTCATACGTTCTTCTTTATATAATTTATTAAACGTTTCACTCATTTCATCTAAATAAGCTTGAGCTTGAATAAATTCATTATGTGCTGTTTCAATCCATTCTTGAATAGACCCAGTAAATTTAGGAAGAAGTACCTGTTGTACATGCTTTTGAACACGTTCATTCATTGCAGCATTTAATTCTTCATGAACTAGTTTGAAATCACTATCTTCTTGAACAAGATCAGAGCAACTCTGTAATAATTCAGGAATTTGAGAATGTATATCTCGTGTAATTTCTTCTTTCGTTAAAAGATAGGATTCGGTAATAGAGCGAATTTTATCTTTTTCAAGAGCAGTAAGGTTATTAATAAATCCAGTAAGTTTCACTGAGATGTGTTTATTCCAGCGTACGGATTTTACTAATGTATTTTCTAATTCCACACGTTCATTTATGAGATAAGCAATTGTCTTTTGTGTAAACCATATTAGCTTTTCTATACGTTCTTTTTCTATATCGCGTTTTGCAAGATTAGAGAGAATAGATTCTGTTACATCTCCAAGTTGCTGGCTACTCTCTTGCGAAGGAGAGTATGGGAAGAATTGTGCATCTGGAAAATGTACTTTAAGTTTACTAATTAGTTTTTCATTAGTAGTCGTATTATTTGTGTGTAATACGAAGTGAATTTGTAAGTTTGGTACTTGTTCACGTAAATAAATTAATGTATCAATTTCTTTACTATGCAATGGTGAAGAAGAATTTAATACGTAAACAAGACTATCTGCTGCTTGTAAGTATTCAAAGTATGCATTGTTTTTATCCAATTGCTCTTGAATGGATGGTGTAAGAAGAAATGTAAACTTATTTTTTCTTAAAAACCTACTTGGTAGCTTAATTTCTATACATTTTTTCTCAAGTTCTGACTGAGCAGATGTAGCCGTTATTTGATGGAATTCATCAAGGTTAGGGATATTTCGTATATCTAACTCGGTAAATTCTGTTATTTCAGTTTGACTAGCGTCTTTAAATAGAATAGGAGTTGTTAAAGTTTCAGTTAAGATGTTCTCTCCCAATATTGAATTAACAAATGATGTTTTATCATGGTCACTAGTTCCAGCTATTAGTAGTGGTGTGACATTTAAATCACATAGTTCATGGACTAGTAGCGTAAATTGATGACTTAAATCTACATCATTTTTCTCAGCCCATACAGCGATTGTTTCGAATAAATGAGAAACTGTTTCCATATTTACATCTGCTTCAGCTGATGTATTAGAAAGTAAGGATCCAGCACTTTTTACGAGTAATGATTCTAAAGTTGTAGGTGAGACTTCATTCCATGCTAACACTGCTGCAGAGACAACTAGAGAATCTTTTGCTTTCGTTAAACTAAACCAATTTGTTAATAAATTTGGTACAAGTCCGTTTAATTCATGCATAAAATGATTTCCGGTAATTAATGCAAAGTATGTTTCTTGATAGCGAGTAGAAATTTCATTCCAATCGTCATTATTGTCTGTTTCAATATGCAAGAATAAATGATTAATACTTTGAATCCAAGGAAGGTATAAGGATTCATGTTGATAGCTATTCCAAAGAGCAATAACAAGCTCTTTAAATTGAGCTTGATCAACAGCATATAGAGCTTTTAAAGACTCATAGAAATATTCAGGCTTAATATTTTTTGTAAATCCTTTGTTTATGTAATTTATTAACGTATCAAACCAGTGTAAAGATTGTGTTCGAATACCTTCTTGAACAGCTAGTTCGATAGCGTTGTTCCAATCTTCTTGTTTTTCATAGAAAGAACGTGCAATTGCAGTAATATTTGGATAATCCGGTTGGAATGCAACAGCTTCACTAATCGTCTTAAAAGCGAGTCCTAAACGATCTTGTTCGATATAAAGAGAAAGAAGTTGTAAGGAAACCTCCATCGTAAGAGTTGTATCTTCCGTTTGAATAGATTGATAAATTTCTTCTGCCTTTGGTAAGAATCCTAGTTCAAAATAAGCATCTGCAATATTTTTTGTCGCCCAAAGTGCAAGAGCATTATTTACTTTTTCCCATTTAAATATAGCTGCTTCAAAATCTTTATTTTGATAATAAAATTCACCTTGAGCAAATCGAATATTAGAAATGTTGGAGAATTCATTTTTAGATTCATTTATATATGCTTCACCGAGTACTTCCGATGCAGGAGTAGAAGTTTCTTCTGTTAAAAATGTTTTATAGTAAACTTTTTGAATAAATTGATTTTCAATGGTCATGTTCGTTCCCCCCTGTATAATTTAGAAAAATGATGTCGTATGTAAAAGGGTGTATGTTCTTTTAATAGGTAGAAGTTGCATTATATAGACCAAACTATGTTTTTGCTAGATATATCATTTTTCTTGAGAGTTAAACCGTTGCGAAAAGTAACTTTCCTTTATTGTAACAAAAAAACACGCATATGAATTTTTATTTTTTATCGGGTTATTTACGGGCAGTAAGAATCTAATCTCAAAATTGTTGAATATAAGTAAGTTATGTGGGAGTCGGGATGTCTGTAGAAGCAAGATTGGCATAGGTTAATAATTAGTAGAGGATGAACAAAACTCCCACTGATTAAAGTTTCACTTTATCTCTGTTAAAGGAAAGAATAGAAGTAGAGTTCATTATAAAAACAATGTATAGTGAATATGTATACCATGTTTGCCTTAAAGATAGAAAGGGTACAATGTGGAATAACGATCGTGCATAGGATGTGTCTTCCGAATGGAACAACATATTGGCGAGTTAATCGCGCATTATGGCTATTTTGGAATTGTTATAGCTTTGGCTGGTGGTATTGTCGGATTACCGATACCAGACGAGTTTTTATTGACCTTTGTTGGTTATAATGTTTCAAAAGGAGTTATGTCAGGAACTGCTGCTTTTTTAAGTGGGATGGCTGGTGCGATGTTAGGGATCACGTTAAGCTACATATTAGGTTTAAAACTTGGGCTCCCTGTTTTAAAGAAATATGGGCCGAAAATTAGAATTAAAGAACATCACATTGAAAAAACACATATTTTATTTGAAAAATATGGGCCATTTCTTTTAATGATTGGTTATTTTATACCGGGAGTACGTCATTTAACGGCATATTTTGCTGGGGTATCAAATTTGACACTTTGGCGTTTTTGTTTGTACGCTTACGGTGGTGCGCTCATTTGGATAAGTGTTTTTATTGGGCTTGGCTGGAAGTTAGGCGAGAAGTGGCGCTTCGTTGAGTATAGTTTACATCATTATGGAATATGGATTTTATTAATTTCAGCAGTTGTTACATGTGTTGTATGGTTGTACATAAAGAAAAAGAAAAACCGCTAATAGCGGTTTTTTTAGCTGAAAGCAATAAATAATACACCAGCTGTAATAAAGACTACACCAACACCGGTCATAAAGTTTAACTTTTCACCGAGGATAATCATAGCGAGAATGATAGAAAATACGACGCTTAATTTATCGACAGGAGCTACTTGTGAAACCTTTCCTGTTTTGAGGGCAAGAAAATAAAATAGCCATGACGAAGCACCTGCAACCCCACTTAATGTGATAAATAGCAGTGCTTTTTTATTTAGCAGTACGTCGCCGATATTTTGAAATTTACCTTGTATGATAATAACGCCTATCATAAATAATGCCATAATAATAGATCGAATTGTTGTTGCAACGTTTGCATCGATGCCGTCTAAACCAAACTTTCCAAAAATAGATACAAGGGCAGCAGCAATTGCTGATAATAGTGCAAATAAGAGCCACGAACTCATAGTAAAATTCCTCCAATCTTACAGTATTATACATGAAAATGATTCTCATGTATAAAGTTGAAGCAATTGAGCTTTATAGAAAGCGCGACTTCAACTTAACTTCTTGCTCCACCTGAATTTTAAGGTGGGAGTTTTACTGCCTGTAAATAGTGGGCTAAATAACGAAATAATCCCCACCTTATATTTTTAATAAGGTGGGGATTATTATACTACTCTGCAATTTCCTCATATAAAAAGTACGTTACATTATAAATATGTTCTACTTCATCGTCTGTCATAAACAGTAATTCGTCACGCTCAATCCCTTTTTTCTTTTCAATAAACTCAATCATATTTTTGCGTTCTTCTCTCTTCATCAATTTTATTTCTCCTCTCAATCTGTTTTAATACAGTTTATTTAAGTTACTGCTATTATATAACAGAATCTTTGGAAAGTTCCACCTATTTTATTATTTTTTTTAAAAGAACTTTTCGACAAAACAAGCCCACCTAAGGGGGGGGCTTGTTTTATTTTATAGTCGTAAAAACTCAGGCTCCGTCGTACCCGCACCATCAATGTAATAAATTGTGTCGGGATTGATTTTGATCAATACGTAATTAGGGTCTTCAGGACCGAGTAACCAACGTTTTAAGCTATTATTCCAAAACTTGTTTTTTAATGTTGAGTCTTCCTCGATTGAAGCTAACCCTTCAACTTCAATATAATCTTCATCTAATTTTTTCCCTTCTCGTCCGAGTAGTACATGGACATTAGGATTTTGTTCAATATCTGTTATCTTTTTTGATTGTCGATCTGTTGCAACATATAGTACAAAATCTTCATGGAAAAACATCATAAAGGCGCTATGAGGTTTCTCATTTCGTACTGTAGATAATACACCAGTACGTTGACCTTGAATAATAGTTGCGATTTTTTCTTTTAGGTGCATAATTTTAACCCCTTTTCACAATTTATAATTCTGTCTGTTTAAACAAGATAATTTAAATATCTTTCATACTGTTTTCTTCAATCCGAT
Organism: Bacillus cereus group sp. MYBK220-1; assembly: GCF_051916445.1. Classification (NCBI taxonomy): domain Bacteria; kingdom Bacillati; phylum Bacillota; class Bacilli; order Caryophanales; family Bacillaceae; genus Bacillus; species Bacillus cereus group sp. MYBK220-1. The sequence continues at coordinate 56,943 of NZ_JBQAGQ010000008.1, read as the reverse complement.
TTTTTAAACGTAATTGTGATGAAATCGGACAAGTTAGGAGAAGAATAATAATAATATTGAGGAGAAATACATACGATGGAAGGATGAAAAGCATGTTTAATAAAATATTTCTTATAGTAGCGCTTATAGGTGTACCACTATCTGTACTTGGAAAAACACTTCATTGGCCAGAAACAATTATGTTCGCTGTGTATTGTATTACGATTATCGCATTAGCTGGTTTTATGGGTAGAGCAACAGAGAGTCTAGCAATTGTTTCTGGTCCTAGAATAGGCGGATTATTAAATGCTACTTTCGGTAATGCTGTTGAACTTATCATTTCAATTTTTGCACTTCAAGCAGGGTTAATTGAAGTGGTGTTAGCTTCTTTAACGGGTTCTGTACTTGGAAATTTATTATTAGTAGGAGGGTTATCTTTCTTTGTTGGAGGTCTTAAATACAAAAGACAAAGTTTTAATGTATATGATGCAAGGCATAATTCAGCTTTATTAATATTTGCTGTTGTTGTGGCCTTTGTTATTCCAGAGATCTTTTCAATGAAGATGGACGCTGGCAAGACGTATCAATTAAGTATAGGTGTTTCTATTATTATGATTATCATGTACCTTGCTGCATTACTATTTAAGTTAGTTACGCACCGTGGTGTATATCAACATAAAAGTGACGAAGTAGCGCATGAAGAAGAGCCAGAGTGGTCAAAAGGGAAGGCGCTCCTTATTTTAGCGATAGCAACACTGGCAGTAGCTTATGTGTCAGAGGCACTCGTACATACTTTTGAAACTGTTGCAAAGTCATTTGGTTGGTCAGAGTTATTTATAGGGGTTATTATCGTTGCAATTGTTGGGAATGCAGCGGAACATGCGTCTGCAATTATTATGGCTTATAAAAATAAAGTAAATATTGCAGTCGAAATTGCAATAGGCTCTACATTACAAATCGCCATGTTTGTTGCTCCTGTATTAGTATTGCTATCTATGTTCTTCGCGCAAAGGATGCCTTTAGTATTTACCATACCAGAACTTGTGTCTATGATTACAGCCGTTTTCTTAACGATTGCGATTTCCAATGATGGAGATACAAACTGGTTTGAAGGTGGCACTTTACTAGCGGCGTATGTCATTATGGGAATTGGTTTTTATTTATTATGAAAAATAGGCATAACAATTGCGCTCAGAGAAAACAATAAACGAAGTAGTATATATACCTACATAGGAAGGAGCCAGACAGGTGAAACGAGTATACAGCATATGTCTTTCAACTATGGTCTCGTTTATTTTATTATTTCCTAACATGAGTTTTGCAAAGACAACAGTAGGAACAAAAATGCCTTCATCTGTTTTAAATATTTCAAAAGACAATACATTTCCAAATGATGCGCAAGATTTGCCACGTTTACAACCAAGTAAATTTGCTCAAGAGCTATTGAAAACGGCTAATATTAAAATTGAAAATCCAGACTTAATTCGGATGTTTAATGAAACGACAATTTCAAATGCTCCGCTTGCAGTAGGGTATCGGGCAAAAATTTATTTAGGTCAATGGGCTTTACATTATGAATCAGTAGACACATCGATTAATTGGGAATATAAACAAGTGAATCGAAATGTGTATGATAATCGCGGAGGAGACCGTTTGTATCCACTTCGCTATAAGCAAGAAACACAAAAGACGGTTGAAGGCGATTTAACAGCAGATATGAAAGATGCTGCAGATGTGAAAAAAATGATGCTTCTCAAAGCGCTTGAAAAAGTACAATTGCCCCTTTCGTTTAAAACAACTATTGGTTATGGTACTGGACATGAGCGTGTGTATAATATTAGTCCGAGTCAACTCGGATATTTATACGCTTATACACCAGCAGTAAATGAAAAGGGAAAAGTAACATTTGGAGAAGTGTATCTTGTATTAAAGGGAAATCAAAAAAGACTTGTTGTGAAAAATATTACTTCTCAAGGAATTGGAGCGGCAATTCCAATTCATGATCATTTGTTTTTTAAATTTATTTCTTCTTCTCACTCGCAATAACAAAAAAAACGTCAGCTTATAAGCTGACGTTTTTTTTATAATGTAATGTTTGCTGTTTTTGATAAGAAATCTTCTGTCGGATAGTAGCTGTTTTTTACAAGAACATTTGGTCCAAGACATTTTACTGCAGGACAGTGACAGCTTAATGATTTTGCTGTTTTTGAAGCGCTCCATTTTTCATACGCTTCTTGTAATGTGTTTGTTTGTATGTTTCCTAGAAGTGGAACATCACCAAAATCAGTAACGATAATATTACCATCAAAAATATTTACATTTAAGCGTGAACGACCATCTGGATCGTTACGAACAGTTACATTTTTGCTCTCTTGCAATTTTTTAAATGTAGCTATGTCTTTTTCGTCATCGCTACAAGCATAGAAAGGTAAAGTTCCAAATAGCATCCATACATTTTCATCGCGAATTTCTAGTAAATGTTCAATCGCATCACGAATTTCAGCTTTTGTTAAAATCTCTAGATTACTCGCGAAGTCACTTGGATACATTGGATGAACTTCATGACGTTTACAGCCCATCTCTTCGACGATTTGGCGGTGAATATGTTCAATATGTGGTAGAGTTCTTTTGTTTAGCATTGTTTCGGCCGATACAAGTACACCTGCATCTGATAGAGCCTTACTATTTGTAATCATTCTTTCGAATAATTTTGCACGTTGTTCGTAAGTAGGCTTACGCTCCATCATTGCAAATCCGCCTTCAACGAAGTCATCAATTGTTCCCCAGTTATGAGAGATATGCAATACGTCTAAATAAGGAATAATCTGTTCGTAACGTGCTAAATCTATAGTTAAGTTAGAGTTGATTTGAGTGCGAACGCCTCGTTCATGGGCATATTTTAAGAGTGGTGTTACATAGTTGTCGACGGATTTTTTTGAAAGCATAGGTTCGCCGCCAGTAATACTTAAAGAACGTAAATGAGGAATCTCATCTAATCGTTTTAATAAAAGATCCATCGGAAGCGGATTTGGGTCTTTCGGCTGTAACGTGTAACCAACAGCGCAATGCTCACAGCGCATGTTGCATAACGTCGTCGTTGTAAATTCAACATTTGTTAATAGTAGTTTGCCGTACTCTTCAAGGTCCATATACGCTTCCCATGGATCGTAAGAAGGAGTAATCGGCTTCATTTTTTGTGATATCGTCATATGAAATACTCCTTTGACTATTGAAATAACAATTTGTCCATTCTCTATAATAGAAGAATATGTGCTTTTTATAAAGTGAAACTTTTTAGCATGGAAAGAGAGAGGGCTTACATTATAGTGGATGACTGTGACAAAATTGATGAAATTTCATGCCCATAGCAATCGTTTTTGCGGTATAATAAAAGCAACTCGAATTAAAAGGAGAGTGCCTTCATGGGAAAAGCAATTCAAGATAAAGATACACAATTAGTATATTTAAAAGAACGTTTAAATATGTTCATTGAAGTAATTGATACAATTGAACCTGAAGAAGTAGAATTAGAAGATGTAGATCGTCTTCTTGCAATGTTAGATGAATTAGAATTAAAATGTGAGCAATTTAAAAAAGACGAATAATATATTAAAAAGGCTACCAATTCCAATTTGGTAGCCTTTTTCTGTTCGGGTAATAGAAGGACGATAGAAAAAGAGGTATAATCAAGTTGTGAAAAATTTCATTTATGCTCTAATAGCGTGAAACAAATAAATAGCTAAAGAGCATAACAATTGAATTTTCAGCTCATAACGTTTTGGTAGCGTTCACAATTGAGGGGGAAGTAACAATGGAAAAGCTTCAAGAAAGCATGTATCAACTAATTGTTGAAACGTCAACGAACTTACCGAAAGATGTTCGTCGTGCGATTCAACAAGCGAAAGAGCGAGAAAATGCAGGGACTCGTTCTGCGATGGCACTTGGCACAATTACAAATAATATTAAAATGGCTGATGATAACATCTCGCCGATTTGCCAAGATACAGGGATGCCAACGTTTAAAATTTATACACCAGTTGGTGTGAATCAATTAAAGTTGAAGGAAGCTATCTATAATGCGCTTGAGCGGGCGACAAAAGATGGTAAACTTCGTCCCAATTCTGTTGATTCTCTTTTTGGAGATAATAGTGGAAATAATTTAGGACCAGGTACACCGGTGATTAAGTTTGAACAATGGGAAAAAGATTATATTGATGCACGTTTAATCCTAAAAGGTGGTGGCTGTGAGAATAAAAATATTCAATATAGCTTACCATGTGAACTAGAAGGACTTGGACGAGCTGGCCGTGATTTAGAAGGGATTCGTAAATGCCTTCTTCATGCAGTATATCAAGCACAAGGGCAAGGATGTAGCGCTGGTGTAATTGGTGTTGGTATCGGGGGAGACCGCACATCAGGTTATGAATTAGCAAAAAATCAATTATTCCGTACATTAGATGATGTCAATCCAGTACCAGAGTTACAACATCTTGAAGAGTACGTATTAGAAAATGCGAATAAGCTGGGCATTGGTACGATGGGATTTGGCGGAGAAACAACTTTACTTGGTTGTAAAATTGGCGTCTATAATCGTTTGCCAGCTAGTTTCTATGTATCTGTTGCGTATAATTGCTGGGCATATCGTCGCCTTGGTGTGAAAATCCATCCTGAAACAGGAGACATTATGGATTGGCTATATCAAGAAGGTGAAGATACACTTCAGCATGAAGTACAAGAAAAAACAGAGCAACGTGAGATTGTATTACAAGCACCAATTACAGAAGAGCAAATTCGTGAACTTCGCGTTGGTGATGTTGTAACAATTAATGGCATGATGTATACAGGTCGTGACGCAATCCATAAGCATTTAATGGATAATGATTGTCCAGTAGATTTAAATGGACAAATTATTTACCACTGTGGTCCAGTTGTTGTGAAAGATGAAAATGACAATTGGCAAATTAAAGCGGCAGGTCCAACGACAAGTATTCGTGAAGAACCGTACCAAGGCGATATTATGAAGAAATTCGGTATTCGCGCTGTCATTGGAAAAGGCGGTATGGGTGCGAAAACATTAGCGGCTTTAGAAGAACACGGCGGTGTATATTTAAACGCAATCGGTGGTGCAGCGCAATATTATGCTGAATGTATTAAAGAAGTGAAAGATGTTGATTTCTTACAATTTGGTATTCCAGAAGCAATGTGGCATTTACGTATCGACGGGTTTAAAGCAGTTGTAACGATGGACTCTCATGGTAATAGCTTACATGCAGATGTTGATAAAACATCACTTGAAAAATTAGCTAGCTTTAAAGAGCCAGTATTTAAGTAAATAAAAAATGCATCTCGAATGATTCGAGATGCATTTTTTTGGTATATATAGAAAAACATGTTCAGCATGAAAGAATGCGTAGCAACAGAAACTACAAGTACGATTATATATGGAAAGGAGACTATTTATGAAATATAAATGGTTATATATCGGTCTCATTTTTTCAATTATGATGGCACTTGTTCCAGTTTCAGCACTGGCTTATACAAATACTCCACATAACTGGGGAATCCCGCGTCCTAAAAATGAAACAGTACCAGATGCAGGAAAGTTATATACAGATTTATTACAAAAAAATGGCGGGTTTTATTTAGGAGATACGAAGAAAAAAGATATTTATTTAACATTTGATAATGGATATGAGAATGGATACACAGGGAAAATATTAGATGTATTAAAAGAGAAAAAAGTACCAGCAACTTTCTTTGTAACGGGGCATTACATTAAAACGCAAAAAGATTTATTGTTAAGAATGAAGGATGAAGGACATATTATTGGAAACCATTCTTGGAGTCATCCTGATTTTACAGCGGTAAATGATGAGAAACTTCGTGAAGAATTAACGAGTGTAACGGAAGAAATTAAAAAAGTAACTGGGCAAAAAGAAGTGAAATATGTACGTCCTCCGCGCGGTGTATTTAGTGAAAGAACGTTAGCTCTTACGAAAGAAATGGGCTATTATAATGTATTTTGGTCACTTGCATTTTTGGATTGGAAAGTGGATCAGCAAAGAGGATGGCAATATGCGCATAATAATGTAATGACGATGATTCATCCAGGATCTATTTTATTACTTCATGCAATATCAAAAGATAATGCAGAAGCACTTGCGAAAATCATTGATGATTTGCGCGAGAAAGGGTATCATTTTAAAAGTCTAGATGACTTAGTAAAAGGCAATCAACCGTAAGCATGTATGCTTACGGTTTTCTCATGCTATAATGATGTGTAAAAAGGATGGGGAAACGTATGTGGAGCGAACATGTTACGTTAGAGTATCCGTATCATTTTGAAGAAGTATTAAAACGTTTATCTTTTGATCCTCTTAACGTCATTCAATTAGATGAGAAAGTTATTTATATCCCGCTTTGTATAGACGAGGAACAGGTTGTTGTTCGCTTACAAGGGATTGGTACTGTTCAAAATCCACAGTTTTGGATTTCTAGTCAGACAGGAGATCCAGAGAAAGTCATGAAACGAATGAGGGCCATTTTTCATTGGAATGAACCGTTTCAAGATATACAAAATCATTTTTTAAACACATCATTACGTCCACTATTTGAAACATATGCTTATACTCCAATTATTTTAGAATTTGATTATTTTGCTTGTCTGCTTCGCTGTATCATTCACCAACAAATAAATTTGAAATTTGCTACTGTGTTAACAGAACAATTTGTGAAACGGTATGGAACAGAGAAGAACGGTGTATTCTTTTTCCCCACTCCGGAAATAGTAGCAAATATTTCAATAGAAGAATTGAGAGAGCAGAAGTTTAGTCAGCGAAAGGCTGAATATATAGTAGGATTAGGTCGAAGTATTGTCAGTGGTACATTAAATTTAGCGAGTATAGAAAATGGGACGGAAGAAGACATTTCAGCACAATTGTTGCCAATTAGGGGAATTGGTGCATGGACAGTGCAAAACTTTTTAATGTTTGGGCTTGGACGGAAAAATATGTTCCCGAAAGCGGACATTGGGATTCAGCGTGCAGTGCAAGGTATATTTCAATTAGATGATAAACCTGATGATGCATTTTTAGAAAAAGTGAAACAAGAGTGTGAACCGTACTGCAGTTATGCAGCGTTATATTTATGGAAAAGTATAGAGTAGAGGTGTAATAATGATACAAAAGCAACATGAGAGTAAGTTGGAAGTTGGTCAAACGTTTCCTGTGACAATTAAACGTCTTGGGATTAACGGAGAAGGCGTTGGTTATTTTAAGAGACAAGTTGTTTTTATTCCAGGGGCATTACCAGGAGAAGAAGTTGTTGCAGAAACAACGAAAATTCAGCGTGGCTTCGCTGAAGCGAAAGTGAAAAAAGTTCGTAAAGCTTCACCGCATCGTGTGAAAGCACCGTGTCCAGTATATGAGGAGTGTGGTGGTTGTCAGCTGCAACATTTAGATTATAAAGAACAATTGAATCAAAAGCGTGATATCGTTGTACAAGCATTTGAGAAGTACATGAAAAATAGTATGGAAGAGAAAATTCGCCCAACGCTTGGCATGGAAAATCCATGGCATTATCGTAATAAGAGTCAATTACAAGTGGGGCGTAAAGACGAAAAGGTTATTACAGGGCTATATAAACAAAACTCACATCAGTTAATTGATATCGCTCACTGTATGATTCAACATAAAGCAACGAATGAAGCGACAAAAGTTGTAAGACGTATTTTAGAAAAATTAAATGTTTCTATTTACAATGAGAAAAAACAAAAAGGTTTAGTACGCACAATTGTAACACGTACTGCAGTTCAAACAGGGGAAGTACAAGTTACACTTATTACAACAAAAGAAGAATTACCAAATAAAGAACAATTTATTGAAGAAGTACAAAAACAGATGCCAGCGGTTAAATCAATTATGCAAAATGTAAACTGGCGTAAAACATCTGTTATTTTTGGCGACAAAACATTTAAATTAGCTGGAAAAGAAGTCATTCAAGAAACACTTGGCGATTTATCATTTGAATTATCAGCACGTGCATTCTTCCAGTTGAATCCAGAGCAAACAGTTGTTTTGTATAATGAAGCGAAAAAAGCAGCTGCGTTAACAGGAAACGAGAAGATTGTGGATGCGTACTGTGGTGTTGGTACAATCGGTCTTTGGCTTGCAAATGATGCAGCGGAAGTACGTGGTATGGATGTAATTCCAGAAGCAATTGCAGATGCAAGAAAAAATGCAAAGCGTCACGGATTTACAAATACGAAATATGAAGCAGGTAAAGCTGAACAATGGTTACCGAAATGGGTAAAAGAAGGATGGCGTCCAGATGTAATTGTTGTCGACCCACCACGTACAGGTTGCGATGATAAATTACTGGAAACAATTTTAAAAGTGAAGCCGAAACAAGTTGTGTACGTGTCTTGTAATCCTTCTTCATTAGCACGTGATGTACAAGCATTAATGAAGAGCTATGAAGTGGAGTATGTGCAACCAGTTGATATGTTCCCGCATACTGCGCATGTTGAGAATGTAGTGAAGCTTGTTAGAAAGTAAAGTTTATTAATATTCCCTCATGGTATGAGGGAATATTTTCTATGAAGGAGAATATTATGCATAATTATAAATTAACGATTCAGTACGACGGCGCACGTTTTAAAGGATGGCAACGTCTCGGTAATAACGATAATACAATTCAAGGAAAAATCGAAAGTGTCATATCTGAAATGGTCGGAAAAGAAATTGAAATTATCGGTTGTAGTAGAACAGACGCTGGTGTACATGCTTTGAATCAAGTTGCTAACTTTCAAAGTGATGAGAAGTTAGTGGAACATAAAGTGAAAAAATATTTAAATCAATATTTACCTAACGATATTAGCATTACGAATGTGGAAGAAGTACATGATCGTTTCCATGCTCGTTACAATTCTAAAGCAAAAACATATCTGTATAAAATTTGGAATGAAGAGCATACAAATCCATTTATGCGTAAATACAGCATGCATGTGAATAAAAAATTAAATGTGAAAAGCATGAAAGCAGCTGCAAAACATTTAGTTGGTTCACATGACTTTACTGCTTTTTCAAATGCGAAATCAAAGAAAAAATCCATGGTTCGAGAAGTATATACACTTGATGTGATGGAAGAGGCAGGGTTTGTACAAATTAGAGTAAGTGGTAACGGCTTCCTTCATAATATGGTAAGAAAAATTGTCGGGGCATTAATTGAAGTTGGATTAGGACAATTAGATGTTGAAGCAATTCCAAACATTTTAGAGGAAAAGCAGCGCAATCAAATTAATTGTCTTGCTGAGGCAAGTGGGTTGTATTTAGAGAATGTTGAGTTTTAATGGCAAATAAAAAAATCGGGCTAAGTAGCTCGATTTTTTTAGTATTAAGAAGATTTTTCGTTTTTTATACGTATCTTCAAATTCCAAAAAGCAGCAAGCATAATAGCTGCAAAGGAGCCAAAAATTGTTCCTAATAGCTTTGCATAAGGAGAGCTGCTTACATCGGTATTAATGAATAACATCATACAGAGCATGGCGGGGAAAAAGTATAAGTATTGTAATAACTTTAATTTTTTATCATTACTCATATATATAGCCCCTTTCTAGCATGTTATATGTTTATTATAACATATTTTACCAATTTATTTTTACACTTGGAGACATGTTTATTTCATATGTGTAAATGCAGTTTTTTAATTCGATATTGTAAGTTTTGCCTACTTAATCCTAAAAATTTTGCAGCTTGTGAGATGTTGCCATGATTCTCTTTAAGAATTTGGTTAATGTAGTTCTTTTCCATTTTTTCTATTGTGTGTTTTAAAGTTTTAGGTGCATCAGTATTGTGAGTAGTTAGTGCATGTTGCATATTGAATTCTGTTTTTATTCGTTCGCGAAAGCGAGTAGGAAGATGAAACGCTGTAATGATGGTTTCATCTTCTATCAAGTTCATGGAACCTTCAATTATATGTTCCAACTCCCGTACGTTTCCAGGCCAATCGTATGCATAGAAAAATTCTCTTACATTTACATCTACATCGGTTACGTTGAGCCCGAATTGAGTATTATATTTTTCAATAAAGTGCTGAACAAGAGCTGGAATATCTTCTTTTCTTTCACGTAAAGGCGGAAGACATAAAGTAACGACGCTTAATCGGTAATATAAGTCTTCTCTTAATCGATTATGTGCGATGGCTTCAAAGGGATCTTCATTGATAGTTGCTATAATGCGAACATCAATTTCTTTTTCGTGTGTACCTCCGATTCTTCGTATTGTTTTTTCTTGTATAGCCCGCAGCAACTTAGCTTGAAGTATTGGGCTTAATGAATTGATTTCATCTAATAACAAAGTTCCTCCGTTTGCTTCTTCGAATAAGCCTGATTTATCTATTGCTCCTGTAAAGGCACCTCGATTTGTGCCAAATAGTAGGCTTTCCATTAAGGTATCAGGTATAGCGGCACAGTTTTGTGAAATAAAGGGTTTTGTTGAACGCTGACTTTCATTATGGATGCTTTGTGCAAATAGTTCTTTACCAGTGCCTGTTTCTCCTACTAGAAGTATGGAGGAAGATGTACGAATTACTCTTTTTCCTTCTGTAATGATTGATTGAATGGCTTCAGAATCACCAATTATGTGATCAAAGGTAAATTTAGTGCTTTGTTTTCGAGAAGGACCTATTTTTATCGTTTGCTTTAAGTTACTAATTTCTTTTGATATTTCAATAGCGCCTTTAATTTTTCCATTTTCTATTATAGGGAAAGTATCGTTAATCGTTGTAATTTCTTGTCCTTTATTGTTAAAATACGTTTGTTTTATATTTTTCTTTGTTTTTCCAAATTTTAATGCCTCTATAAGAGTACTATTTTTATTTTCCTCAAATGCGAATACTTCTAAAGGACTTTTATATAGCACATCTGAGCGCTCCATTGATTCAATTTCCATCATTTTGCGGTTATAGATAATCGTCTTACTTTCCTCATTAATAATATGAATTCCGATGTCGAGTTCATTGAGTAAAGTTTCATATAGCATATTCATTTCAATGATCTGTTTTAAATTAATTTCTTCTGTACGCATAGATTATCTTCTCCTCATTCCACCCTATGAAGACTGACTTTTTATAATTTTATTAAAATTCTTATAAAATCGCAAAAATTTTTTGCTATTTTCCTTTTAAAATCTCTGAAATGATAGAAAAATTTTGCGGTTATGAAGTTTTTTTTTTGAGAAACCTTCATTTTAAATAGGAATTGGAGATTGGTACGCATTTTGCATAAATAATAATTGATATATCTAAAGGAGGGATATGCAACGTTTCAGTACCAACTAATAAGAAGGAGGAGTGTATAAAGTGAAGACGGTTATAGAATGCGTGTATAGTCCTTGTTACGGGAAAGTAGAGAAGTTATTTGTTACGGAAAGTTCTTACGTATATGAGTGGGAGAAATTAGCATTAATTGAAACAATAGATAAACAGAAAGTAGAAATTAAGATAGGGATCAGTGGTTATATTGAATCATTAGAAGTAGTAGAAGGACAAGCTATTGCTGATCAAAAGTTATTAATAACAGTAAGGGATGACCTTTTAGTAACAGGCAGTGATTAATGTAAGTGACGTGTATTTTTGCTCTTTTAAATCATTATTTTTACGGTGAATAATTTTAAAAACGCTTACATTAAATGGGTTTACAAAGTGAAAAGGGGGGATTTATATGATGAATCAAAATCAAGGATTAAAAAGAGAATTGAAAAGCAGGCACATATTTATGATTGCACTTGGAGGCGTTATTGGTACCGGTCTTTTTTTAGGATCTGGGTATACAATTCATGAAGCTGGGCCTGGAGGAGCGATTGTAGCATATCTTGTTGGAGGATTTGTTATGTATTTAACGATGCTCTGTCTTGGAGAGTTAGCTGTTGCAATGCCTGACGCAGGATCTTATCAAACGTATGCTACGAAGCATATTTCCCCTGCAGCGGGTTATGTAGTTGGATGGATGTCATGGTTAAACTGGTCAGCTACGATAGGGATTGAACTAATTGCAGTTAGTATTTTAATGAAGCGATGGTTTCCAGATGTACCTTCATGGATTTGGTGCGTAGTGTTTGCGTTACTCCTCTTTGCTATTAATGCGTTATCTTCAAGAAGTTTTGCGGAAGTTGAATTTTGGTTTGCAAGTATTAAAGTAATTACGATTATTGCATTTATTATTTTGGGCGGGGCAGCAATGTTTGGTTTTCTAGATATGAAAGGAAATGAACCAGCACCGATGTTCTCTAGTTTTACTGATTATGGTGGATTGTTCCCAAATGGATTATCAGCTATTTTAATTACGATGATTGCAGTTAATTTTTCTTTCCAAGGAACGGAACTAGTCGGTATTGCAGCAGGTGAGAGTGAAAATCCAGAGAAAACAATCCCGAAGGCAATTAACAATACAGTTTGGCGTATACTTGTTTTCTTTGTACTATCTATTTTTATTCTTGCTGGACTATTCCCTTGGCAACAAGCAGGAGTAATAGAAAGTCCATTTGTAGTTGTATTTGATAAAATTGGTATTCCTTATGCAGCAGATATTATAAATTTTGTTATCATTACAGCGGTTCTATCCGTTGCGAATTCAGGATTATATGCAACTTCTCGTATGCTATGGTCTATGTCTAATCAAGGAATGATTAGTCCGATTTTTGGTAAGTTATCTAAAAACGGTGTTCCTATTTATGCATTGATTGTAAGTACAATTGTAGGTTGCCTTTCATTACTATCAGGTATTTATGCGGAAGATACAGTTTATTTATGGCTACTTTCTATTGCTGGGTTCGGGGCGATATTAGTTTGGGCATCTATTGCTCTATCTAACTTATTAGCTAGGAGGTCATACATAAAGCAGGGCGGGGATGTGAAAGAATTGAAATTTAAAACACCTCTGTATCCATTCGTACCACTGCTTGCACTAGTATTAAATGTAACAGTAATTATTGGTATGGCCTTTATTCCAGAGCAAAGAATGGCATTGTATTGCGGAATTCCATTTATGATTGTTTGTTTACTGTTTTACCGTGCGACAAGAAATAAGGCACGTAAAGTAGAACATATTGAAAAGACAAATACGACGGAAGTAGAGAGCTTCTAATATGAATTAATTTGGAGACTGTAAGATTTGTAAACAGTCTCTTTTTTTGTGAAAATAAAGTTGGAAACATACTACGTATGTAAAGGGGAATTAGCGATGAATAAAAAAGTTTCACAGCTATTAGAGCAGATTGATTTACGAAAAGATGAGTTACTAGAGCTTACAAAGAATTTAATTCGTTTTGAAACACCAGCACCGCCGGCGAGAAATACAAATGAGGCACAACAATTTGTTGCAGAGTTTCTAAGAGAACAAAATTTTAGTGTTGATAAATGGGATGTATATCCTAATGATCCGAACGTTGTTGGTGTGAAAAAAGGGGCAAAAAGTGACTCATATAAAAGTCTTATTATTAATGGACATATGGATGTAGCTGAAGTATCGGCAGATGAGGCGTGGGAAACAAATCCGTTTGAGCCATTTATAAAAGATGGTTGGTTAGTTGGACGTGGTGCAGCTGATATGAAAGGGGGACTAGCTGGAGCGCTATTTGCTATTCAGCTATTACAAGAAGCTGGTATTGAATTACCTGGAGATTTAATCTTTCAATCCGTAATTGGAGAAGAAGTTGGAGAAGCTGGTACACTTCAATGCTGCAAAAGAGGTTATGATGCTGATTTTGCAGTCGTAGTGGATACGAGTAATTTACATATGCAAGGACAGGGCGGCGTAATTACTGGCTGGATTACTGTGAAAAGCCCTCAAACGTTTCATGATGCAACGCGTAGGCAAATGATTCATGCTGGAGGACGTTTATTTGGAGCGAGTGCAATTGAAAAAATGATGAAAATTGTGCAAAGTTTACAAGAATTAGAGCGTCATTGGGCAGTTATGAAAACATATGAAGGCTATCCGTCTGGAACAACAACAATTAATCCAGCTGTTATTGAGGGTGGAAGACATGCAGCTTTTATTGCGGATGAGTGCCGGTTATGGATAACAGTGCACTTTTATCCGAATGAAACACATGAACAAATAATAAAAGAAATTGAAGAGTATATCGGTAAAGTAGCAGCTGCCGATCCATGGCTAAGTGAAAATCCACCACAATTTAAGTGGGGCGGAGAATCAATGATTGTGGATCGTGGCGAAATTTTCCCTTCTTTAGAAATAGATAGTGAACATACAGCTGTAAAAACGCTTAGCTCAGTACATGAATCAATTCTTTCTAAAAACGCAATTTTAGATATGTCTGCAACGGTAACGGATGGTGGTTGGTTTAGTGAATTTCATATTCCGGCTGTTATTTACGGACCAGGCACATTAGAGGAAGCTCATTCAATAAATGAGAAAGTAGAAGTAGAGCAGTTAATTGAATTTACAAAAGTAATAACAGCATTTATATATGAATGGTGTCATATGAAAAAATAGATTAGTATGTTGAAATCGTACAGGTATGTATACTTGTACGATTTTTTAGTGAACTATTTCAGAGTTAAATAGAAACAACTGAAATAGTTCTTTATTTTTCTATGTCTTTCGTTTTAGTTCCATTAATTTCTCTTTTGCTAATTCAACAGCAATCGCATCATCTAAATAGCCAATTGGAAAGAGATAGTCGGGAATAATATCTGTCGATAAAATGAAATACAGTAATGCGCCACCAAGAACTGCACGCTCTTCTTTTGGAATCGTTTCATTGCAAAATTGTTGATACATATCTGTTAATTGTTCAATGAAAGGGCCAGCACTATCAATTTGTTCTAACTTGCTCGCGAAACTTTCATGAATGCGCTTTTCACCTTCTGTTGTTTGAGCATATCGTTCATAGTTTTCAAGTTCTTGTTTTACGCGGGTTGTTGTGTAGTCGAAATCGAATAAGTTAGAGGATTGCAGAGTTTGCTGAATTGTATCAAGAGATGTGTACATATCCGTCTTTTCTTTATTAATGTGAGGAGAATCAGGATACATTTCATCAAATAACAATTGGGGTGGAACTTGCAGACATTCTGCGAATTTTTGTAGGTGTTTTTGTTTTGGCGGTTGTTTACCATTCATAATTCTTGAGATTGTTGCGGGATCAATATTTGTAAGCATTCCGAGTTGGCGCATAGATAAGGCACGTTCTTTTAAAAGTTTTTTTATTAATCTACTAAGCCGCTCATTTGGATTTTCTTTAGGCATAGCGAAGGCACTCCTTTTTATTGTTGAAAAAATGTTGAGCATTTATTACATGTATATGAAACAGACAGGCACAGTTGCTCAACATTTTCATAAGATGCATGGAAAAGTGAGGAAAAGGGGTGGCTATTTATGAGTACGGCAGGTCTATTTTCAATTTTTTTAATCGGGATTGCTTCTAATTTAGATAATGCAGGTGTTGGGATTGCATATGGCATTCGTAAAATTAGAATTTCGTGGTTCAACAATTTTATCATCGCATTTTTTGGGTTTTTATTTACTTTATTAGCTGGATTTTTTGGGAACTGGATCGCGTTATTTATTTCAGAGTTTACAGCAAACCTGATTGGAGCAATCGTTTTAGGGATAATCGGGGTGTTTATTTTGTGCCAGCCTTTCTTGGGGCAAAGAAATACCGTAGGCTCTAAAGATGGTAATGTACTTATGGGAATTTTACGTGATCCAGAAAAAGCAGATTTTGATGGTTCTAAAACAATTAGTTTTTCAGAAGCAATTGTATTAGGGATTGCGTTGTCTATTAATAATATTGCAGGTGGATTTGATGCTGGGATAACAAATTTGAACCTTTGGCTTACAGCAACTATTTCAGGGGTGTTTAGTTTTATTTGTATTAGTGGCTTTGCGTATGTAGGGAAACGATTTTTAGCAGAATACTTAGGAAAGTGGGCGACAGTTATCGCAGGAGTGTTATTAATTCTTATTGGGATTGATCAGTTGTTGTAAGGAGAGTAGAAAACAAGGTTCGAGTATTTCCTTGGAAATACAGCAAGGGATTGCATATATCGACGTACTTTTCTCCATACTAATACGGATTTCTTTTAAGAAAGGGGGATTTGTATGGGACGCGGGAAAGCATTTGATCATAAGAAAAAAGGGCATGATCATCAACCACCTAAAGGTGCGTTCATTCATAAAGATGTAAATGAACATACTTTGGAAGAGGAAGAGCTACCAGTAAATATTGAGGCGTATAAAAATAGTTTAAAAAAACATTAAAAGCACCTACATAGGTGCTTTTTTACCGTATATCTTCAATTAATTGTTCCGATTCTTCATGCATACTGTACTCACTTAATACTTGAATGCAAAGCCATTTTAATTCCTCAATCGTATGCTCAAGTTCTTCAGGAAGCACGTGATAAATGTCTTCAAGTCCCATCCCGAAATGAATAAGTTCAAGTACTTGATCATCGATGTTCCGATCCATTAATAATTCAAGTACTTCTAAATTGAATATGTATCGGTGAGCTTCGTCGAGTGAAACAACTTTTAACTTCAAGCTTTCTACAATACTCAATATAAAAAGAAGGATTGTTTTTTCAAGAACAGGTTGTTTTCCCATTTGAAATATTAGTTTCATCTTTCACACCTCCACATATAGCGCTAGGTTGTACTATATTATTCAGGAGGGGGGAACAAATATGCATGATATAGAGAAACTTTCAGCACTGTTTTTATAAGAAGATTGATAACTCACAAAATTGAGATTTTGGCGAAATAAAAAATCCTGCTAGTATAGCAGGATAACTCGCGATTAAAAAATGCTCCAACCTTCTTGAGCAGAAAGAAGTTCAAGAATTTTAAAACCAGCAATACTATTTCCGTTTGCATCTAAAGCTGGTCCGAAAATACCGATTCCCATGTCTCCTTTTACGCAGCCAAAAATACCACCGGCTACACCGCTTTTTGCAGGAATACCAACACGAATTGCAAATTCACCAGATTCGTTATACATACCACATGTGACCATAAATGTTTTGCAAATTTTTGTAATATGTTTAGGGATGATTTGTTTCTTTTTATATGGATCATATCCATCCATTGCAAAAATTAAGCCGATACGTGCTAAATCGATGCAGTTTACTTCAACTGCGCATTGACGAGTATATAAATCCATAAGTTCTTCAATATCACAATCGATAATTCCGTTTTGTTTCATATAATAACAAAGTGAACGGTTTAGATAAGCTGTCTCTAGTTCTGAATCGGCAACTTTAGAGGAATAATTAATAGTAGGATTATCTGTTATTTCACGTACAAAGTGAAGAATACGTTCCATTTTTTCCTCGTTATCTTTTCCTGCTAACATGCTTGTAATAGCTAATGCTCCTGCATTTATCATTGGATTAAGGGGTTTGGACGGACTTGTCGTTTCTAACTTAATAATAGAATTAAATGGGTCACCCGTTGGTTCCATTCCAACTTTAGAAAATACATATTCTTCACCACGGTCTAAAAGGGCAAGGGCAAGTGTAATTACTTTGGAAATACTTTGAAGAGTAAATAGTGTTTGTGAGTTGCCTGCATGGATATATTCTGTTTCTTTATGGAAAATGGCAATCCCTAAATCGTCTGGATTTGCATTTCCTAGTTCGGGGATATAAGTAGCAAGTTTGCCTTTTTTCGTATATGGTTTTACTTGTTCTAACAACTGTTGTAAGTTGTTTGTTTCAATGCACTGCATAGTACCAACGCTCCTATTTTGAATTAACTAAGTTTACTTTTCCCGATATGCTCGGAAATAAATAATAACATGAAAAAGTGGAATGATAAAACGAAAGTTCAATGTGATATAATAGGTCTTTCGTTTCGAGTATTCTGTATTTTAAAAAGGAGAATTTTCCTTTTATATAACAGTTTGGAAATAGGAGATTTATCCATAAAAAGTTCAGAAATAAAAACTACACATCTATACAACTATATGTTATTATGGTTATGTAATAGAAAGCGTTTTCTAAAGCGTACTTATAATGATAACGATTTCATAAATTTAATTAGGGGGAATTAAAATGTTGCAGTTTTTACAACGTATTGGTAAAGCGTTAATGCTTCCGATCGCAGTACTACCAGCAGCAGGATTATTGCTTCGTTTAGGGCAACCAGATGTATTTGATATTCCTGTTATGGCACAGGCCGGCGCAGCAGTTTTTGATAACTTAGCACTTATTTTTGCAATTGGTATTGCAATCGGTCTTTCAGTGGATGGTAGTGGTGCAGCAGGTCTTGCAGGTGCAATTGGTTATCTTGTTATGAAAAATAGTATTGATGCACTTAGCAAAGGGTATTCAACTGCTGAATTACAAGGTAAATTAGGTAAAGTCCAAGATTTAATAGGTAATAGCGCAAATGTAGATCCATCTAAGCTTGCAGATACAATGACACAAGTATCTAAGGCTGCTGAATTATCGACTAAAGTAGATATGAAAGTTTTAGGTGGTATTATTGTTGGTGTTATAGCAGGACTTCTTTATAATAAATTCCATAAGATTAAACTTCCAGAATGGTTAGGTTTCTTTGCTGGAAAACGTTTCGTTCCAATTGTTACATCAGTTGTGATGCTGATATTAGGAATTCTATTTGCACAAATTTGGCCAACAATTCAAAATGGTATTGATGCATTAGCTCATGGAATTGTTAATTTAGGTGCAATTGGTTCAGGATTATTTGGTTTATTAAACCGTTTATTAATCCCAATTGGTTTACACCACGTAATGAACACATACTTCTGGTTTGTATTTGGGGACTTTACAAATGCAGCAGGTAATGTTGTTAATGGTGATATTGCTCGTTTCCTTGCAGGTGACAAAACAGCAGGTATGTTTATGACTGGTTTCTTCCCAGTTATGATGTTCGGTTTACCAGCAGCATGTTTCGCAATGATTGCAGCTGCTAAACCAGAAAAGCGTAAAGCAGTTACTGGTATGTTAGCTGGTCTAGCATTAACTTCATTCTTAACTGGTATTACAGAGCCTATTGAATTCTCATTCATGTTCTTATCACCAGTATTATATGGTATTCATGCTGTACTAACAGGTCTTTCTTTATTCATTACAACATCACTTGGCATTCATGATGGTTTCTCATTTAGTGCCGGTGCAATCGATTATGCTTTAAACTTCGGTATTGCAACAAAACCAGTCTTACTAGCAGGTATCGGTTTAATTTACGCAGCAATTTATTTCATAGTATTCTACTTCTTAATTAAGAAGTTCGATTTAAAAACTCCTGGTCGTGAAGATGACGATGAGTTAGTTGAAGATGGTGATGCACCAGTTGCAGGTTCAATTGGTGAAACTTACGTAGCAGCTTTAGGCGGAAAAGAAAACTTAACAGTTATTGATAACTGTGCAACACGTCTACGCTTACAAGTAAAAGATGCTGGTCAAGTAAATGAAGCAGCATTAAAACGTGCTGGTGCAAAAGGTGTTATGAAATTAAGTAATACAAGTGTACAAGTTATCGTAGGTACAAATGTTGAATCTGTTGCCGATGATATGAAAAAACACGTATAAATAATGAGATAAGAGGATGTCCAAAAAGATTGATAACATCAATTTTTTAGAGGATATCCTCTTTTTTTTTGTTAATAATTTAACGGGAATCTTACTTTTGTAAATTTTCTTTTTCTTTTTTGTACATATAGGTTGGTAATATGTGCAGTGCGTGATAAAGTAGGGATGATATAGAATGGATTATCCATAATCTACTAAAACGAATCTTTAGTAGAGGAATTAAATTATTGGTGAGTAAGGGGAAAAAAGCAATTATGGATCAGGAAAAAAATAATGCGAATGGGAAAGCACATCGGCCGATTGTATACATAAAAAGAACAATCATTCTCGTCTTACTATTATCACTTGTATATTTCATGTATACAAAAATTGTTGCGCATAATAAGAAAGAAGAAACTTTAAAAGCGGCAGCAGAAATGAAGAAACAAGAAGAGTTAAAAAAGAAAGAAGAAAAAAAGAAACAAGAAGTACAGAAGCAAAAACAAAAAGAGCAGGAAGAACAAATGAAGCAAGCGCAAGCAGCGGAGAAACCTGCTGAAGGGCCACCTCAAGAAATTAATGAAAACGCTCAATTGGACCAGTATTTACAAAACGCAGGATTTAGCGGGACAGCTGTTATTGTGAAGAACGGAAAAGTTCTTCTGAATAAAGGGTATGGTATGGCAAATAAAGAGCAGCAAGTACCGAATAATTCAGAGACGACTTTTTATATTGGTTCTATTTCAAAGGCGTTTGTAGCAACTGCTATTATGCAATTGAAAGATCAAAATAAATTACAAGTAGAAGATACTGTTGCGAAGTATATTCCAGATTTTCCACAAGGTAATAATATTCAGCTAAAACATCTATTAACACATACATCAGGGATTCCCGAATATGAGCAGGGAAAAGAAGATATTTCTCATGAAGAACTGATAAAGCGGATAGGAAATCAAAAGCGTATTGGTGGTCCAGGAGAGAAGTGGAAGTATTCTGATTCGAACTACTCTATACTTGCTTATATTGCAGAGAAGGTAAGTGGGCAGTCACTCGAAGAATATATTAAACAACATATTTTTGCCACTGCCGGTATGAAACATTCTGGCTTTGGCACAGCGTTAGAACAAACAAGATTCCCATCAACGGGTTATAAAATAGTAAATAATAATATGACAACACCTAATATTCCAAGCATGTCACAACTATATGGTTGTGGTGATATATACACAAGTGCGCATGATTTATATTTATTTAACGAAGCACTATTCTCTGGAAAATTAATTTCAAAAGAGAGTTACGATCAAATGTTTACGGGTGGAAAAAAGGATTACGGGTTTGGATGGTACGTAGACCCAGGAAGCTATTCGAATCATGGTGTAATGCCAGGTTGGAATTGCTTAAACGGATTTAGTAAAAATGGTAGTGTATATGTTGTTTTATTATCTAACATTCAAAATAATATTAAATCATTTGGTAAAGTGAATAATGACATTTATTCGATATTGCGGAATATTGAAGTGTAAGAAACTATCCTGTTGGATAGTTTTTTTTATGCTCTGAAACAAATATTTCTTTTAGAAAATGTATGTCTTACCTATCACAAAAATATCCATTTTGTATACATTAAGATGTATGGATGTAAAATTTTATAATCTAAAAATAATAGGAGGAGAAGTGTATGTGTCTGTTCAGAAAATATTGGCATAAATTATCAAGATTGTTTAATAGACAATTAGATTATTTTTTAGATAATAAGTTATTGCCTGCTGTGGAAAGACTTTTATTTTCACAAAACTTCGCGAGATTTATTCAAAGAAACTCTAAGCAAGCTACGGAAGAAGTTATTGAATCAAGTAGATTTCAATCTATTATTTGTAACATTTTAAAAGAATGCAATACATCACCTTTTAAAGAAATTGCAAAGCAGTATTTAGGTAAAAACGTAGAAATTACGGTGACAGTTGGACAATTAACAGGTGTTATTGTAGCAGTTGGTGATGACTTCTTAACATTGCAAGAAGGAATAGGAACTGAAGTTTTATTACCATTTACAAGTATTATATCAATTAAAGAAGCGTAAGAAAGGAGAGTTATATATGTTATTTACTGATGAATTACGTAACCATGTTGGAGAACTAGTGCAAGTTGTGACAGCCGTAGAAATCATTGTAGGCGTTCTTTTATCTGTGACGGATGGGGCAGTAATTGTTCGTACTTCTCCTTCTTATGGACCACCAGAAGATGTAGTTGTGCGTATTCCTATTATTGCTTATGTTCGCTTGGAAGGGTAAGAGTGATACAAGTATGAGAGTGTCAGTTGTTATTCCAGTGCATAATGAAGCAAGTACTTTATCAAAAGTTTTAGTAGAGGTAAGAAAGCTCGAACCATATGAAGTTATCATAGTAGATAATGGATCGACAGATGGGACGAAGGAAATAGCATTACAGCATAATTGCCGTGTGATTTATTATAGATATTCTCTTGGTAATGATGTGGGACGGGCAATTGGTGCTAGAGAAGCAAAAGGCGAGATTGTTTTGTTTTTAGATGGTGATATCGTCATGAAAAGTGAAGAATTATACAATTTTATTAAAGGAATACGACAAGGACATGAGATTGTTTTAAATAATTTAACATGGTCCGTTTACTTGAAGATGAGACCGCATTATACGACGGTTGGAAAATATATGTTAAATCGTTATTTGAACAAGAAAGAGTTTGTTGTAGGATCTTTAATTGCAATACCACATGCGATAAGTCGTAAAGTGATTGAAAAACTGGGGTGGTGGAATTTAGCAGATCCAGCATTATTTCAAGCGATGGCGATGTCTAGAGGAGTAGATATTTCTGATATGGCTTCAGTTGATGTCATCTACACAAATAAAGTTCGTCCTGTGCATACTGGTACATCACCTGGCTCTCCTTATCCGAAAGCGACTAGTCGTATTATGGGTGATCATTTGCGAGCTTTACAATACGTAATCGAAACATATGGTAAACGCGGTGGTTTTTCAGAGGACAATAGAGATAGAGAGTTTGTAGGAAAGTATAAACCAGTTTTATTACAAAAGAATAAAGCGAAATATAGTGCCATTATCCCAGTATCAGAAGAGAAAATGACCATAAGGTCTGTTATAAAAGAAGTGAAAGAAGCAGGTGTAGATGAAATTATAGTTGTCGCGAATGGAGCAGATGTTGAGACTGTTAAACAGGCAAAGCTAGAGAATGTTATTGTTGTTGAATTTACGAAGGCGCTTGGACATAATGTAGCACGAGCAATAGGTGCCATGCATGCTACGGCAGATATTTGTTTATTCGTTGATAGTGATCTTGTTATTCCAGCAAAAAAACTCACTCTATTTTTACATGCTGTTGAAGATGGAAATGACGTGGTGTTAAATGATTTACAATGCTTATTAGATATGTTTCATCCAGCAGATCCAATTAGTATGGGAAAATACTTTGTGAATTTGATAGCGAAACGACCAGATTTATGGAATAACTCACTAACTGCTGTACCACATGCCATTCATAAGAAGGTAATAGAGAAAATAGGATATGATTCCCTTATCATTCCGCCATTAGCACAAGTGAAAGCTATTTTAGAAGGATTCTCTATTACAACAGTAGAGTTAGTAGATGTTATAAAAACAAATCGAGTACGTCCAGAGCAACACGAATTTGTAAATGGGCGTATTTCAGCGTTTGATCGTATTTTCGGTGATCAACTTGAAGCGGTTGCGTATTTATTACAATGTACGGACGAACGTGGTGGTTTTACAGATGGAGATAGAGATAGAGATGTAATTCAACAATTGAGAAGGGAAGAAGAGAATACAAATGAATAGTAGTAAAGTAGCTATTATTGGGCTAGGGTATGTTGGCCTTCCTTTAGCGGTACATTTTGCAGAAAGAGGGCATACAGTACTTGGATTAGATAAAGATATTAGAAAAATAGACTCAATTATAAAAGGAGAAAGTTATATTCCGGATGTTTCTTCTAAAGAGTTACAAAGTTTATTGACGAAAAAAAAATTAACAGTAAATACACCGGATCAAGGCATTGCTGATTTTCAAAATAGTGATTATGTTATTGTCACTGTCCCGACTCCAATTAATGAACAAAGAGAACCAGACTTAAGTGCCCTCATTTCAGCTTCGCATTATATACAACAAAACCTTCAAAAAGGACAAACCTTCATTTTTGAAAGCTCCACATATCCAGGCACACTTGAAGAAGTCATCCTACCTATTATTTCTCAAAATGGTAAAAAGGTAGGGGAAGATTTCTATATCGGATATTCCCCTGAGAGAATTGATCCAGCAAATAGTCAATATTCAGTTCAAGCTATTCCAAAAGTTATTAGTGGACAAACAGAAAAGTGTAAACAAAAGGTACAGGATTTATATAGTACCATTTTTGACGAAGTTGTACCTGTTAGCTCTCCGAAAGTAGCAGAGATGTGCAAGCTATTTGAAAATATTCAGCGCTTAGTTAACATTTCTTTAGTAAATGAACTAAACACACTATGTGAAAGTTTAGGCATTGATTTTTATGAGGCCATTGAAGCGGCATCTACAAAACCATTTGGGTTTACTCCGTATTGGCCAGGGCCAGGGATAGGGGGACACTGTATTCCCGTAGACCCTTTATATTTTCAATGGAGAATAAAAAAGAATGGAGCAATTAGTCAATTAATTGAGGCTGCACATATAATTAATGAAGAAATGCCAGAGAAAATGGTCCGGAAAGTAAAAAGTGTGGTGCAATTACCTGCAACGGTGTTAATTGTAGGGATTGCGTATAAAAAAGATGTAAATGATTTGAGAGAATCACCAGCGTTACCGATTATTCAATTATTAAGAAATCAAGGATACGAGATAGAATATCATGATCCTTATATTTCTTCCGCGGAAATTGGAGATAAGGTGTACCAATCTGTTTCTTTAGATGAAGAAAAAGTTAAAAAAGCGGATTGTATTTTAATTTTAACGGATCATTCTAATATTGATTGGAAGCTTTTTAAAGGAATAGACCGAGTAATAGATACACGCGGGATTGTAAAGAAGGTGAGTAAATGAGTAAGAAATGTTTAATTACAGGTGGAGCCGGATTTATCGGGTCACATTTAGCTGAAGAGTTGATGAGAAGAGGTTATGAGGTCACTGTTGTGGATAACTTTTATAAAGGTAAAAATAAGTACCATAAAGAGTTAATGAAAGAAATCCGTGTTATTCCAATAAGTGTTTTAGATAAAAATTCTATTTATGAATTAGTAGATCAGCATGATGTCGTGTTTCATTTAGCAGCAATTTTAGGTGTGAAAACAACAATGGAAAAAAGTATAGAGCTCATAGAAACGAATTTTGATGGGACGAGAAATATTTTACAAGCAGCGCTAAAAGGAAAGAAGAAAGTAGTTTTTGCTTCTACTTCAGAAGTATATGGTAAGGCCAAGCCGCCTTTCTCTGAAGAGGGAGATCGATTGTACGGGGCAACTTCTAAAATTCGTTGGAGTTATGCGGTTTGTAAAACGTTAGAAGAAACATTATGTTTAGGATACGCATTAGAAGGCTTACCGGTAACGATTGTTCGATATTTTAATATTTATGGTCCAAGAGCGAAAGATGGTCCGTATGCAGGAGTAATTCCGCGATTTATCCGTGCGGCACTGCAAGGAGAAGACATTCTCGTATATGGAGATGGAAAGCAGACACGTTGTTTTACGTATGTGAGTGATGCGGTAGAAGCAACAATTCGGGCAATGGATGAGAAGGTAAATGGTGAGATTATTAATATAGGTTCTGAGAATGAACAGAGTATAAAAGAAGTAGCAGAAGTAATTAAAAAATTAACGAATTCTTCTTCGAAGATTGTACAAGTGCCTTTTGAAGAAGTATATCCTCATGGTTTTGAAGAAATTCCAAATAGAAGACCAGATGTAACAAAATTAAAAGAGCTTGTTCAATTTCAGGCGAAAGTAACGTGGGAAAACGGATTGAAGGAAACAATTAAGTGGTTTCGTGAACAAAACAATGGCTAAGTCATTATCTGTTATTATTCCTGCATGTAATGAGGTCGATACGATTTCAGACGTTATTCAATCGGTAAGACCATTAAATCCAGTAGAAATCATTGTAGTAGCAAACGGTTGTAATGATGGAACAGAAGATGTTGCAGATCGTTTAGGGTGTAAAGTAATCAAGCATACAGAGCTACTAGGGAACGATGTTGGACGTGCAGTCGGCGCAAAACATGCGATAGGTGATGTATTACTATTTATAGATGGTGATTTTGCTATTCCAACTTCAAAATTAAAATTATTCCTTAATCCGATTTTATACGATCAGGCAGATGTAGTTTTAAATAATTTGGATGCATTATTTTTAAAAAGGCAAAAAACCACTTCTATTACAGTATGGCGCCAAATATTAAATGCAATGTTAGAGCGTGAAGAATTAAAAATGAATTCTTTATTAGATGTACCTCATGCGCTGACGAAAGAAGTCGTTCAAAGCATCGGATATGAATGTTTTGTTAATCCTATTGTGGCTCATTTACACCTAGTTCAAAGTAAATGGAGAATTAGTCGTCATTGTGCCATTGACGTTATTACGCCGAATAAATTTCGTCCATTCCAGCATGCTGCATATGGGCCAAATCTTTCCCAATCTGAAAAAAGAATGATAGGTGATCATATAGAAGCAGTAGCAGAACGGATATTAAGCAGTGATGAGCGCGGAGGATATTATGATGGAAATAGGAAAAGGGATAGTGTCTATCATACTTTAAGTTTTGAAGAGTTTTATCAAGGGTGGGGTGTTACATCTGATTTGTATAAAGGAAAGCAACTATCGGTTGTTATTCCCGTACAAGATGAAGAGAAAACAATTGGAAACGTTATAGAAGAGCTTCGCAAAATTGAACCCTTCGAAATTATCGTTGTCGTAAATGGTTCGTCAGATAAAACGAAAAAAATTGCAAAAGACAAAGGGGCAACGACAATTGTATATAAAGAAGCACTCGGAAATGATGTGGGGCGCTCACTTGGAACGTATTTTGCAAAAGGAGAAATTGTGTTATTTATAGATGGCGATTTTGTTATTCCAGCGAGTGAGCTGTATCCTTTTGCGAAAGCTATTGCAGATGGAACAGATGTTGCATTAAATGATCTAAATCATTATTTAGATTTAAGAGTACCGCTTCATCTTGTAACTGCATTTAAATATGCATTAAATTTAGCTTGTGATAGAAAAGATCTAGGCGTAGGCTCTCTTATCGCTGTACCGAATGCGTTTAGCCGTAAGTGTTTGAAAGAAATTGGGTATAGATCTTTACTGGCGCCGTGTGTAGCCCAAGTGAAAGCTATTCTTTCAGGATTTGAAGTTGCATGTGTAAGTCGTGTTGAGGTCGATAAGATGAACCGTATTCGTCCCAGTGAACATTTTGCTAAAATAGGTCATCCACCAGCTGTACTTCGAATTATAGGTGATCATATAGAAGGACTAGATCAAATAATTGCATTAACAGACAATCGTGGCGGATTCTATGATGGCAATAGAAAAAGAGATGTTTTATAGAAGTAACAAAAAAAGTGTACAACATGTGTACACTTTTTTGTTCTGTTATAAAAACTATAACAGATTAGGAGATAAGAGTATTACAGCTCTACAATGGGTATTGTTCTTATATTACAAAATAGGACTCGTATATAAGGATACCAAAAAAATACAATTAAGGAAAGGGTTAATTTTAAAGACTTTTAAATGAAGTTAACACTATATATATAGTAGTTTGCTCAATATTTCACAAACATGTCACAACTATTTCGTTCACTTTCGTAAAAAAGTAGTATTCTAAGTGTGTAAGCTGTTATATAAAAAATCTTAGTCCTGTACTAATCAAAAATGGAGGAGATTAGGATGACTCAAGTATTAGAAAATGTTAAAAACGCATGGGAAAACTTTAAAGGTGAAAAATGGAAAGCAGAGATTGATGTTCGCGATTTCATTTTAAATAATGTAAACGTTTTCGAAGGGGACGAATCTTTCTTAGCAGAAGCAACTGAAGCAACGAAACAACTTTGGGATCAAGTAATGGATTTAACAACGAAAGAACGTGAAAACGGTGGCGTTCTTGATATGGATACAAAAATTGTTTCTTCTATTACATCACATGACCCAGGATACTTAAATAAAGATATTGAAAAAGTAGTCGGTTTCCAAACTGATAAACCATTTAAACGTTCTTTACAACCATATGGTGGTATTCGTATGGCAGAACAAGCTTGTGAATCTTATGGATACGAAATGGATAAAGAACTTAGTCGTATTTTTAGAGAGTGGAGAAAAACTCATAACCAAGGTGTATTTGATGCATACACACCAGAAATGAGAAATGCACGTAAATCAGGTGTTATTACTGGTCTTCCAGATGCATACGGACGTGGACGTATTATCGGTGACTATCGCCGAGTAGCGTTATATGGTATTGATCATTTAATTGAAGCGAAAAAAGCTGATTTGAATTTAACTGGTGGTGTAATGAGCGAAGATACGATGCGTTTACGCGAAGAGTTATCTGAGCAAATGCGTGCACTTCAAGAGTTAAAAGAAATGGCTGCTTCTCATGGCTTCGATATTTCTAAGCCAGCAACAAATGCACAAGAAGCATTCCAATGGTTATACTTCGCATACCTTGCAGCGATTAAAGAGCAAAACGGGGCTGCAATGAGTCTTGGACGTACTTCTACATTCTTAGATATTTACATTGAAAGAGATTTAGCAAATGGTACTTTAACAGAAGAAGAAGTACAAGAAATTGTAGATCACTTCATTATGAAATTACGTCTTGTGAAATTCGCAAGAACACCTGATTATAATGAATTATTCTCTGGTGACCCAACTTGGGTAACTGAATCTATCGGTGGTATGGCATTAGATGGTCGTCCATTAGTAACAAAGAACTCATTCCGTTTCTTGCATACATTAGATAATTTAGGACCAGCTCCAGAACCAAACTTAACTGTTCTTTGGTCTAAACAATTACCAGAGAACTTTAAAAACTACTGTGCGAAAATGTCTATTAAAACATCAGCAATTCAATATGAAAATGATGACATTATGCGTCCTGAATACGGCGATGATTACGGTATTGCATGTTGCGTATCTGCAATGAGAATCGGTAAACAAATGCAGTTCTTCGGAGCTCGTGCAAACTTAGCGAAAGCATTATTATATGCGATTAACGGTGGTAAAGATGAAAAGTCAAAAGCACAAGTTGGTCCTGAGTACGCACCAATTACTTCTGAAGTATTAAATTATGAAGAAGTTATGCATAAGTTTGATATGACAATGGAATGGTTAGCGGGTCTATATTTAAACACATTAAATGTTATCCATTACATGCATGATAAATATAGCTATGAACGTATTGAAATGGCACTTCATGATACAAACGTTCTTCGTACAATGGCAACAGGTATCGCTGGTCTATCTGTAGTAGCAGATTCATTAAGTGCAATTAAATACGCAAAAGTAAAACCAATTCGTGATGAAAATGGTATTGCAGTTGACTTCGAGATTGAAGGAGATTTCCCTAAATACGGTAACAATGATGATCGTGTAGATGAGATTGCTGTAAATCTTGTAAAAACATTTATGAATAAACTTCGTAAACATAAAACATACAGAAATTCTGTTCATACAATGTCAATCTTAACAATCACATCTAACGTTGTATACGGTAAGAAAACTGGTAATACTCCAGATGGCCGCCGTACTGGAGAACCATTTGCACCAGGTGCGAACCCAATGCATGGACGTGATACAAAAGGTGCATTAGCTTCATTATTATCTGTGGCTAAATTACCATATGAAGATGCACAAGATGGTATTTCTAATACATTCTCTATTATTCCGAAAGCACTTGGTAAAGAAGATGATGTACAAGTACGTAACTTAGTATCAATGCTTGATGGCTATGCAGTAAAAGAAGGGCACCACTTAAATATTAACGTATTTAACCGTAAAACATTAATGGATGCAATGGAACATCCTGAGAAGTATCCACAATTAACAATTCGTGTATCTGGTTATGCTGTAAACTTTATTAAATTAACTCGTGAACAACAAATTGATGTAATTAACCGTACAATGCATGAAAGCATGTAAATGAAAAAAGTGTCCCTTCGCTCTTAATATATAGCGAAGGGAGGCTGTTTCAATAAAGGAGGAAGTAACATGGTAAAAGGAAGAATACATTCTGTAGAGTCTTGTGGTACTGTTGATGGCCCAGGGATTCGTTATGTCATATTTACACAAGGGTGTTTATTACGTTGTCAATATTGTCATAATGCTGATACGTGGGAAATCGGTAAAGGTAAAGAAATAACAGTTGAAGAAGTGATGCAGGATGTGACATGTTACCTTCCATTTATTGAAGCTTCTGGAGGCGGTATAACAGTTAGCGGTGGAGAGCCATTATTACAGCTAGACTTTTTAATTGAGTTGTTTAAAAAGTGTAAAGCGGCTGGTATCCATACCACAATCGACTCTTCTGGTGGTTGTTATTCTGAGGAACCAGAATTCCAAAATAAGCTAGATATTTTAATGGATTATACAGATTTAGTTTTATTGGATCTGAAACATATCGATTCCAAAAAGCATCGTAAATTAACAGGGAAACCAAATGAACATATTTTACAATTTGCTCGTTATTTATCGGATAAGAATAAACCAATTTGGGTACGACACGTATTAGTTCCTGGTGTTACGGATAATGAAGAGGATCTACAAAAACTATCTAGCTTTATTCAAAGTCTGTCTAATGTTCAAAAAGTTGAAGTGTTACCATATCATAAGCTTGGTGTATATAAATGGGAGGCGCTTGGACACAAGTATCCACTCGCAAATGTAGAACCACCTACTGAGAAAAATGTAGAACATGCTAAATATATTTTACAAGCGGTCTAATCCAAATATTGGATTAGGCTTTTTGCTTTCTTTACAATAAAATCTAGAGTATATATTGATAAAAGAGTATACTGAAAGTAGAATATCCATAATTTTGTACGGAATAAATGGAGAAATTTACATAATTGTAAAGGGAAATCAAAATAGTAAAAAGAATTAAGAAGTAAAAGAGTGAGTATCATGGAATAGAGAACATTTGTAAGTTATTGCGAAAGCTCTTATAGGAAAGTATAATGTAAAGATATGAGCACAGATAGGATTAAGGGGTCAATCTTATATGCTTTGCATATCCACGACAGGTACATAGCTGAAAGGGAATTATTAGAATCTGTTTATGTAATTTTTAAGGAAAATGTTTTTCCTATTGTCGTATATGCAATATGGAGAAACAAAAAGCTAGGAGTGGATTTGTTTGATAAAAAACCCCAAGGTTTTAATATTAACTGCACATTACGGTAATGGTCATGTGCAAGTAGCAAAAACATTAGAACAAACATTTCGCCAAAAAGGAATTGAAGATGTTATTGTATGCGACTTGTTTGGAGAATCACATCCATTTATAACTGACATTACAAAATATCTATATTTAAAAAGTTATACAATAGGAAAAGAATTATATCGTTTGTTTTATTACGGGGTAGAAAAAATTTATGATAAGAAAATAGCATCTTGGTATGCGAACTTTGGAAGAAAACGTTTGAAAACACTATTACAGGTGGAGAAACCAGATATTGTAATTAATACATTTCCAATTATCGCTGTACCAGAATTGAAGAAACAAACAGGTATTTCAATTCCTGTCTATAACGTATTAACGGATTTTTGCGTGCACAAAATATGGATTCATCGAGAAGTAGATCGTTATTTTGTTGCAACGGATCATGTGAAAGAATTGATGGTTGATATCGGTGTACCTGCGGAACAAATTGTTGAAACAGGAATTCCAATTCGGAGTAGTTTTGAGTTAAAGGTAAATCCGGAAATCATATATACTAAATATCAGTTATGTAAGAATAAAAAGATTTTACTAATTGTAGCAGGTGCTCATGGGGTATTAGGAAATGTAAAAGAACTATGCCAATCATTTATGTCAGTGCCTAATTTACAAATAGTTGTCGTTTGTGGGAAAAATGAAGCTTTAAAACAGGATTTATTAAGTTTACAGAAGCAAAATTCCGATGCATTAAAAGTGTTTGGGTATGTTGAAAATATTGATGAATTATTCCGTGTTACTTCTTGTATGATTACGAAGCCAGGCGGAATAACATTAAGTGAAGCAGCAGCGTTGCAAGTACCTGTCATTTTATATAAGCCTGTTCCAGGACAAGAAAATGAAAATGCGATGTACTTTGAAAGAAAGGGAGCAGCAGTTGTCATTCGCGATGATAGTGAGGTTTTTGCAAAAACAGAGGCATTATTACAAGATGATGTGAAGCTTCTTCAAATGAAAGAAGCAATGAAAAGCATCTATCTTCCAGAGCCAGCTGGTCATATTGTAGATGCAATTTTGGCAGAAAATCATGCAGAACCGCGTCATATACCTATTAAATCACCTGCTCTTGCACAATCTTTTACTTAATATGAAACCCTCTTTGTATATGTAAAGAGGGTTCTTTATTATTTTCAAAGAAAATTCAGCCAGTTATCCACAAAAGGATTACGCTTTCATTAAACAGTAAAGTCGGAATATTAACAACTATATCCACATTGTCCACAATTTTTAGAAAAATATCCACAATTAAAACAGCTGATATATGCTTTAATATAGAAAAATATTAAATGTTTTTGAAAATTACTAACAATTCTGTTGGTTTTGTGGATAAAGTTGTCCACAGCAAAAAAAGTCCCTTATGTATAAGGGGCTTTTTTGCTTACTTCTATCAGTCGAGAAAATTATGTAATGAAAATGAATAATTAGGGGGGAAACTTCTAATTATTCATTTTCACTTTAAATGCTTTTCGAGCGATATCCTGCTGCACGATCTGCTTTTTGAAATTCGCGTTGATAGAGAACTTCTTGTGTACTAGATAATGTGTTTTTTGCTTTATCACGTTTCTTTTTATCCATTACAAATCACCTCGTGTCTTAAAGTTACTATTTATCGTTTCCAAAGACATGAGGGGATATACGCATATGGAAAATGTTAACGATTGATTATCATTTCAGAAAATTTAGATTACGCTTCTTTTAATTGATGAGCATCTTGGAAGGTTGTATCTCGCATTGTAGCAAGTGTGTATTGATCTTTTGGAATTTCATATAAGTTATACACTTCTTCGTTTGCGTTAATTTCATCATATACGGCTTTTCTTGTTTCGTTTGCTAGATTCACATATTGCAGTTTTTCTGCAGCTTTAATAGAACGAATATTTATTTTACGAATACGCATGAAAATTGTTTCAATATCTAATTCATAGAAAAGTTCACTAAAAAATGAATCTTTTGCTAATTTGTTATAGCCTTTTCCATGATATGGTTTGCCAAGCCATGTCCCGAGAAATCCAGCTTTTTCTTGCACATCAAATAAAGTAATTGTTCCGATAGGGTTACCCCATTCATCTAAAATTGTGCGTGAAATTAATTCACCACGTTCTTCAGCTTCAATCGTTTGTTTTGTTAAGAATAAATATTCTTCATAAGAATAAGCCTTTTGACGCACAAAAGGGAAGACAGCTGGATCCACCATTAACTCGTATAGAACGTGGCTGTCGTGTAAGTCGCGTTTTTTCAACATACTAACTCCTCCTCACACGAGGGTAGCATGACGAAAAAACACCCCACCCTCGAAATTTTTATATCAATCTTTAAAAAATTTCGGGGTGGGAATCGAACCCACTAGAACCAGTTTCTAACGCTGGTGGCGCACCATTTGCCTTCCCCATTCATCAATTTGAAAATGATAATCACGACACAAATTGATTATGGTTTCATTCAGTTTATAATCGTATAATACTTTATCTAGTCAAAAAAATAAACTAGTTTTTTTTATTTTTTTTGTAAATTATTTTTCCATCAATCATAGTTAGTACAGGCTTGGCTAAATAATGGAAAGGATGATGAGTCCATAACACGAGATCGGCGTCTTTTCCAACCTCAATGCTTCCAATTCTATCCTCTAAACGCAAATTTCGCGCTGGGAATATGGTGATTCCTTCTAGTGCTGTTTTCTCGTCTAACCCTTCTCTTACTGCAACAGCGGCACAAATATTTAAATATTGAATGGGTGTATAAGGATGATCTGTTGTTATAGAAACTTCCACACCATTTTTAGATAATATATGGTAAGTATCCCATGTCTTGTTTTTTAGTTCGATTTTAGAACGACGTGTCAGAGTGGG
The DNA here is from genome assembly GCF_051916445.1 of Bacillus cereus group sp. MYBK220-1. Classification (NCBI taxonomy): domain Bacteria; kingdom Bacillati; phylum Bacillota; class Bacilli; order Caryophanales; family Bacillaceae; genus Bacillus; species Bacillus cereus group sp. MYBK220-1. The sequence continues at coordinate 23,096 of NZ_JBQAGQ010000008.1, read as the reverse complement.
ACCAACTGAAACCTTCAAATTGTGTTTCGAAAGCTCTTCAACAAGAAAGTGTCCTTCTGTACAATGTTCAATACGTAGATCGAGGTTGAATTCCGTTGCAAAGCGTAGCGCAGAACTAATATCATCTGCTCGGTGAGCGTGGATACGTACGGGTATTTCACGACGTAATGCTTTTAAAATAGGAAGCATTCTAAAATCAGCTTCGTGCCCGTAGTGTTGTGCTTCATAGAATGATTCCCGAAGTAACCCCATAATCCCCATACGTGTAATGGATTCTTTTGTTCCATTACTATGGACTTTTTTAGGATTTTCTCCAAAGGCAATCTTTAAACCAGCAGGTTCTTGAATAATCATATGATCAATACAAGTTCCAGCTGTTTTTATTACACAAGTAGTACCCCCGATAATATTTTGACTGCCAGGCATAACGTGAACGGTTGTAATTCCGTTTTGTACAGCGTCTTGAAAGGCAATATCGAAAGGATGGATTCCATCTAAAGAACGAATATGTGGTGTTGAAACTTCAGATGTTTCATTGGCATCATTTCCAGCCCAACCAGTACCTTCATCATAGAGACCAAGGTGAGTATGGACATCAATAAAGCCAGGTAAGAGATGGAGTGCTCGTGCATCTATAACGGTCATATCTTGAGTAGGTTGAATAAAAGGTTTGACCTCGGTAATTCGCTCTCCTGTAACGAGTACATCTCCTTGAAACTTTTGAGATGTAATAGGGTATACAATGGCTTGTTTGAGCAATATTTTCATAGGTACCTCATTTCTGTTACTTTATAATGCTAATGGAAGTTAAGGGAAAGTAACTGAAAGGTTATTTGTATGGTAATGCTTAGGATCCTAGAAAATGAAAGTTTTGAAAGAGCCCATGTAAAATTGTGTTTTAGAAGTACTACATTGTATGCGAAAGTATATTTTGTAATGCATGGTCTATTGCCGGAAATGTGTATTGGTATCCATGTTCAATTGCCTTAATGGGTAATACACGTTGCCCTTCTAGTACAAGTATGCTCATTTCACCCAGTAAAGTTTGAATGATAAATGAAGGTACAGGCAACCAATGAGGTTTTTTCATTATAGTTGCAATGTTTTCTCCAAATTCCTTCATTCTTATGGGTGTTGGTGCTGTCATATTAAGAGGACCATCAATTTCTTTTTTGTGTATGATGAAATCCATCATACGAACGACATCGTCTATATGAATCCATGATAACCATTGCTTCCCAGAACCAATGGTGCCGCCGATATAGAATTGATAGGGAAGTAGCATTTTGGGAAGAGCTCCTCCATTTGCACCTAATACAACTCCAAATCTTGCGTAGATTGTTCGTATTCCGAGAGAACGTGCTTTAGATGCTTCTTGTTCCCATGAATATACTGTATTTGCTAAAAAGTCATTTCCAGGAGTCTCATGCTGTTCTGTAAAAGACTCTATTTCAGACGTTCCATAGTATCCAATAGCACTTGCGTTAATAAATGTGTGTGGTTTTGTATGGAGTGTCTGCAATTGTTTAATGATTCCTTTTGTTGTTTGAATTCTACTGTTTAAAATGACTTTCTTTTGTTGCTTTGTCCATCTACTATTAATAGACTCTCCGGCTAGATTAATAACTATATCAATAGAAGAGAGGGGGAAGGTTTGTAAATCTGGTGTCCATTGAACATACTGAAGGTTAGGATCGGAAGTTTCAGTAGTTTTTTTTCGTGTGAGAATGTAAACAGTATATCCTTTTTGAATAAAAAAAGTAGAAAGGGATTTACCGATAAAGCCTGTACCACCAGAAATTGCGATTTTCACAAGTATTTCCTCCTCATTATATATATTCTTGAAAAGAAAAAATGTTCCTCGACTATGTTAAAATAATAGAGAGGTGAGAGTATGGCTGTCATTACAAAAATAGAAGTACAAAAACGATCGAAAGAACGATTTAATATTTATATTGATAAAGGTCAAGGCGAAGAGTACGGATTTAGTGTGGATCAAGTAATCTTAATAAAACATGGATTACAAAAAGGCTTAGAAATTGATGAAATCGAGTTAGGAAATATTTTGTACAATGAAGAAGTACAAAAAGCATATTTACAAGCAATCTCCTATTTATCCTATCAAATGAGAACAAAACAAGAAATAGAAGATTTTTTACGAAAAAAAGAAGTAGGACAGGCCATCATCTCTGAAGTCGTTTCGAAATTATTACATGACCGATATATTAATGATAAAGAGTATGCTGTTTTATATACGCGAACGCAAAGTAATGTGAATCGAAAAGGTCCAACTGTTATTAAAAGAGAGTTATTAAATAAAGGTGTTCAGGATTTAATTATTACACATAGTTTACAAGAATATCCGAAGGAAAAGCAAATTGAGAATGCCTTGTTTCTCATAGAGAAGAAGAAAAAATCTTATCAAAAACATTCTTTTTTACAAATGAAACTAAAGTTAGATGAGATGCTTGTTCGAAAAGGATATTCTAGAGAAGTAATTCAAATTTGTTTGGAAGAATTGAAAGACGAAAAAGATGACGAAAAGCAACAAGAAGCGTTACACTATCATGGGAATAAATATTATGAGAAATATAAGAAGCATGATGGATGGACATTTGAAAACAAGATGAAACAAGCGTTATATCGAAAAGGATTCTCTATTGATGAAATCGAGATATTTTTGCAAATGAAACGCGAAGAGGAATGAGGAGAATAAGATGAATATGCCAAAACGCTACAGTGAAATGACACCGCATGAGCTAAGGGAAGAAATTGGCGCTTTGAAGGAGCAAGCAGTAAAAGCTGAGCAGCTTGGGATTGTCAATGAATTTGATGTATTAATGAGAAAAATGGCAATGGCTCGTGCTTATATGACGGATGTAAACAAATTCCGTATTGGTGAAACATATGAATTAGTAGAAGAACCTGGTGTATTATTTAAAATTACGTATTTCAATGGGGTATTTGCTTGGGGATATAAGCAAAATGATAATGAAGAGATTGGCATACCAATTTCCTTATTGCAAGAAAAATAAAAACCAGAGAGCATATATCTCTCTGGTTTTCATCTTTGGTAGGCGTTAAAGGAGATAGGAGATTCTAAAATTGGCGTTTTTTACATTCATTTGCCAATATAATGAGAGACTGGGTTTGTTGCGTCTGTCCGTTAACTTGTGCTTTCGCATGTTTTGGACGAGTCCACGTATGGTTAAATAATTCAGAACGACTATCTAAGCGATCACGGTAGCTCATCTTTATCACCTCGTGTAGGAAGTTAATTTAATTTGTACTATTCTTCCTGCTGATTTGCAGCACGCATACGTTCTTGTGGGTGCGTGTTAATTGTGCCGTTAGGTCGTTTCGAAGCGAAGCGTGATTTCGCTTTCGGTTGACCGTCGATTTTGCTGTTGTTTTTTGACTCAGACCAAAATTCGGCTTGTTTACCCATTGCGAACGCCCTCCTCATTATCGGTTGATACCTCTTTAAGAAGTATCAATTATAGAATGTGCAAAATTGAAGAAACTATCCTTTAGAAATGAAGGGATAAATAGGTAAAAGGAGATTATAATATGAATGATATTTATGAAACATTAACGAAAGAATTATTAGACAAGAATGACAAGCTTTCTTACGCACAAGCTCGTGCGTGGGTTGAGTTACTATGGGAAGATTTTCAAACAACTTATGCAAAATCAGGTCGTTATCAAGGCGATGAAATGACGGAACAAGTGGTACGATCATGGATTAATAATCATGGTGTACGCCTTCATGAAATGCGGACAAATAATCCGAAGTATAGTCATTTAATTAATCAAGAAGATCATTTGAAACATTAAAAAAAGCGACTTAAGTCGCTTTTTTTAATGTGGAAGTAATTCCAGTTTTTTTCGAAGCTTTTCTTCACTAAAGATCCATCCTGTATAGGAACTAATAATATTTAAATTGTGGTCGAGCTGAACGATTGCAACAAATGGATAATAATCTTTACTTCGATATCGTAAATCAATGAATCGTACTTCATAATAATGGTCATGATCAAAAATATCCCAGCGATATACAGGAGAGAAAGATAGGAAGGCTGAGATGTTTTCATCTTGTTTAGCTGCTCGCATAATATTATTGTCTGGGAACGGTATCCGATCGAACTTATCATATATCATGATGTTACCACGGTGCCATCTCGCAACGTAGTAATAATCAGCCGTAACGACTGCTAAATGGTAATGATAAAATCGGTAAGAAGGAGAAATGATAATCTTTTCGACATTTTTGAAACGTTTGTGTACAACGCTTCTTATATTTCTGTGCATCATAATCCGTCCGATATAGTAAACAATCATTAATATATATGCCGCTAAAGCTGTATATCCCTTATGAGAACCGACGAGCATGCAAGCAATTGCAAGTATATGGATAAAGAAAATTACGGTATCGAATGTATTAATTATGCCAAGTGCGACCCATTTTTTTGTGAAAGGTCGTAATGCTTGTGTACCATAGGCGTTGAAAATATCTACAAAGACGTGAAGAAAGACGGCAATAAATGACCAAAGTAGTAGATGAAGATATGGAGCTTCTGAAAAGAAGGCGAAAGAGATGCCACTTATAAGGAATGACCAAAGAATTACCGCAGGAATAGAATGAGTAATCCCACGATGATTTCTTATATATTTAGCGTTATTACGCAATTTTAAAACTGTGTCAATGTCAGGAATGTTGGAACCAGCAATTGTAGCAAGCATAACAGCTTGGGGGCCAATATCACTTTGTGCTATGGCTGGATCTAATGTTGCTAAGCTACCTAAAGTGATACCCATAACAAGGTGAGTGGCTGTGTCCATAGAAATCCACCTCCGTTTTTTATTAATGTAACTCTTTTTATTCGATACCTCAAGTCCTTTGCCTTCTATTTCCTATGTCATCTTACTTAAATTTTTTCCTAAAATCTTTATAATAGTACTTATATGCAAAAAAATGAGGGGGATCAAGTTTGACACTTGAAATACTAAACAATTTTAATATAGAGCAGTTTCAAAATGATTTAATTGGTTGGTTTGAAGAAGAACAGCGCGACTTACCGTGGAGAAAGAATAAAGATCCATACCGCGTTTGGGTTTCTGAAATTATGTTGCAGCAAACAAGAGTAGAAGCTGTAAAACCATATTACGCAAATTTTATGGGGAAGTTTCCTACACTTGAAGCGTTAGCGAACGCTGATGATGAAGAAGTATTAAAAGCATGGGAAGGTTTAGGATATTATTCTAGAGCACGTAATTTACATGCGGCAGTAAAAGAGGTAAAAGAAGTATACGGCGGGGTTGTACCAAGTGATGTAAAGAAAATTGAAAAGTTAAAAGGAGTAGGACCATATACAAAAGGTGCTATTTTAAGTATCGCATATGGTATACCAGAGCCGGCAGTTGATGGAAATGTTATGCGTGTATTATCTCGTATTTTATCAGTATGGGATGATATTGCAAAACCAAAGACTCGAAAAGTTTTTGAAGAGATTGTGCGTGAAATTATTTCAGTAGAAAACCCATCTTATTTTAATCAAGGATTGATGGAATTAGGTGCATTGATTTGTATTCCTAAAAATCCATCGTGCTTACTTTGTCCTGTGCGTGAGCATTGCAGAGGATATGCTGAAGGTGTTCAAAAAGAATTACCAGTAAAAAGTAAAGCGAAAGCTCCTAAAATGGTACCTATTGTTGCAGGCGTACTTCAAACTGAAGACGGTCGTTACGTTATTAATAAACGTCCAAGTACAGGTTTGTTAGCTAACATGTGGGAGTTTCCTAATGCTGAACTTGGAGAAGGTATTCGAAATCAGAAGGAACAGCTTATAGATTATATGAAAGAAAAATTTGAGCTCGAGGTTTCTATTGATGAATACGCAATGAATGTACAACATACGTTTACACATCGTACTTGGGATATATTTGTATTTTACGGAAAAGTAACCGGTAATATTGTTGATACAGATACATTAAAATTTGTATCGAAAGAGGTATTTGAGCAATTACCTTTCTCAAAATCACACCGTACTATTTATGAAAATTGTGTGGAGAAAATTACAATGCAATAAATAAAAAAGTGTTCCCAATCTAGGGAACACTTTTTTAATCGTAAGAAATTTTTGTCCCATGAGTCCAACTAGCTTCACCTTCTTGTAAGCCGCCTCTTGATTCGATTTCTACTACAATTTCTTTGTAAATACTTTGCCCTTCTACATTTAAATAAGGCAGAACCTGTTGTAGTGAGTGATGAAAATAAGCTAATTCATCTTCTTTCCATTCATTTTTTGAAATCATCGTTAGTTCAGTCATATCGCGTCCTATATACATATTTCCACCTCCATTTCTTATAGTTTGAATAAGTAACAAAAGATATATGCGGAAATTATTCAAAAGAAAATTACGGATAGCTTCTAAGTGAATTGGTTACATTATTGATTGTGGAGGTGAGAAAGATGAGTAAAAAACAACAAGGTTATAACAAAGCAACTTCTGGTGCTAGCATTCAAAGTACAAATGCTAGTTATGGTACAGAGTTTTCAACTGAAACAGATGTACAAGCTGTAAAACAAGCAAACGCACAATCAGAAGCAAAGAAAGCACAAGCTTCTGGTGCACAAAGTGCAAACGCTAGTTATGGTACAGAATTTGCAACTGAAACAGACGTGCATTCTGTGAAAAAACAAAATGCTAAGTCAGCTGCAAAACAATCACAATCTTCTAGCTCAAATCAGTAATGAAAGAAAAACACTTCTCTAATTCGGGAGAAGTGTTTTCTTTTTGCGTGGATCGTTGTAATGAAAAGAAAGCGAACGACATAACTTCTAATAAGTCAACAAATGTAGTCAAAGGAGAAGGAAGTTAACAATTAGAATTATGTAATTAGGAATAATAACTGATGAATAAGTCCAAAAGGGGGTAAGTAATGAACGATTTTGATAAGTTGGTAGGGGAGCAATTAGAAACGATGGATGAATTGTTAAAGTTACAAGCACATCTAGAGAAGTATCAACAAATTGAAATGAATGAAAAAGATACGTGCGATAAAAAAGAACTGCATTTTATCCGCCAGGAAATATATAGAACAGAAGTAGCGTTGAAGATGTTACATGAGAAATTTGAAGAACAAACGAATAGTGTAATTCAATCTTTTGCAACTGAAAAAATGATTTCAAATTTAGGATAAGATATATTGTTATCTTTAGGTGAAAAGTCCTTCTTTGTATGGAAATAGAGAAGGGCTTTTTCTATTACATGTCCTCGCTTATAAATAATACAGTACAATCCTTTTATCTCCTAAGAAGCGGTGGGGCATAGTATTCAACGATAAACCTCCTGCATATTCAGTTTGAAAAATAGAGTCTTATCCCTTTAGTTTTAAAATTTCGACAAAAAAGTTATAATAGAAAAAAAGTGAATGCCGTTCAAAGGGCATTTGCAGTTGAAAGAAGGGAGCATATATGGGATTTCCCAAAGAAGGAGAAAAAGTACAAATACATAGTTATAAACATAATGGCTCCATTCATAGAATGTGGGAAGAAACAACAATTTTAAAAGGGACACAGAGTCTTGTAATCGGAGCGAATGATCGTACAGTAGTTACAGAATCGGATGGCCGAACATGGATTACTCGTGAACCAGCAATTTGTTATTTTCATGCCAACTATTGGTTTAATGTGATTGGGATGCTTAGGGAAGATGGCGTATATTATTATTGTAATTTAAGCTCACCTTTTGCGTATGATCCTGAAGCATTAAAGTATATTGATTATGATTTAGATATTAAAGTATATCCAGATATGACATATACGCTTCTAGATGAAGATGAGTATGAAAAACATAGTGAAATTATGCAGTATCCACCTGTTATTGATACAATTTTAAAACGAAATGTAGCACATTTAACACAGTGGATTCATCAAAGAAAAGGTCCATTTGCACCAGATTTCGTAGATATGTGGTATGAACGATATTTAATGTACAGAAATTAAAACAAACCTGCAGGGGGCTTCCCGGCAGGTTTGTCCTATTAGAGGGGGGATTATGTGCAAGGCATAAAAAGATATTTACAATTTGTTAAACCATATCGATGGCTTATTGCTATTACAATTATTATTGGACTAGTTAAGTTCGGTATCCCACTTATTATGCCGTGGTTATTAAAGTATATTATCGATGATGTAATTCAAGGCGCTGGCTCACTTCAAGATAAAACATCTCAATTAATAACAGCGATTGGAATTGCTTTCTTTATTTTTGCGGTATTAAGACCACCGATTGAATATTATCGTCAATATTTCGCCCAACGTATCGCAAATACAATACTGTATGATTTGCGGAAGCATATTTTCGGTCACTTACAAAAGTTAAGTTTACGTTATTACTCCAATACAAAAACAGGGGAGATTATTTCGCGTGTCATCCATGATGTAGAACAAACGAAAGATTTTGTAATTACTGGTTTGATGAACGTCTGGTTAGATACTGCAACAATTGCTATTGCTATCATTGTTATGTTTTCTATGAATATAAAATTAACATTTGTTGCGTTATTGATTTTACCTATTTATGTAATTGCAGTGAAATATTTTTTCGGACGTCTTCGGAAATTGACGAAAGAGCGTTCACAAGCGTTAGCGACGATGCAAGGGTATTTGCATGAACGTATTCAAGGAATGCAAGTGACACGTAGCTTTGCGTTAGAAGAGTATGAGGGGAAGCAGTTTGAAAAAAGAAATAATGAATTTTTAACGAAAGCATTAACCCATACAAGTTGGACGGCAAGAACATTTTCGGCAGTAAACACGTTAACCGATTTAGGTCCGTTACTTGTGATTGGTTTTGCAGCATATGAAGTAATTCAAGGGCAGTTAACGCTAGGAACGATGGTAGCTTTTGTTGGATATATGGATAGTTTATATAGTCCGCTGCGCCGCCTTGTTAATTCATCTACAACATTAACACAATCTTTTGCATCGATGGACCGTGTGTTTGAACTGTTAGATGAAAAATACGATATTGTTAATGTACCAAATGCGGTACAAACGAAAAAATTAAATGGAGAAATTGTATTTGACAATGTTTCTTTTCGTTATAATGCAGATGAAAAAGAGATATTACACAACTTGTCATTAACTATGCAACCTGGAGAGAAAGTAGCGCTTGTAGGAGCGAGTGGGGGAGGAAAGTCATCTCTTGCTAGTTTGATCCCGCGTTTCTATGATGTTTCTGAAGGCACGGTTTATGTAGATGGCATAGATGTAAGAAAGTATAATATGAGAAATTTGCGTAGTCATATTGGAATTGTACTGCAAGATAATTTATTGTTTAGCGATACAATTGGAGCTAATATTTTATATGGAAATCCGAAGGCTACAGAGAAAGAGGTGATTGCAGCTGCTAAAGCTGCGCAAATTCATGATTTTATTATAGACTTACCAGATGGTTATAATACTGTCGTTGGAGAACGTGGTGTGAAGCTATCGGGCGGGCAAAGACAACGCGTGGCAATTGCACGAGTGTTTCTAAAGAATCCTTCGGTACTTATATTAGATGAAGCAACTTCAGCATTAGATTTAGAAAATGAAAGGTATATTCAAGAGGCGCTTCAGACGTTAGCTGCTGACCGGACAACGATTATAATTGCACATCGATTAGCGACGATTACGCATGTTGATACGATTATTTACATTGAAGACGGTGAGATTAAAGAGACTGGTTCTCATGAAGAGTTAATGCGAAAAAGAGGATTTTATTACAATTTATATCAACTTCAACATATAACAGAAACAGCTCCTTTAGCATAAAAGGAGCTGTTTTTTATTCGTCTTCTTTTTTATCATCGATTTGGAGTTCTTTTTCTGGTTTATGGTATGTGTAGAAGCTATCTACAAGCAAATCTAAATGCTCTACTTCTTCACTATAGTTAATGATGGAAGAAATAAGAGGGAAGAGATGTAACCATGTTTTATATGCTTCTTCATCGTCTTTATTTTGATATTCCATAAAGATATCAATTAATTCTTGTTTACCTGTTTCAACTTCATCAAGCATTTCAACTGATTGTTGTTTTTTTGCTTTACCAATAAATTTTAATAAAACTTGTTCATGATAATGCGTTAATGAGTCAAGTTCGTTTTGGATAGATTCCTGAAATTCTTCCGGCATATAGCGCAGTTCATTTTCAGTACGGTGTAATGATTTTAACGTACTTAAAGCACGGCTTGTTGTCGCTAACATTTGTCTGAATAAAACGAGCTTACGAATTTTTGCGAACTTTACTTTTTTCGTGTAGCTTCTTTCTTCTTTATACAGCAAATAGTAATGGTTTAGTTTGATCATTTTTTCTTTCATACGATCAATATCAGTTTTTAGCGTTGTAAAATCAGAAGCCTGCCTGCTATTCATTCGAATCCATTTTACAATTTCTTCTGTATTATCAACGATACGATGATAAAGTTTTGTTTCATATTTTGGCGGCATAAATACTAAATTTACAAGTGAAGCCGCAATAATACCAATCATAATCGTCGCAAATCGAAGTAAGGCAAAACTAAAGAAATCTTCGCCTTGATACTCCATAATGGCGATAACTGTTACTAAAGCAATTGATATTGTGTTTTCTAATCGTAATTGTAATGTAAGAGCAATTACTAATATACATGTTAATCCAATAATAAAAGGATTATGTCCAAAAGCAGTAGCAAATGCGATAGCAAATATCGCACCAATTACATTTGCTTGAATTTGTTCAAGTGCTGTTAAATAAGAACGGTATACAGACGGTTGGACAGCAAAGATAGCTGAAATTCCCGCAAATACCGGACTCGGTAATTGAAGTAAAATACAAGCAAATAAAGCTAACGTGATGGCAATACCCGTTTTTAAAATGCGAGCACCAAGTTTCATACCCTTAATAAGATCCTTTCTCTTGTCATAATGAATGTACAACATGATACTATACATTCATTACAATATGTTAGCAAGTGATATTTTAGTGACGTTAAAAGAAATTAGTGTTCATTTTATCCCGCTAATTGTGAGTAGTAAGATTCACGCCTCAAAATTCAGAAGCTGGATGCCGGTAAACGTCCGATTGGTGTAGGCTAATTAAAGTTTCACTTTATAATTTTTCCTAATTCCTTTTAAACATCAGTTTTTAGTAAAAAAACCTGCTGAATTTCAGCAGGTCTCAAATTGTTACTATAGATTACTATGAGAAGCGTACTTCGTCAATTTTTTCTTAATAATGAAAATTACTCATTTTACTCTGTTGAGATAGATGGATCTGCCTGTTCTTTTTTCGGGATAATCTCAAAAAACTTGTTCTGTATATCATCTAATAATGGTGTTAACAAAGCAACTTCCTCATATTGCTCGTGCTCGTTTAGTACACGAATATAGTCTAGCAATAATTCAGTTACATCTTTCAAACCATTTTTACTAATTGGTTGTAATGTAACATTTGCGCCTTTTGCGATTCTTCTTTTTAAGGCCTGTTCTGTTAAGCCTAAGTTTGAATCACGGCGCAAATAAACAACACCGCCAGTCATGCCAGCGCAAATCCATGGACCAGGGTCACCTAAAACAAGCGCTCGCCCATTTGTCATATATTCAAAAGCAAAACCTTTAATATTGGAGTATGCACCTATATTTCCTTGCTCTTTTTCACGGAGTGGTTTTGTTATTCTACCTCCAATTATCATGTCTGCCCCAGAAAGGCGAATGCCAGCGCGAGCATCAGCGTTCCCTTGCACGTATAGTGCCCCTTTTTGTGCACCATATCCAAATCCTTTTCCGACAGAACCGTTATAATATACTCCGTCTTTTCCTTTTGATTTCGTTATATAAATCCCACCACCAAAGGAAGTTTTACCAATGCCATCTTGTGCGCCGCCATTTACGTGTATAAATAAATTTTCACTATTGTAAGCACCTAACCCATTTCCGGGAATAGAACCATTCGTATACTTTAATGTAAGTGGTTCAAGTTGAGTAGCTTCATATAGTTTACTGCGAACGCGATAACATGATTCTAGACCACCCATAACGCGTTGCTCTACACCAACGCCTACCAATTCTTTTGAGTCAGCGGAATGAACTGTCTTAAATTGTTTTTCCGGTACGCCTTCTGTTGTTGTAACAGATGGATGTTCTATTATTTGTAGTAAATTACGTAAGTTTAATAAATTTTCGCCTCGAACTTGCTCTAATAAATCAGAACGCCCAACAATTGCTTGTAAATTTGTATAACCAAGCTGTCCTGTTAATCGTTTTAGTTCTACACCGAAAGAGGTGAATAAATTTAGCAGGCCAGCAACTGCGCTTTCTAATTCGCGTGGGACGAAGCGGCGTAACCCATGTTCTTTTGCTTGTGCTTCAGACTCGATTTGTGTCGCAATTCCAACATGGCAAGTATCTAGATGGCACCCACGGCAAGTAGTACAGCCGATTGCAATCATTGATAGTGTGCCAAATCCAATACGGTTTGCTCCGAGGAGCATGATTTTCAAGGCATCATTTACACTTCGAATACCACCATCTGCCCAAATCTCTACTTTATGTCTCATGCTTGCTTCTAATAAAGCGTTGTGAGCGGCTTTAACACCAATTTCTACAGGGAGACCTACATGCTGCAATGCGTGAATACGTGCAGCGCCTGTTCCGCCATCGAATCCGCTAATGTTAATAAAATCAGCGCCAGCTTTGGCGATACCGACAGCAATTGTTCCGATATTAGGAACAACAGGGACTTTCACGGCTACTTTGGCAAGTTGATTAGCTGTTTTAATTTCTGTAATCATTTGAGCTAAATCTTCAATTGAATAAATATCATGGTTATTAGAAGGTGAAATTAAATCTGAGCCGATTGTCGCATTACGTGCTTCAGCGATTTTGGCTGTCACTTTTGAACCAGGTAAATGCCCACCTTCCCCAGGCTTTGCGCCTTGACCGATTTTGATTTCAATTAAGTTTGATGAGTTTAGTAGTTCGGCATTTACTCCAAATCGCCCAGATGCCACTTGTTGTCCACGTGTATGTGGATATTTTCCAATCATATCTTTAATTTCGCCGCCTTCACCGTTCAAGCTAATCATATTTAGCTGATCGGCTGCTTCTGCATATGCGCGAAAGGCAATTTCGTTTTGAGAACCAAATGACATAGAACTAATAATAAATGGTAAATTATGATTTTTGATGCCGATAGATACTTCTTCAGTTGGAACGACATGTTTTGTTTGTTTTGTTTGTTTCGTTTGAACAAGGTGTCTGATTGCAATTGGATTATTCTCTTCTAGTTCACTTAACTTGTCACGGTAATCATCATAAGAATTTCCTTTTGCAACATCGCCGATTGCTTTCCAAATTCGCGGGAATATATGAAATGATTTTCGCATTCTAATTTTAGGATTGTTATAATCCTCTGCACGTATTTTTGCATCTTCAACAAGTGATTCAAGTGAAAAGGCTAAATCATTTGAACCGAAGAAATTTGTAATCTGTAATATATTTGCGATTTCTTCATGTAACCCAATAGATGAATAGAGACGTCCGTAACCACGTAACTCATGAATTCCAATTGTTGAAATGACTTTTTCTAATCCTTTATTAAGTGCATTATATAGATTCGTAATTGGTGTTTTTGTTCCATCATTTACAGTCGCGAATAATAAATATGGATTAATACCATCTGCTCCTAATCCATATAGCGTGACAATGTCATGTAAGGAGCGAAGAGCACCAGAACGTATAACGAGAGAACAATTGCGGCGTAATTTATTTTCACTTAATGCTTGATGTACTTTAGCAGTAACTAAATGTGGATCAATCCACAATCGTTCATTTAGATGGGCTTTTGCGTCATCTAATACTAGTAGGGAAGCGCCATTGTTAACAGCAGCTATCGCTTCAGAACTAATGCGGCTTAATGCGCATTGCAGAGTTTCTGACGAGCTGAATGTAGCAGAGATTGTGGCGATAGAGTTATGAGTCTTAAATAGCTCTATGAGTTGTTCGTACGTAATTGTGTGTAATTCCTCTGCAATAGGTTGTGCCACGCTGCCTTCTAAAATAATTGGTGAAAGCATTTCAACTACAAATGGCCGTTTTGCGCCGCTTAATAAACTTGGACGCTCTCCAAGTACAGTACGTGTAGAGAAGTGTTCAATTTCACGGTCACGGTCAATTGCAGGGTTTGTAACAACAGCTACACTTTCTTTAATAAAGTCAGCGATATTTCGTCTATCAGTATCGAGTGCGGCAAGTGGTGAGTCATGCCCAAGTGAGCGTATTGGCTCAACGCCTTTTGTTGCCATCTGTTCAAGAAGTTGAATATGTTCTCGGTCCCATCCGAAAGCGACGTATTGTTTCGTTTCAACTTGAACAGAATCACATAGCCCTTGGATTTTTTTCGTTTCAGGGATAGATAAATTTAAATGGTAATTGGTAGTATCAATTCGCTTTTTAAAACGGTTATATACTTGGATTTGATATTTGTCATATTCATAAAGAACAAGTTCATCTTGTTCATTCCATTTTAATCCGACTTTTTCTCCAGGAGCGAGTGGTTTTGGTTCTGCTACATATTTAGTTGGTGATACAACTCCAGGTTCAGAAGAGAAAATATAAGAGCTCTCTGTCTCTACTTTCCATACTGGGCGTAATCCAAGGGAATCAACGCTGAAAACAGCTTCATCTTTAAAACGGGAAATGATGCCAGCTGGTCCTTGTGCAAAATGTCCCCATGCTTCACGTATATACGTATATAAATCTTGTAAAGGTGTTTCATAAAGTTTAATTTCATTAATAATTGGTGGGAATAGAATTTCCATTGCTTCAAATAAGCTGTAGCCGTATTGAACAAGTAGGGTTTCTAAGGTGCGGTTTAAATCTTGAGAGTCACTGCCTCCTGCAGTAAGTGGTACATCAATCATTTCAGCTTGATCGCGTAATTTTGCAATTGTGTTAATTTCACCATTATGTCCGAGAATGCTAAATGGTTGTACACGAAAAAAATTAGATAATGTATTAGTAGAGTAGCGGTTATGTCCTAATGTCATAGTTGAAGCGATAAGCGGATGTTGTAAATCATTATAGTAGGCAACAAGCGTATCACCAGCACCTAGAACTTTATATACAACATGATCATGACTTAATGAAGCAACATGAATTGCTTCGTTTTCCTCTATTTTTATTGTGACAGAAAATAATGTTTGCTCAATATTTGTAATTTCGTTTTCTGCGATGAGGGCAACTTGCCAAAATAAAGGTTCTTCTTGTTTACCAAGTGGACCGAGCGCATCTGAGTTTGTTACATCATCACTTTCGAAAATGATTGCAAAGTTTTTGTTGTTTAATTGCGTACGAATATAATCTTTTAAGGCAGTAATGTTTTCTTTTTTATTTAGAAAAAAATGTCCAACGATAAAGTGGGGATGATCCACAATCGTTGGATTATATCCGCTACTTTTTAGTTTTTCATTCCAAAGCGTTTTTGGTATATCAATGTGAATGCCGATGCCATCGCCCTCGCCATTAATGAAACCAGCTCTATGATTCATTTTGACGAGTGATTGTATGCAAAGGTCAATGTTTTCTTTTGTAGCAATTTTTCGTTTCTCCATAACGGAAACGATTCCACACGCATCATGTTCTGCATTTCTATAATCTCGAAATAAAGACGGTGTCCATGTATTTTTTTTATTGAGCATCCGTCAATCCCCCCTCTTGTAAAAGTTAGAATAATCTTACTATTTAAGGTGCAAATCACCTTGTACACAGAGATAGTAATGCTGTAAAAGAATATAAAACAGATAATTATGAATAATTATACTATTAATACGTGATTTATGAAATAGAAAAAAGGAAAAAAGAAAGGTGAGCTTTCTTTTTTCCTTTTAATGAAGGGATTATTTATTGTCTGCTAGGGCAGCAAATGCTCTGCCTACAGCTTCGATTGTATATTCAATATCTTCTTTTGTATGTTCTGTAGTTAAGAACCATGCCTCGTATTTAGAAGGTGCTAAGTTAACTCCTTCTTGAAGCATAAGCTTGAAGAATTTACCGAACATTTCACCGTCTGTATCTTGTGCGGCATCGTAATCTTCAATTGTATTAGTTGTGAAGTATACAGTTAAAGCCCCTTTTAGACGATTTAATGTAATGTCGATATTATGTTTCGCTGCTTGCTCTAAAATTCCTTTTTCAAGCATTGCACCAAGTTCATCTAATTTCTCATAAAGCCCTTCTTGTTGAAGTACTTCTAGACAAGCGATACCTGATGCCATAGAAGCAGGGTTTCCTGCCATTGTACCAGCTTGGTATGCAGGTCCAAGCGGAGCAACTTGTTCCATAATTTCTTTCTTACCACCGTAAGCACCGATTGGTAAGCCGCCGCCAATAACTTTACCAAGCGCTGTTAAGTCAGGTGTAACACCAAGTAAGTCTTGAGCACCGCCGTACATAAAGCGGAAAGCAGTAATAACTTCATCATAAATTACTAGTGCGCCAGCTTCGTGAACAAGTTCATTCACTTTTTCAAGGAATCCAGGTTTAGGCTCTACAATACCGAAGTTTCCAACGATCGGTTCTACAAGGATAGCTGCTACTTCATGACCCCATTTATCTAAAGCTTCTTTTAAAGTTTCTACATTGTTAAATGGAACGGTAATAACTTCTTGTGCGATACTTTGTGGTACGCCAGCTGAGTCAGGAGTTCCTAAAGTAGAAGGGCCAGATCCAGCTGCCACAAGTACTAAATCAGAATGACCGTGGTAACAACCAGCAAATTTCATGATTTTTGTGCGACCTGTATAAGCACGAGCAACACGAATCGTTGTCATCACTGCTTCTGTACCAGAGTTTACGAAACGGACTTTATCTAATGCAGGCATTGCTTCTTTTAACATTTTTGCGAATTTTACCTCTAGCGCTGTTGGTGTTCCATAAAGTACCCCATTTTCAGCAGCTGTTGTAATTGCTTTTGTTATATGCGGATGAGCATGTCCAGTAATAATAGGACCGTATGCTGCTAAATAATCGATATATTTATTTCCGTCTACATCCCAGAAATAAGCGCCTTTCCCACGTTCCATAGCAACAGGAGCGCCGCCGCCAACTGCTTTAAAAGAACGAGAAGGACTGTTAACACCGCCAACGATATGCTCTAAAGCTTCTTTATGTAATGCTTCTGACTTTGTGAAATTCACTACAATTCATCTCCTTACAAAAATCTATGTATTATTCTAACATGTTTTTCGAAAAGACGTATTGTTTGTGATAGCGAAGGCAGTTGGGTAAACTATTCGTTGTGACATTTAGGAGGGGGGTCCGATTATGAAATCGGTAATTGAGGTACAAGGGTTACGTAAAGAGTTTACAGCCTATTCAAGTCGTCCGGGCTTAAAGGGTGCATTTCGCGATTTATTAAATCGTAATTATAAAATAGTACCAGCAGTAAATGATGTATCTTTTACTGTGAAGCAAGGTGAAATGGTTGGTTATATCGGTGAGAACGGTGCTGGTAAATCAACAACAATTAAAATGCTTACGGGGATTTTAACTCCGACATCAGGGCAAATCACAGTAAATGGAATGAACCCACATAAACAAAGAGAAGAATTTGTAAGAACAATTGGTGTTGTTTTTGGACAGCGTTCGCAACTTTGGTGGGATATTGCAGTACAAGAATCGTTTCGTTTATTAAAGAAAGTGTATGGTGTATCAGACGCTCAGTATAAGGAGCATATGGAACACGTAATTGAAACGTTAGATATAGGGCCCTTATTAGATAAACCAGTTCGAAAATTATCTCTTGGTCAAAGGATGCGTTGTGAATTAGCGGCAGCCTTAATTCATAATCCACCGTTATTATTTTTAGATGAGCCAACAATTGGGTTAGATGTACTTGTGAAATTGAAAATACGTGAATTTTTAAAAGAAATGAATGAACGTTATAAAACAACAATTTTATTAACAACACACGATATTACTGATATTGAAGCTTTATGTGAGCGCGTTATCATGCTGGATGAAGGAAATATTATGTATGACGGTTCTTTAAATAATCTTCGTACGCAGTGGGGAGCGGAGAAGGAAATTCACTTTCAGTTTGTTGCACCAGTTTCCTATCAGGCTTTATCAATGGTTATGCCAGATAATCATGTCGTTTGGTCGAAAGCAAAAGAGGAAAATGCATGGGTTGCAAAAATTCCGAATGAAGAAGTTATTATTTCAATGCTTATTTCTAAAGTAGTACAAGCCTTTCAAATTAAAGATTTAAAAATTAACGAAGTGTCTACAGAGGAAATTATTCGTAACATTTATGAAGAAGGTATTACGCATGGGTAAGTATATTGAAATGATTCGAATTCGCTTTTTAATGATGCTTGCGTATCGTACAAATTACTATAGCGGGATTTTAATTTATACGATTAATATCGGTGCTTACTATTTTTTATGGCAAGCAATTTATAGCGGAAAAGAGAATATTGAAAGTTTATCTATTTCGCAAATGACCACGTATATCGCAATCGCGTGGATGGCACGTGCCTTCTATTTTAATAATATAGATAGGGAAATTGCGATGGAGATTCAAGAAGGACGTGTGGCTGTAGAATTAATTCGTCCGTATAACTATTTGGGAATGAAAGTTATGCAAGGTCTTGGCGAGGGAATATTTCGTTTTGCCTTCTTTTCCATTCCAGGCATGGTTATCGTTACGTTATTATTTTCGTTGCAAATTACAACAAATTTTCAAACGTGGTTATATTTCTTCTTATCTTTAATATTTAGTTTTATTATTAATACACAAATTAATTTAATGACGGGAATGCTTACGTTTTTCCTATTTAATAATAGTGGGATTATGTATGCAAAACGCGTTGTTATTGATTTATTTTCAGGTCTATTATTACCAATTAGTTTTTATCCGCTATGGGCCCAAAAAGCAATGATGTTTTTACCGTTTCAGGCTATTAGTTATATTCCAAGTATGATTTTTTCTGAAGGTATACAGGGGAGTAAGTTGTATGAGGCTTTAGTATTTCAAGTGATTTGGGCGATTGTACTTATTATTCCAATTGTACTCATGTGGAGAACGGCGAGAAAACGTCTAATTGTACAAGGGGGATGATGAGATGCTATATATAAACTTATTTTTACAATATGCAAGTCAATATATAAAAACAAAATTGGAGTATCGAGGCGATTTTATCGTTGGTTTACTTTCTGATTTATCGCTTCAAGCAGTTAATTTAATATTTATTCTCGTTGTATTTGGGCATACACAAGCATTGAAGGGATGGAGTCGAGAAGAAGTAATCTTTATTTATGGTTTCTTTTTAGTACCATTTGCCATCTTTTCAGCTTTCTTTAATATATGGGATTTTAATGATCGATACATTATTAAAGGGGAGATGGATCGTGTATTAACGCGGCCGATCCATAGCCTATTTCAAATTATATTAGAAAGAATGGAACTTGAATCTTTAATTGGAGCTATTACAGGGATTGTTGTAATGGGATATGCAGCTGTGGAGTTACAATTATCTTTTTACTGGTATGATTTCTTCTTATTTATATTGATGGTAGGAGGAGGAGCACTTGTATATGGAGGTATATTTGTTACGCTGGCGAGCCTTGGTTTTTGGTCGGATGCGAAAAGTTCAATTATGCCTCTTATGTATAACATAGGTAATTACGGGCGCTATCCTGTTAATATTTATAATCGTGTAATTCGTTTCATTTTAACGTTTGTTTTACCGTTTGCGTTTGTTGGAGTATATCCAGCGGCATACTTTTTAAGAAAAACAGAATGGAATAGTTATGCATTTGCGACGCCAATTGTTGGTGTTATCTGTTTTACGATTGCAATCACCCTCTGGAACCAAGGGGTAAAAAGGTATCGTGGCGCGGGTAATTAATTATAGAAGCTTGTTCGTTTCTAAGGGATAAATCAGTTCTCCACCTCATACATATAAAATGAGGTGGAGGACATGTTATGGGGATTTATTCTATTAATTGCAGCAATCGCTATTTTGAAAAGTGTCCAATTATTATGGAGTTCCTATTCGGATTCAACGCGTTTTTTTTCGCTCTATAATTTGGCCACATTATTTTTAATCTATACAACAGTACTAATCGCATTTGGATTAAGTTACGTTGTATTAGAGGAAATGGGTTTCGCAGTTTTGAAAGAGGACGGAGAAAGTTTGAACGCTCATTCTTTTCAACTCGTCGAAGTTTGTTTATATTTTAGCGCAGTTACTTTATTGTCTGTTGGATATGGTGACATATCTCCGATTGGAATTGGGCGATGGATTGCAATCGCAGAAGCGCTAATTGGATATACACTCCCTTTTGCTTTTGTGATGAGGTCTGTAATAGACAATGAAAAATAAGGAAGCATTTGTTATAGTAAAGGAAAAGAGTAGGAGTGATAACTATGATTACAGTAGGAGAAATGGCACCAGAATTCACATTAGAGGGAAGTAACGGAGAAGAAGTTCGCCTAGCTGATTTCCGCGGTAAAAATGTAGTTCTCTATTTTTATCCGAAAGATATGACGCCAGGGTGTACAACTGAAGCATGTGATTTTCGTGATGCGTATGGAGTATTTCAAGAGAAGGATACGGTTATTCTTGGAGTAAGTCCTGATTCAGCGAATAGACATTTGAAATTCATTGAG
The DNA here is from genome assembly GCF_051916445.1 of Bacillus cereus group sp. MYBK220-1. Taxonomy (NCBI): domain Bacteria; kingdom Bacillati; phylum Bacillota; class Bacilli; order Caryophanales; family Bacillaceae; genus Bacillus; species Bacillus cereus group sp. MYBK220-1. The sequence goes on along the minus strand of NZ_JBQAGQ010000008.1, from coordinate 2,392 downwards.
AAACATGAATTGCCATTTACACTTTTAGTAGATGAAGATCATAAAGTAGCAGAGTTATACGATGTTTGGAAGTTAAAAAAGAACTTTGGGAAAGAGTATATGGGAATCGAGCGTTCTACATTCCTTATTAATAAAGACGGTGAACTTGTAAAAGAGTGGCGTAAAGTGAAAGTGAAAGGACATATTGAGGATGTTCTTTCTTATATAAAATAAATCTACATTGGAGATAAAATATGCAGAAACAAGGCAAGTGTCTATACATATTTTACTGCCTTACATAAAGTGGAAGTGTAGGGCATACCTCCTCAGATGATAGTATTCCAAGTGCGATTATGTCGCACTTTTTTCTATGGAATATATGAAGAAAAAAGGGAAAGATACATAAAAACAAGTCCTGAATATAAAAATAAACTACATACTTATAGTAGAAATATTGACGATTTATAAGAAAAGGAGTACACTCTTTATAAGAATTATAAAATAATAATCCGTATAGAATCGGGGTGCATGACGGTGGTCAAAGAAGAATTAAAAGAAGCGCTAGAAATGCTGAAAAATACGGGTGTACGCATTACTCCACAGCGTCATGCTATTTTAGAGTACCTTGTGGAATCAATGACGCACCCAACAGCGGATGATATTTATAAAGCATTAGAAGGTAAGTTTCCAAATATGAGTGTTGCAACTGTCTATAATAACTTACGTGTGTTTAAAGAGGTTGGACTTGTAAAGGAATTAACTTATGGAGACGCTTCAAGTAGATTTGATTATGTTACAAGTCAACATTATCATGTGATTTGCGAAAAATGTGGTAAGATTGTTGATTTTCCTTATGGAGGCTTGGAAAAGCTGGAAGAGGAAGCTGCGAAAACGACAGGCTTCGTTATCAATAGTCATCGCTTAGAAATTTATGGCGTTTGTCCAGAGTGTCATAAGGCGTAATATATAATAAAGAAAGAGGCTGACGGCTATACGTCAGCCTCTTTCTTTATTATATAAGGATTAGCGTGAGGTTAATCGGGATTTACAGTGCTAAGTTAGTAAGAAGGGTTAGATAAAAGTTTGTCGAATTTACTTTGTATTGGTGGAAATGAATTCTTGGAGGGGACATTTTGAAGAAATATGAGATTAAAAATAACATTCCAACATTGGAAGAATATAAATATTTATGTGATTCTGTGGGATGGACTAACTATATGAACTTTGAGGTGGCGGAAATATCACTTCAAAATTCGATTTACTGTATAACAGTCAAGGATAATAATCAAATCATCGGCATGGGGAGAATTGTTGGTGATGGGGCTATCTATTTCTATATTCAAGATATAGTGGTTCATCCAGAGTATCAAAAGAATGGTATTGGAAAGAAAATAATGAATACTTTAGTAGAATACTTAAATGGGAATGCTCCAGATAAAGCATTCATTGGTTTGTTTGCGTCGCAAGGTAAAACATCATTCTACGAAAAATATGATTTTAAAGATTATTCGCCTAATATGACAGGGATGTTTGCTGTTATTTCGAAAAAATAGGTGTAATAAATTTAATAAAACAATTAAAAAGTTGATTTTTTAAGAAATCAACTTTTTAATGAGTTGAAACGTTTGTAGTGTTGCAAATTCGTATTTCCCTTGATACTTATGATTTATAACTCTTCTTATTATACTTTTCATCAAATTCTTTTCCTTCTAGATCTCGATCTAGTGTTAAAGGTTGATTGCAGTGCATACATGCATCGACACGGCCCAGCATTTTGGTTGGCTTATCACAGCTTGGGCAAATAATTTGGATAGTCTTAGTAGATAACATACCAATCCAAAAGTAAACGACAGTGCTAGCGATAACAGCTAAAAAGCCAACCATCATAAACGTTGTCATAATAATAATGTTTTCGCGGAAAAAGACACCTAAGTATGCAATGAAGAGGCCGATAAATACTAAACTTAATGCAAAGGTCCGGATTTTATTGATTTTGTTTGAATACTTAATGCTCATTCTCACCACGCTCCTATACTAATAATATAACATAAAATTTAGAATTTTCACTCTCGTGTGAATTGATAAAGAGATAAGATATGAAATGAATAGGAGGGGAGCCAAGAATGAATGGACGCTATAATGATTTTTAAAGCGGATTTTAAGTTTTTAACGGGATGTGAAATTTTTTTATAAAAAGTATTGACCCTGTATATACTGCATGATATATTAATAACCGTCGCTGATGCGGAAACGCAGAAAACGACAAAAAAGAAATTAAAAAACTTAGTTGACATTGAAAAATGAAGATGTTAACATAAGGAAGTCGCAAATGAGCGACCAAGTAGTTCTTTGAAAACTGAACGAAACAAACAACGTGAAACGTCAATTTTTATTTTAGATGCTAGACAAACTA
>NZ_JBQAGQ010000007.1:0-210916 GCF_051916445.1 Bacillus cereus group sp. MYBK220-1 | reverse complement strand
CAAAATAATTCGGTTTCATCAGAACCAACAGATACTTCACCACGTTCACAACAAAATAATTCGGTTTCATCAGAACCAACAGATACTTCACCACGTTCACAACAAAATAATGCAGTTTCATCAGAACCAACGAATACTCCATCATGTTCACAAAAGATTTCCACAGTTTTATTAAAATTACCATCCCCACTTGTTCCGCAAGCAGAGTCAAAAAGATTCAAGATAAAACAAAATAATTCACAATCGATTTCTAAGTATCAAATCAACACATCTAAAAATATTAAAGATATTACAAATGAAATCCAAAAACTTTTACGTGATTATCAATTAATTCATTTATCCATCATAATATTTTTAGAACAAATCCATATTAAAGGTTTTATAATGAGTATTGGTAAAGAATCAATTGCTGTTACGGGGCCAAATTTACAGATAAAAGATAATTCAACTAATAAGATTATACAATCTCCAAATAAAATCACTATTAAAATTAAATCAATCCAAGCAATTAGTAATACGAAAAACTTCCTTATAAAAAATAATTCAGATCAAATAAATTAAAATAAAAAAACATAAAATGTAATATTTTTACAAATTATGAATTTCATGAAAATATAACATTTTAAAATTGATTCTCCATTCCTTTGTTACCTAATTTATTTTAAAATAAGGGATTCTACCGTATCGATCCGCCCCGCCATTAATTTAACAAATAAAAATACCCACTAGTACGAATTTATTATGTCCATTGTAATGTTTGGTTTGTTAAGCAAAGTAAATATCTAAAGAAGTACTTTCCCTCTTATATAGTTAAAAATATAACAGATAGGCTCTTATGCTATTACACATAAGAGCCTATCTCACCAGTATTATACTTAACTAATTATATAAAATTCCTTTATATTAAATAGAAGATAACCCTACAATTATTCTGGGAAAATAAAGCTAGAGTCCCCTTCACTATTAGCGGAGTCTTCTTTTGGGAATGTAATAGTAGATCCTTCATTTCCCTTATTCCCTTTATTTATTTCTTGTTCCTCAGGAAATACAATGGAAGAATCATTACTTAAGTTTGGTGAAAAACCAAGTTTAGATAAAATGGCTTTTAAGTCAGGTAAAACACCAATTTTATCAGAAGTTGGATCATTGGATTTCGTTCCGGTGCTAGAATCACTTAAAATATCCCTAAGCTGTCTTGGTGTATATACTCTCCCCTGATTATTTTTTGCAATTCCTTGAATTGATGCTGCAGCACCAGCAATAATAGGCGATGCACTAGATGTTCCAGCAAAACTAGATGTATATAGATTTGTTATAAATTCACTTGGTTTAGCATTTGTAGTATCTACTGCATTACCCCATCCATACACATCCACTCTACTACCGTAATTAGAGAAATATGAACGCTTATGAGGAACCCTTGCAGAAGCTGCACCAACCATAATTGCCCCTGAATCTTTAAAATCAGGACTATTACGATTTAAAACTTGTTTACCATTACGGTCTCTAAATTGATCCAAGTCGTTTCCACCGTTTGCACCTGCTTCAATAATAATAATACCCTTATTTGTTCCCATACGAATTGCATCAAATATGTCTGGTTTTACTTCCACAGGAAAATAGTTCTTATCTCCATATCCATCGTAAGTTGCTTGTGCCTCTAGTAAAAGAATATCTCCAGCTTGCATATTGTTAACGGCACTTAAAATAGCATCAGCTGTATTATAATTTCCGTTATCCCTAATCTGGGATACAACTTTTACCTTAGCCTTTGGTGCAATCCCAATTCCACCTATGTTATTATCCTCTGCAGAAACAATTCCCAATACTGAGGTACCATGATCATGGTGTTCACTCTTATTCTGTCCGGACATCAATTCAATCTTTTGATTCACTAAATCTTCATGATTTAATAACCAACCATACTCCATATCTACGAAAGTAGTTCCTTTTCCGTCCCCACCATTTATACTCCAAGCATAAGGTGCATTAATTCCTAATGGTGCTGGTTCAAGGTAACCTTGTCTTGTAAGTCTAGGCTCATCATATGGATTAACAGATAAATTTGGTAAACGCTCTTCAGGTGGCGTTTCTTCTTCCTGTAAATACGCCGTTTCAATAAGAGATGATTTCTCAAACTTTGCAAGTAAGGCTTGTACATCAATATCACCTTGGTTTTCTACAATATAATAGTTTAGCAAATTGGAAGAAATATGTTCGGAGCCGTTTATTTCTCTACCTAAATTTTTAATTTCTTTAGGATTTAAAGAACTAAAAAGTCGATTTATAGTTACATTTGGGTATTCGTTTAAAATTCCAATTAATTCAGGATCTTGTTTTTCTTCTTTAATGAATTTTTCTATTCCATCCTGATATGGCAAATTTGTCTCATTTTTAAATTTCAAAATTAATTGTTTCGTAACTTGCTTATGTACAGTAGAATTCAATTGCTTATTTGAATAATTGTAACTAGCTGCATAGGCAACTTCTGATTTATCACTTGGAAGTAGTCCACCCACTCCATTAAATGCTGATAACGCAATTGAAGAAACTATAATTCCCTTAAAAATTTTCAAAATGTGCACCTCTTTTAATTTATATATGATTATAAAATGCTTTATATGGCCTTAATTCTTTTTATATAAGCTTCTAATATTTCCAACTCCGTTCATTTTTTAATATTTGCTTAAACATCATTAATACAACTACCTCATACCATCAAACCTATTAATTTAGTTCCATATATGTAACCATTATAGTTACACCTTTAACAAATAGTCAATCTAATTTTTTATGCAATTTCGCATTTTAAAGAATGTCTAATTGCATCCACTTAGTCCTAAATATTTTAATAGATGTTAGGCTTCTATCATTATAGGTAATTGCATATATGTAATATAAAACATATAAAGGGGGCAAAACGTGGTAATCTCAAGACAAGATTCCTGGACTAACGATAACGATTTACTCCTCGCATCAACAGTACTCCAGAATATTCGTAACGGTGGAACACAGTTAGCTGCATTCAAAGAAGTAGCAAAATTACTAAATAGGACACCTGCGGCTTGTGGATTTCGTTGGAATTCATACGTGAGAAAACAATACCAAGAGGAAATAAAACAAGCAAAACAAAATCGAAAAGTGAGAAACAATATTTCTCTCTCTGAACAAAAAAAAGAAACAAATTCTTTATCTATGACATTAGATGATATTATTCTCTTTCTAAAAAATTATAAAAAAACAAATGAATTTACAAAGTTACAAAACCAAATAAAAAATTTAGAGGCAGAAAATCAGTCCATTCTACAACGTGTAACTATGTACGAAGAAGAGTATCGTATGTTACTTAATCATATTGATAGATCAAGAAGTTTAGTTGTAATTGATTAACAGAAGCAGTAAATTACTTTTATATACTTAGGTCGTAACCTAAAAAATTTATATATATGAGTTAATTTAAATACTAATAAATAAAGTGCACGTTTACTAATAATAAACGTGCACTTTATTTAATTCTTAAAACATAAAATTTAATTTTCAACTCATTAACAATATTAAAATTAAGATGTTTGTTTTATAGGTATTTCTTTACTTCTATTCTCAATAAGTCTATCTAATAGTAAGTAAACAAATCCAGAAATAATACAACCCACACCTAAGATTGTAAATAATATATGCCCTAAAAGCTGATCCAGTAATACACCACCTAGAAGAGGTCCAAATACATTGCCTGTAATCCATTGCAAATTAGCCGCTCCCATATAAGTCCCCCTCAAATGTTCTGGAGCTATATTAGCAACAAATGTCATTTGGACAGGTGACATAATCATTTCCCCTACTGTATAAACTGTATAAGCTATTAATAATGAACTTAGGATTCCTAAATCATTTGCGTCTATTACATGAAACCACTTTGGTAACCACCCTATTGCTAAAAGACCAACGCCAAAAAGAATGGCACCATATAGCATTGATTTACCAATTGATTTGTGAGTTAACCACTTTGAAATAGGAAATTGAAAACATACAACTAATAAGCCATTTAAAGTCATTAAATATGGGAATGGATTACTATTTTCAAAAATCGTTGTATCCTCATTACTAAAATGAAGTGGTAACATACCTTCCGATTGTGAGAATCCCATAAATATAATAATTCCCGTCACTATATAGAATAGAAATATTCTATCTCTTATAACAACTCTTAACGTAAATCTTATTGACTGTTTATGTGTTTCCTCTTGTATTATAATATTTTTAGGTTTTGTTTCCTTTAGAAACAATAACATTAATATTGTATAAAACAGCATGGTTCCAGAAGTAATCAAAAATATGACATCTTTTGATACAACCACAACTGCTGCACCAATGATAGGGCCTATCGCAGCTCCTATATTATGAGCCATTCTAAGTAATCCATATGCCTCAGTTCTTTTTTCGGGTTCTGTTACATCGGTAACCATTGCAGATGCCGCTGGTTCAAAGAAAGAATTACATAGTCCTAAACCAATAGATAAAATGGCATATGCTATAAAACCATCAATAAACAAAAAAACAAGCATTAGTAGCCCATTACTCGCCATTGAGAGCACCATAGTTGGTTTCCGACCATAAGTATCTGCTATATGCCCTCCAATTAATGAACCAATACTTGCTGCAATTGGAGATAAGGCTATAATTATACCTACCTCAAGTAGAGAATCCACTTTGTCCTTCAAATATAATGCAAAAAATGGCATTAACATCATCATTGCAATACCATTTAAAGCTTCCCCAATAAAGCGGATCCAGACATTAAGGTCCATCCCCCTTAATTCTTTCCATGTACTCCTCATATAGTTACCTCGCCTATGCTCAAAGTATATTTTTATCCCAACAAAAGTTTTACTATATTATTATTAAAATCTAAATTTAGCCGGCTATGCTGAAACCTCCGAAAAAACCTATCTTTTGATAAAGTAATACAAACTTGTCCCTATAATTTCTAGTGCCTCCTGCATACGTTGAGGAGAAATATTTTCTAAAACGGTATCTTGAGGTGTATGGAATACCTTTTCAACATGATAAATTAGGGGGTTCCAACTCTCTACATCCATCCAAATAAATAGTGCCGAGGAAATTCCAGCTTCGTAAAATGGCACATGATCACTAGAATCAAACTTTCCAGTTAATACAACCGATTTCCCTAATGCCTTACTAGTAGCTACCGCAGTATTTGTTACTTCATTTTGAGAACCATCTAGTGTCATTGCATATAAGTCCTTAGCCGGTTTGTAACTTGTCGCTATCATATCTGCATTAAAAACCCCTAGAATATGTTTCTTATCTGTTGTAGATAATTGATTAACATAATGGTAAGCACCTAAAGATTCATTTTCTTCTGCTCCAAAGGCTATGAATTGAATTTCTTTATTAGTCTCTATATCTTTAAAATTGTATGCTAACTCTAATAAAAGTCCTACGCCAGAAGCATTGTCATTTGCTCCAGGTGCTCCGATAACACTATCATAATGAGCACTCATTATTGCTACATCCTCATTATCTGTCTTGTATTTGGGCTTTTTTTTCGCAATTACATTTAATGAACTCAAATTCATTTCGTGTTTTGCCTTTAAACTAACTATATTTTTATTATGCACTATCTTATCTTTCATTCTAATTCCCTGATTATAAGCAAGCCCAAATACAGGTATTGATTGTTTCTTTTCTAGAACTGGGTTAAAGGCTTCTCCATAGTTGCCTCTATCCCCAATCGTACTATATAACAATACAGCTTTTGCTCCCTTTTCTGCTGCATACTCAACTTGTTCATTATATTTCTCATACGTATCAGCTTGTTCCAGTAATACTATTTTCCCATGAATTGGCTCAGATGAATTTTTAATATCAGTCTCTTTTCCTATAGAAACTACCGGTCCTACGACAGGATCTTTAGGTATAGATGCATTAGATGCTGCTCCAACTTGCCATTCTTTTTCCCCATACATACTAAAAGAGATACTCCCAATATATTGATCTGGTACAGGAAATGCCTGATACTCAACTTCATACCCTAATTTTTTCAATGTATTTCCAATGTATGTAGCTGCTTTATGTTCTTCCTTAGTCCCACTTGGACGTGGACCAATTTTCTCAGACAGAAAACGTGTATGTTCAATAGCTCGACTAGCACGAACCTTATCTGACATGAGAGAACTCTGGTCGTTCTTAGTCATAGCATGTACTGGTATTACCTTTCCACATAAATTACTAAAAAGGAAAAGCAACAAAATCCCAAAGGTTACAATAAGCTTCTTTATAAGATTTAGTTTTTTCATTTGTCCTCCCTATGATTAAAAAAGATTAATAGTAAAACCTTCCCTCCTAACACACTTACTTAGAAGAAAAGGTTCATTAAAATAATCTCTAACTCAAATTACATGTAAAAATAAATAAACCAATATTACTTTTTATATCTCCAAAAAATTCATTTTTGTTTGCATACCAGCAATCTTCTTTTGAAACCAATTAAGAGTCTCCCATGACCTCTTTCTATTCGTATAATCAGTTTCCTGAACCTCAAATACAATTCCCATGTTTTTATCCAAAGTATTGTTCTTCAATTTTAATAAAGTTTCATGTAATATACTCTCATCAATAGATCCATTAACCGGATTCTCTCCCTCAAAGCAACGTACCTCACTATAAGGAATCGTTAAATGTTTAAAAGAACTAAAATGAAAATGTTTAATATGATCCATTAAGCTTAAATACTTGTGAAAATCCTTATATTCAATTTCCTCTTGCCTTAATAATTTAGAAATACCTAAACGTGTAAGATAGGTTATAGACCAATGACATATATCCCATGTTATTCCAACGTTAGATAACTCCAAATTAACCAAATCAGTAAAATCTTCGGGATATATAAATATAGGATCAAAATCATCGCCCAAGTTTCCAATAATGGGTAGGTTTTCAACGCCAATCCATATATCCGTTCCTTTTATTTCTTCATCTAGCATGTTAAAGAACTCTATAATCCTTTTTCTATTATCAAGAAGATTATAGTTTTGAAATTCTGCGACATTCATAAATTGATTAGCATGCACTGTTATACCTGATGCATTATACTTTATAGCAAGGTCAATAAATTCATATAGTTGCTTTTTAATAAATTCATCATTGAGATAGTCTGCATTATCAGTAGGAAAATGCAGCGTTAACAAGGATGGATTAAGGGTTTGAACAAAAGAAAGAACCTCTGAAAACCTTTTTGTATATGAGTTATCAAATAAAGATTTTCCATCAAAAATATTTGCTTCTAATCCATAGCCTTTTTCAACCCATTTTAAGTCAATCTGTTTACTATCTAAACCAAAGAACGGGACCTGTGGTATTAACATATTCTCTTCACCTACCATGTCCCCCTTACTAACATAAATGCCTCAGCCGCCTGGTATCCAGATTTGGCACCCCATACCATTGCGTTATGTCTCATTGCTTCTATAGAGCGTGGATGAGGAAATTCCCTTAACTCAGATTCATAATGTCTCATCGCACTTAATTTCTCATCCAAATGATCTTCAATATTCACAAAATAATTAGGAAGAAACTTATCTTTTTCATTATAATTCCACTCTGTAGAAGATAAAGTTTCATATGCAAATACCCATTTGATATTAGTATCTGGCAGAGGGCGTGTCGCTGTCATTACTGCTCTGTAAACAACAGTATGATCAATATTTATATCTCCACCATATTGAGTATAAATAATTGTAGGATTTATTTTTTCAATGTGATTTTCAATCTCTTTCACTACATCAAGTAAAGGTAATGTATCAAGACGATTATCAGGGAAATCTAGTCTTGCAAAACTCTTTACACCAAGTGTAGTACATGCCCCCTCTGTTTCTTTATAAGATAAGTTCCTAACCTCTAAATCTAGCTCTTTATATTCTTTAGCTCTAGAAGATTTTCCCTCTGCAAGTATTACAACATGTACATCATCACCTTGTTTCACGTGTTTCGCTATTGTTCCACCAACACCAATTATTTCATCATCCGGATGAGCGGCAAATACAAGTACATTCATAGAATTTTAGACTCCTTTAATTAATTTTTCTGTTTCCTTTGGCCCACAATTTAGTAAAATATCTAGAATAGACAAATGTGGTATAAATTCCCCAAATAATTGCTTGTAGGAATAATCTCTTATTCTTTGGTAGATAATTTCTATATTCTCATTCTCAAAGTCATTTTCGTTTAAATAATCTTGCCCTAAACTTCCAGAATAATAAGTACTGGCATTAAATTTCTGACACAATTCTAATACAAAATCACTTTTCTTACCTGTAATCCCTTCTAGATCTGATACATAATATAGCTCCGTATCAATGTTTAATTCACGGATAATAAAATGAATAAAATTCATGTTCATATCATTTAAATTAATCCAATCTTCTGAATAAAAACCTTCTAAATAATCCTTATATACATTAAAATAAGGTGCATTAGAATAATTAATTCTTATCGTTTTCCAATGCCTCCGTTCCCAATCTTGAGTATTGTCTATCTTTAACTCATTAAATGGAATTTCTTTATAATTCTTCGTTTGTATTGGAACCGTTAGCCAAGACGCTCCTTGTGAAGTCTTAATACGATTCCTATTTAAAAAACCTTTTTTTTCAAATTGTGCTATATCATGAAATACAAACACATCTGATTTATGAATTTTTTCAAAAAAACCATACCAAGGTAAATAACTTGGTTGGTGGCCACTAATAATCATAGTTTAAATCCTTTCTTTTAAACAAAAACATTTTTTCAAAGCTGCCCCCCAGTATATCTTAGGTCTAGCAATCCCTTTATTATGTGAATATCCTAAATCCGCATACTTTAATTTATTATGAATTGCTAATTCAAACGCATCATTTAGTAGTAAATATGAAGATTGCGAATTTTTTCCTTTGGTATTATTAATATTAATCCAGTAATATAAAACCTGTTTATCCATTATAAAAAGGCTGGAACTAATTAGTTCTTCTTCTAAGAATGCCCCTAAAAAAAGAATTTTTTCTTGTAAATTAAGAACTAAATGATAAAAAAACTCTCTACTAAATGAATAACTAGCTCCTATAATGTTATTATGTTCTTGATATAATTGGTAAAACTCATCTAATTCCGCTACAGTTATAGGACGAATTTCAACATTCTGTTTACGTGCATACCTAACACTTGTCCTAGCTTTCCCAGAACACGATGTCCATAAATCCTCAAACTTATTTGGTAGATCTAACATATAAGTTTCTTTATAATCCCACTTTTCCTTACTATAACTTTGAAAAGGATTTATCGTTATAGGTAATAAAAGCTTTTGAATTTTATTTTCAAACTTCTTATTTATTACGGATTCATAAACTGAAAAATCTAATTTATCTTGGCCAATTATTATTGGGCCACCATAACCAATTAAACTTCCCAATAGCCTACCATCTTGTACATACATAGGAGATAAAACTACTGTATCTCGTGTTTCTATTAGTACTGGGAAAAATTGAACACCAGGTAATAATTCCATTAACTTTCCCCATTCGAAACTATGAAATACAGAACCATTGTATTCTTCCATACAAGCATCCCAGTATTGGGCGTCAGTACATATTTCGATTTCCATATAATCACCTTTTAATTCTTATTCTCTAAATATTTTAGAATTTGACTACATATATACTTAAGGTCCTTGTCTACTAAAGGATATTTAAAAGGTATTGATAATACCCTTGGCCATAAAAAATCTATATTTTCTGACTTGGTTGCGTACTTCGAAAAAATAGGAATTTCACTCAGAGGTAAATAGTTCCAACAAGTTTGTATACCTTTTTCCGCTAAATGTACAGAACACTCATACCTATCAGATGGTTCTTTGAATATAATGGTAAAATAGTTCAAATAAACGTTCTGAGTTGAAAATATAATCTTAACGCCATACTTTTCTTCAATTTCCTGCAGCATTGTATAACACAGACTAGCGTTACATATATTCATTTCTAAAATCTTCTTTGTTTTCTGTAGGTGTTTATCAATTAACAATGAACGTACTATAGACATTCTTTTTGGGTTTATAACTTCCGTTTTCTCCGGTAAAGAATCTAATTTACTATTATTATAGGAGGGCAGAATCTCTAATTTCCTCCAATAATTAGTAAATAAGCTCAGTACTCTACTCTTTTTTATTCTTATACCTAATTGTGTTTTTAAATGATTCTTATAATCTAAAATCACTTCTTCCTTCTTTTCTTCATCCATGTCACACAATTCACTTATTGTACGATTAAGAAGTAACGCTCCTCCCCCAATACTTGGGATTGGTTTCGTTCCCCCAAAACTTAAAATACCAATGTCGCCTAAACTACCAACTGGCTTTCCATTTTGATAAGAAAACATTGCTTGTGCAGCATCATCAATGATATAAATATTATTTTCTCTAGCCCAGTCAATAATTTCTAAATCATCATGACATCCATACAAGTGCGTAAGAATAATTGCCTTTGTATTGGCATTCAAATGTTTTTTTATTTTATTAAGAGAAATTGAATGATTAGTGTTTAAATCAATTAATACAGGTTTTGCTCCCACCGTTAATATTGCTTCTATCACATTAGGACAATTAAAGTTTGATAGAATTACTTCATCTCCCTTTGCCACTTTTAAGTACTTTAAACCAACCACTAATGCAGATGTACCGCTATTAGTTAATACAATTTCTGCATCCGGATAAAGAGCTTGAAGACTTTTTTTAAGTTTAGAATCATTAGGTCTATATACACTTTTCAAAAAAAATACATGATCAGATATACTCCAAAGAGAAGAATATATGGGATACTTAATTTTCTTTGGATTCTTAGGATATAGATACTGTGTTTCCATACTTCTCCCCTATTATTATCTCTAGTCCTTTATCTAATGAAATAATTGGTTGATAGTTTAAAAATAATTTAGCTTTCTCTATTGAAGGGATTCTTCTAAAGATTTCAATGCTAGAATTTCTGACTCCCTCTTCACCTAAATCAAGAAATTTAATTTTACTTTTATTTCCCATTAATTCATTAATTTTTATTGCTAGTTCTTCCATAGATATAGGTTTGTTATTGCCAACATTAAAATCTGCAAATTTCTCTCCTTCATATTCAAAGGCTAGTATAGTTCCGTTAACAATATCACTTATATAACTAAAACATCTAATTTGCTGTCCATCTCCATAAATAGTAATATCTTCACCACTATGAGCTTGTTTTAAAAACTTAGAAATTACAAAGTTATCATTTTGTTGTGAACCGTATACATTAAAATAACGTACCACTCTGACTTTCAAACTATCACTAGCATATTCTTTCAAATAGTCTTCGGACATTAATTTAGCTTTTCCATAAGCTGATTTTGGAATTTTAATATCATTTTCTTTAAACGGAACACTCACGCCATCCCCATATACCTCTGAACTGGAAGAAAACAATAATTTTTCTATACCATTTTCGTTACAAATCTGTACAATATTTTTCGTGCCTTCAAAGTTCACCCTCACTACATCTTCTTCATTTAAACGGCAATTATCAACACCCACTAATGCAGCTAAATGGATTACCCCATCGACATCAATAAGATTTTCTCTTAATGTTGCAATATCTAAAATATCAATTTCCTTAAAAGGAACATCAATACTCGGTTTAAATTTATCAAATATAACTACTTCATACCCCCTTGCTAATAACTCCTTTGTAACATGCTTACCAATAAATCCGCTGCCACCAATAACCCCGATTTTCATAAATATTTACCTCCCTATTTTTAATTGATATAGACTTTTTAAAGACGTTATAATATGTTCAACTTCATTGTCTGTAAGAGCACTATACAGAGGTAATGAAATAATTTGATTAAATATTTCTTCCGTTTTAGGTAAATATACGTTAAATCTCTCTTCATAATACGGATGCATATGAACAGGAATAAAGTGAACACTAAGTCCAATATTTCTCTTTTTCATTTCCTGAATTACCTGATCTCTACTAACAGGGGAATTAGAATTAATTTTTATAACAAATAAATGCCATGCGTGTTTTACACTTGGATCGTTAGTATAATTAGGTAACGTTATATACTCTTGAACTTCCTTTAATTCCTCTTGGTACCTTTCAGCTATTCTCTTGCGTTTTTCAATCATTTCATCAGCTCTTTTTAACTGACTAATACCCAAACTAGCTTGTAGATCCATCATGTTATATTTAAACCCAGGTAATAGAACATCATAACGCCAGCTTCCTTCTTCACCATAACGATTCCATGCATTTTTCGTGATACCATGCCAACCATATAATCTAGCTTTTTCAGCAATCGATTCATTTTTAGTGACTAACGCTCCGCCTTCACCTGTTGTTATATTTTTTGTTGCATAAAAACTAAAACAAATGACATCTCCATGTGTACCAATTAAAGTATTATCATATTTTGTTCCTAATGCATGCGCTGCATCCTCTATCAAAAACAATCCGTATTCTTTACATAATTTTTGAAGTTCTTTTAATTTAACCGGGTATCCAGCAAAGTGAACTGCAATAATTGCTTTCGTTTTTTTAGTGATTTTTCTTTTAACATCTTGAAGATCAAGACATAAATCCTCTTCATCTATGTCTACAAATACTGGTTTTGCACCTACATGCATAATAACGTTTACACTAGAACAAAAAGTAAAACTTGGAACTATTACCTCATCTTCTAATCCAACTCCCAGAGACAATAATGCTAAATGTAATGCGGCAGTCCCTGAATTACAACTCACTACATGTTCAGTATTCAGATATTCTTTTAAATTCTCTTCAAACTCTATCACTTTTGGCCCCTTTGAAAGCCATCCAGATTTAAGGGCAGAAACTACCCTATCTATATCTTCATCATTGATTTCCGGTCGATAAAAAGGAATAAACTCTACCATGTAATCACCTACAAACTTATAATATTTTTTTTATATACTGATTCATCTTTAAATATGTTTCTTGTGTCTAAAATTAAACAATTTACCTCATTAAGCAATTTAAAATTAATGCAATCATGATCTGTATGAACAATAATTAAAGCGTATTTGTCTAATTGACTTAGGTTTAAATCTATAGATTTTTTCAATGTGTTATTGCCCACAATGAGTTCCTCTATAAACGGATCGTAATAATCCACGTTATAGTCTTCTATCATTAAATCATTCATAATATCCAAAGCTGGTGATTCCCTAGCATCATTAACATTCTTTTTATATGCTACCCCAACCATAAGAATATTCTTACCATCTTTATCATGTAGTAACTGTAGTGCTCTATTAAGAACATACTTAGGCATGTTTTCATTAATTTCTCTTGCCACATCAATCATTTTTGTTGCTAAGTCCTTATTATTTGCAATCCACTTAAAATAAATAGGATCAATCGGAATACAGTGTCCTCCTACGCCAGGACCAGGATAGAATTTTTGAAATCCAAATGGCTTAGTTCCTGAGGCATCAATTACTTCCCAAATATTTATATTTAACTCATTACAAATTTGTGTCATTTCATTAATAAAAGCGATATTTATAAAACGATACGTATTTTCTAATAACTTAGCTGTCTCTGCTACTTCTGGACTGCTTACCTTATGAATATCCTTAATTAAGTTACTATAGAAAGCTGCTGCACAATCGGTACAATTAGATGTAACTCCACCTACGATTTTTATAATATCTTGAATTGAAAACGATTGATTTGCAGGATCGATTCGCTCTGGAGAGTATGCTACAAATATATCTACACCAATTTTAAAATTAGTTTTCTGTTCTAATTTGTATAAAACTTCTTCTCTTGTAGTACCTGGATAAGTAGTACTTTCTAAGATAATTAATGTACCTTTTTTAATGTATTTAACTATTTCATCAACTGCTGAATTAATATATGTTAAATCTGGTTGTTTACTAGTTTTTTCTAATGGTGTAGGAACACATATAACTACAACATCACATTCGTTTATATAATTCATTTCTGTACTAACAAAAAATCTATTTGTATGTAAAGCATCTTGGATTTCAGTATCTTGAATATCACTGATATAACTTATTCCACGTTCTAGTTTTCTTATTTTTGCTGAATTTTTATCAAAACCTCTTACCGCATAACCTACTTCTAAACATTTAAGAGCCGATGGTAGTCCAACATAACCTAGTCCTACATATCCAATACACGCATTTTTATTTGCAATTTTTTCAACTAATAAACTTTTAGTTTCATTATTTAATACTGTGACCATTACTTATCACTTCCCCAAAAGATTTGATATTAAAATGCCAACTAGCAAATAATAACTGTGCGTTCTAAAATCCCATGGATGCATATAAAATACTGAATTAGCAACAAACTACATTCTAGCACTATCAATCCTCCTAATTTAATAAACATCTAAATTTGTAGAAATTCATGTGAAATATCAAGGTGTAATTTATATCTATAATATTCACACGTTATTTTTTGGGATTCAATTGATATTTTTCTATTTTTTTACTTTCTCAATATATAATAATATTTATAATTCAGAAAATTCTTTTTTTAAAAAACCAAATATTTTTATATCATTAAAACAATATAATAGTTGTTATATCTACATTTAGTACGATTTTCATCCTTGAATAAATAAAAAAATCACGCCAATAATTATCCAATAAGTCCCATCAGTTGGTTGTTCAAATGAACATTTACCATAACTAAAATGGATGAATTTTATATTTTTACTTTTTATTAAAATTAATGGAAAAAGAACTATCTGAATTATAAAAAACAATTTGAAATATATTCAAATTGTTGACATAACAGATGAATTTATTAACACTTGTTGATTTTGTAATAATTCTCAAATACATATACTCCCTAATGCTACCCATAAATCATAATGACGCATTACATCAAAAAAATCGCAACCCTCTACATTTAAAGGGTGTTGCGATTTTTTTGATGTAAATAATTTTTATAAAATTTGCGTTAACCTAATCATATCCATACATTGAATACCATTTTCATATATTTCTTCATTATAATTTCGTAAGAAAAAGTCCTTATCCACACTAGTTATTCTAAAACCACATTTTTGATAAAGGCCTAATTGCATTAAACTAGAATTTCCTGTGCCTATTTCTATAGTTTTATATTTTTCTTTTTTAGCATAATCTATAGCAAATTTAAGTAGGTATTTCCCATATCCTTTTCCTTGCTCTTTTTCGGAAACTGCTATATTTATAATCTCAATTGTTTCAGTTCGGGTAGGAATTAAAATCATAATACCTACAGTAACAGCACCTTTTTTTAAAACAAAACAATCTCCCTTTTTAAGATATCCATTAACTACTTCTGTTGAGGGATCAGCTAACAATAATAAATCCATTTCTTCCATGTTAATACTTGTACTTTTTTCTATACTAATTCCATCCTCATTATTTAATTCCATTTCTAACATCCTCCCAATTAATATTTTCAATTAATATCTTAAATGAATTCCTTCTTATAAGACAATATCAACAACAATATTAATATTTTGTAATAGACAGAGTGATGATAAAAACTATAAATTTCTCACTTTAAATTCACTTAATCCGTATAACAGGTGTTTATGTTGTTTTATTTCTGTTTTTTCATTTCTTCTTGCCATGTAGCACCAAAACCACCTGATGGCGTATTCCAACGGTCTTCTTGTCGTTTAATGCGTTCCATGTCTGCATCACTCGGCTTAAATTCTTCTACTTCCTTACGTTGCTGTTCCTTATTATGATGTTGTTCAACTTCTTTATTATTAGGTTTATGATTGGTAGTAGCTTCTTCGGACTTATTATCTGCCTCTACACCTGCTGTACTAGATGCGGGTTTATCGTTGGCTTCAACATTCTTGCCTTCGTTCCTTTGGGACGTGTGGTTGTTTGACTTACTCTCACTAGATCGCACGCCTACGTTTTTTTCTTCCTCCCAACGATTATTTTTTACATCCCATCCAACAGGAATGACTGAATACATTTCCTTATCTTGACCAACATATTCCGCACCAAATAAATTACCATCCTTAAATTGAACTTGTATCACCGCTTTTGGTGCCTCATAAGTATATTCAATTAATTCAGTATCAAATTTCTTAGTTTTAATTGCACTTGTCGCATTACGGTGTAACACCTTAGCTACTTCTTCATATGGCATACCATGTTCAAGTGCTTCAAAGTAATCGACAGGCATCGTAGAACTACTTTCATCTGATGGAAGCTGATACTGCACAATATCAACTTTATCTTCTCTATTTTTCGTATCAAGCGCTTTGTTTTCGTTATCCTTTGGCACGTTATCATCCAACTTTTCCGTGTCCTTTAATTCATCATGCTTTGTTTCATCTACCTTCTTATCGGCTTGCGCGTCCTTCTTCACTTCCTGCTCACTCTTAGGCGTGTCTTTCTTGGTAGAGGCGTTCTCCTGACCACACCCCACTAATAAACTTGACAACAATAATCCTGCTACTAGATACTTTTTCATGTTCATTCTCCCTGTTTGCGCTATATTTATACAATAACATTAGCGTATTTACCTTATATTACCTTATTCCCTTTCGTAATATTATAACAATATATTAAAATATACAACGATTTAATTCTCTATTATGCTATCTATTACGAGATATCTTACGAGTTTAATTCTGTCAAACACGCTACGGCTTTCTAGCACTTCTTTTGCACACTTTCTTCTTTCCCCGAGATGCACCTCTAATGAAAACAAATGAACAAAATTTCGTTAACCTGGTATGTATAGGTACTTATATAAATCAATAATTGATACGTTCAATGTATCAATCATTCTGGCATTCCAATTAACCTCAATATTCACCCTAACATGCGTTTCTCATTGTAAATAAAAAAAACGGTGATTCCTCCATGTAAGAGAATCCGCCATCACAAGTAACTAATTATTTCATATCTATTCTTTCTTTTACTTTCGTTGGGAGCTCGTCTCTCTTCACTTCCTCCCAAACTTTCCTAAGTAATATCACGCAGGGGTGCTTCTTTACGAAGATTCAAGTTGTACCGCTTGTATCATTTCACTGTTTACAAAATACAGTTAGGAACGAAATGCTTCCACTTGAACAACCATTTTGTTCCATACCGGTTACAATCCTTTGTAGAGTAGCAGTATCGGTATGTTCAAGTTTAATATTTTTTTGTACCAGAACCCACAACTATATTTGGTTCAACCATTCCTATCACTACCATATCTTTATCAGTGATTATCTTCACCGTTTGATTTTAAATTATAATTTTTTCATAATATATGTAGAAGAAATATAACCTACTAGTTTTTGATCTGCAGTTTTAACTGGATACCACACAAACTGATTGCTACTATCTACAGATTCATCATATGCTGCGTTTCCTTGAATAATCAAGTTCGTATTTTTACTTAATGGTTTCCCACTTGAAGCGGAAGTAGGTTTAGATCTTAAATTTACTCCATCTCTTGTTACAAGTACTTGATCACCTGTTTTTAGGTGATAGATAGAAGGATGTAGATTAGTTAGTGTGTACTCCTTCTTTTTAAATATAATGTTTGTGCTCGTGTTAGGATCATATTCGAAATCAGCTGTACTGAAAGGAAACTGCCCCAATTTTGTATCATTTAAAAAACTGTATTGTTCTAGAATAGAAAACACTTTTTCCTGGTAAGCGTTTAAATTTTTTTGACCGGTAGCTTTATACAAAGGACTGTTTGCAGGTTTTGTTCCATTATAAGCCATAACAGAGAAGTACCAGTTTTCAATTATTTCTGGTCCAGCAACTTTTACCTTAGGTAGATCTGTTCGCTGATACATACTACGAAGAACTTTAACACCTGCTTCAATATTATAATTAATATCATATTTTAACTTTTGTTGATCGAACTGAGGTTGATTGGTAATTTGCATAATCCCAATTCCACCATCTTGTGCTATGATTGGCTGGCCGTTTCCATCAAATTGTTTCCATCCACTTTCTTGTGTAGCTACAGCTTTTACAACTTCAGGAGGAACATTTTCTTTTAATGCTGCGTTCGTTAGTAGGCAATTTATGTGCTGACGAGAGGGATTTTGGTTCGGCTTAACTTCACCATATGGCTCACATGTAGATGCAGCAGAGACATCTTCATAGGACCAACAGAATATCATGAAGCAAGCCAATATCCCTATTCTTAGTAATTGTACTTTCATTCTAGTATTCTCCAATCTATTTAATAATTTATAGTTATACACATTTTACCATAATAAATTTCTAATATTCTTTATTTTGAGAATACATAGGGCAATCACGAGAGTGGTAATGGGACACCATGGTCTTGCACGTCAGCCATAGCAGAAATGGACTTTGCCTTTGGTAACAAGAATCCTACTAACGTTAGTCAACTTGCCTCTTTAGAGATAGGAGCTTCAATTTAAATAATGCGTTCTGAGACACAACTCTTCTTCTAAAATAGCATAATAATATTTATCCCACCATTCATTCCCATGTGGTATACACTTCCTGAAATAGCCTTCTCTTCTCATTCCAATCTTCTCCATCACCCGATATGATGGAATATTTTGTAGCTGACATGTAGCTATTATCCTATGTAAATTCATTTCCTTAAAGCCATATTTTACTGTAGCTTGTGCTGCTTCAGAAGCATATCCTTTATTGAAATATTTAGGATTGAACACCCAACCAATCTCATATGTATGCTCACCAAAATATTTATGAAAAACTATATGACCAATCAGAATACCTTTATCAATTAATACTACAGGAAAGTTCTTAGCGTTTTCACCAATGTTTTCATTCACAAAGTTTCTTGCACCTTCTTCAGTAAAAACCCCTTCAGGTATGTATTTCATAACATTAATATCTGATGTATACTCATGAACAGCTTGCCAATCTTTGAACTCAAATCTTCGTATTAATAACCTTTCTGTTTCTATAAACATTACTTTTCCCCCTCAAAGAATTGCAACTATATTTTAAATCCACATTTAACCCTTAAAACAAAAAGAACTTGTAGGACTCTCTACAAGTTCTTTTTAGTTTAAGGTGAATATACGGGCCAAACAAACTATCTTACAGATTGACTGTAGAAACTTTAGGGGTAATGCTTTGACAACTATATTATATAACAAATATTAACATCCACGGGATTTATTTTTGAAAATTATGTGAATTAAGAAAGAAAATAGTTTTTTTAGCTATTATTGTTAATAACTGACGGTATCCTTATATTTCAAGAAAAAATATAGGTAGCCCGTTAAAGAACCCTGCAGAACAGGTTTATTAACATGTAAAGTGGCAACCTATTTTTCAAAACTACAGAAATTCAACATTTTCGTTATACCGTATGTATAGTAAAAGGCATCGACACCATTCATGTCCCGTACAAAAAAGCGAAGTCTTTAACTAAACTTCGCTTTTCAATGTATTATGAATTACAGGAATTATTGCTAAATGCCAAAAGTGTATTTCTCCAAATATAAATCTTTTTTATTTCAGCTAACTTTGCAAAAGAATTTGATCAAATATAATTAATTATTGATTAACCGCTTTAGCTACAAGTACTGCGTATGCTTCTGCACCTATATTGGTTAAATGCACACCATCAGGTGCAAAGTAGTCTTTCTTTCCAGCACTTGCTGCATACCAATCAACTAGAGTTACATTAGGATATTTAGGTACTGTTACTTTCAGTCTCTCGTTCACAATTGATTCCCACGGACGTGGCACTCTCGTATTAATAAATATTATTTTACGTTCGTTTCCAATTAATTTTATTAATGAAACAAGTTGCTCAGTAGTAAAGGCTCCATTTGTACCTAATCCGATAATGACATAGTTTCCTAAATTCCCTTCATTTTTTAACTGTTCAACTACCGGAATCGCTTTTGACAGCTGACGACCAATTTGCGCATCAATCCTAATATCAGGAAAAGTATTTTTTAAATATGGAGTAATATCAATCATAACGGAATCGCCTATCGCAGTAACTGTGAGTGGATTTTTAGGTTTTGCAGGATTTACTTCTTTTGATTCCCCTTGATTTAGTGGCGTTTCTTGATCTGCATTTTCCCAAACAGCAACTGGATGTGGCGCCGGTTTTGTTTGTACTGTTTCCACCTTATCTTGTTGAGAATTCTCCTTAGCCTTACTAGCATTTGATAACCCTAAAACTGCTATTGACGAAAAGAATAATGAACAAACTAAAGCTAACTTAACACCTAAAGTGACATTTTGAAGTCTTAAGTTCTTAAACTGAATGTTCCGAAGCGCACCTTGTCGGATTGGTTTTTCGATAAACTTCCATGAAATTTGCGCAATCAATATGATTAAAAGAAATTGAAAGATTGCTCTTATTATTGAAAAATCCCCTACATTTACTTTTGGAGTCGTTAATGTAAGAATTGGATAATGCCAGAGGTATATGCCATACGATCTTACCCCTACCCAACGTAAAGGCCTAAATCGCAAAAATTGAGCAATGCGACTAGCTGGATGAGCTAGATTTGCCACTAACAATGCTGTTGCAATTGATAAGAGAACCATTCCTCCCTTGTATAGAAATGGATCATATTGATTGGTCTTCCAAAACATAACCAAAATTATAATAAGAGCTATGCCCCCCACTACATCAAGAATGAAACGCGCCTTCGGGATAATTTTATTAGCAAGCCTATTGCTTGGCCAAACTAAGGCAAGTACCGCTCCGATAAGTAAGGAAAAGGCCCTCGTATCTGTACCATAATATATTCTACTCGGATCAACTCCAGGTTCATATAAATTTGCCATTGCTAAAGCTGAAGCAAACGCTCCTAGACAAATCAATAAAATCATACGGGATTGTTTTTTTATGTAGTAAAGTCCTAAACTAATAATAAACGGCCAGACAACATAGAATTGTTCCTCGACTGCTAACGACCAAAAATGATTTAATGGAGAAATCTGATTAAAATTATCAAAGTAAGATAATTTATGATAAATATACCACCAGTTACTAACATAAAATAATGCCGCTAATGAATCTCCGCGCATTTTTTCAAGTAAAGAGCTATGAAAAATCGTAATCCATGCCAATGTTATAACGAGCATAACAATCATTCCTGGAAGCAATCTTCTTGCTCTACTAAGCCAGAATTTTTTCAAATCAATTCTCTTATTTCTCTTCCACTCCATGGCTAGAATATCTGTAATTAAATAACCTGAAAGTACAAAAAATACTGTAACCCCTAAAAACCCTCCAGGTAACCAATTAAAATTAATATGATACAAAATAACACCTAGTATAGCTAGCCCTCTTAGACTGTCCAACCCAACCATATAACGACTATTTTTTTTAAAAGGTTTAGTCATTCTATATTCACCTCTATTTCTTGGTAACTAGGTTAATAATAACGGCATAAAATGCTATTAATTTCCTAAAATCATATAAGCTAAATAAACCATTACAAACATCATTTTGTAAGGCTTTTTTTTATATTTACATGCACAGCAATAAATACTTTATCACGTTATCTAGCTCTGTTGTGAAAATTTTTATAGTAGATGTTTTTACTCTTCCTAAACAAGAGGAATTTGCCCAATCAAAAATTTATATACCGTGTGTCTTAAAGTAAAATTTTGATACGTTTTTACAGAGATGCCAAGGCCTGTGACATTTTGAATATAATCGATAATGCATATGTAAAAGATTTTGCATATAAAAACATAATAAAAAAAGGATATGCATAATTGCATATACCTCTTAATTGTAAAGCGCTTTCATTTTTAGGAAAATCCTCTTTAATATTTTTAATCTCTTTGTTAGCTTGATAGCGAAATGGTATAGCAAATAAACCATAGTCTGGATATTTCCGTAAGTATCAATTAGAAGAATGAAGGGATAGAGCTTCTAACCACAATAATTATGGCGATACCCTACTAATAAGTTAGAATTCGATTGAGCCCATTACTTATTAATTTCCCTCGTCTATACGAGATAATAGTGGGCGTAGTTCAATAATGGGATAATCTTCATAAAGTAAAATGACGCGTAGACTTTGAGGATTTCTGGATGTAATAATCAGCTCGATAAATCGAGCTGATTATTTTTTAAGGATTTCATCATTCTTTTTGATTTTGGGGCCATGTTAAATTATATAAAAGTGCTAAAATTCAAAAGAACGTGTATAAAAAGTGACAAACAAAAGATATATTGTTAATAGCAATAATATTAATACACAAGTAAAATACAAGATGGAAATACGCTTTCTATTCTCTTTCCAATTACGTATACTGGAAATTATAAAACTTACTATCACCATGCAACAAATCCCTACCAAAAACACCAATACATACTCGTGAATAATAACACCACAAATTAAAAATATAACTGCTAATATTGCTAATAGTGAATGAACTACACGCAAAAATAACCTCTCCTTATCTCATTGGAAACATATTAATGTACTATTATTTTATTTAGCAAACAGATGGTTTCCAATTTGTGCAACGGTTTGACGTGTTGTAATCCATTTATCAGTCGAGGTTTTGGGATTGTAGAAATAAAGCCAATCAGAATTTGTTCCTTTTGAAGTGAGAGCCTCTTCTACTGCCATTCTTGCTTCCTGTGTAGCAGGCTGATTAATTCTACCGTCTGTAACAGGAGTAAATGCATAACCATTTTTAATGGGTTCATAAATTACACCTGTAATTGTATTTGGAAAACCATTTGCGTTAGCACGATTTAATACTACCTTTGCAACTGCAACCTTTCCTGCATGCGGTTCTCCTCCTGCTTCTGCATTTACTAATCGAGCCATTAAATCCACTTCTTGTAATGAAATACCAGTATCAATCTTTAAGTGCTGCCCGACAAAAATATGATTTTCATCTACGTTATTGTTTTGTTTTATTGACTGTATTGAAACCTTATATTGTTGTGATATAGAACTTAGTGTATCCCCGCTTTTCACTTGGTAAATTGCTTGATATGTATTAGTTGAAACTGTTGAATTATTTTTTTGAACATATTTGTTTGCAGTTGACGATACCGGAATTGTTAAACGTTCTCCAATATTAATTTGATCATTTGCTTTATTGTTTTCTTGTTTAAGTGATTGTACAGAAACCTCATATTGTTTACTTATTGCTTCTAGGGTATCATTCTTTTGAACCGTATAAACCGTTGAAGCCGCAGTCCCTACTGGATTTGTTACTACTGTAATCATTGCAGCACATAATGGTAACCAGGTTTTCGCCTTACATAACTTCATTCAAAAAAGCCTCCTAAAAATTATTAAGTACTCTTAATATGTTTAAGTTAAAACAAATCAAGCTATCTATAGCGTAACAAAACATTGAATTCAAGTCATTGAATTTGTATTTCTATATAATAACTGAGTTGCTTACA
The DNA here is from genome assembly GCF_051916445.1 of Bacillus cereus group sp. MYBK220-1. NCBI lineage: Bacteria > Bacillati > Bacillota > Bacilli > Caryophanales > Bacillaceae > Bacillus > Bacillus cereus group sp. MYBK220-1. The sequence continues at coordinate 187,460 of NZ_JBQAGQ010000007.1, read as the reverse complement.
ATATTGAAATTGAATTATTATAGTTATGTTTCAAAAGAATTGAACAATCTAATTCTTAAACTAAATATGGTGAAAGTAGAGGCTGATTTCAATTGCCTAATAGTTTCTTCCCAAAGAACTGTTTCTATATGCTATACTGACTCCTAATTAATTGTAGAAGGAATGATAAAAATGAGTGATAGATCCTCAAGACGATGGAAAATGCAACAAAAATTACGGGCACTGAAAACCAAAAATAACAATGATACAAACCCTTTGTTTAATGAATGTATTGAATCCCTCGGAGCAGAAACTCTCATTTTCTCTCAAAATAAAAGCCAACAGATTGTAAATACTTTAATAAATTCATTTCCTATAACTGTCTCTGGAAGAATAGATTGGGAACAGATAGACAATCAATTAATAGCTTTAAATAAAGAGCAACTAATTTCCCTTATTAAAGAAAACAAACCAAATTTTGATGAACAGATTTTTATATTATGGGATAATAATGAAATCCCTGTAATAAGCACAAATCTTGATAAAGTATTCCAATCACTAGTTGATATTGATGCAGTCAGTTTTTATTTCTGGTTATTGGATAAAGAATATAAATTTATAATTGAAATAAAAAATGAAGAAATGATTATGGTTGGATTTAGCTAATAATCCAATCCACTTTCCTCATTCTTTTTTTCTATAAATGAGCTTTTTCCACCGAAGCTATGTCGCCTTTAGCAATACGAGTACCTCTTTCAATTTCATGATCTTGCATAATTATCCTCTTTAGGAACTTCATTGTTAACAACCAACACTCCGACTTCTCCATGGCAACTATTGTCCACCGTTCCAAGAACATTGTGTTCCTCGTTATACCGATACGGGGATGTACCTGCAATTCATATCCTGGTAGAGCCTTAAAAACTTATATTTTGGGGACACTAGCATGTTTCTTTTTTCATTTATAAGTTTAATATTTCTTATACGGCATTTGGATTTTGCGATGTAATTTCAATCGAGAATGGGAATTCCCTCTCACTACTTGTCTATTGTCTTGTTATTCGCTTTTTCCTAGTGGGTTATAGCAAACGACAAGACTATTATTTTTTCTTCTAATCCCGTACTTATATTCTTTGATTTTGTTATTTTTCCTTAACAAAAAACAAGACGCCAACCAGATCACGGAAGCGCCTACAATACTTGCTATAAACTTAACTAAACTTATTTACCTTCACGTCATTTACTTCTTTGTTTCCATACCCCATTCTCTTTACGATAAGTATTCTTTCCATTCATGAATCCCGCTGTATTACCAGGAATGCTATATTTTTTATTCTTAGCTTTCTTCTTCATTCTCTTTTCTTCTTGAACAGCTTGCAGATCCACCTTCCATTGTTTTAACAAATCCTCTTTACGTCGCATCGAATTTGTACCCCTTATATCGAAAAATAAATTGAATAATCACATTATATACATTTAAATATATTTTTCAATAAAAAGAAAGCACCCCCGCTACCGGTGCTCTCAATGTGAATCGGGGTTATCCTGAGCATTGAATAGGACACGAAGAACTCGTCCTATTACATAATATGCTTGTCCTTATAATAATGTGCATTAAAAAAGCACCCTCGCACAGGTTCCAAATAATACATATACTTTGAATTAACTAACATGTTCGAAAAGACCTTTCCATATCATTGTATGATTATAAATTATCTTTATACTTAAATGACTCCTTAAGTATGTTTAATGTATAATTTCTATATAACTAAAAAAAAGCACCTGTATCATATAACTTTCTATCTTTCTTAACTATTCGCTTTATGTTTGGTGGTTGGGAGAAAACCAAGAAACTTCTCATTTATACTCCGTAGGTCCAGTCAGTACTTCTGTTGTCCCCTCACCTTCGCTAACCGATTATGGTTATATAACAGGATACCTACAAACACATAAATCTATATATATAGTTGTAAAAATAAATAATTAAGTGTTAAAATTGCATAGGTACTCTTTAAGGAGTTCTCATGTAAAATTAGCAAGAGTTTAAAAATTCTCGAATTTCAGCCCCTTGGAGCGCCCTCCAAGGGGCTGAACTAATTAAAATATAGATTATATGCACCTTTATTATTTTCATTGACTCTATATATGGCATATACGTAATATTTTTGTGAAACATCACGGGTTTCAAATACAACATTTTTTAAAGAACTCTTATCTTTCCATAAGAGTTCTTTTTTAATAATGCATTTGTTTAAATTCTTAAATTTGGCCAGACAGTCCAGTAATTCTCAATACTTTGTCAATCTTCCTGATTGTCGAAACCCATATACATAATTATTTTCACCTCAGCATCCTAATAATACAATATTTTAAAAATAGATGAAGTTATGTACCAACAAACAAATTTCAAATGAATCAATTACCAAAAATAGATAAAAATTTTTGACTATAGCGCATTTACCTTTATGAATATAAGATACAGACGAAATACGGGGAAAAATAGGTCATAGGACAGAAATGAAATCTGAAACTTCTAAACTATCTTTTTATTTCCATTCGACATAATATAACAATATAAAGATATATGATGTGTTATTATTACTGTTGCAATCTTAAATTTTACATAATTGGAGGAACAAACGTGGGAAAAATATTTAAGTTTGGATGCCTAGGCATTATAGTTTTATTTGTAATCGGAATAATTGCTATGGTTGCTGGTGGCGGAGATTCAACAGAAACAACTTCAACAGACACTAAAGCAGTATCAAAAGAAGGGGTATCTTCTGATGTGAAAATCGCTGTAGGATCTATGGAAACAGTAGATTCTGTAGGCAATGAATATACAAAAGAACAAGCACAAGGTGTATTTAAAATTTTAGAAGTTACACTTACTAATAATCAAAAAGACGCTATCACTGTTGATGCTAACAGCTTTAAATTAGTAGATAGTAAAGGTCGCGAATTCACATATTCAACACAAGGTCAAACATCTTTTGACTTAGCTAACGGTGGAAAAACTGACTTCTTCTTAAAACAATTGAATCCTGGTCTAACACAAACAGGTAAAATTGTATTTGATATACCAAAAGATGCTGAAGGAATTTTCTTAAAAGCTAGTGGTGGTATGACGGGTAAAGAAATTAAGTTAAAAGTAGAATAGTAAAAAGGTACTCCAAAGAGTACCTTTTTTTTCTCACTGACCGACATTACATAACACGGGAAAATAAGATGTGGATGAGAGTCCAATACATATTATTAAAATTAAGACGGTTCAAGTATGAGAAAGGCTCCCTAAGTTAGCTATTCTTTTTGAAAAGTAACTTTACACATAGAAAAAATCTCATATATTGAGGCTTTATAGTAAACATTTTAGTATTTTCTTCCTACAAACTCTCAGCGGGAAGAATCATAAAAAAACATTGAATTACTGAAGAATTCTGTCCTCAACATTACATTAGATTTGCATCATATTTATTAATCGTGAATACATTTCACGTTCTTCTTTCGACTTTTTTATATAATTGTGAGCAGCATGAAAAACATCCAAAAATTGATTAAGAAAAAGAACTTCCAAAATCTTCCGCAATGATTTCCCATTAAACCTACTATGATAATAAACGTCTAATTTTTTCTACACAAAGGTTCTGTATACTCATATATATTTATTTTAGCTTTAAGATACGTTCAATTTCCTCCACACTCAACTTACTTGCTTTTGCAATAGTTTCAAGTGGTACACCAATTTCATGCATTCCTCGGATTATCTGCATCTTACCTTGCTCGATTCCTTTTTCCATGCCCTCTTGTTCTGCATGCGCTAACTTAGCTTGTTCATCTAGAAGTAATTTCTCTCGAGCTTCATATGCTGTTCGGAAAGAAGAATCATGGCTCATATTTTACCATTTATATATTACCTTTTGTAAAATTGGATCTTGATTCATCGCAATCTCCTCCAATATTTGAGTAAAATTCTTCACACATTATTGAGATTCTTCTCCGTCTAGAAAATTAAAATTACCATCAATAAGATTCTGTAAATACTCATCAAAGCTGTTTGCAATCACTTCATATTCATCAGGATCATGTAAAAAACGAATGATTTGACCACATACACCTTCATCAGAAGGATTAAAATCAATATACAGCTTTGATGTTCCACCGTTGTTCATACAATCTGAAAAGTGAATATACGTGCCAGGGAGAAGTCCTTCTGGATTTATCTTGGAGTCAACAGCATCCTCGTCATCTTGGTATTCTAAAAGATAGGAGACGTCTTCTCCTTCTTTTGAACTTTCGATCATTTCCTGTGTAGAAAGCAAATAATATGGATACTCTTCAACATCTGAACCTAAAATACATACCGTGACTTCGTTTTCTCCATATTTCCGCCAATATGTACCATCGATATTTTCAAGTAAAGTGATTAACGATTGTGGACAATTTGGATATTTCGTTCTTAATATATCAATATCTCCTTTTGTAGCACCGTATGCTTTATTTAGTGCTTCGAGATCATCAGTTGATAATGCTGCTTTCAAACCGTTTAAAAATTTGTTTACCAAATCCATTATTTTGTCCTCCCCAAAAACGAATATAAATTTTCTTAGTCTATATACCTAACATAAATAAGATTTGACCTTTAACCGTTTACACATCTAATTTAATTAGTACCATTACGTTCTAGCTCTTCTCGATTAAAGTATTGTTCTAGTAACTCTTTACCTGTTTTGATTGTAGTATAGTACTCTCCACCATACAGTTTCCCTTCTGATGGTTTATGGAAATCTTCGTATTTAGGGAAGTCTTCATTCTCTTCAAATGATTTCTTTGCAACTTCCATGTCTTCTGCTTCTATTTTAGCAAACAATCTACCTATACCGAATAACCCTTCACCATCAATACTTTCTTCTATAAGATAGTGTTCCTCTTCCTCTATAGGTGTCATTTTACTTTTTCTAACAGAATATAGATGACCCGTTTCTTCTTCTCTTACCGTAATAAAAATCCAACCAACTCTTACAACTGTACAAGGTTCTAATCCTAATAGTGTATAAGCAACTACCTTTTGGTCTTTCACATATTTCCCCATTTTATCTACCCCTTGTTGTTTATTTTGTTTCAAAGTTAAAATATTTTCAACGTGGTGATACATATCTATAACCATATAAAACCGTAATTCCCTTTACTACAACTGTTTTTTTTCAATGCTTTTCACTACATCCTTTCCTGTTAAACAATTCATATATTAAATATAAATTGCAAATTCTATAGGTTCCTTTTTATTCCCATTTTGGTCATCCTTTTCGTTCCTATTAATAATTTTTTCAACTTCTATTAAGCCAATTATTGTCTATGAAAACATTGAATATTCCCATTTTTATCATACAGGATAAAGAATGATTGCACCAATTATTACCATGCGTTTCTAAAGTTTTTTGAAATGACGTTATTACTTTTTAACAAGTTTATTATTCGCGTACATCAAGTGTACAATGATATTTATTTTGCCATTATTGAAACAGAGTAAGATAGTAGCTAGTTCATCTTAAAGCGAGCTTTTTAATTCTAAATACAAAGAGCTATCATCATTAAACATGATGATAGCTCTTATATTAATCCAAACTAATTTCTTGATTATTTTTTTATAAATCCCCACCAACTAAAACAAGTTGTAATTGTTCATATATTTCCTGTGTATCAGGTGTACTTTCTGCCTGCTTACGTTCACGTTTAACTGTAGTATCATTTTCCACTAGTATTTCTTCTTTAGTTTCTGCGACCATTTCTATGTGCTCTAGTACAGCTACACGCTCTAAGCCTTCCATTTCATCTAAATCTTCTACATCATCTGCATCGTCAATTATTTCTGATTCTTCTGTTTTTATAATCTCTCTCTGTTCTTTTTTCAATTCAATTACTGCTGATTGCTCTTGTACTATGCTCTCTTTTTCAAGGCTAAATTGAGCAACTTCAATTACCTCTAAAGGTTTATTTTTAGTATTTGCAATTTTATTTGCTTTTGCTATAGCAATTTTCACTTTCATCGCTCTTAATGAAGAGGATATTTTATTTAGTATTCTTCCTAATCCATAGAAACGAATTGCCTCAACTATAACACCCATTGCAATTCCAAAAATCCATGAGCTTGAAAAATACCCAACTAAGCTAAATGTTATAACTCCTGGTAAATATAAGCTAGCATAGGCTATTAAATTAGGTATAGCTTTTTCTACTGTTAATTTGAAGCTATATTTAATTATTAAATATATAGCACTTAACCCCACTATTAAACCAGCCAGATTTAATAATAAATTTTTAAAAGTTTCACCTATCATTATAATTTCCTCCCTTTATGAAAGAAAATGCTCTAAAGGCAAATCTATTAGAGGGTTATAGGATGGTTTCACCTCATGTAAAATCTTCTCTACTATAATTTCTGCATATTTAAGCATGTAGTCAGTTAAACTATTACCCTCTTCTAACACGCTTCCATAATCCACCTTCGGAAACAAGATTTTCTACTCTTTTACCATTTCACTAATACAATAATTCATTTCAAATTCATTGAAATTGAACTTTAACACCTAGAAATATTTAAATAACTTATTGTCATAATAACAAGGTACAGTCTCCATCTCTTTTTTTCTCTAATAATCTTTGATAAATAGGTTCTCCCAATTCTTTTAAAGTACCAATTCAATACTTTTCTCACCTATAACGTTACGTATTGCAGCAGCTGGTGATTCTTCAAATGAAAAAGGTATATGATCTTTCTCTTACCAAATCATGTACCCTAATGATTGGCTTACGGCCATTAATTATAATTAGAAATATTGTATATTTTCCCTTTTCAGCATAAAACTGAAACTGTGATTCAAATTAATAACTTATTGAGTTTTTTCTTCAGTACCAAACTTCAAATTGGAAATCCCATTATCAATTGCATCTTTTATACTTTGAACTGTACTCTCAATGCCCCCAATTATTGTGAAAAGTAGTAAGGAAACACACTGTCCTATATCCGCAACAACATGTGCAAAGCAAAAGGCAGATTGATATGTTTTACCTTCTACTAGAACTTCTATCATCTGCTGATGAGTAGCAGATCTCTCAACTTCCTCTAAAATCTTAGCTATTCGCTCAAATCCATTTAGTTCATTCGTTTTAGTAGTAACATACATTATTTTTACTCCTACTACTTAGTATGAAATTTGTTTAATAAGTTAGTGGAAATGTTACAAACCCTTTAGAGTAACTGCATAATAAAATTCCTTTTCAAATATATACAACACCCTTCATCCTTTCCTTATGGAAATATCTATATAAACGGCATAAGCCTAATTGTTTTTAAACACAAAAAACCCTTTCGGGTATATGAATTTTTGTAAGCAAGGCTGCTTTACAAAGTCATTTCCCCGAAAGGGTTGTAGTATTTATGGATTAAAAAAAGAAAAAAGAAAGTCTTACATACATTATATAAATTATCATCATCATATTCAATTTATTTTCAACAGAATATTCAGACTCCTATTTGTATTCAAGTTCTATTTTTCTTTATAATATGGATATATTTTAAAGGATTAAGCTATAATTCCTCATTACCTTCTGATATGCATGTAGAAAAAAGTCAAGATTCTAATAATTTTCCTTTTTTACTATAATTAGATTGATATATGCAGACTATTTGTTTGCTATAGTTCCTTATCACTTCTTGATATTATATGATATTTCACCACTGAGGACCTCTAAAATAACATTATTTAGGGACCTCCAATTATGTATAAAAGCACTAACTTTATATACTTAAAATATAACATGTGTAACTTTTGACTAAGTTTGATAATTCGCCTTTAACTATTAGTTCTATATTAGGAGTGGATCTTATGGAAGGAAAAACATTGATAAAATATATTTTTTACTTTTTTTCTTATTTACTTGTTTATATACCCTCATTTCCAGTTATAGTTATTCTTAGTATGGCTGGTGCTTCTCCTGATGTAGAACATACTATACTAGAATGGATAATTACGATTTTTGAGTTATCTGTTACAATTTTAGGTGCTTGGTTTTTTAACTTTATTTTCAAAAATATTATAGGAATTAAGAAGAATACAAAATTCACCTGGACTATCTGTATTCTTCATTTAATTCTTATTCCTTGGACATGGAGACTTCTTCTTTATTATTAAGTTATCAATCTTTTTTATTAATAAAACTACATTTCAAATCCTGATTATTTAATCGTGTACTTGCATACTAAAAAAATAAATTCCTGTGTTTGTCTTAAACAAATATTCTTCATAACAGCATGCATAATAACCTCCTGGATCTAATTTAATCCAATAAACCTCATCTGGTTCTTGTTTGAATACATTTAATAACTGCTCTATTATAAATTCCTTCGGAGTCAATCCATGTAAATCATATCCGCACGGTATTTTCCCAAACCAAGAAGACTCTCCATTGGAATATTGGCAAATTAGGAATTCTTTTTTCCATTCTTTCAAGCGGATGAGTTCTAATGTGTCATTACTAGTAGCATATGTCGCCTTTTTGGCAAGTACAAAAATATTGTCCTCTTTATTTTCTGACATAATACTAAGCTCATAATAATTCCTCACGTATTCATCTGTATTTATATCTGCAAAATCACTTAAGATTTTATTAATTGTATTCATTTTTTACTCCTTTTAAACGTTGCTTTAAAATAAAGTTTAATCAAAAATCTCTTACCAAATTAGATTCTATGACTCACAAAAAAGAATCGATTTTAAAAAAAGATTGATTAGAATCAACTCTTTCTTTAGGATTGCATGAACAATTTTCATAAAAAAATTTGTTCATTTTCTGTTCATGTTCCTAGAAAATATAAACTTTTGGTTGATTCATTCTAAAGAGATATTTCATACTGATATAACTTAATTCATAACTTTATACTTTTTAAAATTATACGACTTTCATTTAAAAATATAGCATTTAGAACTAACATAACCATCTATCGTTTAAGAGTTAGATGGTTATGTTAGTTATTGAAAAACTAATACAAACTTTCATTTTCTGTAAAAAGCAGCAAAACCATTCATGCACTTTGCGTCGAAAAAACAAAGTTATCAATAGAACCTATTACATATTATTTTTGATATACAATTATTTTATAAGTTCATAGATGTTACTACTGTTTTGAATTTTCTCTGACGTTAGCCAGAGTGAATAGCTTGTTCTATCTTTGTTGGATACAAATATATCAAATTTCTCGTTATGTAGTTCTTCTTTAAGAATCGTGACCACCTTTGTCAAATCCTCCATTACATCGGGATCATTTTTATACTCCATAGAACTGTCATTAAAAACTATCGTAGCTTCATATTTTGGGCATTTCCCTTCCTTCGGATGTGCACAAGTAATATCTTTAATTACAAAGCGGTCATTTTGAATTTCTTTTAATCTTTCAACGACTTTTGTTTGAGTTTCAATTAAATATGTCCAATAACCGCTTACTGTGTCTTTCATTGTTAGTAGAAGTTCTTCTTTCGTTATACCCTTTTGCACATCTTCGAAAGGAAGACCAATCGATTTACCATTATGATCCTCAATTTCAAGTTCTGTTATCTTTCTATTACTCTTTTGAATGAGTTGAAATAATGTATGTAAACGATCTAATTCTATAGTTTCAAATTGACTATAATCGATTTCCTTACTCATTTTTAAGGTTAATAACAACTCATCTGTTGGTTTTTCTGCTGCATTGTTATAATCTACTATATATTGAAGAACATTTTTATTTTCAGATTCCTCGTAACCTAACTTTTTCATTTCTTCAAGAATGGGTTTGAATTTCTTATATTCCTCGTATGTGTTTTTCCCATATTCGTATTCATCACCTTGTATTGTGGAATAGAAGATACCATTTACCTCTACTCGAAATTGAATATTTTTATTATCCTTTGCCTGAACAGTATGGTACGTATGTCCCATATTTCCTTCATGTATCCCGCCCCAATCTGTTACAACAACATCGAAACCATGTTTTTCTTTTATATATTTTTTCACCTGATCTTCATTTTCATAATTGCACCCACCCAAACATAAGAAACATAACACTAATAACCATACATTTTTCATTCTTTTCATATAACCCCTCATATCCCTTCCTTACATAAGAAACGTTCTCTGGTTGAATACTGTAAAAATATTAAAAGGTAAAGTAATCTTTTGAATAACGTACTTCATTCGTTCAATTATTTTCTCGCTAGCGCCAAGGTAGGCTACTCCATAATCTCGGCGGGAAAAATTACAAAAAACATTGAATTGCTGAGAATTTCAATTCTTAACATTAAATCAGATTTGCATCATAAATGTACATCCTCATTTACCAGGTATTTTCCTTTATTAAATCTTTGTCTTATAAATAATTCTGCAATAATTAAATTTGGTACCCATGCTAACCAAGCAATAACAGTGTAACTAACTTCAAACTGCTGTAATCCAAATAGCAATACAAACAAAGGTAGCCAAATTCTTAATGTAACTGCCGCAAAGGTTAAAGAATAATTTCTAATCACCCAATTTTGATGGTCTTGAATTTTCTTATTCTTAACTCTATTTAATGCTTGATATGCTGATGTTAGCCAAAATACGGATAACAAACCGAGACCAAGCTTTGCTACCAATCCCCCATAGCGTAAAAGGATAAGTACAGTCCTGAAACGCCGCCTAATAATATATCAACCATATAGATTCTCCCAACTATTCGATGACGGTTAATATTCTTTCCTCTAAATTTTGTGGATAATGTAAACGGACCGATTACTAATGCTACTATACTAGTTGTAATATGTATAAATAACATTATATACCAAAAAACAATTAATTTAGATACAAACATAAGCTTCATTTTGACAAGTCCTGTTTGAAATCCATCCATAATAAAATATTGGGCCACAACATAACTAACTACTAAAATAGCTAAAAAAATGAATATAAACCGAATTTTACTGCCCCCTTGTTACATTTAGGGACATTTGATTATACATTACTGTTCATTCTAGGAAGGAATAGAAAAGCCTTATTTAATTATCTATTCAACACATTGTTTTTTCATTAAAACAACTCTAATTGAAGTCTATAAAAAATGAAATTAGATATATTGCAAACAAAAATTGAGTTGTGAATATCGATTCATCGTTAAAACAACAAAGAACCGCTTCAGCATATTTACCTGAAGCAGCTCTTGTTATCTCAAAAATGGTAATGGTGCTTGCTGAATTCCGTTTTGAGTTGAGATATAAAAAGATTTTGCGAATCCCTCACTGTGAATACATTCATCTATTAAAAGCATTATAGGAATCTTTTGTAAGTCTAACATTAGCTCCTTTCTAACATGTTCTGCTAAAGCAAGATTAGATATAGATAATATAAAAATTCCTGGTAAACTCTTTGTGTTTTCGAAATTCAATAAATTATTTGGTCCATTTTGAATTTGATCTTCCCAAATTTTCAATCGCGATTTTAAATGTTGTGCATATCGCTGACCTTGTTGTACCCTTTCAAATATGAAGTTTTGATTTCCAATTGGAGTTTGAATTTCTCCAACAGCAATTGGATTATGTCCATTACCAGTACCTTTTAGCTTTGGATACCAGCACCAGTTTTTTAATAATTGTTGGCCTACTGCAAACTCATATTTTATCTGATTCAAAGTGACAAATCTTTGTACACCTGCCACCCCAAGCTTTAACCACTGTTCTGGCTTTAAAGAATAATTTGTATTACGGTTATGATAAGCCCACATCATCAAATGACCAGCAGTATTTAATGTAATTGGAGCAGAGGTTTTGGGCTGATCCGGAAATAACCCCGATTTTATCTCCCATCGACTAACAAACCCATACAGTACCAGTTTTTTCAACAATTCTGAAACCTGCGACCTACTAATTTTAGATTCCACAAAATTTTTGATTTGTGCTTCAGTAATCGCTAATGAATCCCAAATAAGCTTTAGTATTAAATTATCTTTTTCATTTATAAAACCTGAATTAATCCTGTCATAAATACTACGTAAATCTGTGAGTGGTTTGAATTTATCTGGAAGAATTGGTCCCCCCTGCAAAGAGGGGTCATCCCAAAGTGATAAAGATTGGTCCCTATTAAGCCAATATTGAACCGCCTTTCCATTCTCTTGTACGGAAACCTGCGGCGCACTCATTAGTTATATAAAAACGCCGTTGGGTCGTTAACTTTTTTGCGTCCAAAAGGAAACTTGAAGATAACCCCCGACCCTCGCTCTTTTTCTACATCCACATTCACAATTCTCATACTTACTACTTCATCCAATACTGGCTGTTCGATTGTTTTAGGGACAATTCCTTTAATTGTGCAGCCTTGGTCCAATTCAACAAAAACTCCAAAACGCGGGTCAACATTTACAACTCGCCCTACAATTGTGTCCCCTTCAGCTAATTCAGATAACAGCTGATAAGGATTTTCCACTGCCGCTTTCCTAGAAACATGAATTAGTCGTTGCTCTGGATTAAATTGTAGAACCTTAACTGGGATGCGTTCACCAATAGGTGCATAGCGATCCACAGCGTTTTTATACACTCTTCCATAGTTTAGTTCATGTAATTTCATGAAACATTCCGCACCATTGATACGTAAGAATATAGTTGGAACCTGAGCATTCATGTTGTATCCAGTTACTTCTGCTTCATAGGTTGGCTCTTGCAGTCTTTGATCTTGCTCCAATTCTATTAACTCACGCATTAAAGCATCTGCAGATCTTCTGCTTGCTTCTTTTACTGAAACCTGAACTTTATTTACATCCAGTTCATCAGATATTTGAGTAATTACTACGTTAAAAATATTACCTGTGAATTGTGTAATACTTCTAAAAAAATAATCTGAGAAGTCCTTCTTTTTACAAATACCTATAATCTTTCCGTTTTCAAGGGCGAACTCAGCATATTCAGTATCTGGATCATCTTTATCGTGTCTTTTTACCACTCTCAATACTGCTTGAATTGGCTCTTTATATCTACGTAGTCCCTGTAGCTTTTCATAAGTTTTTGAATCCATAAAAATATCTCCTCTCCCTCGTTCAATATTTATAAAGTTCAAAAATAATACTTCTACTTGAATTATTGATACTTTTAGCTAAGAAACTAAGCTTTTTAGAATTATTTTCTGAAATTTATGATCTTGCTATTTTTCATATTTATAATCTCTATTATTCTTTCATTATTTTCAAAAGGTGAAACTCAGCAAGAAGCAAAAGAAGTTGTAAATGACATTGTTACCGGTCCTAATGGGAAAACACTCTTAATCGTTGCTGTGGTATTTGTAATCGGAGGGGTATTTATTGTTGGTAGTATTGTAAATAATGGTTATGAACCACCTTCAAATCCAAGTATGCGAAACGATCGTACCCCTTTGAAGTGTGCTCATTATGGTGGCGAATGGGACACTGGCGGTCTTTTTGGAGAAGCTAAATGTGTTTATAATAAAACTGATGAATCGGATAATAAATAATATACATAAAGAAAAGGCTCCCATATAAGGGTGCCTTTTCTAATAGTTTTTTAGCAGAAGCAAGAAGCTCCAACAATAATTAATAATATGAACAATACAACTAATAAAGCAAATCCTCCTGCAAAGCCACAGCCGCCACCGCAGCTACCACCAAAGCCCATAATAATTCCTCCTTTAAAGAGTAGGAGAAAAATAAGGAGTCACTCATGTATTTTAATGGATTCAAATTACTTTATGTTTTTATGGATTAAATGAGCATGGCCTTTTGAAAATAAAAAAAAGACGCCATAAAGCGCCTCCCATTTGGGTAAATAAGAAGTAAGGTTTCCATTTTAATTGAAAAAAATAGAACAGGTGCTTAGATTTTATCACGATTTTTTGCTGAAAGAACATGCATTATTACATATTATCACAAATTCCTCTATTTTCCATTTGATAAAGTATATTACCAATATTAACAAAATTTAAATAAATATTTCTACAAATTCAAAATATTTACAAAAATAACAAAAGTGATACATTTAAGGTACAAGTTATAAAAACTATTAAAGGGGGATTTATTATGTTCAAGAAATTAGTAGTTGGAGCATTAGCAGCTGGTATTGCATTGACTGGAGGAATTGGGGCTGCGTCAGCAAGTACAGAGAATACAGCAAGTGCAACACTTGCTAATGAATGTTGGGCTTTTGATCATATTACTTATCTCGGGGATAATAAGTATGGGAAAACTGAATATCGTGATAATGGAATTTACCCTAATTCATATGATGAGCAAGTTTGTGGAGGAACAATGTATTGGTATTTTAAAGGTCTTAATAGTAATGGTAGGGCTATTTATGAAGGACGACTTGTAAAATAATTTTTTTAAAATTATTTCACAAGTACGAAATCTATTAATAGATTTCGTATCAACAACAGATAAAAATGTGATAATAACAAAAGAAGACATCGATTAAGATGTCTTCTTTTACTTGTACACTTGGTGTATGGTATAAACAGTACCATAGTGACTTTGATTGCGATGTCATTTATAGTTGGGTTAAACGGTTCAAAATTAATGATGATATTCACTTCCTTTCTTTTTAATCTTTTTATTTGTATAATGCATTTTTAATATTTTTTCCGCAATAAAAAAGACACCCAAAGGTGCCTTTCTCCGACTTGAACCACTTTAATTTTAATAATATTGGTGATTGAGAAATATGAATTGAATCTATTGTTTTACTTTTAAGCTCTTTTCGTATTCTTTAGCTTCATCAACATTTTTAAATGTTTTTAAATCGAATATCTTTTCTCCATCAATACATACAACTAATACTCCATCTTGAGCTTGAAGAACACTACCTACATTACCTTTTCCGAGTGAAATACTAAAGGGATTCTCTACATTTAATGATTTCTTTTTAGCAAGATAATCTTTAAATGGCATACCAATGGATAGTTCGTCTTTTAAGCCTTTAATAGTGTTACCAGAAGTAGTTGTTGGTTGTTCCTTTTTTGTAGCCTCTTCTTGCTGTTTGCGTTGCTTTTCAGCCGTCGTCTCTTGTTCAGCTTTCTCCTTTTTCACAGTCCCTTTTTCTTCAGCTTTCTTCGCTTTCTCAGCTTCCTTTTGTGCTTCTTGCTCAGCTTTAGATTCTTTGGAAGTACTTACTGTCTCGTTAGATGAACATGCTGCTAATCCCATAAATAAAGCGAAACAAGTAAGTGTTGTTAATAGTTTTTTGTTCATAGTATGTATCCCCCAGCGTTTAAAATGTAAGATCTACCTGAACTATCATAACAAATATAATCACAACTATTTTGTCATATTATGTCGAAATGAAAAAAAGACACCCTAAGGTGCCTTCCTCCGATTTGATAACCATATTTTATGTATTAAAGGTCATCATATAATATTGAGAAAATATATGTTTACACAAAAACATAACTAGCCTACTATTTGTTAAGGAAGCGGTTATTGAAATTATTTATTGATAGTAAAGAAGTCAGTTTTTACAAACTCACCTTTAACATATCCTACTGCAATGTAGTTGCCTGCATCATAAGCATCTGTAATTTGTGCTTCAAATGTTGCAAAGTTTTTCATTGAGCCGTAATCATGTTCTTGTTTCCAGTTCATTGTTTTATAACGAGCTAAGTTACCACCTGGTAGGATTTTGAAGACTTTGATTACATCCTCAGATGTGAATGTGTTATCTTCCCAAGGTACAGTGATAAAAATAGGACGACCACCAGTTTTATAGCTGGATTGCATATTGTGTGTGTAAATGCTAGGCATCATTTTAGCTCCAACTTCTACGTCATAAATTGTTTTAAAACCCCAGTCCTCAGTTGTTAGTGCTTGTTGTACATTTGTTGCTGCTGCCGTTGTTTTTGCATCAAGCGTGCCAACTGCTGTTAAACCGCCTAATGCTAATGCTCCGACCAATGCTAATTTACCTAATTTCATTAAAAATCCCCCTAAATATTTCTATAATTAGAAAAAATTACTATATAATGAAATATTATTTTATATAATATTTCAAATACTTTCTAAAAAAAGTTATAAATATAAAGAAAAGACAACCTAAATTGTCTTCCTCCGACCTGATAACTACATTTTATGATTTCATTTTCTTTATTACATACCTTGCTGCAGGCACAGGAGCAGTTAATACTAGAATGCAGAGTTTTGCTTTTTCTTGGTTATTTACAGCGTTTTGAATGTATACTTTTTTATCATTTTTGATGATATCAAGGGAATTGGTTTGGGGCGCAACGTTCTAGAGGATTTGAAAGTAAACTAATATTCAAAAGTTTACTTTCAGGAATAACAAAAAAAGAGTCCTATACTAAGAGGACTTTTTTTCTATTTCCCTTATTTTTTTCCGCAACTGTTTGCCAAGTGAACATGCTCATTAAAAATTTTGTTGTTAATTTGTTTTTCATATTTTTTTAATGTTTCATTTATTTTACTACCAGTTTTACTTTCGAAACTTTTCTCTAGTTCTGATGCTATATCTCTTGTATTTGTTTGTAAATCGTGAAATATCCCTATGTTTTTTTGAAGAGCATATGTATCTTCTTTTATAATATCTATTGATTTAAACTCTACCTCTGTTTTTAACATCATACGCTGCATTTCTTTTTCAATTTGTTTTTTAGCAGCTTGTAATTCATCAACAACCTGATTTGCTAAATCTCCCGCAGCTCCTGCAGCATTTTCGATTTGTTTTTCTATCTTTTTAATTTCTCCCATAAAATCGATCATATAATTATCCCCTTATTTAATTTGAAAATTTGATGCTAATTGGTTGTCTTTATCTCTTAGTGAATTTGCTGCATCACTAATATCATCTCCGAATCGGCTTAAACTCTTTTGTTCTTTTTTTAAAAGATGGATTAATTCTTCTGCTAGGTTTGCGTCATGAAAATAGTCATTTCCACCTTTTCTAATTTTAGCAATTTGTGAGATGGCTTCATCTACTTCGTGTTCTTCTAATAAATGATATCTTCCACCTGGCCCTGTTTCATGTTTTAATTGATTTTTTAACTTTTGAACTGCTTCAGCTTCGTTTCTTTGAAACTCTTCTATATTTTTTGCGATATCTGATAATCGATTGCTGAGTGTTTGAATTTTTTTTGCTTGTCTTATAATGTCTTCAGGTTCTAATTTTAATATGGGACTTCCATTTGAATGAAAGGATCCCTTAAATGTATCTCTGCCGTGTCCGTCCATAGTTAAACGTGTAAAAAGTCCTTGTTTTGTATCGTTCTGTCTCACTGTGTATTGCTTACCAATTAGAGGTGCACCGAATTGAGTGTGGTTACCAATCGGGTCATTTTCATGTGTATAATCAGTTGCTTTATTCTCCATTTTCCCTTCATCTACTCGTCTTTTTGCTTCAGGACTTAGTATACGATAGGGATTCGGTGCAGCATATGTAGTTGCATAACAATCTAATTCTGCAGCGATAAGGTCTGCTTCTGCACCACCTTTACTATGTCCAGTGGTATGAAGAGAAGAAGGGTTATATTTTGCTACGATGTCATTTTTTGTCCATTTTAATCCAGTATCAAATGATGTTTCAGAATCAGGTTTTATAGTTTGACTGTTACTTGGAGTAATTACTTTAGAATGTGTTTTAATTCCAAACGTAATCTGATCGATATCTGTTTCGAAATCTGCTAATTGGTTAGGCTCTGTCCCACGAAATGCTAGGATTATCTCATCATAATGTGTTGCATTTTCATCATATTTGTCTGCTGGTACTACTGCGATAGCTTCTAATCCATTTTTAACTTTTGGATAATCTGCATCAATTGATTCTATGACCCTCCAGGTTTGCCCATTAGCCCCTTCTATTGTGGCTCCTTTTTGTAAATAATCATCGTCATAAACGCTACTTGATAATTCGAAATAATCTTCATCTGTGGCAATGGTATTCTTTTTGAATTCACCCATATGTTTCAACTCGTTTCATGGTATATTTTAACTATATTCAAATACAAGGGGATTTTAAATGAAAAAGAAATTGGTAATTATTTTATCCATTATTTGTATTATAGCAGGAGGGTATTTTACAATGGAATACTTAAAACAAAAAGAAAAAGAAGAACAATTTTGGAAACGACAAGGAGCACGAGTAGAAAAGTATATTCATCATAATGTTAAAAACGTGAAATCTATCACATTTACAGAACATAAAGTAAATCCAATGGGTATTCCTTATATAAAAGGATATATAAATGATGATAAGGAATTGTGGTTTAATGCTAGTATTAGTACTACAAAGGACTTTGAAAGTAAATTTGGATGTTCTGGAGAACTATATGATAACTACATGAAAAAACCAGCAAAGTCCGTATCTGAAATTGAAAAAGAAGAGAAGGAAAAGAAACAAGAGTAGTCTTTGCACTACTCTTTTCTTTTCTATCCCATTTTAAGAAGAATGCAATGGTAAGTTTTTTATAAGGGGAATTTCTAATGAAGAAAGTAATGATTTTGGTTGTATCTGCTGTGGTGATCATAGCAGGAGGATATTTTACAATGGAATACTTAAAACAAAAAGAAAAAGAAGAAAAGTTTTGGAAGGCACAAGAGGCACGAGTAGAAAAGTATATTCATTACAATATTCAAGATGTAAAATCTATTACATTTAAAGAACACAGTGTAAGTCCAATGGGTGTTCCCAGATTAAAAGGTTATATAAATAATAATGAAGAATTGGATTTTATAGCTTATATTAGTACTACAGAAAATTTCGAAGATGATTTTACACGTTCTGGAGAACTTGGAAAACTTATAAAAGACCCTGAAAAGTCGGTATCTGAAATTGAAAAAGAAGAGAAGGAAAAGAAACAAGAGTAGTCTTTGTGATTACTCTTGTTTTTTATTTAGGAAAACACTCTTAATTGTTGCTGTGGTATTTGTAATCGGAGGGGTATTTATTGTTGGTAGTATTGTAAATAATGGTTATGAACCACCTTCAAATCCAAGTATGCGAAACGATCGTACCCCTTTGAAGTATGCGTATTATGGTGGAGAATAGGACACTGGTGGTCTTTTTGGAGAAGCTAAATGTGTTATGAAACTGATGAATCGGATAATAGGTAGTATATAAAGGCCTTATCTTTTTATAGGAAGATAAGGCTTTTTTATGCATAAAAAAAGACACCCTAAGGTGCCTTCCTCCGACTTGAACTATCCTGTATAAATGCCATCCCGATTAATAAATTAAATTATAAAAATAATTTGTTATACTTCTATGTACCCTAGCTGATATAATGTATAAGGCAACTATTGGTTAATTAAAGGTACATATATATTAGGAGGTACATAAGCCATGTTAGAGGTAGTTTCGGCATTTTTCTTACTAATTCTCTATTCCATTGTTTATCTCTTTTCAAGTGGAGAAACTAAGCAAATAGCAAAAAAAAATTTAAAAGAAATTCTTAATAGTCCTGATGGAATAATAATATTAGTCTTTGCTGCGGCACTTTTAATCGGGGGGATATATTTATTATTATTATGATTTCAGATATCTTAGATTAAAAAGTATAAGGAAATTAATAGCGTGCATTAGGGAGGTACATAAGTAATGGTATTTATAATAGTGTTATTTTTCATATTTATAATCTCTATTATTCTTTCATTATTTTCAAAAGGTGAAACTCAGCAAGAAGCAAAAGAAGTTGTAAATGACATTGTTACCGGTCCTAATGGGAAAACACTCTTAATTGTTGCTGTGGTATTTGTAATCGGAGGGGTATTTATTGTTGGTAGTATTGTAAATAATGGTTATGAACCACCTTCAAATCCAAGTATGCGAAACGATCGTACCCCTTTGAAGTGTGCTCATTATGGTGGCGAATGGGACACTGGCGGTCTTTTTGGAGAAGCTAAATGTGTTTATAATAAAACTGATGAATCGGATAATAGATAATATACATAAAGAAAAGGCTCCCATATAAGGGTGCCTTTTCTAATAGTTTTTTAGCAGAAGCAAGAAGCTCCAACAATAATTAATAATATGAACAATACAACTAATAAAGCAAATCCTCCTGCAAAGCCACAGCCTTCGCCGCAACTACCACCATATCCCATAACAATGGTGCCTCCTTTAGATCAGAAGGTAAAAATAGGGTTCATTCCATGTGATTTAATGGGTTCACATTACCTTATGTATTTAGGAATGAATTGAGCAGGTCCTCTTAAAAATAAAAAAAAGACGCCATAAAGCGCCTCCCATTTGGGTAAATAAGAAGTAAGGTTTCCAAGATAACTGAAAAAATAGAACAGGTGGTTAGAGTTTATCATATTCTTTTGCCGAATGAACATGCATTATTACATATCATCACAACCCCCTCTATTTTCCATTTGATAAAGTGTATTACCAAAATTCAAATAAATATTTCTAAAAATTAAAAATATTTACAAAAGTTTAAAAGTGATATATTTAAGGTGCGAGTTATAAAAAACATTTAAGGAGGATTTATTATGTTTAAGAAATTAGTAGTAGGAACATTAGCAACTGGTATCGCATTAACTGGAGGGATTGGAGCAGCATCAGCAAGTACAGAAGGTGTAGATAATACTAAAAATTCAGCACCAATTATCCAACGTACCCAAATACTTAAAGATGATTTCAGTCTAATAAATGGTGAAAGAGAAGTATCGTTTGAGCATGTAAAAAAAGCAGATATGAGAGTTCATATGACAAACAATACTAAAGGTACACTTGACTGGTCTTTAAAAGACTCAAAAGGTAATGTTATTGGTTCTGGATCGTTAGCAGCAGGAAAGGGTTTTACAAATACGTACAATACTCTTCCAAAAGGTAAATATAAGCTTAAAGTTACTCACAGAAATGGTGGTTCTGGATCGTTCTATGCAGCTGCTCGTACTTTAGACTAGTATACATAGAACCATTTTAAGCGTATTGAAGACGAACGATCAGAGAGTTTGGGGATTAAGGAGTTTTGTCATAATATCATCGTTTGCAAATACAAAGTCACAAAATGCAGAAAAAAGACACCCTAAGGTGCCTTTTACGCTGTAATAAATTTAAATACATAGTACATAAAGAATAACAAAGATAGACTTGCTAATCTGCCAGCAATTGATTCTTTCATAAATTTCATAAGTATCACTTTGACAATCAATGCTAAGAATAACGGTATAAACATTACCATAGCAAGTTTGATAGCTAAGTCGTTTATAGTTGGATTAAACGCTTCAAAGTTAATAATGATATTCACTTATCCCTCTTTTTTATCTATTCATATTTATAATTAGATTTATATTGTTTTGACTAATAAAGAGACGTTAATTTGAGAACCATTTATTTTTGGATTATAAGAGTACTCTCACATTTACGACAAGCAATCTTCTCTTCTTCAAAAATGAATAGATTTTCAGCATCACATTCTGGGCATACAACTGCAAATGGTGTTTTTATATTTTTATAGCATAGGAAAGAAAAGAATGCCATGATTAGAGCAGGTATAATAAGCATCATAATTAAGAATAGGCCCGCAAACAAGCCTGTAATTATGGAAAGTGGTTTCATTAGTTTTCTACCTACAGAGTTTACTTGATTATCCTTTTTACGAAAAGCAGTAACAAGGTAAGTTTGGGTTTCTTTTATTGGCTCAAATGCATTTACCGTATTGTAATCTTGTTCATCCATAGTGGGATAGGAAGTGTTTGGTCCTTGATACCCTCGTTGTATATAATAGTTGTTTGACTCAGCTATTCGTGGTGTATACGAGATTCCAGTTCCAGGTACATAAGTTGTTGTTCTTGATTCAGGTGGAATGGAGTTCCCTCCCATACCTGTGTACGTAAAGTTAATTTTCATACCCGGGGAAAACTGGATAATTCTACGAAACTTATAACCCATAATATTGTATCCTCTCCATCTAATTAATATAATTATTTACTAATTATAACAATTTTTTAGTATTTTATATCAATATATTTAGTTATAATGTATAAATATAATATAAATATTTAAATTAAATAATTCAAGGCATTTTATGAGTCCTTTTTTATAAAAAAAGACACCCAAAGGTGCCTTCCGACTTGAACCACTTTAATTTTAATAATATGTATTGGAATCCCATCCAATTATTATTTTACCATATTAAGTAATATTGTACATTGAGAAATATGGTTCAAATCTATATTTCTGATTTACTTGATTACATCACCAGAAACTCCAGACATTGCCATAATATCAATTATTTTATCCGATACAGTGGCTTCTTCTCCGCCTCCATAGTAGGCGTTTAATGCATCAATAAACCAATATGCATCGGCCGTTACTGATCTACCGGAAGATTTCATGGACTCAATCACAGTTTGAACATATATGAACTTATCATCAAATGACAAATTAACCCAATCCCTACCGGTTGCGCCTTTAATCTTTTCTACTTCTTCATTAGTTGATGAGGAAGTACTAGTTGAAGGTGATGGACTACTATTTTCAGGTCTGATATATTTTCCATCTTTTGCACTTGCATCGTAAATGATATTATTTTCAGCGACACTTTTTCCTTTATCATCTAAGTGAAGCCAATCTCCAATTAAGCCAGGTAGATTATAATTTGCGTAGTATTCGTGTTTCTCTGTTTTTAATACAACATTTAACAATTCACATCTAACGCCTTTTCCACAGTATAATTCTCCCTCACCATCTTTACCTTGTGGCGTTTCGCTTTGTTTCTTGATGATTTTACCTATGGATACCAAGTATTCATATTGTTCTTTAGGTTGTAAGTTATCAAATGAATCGTTAAGATAAACTACGATATCATAATAATAATATGGATTTTTAGCATTTTGATCTGATTTTTCTATTTCTTTATATGTTGCGGATTTTAGGTGCTTTTTAATCTCTTTATCATTCGGGATTTCGGAAACAATACTATCCAAATTCTCGGTGGTTTGCTCTGGGCCACCACAACCCGATAAAACTAACATTGCCATGATAATAGTTAAAATGACTCTTTTCATAACTTTCCTCAATTCCTGTTGTTTTTCCTAGAAGTAATCTGCAAAATAAGAGCACTCTTTCGAGTGCCTTCAACTATTCTACTTTTAATTTAATTTCTTTACCCATCATTCCGCCACGAGCTTTTAAAACTAAGCCTTGTGCGTCAGTAGGAACATCGAAAATGATTTTACCTGTTTGAGTTAAACCGGGGTTAAGTTGTTTTAGGAAGAAATCCGATTTACCACCATTTCCAATATCATAAGCTGTTTGAGCTTGTGTAGAATACTTAAATTCACGGTCCTGATTATCCATTAATTTAAAGCTATTTGCGTCTACAGTGATAGCATCTTTTTGGTTATTTGTAATTGAAATTTCAACTACTTTAAATATACCTTGTGCTTTTTCATTTAAATATTCTCCACCAACAGAGTCTACTGATTCAACAGATCCTACAGTAATTTTCACTTTAGAAGATTCTCCCTCTTTAGAAAGCTCTTTTTTAGGTTCTTCTTTCTTTGGCTCTTCCTTCTTTTTAGGTTCTTCCTTTTTCACTTCTTCTTTTTTAGGCTCTTCTTTTACCTCTGTAGAAGCTTGCTGAGTTGTTTCTTTAGCTTTAGGTTTCTCTTCTTTATCCTTTGTTGGTATTAATATCATAGCTAACACAAGGCATACAATCGAACTAATAAATAGTTTCGCCTTAGGTTTTCTTTTGAATAGAGCAATGATAAATAACACAAACAGAACTATTGAAGCTAGAAAAATTAATACCGCTAGTGTTTCCATATTTCATCCACCTTTTCTGATAATTTCAGGTCAAAATGTAAGATTTCAGAGCTTATCATAGCAAACTATTAATTGTTATATTGTCATATTTTGTCGAATGAAAATAAAAAAGAGAGCCGGAGCTCTCTAAAATCATTTATCAATAATTATCCCCACTAGATTCATAATAATATGAATCTGAATTACCACAGCAGATGCATGTTGTTTGTTGGATAAATAATGGACTAAGTTCAGCGTTAGCTGTAGTGGCATTTGAGAAAGTTATACTTTGAACATCCTCAAATAAGAAAGTTTTTCTATCTCCTGGTGTTAATGTAATTGTTTGTGGCGTTGTGGAATTAAATGTTCTAATAGTCAATGTAACAAACGCAGCAAATACAGGGCTAAAACTAAAGCGAATTAGAGTTTTATTGTGATTAGTTGTAAAATTTTCAAATAGGGTAATTGTAGAACCAGGTGGAATTTCAAGACTTGTAGGGGTAGTTTCAGAGCCGAAAATTGTAAATGTCTCTATGAAACAGTTTTTGGAGTTTGAAGGGTTGCATGATTTATCTTTTTTCTTGTAATATTTCTTTCCATCTTTGCAGAAATAATCTGCCATATCTAATCATTCCTCTCAAAAAAGAGTTTAAGGTTGTCCCATATATATTATGAAGGTTGTATAAAAAGGTTCTAGTTTAAAAAGAGTAAATAAAAAAGAGCGCCGAAGCCCTCATTGGATAATTTGGTAATGTTTTGTAAAAAAACACCTGTGGATATTGGAAATGATTTCTTTTATGATGAAATCAAATCATAGTATATCCCTGTTGTTTTGCAACATTTTGACATACAACGCTAATTGTTTAGCGAAATGCCCTTGCTGACGTCCGTCTAGCTCCTCGTAAGCTCGTTGGATGTCATTGCAAAATTTAAAACTTATTGCTAATCATAAAAAAGACATTCTAAGGTGCCTTTCTTCAACTTACCCCCTTAACATCAGGTGTTATCTACATAATTGAAGAGATAAAACACCCCTACATTAGTAATTACTTCACGTCCCTATTTTAAGTTTACAAAATCCCAAAAATCCCCCTCTTATAAAAAATAAAAAGAGGAGGATTTTTTTATTAATCTACATGTTAAGTGTGTACAAATCCTAAGGCATACGATCTTTTAAATCTGCTAAAGGTATAAGCTTGTCGACAAGCCATAATTTCTTATTTCCATCATAGATAAGATTTATTTGCATTAATGACATATTATCAGATGAAACACCATTAACTGTAATTTTACTTTTCACTTTTGCCAATACATTTGCTTTTGTAGTATCCAAAAATGCATAATACAACTCGCCACCTGTGTATTCAGATTGAAATGAAACTTTCTTCTTTTCTTTCTCATCTCCAGTTCCAGGAGCAGATTGCGTTGGTTCACCTGGTGGTGTTAATTCTTTCTTTGCATTTGGTGTTATATATGCATCGATATTAGCAAGGTAAGATTCGCCTTTACCTGTATCATAAGTACGGAAAGCTTTAAGAAATCGTTCTGCAGCTTCTTTTACTTGTTGTTGATTATTACTCTTTAGAGCTGACAATTCCTTTTTCGTATCGATGTATTGTGCCTCCACCTTTTCCACTTTTTTCGTTAATTTTATATTATCAGTTTTAAGTTTTTCGTTATCAGATTGATATTTTATTAAGAAACCTATACTAGCTATTAATAAAATTGTTAGTATAATGGTGATTTTCTTCATGATTTACCTCCTTTTCGCAGTTTCATAAGTTGCTAGGTGTTACATGCACTATTATCTAACTACACGACCATACCCTGCAAAATGCTGTTGAAAATACGGTTTACTTAAATCAGCATAGCCAATTGGATCGCCAGCATGATACATTGTATTATTTCCTACATAAATGCCAACATGCGTAATGTAGTTACTTGTAGCATAAGTGCTATGGAAAAATACTAAATCTCCTGGCTTAGGATCTGTTACACGTTGGGTTTTATCCCATTGGTTTTGTGCAGTACCAAATAAATTAATACCAACCCTTGAATACGTATACTCAATAATTCCACTACAGTCAAATGATGTATTTGGCGTTCGCCCTCCAAAAACATATGGCCATCCTTGATACTTTAGTGCTTCTGCCATAATTGCTTGGAATACATCATCACCTAAAACACTACCACCAGCAATTCCACCAGAACCACCAGGAGTTTGTCCAGGTTGATAGTATCTCATAATATGTGGGACATAATCGGGATCACCATAGCACCAATTATTAGCTACAGCCTCTGCACTTCGCCACGAACCACATTTATACCCATTTTTAGCTGATTGCTCTGCAGAAAATGCTCTTGCATTCTCGTGTGTATATCCACCTTTCGAAACTGCATAGTTAGCGTATCCAGTTCCGTAGTTATAACATTGTAATGTGGTATTTTGATCACCATTGGATTTTTTATGACAATCAGCAAAATGCATTAAACCATATTTTATACTTTCCTCTGGATCAGTAAAATACCCTGGAGGATGCCCCTGTGATTCCGAGCTTTGCATTACATCTAATTGTGTTCCAGAACTTTCTTGTTGGATAAGAGCAAGAATTAAAGGAGTCATTGCTTCAATACCATGCTGTGCAGCATATTTCCTTACCAATGGCTCCCATCTCATTACTTCAGGACTAACACTTGCAGTACCTGGGGCAAAAGGACCACCAATTCCTCCAGGACTGACTTCATCTTCACTCATACTCGCAGTTAATAAAAATATCACAATGCCTAAACCGGCAACAACAGCTAGAATAATACCGGCTATTATTAATAATGGATTCGCAACAGCAACTGTAGCTGCCTTTTGAGCTACTTTAACTGCTACTTTCTTCCCTACTTGTGCAACTGCTTTACCCGCTACTTTTGTTCCTTTACCAGCCGTCTTCCCTAAAGAATGGCCTGCCTTTTTCAAGGCAGGCTTAGCATTCCCTAGTTCAGCTTCAGGATAATGTTCATTTTCAAAGTCGCGATTTGGTTCCGCACTCAATGTATAAACCCTCCCTCACGAGCTGAATTATTTTAGTTTTATGGTTTCTTTTGCTTTTACATTTTTTAAAGCTTCTTGCTGTGTTTGTGCTTTTGCGTTAACTTTCTTAATATCTGCTCCTTCTTTTACATGTTGTTGATTATTCACTTTAGGAATATTTTTATTTTGTTGTTGATTAACTTGTTTTACCTCTACTTGTTTTTGTGGTGTACTCACATGGGAAGTAGTAACTGGCTTACTCTCAACCGGATTCGCTGGTATTGGTGTTGTTCCTGACTGTGGTGTTGTGATTGGTTTGCTCTCAATCGGATTCGATTGTAACGGTGTTGTTCCTGACTGTGGTGTTGTGATTGGTTTGCTCTCAATCGGATTCGCTGGTATTGGTGTTGTTCCTGACTGTGGTGTTGTGATTGGTTTGCTCTCAATCGGATTCGATTGTAACGGTGTTGTTCCTGACTGTGGTATTGTGATTGGCTTGCTCTCAATCGGATTCGCTGGTATTGGTGTTGTTCCTGACTGTGATGTTGTGATTGGTTTGCTCTCAATCGGATTCGATTGTAACGGTGTTGTTCCTGACTGTGGTGTTGTAATTGGTTTACTCTCAATCGGATTCGCTGGTATTGGTATCGTCCCTGACTGTGGTATTATAATCGGTTTATCATCCGTTGACTTAGTTTGACCCGTTGGTATTTTAATTGCCGCTACTGGTTTTACTTCCGCTTTTACATCTTCTTCTTTATCTTTTAGTTCTGCTTGTTGTATTTCAGAATCATTATCTTGATGTTTCCCTCGTACTGCTAATTCCTGATTCTCTTTAGTTGCGGCTACTTCTTCCTTAACCCTTTCTTGCTCTTTTTCCTTGCGCTTACCATCTGCTACCTTTTCTTTTCTATCAGCATAGTTTTCTTTCAACTGTTTAAACTTACTATAGCCTGATTTACCTACTTTTCCGGCCATTGCCGCACTTGCAACACCCGCGGCTCCAGCTACTGCTACACCTCTTCCAACTGACTTAGATCCACGTCTAACATCACGATATTTCTGCCTAATATTACTCATAGCATCTGATGCGCGTGCAGCTCCTGTACTTGCTGGTACTGTAGTAATAGCATCAAAAATTGTTTTACGGTATAACCAAACACCTAAGAATGAAAGTACTTGTAATGCAGCTACAACTAAATACCCATATTTGTCGGTAGCGCTAAATAGGATTGACGATACCCAAAACATTAAAGTAACCAGAAAGCCTATTGCTACTTTCATTAAAAGTGTTCTAAATAATTCAGCTAAGAACCTTTTAGCTGTTCCAGTCCAGGCTGGAACTAATGCCATTAATAACATTACAGGTGACATTAAAGCTACAATAATAAACATTAATTGATAGAATAACATCGCCATACTGCATAATCCAAGAACGATCCATAAAGGTAGATTAATTGCTCCAAGTAATAATACAAGTGCCCCTCTTTCAAAAGTAGCATCTAACGAGAGTGTTTGGTTTTTCTGAACCTCAACTTCATCCTTTAAAAGAGCTTTTCTTTCTTCAGGATCTGTCGTTGTTAACATTTTCTTAATTCTCTCATCACCAATTTTCTTCATATCTGTTGTACCAAACTGTAATAACGTATAAGGTTGTTTGATTAATAGAGTATGTGTTAAATCAGTGATAGAATCGACACCACTTGAATATCCTTCACTTGCTCCATTAATACTTTGAGTGGAATCAAGAACAGTTTTATTTACTTGTTCGGAGAAAGTGTTTAGTCCTTTGATAATATAACTTGAGTTTGCGAAAAAACCTAAAGTAAAAACTAAGATCCCTAATGCTTTTAACAATCCTCCTAGCATCTCTGACTGACGTCGTTGTACAAAACCTACCCAGATAACCCAGCAGGCTAATAAAGCTAACATAAGTCCAATTAATTCACTATATATTCCATTACCCCAAGAACCATTGAACCCTGCTGCTTTAGATATTACATCGCCTAATTTATCTCCTACATCAGCTACAATATTGAAACTCATAGATTGGCCGACCATACTTGTAACAAAAGTACTAATTCCAAGATTAATGGTCCATCCAATACTTATAAGACTAAATAATACAGCAACCATTTGTTCTTTAACTTTATCCCCCCATTTCCAAAACTTAAGGGATTCACCAAATCCACCTTCTGGTGTATAAATATCAATCCCATAGCTACTTGGAGGGTATTCTTCATATTTTAATTTTTCCTTATTCTTTGGAATAATATCGTCTATAAGAGAAGGTCTGGGTTCTTCCTCTGCATATACTGGAGCAGCTTTAAAAAGTAAATTAAATGCTAAAAGCAAAGTACAAATGAATAACAATAGGGTAATAAACTTTTTCATTACATGTTACTCCCCCTTTTATGGGAAACCTATTAATCTTTCGAACTAAACTCATTTGTCGGTTTAGTATTTGCTACTTCATCAATTTCATTTCGTTCAGGGCCGGTATAACTTCGAACTTTGAACCCATCTTCTGTACGAACTACTCTTACCCATTTCACTGCTTTATCGATATTCTTAGGGGGCTTCTTTGAAATAAAGTTATACATAATTGTGTCCTTATCTACCACATATTCTTTTACAGTGTAATCTTTGTAAGATAAATTATTTTGAGGTCCTTTATTAGGGTCCAATATTTTATTTTTCTCCCCATCGACAACTAATTTACGTATTGTTTTATAATCATGTTGTAAGTCGGCCTTTACAAAATCAAGCATCATTTCTCTTGGAGTGTGCCCCTGTTTATCTTTTTCTTCTCCTACATTTGTTTCGCTATTTCCACATGCCGCGCTCAGAATTAGAGCGCCAGCACATAGGCTAGATAGCATTAATTTTTTTAGTTTAGTTTTTACCATGTTAACTCACTCCTACATTTATTTTTTCTCCCCCTTCTTCGACAAAGGTTGCATTAACTTCCTGCTTTTCATCATCATTTGACTTTCTATAATTCTTTCTTGCAATTGGTCTTGTATCGAATGCATCGTATAAATCCTTAAACACTACATCCATTGTGACAACACCTGTTCTTCCTTGGATATCTTGGAATAAGCATTGTCCTGTTTCTAAATTAGTAACAATCGCATGATTTTCCTCATTATCAGGTAATCCAAAGAAATCTAAGATTGAAGAAATCTCTTTACTGTCGGTATTACGGAATGAGAACTTCATACCGATATTATTTTTAAACGTCTCATCTCCTAGGTCACTTGCACTTTGAGTAGCAAAGTATACTGCAGAGTTTAAAGCACGACCTTCACGAACTAGCTTACGAGCTAACTCTCGCCCTTGAGAAGTTCCCATGATTGCCCATGCTTCATCTAATAGAACAATTTTGAATTTAGTAGGGTCCTTTTGAAAGAATTTTCTTGCAAAAGAAGACAGAGACATCAACATACTAACTGATAAATTTTCTTGTAAGGTATAATCTTTCGGATCTTTTTGAATGTCTGGCATATCAAGATGCTGAATTTGTATGATATTTACTGCTGTATCAAGTTCAATATCTCTATTTGTCCCATCACCAAAGATTAAGTGTGCAAAGGATAAATTCTCAAATGCTTGAATATGAGCAGCTAATTGTTGATCCACTTTATCCTCACTATCTTCAAGGTATTGAGATACAGCTGTTAAGCATGGCTCTTCCATTCCTGCTACGAATTCTACGGCTGAAGCTAAGCGCGGGAATTTTTCCGAGTTATCTGGTTTAATACCTGTAATGAAAGTAAGAATTGTCATTGCTAACTCAATTGCATCTTTTCGGCTATGTTTATGAATGATAAATGGGTCTAGTTTCCCTTCATCTCGTCTATCAGTCCCTAGTGTAATTACATTTACCTTACCTTCTAAGCCATGTAGATCTTCTGTCCAGTTCCCCCTCTCACCTTTTGGATCGACTATCAGTGTTTGAGCTCCTCCTAGTACTGCTAGGTAAACAATTAAGTTCGTTCCAAATGATTTACCAGAACCAGTACTTCCTGTTACCGCAACTGAAAGTGCGCTCGTTTTTTGATTTGCAACAGTATTTGTCGCTGCGAGAGAAGGTGTCATATAAACTGCTTTGTTTAAAATACCAGTTGTACCTATATAAAATCCGATATTATCACCTAAATCTTGTGTTGCACCAAACATACCGGCTGCCAGAACTCCGGGCTCCATAAAATGTATATAATCATTTACATATCTTCTAGCACCAGGGATAAATTCATTAAACAGCAGGAACTGATCCCCATATGGTCTAACTAGCTCAATCATCATCTCTCTATAAATAGAAATAAGTGAATTGGTATTTCGGCGCATTGTATCTAAATCTTCAGCACATATACAGAAAGATACTGATGTCTTAACTAGTGGCATACGTGTCTTTTGTATAAGGGCTTGTAATTCAGTAGCTTCTTGAACACCTTCATACACGTTTAACCCAACAGTTTGTGCATTTTCCCTTGCATGTGCTTCTTGATCTTCTAAATCTTTTTTCTTTTTATTAAGTTTAGATAGAGCTTTACGATGGTTAATATTTTCTGTACGAACACTTAGTTCGATTGGGAAATCTATATTTTGGATCATATACATCCACTCTTGGTCTGGAAATTCCATTGTGTATGGAATCTTCGATGCCGATAAGAAACTCATATATGCTGGATACTCTAATCCATCAGAACCGATTTGGGACATTTCTATATGTCTTCCTTTAACGTCTATTTCGGATTCTGTTAAGCGTAATAAACTCTCTTGATTCGGAAAGATAGCAGAATCATCATCAACTACAGGTGGCGTCCACCCTGCTGTAACAGGTGCTTCCAATGTACGATAGAAGTTTCGTAAAACAATCCATTGTGTTTCATTTGTTTCTAAACTTCTTACTGCTAAATGTTTTCTTATTTTGTTTTTAAAAGCGCTAGATTCCCGTTTAAACATCTCTAAATCAGTTTTTAATATTTTGGTATCACCAAGTAATCCAAACTGTTCTGCAGTATTTTTAAAGGTATGAAATGCTGTATAAAGCATTTCTTTAAGTCCTTCTTGTATGTGTCTTACTTTTAATTTCACACCAATAAAATAACGATATTCTACAGCGTTTTTACCAAATTTCCTTTCTAACTCATGGACAACGTCATCAGTATGATCGATTGCAAGCTCTTTTAGTTCTCCACTGATTGTTTGTTTAAACTCATCGGCTTTTTCTTTGAAATTCTGATAAACAGGTATCATTAAGAGATGTTTTTCTTCTTCATAATTCCAAAATAATCCGAGTTGTCGCATAAACAACGTATTTTTATCATCGTCTCCTTTAAATTCGTAAGGAATCCCGTATGCCTCATAATACGCCCAGCAAGAACCATCTTGGTTAAAAATCAAATTATCATGAAAATATTTGACTGGAAATTCAACCTGATTCATTTGTGCCTCCTTAGAGAAGAATATGAGACTAAACTAATTCTTCTGTATAGATTAATTAATTACTTCTTCTTAATTAAATCATCCTTAAATCGAACTACTGTCTTATATTGATAGCTTCCAATATTACCAGTTGTATCTTTATAACGACTCAACTTTTTTCTTTCAAATGTGAATACAAAGAATCGATACATAAATTTGTGTGGGCTTTTTCCATCTAATTCTACATTTCCAAAGAAGTACGCTATACCACCAGGTAATATCAAATATTTGAAAAAGACATTCTCTCCTAAGGGTAAAAACTGATTTAAAAATATAATTACTAAAAGTGTCCCAACAAAGATTCCCAGTTGTCTGTAAGGGACTGGGAAAGGGAGTGTTATGTCCCTTATCCCATATAAACTCTTTGGAATATCCCAAATAGAGTTATAAGTCCTTACTTCCTTACGAGTAGGTTTCTGAGTCACTTATACCAACTCCTTAAAAATTTATGAGTTTTAATAGTTATCATTTGAAAACTAAGTTATATAATTTTGTTCCAAGGTCTTTAAATACGTCTGGTGAGAATACAAATACTGAAACAATTGCACAAAGTACCAGCCAACCAATTAAACCTGCCATTTGTCGTTTTACAAGTAGAACAATTACACCGATGATTGCACAAACTAAAAAGATTGGACCTAACTGAGCTACTAACCAGTTTTTAATATTTACCCCAAAATTAATGTTCCCTAGAACCGCGGCATCTGTAATAGCAGGTAATAGCTGAGCAACTATATCTAATCCCAAAAGCTCCATAATTATTTACCCTCCACTTTCTCTAATGTGTTTTCAAATTTCTTCATAGAGCTAATTGAAAACTTGTTATCTTTATTTACAAGATTTAAATCATATGTGTATGTGTACTCTAAGCTGCTATCATTGTCTTTTAACTTGGCATCAACTAAGACTCTGTATCCTTTATCCTTATCTTCATAAATTCGTAGGTTTTCTAATTTGCTAAATGTCATAATACCTTTTAGTCCATTTGTTATATTACTTTTTTCAAAGTAGTAAGCAATTTCTTCTGGTGTTCCTTCTGTATACACTTTAAATACAGAATGTAAAAATTGTTCTACTTTTTTTATTTCTGCTTCTGTATTAATTTCTCGTCCTTCTGATTTGAAAGTGGCTACTTTATAAGGTGCCTTTTCTCTCTCTCCATGAACGATTGTAGGGTTGTTAGGGACTACCATCTTCCCTTTCTCCATTAAAATTGGAATAGAGAAGTACCTTGTAACTTCTTTTGGTTCTTTTTGTGTGTCTGGAGCTTGTGTCGTTCCAGGAGCAGGATTATTTACAGGTTCTAGTTTCTGAATGATCTTCAATGTAACTTCTGCTTCATTTCCTTTTTGCCGGACTTCTACTGCTTCCGATTTGACTAAAGTACTAGAAGCGTTTTTTAAAGTATCCCTATTTAATCCACCTTGCTCATTGGATCCATCAACTAGAAATTTCTCTAATCGTTTTTTTCGCTCTTCAGCTACATTCATATCAACTTTCCAATTAAAATAATTGGTGGCAAAACTATTCGCATATGCAATTAATTCTGCTTCTGACATTTTAATTTTTACGGGTTCCTCTTTCTTTTCCTGAACAGCTACTGCTCTAGGAGGACCGGCAAGTTGGATAAATGAAAGGGAGCTTCCTGCAAACACGAATCCCATCACACACCAAAATGTAACCTTACCTACTTTTCTTCCTGTTATCGCTGGAACTTTTTCCCTTGTTTTACGTTTCTTCTTTTCTTTAAGTGCTTCTGAATTTTCTTGTTGCATATCTAATATTTCAGTTGTTTTATTCTTTGCTTTTTTAAAGAATGTAAATTTCTTTTTTTCCGCGTTTTCCTGGGATTTCTTTTTTACCATGTCTTCACCTCTCTTTTTAAATGGTTAGGAGATT
Source organism: Bacillus cereus group sp. MYBK220-1 (assembly GCF_051916445.1). Taxonomy (NCBI): domain Bacteria; kingdom Bacillati; phylum Bacillota; class Bacilli; order Caryophanales; family Bacillaceae; genus Bacillus; species Bacillus cereus group sp. MYBK220-1. Next base: position 153,299 of record NZ_JBQAGQ010000007.1, on the reverse strand, counting down.
ACCAAGTTCATTGTAATTTCCACTAATCAACTATCTACTTTAAGTATGATTTACTTTTTTCGGAAATCTAAGAGAAATAAAAAAAATTGTGTTTTATATCAAAAATTTTTTAGAATGATTAAAACTAAATATACTGTTTATTAAAGTACATAAAAAAACCAATTCCATTAAGAAATGAAATTGGTTTTACACAGGATCTATTCTCTATAGTAAGTATTACACAATATAAAAACCTAATATAATATATATCTTTAATATATATAAAGAAAAAAGATAAAACTTTTATACAGAGAAAAAATCGTCTTAAAACATTGCTGTGCTAAGGGTTCATCATTACTCTAGCCGTAAAAAATCATAAAAAGTAAATACTGGGAATGAACTTAATGAGCTGGATGATGATTAAAAACTACAAAATATCGTAAAGTAGGTATATAAAAACTACATATAATCATCGTTAATTTGATGCGAGTAAATGAATAAATAATAAATGTAAATTTTGCTGATTTATGAACAAGCTTTCCACATTTCTTAAAAACTACACACAATTTATTAACAAATAGGTCAAAGTTAGGAACAGAATCCACTTTTTAAACATAACTAACAGAAGTTTTTCTGATTTTAAGTAGATTTAGAGGTAAAACATGATAAGAACAGTACTTAAGGCTTTATGTTATACACATCAGGTCAAAATTATTAAGATATCAACAGAATTATAAAAAAATATTTATGCTTTTTTGTAGATAAAATGACACAAAAGAATCGAAAATTCAGATTTTAAAAAACAGAAATTGTGAATATCTTATTTTGATTTACGTGCAATGTATGTAATTGCATAAAAAATAGAGAGTCGTGATCATTAAAATTGAAAACTTACTCTCTGTTTTGTTTGAAGTAATACTCTTCACATGTTATCTCCAACACGAATAGCCCTCCACTTTTGCTTTTTTCAAAAATAGAGAGCTGTATCATTGCATTGCTGGAAGCAGCTGATCAACCGTATGTGGTATTTCATTTGTTGAACGGTAATATGCTTCTAAAGATTGTAGGAACGGAATTAAATCAAAGTCTTCAGGGACTTCAATTACACGAATCTTTTCCTTCGGCAATTTATCAATTTTTTCAATGAACAGTTCACGAATATCGCTAGGGATTTGATTTCCTTTATGTCCACTAGCCTTTAAGAGTTCGCGAATTTCAATTTCTAATGCTGTATATGCGTTAATATTTACGCCCTGCTCATAAGCATATTTTCTAAATAGTGATTCCTCTTGATACTGCATGTAATTACGATGATATGCATCTATAGTTACGGGTACAGCATATTTCGCATGAAGCAGGTCATGCGCTTTACGGAATAGCTTTTGAACATTGCGTAAAGAGTATATAGCAAAATGAGTACCAAATTTAAAAATGGCCTCTTCTTGTTCATGTTTAGGTACATTGTGTGTAATTAAAGGATAAATACCAGTTTTAGCAGCTGTGTCTAATACACGATATTGAGAAGATTGCTTTAATAATTTACTTAGTGTATAAACAAGCTTTTTCGGATATCCTTCTTGTCGATCAATCATTTCCCGTAAGCCACGAACTACTTGGCGAATTTGACGATGACAGGAGTGTTTTAAAACGTTAATGAATTGGTTCATATCCTTTGCAAATTCAGAAATATTCATTTCAACTAACAAGTTTTCTATGAATTTAGCTTTACGCTTATATGTATCTCGTGGTGTAAATGGATCACGGTATTCTGCTCCTTCTTCTTTTGCACATAAGAAATCAGGATGTACAGATAAATGCAATGTTGTGTATTGCTTTTTATTCTGCTTCCCTTTTTCTAACTTGCAAATTTTAAATAAAGGAGATCCAGTAGCAGAAAGTTTTGTTTCTAATTCCTCAAGTACAGCACGAATCTGATGTGGGTATTTCTTATGTAAGTAACGATACATACCACCAAAGTGTGTTGAGTTTCCTTGTTCATCAACTTTGAATAAAGAACGTTTCAGGGTAGTTTCGCGTTTCTGCTGCATTGCTACATCCATGAATAGTTTCTTAGCTGCAATGGATAACTCAAAGAATTCTTTGGTAAATACTATCGGGCTAATAAATGTATATGCATTTGCTTTATTCGTTTCTTTATTCATGAAATCAGTTAAGGTGATTTTATATTTACCACTGTACTCATTTTCGATTGTAATGATGTTATGGAAACTTAACTTCTTCAAAGCTACATAAAATTGTGAGTGGTGAATATGTGCAAATGCTTCTTTATAATTTTTATAATCTTCCCAAAGCATATGGATCGATACATGCGAAAGCTCACCATATGTATTACATTTTTTATGAAGAAATAGAAATACTTCTAAATCAGCATTTGTAATTCCATATAGCTTATGTTTTCTGCCTTCGTTTTTATCAAATTCACTTACTTTATCTACAATCTTTTTCATTTTCAGTGAAAAAGATGGCTTTGCTTTAGCAACAAACCCCTCTTCATCTGCAATTCGTTCTTCATAGGACATTGAATTCACAATGTCTTCTAGATAAGTATCTTTAAAACTGTAATACTTACCTTCTAAAGCATTTACTAACTTTTGCCATGATTTAATTGTTACAATTACCGGTGTTGTTGTTTCACCATTCAAACTACGTTTGTTCTTTATAACGAAAGGTTTTGCCATCTTTTTCACCTCCTTTTATGTTAAGTTGCAGTTTTCCCCACAATTAGATATAGAATTTCATTTTTGATTATATCAAATCGAATACTGGTGAAATCTGTCCCTTTAAGAGGAAAAATAAAAAAATGAAACGTGCCCAAATCCCTTGGGGGACAAGGGATTTGACGTTTCATAAAAAAAAGTTTGTTGCCACCATAGGGCTATGAAGTTTTTTGAATATGAAACGTAGTATGTTGCGGGAGAAATCTTACTCAACCATTGATTTTATAGGGTTTTATGCTAATTTTGTTTTAAAGTTGTAGCCATCATATAGCTATAACGTTTCATATTTTGGATTGACTAAGAAATTTCTATAGATTTCGTATAAACACTGATATATAGGGAGTTATAACTGTTTTTAAATGAAAAGTTGTAGCCATCATACTGCTATAATCGTTTCATTTCGTTTCATGTTTCCTGCCGTCATATAGCTATAACGTTTCATGTTTTTAAAATAAGTTATATTTTATTGAAAGTTGCTGTAACCCTTGGTATATATAGATTTGTTTGAAGTTTTAAAGTGAAAGTTGTAGCCATCATATAGCTATAATAATTTTATCGTTTTTTCTTTCATATTTAATGAAATGGCTTTATATCAACGTTTATTAGTAAATTACATAGAATAAAAATTTTTTAGTCGAATGATTTTCAGGATATTCTCGTTTCATTTTTTTTTAGTTGTAGCCATCATATAGCTATAACGTTTCATAAATTACGAAATTATAACCACAATATAGCTATTCATTATTATAAGTAAGAAGTAATAGCCGTGATAAGACTATGCAGTTTCAAGTAATAGCTTATAGCCACGATAAGGCTATGCAGTTTCAAGTAATAGCTTATAGCCAAGATAAGGCTATGTAGTTTCAAATAAGAAGTAATAGCCAAGATAAGGCTATGTAGTTTCAAGTAAGAAGTAATAGCCGCGATAAGGCTACATAGTTTCAAGTAAGAAGTAATAGCCGCGATAAGGCTACATAGTTTCAAGTAAGAAGTAATAGCCGTGATAAGGCTATATAGTTTCAAGTAAGAAGTAATAGCCGCGATAAGGCTATATAGTTTCAAATAAGAGCTTATAGCCGCGATAAAGCTATATAGTTTCAAATAAGAGTTTATAGCCGTGATAAGGCTATGCAGTTTCAAATAAGAGTTTATAGCCAAGATAAGGCTATGTAGTTTCAAATAAGAGTTTATAGTCATGATAAGGCTATGTAGTTTCAAATAAGAGTTTATAGCCGTGATAAGGCTTATATAGTTTCAAGAAAGAAGTAATAGCCGCGATAAGACTATATAGTTTCAAATAAGAGTTTATAGCTGTGATAAGGCTTATATAGTTTCAAATAATAGCTTATGGCCAAGATAAAGCCATATAGTTTCAAATAAGAGTTTATAGCCAAGATAAGGCTATGTAGTTTTAAGTAAGAAGCAGCTGGGGTATTTGAATTTTGACTTAGAGTAACAAGTTATCTAGGCGTTAAGCAAAAAATAAGTGTGTTTAACTAATTTACTTTTAAAAATTGAAATTGTATTGTAAAGTAGTGATTTTACAAATAGAAGCAGTTTTATATAATTAAAGGCAAGTAAAGAGGATTTAAATGATCCAAAATAAAAGGAGTAAAAACCACACATAACATTTCACCTTAAAGGTTATGTGTGGTTTTTCATCTAAATGGGAAAAATAAACGCATTTTGATTCAGTTATTCGTTTAAAGTGAACTTCCATCAGTGGGAGTCTTATAGCCTGCGAATTGTGGGATGAAAAATGGACTAAGAATTTAATCTTAGTCCATTTCTTATTTTATATCCATTTTGTATGGAATGTACCTTCTTTATCTACTCGTTTATACGTATGCGCTCCAAAATAATCGCGCTGCGCTTGCAACAAGTTTGCAGGTAGTTTGGCAGTACGATAGCTGTCATAATAAGAAATTGCTGCTGAAAATGCAGGTATCGGAATGCCCTGTTGTACCGCCATTGAGATAATTTGGCGTAATCCGCCTTGATATGACTCTACAATTTCTTTAAAGTATGGATCAAGTAAAAGGTTCGGTAGGTCAGTGTTTGTCTCATAAGCCTCTTTAATGTTCTGTAAAAAGGCAGCACGTATAATGCATCCGCCTCTCCAAAGCATAGAAATGCTGCCAAAATCAAGGTTCCAATCATATTCCTCAGAAGCTGCCTTCAATTGCGTGAATCCTTGTGCATAAGAACAAATTTTACTCATATATAAAGCTTGGCGCACTGCTTCAATTAATTCAGCTTTTTCAACTCCAATCGCTGTTTTATCTTTAGGGCCAGATAAAACTTTGCTTGCGTTCACGCGCTCTTCTTTTAAAGCAGAAATGCAACGTGCAAATACAGATTCCGTGATAATAGGAAGAGAGATACCTAAATCAAGTGCGCTTTGACTTGTCCATTTCCCTGTACCCTTTTGTCCTGCAGTATCAAGAATAACATCCACTAATGGCTCACCAGTTTCTTCATCTTTCTTCTTGAAGATATCGGCTGTAATCTCAATTAGATAGCTGTTCAGTTCACCTTTATTCCATTCAGCAAATATTTCATGGAACTCTTCTGCAGTCAAATCAAGTGTTTGTTTCAAGAAGAAATATGCTTCACAAATTAATTGCATATCTCCATACTCAATACCGTTGTGAACCATCTTTACATAGTGGCCTGCCCCATTAGGGCCGATATAAGAACAGCAAGGCTCGTTATTCACTTTTGCAGAGATGTTTTCAAGCATATCCTTTACTTTTTCGTATGCATCCTTCTGTCCGCCTGGCATAATAGATGGTCCCTTCAATGCACCCTCTTCGCCGCCTGACACACCTGCCCCGATGAAATTGATTCCTTCTTCGGCAAGACGTTTGTTTCGGCGAATTGTATCGACAAAGTATGTATTACCACCGTCAATTAAAATATCACCTTTATCGAGGTGAGGGACTAGAGAATCAATCGCCTTATCTGTAATTTCCCCTGCATTAACCATTAATAAAATCTTTCTAGGTGATTCAAGTGAGTTAACAAACTCTTCAACTATATGAGTACCAACTAAGTTTTTACCACGGTTTTCCTCAATAATTTCATCAACTTTTTCCTTTGAAATATCATATAGGGCAACAGAATACCCTTTGCTCTCAAAGTTAAGTGCGAGGCTTTTTCCCATAACGCCCACACCAACAACTCCAATTTGTAACTTTTTCATATTCCATCGTTCCTTTCCATGTATGTTACTCTGTATTATAGTATATATACCTAAAATAACACTTTAATCAAATAATCAATCTTTTTCATTTCAATAGGCTCTGCCAGTATTCGTGCAAAAGGTTATAGGGACACGGCACATCACTATCAAGTTAAAAAATAAAGAGAAATTTTCATCCTTATTAATCAATCATGAAGAATAACCGGTTAATTATGAAAAATCACATTTAACAGCTGCCGTATCCCTTTTACTGTTTAGAAAGATCTATACAAATAAACTTAGTAATAAAGTAAACCCTAATCCGGCTACAGAAACGATAGTCTCAAGTAAAGTCCATGTTGCAAATGTTTCTTTCATGCTTAAACCAAAGTACTCTTTGAACATCCAGAAACCAGCATCGTTCACGTGTGAAGCAATTAAACTACCAGCCCCTGTTGCAAGGACAACTAAAGCAAGGTTAACATCAGATTGACCTAACATCGGAATCACTAAACCGACAGTTGTTAATGCAGCAACCGTAGCAGACCCCAATGAAATACGTAAGATGGCAGCGATAATCCATGCGAGCAAGATCGGTGATAATGAAGTTCCTTTGAATAATTCGGCTACATAGTTACCAACGCCGCCATCAATTAATACTTGTTTGAAAGCGCCGCCTCCACCAATAATTAAAAGCATCATCCCAATATTAGAGATTGCTGTTGTACAAGATTCCATCACGTTTTTGATTGGAATATTTCTTGCCAATCCCATTGTATAGATTGCAACCAGTAAGGATATCAACATGGCAGTATCCGCATTCCCAATAAACTCGATCGTTGCTAGTAAACTATTATCTTTGAATCCCATTGTTTTTTGCAGCAAAGTAATAATTGTAGCGACTGCCATTAAAAGAACAGGCAGTAAAGCGGTAAAAACACTGATTCCAAAGCCAGGAGTTTCTTCAAGTTTAAATACTTTCTGCTCACCTAAAGATTTGATATTACCGGTTTTTGTGAACGCATCAGGTACTAGTTTTTTTGCAAGTTTAGTAAATATAGGTCCAGCTAACACAACCGTTGGAACCGCTATCATAAAACCGTAAAGTAATACTTCACCGATGTTTGCATGCAATTCACCAGCGATAGCAGTTGGTCCTGGGTGTGGCGGTAAAAATCCGTGTGTTACAGATAAAGCTGCTGCCATCGAAATACCGAGATATAAGATAGAAACTTTTAATTCTCTTGAAATCGCAAATACAATCGGAATTAATAATACTAATCCTACTTCAAAAAATAATGCAATCCCGATAATAAATGAGGCAGTCACAACAGCCCATTGAATGTTCTTTTCACCAAATTTTTTCACAAGTGTCATGGCAATACGTTGTGCGCCCCCAGAATCTGAAAGCAACTTACCTAACATCGCACCAAGTCCAAAAACGAGTGCTAAATGACCAAGTGTTCCGCCTAATCCCGCTTCAATGGTTTTAAAAATTTTTTCTGGTGGCATTCCAAGTGCTAAAGCAACCCCGACCGATACAATGATTAATGAAATAAAGGTATTTAATTTAAAGCGCATAATCAGTAAAAGTAATGCTAAAATCCCAATTGCTACAATGACTAATGGCATCGTAGTTCCCCCCTAATCTTAGCTGTATTTGTATTTATCCCGGTATTCGCGGGAAGTAAGGCCCCCCACCTCGAGATTTAGATAGAAGCGAGGCGTGGGGGATTACTGATGAAAGTTTTACTTTATTAAATTTCTTTGATAATTTGCAATTCGTGTATAATCATCTTCTAGCGCCCTTGATAGGTTAATAAATATAGGCAGTAATTGTCTGTATTCTTTTGTTGCTTCTTCTTTCGGTGTATGTTTGTAGGTACTGCCAACCATTTCGGAAACGATTTCAAAAGAATCAATTTTTCCTGTGGCATAGAGACCTAATATACATGCACCTAGACAAGAGCTTTCGTAGCTCTTTGGAACAACGACTTCAGATGCGAAAATATCGGACATCATCTGTCGCCAAACGTCAGACCTTGCGAAGCCGCCTGTTGCTTGAATACGAGTTACAGGACCATCCATGCATTCGGTTAATGCTAAAAATACAGTGTATAAGTTATATATAACACCTTCTAAAGCTGCACGAATCATATGTTCCTTCTTATGTGACATCGTTAAACCGAAGAAGGAGCCACGTACATCTGGATTCCATAATGGTGCACGTTCCCCTGCGAGGTATGGATGGAATAATAATCCGTCTGCACCAGGTCTCACACGTTCAGCTATTTTAGTTAATACATCGTATGGATCAATTCCTAGTCTTTTCGCAGTTTCTACTTCTGATGAAGCAAGTTCATCACGAATCCAGCGAAGGACCATCCCTCCATTGTTTACCGGTCCACCAATTACCCAATGCTTTTCCGTTAAGGCATAACAAAATATTCTTCCTTTTTTATCTGTTTGTGGTTTATCAATGATGGTCCGAATAGCACCGCTTGTCCCAATTGTGACAGCAATCTCACCTTTTCGAATTGCATTCACACCTAGATTAGAAAGCACTCCATCACTGGCACCAATGACAAACGGTGTTTGTGAATCGATACCAATCTTTTGGGCTAAATCTGGATTGCAGTTGCTAAATGTTTGGGTGGTTGGTACGAGTTCAGATAATTGAGCTGGTGTTATACCAGCAATTTTTAAAGCTTCCTCATCCCAATCTATTGTTTTTAAGTTCATCATACCCATACACGATGCGATGGAATGATCAACAACATATTGATCAAAGAATTGTTTGAAGATATATTCTTTGATTCCAATATATTTTTTCGTTCTAATAGCAATTTCCGGATGATCATTCACAATCCATGTAATTTTACTTAATGGTGACATTGGGTGAATAGGTGTTCCTGTTCGTCTATAAACTTCATGGCCATTCAGTTCATCTTTGATTTTATGTGCCCATGCCTCACTACGATTATCTGCCCAAGTGATACAAGGTGTCAGCGGATGATCATTCTCATCCATAGCTATGACACTATGCATAGCACTGCTAAATGAAATAAACGATGGTTTTTTATCTGAATGCTGTTTCGTTATATTTGATATTGCTTGTAAAACAGCTTGGAAAATCTCTTCTGGATCTTGTTCCGCTGTGGATATATCCGGTGTGCGAAGTGGATAACCAATATTCTCGGTTTGGATGACTTCGCCTTTTTCAGTAAATAAAACTGCTTTCGTACTTGTTGTACCGATATCTATACCTAACATATAGCTACTCATGTCCTTGCTCTACTCCTTTAGATAACATTTGTTGTGACATCCAGAAATCTTCAACTTTCCCTTGAACATCATCAAAGTTTAGATGTAAGGCCTCAATCATGAGGGCTCGATCTTTTGATTCAATTGCTTTTATATAAAGCTCATGATTTTTAATAACCCGTTCAAAGTCTTCGTACTTTTCCTTGAAACGAGTACGCATTGATAAAAGGATTAAGCTTTCCATAACAGGCTTTAAATTATTCCAAATCATCAGGATGTAGGAATGCTCAATGGTTAGAATAATCGTTTCATGGAATAAAAGATCTTGATAAGAAAACTCATCAGAATCATGATATTTAATGGCGATTTTCATCATTTCCATTATTTTATTTAGTTCTCTTACTAAATCATTTGTGTCCATCTTTACAAGTCGCTCAAAGATAAACTTTTCTATAAGTAAACGAACATCGTATATTTCTTCGATTTCTTTCTCGGTTAAACCAATGACAACTGCGCCCATTCTTTCTAAGCGAATAATATTTTCAGAAGCTAGTACTTTTAATGCTTCACGAACAGGTGACCGACTTACAGAAAAATCGGCAGCTAATTTATTTTCCGACAGGATGGTACCGCTTTCAATCTCCCCTGCAATAATGCGCATTCTCAGTTCGCTCGCAACACGATCACCTGTAGAAGCTTTTGAAAGCCATTTTTCAGGATAAAGAAATTCCATTGATTTCGCCATAAATTCACCTCATGTTAATCAAGTATACTTGTATACAAGTATTATAACTCGTATTTTTAATTATGCAAGCGCTTTTATTGTTTACTTTGGTTCTTTTAGAGGAAAGCCCCATAATTATCAAGCTAACAAATCGAGTCGCCCCAAAAACTATTATTGTTGATGAAGAAGATTTAGGGAATGGAAGACTGAAGAATACGATATTCAAGGACTTGCATCAACATATTTACCACTCGGGTTTACAACTTTTTGAATCAAAGATATAGATGTTAAAAATGTAACAGTAACTAAATTTGAGCATTAAACACTTTTAAAAATTGAAATTGTATTGTAAAGTAATGATTTTACAAATAGAAGCAGTTTTATATAATTAAAGACAAGTAAAGAGAATTTAAATGATCCATAATAGAACAAGTAAAAATCAACAATTGTGCTGATTATTCTGATAATATTTCAACTTAAAGGTTATATAGCCATCATATAGCTATGACGTTTCACATTTTTAAGATTCAAATTATATTTGTAATTAATATTGTTAGGAGGTATTTAAATATGGAGAAAGTGTTAGCATTGTTTAGTGATGCCCTCCTACTTGCTGCTCCAATTTATGAAGAAAACAAGCAGTTATGGGCCAAATGGAATAAATATTATAAAGAAGTACAAGAGAATCACGATAAATTAGTAACATCAGCTAATATGTCCCCTTCCTTTTCGACGCTGGTTTCTTGGTTAGGTCAGAAACAAGAGCAAGGAATATCGTTGTTAAACATTTATGCCAATCTGAATAAATATAAAATTGAGATTCAAAATGTACTAGATAAGATCATTGAACAAGAATTCGGAGGAAAAGTTGAAGCAGTTGAACCAACTCAAATTTCAATTTTTGAAGATAGTCAGGTAACAGAACATATAGAAGATATATCTGATGATTACTATCCTGTAACCAATGACGCAATGTACTATCAATTACGTGATGGAATAGCAAAAAATCATTTTGAGGAAGATGAAGCAGTAGCAAAACCGGTACTGCCATTAGAAACAAAAAATTCAAGCGGAGTTGCACAACTATCTTCACATAAGGATGAGGATTTGAGATTAGTGAATACAAACGAAGCAGAAAGATGGTCTATATTAGTTGATGGAGTAATTAGTAATATGGATGATCTTACAGCAGACTGTTTGGATACCATTACAATACAATGGTTAAATCAAGCTAAATCTCCAGATGAATTCATAGATTTTAGTTATGAAAATGTGTTGGAATTATGTAATATGCCGAAAGCCTCAGCAAACGGTGTAGAGTATTATCGTGCAGAAGATAAGATAAAAGTAGCGCAACGTATTGCAGCGTTAGCAAGCATCTTTATTTATTTGAATGATGATAATGAAGTTGTAGTATTGAACGATCAAGCTGAAACTGGGGAAAAATTTGAAGTAAAACGTGAAGTAATCAAAAGGCTATTCGTGCTGGACTCTGTAGTGTTATGGAGAGATAAGAATACTAATGAATATATGGGGATAGAATCCTGTAAGATTAAACCAGGTAGTTTTTTATCGGGCTATTTGTATGGATCTAATAGCACAACTGCTTTATTATCCAAAAAAGCATTAGAGTATAATAGCTATAGACACAAGTTTCATAAACGTTTAATACGTTATTTATCCTGGCAGTGGCGAATCCGTCAACAATACAGTACTTTAAAAAGACCATACTCCATTGGTGGAGAAAAAGGTTTACTATCTGTAATGGGCATTACAACTACAAAGGGGCGCCCAACTCGAATTCGTGAACAACTAGAAAATGTTCTAAATGATTTAGAAAAAGAAAATGTAATTTCACATTGGGCGTATGCAGAGGAATTGGATGAAACAAAGATAGGAGAACGTAATTGGTTTAAGAATTACTATTCAAAATTAGGAATCATTATCTTACCACCACAAGAATTGATGAATAATATAGATAGCATGGTAAAGAAAAAAACAATAGGTATGCAAGAGAAACAGGAAGATCATTATATTGCAGAGACAGTAAAACAAACTCCTGAAGGAACAGAAGATGTGATACGAGAAAAAATTATGTATCAGCATATGCATCAAAATAAAACAATGCGTGAGATAGCAGATGAAATAGGTCTATCCCCTGCTACGCTATCAAGGTTCTGTAATAACAAAATGAAGCGTATTTCAAAAAGCGTTAATGAAAAACTAAACAAGTGGTATGAAAGACAAATGATTATAGAATCTATGTAAAAAGAAGCAGATACCTTTAAATGGAGAGGTAGCTGCTTCTTTTTAGTTGTTCATATTCTGCTGATGCTTTGAAATAAATTTAGACATATAGACAAAATCCTAAATTACGTATTGTCTTGTAGCTCCATGAATATCTATTCGTGCTATTGTGTTTATACACTAATCATTGGTAGTTTCCCGATTAATTCTCAATAACATCATGTAACCTCTCAGCAAACTCTTTATGTTGCACTGTGTTATAGCCCACATGGTTTCCGGGAAACTCTGCGAATTCTGTTTCGAGGTGTTCTGCTAAGTTGACTGCGCAATGGTAAGGAAAAGATTCTCGTGAATTACTTCCGACGGATGGAAGTACCTGTATCGATACAGGTTTTAATGGGGACTTTAATGCATCGATGTTTAAAGTATAGCTGAGAATTCCAGGGATTTCATACTCAGTGAAATAAGTCGAATTAACGAGTAGTCGCTCTGTTAACATATTCTTTGATGGTCCGGAATTACTTTCATCAATATTTGACAATAACTTCATGACCTCACTTTTATGATTTCTCTTAAGGTTTTCTATGAAATTTATAGCTTGCTTCAACTCATTTTCAGGTAAAAGTTGTAATAAAATCGGTTCGTGTGGGATTAGTAACTGTACCTGCTCAGGATGGCGTATGCACAAATCAAGTCCGATGACAGCACCGGAACTACTTCCGAATACATAAGCTGGTTCATTGGTCAGATTGGCTAGCAGCCGATGAGCGTCTTCGCTATGTGTGTGTACATGATAATCCTCAGTTTTATTGACGAGATTGCTACGGGAATGACCACGGCGATCGTAAGTAACAACGGTATACCATTTAGCAAGATGATCGGCGATATTATGGAACTTGTCGGCATCACCACCCCCACCATGGATCAAAAGAAGAATTGGACCTGAGCCACGCACCTCATAATAGATGCTCGCTCCAAGTACTTGCAGTGTTCCGTTTTTTACTATACTCATTTGTACATTCTTCCTTTCTTTTGTCATCTCTCTTAACATTACATGATTGGTGAATGATATAAAATGTAGGAAATAATTAAGAAACAAATTCACCATAAGAAAAAGCAATGAGCATCATTTCACCAGTACTTCCTTTTTATTCATTTAGAGTAGATAATTTTTTGATTGTTTTAATGGAGAGGTGATATTCATCAGCTATTTGATTAATCGTTCTACCGTTTAATAGAAGCATTTCTTTCATCGATTAGCTTTCTTGTTCCGGAACGTGTATCCCGTCTCTGATGAGAGGCTTTAGATTTAGGAATATATATTGTTTCTTATTGAACATACTTCTGAATTTCTGATATCAGCTTTTTAGGTAAAATCGCCGTCACTTTTAAATAGCTCTGCCTGCCCCATATCTGCCTGTATTAATCCATAAATGCGCTCGATTGCTCGGTGGATATCATGTGTACATTTGCACATAATAAGTTAGATAAACGTTAAAGTCAGGAGGGTTTGTATGCAACATAATAAAAAAGCTATAGAAAAGTCTAGTTCTATTATGAAACCAAATTTTGCAGAAACTGATGCGCAAAAAGTGAAACAACAAATTCAAAATGATGTAAGAGAAGGACAAGGAGCAATGACTTCCCGTGAAGCAGGTGCAATGCGGGATTAAGAAACCACTCCTTACTGTTATTTTATTTTTTAGTGAAATTTTAACCAGTAAGGAGCTATTCCTTAATCTGCTTTTGTTTCTTAAAAAGTCGTTTTTTACTTTGAAGTAACGTTTATTTCAATCAGAGATAATCTATTTCTCGTTTGACTTTTCCAAAAGAAAGTTTAAATTACTGTGATATAAACAATTCCAAAATTGTCTATTGTAGTCATTATCATTTATTAATATGTTAGTATCAAACTCCACTAATTTGTTCTTTAATTCATAAAAAGTGTTCATTAGATTATGACTTATGTAGTGTTCTTGCTCTAATAGTTGAATCCAACATTTTTTAAAATAATTGAAGCAGCAATACATTTTCTCTATAGAAGAATTAACAAAATATCTTTCTACTCTTTCCGTAATCTCATGTTCTAGCTCATATATTTCTCCTGTGGGCTGGTAGATAGTAATTAGATTACCTGAGTCTATATTGCTCCCAATAACAAGGTATGGTTTAAACTTCTCTAAACTCGCTAAAAACGTTTCTGTAAATTCTTTATCCAATATTGATAAAGAAAAATCATTTTGTTTTGTCCATTCCACTACATCTAAAAGAAAACCATTAGAATAGCTGTAAAATTCAATATTGAGACATTCAAATTCATTTTCTTTAATTTGATGAGTAAGTAAAAAATGCTTACCATCAATGGGTAAATTTAATTTTTCTATTTCCAATGTCCTTTCTCCCCCCTTATTATTTAATCCATGTTCTCCTTCAACACAAACTCAATTAAATTTTAGCATAAAGAAATAATCTCCTTAGTGAAAGTTACATATGAAATAATAAAAAGGTATGAGTTTACTGTAGCTGTGAAATAAAGTTTGATTAAAAATACCTCGCAATCCAAAGTTTTACGATAAATAAAAAGAATCGATTTTGAAAAAGATTAATCAAAATGGATTCTTCCCCAGCAGATTTAAGTTTGGTTTTTATAAAAAAGTTTGATCATTTCTACCTATGTTGTTCAACAATCGCGCCTGTTTGTGAAATTGGCAAAGGCAGTCTAATTATCGAATAGCCCTCTTCCTCTCAGATTTGCGGAAACAGGCTCCTTTCCTATTTCACGTGCCCATATAGATAACTGGCCAATATGGTGGATTTCGTGGACAATGACATGACGTATGATCTCTCCGTGTGTACATTCAATGACTCGGCGCCTGATTGGTGCGTCTCTAGAGCTAATCGGTTCTTCATTGAAATCAGTTTCTGAAAGTTTCCGAGAATCCATTTCATTTGTCCAAGATGTTACAAATGGCTTCACTTTCTCATGGTATTGAGCTGAAAGATTTTTCACTTTTTGTAAGCTAGCATAATCCTCAAACAATGGCTCCTCAGGCACTGGTGCACCTCGCAAACCTAAGATCCACATATATTCCACATCTACAATGTGAAATAGGGTATGTAGTATACTGCCGAACCCACCGACCCGTTTCTTTAATAGTTCTTCATCTGGTATGTCTTCGCACAATGTAAACCAATCATCACGAACTTGCCAGTTATATTGAAACAGTTTCAACATCACAACAACCTCTATCTTTTATAGATTTAATATTTAATTTTCACCAAAAGACTTCAAAATCCTTTTTTAAATAATAACTCTAAAAAACCTGTTAAAATCCTCCACAAACAGGCCCTTTAGTTGAGTAACTTTATTGCTACTCAACGGTTCCTTAATCCGCTTTTCAGCTCAGATCTTCTTTTTACTTTTCACTTTTCACTATAAAAACACCCCTTTAGATAAACAAATCCAAAGGGGCAAAACATCGCAACTTTTTTATAAACGTCGCGACTTTATTTAAAACATCGCGTCTTTTTTATAAACAGTTAATCTTTATTTCAAATCAATATTTACGACCCACACCTTTTTATCAGTAAGAATATTTGTTATATGCTTAGTGTATCAATCATGATCAATGTCACCTTCGATATATTGACTGAGTTTATCCTTAATTGCCGTACTTTCTGGAGTTACTTCTGCTACTTTACGATTGTGAAGACGAGAGCCTCCGTCCATTTCATCTAAAGGTAATATATTTTCATCATCTTGAGGAACAGTAGCAGCCATTTGTTGTAACCATTGCATTGTTAAGTTAGATGTTGTATTTTTACCATTGATTTCTGCAGTTCGTTGAATTTCTTGTTCCTGCTGATTATGAGTTACAGTCGATGTGTAAGCAGGCTCTCTATATTGTGGTGTATGCTTCGCCCTTGGCACTTCTATTGAGGTTTCAGTAATAACTGATGCTTTTTTGTTAATTTCAATAGGTTCTCTATGTTTACTTTTGTCTGGTATATTTTCTTTTTTAACATTGATTACTTCATTAATTTTTGCGGGTTCTGTTGTAGTAGAAGTAGCAATTGATGCCGTAGCGTTCGCCTTTTTTAGCTTAGGAGCGGAATTTCTTGAGTAATCTTGTACAGACTGATTATTTGTTAACTCACCTTCACTGTCAGTATCATCGTCATTATTATAAAAATCGTAAGTATCAGGGTTTAACGTTTGTAACCAACCTTCTATTGCAGTAGGTGCTGTTTTAGGTGTACTCAATTCCTCAATTACAGTTTCTTCACTATCAACATCTGTATCTGTGACATAATCATCATATTTAATTTCCGTATTCAATGACTCTTCACGAATTTTTAACCAATAAGCAGCTGCTTCTGCATCAACTTGAATCTTAGCTGTTTTAAACTCAGAGGCAGGAACAAAGTTAGCATTTACTTGTATCCCTCCTTGAGGAGCATTATCTTTTACAATTTTAGCGGCACACTGGAATGCTTTTTGAATTAAGATATCATTTTCAGAAAGAATGGGTACCTCTGTTTTCGAATAAGAGTAGGATGTTCTACGTGTACTTTGTGTTTTCGTTTCTGCTGTTACCATATCAATTTCTTGATCACCTTCACGTGCCTCATAAATTGTTTTCGTACCCATTAGCTTACTAAACAATTTAGCGTCTTCATTTGTAACATCACCATAAACAAGTTTATTACGAAATGTACCTAACAAAATATCCATGAATCTTGGGCCATGTTCAATTGCTAATTGACTAATGGTTTGTGCAATAACAATTAAAGGTGCTTTATATTTACGTGATTGAGCAGGAAAACTTTTAAATGCTTTATAAATGTAATCCGCAAACTCATCGACTAAAACCGGATGATAAGGAGATACGTTAGGCTTACGACGGAAAACAGCGTTCTGTACGGCATATAAACACAATTTACCGAATACATCAGATAAATCAGAAAGTTCTCCTTTCGCTGTATTGACTAACAGAATACCTCCAAATTCCAAATGCTTCCCAAAATCAAAATCCGATGGACCACATAAAACACGTCGGAGCAGAGGTTGAGCAGAAATATCATTTAATGTGTTTCGTAAACCGCGAACAAAGGTTTCTTGTTTATCAATTATCTTGGGTTGACCATAGTATTTCCCTTCAGTATGATAAACAACTTCCCCTCCCCTACGGCCACCAGAAATTTCAGGAATATAATTTAAATTAAACCATTCATCAACTTGTTTCATTATGCGGAAATGGTTTCGTTCATCCCTATCTGGAATGGATTCAATATCATTTGGAAGTCGTTCTTTTAATTTGAGATGCATCTCAAACACGAGATTAGCATCATTATACATATCAATTAAATGCTCAAACCTAGCTTCAAAATTAGAATCATGGAGTTTTAACAAATAAATATGTTGTTTAAGATGGGAACGCTCAGATTGAACGAAGAACGGATTTCCTGCTCCATTATCAGAGAGACCCGTTAATACTGAACATAACATCTCAGCAACTTTATCAACTGGACCACGTACAAAATTTATTGAAGGGGTATCAGGATTTGTTGGGTCTAAATAGAAAATAACACTTTCGGGAATCTTATGTGCTAATACCAATTTATATACTTTTTCGCAGAAGTCATTAGATGGCTCGATAACTGTAAGACCATTAACCTGCGTTCCTTTTACATCCTCTGAATGATAATCTTTTCTTGCATATAAAGTTTTAAAATTATTAATCATGGAAGCCATATAGTCAAGAATTTGATTGGCAATTGGCAAACCTAGTGCAGCTGATTTACCTGTACCAATGTTACCGATGATCATTATATTAAGCGTTAGAGACTTGCCCTGTATTACTGCCATTTCCCGTGTAGCACTGTTAGGGCCAAGAAAGATATCGGGTTCTGGCAATTTTGATGGATTTTTTTCAGTGAAAAATCTGTGTAATGAAGTAGCAAGTTTTCGTTGACGATCATCATTCAAAAAGGAAAGCATCCAACCAGGTATTTTAAATACGTATTCCCATTTTCCGAATTCATCTATAAGCTCTTTTTTATGTTCATAAAAAATCTTAAAGAGCCATAAGAGTACGAGAATAATAATAATTACAGGTATAGCAAATACAAGGTGCATGATATTACTAAAATTTGAAAGTATAGTATCCTCTAATCCTTTGTCATTTAGTGAAACCTCTCCAGCTTTCGAATGTAAGAATGGAATAAATATCTTAGCTAATGGAACACTAAACGCCCATAAGTACTGGGCAACTATACCAATTAACATCATCGAGAAAATAAACCATCGACGCTTTATCTCCTGATAGGTCTTAACTTTGGTTGATAGTTGCCAAGTATAAATTAAAATCCAAAAGCTAAAAAAGGTTTCAATGTAATAAGTAGTTTCAAACTGATTACCGAAGATACTTAAAGTAGGTAATGGAGCCCCCATTTGTATGGACCAGAAAGAAGCGTATTTATAAATTCCTCTAAAAGCAAAATACCAAGCTAGCAGAAGTAGTAATGTCACAACATAGTAAGATGAGCGGGCCGCTAAACGATATTTCCAGCTTTTTGTAATGTCGATTGTAACTGTATAGGAATTTTTTTTTCTCTTTCCGGCTTTTGGATCTTCCCCATTACCTGATGCATTATTGAGTTCAGCGTTCTTTTGAACTGCATTCTCCAAATTCTTGTTTCACCCTCTCTTTTAATGAATAAAAAGCAGCGGTGAAATTAAGCAATTCAACAGAAGTAGCCAATAATATATTCTCTGGTGCTATGGAATTGTGATACAGATCAGTAAAAATGGCTTGCTGCCCATGCTCTAATTCATCCGCTTCATATATCCCCAAAATCTTAATTGGGTTGAGTGTTCGGTGTTGATTTTGCATGGCCAACAATCCTGATAATTTCTGTAATTTAAAGTGTGTGTTAACCTCCCCTACCTTAAGTATTGTTAATATACATAATATTTCTAAGTAATCTAAAGATTTTTTTTCTTCATCAGTTGCTTTTTTTCGTAATACCAAAATGTCATCTATTAGCTCAAGTAGTTTAGAATGTTGAATCCCTTTCACTTGAATTTTATTTTTATTAGAAATCCACTCTACCGAATAAGGGAAAGAAGAATTTATGCTTAAACGTTCAGCAATTTTTTTGAGCAAATGACTTTTGTTTAAACTATTAATTTCGCGAATTTCTTGAAGAATATTATTTATTACAAGTGCAGATCCACCCATATTGCACACGTAAACATTTAGGTTATTCACTACACTTAAACGTGGTATATTGCTGAAAGCCTTTTTTAAATTTGTTACACGTGTAGTTCTTTTTTTGTAAGTAGAAATTGTGTGATAGGAATCATCGATTACTGAAAATAAAACGTAAAACTGTTTAGACGGATTAGAAGCAGCGATATCAAAATATTTTTTAAGTTTGTTTTCTAGAAATGGAATGTTTTCTGTTCCTGTATCAACTTCAATATTGATAATAGAATCATTACATGTAAGAACCCAATCAGGAATGATTAATGGGTCTCCCTTTGCGTCTGGATAAAACTCTTTAAATGGACGAAATGAATAAACGAGTTGAGGTAAATCTGGTTGGAAGGAAACGGGTTGAAGTTCTGGCTGAAACATTTCGCGATACTCTTCATCTTCGTATAAGAAGTAAACATCATTTGAATCGGAATACATTAGGTTGGGTAAATGTAAGTTTTGCTTCACAATTGAGTTTAATGGAAAAAGATAATCGCCATTACCACCTACAATTGCACCGGTATGTTCATTTTGGGATTCTGCTTCAAGTAAATTGAGCACAAATTGTGTAATAGCTATATTGTGTTCATATTGCCTTTTGGTAACAAACGAGGTGTTGCAGTCAGTAATTAATTTTAAACGATATAATATTTCTGCTCCCTTTGAAGCTATAGAAACGAAATCCAATGTAAAGCCACGTTTTTTTCTCACACTTATATTTTCTTTTTTTATTAATTTCATTTTTGCCCACTTAGTTAACTTGGATGAAAACGTAGTTCGACTTATAGGCCCCCCACTTATCAATTCATAAAATTTTCGTAATTGAATTTGAGATACTGTTCGTTGTTCATATAAAAATAAGACTGTAAAAATGTCAGAACGATTAAAATAAACTCCACGGTCATTCTCTCCGACGATATATTTAACGGCATGATCAAATGATTTTTTCAATTTAAAACACTCCCTTGATATGGAAATAATATACGGGAATCTGCATAAAATCGGTTGCGATTGTCATGAAATGAAAGTAATTAATGTTGGATAAATTAAGCAGTTCAGTACATAAAAATGATTAGTGTATATTTTAACGGAAATTTGCAAAAAAGTAACCCATTATCCCCTATAAAATCTCGGTTTAAAAACACATATTATTTCGTCAGGTGTGGGTAATTAAAATCAATGATATCAAGTGAGAATTTACTATTAGAGTTCGTCATTTGTACTTCGACATAGATAAAAGAACATATGACGAACTCTAATAATGAAAAAAGGGTTCGGCATATGTATCTCGTCATATATGTGTAGAGTAACAAAAATAAATAAAATGTACAGTGAATATTCTTTTGCATAGATGATATTAAGTATTAAACAAAATTGTATTTAATTCTGTAGAGCTATTTGTTTATCAGAAGGAAAAATCACATCATAAAAGAAATAAGTAAATAAACATAATAAAGTAAATGAAAATTGTGTATATTTCATATTTTGCATGTTACAATCTGATTTAAGGGGTGAAAAAATGCGGAATTTGAACACAGAATATGGGCTAATAAAAACAATTATACAAAGTGAATTTGAAACAGACGTTCTTTATAACATGGTAACTAACACATTAAATAACGAATATGAGATAATCCCATTACAGTTTGCTGCTCTAGATCCTTATAAAATCTACAATACTTCACAAGTTAGTAGACTATTGAGACTGAAACCTAATAAATTAAGGTATTTAATTAACAGATACGGTGAATACATCCAGTTAATAAAAAAAGGAACTAAATATGTTATTTCATTTAAAGCTGTATATAAGATTTATTTAGTACATCTATGTTTAACAAAGAAATTAATTAGTTTATCAGAGTTTAATCGCTTTATGGCTTTACATGTGAGTTATAGTGATTATATTGATATGAAATTGACAAGTTATACTGACAAGTTTGTAGAACTTAATTTTAGAGAAAAACAAATGAATGAAAATGAATCACAATTTTATGTGTTATTTCTAAAAATCTCAAAAATAACTACGGAATTAATAAAAGAAATAACGAAATATAACATGACATTGACATCCCCTTTCCTTTCTGTAGACAACCAACAGAAAAATGAGTTATTGAAAAAGAAGCAGGATCATAAAGATCTGTTTAATAAACTAAGTGTTTTATATAAAACTATATAGTTAAAAGAGTAATACTTAAGAAGTATTACTCTTTTTTATAGGTTTATATACACGTTTTATTGATAAGTCTTTCATATAAGACCTTTAAATAGGGCGTGTAATAAATCGTGGTAATATTCTATTGACATAAAATTAATATAAAAGCATATAAATCCTTTAATAACAAGTTTTTATTTATACGTCTTATATATAGTTCGTATATATAAGGCGTATAAATGAAATAACCATGATAATAGTAGGTTATTTTAGGAGTATTATATATTGGAATTATAATTCCAGATAAAAATATACATAAATACTGCACTCATATTTATAATTTAATAGTTATTGTTAGTTATATGAAACCTCATATTAACATGTTTTATTTACTGCTTATATAAACGACTTTCATGTACGTCTTATATATTTAACATTGATATATAGAACATTGCTTCGATTTTACATTTTGTAAATATTATATAAGTCTTGTATATAACAACTTAATATAAGACTTATATATAATGACTTGATATACGTCTTACAATGATGTAATATATTTTTAGGAATAATTAACCAACGTTTTAAGGGGGGGACAACTTGAACGAGGTATTAAGTGAAAAATATAAACAAAACAAATTCACTGAAGAAGTTGTGGAAATGTTTGCAGACATTATTGAAGAAGACGAAATACTCTACAATGTATTTCATTACATAGGGTCACAAGTAAACAAACAATACCAAGAGACAAAGTATATGAGAGGAATCTCAATAAATGAAATAGTAGAAAGTGTTGTTATTGATAGGAGAGTAAAGAAACCTAAGGGTAAATCCTATTCATTAGAACTTGAAAGAACTAACATTTCAAGAAGATCGGCAGAAGGTAGTGTTGCTACTTTAGCTTCAATGTCATTAATAACAGAAAAAATTATGCATCCGTATAAGTTTTTAATTTCAACTATTAGGGGACAACAAGTATTAGTTGAATTAGGGAAACGTAAAAAAAGTAATGAGAATAAGGGAGAGATAAAATAATGGCAAAAAACTTTCTGAAAAACGAAGTAGCTGTGAAAATGACTATGGTTGGTTTTGGTCAAGCTGGAACTAGAATGGTAGATAAATTTGCTGAGTATAAGCATACAGACGGTACAGCAGTTTATAATTGTCTAGCATTGAATAGTAATGATGGAGATTTAGCTGAACTAAAAAATGTGCCGAAAAGTAACCAAGTTTCACTAAAATTAGGTGGTTTAGGTAAGAATCCTGAGCGTGCTGTAAAGGTCTTAGAATCTAATGAAGAAGCTAAAGATAAACTAAAAGAATTTATAACGGAACGTGTTAGACCAACTGATGAATTAGTACTATTTTTTGCTGGTTTAGGTGGTGGTACAGGTACATCTACAATTATTCAAGCAATTGAAGAATTCTCCGCTTTTCATAATAAACCTGTAATTGCTGAAGAACTTAAAAGTATGGCAATGAAAATTCCTAGAGAAGAATTAATAAAAAATCAACAAAAGTATGCAAGAATTGCTTTCAATAATGCTATTGAGCGTAAAGATTTTATTAAAATGGGTATTGTGGTTACACTTCCAGTTAGAGCAGATGGACCGGATGTACTAAGACAGGTAAATAAATTCTCACAAGAAATTTGGAAGTTAGCTAATGATCCAGCCAAAGGCGTTGCATTTGTTGTATTTGCAGATAACCAACATTTCTATGATGAGTTTAAAGGATTAAACGAGAATGAGAAAAAAGGCATTGGAAACTCACGAGACTATGCAAATCAGCGTATTGGAGATATTATTCATGAGTTAAACACAGCTGCAAATGGTTCAGGAACATCAGTAATTCTAGATTCTCAGGACTTTAAACGAATTTTACTAGAAAGAACAGGCTGTTTAGTCATTAATAAGGTTTCACGTAATATGAATCAAATTGAAAACAGTAAAGAAATTGTAGATATGTTCTCAGAATCATTGAAAGGAAGCTCATTCCATCACCCTATTGACCTGATGAAGACAAATGAAAATGGAGATTTAGAGGCATCGAAGGTGCATCATTTTGGTATGTTAGCAATTTTAGATGAACAGAAGAACATTGATGATTCATTTATGGATGATGCAAAAGTAGAAGTGACAAATAAACTACCAATCAATGGAACTGTTTTTAATGGTTATTTAGTGAGTAAAAATGATTTTATGGGCAGCGTGTATACTTTCTATAAGACAGATGCACTACCATCACGTTTATCTAAAGGATTAGTTGAAGAATATAATGAATTTAAAGAAAAACAAAGTCAAATTCAATATACAAAGTCTCAAATTAATACTATTGAAGCGCAAGACTCGGATGATGATTTCAATATTAACTTTGGTGATTACTTTGAATTAGAACCAGTTAAAGATGAAGAATCACAAGCGCAAAATGATGAAGAATTAGCGGCATTTATGGATCCAGATAAGATGTTCGGAACTAAATAAAAAATAAGCCTGGAATCTTCCAGGCTTATTTTTCTATTTTCATTACATTTTTCATGTATTCAATCATGTTCTCATCAATATAGTTTTCTATGAAAAGTTGTTTTCTCGCAAGATCTTCTTCTTTTTTAAACCAACCAACTTTTTTTATACGAGTTTCTTCTGGCTGTGTATTCCACTCGTTTTCAGCTTGTTTTCTTAACTCTGTACGCGCTCTATGCTGAATAATTATATTATCTAGTCTTTCTTGTCTTTGGCGCTCTTTTAACTTTTCAGGGTCTTCTGGTTCAGGTAGCACTGCACGTATAGCCTCTTCAAACTTTCCTTGATACTCTAATTCAATGTTTTGTAAATGCATTTGAATCTTTTGCTCTACTATTTTTTCAATAGTCGCTGCAGCTTCCTGCATGTTTAATTGGGTTGAGACTTCACTGGTTTGATTTTCTGGAGAAACTGGTCTTAGTTCAAATTGATGTGGTAAAAGCTCAATAATTGCATCTAGCGACCACTTTTCATCCCTCTTTAGCTTGATAAATAAAGCTATGTCTAAATCCAGTGTATTATATAGCTTTTCATTTGTATTATTGGTTCTTAATGTTCCGTGTAACCCCTTTTCCTCTAGGATATTGAACCAATTGTATACAGTGTTATGATGTCGGCCTACTAGTTTTGAAAACTCTGTTATTCGCCAAGCTTTTTCAAAAGTATCTTCATGACTAGAGTTTGTATTATTGGACTCCATATGTTCATTTGTATTTTTGTTATCTTGTTCAATCATCGTTATACCTCCTTGAAATATAATGGCCATAGCAAAATGTAATTAACATATAAAGTGAGATTAACATGTTAAGTGTCTTTCGACGATATAAACCTCAATACCTTTATTGATTGACATTCACATGAAATGTGTCATTGATATATAAAGTATCACTTGTTAACATAAAGTTGATAAATCAGGCTTTTGAATTAACTATTGTTAATGTCCTATTAATAATCCGTTAGTTATTAATGATTATTGTTGCTATGAAATTAACAAATCAGTCTACAATATACTAATGATAAGAAAATATTAGTGATTTGTAAATAAATTATGAGGATATAGCATTAAACTTAAAGACTTAAAAGCTAAAAAGCATGTATAAATCTAAAGAGAAAAGTCCATACTAATAGTAAATAAAGGCCTATATTTATTATAATTTATGATACCCGGTAGTAGAAAACCAAGAACTGTATAGCTAATTGGTTTCAGTAGGTCTTTAGAATGCACGTAAAGGCTATTATAGGTTATTGAAGTATTTTTATGTGGGTTTAATATAAACTTACTTTTTTAAGGGGTATCACCCTTTACAAGTGATCTCTATATAATCAAAATTGATTTATACAATTGCTATTTTTAAATCGTAAGTAATAAAAAGCGATTCATTATTTTTTATTACTATTAAAATGTTTTCAAGAATGATATCTTCTGCAGTTAATGCAGTGAATTTTACTATAGAAAAAAGTCCTTTAATAGATGTAGAATCTAAAACTCTATCTGTATGTATATTCTCAACTTTAGAATCAGAAATTGTTAATGTTATGTCAATATTAATCAACAATAGTTGATATGAAACTACCATTAATTAATAACTAGCCCTATTAACATGTTAATCTCAGGTTATATATCAATGATAAAAAAGAGAAAACTGTTAATTTTCGTGTGTTATTAATAAGAAACGATTAATTGTATGGATCTCTTGTTAATGTCTATCCACAATTATAGTTCTTTTAGGGTGTTTTCCTTTTTGTTTTTTAATAGAAATCTGTTGTAGTAGATAAAATTTTTAACTAATGTGGATTTTAAAAACCCGAAATCTGCTTCTATGTGCATTTCTACTATTTAATTGTCAATGTCATATTAATGTTAAATGCAAATTTTTGATATAACATTAATAATTCAATAGCATGTCTCTTTACGTTTTGCTTTTAGACTATATGTCATTGCGATTAAATTTTAACTATGTTTTGATAGTGTGAAAACATCTTTTAGGATAGATCATCACTAAATTTGCTTCGAGTAAACCTCCACAGAAGAAAATTTTCACCGATATAGATTTTGAAATCTCGAAATCCATAAACGCTTTCGCTTTTGATACTTTATTGTTAATGTCTTATCAACATCAATTAGAATAATATCGATAACAAAAGAATACGAGTGCTTAACATGTTAATCTCAAGTTACATGTTAATGATAAATGAAAAGAAAACTGTTATTTTTTGATGTCACTAATAAGAAACCATCAATTGTATGGATTTCTTGTTAGCTTCTAACCAAAATTATAGTTCTATTAAAGTGTTTTTTGGTTTTTCGATAGAAATCTGTTGTGGTAGATAAATTTATAACTAATACAAATCTTGAAGACCTAAGATCTGTATTTATGTGTATTTTAACTACTTAATTGTTAATGTCATATTAATGTTAAACGCAAATTGTTGATATGAGATTAACAATATAAACAGTATTCCTTTCTATGTGTTGTTTTTAGACTAAATGTCAATGATAAATAAAGGGTAAAATGCTGTCATCATTTATTATCCCAATTAAATTTTCAACTATGTTTTAATGGTGTCGAGACATTTTCTAGAATAGATCATCACTAGATTCACTTCAAGAAAACTGCCGAAGAAGAAAAAATTCAATCGATATAGATTTTGAAATCTTGAAAGTTATAAACGATTCTTCTTTTTTGAAATCTTATTGTCAATGTTATGTCAATCTTATTCAAAATGATATTGATAACAAAAGAAAATAATCAATTAACATGTTAATCTCAGTTAACATGTTAATAACAAATAAGAGATTGAAAACCATTTCTCTTTTCATTGGTATCGACATGAGATTGATAGTTTCATGGTGTTTCTTTTTTTATGTCGTACTAGCATTTAAACATTTGCAAAGGTAGTTTATTAATTAACTTATTTCCGTACAATCAGTTGGAGTGGATTAATGTTCATCTAATATAGATTTTGAAGTTTAGATAGGTACAAACGTTTTTGATAAGTAGCTGCTTGTTAATGTTATGTTAATGTTAACCGGTGGATACTAGCGATAAAGTTGGTGCGCTTCATTTGACATGTTAATCTCAGCTGATATGTCAATGTCAAATGCGGGTGAGATGTGTTGATTTTCTGTTGGTATCAACATGAGATTGATAATTATATGACTGTTTTATAGTCCGTATTCTAAAGTGTTTTTGAGTAGGATTAATTAAATTTGAACAAAATATAATCTTATGATGCTTGTTTACAAGAAAATGATTATGGTTAACAACGGTGCCCTTAATAGCGCAATTAATTGGTTAGTAGAGAGTATACTGTACCAAAAAAAGTTAGCAGAAAAACATTAGTGGACGGTTAATAAGGAGGCTCCTTATAGCTTAGTAAATATAGATTGCTAAAATAGTATTTAATTCCGAAGGAGTTCTCGCTTCAAAAGGTCCAAAAGGGGTTAAGCAGTAAGATGCCCATGTATAATTATAGTGGGAGTTTAATAATATTATAATTAACCTCTAGATTAAATAAAGAATTTTTAGTATATTCTTATTATAACTTGTTAATTTTTTTAATTTCTAGTGATTACATGAAGCCCTTCGGGTTACGGATTAAATTACACGTTTGTGTGGTATTTAACCTCCGTATTCCAAAGGGCTTTTTTATTTGCTCAAGGGGAAAGGAGATATGTGATGTCAATTGAAAAGTTAGCAGCAAGTAGAATATTAAGGCCAGTGAGAAGCATGAATAAGGGGAGTAATGAGAGGTGGTTTGAATATTATAGAACAACGTGCCCTATATGTGGTAAGCAAGGATGGTGCATGGTTAATGATTCTGAAACTAAAATAATATGTGGACGAATTTCATCTGAAACAGTATTGGGGGAAGCAGGCTATTTACATATAATAGCTGAAGATCAAAAAAGGGGATATGACTTTTCTCAAAATCAGATGATTAAGGAACATAGGAAGAAAAATGATTACAACCTTGATATTATTTATACTTTATTCCTAGAATTTTTAGACATGCGAGATGAACATATTAAAATGTTAATGGGATCGAAACATAGGGTTACAAGTGAAGTAATAAATGTTAGAAATTACAAAAGTTTTCCTATTAAACCTTGGGATACTACGAAAGAGCTAATAAAAAAAGTAGGAGGGAAAACAAGCTATATTGTTGGAATTCCAGGATTTTATGCAAAAGAAACAAAGGATGGAAGATATTTTACGTTTGCAGGAAGGAGAGATTCTTTATTAATACCGCAGAGAAATATATATAATCAGATATGCGGTTTTCAATGTAGAATTGATAATCCTGAATATATGACAGTTGTAAAAAATCATAAACCAAGCTTTAAGGCAGAAGTTATTGAGCAACCCAATGTTATAGAGGTGACCTATAAAATCAATGGGAAGATAGAGTCTATATTTAAAGGTAAAATCGATGTTAAAGAATGGTATGAAATTAATTATGAAGGTGAAAAATTAGGTGAAGTACAATTAAAGTTAGAAAGTAAATATATTTGGATCAGTTCAGGTGGGAAATTCCATGGAACAGGAGCTGGGAACCCATTGCCAATACATGTAGCAGTACCTAGTCGAGAGTTGAAAAGTTTGGAACGTGGAGAACTAATAAAAAAGGATAATGTATGGATTTCAGAAGGCGCTCTAAAGTCTGATATTGCTGCAGAAAATTTAGACGAGCTTCTAACAAATGAGGAAAAAGTATTGTATGGTACCACAGTTGTATCAATACCAGGGGTTAAAGTATGGAGAATATTAATTGAACCATTGAAAAAAATGGGAGTTAGACAGGCGACGTTCGCTTTAGATATGGATATGATTACAAATTCAGATGTTCAGCGGTCGCTATTAGAATGTGCGCAAGCGCTTTATCAAGAAGGGATAAGTATTAATTATGCAAGTTGGGATATTAATCTTGGAAAGGGTCTAGATGATTTACTGTTAAACGATTATATTCCAGCAATAGAGAAAGTGAGATAAACGCTATTTTAATTGAAGTGAATTAGGATATATATTAATAAGGGGTAGAAATGATTCAGTACTTTTCTATACCATAACTAGAATGAGTGGGTTTTATAAAATCGAAGGATGTATTGTATAGAAGAATACAATACATCCATTGTTTTATACGTATTCTTGATAGTCATCAGGGTTTAAATTGTATATATAATTAGTTTAATCATAAGGAAATGATGGATATTTTAATATCCTGGTAATTTTTGAAATTTTTAGAATAATTTATTTTACATTTTGTTATAATCCTATATCATATACATACAGGAGAAATTTGGAAGAGTTTTGAAGGAGAAGTTTCGTATCTATGTAATACCGATAGTAGTTTTTAAGTACTAAATAATACTATTTATGTATACGAGGTGAAACAAATGGGGAGACGAGTAAGCGAGAAGAAAACAAAAGAGCAGTTTTTATATGAAAGAAGAAGACAATTAGAAATAATGGAAGGTATTAGTAGCATCTGCAAAGGATGCGATATTTATATAGAATTGAGAAAAACGAAAGCACATAAAGAAGTTGCCAATACATGCGCAAGGAACTGTAAGTTGATTAGTAACGTACAAAAGGAGACAAAGATGTTTTTAGAAACAATTCGTTAAAAATGAGAAGGGAGGAATAAGTATGAATCAATCATATAGCAGCTTGAATCGCTATGAGTCATTAAATAAAACTATAACACAAGGTTCTACTGCAAGAAGTATTAAGCCAATGGCTTATCCAGAAGGTAACACTTTTGAAATTAAGGAAATAGGAAATTATCAGGTACTTTCAAAACAAGAAAGTTTAAATTTATTTCAGCGGTACAAACATGGTGAAAAGGATCTACGTGATTATTTGTTTCATGTGAATGTAGGGTTAGTATTATCTATTGCAAGAAAGTACAAAAACAAGCACCCTGATATAGAGTTTGATGATCTGGTTCAAGAAGGAAATGAGGGAATGTTACGGGCAATGGAAGATTTTAATCCAGCTTTAGGCTATTGCTTTTCCACATACGCTTTTTGGTGGATACAAAAAAGGATGTTAGGAATTATATGTAAAAAAAGGTCGGGACCTTTTAAAATACCTAACTATGTGAATCAATTTAATTTAAAATATGTCGAATTAGAAGATAAATATTTACAAATGTACAACAGACCCCCTTCGGTGGAGGAAGTTGTAAAAGAGTTAGATGTAACTAGCGAAATAGTCATTAGGCACAACGTATATTATAAGCGAGCTACTACTATGACTTTGGATATAGATACAATAAATGAAGATATAGGTATATCAAATTCATCCCATGATGATAAATCAGCAATTCCTTCAATAAATGAGATGGTAATTGAAGACTTAAATTACGAGATATGGTTAATATTTGATGAAGTATTAAACCCAAAACAAAAGATGGTACTAAATCTATGTTTTGGTCTTTTAGATGGTAAAGTGTATTTGCATAAAGAAATTGCAAAAGCACTTATGATAACAACTGAAAGAGTGTCACAAATAAAGGAAGAAGCAATTAAAAAATTGAAGAAATGTGACTATAAAGATGAAATTTTTAATCTACTACATGAAAAGTTGAAAGTTATGGATGAACTTAATATGGTGTGAAAATATAAACTCATATATCCCTGAATATTCAATGCAGTAAGTGTGTAGTATCTTTTTTTATCTAAAATTTGAAACAAAGTGATGCATTAAGAGGAGAACATGTACTATGAATTCAATAGATGTAAAGTAAAAAGAAGGATAAATGGGTGCAGACCATTTATCCTTTTTTAATTTATCATGCTTAAAAAATAATATTATCACTAATTTTCCTTAGTTTTTTTGTGGAAATATCTAATGATTAATTATGAAGGATGAATAATTTAATTACTCTCATTAATGAGGTACTGATAGAAAGGAGGCTGTTGTTGTTTTATGCAAAATAATAGAAAAAGAAACGTAATTAAAGAAAGAATTAGACAAGAAAAAGAACGACGTGAACGATTACTAGCAGAGGAAGAAGAACAATATGAGGATGTCTACAAAGATCCAATAAATGAGCAAATACAACAAGAGCATTCAGAACAGCCGCGGAACCAACGTGAAGAAAGTGTAAATGTAAATTTACCAAAAAATGAACCTTCAAATAGTAACCCAGCTCTTGCTTGGATCACTACAATTCAAAAACAGGCAGGCACTTCTGAAAATGATTTAAAAATAGAAGAAGCACGGGAACGTGAAGAAGAAGCACGTAGAAAGGCAGAAGAAGAAGAAAGAAAACAAGCAGGAGCAGAAGCGCGTAGAAAAGCAGAGGAAGAAGCAAGAAAACGTGAAGAAGTGGAAGCACGTAGAAAGGCAGAAGAAGAAGCAAGAAAACGTGAAGAAGTGGAAGCACGTAAAAAGGCAGAAGAAGAAGCAAGAAAACGTGAAGAAGTGGAAGCACGTAAAAAGGCAGAAGAAGAAGCAAGAAAACGAGCAGAAGCGGAAACGCGTAGAAGGGCTGAAGAAGAAGCAAGAAAAGAAGCAGAAGCACGACGGAAGGAAGAAGAGAAAAAACTTGAAGAAGTAAGAAAAAGAAGATTAGAGGAAGAAAAGAAAATAAAAGAAGCACAAAAGAGACAAAAAATAGCTGTGGTGAAAAGGGAGCCCGATAGTGATGAAATTAATTTAAATAATGAAAGAAATCTACCAAATGAACCTAAATTTGAACAAGAAGAGAAAGTCGCAATCGATAAAAAAGGAATCTTAAATAATATGAAAAAATTAAAGTACGCTATTATAGGAATCGCATCAATTGTTTTATTAGTAGTAGCAGGTTTTGCCTTTAGCAATATGAAAAATTCACAGGCTGCATCTGCAAATAATGTAAATAGTTTAGAAGTTAATGCGAATTTAATAAATGGGTTAAGATTATCTGCAGTTCAAAAATATCAAGATGCTGCCTTGGAATTTGATAAAGTCGATTATAAAAAGTTAGGAAAAGAAGATAAAAAGGCAGTTTTATTTACGTATCTATTAAGCGGTAAAGCACAAAAAGCAATTGACTTAGAACAAGATTTTGCAGAATCAGTAGTTTCATATTATATAGCTGTAGATAATTTGATAAAAGTAAAAGAATTAAAAACAAAAAATCCACTAATTAATTTTGAAATTGCTGCATTAGATAACAAACATGAAGAAGTTATCAATTTAAGAGATCAAGTGCCACTAGATGGCAGAAGAGAAGGAATTATTGTTAATAGTTATTTGAAATTAAATAAATCTGAGGAAGCTAAAAAATTTGCTCAAAAGGTTGGAAATAAGGATTTACTCGAAAAAATTAATAATTCTACACCTAATAGTTCTGCTACTTCTGTAGCAACTATAAGTGCAGGTTAGGTAATGAGGAGGAATTGATTGTGCCTTTAGATTATTCGAAAATTTTAAAGAAAGTGTTACTTACGACTACTGTAACTACCTTAAGTGTTGGGGTAGTTACAGGCTGCTCGCTGTTTTCTTCTGAAAAAAAGAGCACTAAAACGGCATCAGTATCTAAAAAGAAAAAGGATAGTGAAAAAGAAAAGAAAAAAGATGAGAAGAAAGATGAAAGTAAGAATGAAACGACTGAAAATCTAAATACTAATGATTTTGATGAAATCATTGATAATGCAAAACGTAGCTCTGATCAAAATTTAGCCGGTATCATTGAAAATATCAAAACCAAAAAGAAATTTGATGACTTAACAGATTCAATTGCAACCGCAGCTATAAACTCAGATCGAAACTTAGCATCAGTTATTGACGGTGATAAATCAAATAATCGTTTTTCAGATTTAAATACTTCAATTGCATCAGCAACAAACAATCCTTCTGTCTCGGATAATAAGGATAGTAAGAACTTTGTATTTGGTGGCGATCTAAATATTAATGATGGTGTGGCTATTGCAGATAACTCAATACCTCCAATTAATAATGATAAAAAGCCACCTACTTCTAGTGACACTAGTGGCGGGGAAGTGAAACCGCCAACAGGTGGTGAAGGTAATAATGGAGGTGGTACAAAACCACCAACAGGCGGAGATGATAACGATGGTGGAGGCGGTACAAAACCACCAACAGGCGGAGATGGTAACGATGGTGGAGGCGGTACAAAACCACCAACAGGCGGAGATGGTAACGATGGTGGAGGCGGTACAAAACCACCAACAGGTGGAGATAATGATGGTGGTG
Source organism: Bacillus cereus group sp. MYBK220-1 (assembly GCF_051916445.1). Lineage (NCBI taxonomy): Bacteria > Bacillati > Bacillota > Bacilli > Caryophanales > Bacillaceae > Bacillus > Bacillus cereus group sp. MYBK220-1. The sequence continues at coordinate 120,018 of NZ_JBQAGQ010000007.1, read as the reverse complement.
GTACAACAAAACCAGAAAAGGATACAGTGGCACCAGTAATAACAGCGAAGCAAGGTGTAACTGTATATGTAGGAGATAGCTTAAATACAGGGGATTTGGTAGACGTAAGAGATAATAAAGATCCAAACCCAGAGGTAACAGTGGGAGCGTATGATACAAGTAAGGTAGGAGAAATCCAAGTAACAGTAACGGCAACAGATGCATCGGGAAATAGCTCAAGTACAACAGTAACTGTCAACGTAGTCGAGAAAGAAGAAGAAAAGGATACAGAAGCACCAGTAATTACAGTGAAACAAGGTGTAACTGTATATGTAGGAGATAGCTTAAACGCAGGAGATTTGGTAGACGTAAGAGATAATAAAGATCCAAACCCAGTGGTAACAGTGGGGGCGTACGATACAAGTGAGGCAGGGGAAATTCAAGTAACAGTAACGGCAACAGATGCATCAGGAAATAGCTCAAGTACAACAGTAACCGTTAAGGTAGTAGAAAAAGAAGAAGAAAAAGATACGGAAGCACCAGTAATTACAGTGAAACAAGGTGTAACTGTACATGTAGGAGATAGCTTAAACACAGGAGATTTGGTAGACGTAAGAGATAATAAAGATCCAAACCCAGAGGTAACAGTGGGAGCATACGACACAAGTAAAGCAGGGGAAATTCAAGTAATAGTAACGGCAACAGATGCATCAGGAAATAGCTCAAGTACAACAGTAACCGTTAAAGTAGTAGAAAAGGAAGAGGAAAAAGATACAGAAGCACCTGTAATTACAGCAAAACAAGATGTAACTGTACATGTAGGAGATAGCTTAAATGCAGAAGATTTAGTAGAAGTAAAAGATAATAAAGATTCAAACCCAGTAGTAACAGTTGGAGTGTACGATACAAGTAAACCAGGTACAATATCAATTCAAGTAACAGCAACTGATAATGCGGGTAACAGCTCAACTGTAACGGTAACAGTAAAAGTAGTAGAAAAGGAAGAGGAGAAGGATACGGAAGCACCAGTAATAACAGCGAAACAAGTTGTAACCGTACATGTGGGAGATAAATTAAGTCCAGGAAGTTTAGCGAGTGTAAAAGATAATAAAGATTCAAATCCAGTAGTAACAGTAGGAGCATATGATACAAGTAAGCCAGGCACAATATCAGTTCAAGTAACGGCAACTGATAAGGCAGGAAACAGCTCAACTGAAACAGTAAATGTGGTAGTTCTTGAGAAAGAAAAGCCAGAACAGAAAACAGCAGAAACAACATCTAAAGAGCAGGGTAATGGATTACTTGCATTAAATTCTAATGATGTAGCTAAATAAGATTTTAGAAGGTTCATCTATCAGTTTTTGTATCAGTCGAACTTAAATAATCAAAATTATATTGTAAAAAGCTCCGACTGTCCTACAGTTGGAGCTTTTTTATATGTTTAATTAATTCTATTACAATTTCATAAATTTATTGAGTGGTTTATAGCGTAGAACTACCTTGCCTTCTATATTATTCAAATTTATAAAGCCTATTTCTTTAAATCTGCTGTCTAAACTTTCTTCGCGATTATCTCCTAATACAAAAATTGTATCATTCGGAACCCTATCGAAACCGTAAATACTTTTTAATGAAAAATCAGCTGTATTACCTTTTGCGTATAGATCTTTTACCACAAGTCCATTTATATAAAGCTGCTGTGATTTATATTCTATTGTATCTCCAGGTAAACCAATTACTCTTTTTATAATTGTTTTATTATTAGAAGTGTTTTCTAGGTGGGGATTAACAACAACTATATCAAATCTTTGCAGATCGTCTATTGAATGGGTGAGGTGATTAATTAAAACCTTGTCATTATTAAATAAGGTATTTTCCATAGAGACTCCAGAAACCTTATATGGAAAAAAAACGAACTGTCTTAGTAAAAGTAAGGTAACGCCAATTATAAATATTAATATTGGAAAAACAGAAATTAGACGTTTTTTCAATTATAAATCAAACTCCATTCTGAGGGTTTATTATATTCATCATAACATAAATTTAATGGATTAAATATTCTGAACATTGTTGTTTTTGTAGGTGTAATTTGTTAAAATTAAGTATACCTTTTTTTAATTTCAATTTTTATATCCATAACTACTATAGCCCTTTCGGGGTTTCGATTTTCAAAGATAGTTTGAGTTTTTTACTTTTACTTTCTTTTTAAATATAACTCCGAAAAGGGCTTTTTTGCGTTTTTTTGGAGAACATCACATTGTGAAAGGATCAAGATTTTATGAAGATTAAAAGATTATTTTTAGTATTAGGCGTTTTAGCTATGGTGTTTGTTTTATATAACACCTTTATAAAGGATGAACCTCAAACAGATGCTTTAACTTCAATCAAAGTAGAAGATTTGAAAAAAAGATTCAATACGATTATTTGCTTGAAGATGAATTATCACAAAATGTGATTAATGACATAGGTGGGCAATTCAAATTAATATTTGATGATATTGATAAGAACGGTCACGTAACTATTTATCAAAACAAAAAAGAACTAGAAATGTTTTTAGGAAATCATATAACTACTGCAGAATTAGCTGATGAATTTACATCAGACTATTTTAGTACAGATAAGAATTACAAAGTTACTTATAAAAGTAAACCAAGTCTATTTAATTATGAAGAACCAAGAACTGTTACAAAAGTAAAAAAAGGATTGTTTTTGGTAAAACAAAACGACTTAATTCTGGAATTTAAATATGTACCAGAAATAGATGGATTTCGAATTTCTGAAATTACATATTTAAAATAAAAAAATATTAGGAGGAATTTATTATGTTAGTACAAATTAGAACTATTATTGCTGATGCATTAAGAATTGATGCAGAAGTGAATGGTTTTTTGAAGTATTGTACTAATCATGGAAAAATAGTTAAAAAAATAACACCAAGCCGGTTCATGGAACGTGAACAAGGCCAACCGCTTTTGGTTATAGTAATTGAATATGAAGAGAAAAATTAATGGCAGTTATAAAAAAGACGAGGATCAATTCCTTGTCTTTTTTATTTTCTAAGAAGGGTGGATATATCGACTATGAAAATGATAAAAAAAGTGCCCGTCTTTAATTACAAAGAATTTGAGAATTGTTTGTTAGAGATGAATAATCGTGAATCAGATGTGGCTAATTTAATGGTACCTATTGATTTAGCAAAAGTTCTAAAGTTTATACGTGAAGATTCATTCTTGGTTAAAGAGCTATTGGATCAGAACTTTCAACCTGAATCTATAGTGGCAGCTGTTGATTATATGCGGCCTAAAATAGTTGGAAATTATACTATTTTACACAAGATTACAAGGAATGATGCAGTGGATTTAATAAAAGGAAATCCAAATGAGGAAATTATAAAACAACAAGAAGAGAGCGGTTATACAGGGCAAACAGTAACAGGGCTAAGAGTGAAAGGTGAAACAATTTTAGCACCTGTTGCTGAATTGTATCCAGATGTTTTAACAGATGAGGGTACAATAGCACCCAGTGATATTTCGTGTGATCAAGTAATAGTATCGCAGCCACAAAGGAGCATTACAAATCAATACTCGGCTTTGGCGGTTAATAATATGTTGAATTTTATTGTTAATCAATATTTGATTTTAAATCATCATATGGTATTTCATGCGAAAACGGGATACAGCAGGGCATTTCCTGTAACTGAGGAACAAAGAAAGCTGTTTAATCTAACAAATAAGGGTATAAAATATAATTATTTAAAATATGTAATTTGATTTTGAGTATCAAACGGGATATTGAAAGGAGAATGAATAATGAATAAGTGTACATTTTGTGGAAGAAAATCAGATTTTTATGATACTAAAATTGTAGGCGGTTATCAAATATTATGATGTTGTACAGATTGTGAAGAAGAAATTCTATTAGGGCAAGAAGGTTAATAGATTAAAAACGTTAATTTAGAGTGAGTAGAATAGTAGAAGTGTATGGATTTATAAGTCCATACACTTCACTTCATAATGAATTAATTTGTGCAGAAATTTATATACCTAATTGAGTTGATTCTATTATTTATCTTTTATTAACATATCCATAAACTCATTATTCAATTTCATACCCTCATCAAATAAAACAGGAACTTTTTCAGCTGTTTTACTTTCTTTCATCTCTGGGTCAAAATATAGTAAATCTAAGAGTTCGTGGAATTTTTTTTCTGCTTCTCTATATTTTTTCTCTGCATCATCAAACTTCTTAGGTGGAACAGTACCTGATATTTTATATAAGTGTTCCCTAGCATTTTTTTCAAGCGTTTTTATTTCATATGAACTTCTTTCAGATAGTTTTCCATCTCCAAAACAATCATAAAACTTCCTAATTTCTACCCTAACTACATCGATATATTCCTCTTGTGTTACACGTCTGTGTTCCCGCTGTTTTTTGATTAGACTTTCTTTTGCATCACTACCTAAGGATTTTTCAAAAGCTTCATACTGCTTAACCAACTTTTCTAAATCCTTTTCACTAAAGCTTTTATGTACAGCAGTTACATTTTTAAGGTTTCCTTTTGCTTCATCTACTAACTTAGCAAATAAATCTAGATATTTTTCATATTCTTTATCTGCAGTTTTATATTCAGATGGTGCAGAGATCTTTTTTGCCTCTTTCATAATAGAAATTGCTTTGTCAATATATTTTTTTCTTTCATCAACAGAAATTGATGTATCTTCAACTTCCTCTAACTCTTTATTAATTAAATATTCCTTTTCTGCGACAGCTTCTAAATAGCCATCCTTATCGTTCTTAAAATCATAGTCATTCTGAGCTGGCGAACATGCCGATAAAAATAATACAAAGCATAATGCAGTCACCTTAATTTTAATTAAATTCATAAATTTCTCCTTTCTAATATACGAAACAAATAATTATTGTACCATAAAATCTTAATGTTTTCTTTCTGGAATAATGAGTAAACTTCTTAAATTTAATAACTGAAGAGAGGGAATGCGTCTGGTGGGTAATGCTTTGAAATCATTGGTTAATTAGCATTGGATTCTCAGCAAAAAAATGGAGATGAAATTTACATGTATTGTAGTGAAAAGATAAAAATATTGGTTTTTTATTTTGGGGATTAAGAATTATATGTTCATAAAAATTATAGAGTGGCTACACTGATTTTATATATGAATTGGCTGTTTTTGGTTATTGATATGGTATAATAAGTATATAATTTTTTTCTTTTTTCTTTCTTTCTGTAATTAAAGCAACCTATCGGGTTGAAGAGTACGCATTTTTAATGTGTTATGTCTTCTCCTTTTAAGTTGCTTTTTTATTTTGCTTAAAAAAGGAGTGATAATTTGAATCATTTATTGAGACTTTCAGAAACAATACATCCTGTTACTTTAAATGCTTATCGATGGAAAATTACTAAAGGGAAACTTATTACCAAACGATTAATTAGAATTGAAAATATCGATTTAAGAATCGATACAGAACTCGAAGGTGTTAGAGTAGGTGATACGGTTTATATTCATGTAGGAGATGTTATCTCATATATCACAGCCGCTGAATGGGATCAGTATCAAAAAGAACAACATGTAATTGAAGATAGTAACAATAAGATGGTAACTTGTAATATTCGTCATAGAACCTTATTTTAATAAAAAAGATAAAAAAGGAGTGTATATTGATGAATGTGTCTATTTATAATCGCGAAAATAAAGAATGGAAAGAGAGAAAAGAAACAAAAAAAAGCAGTTTTAACGAAGTACTGAAGACATTGCAAATTCTTGAAAAAATTTAGACGGGAATACCTGTATTGCACCGACAGAAATAGATTTGGGAAAATATACAGAATTAATAAAGATGGAAAATATAATACGAAATAAGCTAATAGGATATCAAGAAGATTTTTATTTTTTTGATATATAGTATTATTTCTTATTTAAGCGTAAGGTATTGTGGTTAATACATGAGACAGGAACTAGAATAATAAATTTATACAATTATGAAAACGTTGAGGAAAAATAGGTAGCATTTGAGATACTGGCATTCTATATTCATTAAAATTGTATTGTACTTTACAGCATAATTGATAGGAGATTGAAAAAAGTAAATAATAATCAGGTTTTCGAATTATTAGAAAGTATAAAGGTATCAAAGAATTTGATTTGTTAACTTGAGAAAGTTAAATAATAGAAAAACTTTCTGAATTTAAAGATAAAACAAACCTCATTGTGATATAATTTAGTTGCATTTTTTTCTTTTTCTTTTTTATATCAATAACTACTTATAACCTTTCGGGTTAATGAAATTACACAAAAAGGAACTTTATGTTACCTTATTTCATTGTGTAAACAATTCATTTTCCTGGAAGGTTATTTGTTTTTGCCTGAAAGGGGTGATGCTATGTCATAGGAACTAATTATTAAATAGAAACTGCTGCTGCAATGTCAAAAGTTTTTCGAAAAGGGGTGCATATTATGTTGGTTACAGTAATTGTGTCAGTTGTGGCTGGTATGGTCTCAGGGTTGGCTAGTCATTACATCACAAACAAAAAGTTTTTGTTGCCTCGTAAGAGCAAGCTTGCATTTCACCCGGGTTTCTTGGGAGAGATGTTTGTAGGCAGTATTGCTTCACTCGTTGGTGTCGCAATGTTTAACCCTGAAACAATGATGGAAATTCTTAAGGTGAGTATTCTTGCTGGGGTTTCAGGGCAAGCCTTCTTGCTGCACAATCGCTTGGCAACGGAACAAGTCAAAAGCAACGAGATTCAGTCGATTTCAAAGAAATTGACCGAACTCGAAAAAAAGAATAAGGAATGAAAGAGGAGTAATCTGGTATAAATAGAAATAGAGAGATGAGGAGATTTGGTTATGTAACGGCCAAATACAAAGAGTTGAGTTGAGGTGAGCCCCATGTCTCGAAAGGAAGTTTTTGATTATCTAGATGATCAAGAAAAGGAAGATTTAGCAGAATGGACAGAAGAGCTTATGAATGCTCAATCTACGAAAGCAGTTAAACTTTATTCAAGTAAGATAAAGGAACTGCTAGGAAAGATTGAACAACGAATGATTAGTTCAGGAGAGGAAGCAGCGACAGTTAGCTTCTAATTGAATAGCAAGAAATAGAAAAGCTGATGGAGGTTTTATCCATCAGCTTTTCTTTATTATAAAAAAAATTTCTAAGAAAACAGAGAAGATGGTTGATTTGCTTTGTTATTAAAAAAAATATGAGGAGTGTTTACAATGAGTACAGATTTATTACAAGAATTATTAGAGGTTGATCAAAAAGCAAGAGAACAAGAAAGTATTCATTTAATACAAAACTTTTTCAATTTAGGTGTTTCAGTTGAAATCATAGAGGAAGCAACTTCAGTAAGTGTAGAAGATATAAAAAGGATTGTTAATAGGTGAACTACCCGCCACTTAACGTCCTAACGGACTGTTTGAAGTGGGGGCTTCTCGGTTAGTCGTTACTTTTGGTAGCTAACGAATTCGTCCTAAGACATCCGAGCTAACTCCCTTGTTCCAAGGGTTATTTTATTACTATCTATGCTAACGCTAATAGGCGTATTGCTTCATTTTTGATATTGATAGCTGCGTTATAATCTCTATCGAGATTTACACCGCATATACAAGAATAGACTCGCTCAGACAATGACATATTTTTCACATTTCCACAACTGCTACATGTTTTTGTGGAAGGAAACCATTTGTCTATTTTCACAAGTTGTTTGCCTTGTTCGTGTAGTTTATAAGCTAAAAAAGAAGTGAACATACCCCACCCATTGTCAGCGACACTTTTTCCAAAATGAAGCGCTTGCGACATTCCTTTCATATTTAGATCTTCAATAGCTACAACATCAAAATGAGTAGCTAACTCTTTAGACTTATGATGAAGGAAGTTCTTACGTTGATTCGTTACTTTTTCATGTAACTTAGCTACATGGATACGTTGTTTATTCCAACGCCCTGAACCTTTTGTACGTCTTGATAATACTCGTTGCGCCTTTGCTAATCGGTCTAACATTTCACGATAGAACTTAGGATAATTGGCTCTCTCATCCTCAGAACTGACGTATAATTGATCCATCGCAAAGTCTAATCCAACAACTGTTTCTACCTCTTTTTGTACGATCTCTTTTTCGTATTCAGTCAAAATGGACACATAGTATTTACCAGTAGGTGTCATAGAAATCGTACATGACTTGATTATATGGTCTTGTGGTATGTCTCTATGCTGTTTGATACGTACCATTTTCAGTTTTGGCAATTTGATATGACCGTTAAGCAACATAATATTTCCGTTCACTACATTCGTTGTATAAGACTTTCTGTCTTTTTTGCTTTTGAATGTTGGGAAGTCATTTTGACCACGAAAGAAATTTTTATAGGCAGTTTGCAAGTTTAGTTGAGCATTTGCCAAAGCTAATGAATCAACTTCTTTTAACCACTCAAATTCTGCTTTGTATTTCGCAGGAGTGGGAAGCTTTTGTTTCTTTAGTTGATCCTTATCATCTTTATGTTTTTCATACGCTTCTTTCCGTTCAGCCAACATTCTATTATACACGAAACGTACACAACCGAAGGTTTTACGCATAAGATGTGCTTGGTCTTCTGTTGGATACAAACGGAATTTATATGCTTTATTCTGCTTTGTCATATCATTTCACCTCACTTTTCACTTTGATTTTCAATATATGTTTTTACTACGTCTATTGGCGAACCACCAGTAGTTAGCAAACAAAAACTTCTTGACCAAAACATCTCTTTCCAAAGTTTCTTTTTCACTTGTGGAAAGTCTCTTTTAATAAGTCGAGAACTTGCACTTTTATAAGCATTGATGAATTTTGTCATTTCTGTATTAGGGTGTGCCTTGAACAAAATATGAACATGGTCTACATCATGATTCCATTCAACTAATGTGATGTTATAGTTTTCAGATAGTCGAACAAACATATCTTTTGCATAGTCTGACATATCATCATCAAACACATTTCTTCTGTATTTCACGACCAACACAAGGTGATAATACAACAAGAATACTGAATGGTTATTACTATCTAACTTCATTTATATACCAGCCTTTATCATTTATAAGACTGATTATATCAGAGGCAAAATAAAAAGGAAAACCTTTTGGCTACGCCAAACCGAAATTCATCTCCCACCTACCGGTGGGCTACGCCCTTCACACGCTTGAGGAAGGAGAATTCTTTCGGGAAATTCGTTAAATAATAAATGCATAAAGTTAAAAACATTTTTAATTTTCTGTTTAAAAATATAATAACCATCTATCGTATATCAGATAGATGGTTATTAAAATTGTTTTAAAAGTTCCATCAATAATTACTAAAATAAGGTAAAATGGGTAGAGATGGAGAGGCTAGAGATAAGGTTAGTGAAGGGGGATCTGTATTCGATATGTTAAAAGATGAAATTATTTTGGATAAGTTACAGCAATTTGTTTCTGGGGAATCTATACAACGCCAAAGTATGAAGAGTAGCCTTGCTGATTTTATACTGTCATCTGGTGAAACGTCGAAAGCTACAAATTGGATAGTTAGCTATATTGAGAGCTTATGTCATGACAAGCATGATAAGGGTGTTTACACTCAAATGAACAATCCTGAATTAATTGCTGATTTGTTAGAAGTGGCTTATGAAAGTCTGAGTAGGGAAGCTGAACTACAACCATACGTTACGAAAATCGCACGATTATTGTATATTGACAAGAAGGAACGAGATAAGTTAAATTCTGAACGATATGTTCAGTACTGGGCAGCTGTAATGTTGGATGAATTAATTTCGTTAAACGTTTCGTTGCCACCGGAAGTAGTAGAATTGATGTTATCGAATTATTATAGACAAGATATACCGACAAATGAGTTCATTTGTAGTATATGGAGGAGATTGGCTGAAAGAGGCATTAATATATCCAATCATATAAGTTCACTTGTCATAAATGTTAATAACCACGAATCATCTACTCTCACTAATAATAGTATACTAGCTTTATGGGCATGCATTCGCAGGGGATTTTTTGATACACCTATCCCCGATAGTAATCAAACTTACCACGTATGGCTTTGGCATATGACTACAGGCTGTGTAGGTAAACTTAAGAAAACATACGAGGAATCTACCCGCTCAGTGGCAGTTGGCTGTCTTCTTGAAACTGCAAGGATATACCCGGAGACTCAATCTTTGATTCTAGAGTGCATGGATAAATGGGGAATTGCAGAACCAAAGCGTCCACGTAGTGATTTTCAACGAGATTTAAAAGAGCTTTTTTCACGTTGCAAAAATCATCCAGGCATAAATTGTTTACCAGAGAATTATGTTATTACTAAAAGAGGAATCATGTCGAGATCTAAATCTAACTCGTAATTCAAATAACGTAAGGATTGTACGAATCAAGTTTGGTTCTTGTATTACTTACACTCATTTAAGAAGCCTAATGTAAGTAAGCGTTTATTTTAAGTTGTAAGCGATAGTAGAGTTTTAGTTTTGCAAAGATGGTGGGGAAATGGAAGAGAAAAACATAAAAAGTAAGAAGTATTATAGAATTGCTTTTCTTGTATCAACAAGTTACATTTGGTTTTTGATTTTAGCAGCATACAGTATAGGTATTCCGCGATATATCGAGTTACTCGGGGGGATTTTTCTAATTACAGCCTTTACATTTTACTTTTCAGTACCTATTTTTTATATCGCATTGCCTTTAGTATATATTTGTGTTGTGCTTGCCTGTTTCCGTATATATACTACAGAGCGAATGTTGGCTTATTATGCACTTTCTTGTATCGTTTTAGGGATTGCTTTATTTGTTCCTTTAGCAATGTATCATTTTTATGAGGAGAACTACATTTTCGCGAAACAGGTCCAGGAACAACGTATTGAAGAAAAAGTAAAACATGAGGTTGAAAAAACTAATGGTCCTATAAAGATTACATATGTGACAAAGGAAAGTAGGATGCAAGCGAATGAAGGTACAGGAAGTCCGGAATATTCCAAAATAAATATTCATTTTGAGTTAGCTAGCTGTGATGCACAAAATGAAGGAAAGAGCAGATTTTCATGCAAATCCTCTGTCGAAGCGTACTACAAAGATAAAAAGTGGCTGGTAGATTATAATTCGGAAGAAAATACAAGAGCTCTAAATCTATCTAAAGATAACCAACATGCCGTAGAATTAGAAAAGCAGTTGGCTCTTACACCAGAGGAAGAAATGAATATCCGTAATATTTCTGAATTGAAAGCGATTCAGTATATGAAAAATGAGTATAACTTCGATTTAACAATTGTTGAAAAAGCCTTTGACAAGCATACGAGTTCCTATAAAAAAGAAAATAGACCATCAAATGCGATTCATGCCCTAACGATTGAAGGATATGTAAATACTGATGCTCAAAAGAATGTCACAGTTAGGGTAGAATACAATCCCATTACAATGAAATATTGGACTCATATCACTGAAATGAGTGATGAAGCTAAAAAGTAGATAAAAAACTTTTTACAAAGTTTGGAAATCTAATTAGGGACATGGCCAGCAATATTACTCCAATTCTTTGGGCGAGTTGGCATATTACAATTCATGTCTCTGGTTGATCATTGGGGTATTGATATAGCAGCCATTAGGGATCACCATACATATCCATCAAGCTAAAACTTTGATGTCCCCCAAAACAAAAAATTTATCTTTTCACAGTTAGTTTTCTATGAGAATTGAGTTCGTTTTTTTGTTTTTAGATATTTGCGTTTCTTAGCTTGATGGCAATGTGGTTCTACTCCTTATAAATGTTACAAAAATCTTTCAAATAGCTCTAACTTGCACAATGCTTCCCGTTAATATAATACGCTGATTCTGTGAAAACCGTAAATACAACCTCTACTTCTGGAAGTCCTAAATCCATTATATATGTAGTAATGGCCTTGGCAAATCGATCACGAATTTTCTGTCCACGCTCAAACCATTTCACTTCAATAAGAGGAAACGCTTCTATTGCTTCTCCATTGAATACAAACGTAGAACTTGGTAGTTCCAACGTAAAATTATCCGTACCACACTCACAAATCTCTGCAAGCTCTTCTATTAATGGCTTGCTTATGCTTTTTAATTGTTCAATAGTAATTCCACGAAACACAACATGCGGCATGTGAATCCCTCCGTTAGATAGCTTTATATTTGCTCACATCATAACACAATTTATTTTGCTGCACTAACATCTATTGGTACATATCAATGACATTCTTAAGAATAATCATATGTTATTGAAGTAATACATGTATTGTAACTATTTAAAACATTTGAAAGCTCGGTAATTGGGTAAATATAAAAGGTCTTATTATTCTCCCTGTAAGGAGGCATGAAGGGGAGGCCTCTATTAGGAAAGGGATGGTGCGCTTATATATTTTAAAAAGAAAAGACACCCAAGGGGTGCCTTTCGCCGACTTGGACTATCCTGTATTAATACCGTTCCAATTAATACATTAAATTATAAAAATAATCCGTTATATTTCTATGTACCCTAGTTGATATAATATATAAGGAAATTATTGATTAATTAATAACGCACATATATTAGGGAAATACATAAGTTATGATAGATATAATCCTGTCATTCTTTTTACTAGTTATATATTCTATTCGCTATCTATTTTCAACAGGTGAAAATAGGAAACAGGCAAAAAGCCGATTTAAAAGAATTTTGGACTGATAGTGAGGGGCAAATGCAATTAGGTGCTGCTACGGGACTTGTAATTTCTGTGATAATTTTTGGTTATTTGCTTATGAATCAATAGATGTTCAATCAAGAAGAAAGTATTAGAGAAAACAAGATACTGAATAATATACATAAGAACCTCACCATTGGATGTTGAGGTTTTTTAATATACAAAAGAAAAGACACCCAAAGGTGCCTTCCTCCGACTTGAACCATTTTAATTTTAATAATATGTATTGGACTCTCATACGAATATAATTTCACCATATTTATTATCTATTTTGTTAAATTATTACTGGGACTCTTGCTCACCTTTAGCTTTCATTTGTTTTTCATATACATATTTTGCTGTTGAAAAATCAGTAGGAAAATCACGTAGTGCCTTATTTATAATATTTAATTCTTCTTGCGACTTAATTTCAATGTTATTTAAATAGTCAAATGCTTTGGATTGCTTATTTGCAACATAATTTTGAGTAGAATAATCATCTGGAAAGTCTTTCTTAGCTTTTTCTTTAACCTTATTCATAGCTTCTGTTTTGTCGATGTTCTTTACTGGGTTCGCTAATGTGCCAGTAGTTTGTTCCGATTTAGGTACTTCTTTCTTTTCCGGTTGAGACTCCGGTTTTACGTCTTCTTTTTTAGGCTGTTCTTGTTCTTGCGGTTTAGGTGTTTCTTGACTCGGCTGTGTAGTTTTTTGAAGTGACCTAGTTGACTCTTTTTCATAGGAGTCTACTTTAGATTTCAACTCTTTGATTTGTGTTTTTAATTCTTGCTGTTCATTAAAGTGTTGATCGATAAGTTTATCCATATCTTTTTGTGAATACTTAGGTTTCATATCTTCTGATTTGGAATCTTTAAAAATAGCTACGGAAGCAATGCTAGCTACTAGTACAGCGATAATTCCAATGATTAGTTTTTTATTCATTTATGTTCCTCCTAAAATACAATAATATTATTATATAACAATTAAACATTTATAGGTAGAAAAAAAGACACCCAAAGGTGCCTTCCCCCGACTTGAACTATCCTGTATTAATGTTGTTCCGATTAATAAATTAAATTATAAAAATAATTTGTTATACTTACATGTACCCTAGTTGATATAATGAATAAGGAAATTATTGGTTAATTAATAGCGAACATATATTAGGGAGGTACACAAGTCATGGAACTAATAATTTTTTCATTTGTATTAGTGGTAATATTCTTTATTCTTTCGATATCTTTAAGTGAAAGGTCAGCGAATAGCAAAAGAAGTTTTAAAAGAGCTTATTAATGGTCCAGAGGGAAAAATGTTGGTAGGTTTTTTTGGAACTGGAGCAGTTATAGGAGTAATTTTTGTCATTTGGCTTTTATTGAACTGAGCATTCCAGTTACTCAGGCTGATACAAGGTGCAAGAAAATTACTGGATAATTAAAGGTACACATATATTAGGGAGGTACATAAGTAATGATAGAAATAATCGCGGCATTAGTTTCACTAGTCGTACATTTTATTAGTTATCTCTTTTCAACAGGAGAAGACAAGAAAAAGGCAAAAGCAGATTTAAAAGAAGTTGTTAATGGTACTCATGGGAAAATATTGGTAGGATTTTTCGGAGGTGCGGCAGTTACAGGGATATTTGTGGTCATTTGGTTTTTATCAGAGTAAACTTTTCAGATATTTTAGCTTATATAACGTATAGTGCAGTTATTTGTTAATTAAGAAGAAAAGCATTAGAGAAAACAAGATATTAAATAATATATAAGGATCTCGCCATTTCTGTTGGATGGTGAGTTTTTTAATGTAAAAAAGCCTACTGTATTTCTATAAAAGTATGTATCTGAGTTGATAGTTTTCGCAAATTACTTTGACTCATTAATTATTATCATTATAAAATAATATAAGGATATATTTTACTAGCAGTTATATGTTTAGGTATATCCCTTTTGTAATTATAAGGAAGAAATTCAAGTTAAGACTAAAATAATAAGTTAGGAAAACTAAACTGACGCAGCAGACAATGCAAAAACACATGAAGGTCTGTCTATTGTTGAAGAAAAGAATTACTAAAAGAAAAAGGGGATAAGTTTAAAATGAATATTAATAAATCATTTAAGGGTATCGCAATAGCAGGGTTAAGTGTTAGTTTCATGCTAGTAGGTTGTACATTAAATACATATGGACTTACACAGTCAGAGTATAGAAAAGTAGATAAGTATTATGATGCAGATAAAATGGTATCTGACCTAAAGAAATTGCACTATAGTGATGAACAGATTGAAAATCAACTAAGAAACGCATTGTCTAGAATTGATTATGAAAAGGGAAGTAAGGAAGACGAATCAAGTAGTAAAGAAAGTAAATCAAATGTATCAGACACAGAAGGCGAAAACAAGGTAAAGGTATCTGAAGAAGATTACCCTTATCGTTTGACTGAACTACACTTAGAATTCCAGTATCATTTAAAAAAATTAGAAAAGAAAACTGATGAATTATTTACAGAAGAGGGTGTCTACATAGGTGAGGTAGATTCCTTAATTAGTCACATTAGTTTGGACATAAACCGTTTTGAAAAAATCAAACCACCTAAAAAGTATCAAGACTACCAATTTTTAATACAAGAAGGGATAGAAGAGATTAGAAAACACCTAATAAAAGTAGAAGATGCAGTTAGACAGTATGATGCTCGTAAGTATGATGGTGAATATGATAAGGATAAAGCAAAAGAAAACATACAAAACGGTATGTTTGGGATAGATGATGGTGTTTCTAAATGGGAGACAGTATTTAATGGGATAAACGAGAAATACCCTGATGTAGAGCAAAAGGTAAAGGAAGAGAACCAGAAACATGCGAAAGAGGGTCATCGTGAGGAAGATTTAAACGACAAAATTAGTGGTTCAGAAGTTGATAAATACAAAGCAGCCATCGTAGAAAATACAAATAAGATGGATGAAGTTATGAGACTGATACAAGATATAGGGCATTCAGATATAAAGGATTATGAGTCAAAGAAAAGTGAAATCCAATTGAGTTTGGATATGGCAAAAATACACGTAAGAGACATCAAATACCTTGAGGCACCTAAAGGGTTAGAAGTTGAACAAAAAAAGATAAAGCAAGCAATGGATAATTACTGGAATGCTCTGCAATTACTCTCAGAGGCATTAGAAGAACAAAATGATAATAAGTTGGAACAGGCAGAAAACAAAGCAGAACAGGCAATGAAACTATTTAAAAAAGCAACTGAGAGTATTAAAAGTAAAACTAACTAATCATGAAAAGGGACATATGGCAGTAGCCCTATTGTAAATTTACAAATAAAAAAGATAAGATCGGAGATTAGGATCTTATCTTTTTACAAAGAGAAATATATTGCAAGATATCTTATTATTCAATTTCTTGTTTCCTCTAATGCTTTTCTTTTTGGTTAAACATCTATTGCGTCATTTGCAAATATGTACACTTAATTAGCCAATAATTGTCTTATAAATTATATCAGCTAGGGTAAATGTGAATGTAACATATTATTTTTATAACTTATTTTTAAAATATATATATTAAAAAAATATACCTAATAATTCCTTGGCGTACGAAATTCTTGTTATGTTGGCAGTACCCCTTCTCAGGAATTACACTTTGAATCCCAGGAATTCCTGAGAAGGGGTTTATTATAGGTATTTGGAAATCCATATTATGTTTCTTTCTAATGTAAATCTATTAATCATTATAATGCATTATAAACTTCATAAAAAAAGACACCCTAAGGTGCCTTCCTGCGACTTGAACCACTGTAATTTTAATAATATGCATTTGGACTTTCATCCAAATAATATTTTACTATATTAAGTTATATTGGTGATTGAGAAATATGAATTGAATCTATTATTTTACTTTTAAGCTCTTTTCGTATTCTTTAGCCTCATCAACATTTTTAAATGTTTTTAAATCGAATATCTTTTCTCCATCAATACATACAACTAATACTCCATCTTGAGCTTGAAGAACACTACCTACATTACCTTTTCCGAGTGAAATACTGAAGGGATTCTCTACATTTAATGATTTCTTTTTAGCAAGATAATCTTTAAATGGCATACCAATGGATAGTTCGTCTTTTAAGCCTTTAATAGTGTTACCAGAAGTAGTTGTTAGTTGTTCCTTTTTTGTAGCCTCTTCTTGCTGTTTGCGTTGCTTTTCAGCCGTCTCTTGTTCGGCTTTCTCCTTTTTCACAGTCCCTTTTTCTTCAGCTTTCTTCGCTTTCTCAGCTTCCTTTTGTGCTTCTTGCTCAGCTTTAAATTCTTTGGAAGTACTTGCTGTCTCGTTAGATGAACATGCTGCTAATCCCATAAATAAAGCGAAACAAGTAAGTGTTGTTAATAGTTTTTTGTTCATAGTATGTATCCCCCAGCGTTTAAAATGTAAGATTTACCTGAACTATCATAACAAATATAATCACAACTATTTTGTCATATTATGTCGAAATGAAATAAAAAAAACACCCAAAGGCGCATTCCTCCGACTTGAACTATCCTTTATAAATGCTGTTCCGATTAATAAATTAAATTATAAAAATAATTTGTTATACTTCCATGTACCCTAGTTGGTATAATGTATAAGGCAATTATTGGTTAATTAATAACGAACATATATTAGGGAGGTATACAAGTCATGGAACTAATAATTTTTTCATTTGTATTAGTGGTAATATTCTTTATTCTTTCAATAACTTTAAGTGGTAAAGGTCAGCGAATAGCAAAAGAAGTTTTAAAAGAGCTTATTAATGGTCCAGAGGGAAAAATGTTGGTAGGTTTTTTTGGAACTTTAGCAGTTATAGGAGTAATTTTTATCATTTGGTTTTTATTGAACTAAGCATTCCAGTTACTCAGGCTGATACAAGGTGCAAGAAAATTACTGGATAATTAAAGGTACATATATATTAGGAGGTACATAAGTCATGATAGAGTTAGTTACGGCGTTTTTCTTACTAATTCTCCATTCCATTGTTTATCTCTTTTCAAGTGGAGAAACTAAGCAAATAGCAAAAAAACATATAAAAGAAATTCTTAATAGTCCTGATGGATTAATAATATTAGTCTTTGCTGCGGCACTTTTAATCGGGGGGATATATTTATTAACATTATGATTTCAGATATCTTAGCTTAAAACTAAAACGTATAAGGAAATTAATAGCACACATATATTAGGGAGGTACATAAGTCATGATAGATATAATCACGTCACTCTTTTTACTAGTTATATATTCTATTCGTTATCTATTTTCAACAGGCGAAAATAGGAAAAAGGCAAAAGCAGATTTAAAAGAATTTTGGACTGATACTGATGGGCAAGTGTTATTGGGTGCTGCTATGGGACTTGCTGTAATAATTTTTGGTTATTTGTTGATGACGCAAATAAATTTTTAACTAAGAAGAAAAGTATTAGAGAAAACAAGATAGTAAATAATATACAAGGATCTCGCCATTTCTGTAGGATGGTGAGTTTTTTTATGTACAAAAGAAAAGACCCCCTAAGGCGCCTTACTCCGACTTGAACCATCTTAATTTTATTATATAAGAAAAGAAGACATCGATTAAGATGTCTTCTTTTACTGGTAAACTTGGTGTTAAGAAGGTATTGTATTGCTTGAAAACCATAAAAAATATAACAATCATCGAGTAAACATATTATAGCATCAATAAATAGAGTTTTTATATGCATTTTTACATATATATAGATTTATTTATGTATTATCTATATAGTTAAATTGTCTGTTTCTTGTTTTAATTCGTTTATTTATTTTGAGTGCTCCAGTAATGGAGCCTTTTTTTATGCAATAAAACATTTTCTTACCATTACTTAGTTGGTCTATATTAACTTTATCCTCTTAAAATATATCTATATTTTACCAAATACTTATACGGATAACCATTTTTTTCTAATAATCTAATCAATTGATAATTTTAATGTTATTTGTTAATCCTTATAGGAAAATTTAGAAATCAAGAATTATAAAAACTCATAGTATCTTTGGGAAAAACATATTTATAATTTGTATATTAATATGTTATAATTTAATTTCTAAAACTACCCAAAAAGGACTGCCAGTAATGGTGGCCTTTTTTATATTGGTGAGATTGTACTAGTATGATAGAATAGGATTAACTGTATATTGTGAGGGAGATTGGTTATCCCTTCTTTCCATTTGGGAGGAAAGGGGGTGATATACCTATGGAGTTTTTGTTTGAGCTTCTAAAAGAATTTGTGAAAGCCATTGTACGTGAAGTTTCTGCTTATGTTTTTAGGAAACAAATTTTAGAAAAAGATAACAAAAAACCCACTCCTCGTCGCCGTCCAAAGCAAAAGGGTGGGTTTCGTAAAAAATAAATGATTTAACCACCACCCTGACGGTAGCAGTTATTAGAAGAGATGTTAGCGCATCTCTTCTTTTATTATATACACAAGCTATTACTGTAATACTACTACAGTAATTATATCAAACGTACATAAAAAATCAATGAGCACGTAATAGATATAATGTACAGAAGAAAAGAAACCCAAGTGAGCCTTTTTTCAATTTATTACATCCCTAATTGATTGTAAATGGATTTGAATACGTGAATTCACCACGATATTTAATTGCAGCCACATAAGTACCACTTGTATAGCTATCTGTGATAGGGGTTTGCCAAATTTCTGTTCCAGGAATAAATTCTGGTTCTATTGTTTGGAATCGTTCTAGGGTACCATTTGTGTGGATTTTAAAAATTTTCATTTGCGCACCAAAATGTTCTCTACCAAAGTGCTGTGTTAAGTAAAATGTATCACCAGTTATTAAATTCCCAATCTTCCAATCTGGTTGATATGTACTTTCCTCTGAATTTTGTAAATCCACAATGGTTTTAAATCCCCAATCATCATTAAGTGGATCTGAGTAAGCTGCAGCTGCTTGTGAGGTAGGCTTACTCATTTCTATTGCAGTAAAACCGCTAAAAGTTAACGCCCCAATTAATGCTAATTTGCCTAACTTCATTATTGTTTCCCCCCTATTAATTTTTGTGATTTTTAAAACCAGAAATCATACACACATAATAATATAATCTACTGTATTATATTTCAAATATTTTCTAAAAAATCCATAAATAAAAAGGCAGCCTAAGGTGCCTTCCTGCGACTTGAACCACTTTAAATTTAATGATAAGTATTAGAACAAAATCTATATTTTAATTAAAAGCATCCATTTGTACTTTCTCATAAATATATCCAGCTTCTTTAGCGGTAATCCCAAAACGTTTAGCAGCTATTTCAGCAACTTGTGGATCATGTATTTCAGGGATGTAGTTTTCATCGTTATTTGTTAGTCTGTTATATTGTTGTTTCATAAAGTCGAATATAACCGTATAACTTATTCCGTTACTTGCATATTGCCCGTTATTTTTTGATGTACTATTTGATTTAAGCGTATTATCCTTATTAGCGTATTCTCTTTCTTTCTTCTCTTTTTCTGTATTCACATCTGACTTATAATCGCTTTTCGTATATTTTTCAAAATCATTAATAATAAGTATGTCGTCAAAAATATCCATAACATATGTATCGTCGCCATAGAATAATTTGAGTTTTTGGTAACGGCATGAATTATTTCCGCCACAAGAAACGGAATTAAAGGATCCCATTATCTTTTCAAACGTATTGTTCATAACTTTGTATTTTTCCATAGTTGACAAGTCAGAGAATCTTTCATCTACATTTATTTCAATATTTACTGGTGTGGTATCATCGTCCTTTTCACCAGCTTTATAAGAAACCTTTTCAATATATGGCGCTAACATGCTGTTTTCTAATTTATCTTTAGTATCCGTCTCCACTACTTTCATATTAGCTGAACATCCTGTGAACAAAAGACATGAAGTAGCCAATAATATCCCCATAAACCCCTTCTTCATGTGTATCACCCCTAATTATATTTATGTCTGAGAGCAAACTAAAAGCACCCTTTTGAGTGCCATTGTTTACTTAGCTACCTTATCCATAACCTCTTTATATTTATTAAACTCCTCATCTTTCATATCGCCATTCATTTGAAGAAGAAAATTCCCCTTAGCATATGTATGTGAGAATAGCATAGGCGATGAGTTTCCTAGCTCGCCATATTATTTCTCACCCCATGTTAGCAAACGAATTATTTGTATATTGTCATATTTTGTCGAACATAAATAAAAAAGAGTCGAAATATATCTTATTAAATTTATCAAAAAAGTATGTTTTAAAAGAGGGAATAGTAAAAAAATGGAGAATCTTATTAATTGAATATCTTTAAAGGAGGAATTATTGATGAAAAAGATTCGTAATTTATTGTTAGCAGGGTTATTAGGAGTAGTAGGAGTGTTTGGGGTGTATTCATTTGAATCTAAGGCTGAAAAGCAAGAAGCACGTAGTTGTCACGGTATGTACTCAGATGGTATGAGTGGCGATATAGTTAAATGCTAATTTGCATTTATAATTTACATGTGTAAGTGTAAAGAGGAGATTAATTAATCTCCTCTTGGTCTTTTGTTGAAAAAGTGGGCATTACATTAGCCTCCATGGAAAGTTTAGTGAAAACATGTTAAAATTTACCTATTTCTTTTGAAAAAGATTTCTTCTACAATGAAATCAAATCACAGTATATCCTTGTTGGTTTGCAACATTTTCACGTACTATGAAACTTGTTTTGCAAAACGACCTTGCTGACGTCCGTCTAGCTCCTCATAAGCCCGTTGGATGTCATTGTAAAATTTAAAACTTATTGCTAATCATAAAAAAAGACACCCCAAGGTGCCTTCCTCCGACTTGAACCACTTTAATTTTAATAATATGTATTGGACTTCCATCCAAATAATATTTTACCACATTAAGAAATATTGGTTGTTGAGAAAACTGCTTCAACTCAACATTTCGTTAGGTTCTAAAGTGTCTTCGAAGGAGAAGTAATTATTAAAGAGTTTGTCGCAATCTTCTTGTAGTGATGAAATATCATCTTCTTGTTTGGTACCAATAGTAGCTCCTTCTACTATTAATTGGGTAATATATATATGTAGCACGTTAAATCTAGATGCTAATCTGTAACGTTGTTTAATATACCCATGAAGTTTTACAGAATTTTCTTGGCTTAATTTGTAACCCTCTGAGCTATATTGTTCTAGTAATGTTTTTTGTGAACTTTCAATTGTATCTAAAGTAAATTTAGCACGATTTAATCTCATGTCGATTTTTTGCTTAAGATCTATAGAGTCTGCTAAGTTTTGAAGATTTTGCTGTTCAGTATTTAATTCATCAATTCTTTCTTGTGCAATAGTTGCTATAGAATGAGAATCTTAAATAAGTCTTTCGACTTCCTCTCTCTTCCTTTTAGCTTGGTGATGCAGAATTGATACGTAAGCAAACGCCCCTGTAATAACCAAAGCTGCTATCCCAGCCACAATCGCAATAGGTTGCCACATATTAGCAATTGAGTCATTTAAAAATGAAATTTGGTGATCTTGCATTGATATTACTTTATCCTGTAATTCTTTTGTATTTTCTAGTGATTCGATCTTCGTTTGTAACTTGCTCAATTGCTCTTTAATTTGTTCGTTAGATATTGTAAATAAAGTCAGTTTCATTGTTCCTCTCCTCGTTTGTATCATTCCACAAATAAAAGCACTCATTAGAGTGCTAATGCTTATTTCAATTTATTACGAATAGCTTTTAATACTCCATCGACGTTGTAATCAGGAATATTGCTAATCGTCCTCTTTTTTGTACCCAGCATTCTCTTTATTTCTAAGTAAATAACACCTGTATTCACATTGGATAAGCCAAATAAATTTGGAGCAATATCGAAGTCTACGTTTTTAATATCCTTGTATTTAATTACTTCAGCTTCAGCGCCTCCGAAAAATCCGCCTTTCATCATTACGAGGTAGAGATTATGTTCCCCTACAACCATAAATCCCATTTTTGTTAATTTAGGATTAGCAACTTCAAAGCAGTAGATCGCTTCTTTAGCTTTCATAACCTTCTTTAAAGCATCGAAAGCATATTTATAATATGTGCGTTCTGTTTTCGGCAGTTCTTTTGATATTTCAACCATTTCTGCAAGTGTAACTGGGTATTCAATAATGCCAAAACGTTCATCAATTTTAGTGTATTTTGGAGTAGCCATATAATATCCCCTTTAAAAATGTAAGATTTAACCCAAGCATAACAAATCCAGTTACAACTATTTTGTCATATTTTGTCGAATGAAAATAAAAAAGAGAGCCGAAGCCCTTATTAATGTCATTTTGTCACTACACTGCATTTATTAGGTATGATTAATGTTTTTGGAGGTGACGTATGTCAAAAGAAAAAGATTTACATGGTGCGGCAGTAGACCCAAGTTTAATTGGTCCTACATTACCATCTATTCCACCATTTACATTGCCAACAGGACCAACAGGACCAACAGGACCAAGTCCTACTATGAGACTTCAATTTCTTTATATAGCAAATTCTGGTGTTGGTGATAACACAGTAGAAATTTATGATATTTTTAATCCGATATTTCCAGTACGCGTAGGAGAGTTCAATGGTGGGAATTTAGATATGCCTGCGGGATTAATTATTATAGGTACGACTCTTTATGTATCCAATGCTGGTGATAACACAGTAGAAATTTATAATATTTCAAATCCTACAGTACCAGTACGTGTAGGAGAGTTTAATGGTGGGAATTTAGATGGACCGGCGGGTTTAAAATACATAAGAAACGAATACATTTGTGAGTTTAGCTATATCTAAAGAAGTTTTTCTCGATGGACATTTATATATTTCTTCGTTCTCCCACATAGATACAGCAGATTTACTTTTTAGTCCTAGTGCGTTAATGAATTCAGATTGGCTCATGTTAACACAACAGATTGCAGAAAACGCATCAAAGATTACATACCTAGACCAAATTCTTCAATCACAAGATACTGTAACAGTCTCACAAGTTGCAGCGGATTACGGATTATCAGCGATGAAGCTTAATAAAATCCTGAAAGAAGAAAAAGTGCAGTATAAAGTGAATAATCAATGGCTACTGTACTCCAAACACCAAAACAGAGGTTATACAAGATCGAAAACGGTTGATGTAGTGCATACGGATGGTAGAAGATCATTGAAAATGAATTCTCGTTGGAAATAAAATATTCATAAAATACTAACGAAAGGTGGAATTATTTCAGAAATGGATAGGGCGGCGATGTAAATGATGGAGGAAAGCACATTATCACTGGTATTCGTATCATCATTAATATGTTTATTGGAATACCTGGTACACCGAATAAATAGATGTCTGAGACCAAAAATGGGATGGTAACAAGATGATGAATATGAACAAAAGAAAGTCTTGTGGATCATAAGGGATTTAAGAACTAGAGTTGTGCATAACAGCACTGATAAGGTTGAGGTATATCACTCTAGCTAACGATAAAAGCCCTACAGGGGATGTAGGGCAAGACTAAGGGTATTGAAGAATTGTCGATTCTAAAAGTAAAGGACTTCTTGGAATGTTATAAGTTTAACATAAAATCTATTAAAACATTATATAAAGATGTTACGAAATTATGAATATAAAAAAACAAAGATAAAAATTATGAAAAAAGTTGATAATCCATAGGAGCCAAAAGGGATTATGTTTGTAATAGCGTTTTTACAGAGTGAATAAGACAAGTTCTTGCTTTTTGTAATATTTGGTAATCTAATAGGGGGCCCCACCTAATAGACTGGTTCCTGAGTATTACGATGCCTGAAAGCATCAAAAAAGCCCGTACAGAAGCACAGGCCAGTTGTTACACATATCGGTAACTAAATTTTAACAGATTGTTAGGTAGTTATCTATTAAAAATGAAAAAACGCTCGATGGCAACGAGCGTTGTAGAGAAAATATTCCCTAAAATTAGCTATATATATTATAACATACGTTTTCTCTCAGTAAATAAGGAGGAATGAAATATGATTGAAAATCCAATTACTTACGGTAATCATCATGACTCATCAGCAAGAGACTTTATTGAAGAATGTGAAGGTTGCAATGGAGAAATATACTTCGGTGAAAGTTACTTAGATTTTGGTGGTGATTACTTACACGCAGAAACAGAGTGCATTACGCAATATGTAATGTCTCATTCTACAGAGAAAGTGGCAGGTGAATAAGGTGGGACTACAAACCAAAATTGAAGCTGAAATTCAAATTTTAATGAATTTGGTTGAACGATATAAGCAAAGCAAAGAGCCTAACGCTGCATCAATGGTTGTAGCTTACGAATATGGATTACAAGCACTTATGCAAGTGTATGAAGCTAGTAAACAAACGGAAATAGCACCATTTTAAAAAGGGGAAATTCATATGACAACTGAAAATTACTTTTCTAAATTAGCTTAAATAGATTGCACGGAACATGTTGAAAAGAAGGGGCGTTTTAACTACTTATCATGGGCAGTTAAAAAGTAGATCCAACAGCAATATGGGAAGTAAAACGATTTAATGGAGGGCCTTACCTCAAAACAGATTGTGGTTACTTTGTAGGGGGGGAATTAACTGTACAAGAAAATCACTAAGTCAAAGTCATCCACTATTAAACAATCAAAACAAGCCGATTGCAGAGCGTAACAGCTTTGACATTAACACAAGTATCCAGCGGTGCTTAGTAAAAGCAATTGCAATTCACGGATTAGGTTTATAAATCTATGCGAGTGAAGATTTACTAGAAATCCAAGAGGAAATAATTAATGCCCAACAAGTTAGTGCAATTAAATTAAACATAAAAAAATTAGCTACTCGTCGAAAAGTAGATGAAGACATGATTAAAGGACAATTAAGTATTAAAGAAATTGTCGAATTGACATTAAAACAAGCAGAAGAAGTACTTAAGAAATCAACAAAGTGGGTTAAAGGCAACATAGCGGTATGCGAAAGGGCGAATGCGTGATGTTTAAGATACCTGTAAGGCGTGGGTCTATGAAGGAGATGTTAATAGCAGTTCGTGATTTAGAAAAACGAGGTTATGACTATGTAACGCCAATTAAACGAATATATAGGGCAGAAAGAACCTTTTATCATGAAGGTAAGTTCAGAGGGAGAGAAAAGGTTCGGTTTACTGGCATGGAGGACAATGTGAGTTATGAGTGTTGGATGAAGAAAGTGAACTAAATGAGCAAATTACTTATACATTAACAACCGTTAATCGTTTTATTAGGATTAATAAAACGACTGTATTAAATGAAGCGATATTTTACAACAAGTTCATTATTGGTAAATAAATTAAAGAATTTCAATGAAGGCTATAACAGTTACAATGAATGGCTTAAGCAATTTCCTTTATGGTCTTCTGCTACATTACGAAGGATAATAAACAAACTTGAGAAGCAAGGGTTACTTATAAAAAGGAATTACAACAAGTTAAAAATAGATCAAACAAAATAGTAAGGTTCAATCTACTATATTTACAACAAACCTTACAGGAGTGTGTTTAGAGGGTGCTTATGATGAACGGATTGTATCGCGGATTCTCAATAACTTCAGAACGATTACTTTCAAAGAAACAAAGTATTACAGAAGAAAGACATTATCAGTTTTAAAGGGGGAATTAAAATGTGTGCATGTAACGGAACGGGAATAATTAAGAACGATATGGGTAATGGCTGCTTTCAATTTGTACCTTGTATTTGCGAAGCAGGGAATCGCAGTCCTGAAGAAGTGGATAGAAGACGTCATGCTGTTATGGCGGAGCTAAGGGAAATTCATCAATTACAACTGGAGGGGAAATGGGATGCCACGACTTGGAACGGATTTGGAAAAGGAGAATTACATAATGGCGTTGCAACAGGAAAGGTACATGAAGAAATCGCGTCGTAACTTATATATCGCTTTAGAAGAATTAGACTTAGTGTTTGATGAAAGTGAAGTGATTCAATTAAGAAAAATGTGGGATGAGGATAAAGGTATTCTCGAAATAGCAAAAGAGCTAGGAAGGCATCAACTAGAAATCGCCGCATTAATCATGGATCAGGCAGATAAGAACAAAATCAAATCGCGCCCAATGGGGTTAGGAGCATGAAACAACTAACACTAGAGGATGTAGTCGGAAGTTTTGATTATACTGCAACAAGTACAGCGGATAAGTTTTTGAAACGTAATAGCATTATGACGTATTCAGTAGAGTTTTACGATAAAGACGAGAAATGGAAGCTCCGTTGGTTTGATGCGAAGTCCGAGGGCGCAGCTATAGAAATGGCTAAAAAGAAATACGGGAACATACAAATCATTACCACCCATATTTCAGATAGAACTTTAGAGGAGATTATGAATTTGGATTAGGAGGCATAGCGCTATGATGATAAATAGATGGCTAGAAAAGGAAGATTATCAAGCAGCCGAGAAGAACGGCATTGGCTATAACATGTTATATCGTAGGGTGTATCAAATGGGATGGGATGTTGGTAAGGCAATTAATACACCGCCTCGGAAATATCAATTTAGGGAACAAAAGTGGTTAAGAATAGCATTAGAAAATGGGGTTAAAAAGAAAACATTTTTAACTCGTGTTTATAAAGGGATGTCACCAGAGGAAGCAGCAAAAAAGCCTGTAAAGAAATTAAGAGCAACAATGGAAGATATGGTCAATTTAGCTGAAGAGAACGGTATTTCATATAGCACATTTAGTAAAAGAGTATTAAAAGGAGGATGGAGTCCACAAAGGGCAGCAACTACACCTATAAGGAGACCTAAGAAGAAAAGTAGCTAGGAGGCAACATGGACAGGAAACAAATCTATATCGATGTTTTACTACAAAAAGGAATTTATAAAGAGGAAAAGACTGGTCGACAACTTTATGAGATGACTGAACAAGAGTTGTGGAATCTAATTAAAGGAGTGTATCAAGAATGATGGAAATACAACATGATGTTTACAAAGTGACTCAATTATTAATCAAAGCAAAGGGAGGTAATTGACACTCCCACGGCTAAAGCCACAAGCTGACTAATGTCAGTGGGATTTTTACTACCAAAGGCGAAGTCTATTTCTAGTATCGCTGACGTGCAAGATTGCGGTGTGCCATCAACACTCCCTATCCAGTGCATATAGCAGATACGGCACTCATTCTCTATTACCAAACGAGTCAGATTGTGAGTTCTCAAATGTATTTTAGCGTCTTGTGCTTGACGACTCAATACATTTTACGGAGTAGAAGAATTTGTTACTTCAACCTCCTATGTATTCTGTTTTCAGAGAACAAGATTGTTTTAGAGACTTTTATTTGCCTATTATGAAAATGATACCAATTCAAATTCTTGATGTAGAGAACGTACCTTCGGTGTTTTATTTGTACATCGCATTTGACCTCACTCTCATCCCATTCCTAAAGTGGGTGCTATCGCACCGTAGTGGGGTTTCCCGTTCGGAAAATCTATAAAAGATGTGGAGTTACCAAGATATGCAAAGTCTGATGGTGCTGGTTTTGATTTTGTAGCAGCAGAGGACACGATTATATGGCCGGGCCATACAAAGGTTGTACAAATGGGATTAGCTTTGGAGATTCCACCAGGATATGAATTGCAGCTACGCCCGCGTAGTGGTAAGACGCGTAATTCTTGGAACTGAGGATAGTGTACTTGTTGATTACATTGAATTCCCTAAAGAGGCTAGCATGCAAGCTAATGTAATTGAAAGAGGGAATCTGGTCTTCGAATCAACCGAGGGTGAAATAAAAAAGGCTAGGATTTGCTCCTAGCAAAGAATTATGTCGTACAGAAAGGTAAAAACCTAATGTTTGCAATTTCATTATATAACGTTTCTGGGGTGGAAGGCTTAAATCATAGCAATCTTTACGTAACTTTTACATGTGATTGAAGTATTTGATAACACAGACATGGATTTATTAGAAGTTGAAATTATTAAAGGGATTTCTGCATATGGAAATCCTAAATGTAGTGTATGCGGTAAAGAAATCTTAATGGTGCCGAGTTACGTAGCTATTGATTTAGATGAAGATACTACCTACTAGGAATAGAGCTCCTAGCAAAATTAAAGAATCAACTAAAATTAAGAACTGGTTTTTCTGTGGTTTTCGAAATTCCCTTATTAAGCTAAAAACGACACTCATTCCGAAACAAATATATAACAAAATCATTATTGTTCCTGACATACTTAACACTCCTAATATATTGATAATTTAATTATATATCGAAAAGTACGTGTGTGTAAATTTTTAACAAAAAACTTATTGGAATAAAAAAATGGCTCTTACTATTACGTAAGAACCCCATAACCGAAGAAAAAAGTCGTATGTGAAACCACACGGGAATCACAACGATATTTTAACATTTTAATATATAGTTGTCTATACATCGAATTGAAAAAATATTTATTTAAACGAAGGAGCCCTAGATTTAGGGATCTAGAGCTTCTTGTGTGGGTATAATTCACACAATTTATGAAAAGAAAAGAACTTACTGAAGATAACACATAAATGTTTCATAAATGTATCAAAAAAGTGAAAAAAATAGTTATTTGAATAGAAAATGACAGCTGAAATATTAAGATTGTTTCAGCTGCCACAAAAATAAAAATTCATTTTTATTAATTGATTTTTAATTGGTATTTTTACTCTTCTTAGAAGAAATTGTACCAAAGATTGCTCCGGACATTGCTCCGATTAAAGTCATAAAAATTGCACTCCATGCTGCAAATGACATAACTACACCTCCTAAAAATAACTTATTGTAACTATTTAAAGCTATTGTTTCTTAGTCTTTTTAATAGAAATGATGATTGCAACAACTGTTAAGAAAATAAGAGGAGACCACGAAAAGAAAGACATGTAGTATTCTCCTTTCGATAATAATTATAAACATTGTATAAAGCAATTATTACATGTTTATAAATTTGATATACCAAATATGTAATATTGCATATTGAATTGTAGGACGTGGGGAAGTAAAGACGATAGTCGAACCAAAACACCATTTTAATAGAGAACATTTAACAGGACCCGATTAGGGGGACGGGTCCTGTTAATGGAACGATAGATTTTTACGTGATTACCAATAGATTACCATAAAAGGTAATTGGATTCCATCAGTTGGGTGTTGAGAAAGCTTTTTATAAATGCCTTATTTTACATAACAAGGCAGCTAGCTAAAGTAGCTAATTGCTCGGTTGTACAATTTTAGAAGTTTCACTGGATACAGCTATATGTTGTACAAAAGTTACAACTATATCATAAACAAATATTAAAATATTATATATGAAAGAAAAATAAATAAAAATTTCATTTTGTTTATTTTAAAACCAAAAAAGAGCACTTTATTAAGTGCTCTCGTGACGAGATCCATTTTGTGAAGACTACTTTATTTTATAAAGAAAGGAACACAGAATATTATATGCGTTTCTTGTTAATTGAGTGTATTTTTACAGACAAAGAGCAGCCAGCAAAAGCTAACTGCTCGGTTCTCCAAGGGGGAACAGGGAGAAAATCTAATGTCATATAAAGTATTGACGGAATATTGGGTTTTATTCACGAGAGATTATATTCCGAAATTTGGATTATAATAGTCGATATTCTCCATATTGACCAGAAAAGAACTAAAAGTTCTAGTGAAATTCCAAGTGTTCTTTTCTTAGTTTTTTGAGATTCTTTTATCAAATAGCCAACAGCACTAATTGCTATAAGAATAAAAAGAATAAGTTCTAGTGTAACTGGCATTTTATCTGCTCCTAAACAAATTATTTCGTATATAACAATTATAAGATATTTATCGATCATTAGTAGTAAATATTTGAAAAAAATAATCCTTTTATCATATACAAAAAGGCAGTTGTTTCCGCAACCACCTTTCAGTAAAATAAAGCACTTTTTCAGGAATAAAATATGGCTGATTCTTGAAAAGGTTATAGGGTTTAATCCCATTTTTATAATTCAAGTGACGAACTTAATTTTAAGAAAGGCATGACTACATTATATGATAGCTTGTCAATAATGCTCACGAGTAAATGAGCAGTTAGCAAAAGTTAACTGCTCTATACAAGGAGATACAAAGAAAACTATTTCAAATGATTTTTTGCATACAGCCTACATATAGTATTGACTGAAAAATTATTTTAAATCCAATTTACTTAAAGTAAACATCCCTACAGATACAATGGCTGCACCTATTGTAGAACCTATCCAATCTCTCCAACTTAATGCATTTAAAGGTGTATCTGTTAGATCCATAATTAAGAAGATAGCAAACATTAATACACCAAATGCTAAGCATCCCCAAAAAGTTTGTAAAGATTTAATTATCCTCTTCCGGAATTTGTTCATATAAATCATCCTTACTAATATCTTGTATTTTTATAAAAAAATTATTGCATGTATGGAAATTGAAAGGAAAGAATATGCAATATTACATATTGAAACTTAACGAAATAATCATTTTTATAAAAAGTGAGGAATAACAATATGATTTAACAGCAGAAGAGATTCCTGAAATATTAAAAACATAAAATCACAAGCAGCCATAACGGGTGCTTTTTTCTTTGTTATAAAGAAATTACACATTAAGCATGTATTTATACGCGCTGTTACGACACGCTAAGGAATAGTAATAAAAAGATGAGACCAATAAAACCGTATAAAAACCAAAAGAATCCTAATACGGGGAATATTTTATGAAAATTAAGCATGATAAACCTCCTTGGGTATATAAAGGATTATAATATATCGTTGGTCTATATAGAAGGAAAAACATAAATTGGTACATGTTAAACGAAGGGTTGAATAAAATGGAAATTCAAATTAAAGGATTCTATATAAATAGGTAGAATCTAATTATTTAGTTCACACTTTAATCCAAGGGGTACAAATTCGATGCGACGTGAAAAGGATTTGTTGAAACAATGGAAGGCGGATTTGCAAGCTATTCAAGAAGAGAAGAGACTGAAAAAGAAGGCTAAGAAAAAAAATAAGAAATATAGCATTCCGGGTAATACAGCTGACTTCATGGATGGCAAGAATACTTATCGTAAAGAGAATGGGGTTTGGAAACAAAAGAATAAATAAAGTGAGAATAAAGGATTTAGATTAAGTGTATGGTAAGTATCGTAGGCGCTGCCGTGTTCTGGTTAGCGTCTTGTTTGATGTTAAGGAAAGATAAGGGGTGAGATAGACTTGCAAATCGAAATATTATTAGTCTGAAACATAGACTAGTAAACAAACAATTTCTAACTTTTAATCATAGAATATGATGAATTCTAATTTTAGAGGAGGGAATCATATCTATGGGATGGGATAATAATTTTGGGCATTCTCGAGATTGTAATAGATTTTGGGATGATTTAGTATTTTGCGGATGTGGTCGTAGACGCAGAAGAAACGATTTTAACAACTGCCATTGTAGACGTGACTGCGATTGTGATGAGTGTCGTCGTAGACGTGATCATGACCGCGATCGTAATCATGATCATGGTGACCATCGAGAGTGGTAAATTCTTTTGAGAGAGTGCATATCTTAATCGCACTCTTTTTTATTATGTTTTTATCATTTTAGCCAAGAAGACTCCTTCCTCAAGGAGCGTGAAGGGTCACAGCCGAGTGAGTAGGTGGGAGATGAATTGGCTTCGAACAAGGGATGGCAGGAAGCCATCTTAATTGTTCGACTTACAGAAAGTTTTACTCCACTACCTATCGAATGTACGTTTGGTATATAATAGTCATATACTGAAATGGAGGTGAATTAAATGATAATTAATAAAGCCTTTAAGTTTCGTATCTATCCAAATCAAGCACAAGCAATTCTAATTAACAAAACGATAGGTTGTTCTCGCTTTGTATTCAATCATTTCCTATCCCTATGGGATCACGTATACAAAGAGACTGGAAAAGGTTTAACATATGGTACATGCTCTGCCAAACTTCCTGCCATGAAGAAAGAGTTTGTTTGGCTCAAAGAAGTAGATAGTATTGCGATTCAGTCGTCTGTTCGCAACCTTGCGGATGCATATACACGATTTTTCAAAAAACAAAATAGTGCCCCGCGTTTCAAATCCAAGAAGAATAACGTACAATCTTACACCACAAAACAAACAAATGAAAACATTGCCGTTGTAGGGAACAAAATAAAGTTGCCGAAACTAGGCCTTGTTCGATTTTCCAAAAGCTGCAAAGTAAAGGGACGTATTGTAAATGCGACTGTTAGACGAAACCCTTCTGGCAGATATTTTGTGTCACTATTAGTTGAAACAGAAGTACAAGAACTTCCGAAAACACATTCTTACATTGGAATAGATGTAGGACTAAAAGATTTCGCTATTTTGTCAGATGGTAAACCTTATAAAAATCCGAAGTTTTTCCGATTATTAGAAGATAAGTTGGCGAAAGCGCAGCGTGTTCTTTCTAGAAGAATGAAAGGATCTTCTCGCTGTAATAAACAACGAGTAAAGGTAGCTAGAATTCATGAATACATATCAAATGCTAGGAAAGATTACTTGCACAAAATCTCAACTGAAATCATCAAAAACCACGATGTGATCGGTATAGAGGATTTGCAAGTATCGAATATGTTAAAGAATCATAAGTTAGCAAAAGCAATTAGTGAGGTATCATGGTCACAATTTCGAACAATGTTGGAATATAAAGCAAAATGGTATGGCAAACAAGTCATTGTCGTATCGAAAACATTTCCTTCCAGCCAATTATGTTCTTGTTGTGGATATCAAAATAAAGACGTTAAAAATCTAAACCTACGTGAATGGGACTGTCCTTCTTGTCGTACACACCATGATAGGGATATTAACGCAAGTATCAATATAAAGAATGAAGCGATAAGGCTTCTAACCGCAAGGACTGCGGGGTTAGCCTAATCAATTAGAGTTCGATAGAACTCTTTACTTAGGAATCCCTCACTTCTAAACAAAGTGAAAGTGGGGGTAGTTCAACTCTCTATGATTTATCTCAATATTGTTGTCATATTTTTGGTTGACATAAAGGCGGATGAAGGCATTTTCTTTAAGAGGTTTATTTCCAGGTTTTACACTTCCAAATGTAACTGTTTTTTCTATCCCATCCTTATTATAAGTAGATAAAGTATAGAATCGTTGGTTCCCTTTTATCTCACCGTTGTTTGTTATCTGTACATAATATTGTTCGGTTCCCATTCTATTTATAGTAGGTGATCTTTCGCATCCAATAGCAAAACTAGAAAATAGTGCGAGTAATACAGATATAACTAATGATTTTTTCATATAACACTCTCCTTGTTTGTGTATATAGAAAATTATAGTAAGGAGTTTATAGTGGAAAAATTGATTTTAGTGACATTAATATTACAAAACTTTAAGGAGTAGCTCATTAAGGATTTTTAATAAAATAGTTATTGTATTGAACAAAAAAACATGCACAAAAATTGTACATGTACAGTAAAAAACTATGTCTTGTCTAAGTAAATATATGCTTGGCTTATACAAACTGTGAGTCGTTTTTCATTAAGGAAGATGTTAGAGAAGATTAGAATAAAAATTTTATTTTGTATTAAGTTGGAATATAAAAAGAGCACTTAGTAAAGTGCTCTCGTGACGAGTCTCATTTTATAACGACTATTTTATAAAGAAAGGAACTCAGAATATTATATGTGCGCCAGTCAATTGAGTACCTTGTACAAATAAAGAGCAGCTAGCAAAAGCTAACTGCTCAGGTAATGGAATATGGTTCGAAATGGGTTGTTTACAGTATTGACGGAATATTGAGTTTTATTCAGGGGCAGAAATAGTATATGTACAAACTGTAGGCTGAATTAAATAAAAAATAACAGAGTTGCAACGTAGCAAGATAAAACTGAAATAATAGAAAACATGGTTTTAAGTTTTCGGCGTTCTTTTTCATCCTCCGTGGCAAACAAAATATATTTTCGTATTCCAAATACGAATAGCCAAATGCCAAAGGTTAATCCGAACATTCCAGCAAAGAAATGAAGATTTGGGAATGAAGTAGAGGTAGTAGCGGATAAAAGTACAGTTTTAATAGATAAATAAGAAAATGTTGTTAAAAGAGAACAATATATGATAGCAATAATCCATTTTTTCATAATAGTTACCTCCTTTTATGAAATAGTAAATTTATGTAAATGAAAATATTATATCATGAAGCACGTTTATTGTATGTAATGGAGACAACTGAACAAAATACTCCTTTTAATAGAAAGTGAGGAGTAACAACGAGACTAGGAAACCGTGGGATTGCATTTGGAATGCTTATCAATCTAGCGAATGAAAAAAATGTATCAAAGAGGGGGAGTGGTGCTTATAAGCAAGCGCCCGGCTCCTGTGAAGGTATTAAATAAAGGTGGCCGTGTACTAAATGAATTTTATGAAGCTAAAAGTACAGTAGACTATGACGGTGTGTATAAGCGAGCTATCGCATTTGAAGCGAAGTCTACAGAGAAAGATACACGTTTTGATTTGAAGAACATTGCACAGCATCAATTGGATTACCTGGAGAAAGCGGAGAAGATGGGAGCAATTTGTTTCTTCCTTATGTTGAAGAAGCAGTAGCACCAGCTATGTTTGATGGAATGATTCAATTTGATCAGGACCATAAGAAATTAGTAAATAGCATTGAAGCAGCAAAAGAGAAGATGGCTAATAAGAAACACAAATTATTAAAGGTCTAATGGATAACGGAACCATACAGAGTGGTGGGGGCTACTCGCGTTATACGTTTCGAAAAGGCACCTATTTAGGTGCTTTTTTGTTTGCATCTTTCGAGATGGACGAGCATATATTGGAATGTGTGGATGGATACCACTTTATATATCAGAGCACCTATCAATTATGGGTGTTCTTTTATTATGTGAAAATTTTATAAGTTGTGTGAGAGTTGAAAAATAGTATATTATCTTTCTCAATGTACATATTAAGAAAAGTTTTTAATATCATACATAAAAGGCGGGATAATATGAGTGAAAATAAGAAAAATGAAGAATTGAATAAGATAAAGAAGTATTATTTTAATGAGGACAATCAACCAGTAGCTGGTATAGAGTTAATTTTGCCGCCGGATATAGGAATCATGTTAGACCCTAAATCAGTTAATGATGAAAGTAGAGATATTGATAATGAATAAGTTTAATTTAAGCATCCATTCGGGTGCTTTTTTCTTTGTTGTATAGAAATTACACATTAACCCCCTTTAATACATGACTTAGGCATAGTTGGGAATGAGAATAATCATATAATGACACTGAACGGTTTCCAACATGTTCCCCTATATTTTTTCAAGGGAGAGCACTTATTGGGGGAGTGCTCTCTTTCGTTTGTACATAAGGAGGCTTTTATCATCTAATATCAGGTCAATATAAATACACCGTTACTCACTTAAAGAGCTCTATAAATAGGTATAGAGCTTTTTTATTGCACATAAGGAATTCCCAAACATACAATATCGAGTCAATGCCAACCAACTTATTCCTTTTCCGAGAGCTATATATATTCCGCTATAAAGCTCTTTTAGGTTGCGCCATTAGAACGGGCAAGGCATTGTCGTATATTTTATACTCAGAAGCTTAGGGCACTTTATAGTGTTCTTTTTTTATTGAACAAAATGGACATTTAAAAATAAGGAGATGATCCATATGGTAACTATGGCACGAAGAAAAAGTGGAGCTTGTTCAAAAAGGATGCAAAAAATACGCACCCGTGGCGGCGCGAATGAGAATTATGATTGGCAGTGTAATTATATTCAGCAATATTATAGATATTCCTCATGTATTTGCTGATGGTTAAAATCCGGATGTGAATGAGGTATTTAAAGATGTCCAATCAAACGACGGAAAGATAAAGAATTATATAGAGGGCCAATTATACAATCGTATTGTAAATGCGTTTGAACCGGTTATATTCTTAATTAAAGTGGTGTCATACCCAATAGCATCCGTTGTAGCGTTATGTGGTAGTTTGTTCATTATGGTTGGTAGTCAGGAGCGAGGATTCAGTCTAATTTCAAGGGCAGGTATCGGTTATAAAGTGGTGCAAATGATTCCGTTATTTATGAGATTGCTAAGGCTATTTAGTCCTACTTAATGTAGGACTTTTTCATATGATAATAACCATCTATCGTTATTATCAGACAACATATCTTAACTCAACATTCGCAATAAATAGTTTTATGTTTCTAAAATTGTAATATATTTACATAAACAAAAATCAAAAGTATGATGAAGGTGCAAGCTATAAAACTATTAAAGGGGGATTTTTTATGTTAAAGAAACTAGCAATTGGAGCATTAGCGACTGGGGTCATGTTATCTGGAGCTGGCGGTGTGATGGCGGCAGAAAACACACCAACTTTAAGTAAGGAAAAGGTTGCAGACTTAAATACTTTAAGTACGGCGTATACTACTGTTAATGTCTATGGGAGCACTGTTGAGTTTGCTGTAAAAGGCTTAGAAAATCCATTCACTTCAACGTATTATCAAAAAATAGCTTGGACAAATAGCTATTCGAATCCAAATAATTATAATACATTAGCAGTAGCATATCCACAAAGCGGGAATGGTTATCAGGCATATGGATATGAATCATTAAATAATGTTAAACAAAAAATAGGCTCTGGTCAGACTGTCTATGGTTTCGCCCTAGCAAATAACGGAACCTGGTATCCGGCTGGACAAGCTATAATTAACTATTAAAATTTAAAATAAAAAGGAGTCCTAGTGGGCTCTTTTTTTACTTGTAGGAATTTCTTAACCATCATGGAATACTGTTTACAATATGCAAATATGCATATTGTATTTATTTGGGTTTTTTGTATGTTAAAATTATATATAAAGATTTTTATATATATAAAACCTTAAATCAAAAATATCCAATGGGTTTTGAGAGGTGTTATATGTTTACAAATAAGAAATTAATTCGAATTGGTCTAACAATATTTGTATTTTTATGTATAATTGATTTTTCAATCGGTTATTTTCAATCATATCTTGCATCAACAGCAGATATTAAATGGACAATGCCAGAAATGTGGGAAACTATTTTGATAGATGCTCCTCGAGGTATACTTGTTCTTTTAGGTGCAATCGCTTTGTATGATTTCACAAAACAGACATCAAAAAAAGATGCATCAATCTAATCATGTCTTTCTTCAATTAAAAATTTCATGATAGTAATCTTAAAAAAAGCCCTGATCAGGGCTTTTTTTCTTGTTACTGATAATGAGACACTATATCTGACTTACATAAATACCCTATTTGTTCAAATCAATCCTTGCTGATGGTACAATTAAAGCCATGGAGGGGAATTATGGGAATTTATTATGTAATACCACTACTTCTTATAAACGGCACTGCGTTATTCTTATTTTTCTTGTCTGTTTCACCAAAAATTAAGACTAAAAACCTATCATCGATAATGGTCTGTTTAGGGATAAATCTAATCACAAGTCCAGCGGCTTTTCTTATAGGTGGGATAGCTGATTATGCAGGTGTGGCGGCTAATTATGGGGCTTATTTTGCGGGTGAGTCGGCAACAGCGCCTCCTCTAGTGAGTCGTGTGCTTTATTTTTCGGGAGGATTTCTCTTCATTCAGGGAATACCACTCCTTATACTAATTGTGGCTTTGTGGAAGGTTGCAAGAGCAAAGAAAATAAATTAAGTATAGAAGTACATGATGAAAGGGTGGATTCCTTTTTAGAGGAGGGATCCGTTTTTTTCTTGCTATCGATTATAATGCGTTATGTTAAATAGAATTGTATAGAGCATTCATTTATTTTTCTTTTATAGATCAATTCATAATATAATATAGAAAATATTTCTTTGTTTCGTCGATTAAGGAGGGAATTTAATATTGGAACAAGAAAAGATTGATATTTTAGCTGAAACCTTATTATTGGAGGTTATAACACAAAAAGTTGAAATGATAGAGCAGCTGCCCATTATGCTAAAAGGTATTGACTATTTAAATGGTTGGGCAGAAGTCATTTCAAAAACAACAGAATGTGAAATTTTTGAATCAGATGCACCCAGTGTAATGAATTTTTTTACCGTAGGAGAAAAAGTTTTAATTGAGCTAGAGATGCCATGTCTTATATCAACATGGCAGAATAGAGAACAACTTCTGAGAATTACAACTACTGTGAAAGCAAAATGCTTAGTTTCTCATGCAGAAGTATTTGATTGGAACAATATGAATAAAATAGAATTGTTAAATCGCCAAAAAGATGTGCAATTTGTAGAGTTAAACTATATAGATACTGAATGTGATGATATTCGTGCTTATTGAATTAGACAAAACAATAAATTCTAGTTTTTGACGTATTTAGTAATTCATGTACTTTTTCTGCAGATTTAGAATTAGCTAATATCTTATCCATAGATTTTAATAAATCTGAATTCCGTATAATTAGAACAACATTTTCCATGTACTAAAAACCTCCTAAAGTGTTCTTTAAAAATTTCACGTACTATATGTTTAATATATTTTTATACACCAAATAATCAAGGGCATACTGTCTCTGAAAGGACGTAAATATCGTTTAGAATCTCACATGTAATTACATAAAATATAATCATAATATCCATATATGATTTTCTGTGTAGGGTTTTCTTTTCAAATATTTGAATTGTCTCGAAATAATAGGAACGATTTGTACATTTTTTAAAGTGTAAATCCAGTTAATTGATAGTTGATTTATTTTTATACAGCCAAATAGCTACATCAAATTGTATTAATTTTTTGATTATTAAAAATTTCATAGTAGGAGTTTGATAATTATAATTTATAAGAAGTAAATATGAAAAAGTTAGAGAATTATCTTAGTTATTAAATAGATTCTGCCTATACTTTAAGTAGAGCCCAACTTATTAAATTTAAATAGTTTATATGTTCATATATAGAATTTTGAAGGGGGTAAATTGTAAATGATTCCAACGTCAACATATGTGGGTAAATGGGTATTAGATGACTTAACACTTGCATCAAGACCAAATCACGGGATCAAACTAAGTACATTTAAAAAGTTAGAAAAACTTTATGTAGAATACAGAGAAATGATTGAGGGAGATACTAGCTTTGAAATTACGCATTATCTGCTAGAGTTTATCAATCCACATAATCTTTTTGTAGTAAGAGATGGTTACTATATATTTGATAATAAAACAATGAAATTTATTAAAGTATCGGAGGATATTCATTTTTCAAATCAAAGCTTAGCGTATTGTAATAATGGCGTTGCAGTGGATTTAATAAACGGAAAAATGCATTTTTTAGAAGGACATTATTATAAAGTTAAGACCTCATATGTTGATTTGTTAAAAGGAGAAACTATCCCTGTAATGGTACTAAGTCATTTAGATAATAATGTTGGAGTATCAGTCCCTTTGACAATGTTTAATGAGGAAAGAACTTTTAAAATTTCAGAGAGTTATATAGTGGATCTTACCTCAAAGAATTGTAACAATGAGAGTGAATTTAATGAAAAGGGAAACGTAATAAGATTTCTAAAACCTTCTATTGTGTAGTTAAGTATATATGTTAATTAAATTCATAATGAATTTAAGAGGGTGAAGAAAATTTCTTTTGAAATGTATACAGCCTTTCGAGATAAAGTAATTATAAAAGATGGATATAAAGGATTGGTGGAATTAATAAATACAAGAAGCTGCTTTAAAGTTTCCATTTGTTAAAGAATATATAAAAGTTAATCATAGTAAAGATATTCCATTTACAAAGAAACAGATAAATGAAGCATTTGCAGAAGATGATTTTCTATATATGAGGTGGCACATAGGAACCTGGGAAGAAGAGAATGATTATTATACAAATTTAAAAGATAATGAATGGTCATTTATAGTCAATCTCAAGAACTACAGAGATCCAGAACATAACGTGGCACCTATCATATTATTTATGAATGTGGTTTTAAAGGAAGTAGCAGCACATATTATAAGGCTGGAAGTTTGATATGGTGAGGCTGATGGACCGGAAGAATACTTTTTATAAATAATGAATTTAAAAAGAGTAGCAGTAATTAAATATTGCTGCTTTTTATTTATACACTAGAAATTATTGTTGTTAGCGTTATATATATTCATTTATAATAGAATATGGAAAATTTTACACTGCAATAATAAAGATTTTAGTATATAAGAGCTGGGAGCAGCTCTTTTTATTTTGCTCAGAGGGAGTGTGAAAAAAACAAGTTTATGTTAGTAGCGAAGTTAAAGGATTTAATAGAA
The DNA here is from genome assembly GCF_051916445.1 of Bacillus cereus group sp. MYBK220-1. Lineage (NCBI taxonomy): Bacteria > Bacillati > Bacillota > Bacilli > Caryophanales > Bacillaceae > Bacillus > Bacillus cereus group sp. MYBK220-1. The sequence goes on along the minus strand of NZ_JBQAGQ010000007.1, from coordinate 79,076 downwards.
AATAAAAAATTAGAATTAGTAGAATTGGTAAATAAACATGGCTTTAGTCATACGAAAGTCCTCTATTTAAGTCAGGAAATTGATAACTTAATTAATAAATATATGATTATAAAAAAAGGAACCCTATAATAGTAGGGTTCAAAGGGAACAGATACATAAAATAAATAAAGAGAATAATTTTATTATATAAGAAATCTAATACTGTAATATTGAGAAAGTGTAAAACCTTAATTAAATATTTTGATTTGAAAAGTGATATGATTACGATTTTAAAATTAAGAACAGATTTAATAGAGAAAGCGTTTAAACTAACTCATATAAAAGAAGACAGCAACGCTAGTAAACAGGAAATTAATATTGCATTTAATTTATATGAAGAGTTACAAAAAATAAACGAACCTAAGAAATTTAAATTTTATCTTTATAATGAAAAGCAAGCCAGTGAATTCTCATCATCTGATTTCTCAAAAGACGCTAAAAAAATTACACGTTTATGGATACATCTTTGCTTTAACTTAATGATGATGGGATACGGAAAAGATTCGTATCGATAAATTTTTTAGGGGAAAATAGTTAATCATTGATATAATTAAATTTACAATATATTGAAAGGAGGAGCTCAATTTGAAGAAAACATTAATTGTTGGAGCAATATGCTTATCGCTCGCTTCTTTAACTGCATGTGGTAATGAAGAAGCATCTTCTGAAGCGAGTAAAAATGAGATTGTAATACACATACCTAAAGAAAAATCTAGAAATCTAGAACGATTTGAAACATTTTCTCAAAATGTAAAAGATAAGAAAAATGACGAGATACACATTAAAAATTATTTAATTGACGAGGAGGCCAAAGTACCGAGTGTAGACACTGTAACTTATCAGAATGAGAAATTTACTTTTATTCACAAGTACAAAAACGACAATAGAAAGGATATATGTAATAAGTTCGTTACTCCTCAAGAAACACATGGTCTTGCATATATGCTAAGAGATTGCACCCAGTCAGAAGATGGTATTATACTTCAATATACAGCGAAGGATGGTGAGGGATCACACTCCATAAAAAATAAACCTGTTGAATTTATTGAAGTTGAGGGTGATAAAAAATACATATTTGTTAAGGATTTAGAGATTGGAGACTTCTTGAATGCTATCAAATTCACTCACTTCGATACCCCAACAAATCCATCTAACATAAAAGAACCAAATTTTAAAATCAATGTTCATTATTTAAACGGAACTACCCAGACGTATCATTTGTGGATTGACAAAGATAGATCAAAAGCATTGCTTATGGACCCAGAACAAATAAACCATGGACATGAAATCGATAAAATATTTGTAGATAACATAATAAAAGCATTAAAGTGAACAATACATATCTTAATGCTCCTCGTTAAGGTGCATTTTTTCGATGGAAACATGAACTTAATTACTAAAAAATTGACCGCTCTCACAGGTGGTTTTCTTATGCGTTTATCCCAGTCATCTCGTCTAACACATTATCCTTCGGGTACAGAAAACATATTGTCAGTCTACAACTACTGTTTCAATAGTCTAAAACATATTTTTAATCAAACAGATTCTGCTTTTTTCTCCTTGTGTTAAAGATAAGATTGTATTCTTTAAGCTTCTCTTTTTTTGTAGATTTTTGATACGGATGTTTTTGCCCACCTCGAAAAGGAGGAATACGGGATTCAGCCCATCAAATTAAGATTTTGAGCTTCTCCTTTAACGAAAATTTTGTGTTTTTTATCGCAAAGAAGTTCATTTTTATCGTTTTTGGGGCAACCTGTTTTGTTAAGCTTGATGGGCATGGGGTCCCGCCGACATTACGCGAATTTCGTACGCTAAGGAATCATGCGGTGTCTTTTTTTAACATATCGATCAATACATTAAAATATAAAAATAATTTGTTACACTTCCGTGTACCCTAGCTGATATAATGTATAAGGCAATTATTGGTTAATTAATAGCACACATATAATAGGGAGGTACAAAAGTCATGGAGCTAATAATTTCTTCATTTGTATTAGTAGTAATATTCTTTATTCTTTCGATATCTTTAAGTGGTAAAGGTCAGCGAATAGCAAAAGAAGTTTTAAAAGAGCTTATTAATGGTCCAGAGGGAAAAATGTTGGTAGGTTTTTTTTGATCTGCAGCAGTTACTGGAGTAATTTTTATCATTTGGCTTTTATTGAACTAAGCATTCCAGTTACTTAGGCTGATAGAAGGTGCAAGAAAATTACTGGATAATTAAAGGTACATATATATTAGGGAGGTACATAAGTAATGGTATTTATAATAGTGTTATTTTTCATATTTATAATCTCTATTATTCTTTCATTATTTTCAAAAGGTGAAACTCAGCAAGAAGCAAAAGAAGTTGTAGACGACATTGTTACCGGTCCTAATGGGAAAACACTCTTAATCGTTGCTGTGGTATTTGTAATCGGAGGGATACTTATTGTTGGTAGTATTGTAAATAATGGCTATGAACCACCTTCAAATCCAAGTATGCGAAACGATCGTACACCTTTGAAGTGTGCTCATTATGGTGGCGAATGGGACACAGGTGGTCTTTTTGGAGAAGCTAAATGTGTTTATAATAAAACTGATGAATTGGATAATAAATAGTATATAAAGGCCTTATCTTTTTTATAGGAAGATGAGGCTTTTTTATGCATAAAGAAAAGACAGCCAAAGGTGCCTTCCTCCGACTTGAACCATCTTAATTTTAATAATATGTATTGGACGCCAATAAAATATTATTTTACCATATTAAGAAATATTTAGGTACAGCCACATGCCCATCGAGCTAAAGTTTTATTACACCCCCAGAACAAAATTTTTAGGCTTTCTAGTAACGAAAAAGCTTATTTATCGTTTTGGGGGTGACCTGTTTTCTTAGGCTGATGGCAATGTGGCGAGACCTCATTTTTTGTCCTTCTTATAAGAAGGATTATGGTAATTAATCAGTTCGCTTGTTTGACAACAACAACCGTTTTTACGTATGTAAACTTTGGTTAGTTTAAGTTGTCTTCCGTTTTCGAATCTCATGTCATCAACTCTTATGATAGGATAACTACATGTAGAAGATGGTAGGGGATACTTTAAAATTCTAGCTTGATGGGCATGTAGTGCTACCCCGCGCAGAGGTTTTATACTTATTTTCAATAGATAAAACTACATGAAAATAAAAAATTAGTAAAAAAGTGAAGAATTATTTGTCTAAATATATAGAATTTTTAACAAAATTTCATAATTATGTTATATAATGATGTTAATAAACCATATTTTAGGCATTATCCCCGATTGTATAGAATAAATAATTTTTCGATGAGCTAAAGTATTTTGCTAAAAGAACTTGTAGCGGGGCCTGCTACAAGTTCTTTTATGTTTTTAGTAAAGCAAAATAAGAAAAAAGGAGGGAATACAAGCATGACAAGAAATTTTAAGAAAGCAGCACTTAATTCGTTAGATGGGAAATGGGGAGTAGGTATAGGAGTATCAGCTTTATTCTATTTTGTACCAACCTTAAGTGCATCAGCAATCGCCACTTTTATGTATTTAATATTTGCACTGTTTATCGGGATAATTGGCCCGGATGTGTTATTTATTTATTCAATTGGTGGGGAACCACAAGTAGATCCAACAGCACTTGCTGTACTTATTCTAAGTTATATTGGTTTAGGTGGGGTTTGTTTCCTAATTTATAGTGTCATACAAGGTATCTTCAATTATGGATATTCTGTTTTTACTTTACACTTAGGGAAAAAAGAAGATGCTAAGGTAGACGATGTATTTTCGGGATTTAAAAAGAAGAATGTATTTAAATCAATGAAATTGGGGCTGCTGCAAGCTATTTTTCTTTTTTTATGGAGTCTCTTATTAATTGTTCCAGGTATTATTAAATTTTTTTCTTATTCCATGTCGTATTACATATTAGTAGAGAATCCTGATTATACAGCAAGTGAAGCATTGAGAGAAAGTAAAAGAATAATGAAAGGACAAAAGCTAAAGTTATTTGTTCTTTGGTTATCATTTATTGGTTGGTTTTTATTATCTGCATTTATCGGAATGTTTACATTTAATCTATCATTTATTTTTATTTCTCCTTATTACAACACAACTGTCTCACATTTTTACTTAGATTTAATTAAAAAACAGGATATTGGAAAAGCGAAGGTAAGTATATAAATAAGAAGAAAGTTTGGAATAGGTGAAATGTATACTATTCTAATAGTGGATATGCAATTAAGCATATCCTTTTTTAATAATATATTAAAAGACTTAAGCTGCTGGATATATCATATTTACTATGATTTGAGCAAGGGTAATGCAGACATGTTACAAGTTAGAGTGAATGGGGTAAGGATAACGTAAACGTGTTGCAAGCCAGATGGAATGGAGTAAGGACCATAAACAAAACATGTTATTGTTGGCTTGGAATAAAGTTTGATTATACATGCTTTGAAAATCATTATTGAATGAGCACTAAAAAGGATCCAATTTGAAAAAAGATTAATCAAAATGGATTCCCATGTTAAAAATTTGAATGTAAATTTAAAAAAGATTGATTAAAATTCATAAACATATCAATTATAAAAGCTTACTTGTACTAGAATTTTATTTTCAATAAAAAATTATAATAGATAGAAATTAAGATTAATACTACTAATCTGTGCATTCCATCTCTCTCTTTTTTGCTTTAAATGTAGATTTTCGTTTTACTTTTATCTCAGCAAGTATAACACCGCTTAGAATAAGGAATGCTCCAATATACCCTTTGAGTGACAATACTTCGTTCATGAATAGGTATGCAAATAGTGCAGAAAATACAGGTTCTAATGAAAAAATGAGTCCTGTATGTGTCGGTGTTGTGTATTTCTGTGCCATCGCCTGAATGATGTAGGCAAGAGCACTGCAGAATATACTTAATACCAGTACAGCGATCCAACTTTCTTTAGTGGATGGAAGTTGCGGCTCTTCGAAAATCAGGGCAGAGAGTACGCCAAACCCTCCTGCAAATCCCAACTGAAGAATTCCAAGCTGCAATGTATTGGCAACTTTAGCCGCCCTTCCGGTGACAATAATATGAAAAGCATAAAAGAGAGCAGCGAGTATACAGAGTAAATCTCCAGAATTAAGTGTTAATTGATTATTCAAAGTCAGTAAACCAATTCCAGTCATTGCAACAAGGGAACTAATGATTAGTCTGTAGCTCAGTCGATCCTTAAACAGAACGATAGATAATAAAGGGATAAAGATTACGGTCAAACTGGCTAGAAAACCAGCATTTGAAGCTGATGTCGTTTTTAAACCTAAGATGACTGAAGCAGATACAACGAAAAGTAAAAATCCTAGAATAAAGCCGTATTTTAAGGTGACAAAATGAATTGAACGAAATTGTTTAAAAAAAACAGCAGCACAAACCAAAAAAGCAATACCAAAGCGTAATGCAACAAGAGAAAATGAAGGGACAGTTTCCAATCCGATTTTCATAAAAAGGTAGGAAGTACCCCAGGTCATTGTAACAAGTAAGATCATAAGATTAGCCTTTATTGGTTTCATTTTTAGTTCTCCTTTAAAATTTTTATGTACTTAGTTTAATTGTGATTCAAGTATTAGTAAAACGAATATATGTAATGATATACTTGAACAAAATTCATACATGAGAAAGTAGGAGAATCGATGAGTCTGACTAAGTTAGAAATCTTTCTGAAGACGGTTGAAATGGGGAACTTATCAAGAGCGGCCGAAGCAATGAATGTGACTCAGTCAGGTGTCAGCCATGCGATTAGAAGTCTTGAATTGGAGTATGGTTTTCAACTGTTATCCCGGAATAAAACAGGAGTTCGATTAACGGAAAATGGTGAGCGTGTTTTAACGCATGTTCGTGAAGTAGTAAATCATAATGAGCGATTGAAGCAAACTATTGCAGAGATTAATGGGATAGTTGCAGGAACCTTGCGCATTGGAACCTTTACAAGCGTTTCTATCCACTGGTTGCCTGCAATCATTCATCGATTTCACTTGGAATATCCTCGAATTGAAATCAAATTAATGGAAGGTGATTATGGAATGATTGAAACGTGGATTCAACAAGGGGTGATTGACTTAGGTTTTATGTCACTACCATCGTCGGGCCATCTGGAATCTATTCCACTAAGAAAAGATCGAATGCTATGTGTCCTTCCTAAAAATCACTCATTAAGTAAACAATCTATAATTCAGTACGATCAGCTCGAGAATGAGCCTTTTATTATGCCTGCTTCTTCATGTGGTTACGATGTTAGGAAAGTATTAGAAGCTGCTAGGGTTCATCTCGATATCCAATTTGAAACCGGTGATGATTATGCGATTGTCGCGATGGTGGAGAACGGGCTTGGAATCAGTGTCATGTCTGAACTCGCATTACAAGGACAATGCGAAAATGTTACGGTTGTGGAATTGGAAGACAAACCTACACGATCGCTTGGGTTGTCACTTACTTCAATTAAACACGCATTACCAGCGACAAAACGTTTTATCGAATATACCCAAAAATGGCTGGATGGCGATTGAATATATCGGCAATCAAAATAAAATTAACATTTAATGATTTTTAGTCCATATAAGGGTAGCGCCACATTGCTATCAAGCTAAGAAAAGCAAATATCTCAAAATAAAAAAGCCCATTTTTTCGTTTTGAGGTATTTCAAAATATGAGTTGGATAGCCATGTACGGTAATCCCTACTTAATTATTAGAAAAACATTAGTTTTTAAATTGTATACACGCTGATCACGGTGATTTTTCGATGCACCCATCATAATGAATCTCTCCTTTTCTTCTTTTTATCAGTATTGGTAGGTAAAGAGGGGCCCAGACACAAAAACAGGTTGTGGAGAAATTCTTCTTCACAACCTGAGATTAGGTTATATATCAAATAAGACCTGTTCTTTTAACTATTTAGTCTTTTATAATCTGTTATAGTCGATATAACTAGAGTCATAATAAATCCACTGACCTGTTCCAATTCTTAGCCAACCATTCTTTTCTTCATATACTGTAACTTTTTCGCCTTTACTTGTTTTTCTAACAATAGAATAGTTTGTACCTGATCCGCTTCGAACATTTACCCCAATACCATTAATTTGAGCTGTTCCAATTACCTTTTCAACACTACCATTTTCAATTACTTGTAGCATATTTAGAATGAATGTTGCTGTTTCACCACGAGTTGTTGTTCCTTTAGGGTCGTATTGATTGTCACCCTTACCTTTTACAATACCTAGGCCATACAGTCTTTGTACGTCTTCTTTATAAATAATTTGGTCTTTGTCTGAGAATGGTAGGTTTACAACTGGTCCCCATATATCTTTATACTGTAAAGCCTTGTTTACAATAATTGCTGATTCTTCTCTTGTAATAGGTGTGTTTGGGTCAAAATAACCATCTCCTCTACCTTGAATGATACCTGCACTTGCAGTACGTTTAATACCATCCCGTAAAGTTGAATTTGCATCGTTCAGGTCTTTAAATGAAGCATCTCCAGCTGGCAGGTTTAGAGATTTAGAGATTAATTGAGCAAATTCGGCTCTTGTTATCGCTCTATTAGGTGCGAAAACTCCGTTTCCTTCCCCTATCATAATACCTCTTCTATTTAACTCTCGAATAGCTTCTTCATACCAACCTCCAGTAATGTCATCTTTTGGTTGATAAAGATTATTATAATACCCACTAACGCCATTTACGAATGCATCCCATTGTCCATTATTAATCATATTAGCAGGACAGATTTTACCACTCCATCTTTGGTGTTTTACAATGTTATTTAACGGTACACCAGTTTCTTTCATTAAATAAGCTACAAGTTTCTTAGCATTATCTACTGCTTTACTATAGTTACCGTCACTGTTAACTGCGATTTCAATTGCAATAGATTCTCTATTACCTGGACCATCACCGTCTCCTGCGTGCCATCCGTTCTCGTTTAATGGTAGATGTTGATAAATCTCTTTATCGTCTACTGTAAAATGCCACGATGCAGCTCGGTCTGTGTTCCCTACTGCTTGGTTATACAGGTATTGAGCGTGGTTTCTAGCCCCTGCTCCTACACTTGTATTATCAGTCTCATGAATTGTAATATACTTTGGACTCATGTAGTTTTGAGGACGAATATTATCGTTACCTGCTGGAACAATCCATTCAGTGAATGGAACACCATTTATTGTACTAGAGGTGCTAGGTGATATAGGAGACAGACTACGTTTTGTTCTGTTTGAATTGTTAGGAACAGTTAGTGTACCTGTTTCTTCATGAATACCTTCTGAGCGTTGAAGACTATCTACTTTCTTATTGTCGACAGTACCTCCACCACGTCCGTCTACCTCTTCAAAACTAGCTTCAATACTTTTTAAAGCCTGTTCATCTGATGTTGTTTTACTTTGTTCCTGAACGTTTGTAGGTTGCTTATTGTTTACTAATTGTTGTTCCTCTGCGAACGATACCAATGGTGAAGATAACACCGTTAATCCTGCCGTGAATGCTGCTACTTTTTTATTAAATTTAATGTTCATTTCTAATTTGGTATACCTCACTATTTTAATAGATATACCTTCCTCCTTGTACTTCTTTTAGTGTGAATGTTAGTTTAAATAATGGTAGCCTGAACCCTCAAAATAACAGATTGATTTTACATTTCATATGTCAAACCGACATCTATAAGTCCTACTTGAAATGCTAGTACTTTAGAATTATAACACAGCACGATTGCAATACTCCCAAGACTCTTGCAAGTAATCTCCTAATCTTGGATAGAATGGAATTTTATCTATTTGGGGTAACACCACATTGCTATCAACCTAAGAATTTTCTAACACTCCAAAACGAGCTAACTTCTCAAGGATAATTGTAGAATGAGCATTTTTATAGGTTTTTCGATTAATTTTCGAATGATGTCCTACTGCTATCGAAAACCATAGTAGGGAGGGCCGCAGTTTTGAATCCTGTTCAGACGATTGAAATTAGAAGTAGAGTACATGTTTTCATTCTACTTTTTCATGTTTTGTAGTGAAAAGCATATTTTAGTATGATAGGTTCAAAGGGGGAGAACAAATGGAGAGCATGGCTTTTTTGGATGATTCTAAAACGTATCGTTATTCGTTAGAACGTATTTGGGACCCACATAAAGAACGTGTACTGTTTATTATGTTAAATCCGAGTTCAGCGAATCAAGATAGTGAAGATGCGACTTCCAGACGTTGTTTAAATATTGCGAAGCGTCTTGGTTATGGTTCCTTGGAAATTGTAAATTTGTTCGCGTATATTGCCACAAAACGTAAGGATTTGCTTCAAGTAAGTAAAGAAGATGCAATTGGCCCTGAAAATGAAAATCATGTGATTCGTGCTTTAAACCGAGCAGATATGGTGATTGCAGCTTGGGGAGAAAATTGTAAATATCACAATCGGCATAAAGATATTTATGAGTTATTCAGAGGTTATCATTTACACTGCCTAGGGAAAACTAGGGATGGGTTTCCGAGACATCCTTTATACTTAAGAGGGGATTCACAGCCAATAGATTACATAAAACCAGAGCGGGTTGTGCACCGCCTTATACGAACAACAAGAAACCATGAACGAACAAGTAAAGAGGGACTCACAACAAACTGTAATGGTGAAACTGGAGGTGACGCATGGATGTGGTGCTCCATTTGTCATGAAGAACATCCCGTTGCTGGATCTACCGCTTGCTTATCTTGTATCAATAAACTTATAGAAGACTATCATAAAGAAGCATGAAAACATGCCCCACTCCTTTATAAGGAAGTGGGGCATACATTTATCCAAGGTATAATTCTTTTCTACGTTTTTCTACATATTTTAACATTTTTAGAAATTCATCATCTTTTCTTTGTTGTTCTTCTTTTTCGTTTTCAGAATATAAGTTTGATTCCATTACTGCATCCTCTAAATCGAACTGTTTTCCGTTCCTTGGATTAGTAACGCGAATGGAATAAAGCTTTATTAGATCAGTGATACGATTCGAAGTGCCAAGGATCGTAACAGGAGCTCCCTTAAATAAAAAAAATGACTAATTGTCTAGTATAGTCAACTGGACATCTGATGTCTAGTCATGTAAAATTTTAAATGTAACTAAATCATTATAAATAGATAATCAAGTAACTAGAGGGAGAGATTACAAATTATGAAATCAGAGAAATCCACAATTGCTAAGAAAGTACAATCTATTAAAGGAAAGACTGTTGCAAAGTATGGGGCAGTAGTTTTCCTATTCTTCGGTCTGACATCTTGTTATAACGAAAAAAAAGATAGATTATCGTCACAAGTAGAGCTTTATCAAGAGGAGTCAGTAAAATTAGCCGAAAAGTATGATGACCTAGCAAGGGATTACGACAAGCTGCAGGCTAAGCTGTATGCGATAGAGAATCCACCTGAGGAGGAACCTGTAGAAGTTGATCACGCTGAAGAAAATCCTGTTGAGAAAGAGGAAGAGACGCCGATTCAAGATACGGAGCCAGAGAAATCTGAAGAAGAAACACTTAAAGAGGAGCAATATGCAGCGCGAGAAAAGAAAGCATATGCGAATCTCAATTCTTTAGGAAGTTCAGAAGCGCAGGAGACATACAAAGAACTAATTAAGCCGAAACTTTCAAGATGGGCTAGTAAGGATATGTTACAAGTAGCTAAGGAAGGTGTAAACTTTCGTGAGATAGATGATAGTAACCTACCTTGGACAGATGTTACCGAGCCGAATGGAACGAGTACGAAGCATATCTATAAGAGTGGATATAACCAATTAGAGATTACATACAACTTTGACGGGACCATTACAAAATCTGAATGGAAAACAGGAGTGAACAAATAAAGTGAAAAACTTACTTTCTACACTTACATCGTTAAATTTTGACAAAACTGTTATCGCATACTCGAACGGGGTTCAGGTCTTTAAAGGATCATTACAGGATTACTTATTTATGCCCCATCAAGAGAAGCAGGCACTGAAGGTAACAACATTCCGTATCTGTACCAATGATGGAACTAATATTTCTACATTTGAAAAATTACAAGAAGCGTAAAATCATAGCAGTAAGCGACATTGTGAATGTCGCTTGCATGATGAATACGAATACGAATAAGGTACGGAAAATAATACTAATGTATTATTTTTACGAATGAAACAGTGACTACAACAACGGAAGGCTGATAAACACTTATAAAAAAGATAGATAAGTTAAAAGATGAAGAGAAAGAAAATCACTTTAACTGGAAACTTGCACTTGTTACAGTAGGTATCTTTTTTATTTGGCGTTTGGAGGGTATAAAAAGAAGAAATTGATGCATTTCTACAGCAATAATAATTTTACTTATTTTGGATTATTCTCTATTGGGGAACGGTCCTTTTTTATTTGAGGGGACCTTTCTCCTTAACATAATACTATAGAACAATTATTGACAATTTTTCATTGGAATATCATTCAATATTTAACATTTATACCAATCAAATTCATTTCATGAATAGGTTACTAAGTGAAGTACTGCAGTAACCTTAGCATCATTATAACAAGAAAATACTGTAAAAAATAGTATTGTTAGTAATATATTTATATATTAGAATTCGTTTTAGAGAAGGAGGTGTTAGAAATTAAGAATAAGTTTATGTATTCTTTGATTTTAATAGTCTGTGTGATTGCGATCAGTTTCATCTATTTCTTTTTCTTTTCCCGTCCAGAATTGGTAAAGACAAAAGAGCCAGATACCCTTGCTATATTGGAAAAAAGTAAGAAGGAGCAAGTAAAATCATGGTCATTATCAAATTTATGTCCTGAATATTATGAATTTAAGACAGATCATAAAGTAAAGATTGCAGTATTAGACAGTGGAATAGAGAAACAACATGACGATTTAAAAAATCTTGTTACAAAAGAATACAATGCAATAGAGCCGCACCAACCAGTTATCGATACTTTAGGTCATGGGACAACTGTAGCAGGTATTATAGCAGCCAATCATAATAGTATTGGGATAACTGGTATCGCATCATCCGTAGCAGAGCTGTATGATGTGAAGGTACTCGATGATAACGGAATAGGGAAAATCGAACATTTGGTTCAAGGTATTAATTGGGCCATTGAAAATAACGTTGAGGTTTTAAACATTAGTTTCGGTATGTCTTCCAATCATCAAGACCTGGAGAGGATAATTGAGAAAGCGCTTCAAAAAGGGATTGTTGTAGTTGCATCTGCTGGTAATAATTATGGCGGAAAAGTTGAATATCCAGCAAATTATGACGAGGTCATATCCGTAACAGCAGTCGATCATGCCTACAAAGCCGCAAGCTTTGCTGCGGAAAATGGGAAAATTGATTTTGCAGCTCCAGGTGTAAACGTTATAACGACTACCATTTCTAATGAGTATTCCATTGAAAATGGTACCTCTCTAGCATCTGCCCACGTAACGGGCATTGTATCTTTAATTCTCGCAAATAAGGGAACATTTAAACTGTCATCAAACAAAAAGAATGTTCCTAATGAAGTTTATAAGATTTTAGAAAAAAATGCTGTGGAAATTGGAAGTAGTAATCAATTTGGAAAAGGGTTTATAAAATTATAATAAGGTGGAGAATTATGTTTAAAAAGATAGTATCATTAATGTTAATCTTTGTATTAAGTATTGGCATCCTGCCAAACGGTAAAGCAATTGCAGAAGAATTGATCCAAGACGAAAATATTGAAGTACTTGAGAATAATAGTGAAAAAGTAGAAGTACAAACGGAAGTAGAAACAGTTGAAGGAGATGCTATCGTTTCAGCTGCATGGGATAAATCGGATAACGCATTTACTGTGAAGTCGATGGAAACAGATGCAAACGGAAATGAAGTAGAAAAAGAATATAGAGTAGATGTAGAAGAAGCGACAGAGGACGTATTTAAAGCGACGTTTACTGATGTAAAAACAAATGAATCTTTTGAAGTGGACTCCACGGAAGCACGTGCTTCTGTAGCCTTTTTACTACCGATTGCAGGTGTAATTGGTCAAGGACTTGTTTCTCATTTAATCGCGATTGGTGCTGCTGTAGTAATTGCAGGTGCAACATATACAGCAGTAGGAAAAGTTGCTGCACAATTACGAAAGAAAAATCATAATCATTATGCTGCTGTTTTAACAAAGGGAGATTTATATATTGGGGGACCGATTTCTAAAGCAACTGCAGTTTCAAGATTAAAATCAAGTGATAAAAAGAACAATAATGTTTGGTCAAAAACGTATGCATTAGCTGCAACGGTTGCAAAAGATGCTGGTAATGGTAGAACACCAATTGGACCTGAACGTGATAAAGGAAAAACTTCGGCGGAAGGTTACTATTTCCACTTCCATATCCATAATCGTACTGGCGGTCATTCATTCTACTAAGAAGGAGTAACTTATGTTAAATAAACTGTATGAAAAATATACAATGCGTAACATCCCAAACAAATTTTCAATTAATGAAATTGACTCTATTTTGAAGGATGAGTATAAGGTTACAGAAATAGATAAGAGTACAATCGGCTCTATGATACATGACCCAGATACGAATTTTGATGAAATCGTAAAGTGTTACAAGATCGACAAACATGATATCTTATCGCAATTGTTTAGTGTTGAGGAAAAGGGTAATTTTGCCGAGATGACGCGACTCTATCAATCTGACGAGTCTACACATTATGATGAGCAAGATCTTTACAATCAACAAATTCAAACAGGTAAGTTAGTGGTTATCTTTTTAGCAAGTACTGATGGAACATTCGTTAATTACTTCAACCTTTTAGGACATTCTGAGAAAATGTATCAAAAACTTACTGTTCTTATGGGATTAGAAAAAGAAGATTGTAACCTAGATAACCCGCTCTTTCAAGAATATTTACAGGCATTAAGCGCTACTGGATATTTAGAAGGATAAAGAAGAAGCCACAGTGAATCGCTGTGGCTTCTTTTCTCATTACAAAGCTCGGTGCTACAGCTTATTTACGAATAAGCGTATTGATCCCGCAATTGCAGGTAACTAAAGAAATACGTAAAACATGTCAGTCCAAATAAAATGAATATACTAGGTGTTAATACGAAATATAAACTAGCTGGTAAAGACCAAAGGAATGCAAGAAACATAAGAGATTTCTTCCCCCAAAACGTTCCCGCAATCGCGAAAGTAGCGGGGAGGAGTAATGTAATGACCGAGATATAGAACGAAGCACGTCTCGTAATCTCGGCATACGGATTATAGTAAACTAAGAAAATCCATAGAATAATAGAACCCACACCTGCAAATAGCCCAGACTTGGAAGCTGTTTTGTTCATACATGGTCCTCCTATACGTACATTGACATCCTTATTTTTCCTTTTTATGTTAGGAATCCTTTTGGAAATGGAAAATCGGTATGGTGTACGAAGTATGTATTTTTTTTAATCCTACGCAACTTCTACGTATAATAACAAAAAATAGAAAGTAGGAGACAGGATGCAAAAAGACTGTATTTCATACTATGAAAGCAAAAAAGTAGAGAAGCTATTTGAATAAGGTGTTCCGATGGAAAATATGTGGTTAACAGAGTGTGAATCGTTTTCTTCAACAAAAGAATTTTATGGTTGTTACGTGGATGAATTCAATCCCCATCACTACCCATATGTCATCTATTATCACAAATCAGGCAGTATTATACGCATCGCTATATTTTTTGATGACGCCTCGTTTGACCGTGCCTGTCAGTACATTGGTCTGTATTTTACAAGTTAATAGAAACCAATAAAAAGAGGTGGGAGGTATGAATTTAGAGCAAATTAAAACATATGCACTAGAGGTATTAACAAAAGAAGAGTATGAAACCTTTTTGTCCTATTTAAAGAAGATAGATACCTATAGAGAAAAACTGATTTTACAACCAGGAGATAAATTAAAAAGAAAGTGTGATGGCGTTGTCTTTACATTTGTTGACAAAGCACCGTATGGATTTGGAAATGTGTATGTAGAAGAACTAGAACAGTATGTACATGCTTCTGATTTTCAGGAAATCCTGTAATGGAACTCATCTTAGATAGGGGGATACAAGATGTAAATGATAGTTGATATTGTGAAAAACAATAAAATCATTCATACAGGCAATGCGGTGGAAATAAAAATGTACCTAGAGTTCTTATTTCAAGAAAAGCTAGGCTTTGCTCTTATTTTAGAAGTCTGCGAAGTTGCACTATACGATGATCCTGATAACTTTATTATTGTCATGGATGATGCGACTTGGGAGAACGCTAGAACAGAAGGGAATAGAGGAGTAAAACAACGTTATTCACAAAAACAAATACAGCAATTACATGAGGTAATTTAAAAAGACAAATACCCGAAATTAATTGCATTTAGGGAACTGTACCCCTTTACGGGGGAGCAGCTGACAGTGTTTAAAAATATTATACATGCAGATATTATGCATTTTCTGGGGTTTCTTACGGTGTATGGTTCCAAAAAATAGAAACACATTCGTAACAGAAAAAAGGTATTCCATATTTTTGGATGGAATACCTTTCTCTTTTTAGATACATCAACGCTTTATATCTTCTTCTTCGCTTCTTTCCGCTTCTTCCACGATTTTTGGAAATCACGGAATACAAGTACACATAAGATAAATGTCAGTATAATATGCAGTAATTTCCAAAATGCATCTACATTTGTACCTCTAAAACTAGATTCTTCAATGGCACGGCTCACGAAATCGATCAGGAAAATGAAAGATAAGAAGAGTATCATTCTATCATCTCTTTTTCCTGTAAAATATAAAAGTAGAAAGACTATACCTAAAATAAGTGGTGTATAAATCGTGTCTAACATGAATTGTATGTCTCCTTTTGCTACTAGATATTCTAATATGTAAACTATATACTATTATAATTGCTTATGTAGTGAATTTGAAGATAGACTTCCCATTGGTTCGACACATAGAACTAGAGCATAGATGTTTACCACATAACTAATGATAAACTTCAAAAATTTACAAATTACCCATTTATTGATGAGCTATTCCTAAAATCCCATAAGATCCTTTACATGTGTAGCGTTCTGTTTAGATGTTAGTATTTCAAGTAATAAAAAGGCAACATCAAAAGCTGTACCTGGATTTGAAGATGTAATAATATTTCCATCATGAACAATTAAATCATTTTGTACGATCGCACCAAAATTCTTTAATTGCTCTTTTCGTTTACTCGTTGGATGACTGTATGTGGTTGCTTTTTTATTTATAAGGATTCCGCTTTTACCGAGTACTAAGGATGCTACACATATACTGGCAATTGGCTTCTGTTTGGCATGAAAATGTTGAATTACATGTAAGAATTCATTACTGTATGCATCCCGATAAAAACCAGCTTCTTCAAATCCTCCTGGAATAGCTAATGCATCAAACTCGTCTAATTGAATTTCATCAATCGTTTTTTCTGGTATGACAGTAAAATTCCAGGTACAGGTCAATTTATTTCGAAGACCAACTGTTACGACCTCGGTGGACCCATCACCCTCCCATTTATTCCAACCTAGTACGTCAGTAAATACACTCGCTTCCACTGCTTCAAATCCGTCCGCTAATAATAAACAAATCTTTTTCATATTGAAAATCGCCTCCTTCTATCCTAATTTTATATAAAGATAGTAGGCTGATATATAAGTTGAATAAGGAAATTTGATTGTTTAGCTTTATTATATAAAGAATTTCATTTATTCTAGTTTATAAAAAAAGGTTGGATAATTTATGGATCAGATTGATAAAAAAATCTTGGAATTATTACAGTCAAATGCAAAAATTTCAATGAAGGATTTAGCAGAATCCGTTCACTTATCTTCTCCATCAGTAACTGAGCGCGTACGGAAGTTAGAGGAACAGCAAATTATTGAAGGATATCATGCACATGTTTCTCTAAAAAAATTGAATCGCCCAATTTCTGCACTTATTTTGTTTAAGACAAAGGATTGTAAATCATTAGCTAACTTTTGCTATAACCATCCAGATGTACTTGAATGTTACAGAGTAGCAGGGGAAATTAGCTATATTGTCAAAATAGCAACATATTCTGTAGAAAGTTTAGAGCAATTTATTGATGATACAATGCAATATGGTACGCCTTCAACGAATATCGTGCTATCTTCTTATGAAAAAAAAATAATTGCTCCTTTTATTAGTGAAGAATAAAATACTGGATTAATCCATTTCTTACTGTTTATTCAATAATTCTAAAGTCTTTAAAAATAGCCTGATATTTCTAACCTGTATAAATAAATTAAGGTCTCTAATCATTTTAGTGTACCTATTTTAATTAATTTGATGGGTACGGTAAACCCCGACATGACTATCATGCGCAATAGTAAAGAATGATGAATTAATGCAAGGTTGCGGCAAGAAAAATAATATATCTTTACTCGAGGTCTATATGAAATGCCAAAAGGCAGGTAGGGACCAATCAGGACCTGAAATTTCTTGTAATTGTCTCCCTATCATCTTTACTTGGCTATAATAATGGAAATCTATATTTGTAATCTCTCTACCTACAATCATTGTTAGACAAACTACATGACGTAAAGGAAATGGCAAAATGAAGTATTCATTTATAAACGAGGGAAGAATAGGGAACTATCATTATTTTACTGTGATGCAAAGAAAGGCCAGCGGGCATGCGAATAAAGGTGAAAACATCCGTTACTATCATTACCGAAAATGTCTAAGAACAGGAGCGAGTACTTGCATAAACAACCTTACGATTTCCATGCATACTCCGCGACACTTGAGCAATAGGGGAAAAGTACTATTATTTGGTATGCGTAACCAGCCTTCACTTGTAGAAACGGAAGTATTCTTATCTCTGCTGAAAGATGAAGGTGCCTATTTACCAGGAATCGGCTCCATTCAGCAGTTAGAATCTTTGAAATTGAAATTTTAGAAAACAGATAGTGAAGAGGGAACACAACTTGTGTTTTCTTTTTTTATTTTTATAGTTAAGTCTAGGGAGAAAAAAGGATTTCTATGCGTAACATAGACCCTATTGGTATACTAATTATGTTTTATGTATAGCTGGGGGTGGGTGTAGTGATATTTGCAATTGATGCGAGATTATGTCATTCTTTTCATGAAATTGAACTATTAGACATTCCAAATATATTGTTTCCAAGTCAGCGCGGCAAATTGTATCAAGTAATTGGGATTGGCATGCAAGAAAAATTTCGCAATTTCTACGTCATTATAAAAGGGCAACACGGCTCCATTACATACCGATTACCAGAAGAATTATTAACATGGGTGCCGCACAAATTACTACTAGTTAAAGTGGGTGCCTGTTTGTTTCCATGTCCTTGCGAGTTTTCATATTTCCAAGGTCGCTGCTTCGCGTATTCTTGTCAACTGTGTATCATGATGAACACCGCAGGACACTTTGTAAAAAGTGTTTCTTGCGGTGTTTTGTATAAAGAAGAAAGAACTGTTTTTTTAGGAAGTTAGGTAATGAAAATGAAAAAATAAGAGAGGAGTATTGGGTGGGGGTACAAATCATAGTAGGGGTAATTTTCTCTATCGGAATGATCTGTTTTTTTATGACCTATATGTCTAAATTCCATCTATTTAATCTACATCTTTCTTTTGAAAAGACTATTCTTTTGGCCATATTACTTTATTAATTCTAGCCATATGTTTAAAATCTTTACAAGGCTTTCTGTTAGCGTGGTTGATACCAAGCACCTGTTATTTTCTATTACCTATGCTTCTTTTTACTTTTTAATCCCTTTTTATAAAAGGGGAATCATAGAGGTTTCTTCATTGGAATGTGAAGCGTTGACGCAAGCAGCATGTGATTTGCGATTGATGGAGTGGGGAAAGGTTTTTTCATTCCAAAAGATGATAAGAGATGTACAAGCCACTATGAAAGAGAGCCTAATCCCTTAATTTTGGATGTTTAACCATATGCATGATTTTTGTTTAATTATTTCTCGAGTATTTGAACAAAGGAATATGAATAGAAAAGAGCCTCCATTCTTTATGGGAGGCTCTTATTTTTTACTTTAATACAGAAGGTGATGTTTTTTCTAACCAGAGAATGCCATCATATTGTTCTGTCGGAATCATGATTTCTTCATTTTTTTTATTTCCCCAATAACTTGCTGCAGTAGGAGTAAACATCCATGAAGTTTCTGGTCGGTTACTTTCTCCTTTTAAGTTAACGAAAACATGGGGACTTCCCACCGTGCTGATGATTTTTTCAACGCTTTGTTCTTCATGTTCGTTATGTACAAGAATAACATCTTTATTGCCATCATCCCAACTGCTTCCACTATACGAAAATACGCCAATCGTGTACATTTGGTCTTTAATGCGTTGCGGAAGATAATCCATCATATTAGGGGCTACATAATTGTATTTTTGCACCTTCATGAAGTCTAATATCATTTTCGAATTTTGTTTTCGAATATGATAATTATGTCCCCATACAATGATTTTTTTGTTTTTATATTTCATTTCAGTGAGCCACGCTAAGTTTTGTGCCATTTTTTGATCTCGGATATAAAAAGAATAGTCTGTCAGGTTAGGTGAGGAGATGCCACCTCTGACTTTCATATCAGCATCTAAATGCGTTTTAATCGCATCAATGCGTATACTGATTGATTTCTCTAAGAAATTCACATCATACGTAGGATGTGGTGCAACTTGATTCAATTCAGATTTATGATGCTGAATAAATGTTCTAACCTTTTCAAACTTGTTAATTACGGGCTGTATTTCCATTTTAAATTGATTATAAGGATACGTACCTTCATATTTACTGTAATACCTATCCAGTCCAATCAACTCTGACACTACTGCATCAAATTCACTCGCGACTTCAGGACTTACTTTTTGCAACCATTCTTTTGCATAGGAGCGGAATGAAGAATTATAAAACAAATTCATATCAAAACCAGCTAATGTGAGTGGATTTCCTTTTTCTTTTTGTTCTTTCATATAGATAAATAATTGTTCAAGTTCCTCAGTTTGCCATACAGGGTATAAAGATTGTTTCATCGCTTCTGTAGCAGTTAAGTGATCAATATTTTGCTGAACAGCTGCTGCTTCCCCAAGCCCTGTTTCAAATGCAATCACATCATAGCCCATTTGCTCATGTAAGTACTTAATTATACGAATTTTGGATTGATTCATTTCCTTTGCACCATGCGTACTTTCTCCAAGTACAACTATACGCTTGTCCTGTACGGCCCCTTTAAGAAATGATAAATCCTCTGTTGTTTGGGAAGTTGGTTCATTTAATTTTTTTGCATGACCGTTTAACCATTCCTCCCATTTGGGTTGATCGACTGGTTTTTCTGCCGCGAATGCTACAGATGTAAAGGTGGTACATGCAAGAAGAGTACTCATTAGTCCAAGCTTCCATTTTCTACGCACAACAACGCCTCCAAGTATCATAGTTTACAAGCTGAAAAGAAGTAATACTAAAATTTACTAATATACCATTATTTATAATAATATATATGAGAATTTTTAACAATATCAATATTCTGAAAGATAAAAAGGCTCCTTCTATGTAGTGAAGAAACCCTTCTTTCTATAGCCCATTTTGGATGAATGTTTACTACTTTATCATTTTAGCCAAGAAGACTCTTTCCTCAAGGAGCGTGAAGGGTCACAGCCCAGTGAGTAGGTGGAAGCTGAATTGGCTTCGAGCAAGAAAAGATAAAACAGGCAATGGATAATTACTGGGATGCTCTGCAATTACTCTCAGAAGCATTAGAAGAACAAAATAATGTATGCTGGAACACGTAGATAGCAAAGCAGAACAGGTAATGAAACTATTTAAAAAGGCTATCAGTAAAACTGACGGCACAATTCCCAATACAATTATTCTTTATCGCTTCATTGCCATCCGATTAAACCTCTTTATAACGCTTCTGTAATAAGGGGTATCACCACAGCACTATCAAGCTAAAATTTTATAGTACCCCTAGAACGAAATTTTGTAGTCACTTGTAACAAAATGCTCATTTTTTTTCGTTTTGAGGTAATTGCATTTCTTAGCTTGATGGTAATGTGGTGCTACCCCATGCCCATCAACTTAAGAATTCAGAATTACCCCATAACGAAAATTATTTGCATGACGTTATATTTAGAGTAATTATCTTGATTATTTTTAACATCCCCTTAATTCTTAAACTGATGTATTGGGAGACCACTCCATATACATCAGTTTTTAAAAATTAAATACTTTATTTACCAAGTTAATATAAAATGCCTTCGCATAAGAGACAGTAGAAATTCTAAATCTTTATTTTAATATTAATCAATTCAAGCGTATTCCTTCAAATGCATTTATTACCAAGTCATGCACATAGGAATCATCCAACTTTTCACCGGTTACTAGCAACCGATAAAAAATTGGTCCATAAATGAGATCGATACTTAAGTCAACATCGAGATTTTCTTTTAATTCGCCTCTTTTAATTCCCTTCTCCAGGAGTTGCCTTGCTTGCAGGCGACGTGGCTGGAAATATCGAGTACGATATTCCTCTGCCAGCTTTGAATCAAATTGTCCTTCGCCAACTAACTCAGTAATAATAGTCCCTTCCCGACTTATCAAAAATTTGGTTAAACTTGTAGCATGAATTAAAATATCATTCAATGCTGAACCTGTGTCAGGTATAGGCAATCTAGCTGCGGCAGCAAAAAGAAAACCATCCATTACTACAGCAGCCTTATTAGGCCACCATTTATAAATCGTAGCTTTACTAACTTTAGCACGGTCTGCAATTTTATCGACTGTGACTGCTTTAAAGCCACTTTCCAGTAATAACTCATAAGATGCAGAAAGGATAGCTTTTTGGGTTTCGACATTACGTGGTCTACCTCTTTTACCTTGCACATTAATCATTCCTTCCAAGAATCATAAACTATACGTTTAGTATACTTAATATGAACAAAAAATAAAATAGCCTATTTACAAAACTGAACGTTTAGTATATATTTTAGTTAATTAATAAACTGAACGTTTAGTTTATTAATTGTTAAGGAATCTTGTAATGGCCATGTCTTTATCTAAGTTACAAAATACACCAAGGTAATTCTGAAATAAAAGTATGGGGGGAAATAGTTATGTCTAATGTTAAAAATAAAGCAAGTGATAAGGAAATTTCATCGGGTTTAATCATTCTTCTGGCAACCGCATGTGGTATCATCGTAGCTAATCTTTATTATGCGCAGCCTTTAATTGGATTAATTAGTAATGTAATTGGTCTTTCTAATAGTAGTGCTGGATTAATTGTAACGCTAACCCAGATTGGATATGTTGTTGGCTTACTATTTCTTGTACCATTGGGGGATATTGTTGAGAATAAAAAATTGATAATTATATTGTTATTACTAAGTGCAGTTGCTCTAACTGCCACAGTTTTTGTAAAGAGCGCAATCATGTTATTAGTAGCTTCATTCTTTATCGGACTGGGGTCGGTCGCAGCGCAAGTGCTCGTACCTTTTGTATCATACCTTTCATCGGAAGATGCACGCGGTCGTGTAGTTGGTAATGTTATGAGTGGCCTGTTATTAGGTATTATGCTTGCGCGTCCGATATCTAGTTTAGTAGCTGATATCTGGGGATGGAATTCAATATTTGCTTTATCTGCTACTATAATCATTGTCTTGTCGTTTGTATTATCGAAGGTACTCCCTACTAGGAAACCAACGGAAAAAACAAATTATACCGCCTTACTTAGTTCAATGTGGAAACTACTACGAACTACTCCAATTTTACGCCGTCGTGCCATTTATCATGCTTGTGTATTTGGGGCTTTCAGCTTATTCTGGACCACTGTTCCATTATTATTATCTAGTCCTGCTTTTCATTTTTCTCAGACTGCCATAGCATTATATGCACTTGTCGGAATTACAGGTGCAATAGCCGCTCCAATAGGTGGTCGTCTAGCTGATCTTGGCTGGACACGACCTGCCACTGGGATAGCTCTCACTGTTGCTATTATTTCTTTATTACTACCACTTATTATTCAAAGTAGTTCGCCCATCGGAATAGCTGTTTTAGTAATTGCTGCAATTCTGTTGGATATGGGAGTATCTGCAAACCTTGTGCTTAGCCAACGTTTAATTTTCTCGTTGAGTCCAGAAATTCGTAGTCGATTAAATGGGCTATTTATGGCTATTTTCTTTTTAGGAGGTGCTGTTGGATCCTTTATTGGAGGATGGGCATATGCCTTAGGAGGATGGAATCTAACATTATGGATAGGAATCGCTTTTCCGACCATAGCCTTACTTTATTTTGCCACAGAAAAATAGTTCTATAGTAAAATTTTAGCAGTCAGGATACTGACTGCTAAAATTTAATTATCTGAGATTTAAAAATTATTTAGGAATTGTATTAAGCTTTTGTTGCAGATTTCAAGTTTTTAAAGACTTCTAAATTCTAGTTAGAGAAGTATGAAATAGAAGTGATGGGACGTCAGGGAACAGGAAATCAAGAGCCAATTATCCAAAGATGGATGCCGGCTGCAAATGTATACTTTTTGGATCATCATGTAACATAAAAAGCCTCTTTTTAGTCTATAAATATTTTATAATGAGTGTACATTTCTTTGGTGTACCTGTAAATTGTAACTGTTCTTCAGATAATTCATAGCATTTTACTTGTTTTTTAAATCGTTCTTCAAATAACCCCATAATGTCCGCCTATTAATTCTCCCCGTTTGTTGAATAACTCTATCTCAAATGTTATACCTTTATATGGAAAAAGTTGATACCCTCGTATTTGAGAATATCAACTTTCATTTTTATGTAACTTTATAATATAAAAAAGAACTTTATTTCCATTAAACAGCTTCGTTGCTATAAAAGGCAAAAATTTCGTTCTGGGGGGATTTTGTTTTGTTAGCTTGATGGCAATGGGCTTCAGGCAGAAAACGTTTTAAAAAAAGAGACAAAAAGATTTAGATCTAGAATTAGGTCTAATTGAGTTACAGAATCTCTAATTTAAAGGGATCCTTGTATTGTTAAGGCCTCTATTTCATTTTATTAATTAGTATGATATACCATCACAGCACCAGAAAGACTAATATAAGCTAGTATCCATACAATAAAAAACGTTATCATTTTTAATCTATCCTGTTTAGAAATGAAAACGCTTTTTTGTACTTAAAGGTATTAAAATTTCTTAAGTTGATGGGCATGTAGGGTGCCCCCTATATGGTGGAGATAGAATCGTAGCGGATAAAATAGGAGAAAAACTAAATGGCCTAAAAGTATTGTATTTTAATATTAAAATTTCAAGGGTAGTCAACTATATAAAATGTAACACTGACGTTCCAGGGGATTATGTTGAATAAAATAATGAGGAGAGATGGTTTATGTCTATATTATTTTCTCTTCCAATTACTATATATTTTTAGCATACTATTAACTATAAGGAGGGAGTGCAGAAATGGAAGAAAAGAAAGTGACGTGGTTAGAACTCTTTTATGATTTGTTATTTGTGGCGGCAGTGACGGCTGCGACTCATGTTTTACTTCATGTTGAAGATGGTCAAATCCATGCAGAGTATTTAGTAAAATTTGTCTTAATTTTTATTCCAATCTGGTGGGCTTGGGTAGGGCAAACCATCTTTGTTAACCGGTTTGGAAAAGATTTATTTCATCAAAGAATTTTTTTGATCCTGCAAATGTTTTTTGTCCTAATAATGACATCAAGCTTATCAGCTGATTTTGATCCTTATTATCTTTCTTTTTTAATTGGCTATATTGGCTTAAGGGTCGTGACTGCAATTCAATATCTTGTTGTCCAGCGTATAGAAGAGGGGGATCGAAAAAAAGCTGCACTCTTTTTAGGAAGATATTTTTGGATTGGAATCGTTATTTCATTATTATCCGTCTTTTTTGATTCTTGGATTCGATATGCTGTGTTATATTTTGGGATTCTTATCGATATTATTGTCCCACTGCTTGGAAGGAAGTGTTTAGAAAAGGTTCCTACAAATACAGCCCACTTGTTAGAGAGATTTGGTCTATTCTCCATCATTCTCTTTGGGGAAGCTCTTGTAAGCACTCTTGTGGTCATTCAACCTAAACAAGGAAATTGGGATTCAATAAGCTTTGCGATCATTTCATTTATCCTCATTATTTCGATGTGGTGGCAATATTTCGATAACATGGAGAAGAAACTCGACAAGTCAAGACAAACTTCTGGTCAAATTATTATTTACGGTCATCTATTTATTTTAATGTCTTTGAGTATGGTTGCAGCATCCATTAGATTATTATTTTTACATGAGGTCTATTATTCTTTTATCTTATATTTTGTTTTTGGTTCTGTATTGCTCTATTTTCTGTCAACTACAATTGTTTTTCATCAATACAGGTTTGAACAACACCGCTTGAACATTTATCATTTATGCTTGTTTTTAGGAATTTTAGCAGTCTTTTTTGTTATTAATTTAATTATAGTAGTGCCGAATATTGTGATAATAGGACAATTAACCTTATTTTTTATCATCTATGCTAAATTAACAAGCACATAAATAAAAGAATCAAATAAATTAGTATCAAACTATAATACTGGTTTATATATATATTGGTAAATTTTATATTTATATTAAATCTTATAATTCACGGTGACTCTGATGCAACTGTATCTTTTGAGTTAAGTGGAAAACGCACATATGATTCCATTCCTGATAGTAAACTTGCTCTAATACAGGATGTCCTCATGGATTAAACGCAATTCATGCAAAAGAATGTACTGAACATTACCAATTCAAAAGTTGGTTATTCTATATTACTAAATAAGTATTTATTCATAGGTAGCAGATCGTGTTTTTATGTTTGGGAGTAAAACTAGATAATTTTTAAATGTAGTATAGTAATGATATCAATGACATAATAGGATTATCAAATAGCAGTACATAACTATTTATTGATTAAAAACAGTGTCATTAATGATATAGGAGGATTAAATGTATAAATTATTGATTGTAGAAGATGAAATGAATATTGCAAGCACACTTAAAGATCATCTTGAAAAATACGGTTATCACTGTCTTGTTGTAGAAAATTTCCAAAAGGTACTTGAGTATTTCCATGAATTTCAACCCCATTTAGTTATAATGGATGTTACTCTTCCTGCATTTGATGGTTATTATTGGTGTCGTAAAATAAGACAAATATCAAAATGTCCAATTGTGATTCTTTCTGCTCGTATGAATGAATCAGATCAAGTTTATGGGATAGAAAATGGCGCTGATGATTTCATTACAAAGCCTTTTTTATTAGGAGTTGTACTTGCAAAAATAAACGGACAAATTCGTCGTGTTTATGGAGAGTATGCAAAGAATGAACACATTCGAATTTTAAAACAAGGGAATACCATTTTAAATATGGATACCGTGCGACTGCATACCTTAAAAAAAGAAGAACCATTAACGGTAAAAGAACTTCAACTTTTTGTAATGTTTTTTGAAGCGTACCCTAATGTTGTAACAAGGCAGCAACTACTCACGGCTATTTGGGATGAGGAAGAATTTGTTGAGGAAAATACATTAACAGTAAATATTGCAAGACTACGTAAGAAATTAGAAGGCATTAATTCTGATTTAGAAATAAATACTATACGAGGAATTGGATATCAGTTAACGGAGAGATTAATATGAAATTATTTTTAAAAGATCATATTAGCTTTATTATTCTTTATATTATTACATTTATTAGTCTGCCAATTATTATTCATCAATTAGATGGATTCGAAAATCATTACGCTTATTTTATCTTTTTAGCTCTTTCTTTATTAGTCACTTTACTTATTTTTCGTTATTTATGTCGCAAGAAAATGTACCAACATCTTGAAAGAACGGATATAAGTTTTGATAATATCTCTATTTACCAACCGATTTCTCCGATTGAACGAGCATATGCAAAGAAAATGAGAAACGTTCAATCTTTATTTCTTTCAAAAGAAGATGATTATAAGAATTCTTTAAAAGATCAGCAATTAATGATTTCTCATGCTGTTCATCAAATGAAAACCCCTCTTTCTGTTATCCAATTACTTATACAATCAAATCAATGGAAAGAACCAAGTACCATGGTCGAATGGCAAAAGGTAAAAATTGAATGCGATAAACTCAATTTCTCATTAAATCAATTATTAACATATAGCCGTTCAACCAAATTATTAGCTGATATAAAGATAGAAGGTATTTTTTTAAAACATGTAGTACAGGAAGTTATTAATGATTTAAGAGACTATTTTATAGAGGAAGAAATTTTTCCTAAAAGTAATATACCAGAACACATACTGTTATACTCAGACCGGAAATGGATTAAGGTGGTTATATATCAGCTATTAAGTAATGCTGTCAAATATGGAGATAAAAACTCTTCAATTATAATTTCTTACGAAAATGAGAAATTACTTATTAAAAATGAAGGAGAAACAATACCTGAAAGTGAAATAAAGCGTGTATTTGAGTTGTTTTATACAGGAACAAAGGGGCGTATAAAAGGTGAAGCAACTGGTATCGGTCTTTATATAGTGAAAAGCATATTAACTACATTAAATCATCCATACTTTTTATACTCTAACAATAATGAAACAATATTTACAATTGAATTTACAGGCAATATTGAGACGGCTGCTAAATAAGGTAGCCGTTTTAAATGTGACAATTTTGTCATATTGCTGTCACTTTGAGAGATGTTAAGAAATAAAAAAGCCACTTATAATTCAATACTGTAAGATACAAGGGAGTGAAACATAATGTCAAAAACTATTTTAGATGTAAAAGACCTTCAAAAAGAATACAATGGAGAAATTGTCTATAAAGCATTGAAGGGTATTGATTTTAAATTAGAAAGTAATGAATTTGTTGCAGTCATGGGACCTTCGGGAAGTGGCAAAACAACATTTCTTAATTGTATTTCAACAATTGATCAACCCACAACTGGATCCGTTAAAATCAATTCAAAAAACCCTTATGAATTAAGTGATGATGGACTAGCAAAGTTTCGACGCAAAGAATTAGGTTTTGTCTTTCAAGACTTTAATCTTGTTCATACCTTAACAGTAGAGGAAAATATTTTATTACCTTTAGTACTTGATTCTGTAGAAGCTGTTGAGATGAACAAACGTTTAGAGAAAGTTGCAATGTTTTTGGGGATTAAAGAAATTTTAAAAAAGCGTACATTTGAAATTTCAGGTGGACAAAAACAGCGTGTGGCAATCGCTCGAGCTGTTATTCACGAACCAGGATTATTGTTGGCTGATGAGCCAACAGGTAACTTGGATTCTAAAGCAGTAAATGATGTAATGAATTTGTTTGAGTCAATTAATAAGACGTTTAACACAGCAATTTTAATGGTGACACATGATCCTTATGTGGCAAGTTTTGCACATCGAGTTATCTTTATAAAAGATGGGATTCTTTATAATGAAGTGTATCGTGGAAATAATAAAAAGAAGTTTTATCAGGAAATCATGGACACTCTTACATTTTTAGGTGGTGGCCAGTATGAGTTTTAATCATATTGTCTTTCAAAACATTTTACGTGACAAGTGGACATATATTTCTTACTTTTTAAGCAGTGTATTTTCTATTTTAATATTTTTCTTATTTTCAATAATAGCATTTCATCCGATGGCTAAGGTTATCCAGATAGGAAGTACACTTAGTCTCGGAATGATTCTTATGAGTTTTATTGTTTACATTTTTTCGTTTCTGTTTATTTTCTATTCGATGTTTTCGTTCTTGAAAAAGAAAACAAAAAACCTTGGTATTTTTATGATTACTGGAGCATCTATGAAACAAGTACGAAAAATGATGTTCAGAGAAAATATGATTATTGCTGGTGCAGCAATTTTCACAGCGATTGTGTTGGGGCTTGTAATTGCTCCTTTGTTTTTAATGGTTACTAAAACGGTTTTAGATGCAAATAGCTTTGGTATGTATATACCGGTACAAGCCGTAGGATTAACGATTGTTCTATTTACAATTCTATTCTTGTTAGTCTCTAAATTTATTACACGTTTTATTAACAAAGAAGAAGCTGTTCATCTTTTAAAAGCAGATGTAACACAAGAAAAGTTAATAGAACCTGCACCATGGAAGTTATTACTTTCTATGATAACGAGTGGATTTTTAGTATTTTCACTTATGTCAGAAATGAATTGGATTGAATCGTACGGAATGGTATTTTATATTTTATTCTTTATAAGTTCCCTATTGGCCATATATTTTATTATAACGCAGGGAATTCTGTTTTCAATTCGTGTCTTACAAAAACGACCATCATACTTAAAAAAAACAAATATGCTTTACATTTCAAACTTAAAAGCAAAAGGACGCTCTCATGCACAGCTTATTTACTTATTAACTATCCTATTGTTAGGAGTGTTTTTATGTGCAATTTTACTGTACAGTTCTTATTACAATACAGATAAGGTAGCAGAGTCTAAATCTCCTTATAGCTTCCAATATATATCATTACCAGAAAATACAACGGAAAAGGAAGACATTTCATTTATTGAAGCTACATTATCAAAAGACGGAAGTTATGATGCATATTATTCAGCTTTTAAAACAGATCAACAAAGAAATATCGGTTTTATGTCAGTTTCGAATTATAATGCATTGGGCTTTCATAAAACAATTTCACTAAAGGATAATGAATACTATGTTGCAGCTGGAAATTACTACGAACTTCCAAACACTGACCTAATTCATGAATACCCGTTTCCAGTTGAAAAGCTTAAATATGCGGGTTTTGAGAAACGAAACATTTTAATGACAGGTCACCAAAGGGTATACTATATTGTCCCTGATACGATTTATGAAAAAATCGATTATCCTGTATTAAAAGTATTTGCATATGAACTTAGGGATTGGTCAGAAAAGTTCGCCTTATCAGAAACGATTTTCTCTAAGGTTTCACCAACACCGAATAAACACCAAATTTTTTCTAAAATTGATATAAATAAGACTGAAAAAGCTACAGCAAGCTTGTTCTTTTTTATTGGCTTTATGATGAGCCTTATATTTTTGAGCGCAGCAATGAGTATTCTGTATTTCTATCTGCAAACGTCAATTGAAAGAGAAAAAGAAAAATATGCAGGAATTCGAAAAATCGGTTTTTCTGTAAAAGAATTAGCTTCTGTTGTGACTAAGGAGTTAACAACATTAATCTTTATCCCATTTGCACTTGCAGCTGTTCTTTTATGTGGGACCACAATTGGGCTAAGTAAACATTTTTCACCAGCTATTTACGGGGTTACAGCAATAGGGGTTGGAGTATTTTTAATGTTATTTGTGATAAGCTTTTTCGTTATTCGACAAAGTTATTTGAAAAAACTAATGAATTAAAAATATGTGCTTTTAATTGTTAAGCTATATAGTCTAAGTATAATAAATTAAGTTTATATGAGTTTTTAATATTCAGGAGGTTCTCTTTTTACAAAAACCTCCTGTAAATACAATTATTACTTTTTATGAAAGTATATTAGTTATGTAAGAAAACAAAAGAGTGTTTGCAAAAGGTTAATGGTATCATGTAAAGTGGAGGTTTTAGATTTTATGAGGTTAAATGCTTTTCAATTAAAGATTTTTGCAATGATCCTTATGGTCATTGATCACGTGTATGCTTATATTCCTGGTATGCCAATGTGGATGCATCATCCAGGACGTATTGTAGCACCTATTTTCTTCTACTTTGTAGTGGAAGGGTTCTTTTATACAAGAAATCGTAAAAAGTATGCTACACGTATATTTATATGGGCAGCGATTATGTTTGCGGGTTCAGCTCTAATTCAGTACATATTCCCAAGGGAAAGTGGACTTCACAATAATATTTTCTTGTCACTTGGAATGAGTATTGTTTTACTTTGTATGATTGATTATACGAAACGTACAAAAAACTATTTATTAGGAATTCCCGCTACGATTATTGTGGCTACATTAGGAATGTTTACAGAAGCAAGTTTTATGGGCGTCATCATGACATTAATCTTCTATTTCTTTAAAGAAAAGAAAATATGGTTAATTATCACATATGTATTACTTTCATTACCGGAAGTTCCAACGTTACTTATGGCGGGAGAAATTTTCACGGATATGGGTTTATTTGGTTATAATAACCAATGGATGATGGTATTCGCTTTACCATTCTTCTTTTTATACAATGGAGAACGTGGTTTAAATAATAGACTTACAAAATATATGTTTTATATTTTCTATCCGGTTCATTTATGGATTATCTATACAGTTGGCTATTTTGTGGGTAAATAAAGAAAAAGCTTTGCATAATATGCAAAGCTTTTTCTTCTATTCTAGTATTCTCACTTTACATAGTAACTTGTCTTCCCATAAAGAACAAAACCTTGTATATAAACTTTTTCATCCTATTCATATATGTGTTGTTACTCTTACTCAACACATAAGTTTGAAATTTCCTTCCAGGCATACGCAACATCCTCTACTACTGTTCCTCCAAACGTACTAGTCCTTTGAATATATTCTTTTCCTCCCATACGTTCATAAAAACCAAGTCCAGATTTATTTTGTTTCATTACCCAAACCATCATAGAATAAATACCTTTTTCTTTAAAATGCTTAGCGATAGCTGAAATAAGCTGCCTACCAACACCTAATCCTCTACATTCCTGTAAGAGATAAAGCGAATATAGTTCTCCATCAAAATTCTTCTCATTAATACGTTTACCTGATGCAAAACCTATAATATTCCCTGTATCATTAATCGCAACATAAATAAAAGGTTCATTTTCGTTATTTAAAAAATCAATCCATCTTTTTGCTGCATCTTCGTACGATAATTTATCCAGATAATCGTCAGGTACTAGACCACGATAAGTAGTCCTCCAACTATTAACATAAACCTTTGAAACGCCCTTTACTTCTTCTTTATTTGCTTTCCTAATTTCCAAGTTAAGTGCCTCCAATGTAAAACAGTAAAATAATAAAATTTATTATAACATTCTTTCTTCAATCCCAGTTGGCTTAATAAGTGTTATTCTATAATATGGCTCGTTTGCGGAACAAAAAAATCCTGCATATCATACAGGACTTTTAATCAAACTTTATTATAAAATATCCGACTTTATTTTAAATCAAAAACAATGAAATATTTATTAGATATACCAAGGATTTTTACAAAGAGATAATAGGCAAAAAACTCATTTTAAATAACGTTGGAAATAAAAGTAAGTATATGACCTGTTTTTACACGTATCTCGGTTGTAACCCAAATAGAATGAATTACAATGTAAAAATGTGATTACCTCATTAGCGTTATATTGACGAATAACAGGGTTCTCGCCACATCACCATCAAGCTAATATTTTAAAGTACTCCCAAAATAAAATTGTTATCTCTCTACAGTTATTTATGTGAATTCAGCTCGTTTTTTGTTTTGGGTGAAAATTATTTTTTAACTTGATGGCAATGTGGTGCTACCCCTTAATGCTCAAGTGGCGAAATCTTTTACTGAAAAAATTTTATTATTATTACTTTTTTAAATTATGTATATTTATATATTTAAAAAATAAATATCGTATATTCCAGATTATTATTATACAATATATCAATTGAACTATATATGGGAATGGAGAGTTTTTAGTTGGAATTATTGAGAAACAGTAAGATTGGTACAAAACTAAACATACTAATAGGTATATCAAGTATTGCCTGTATAGTATTATCCCTAATAGGATTTTGGGGATTAGAAAGAGGAAAGAGTGCTTCTTCTAATATGTATGAAGATAATTTAAAATCAGTTGATTGGATAGGGACGATAGAATCTAACTTTTATCATGTTAATATGAATTTTATGGAAATAATGGTATCCAAAGATGAAAAAAGAATGAACGATTTGATAAAAGAGATGGATGTAATTCGTAAAGAAAATGATCAGTTATTAAAGCTGTTCGAAACTAAAGTTAGTTCAAATAAAGAAAAAGAGCTATTTAGCAAATTTCAGGAAGAGTTTAATGAATTAAGAACACAGATGAAAAAGGCACAAGAATTAGGGAAATCTAATAATGAAGAAGCCTACGCTTATTATCTAAAAGAAATCGAACCCAATATGCAAAAAACAATCCAGTCCATTCGTGAACTAATTGTATATAACAGTAATAATGCAGAGCAGTTACAACAAGTTAACAATAACAGTGCTCAAAATACAATGATAATGTTTGTAGGCCTTTCAATTTTAGCAATTATCATAGTTATATTGATTGGATATCTTATTAAGTTAACTATACGACAACCACTATTATTATTGCAAAATGATATGAAGAAAGTAGCTGCTGGTGATTTAACAATACGTACTTCTTATAAAGCAAATAATGAGCTAGGAAATATAGTACAGTCTTTTAATAGTATGTTAAATAATCTACAACAATTAATTGCAAGTGTTAAATCGACAACACAAGAAGTTATTTCTTCTACGGAGGGTGTTTTACAAGACACAATGCGAGCATCTAATATTTCGAATGAGGTTGTTCAGACTATTTCTGAAGTAAAAGTAAAAATAGCAGGACAGGTAACTAGCATTCAAGAGAGTTCATCTTCAATGGATGAAATAACAATTGGTGTGCAAACTGTAGCTGAATCTTCAGCTGTAGTTGCTGAGGTAGCAGTAACTACCACAGAACAAATACATATTGGTAGTGAAGTGATAAAGCACTCAATTCTTCAAATGAACAGTGTTCATGATGTCGTGGAGGAAACATCAAAAGTAATAGATAGACTTGTTACACGTACACAACAGATTGATACAGCTCTGAATGCAATCACTAATATTGCCGAGCAAACTAACCTTCTAGCCTTAAACGCTGCTATTGAAGCAGCACGTGCTGGAGAGAATGGGAAAGGGTTTGCAGTGGTTGCAGCAGAAGTGAGGGATTTGGCTGAAAAGTCTAAAGAATCCGCGAATGAAATTAACCATTTAGTCAAATCTATTCAACAAGATACTCAAGACACAGTTCATGTCATGCAAAAAGGAGAACAAAAGGCAGCAGAAGGAAAGGAAGCGGCTCACCAAGCAGATCAAACATTCTCATCTATTATGAGAGATATTGACAAAATCACAAGTCAAATTCAAGAAGTCTCTGCAGCAACAGAAGAGATGTCTGCCGGCACAGAAGAAGTAAATGCGTCTCTTTCACTAGTAGCTGATACTGCAACACAAGTAGAAAGAGAAACAATTCAAACAGTACAATCAATTCAATCACAAGCAGTTTCAATTCAAAAAATTGCAAATCAATCCAACAAGATGAAAGAAAAGGTGAATGCATTAACAGAATTGCTTTCTAAATTTATTATTGAAGAGTAAAAAAACGAGAAATAAAATATATTATATAAAAAAGTACAGGTCCTTAATTAAAGACTTGTACTTTTTTATTATGAATAACTGTAAGTTGTGAAATAAATTTCTATTTTGTAAACAATTGTGAACAGAATTTTAATTTTTTGTTTTGTTTATTTTTTCTGAATAATATATATTGACAAAATAATGGTAGCGATATAGAATTGGTTTTGTTCACCGGTGAACATTATGTGTTTTTTTGTTTAGTATTATTTTTATTCACCATTTCTAACATCAAGATATTCTATCTCTTATTTTATGTAGTTTGAAGTATTATTGGTTACTTAAAATCAATAAAACGGTTTATATTGATAAAATTATTTAAAGGGATGATTGTATGACGAATGCTATAGCGGTAAGAAATGTACGAAAGTTTAGTTCTCAACCCTTATCTACTAATTGTGCTGAAATATTAAAACGTAGTAAGCATGCAATAATAGGTATTAGTCCGTTTAATAGTAGATTTTCTGATGAATATATTAATAGACTTATTGAATGGGCATTACATACTTTTGATGATGTTAGTGTTTTATTAGCTGGAAAAGAAGCTGCAAATTTACTTGAGGCTTTAGGAACACCAAAAGGTAAAGCGGAAAGAAAGGTTAGGAAAGAAGTATCTCGTAATAGAAGATCAGCTGAAAAGGCACTTAAAGAGCATGGTGGTAATGTAAACGCTATTCATACTTTTTCTGATTTTAATGACAACAATGCATATAGCTGCATGAGGGCAGAAGCAGAACATATTTTTTTAAGCGAAACTGATTTTCGAAATGCTTGCTTAGAAATGTCACATGCAGCCATCTTAGGTAGGGCAAGGGGTACTAATATAGATATTGATCAAATATCAAATGACATGCTAAATATTGCAGTAGAATATGTAATTGCAGAACTCCCATTTTTCATTGGCGGAGCTGAAATTTTAGGAGCTCAAGAAGCTGTACTTATTTATCACAAACCATGGGAGCTTGGTGAACAGATAGTTCGAAATGATTTTTCTATCAAGATGAAACCAAATCAAGGATATTTAATGGTTCAAGAATTGGAAGATTTATCTTAGCAAATAGTAAGTATCCAATACAAGGGGGAAGAAATATGTCAAATACTATACAAACGGTAAATATATTAACAGAGGAATTTCAAGAAAATCCATATAAGTATTTTTCATACCTACGTCAGAATGACCCAGTACATTACGAAGGTGAGATTGATAGTTATTTTATTAGCAGATATCAAGATGTCCGTAATATATTGAATGATACTGAAACATTTACAACAAAATCATTAGCTGAACGTGCTGAGCCAGTAATGCGTGGACCAGTATTAGCACAAATGCGTGGAAAAGAGCATGTTGCGAAAAGAAAAATTGTTTTAAGAAGTTTTATGGGAGATGCTTTACAAAAATTAATGCCTTTAATTAAAAAGAATGCAGAAGATTTACTATTTCCACACCTTCCAAATGGAAAGATAGATTTAATTAATGATTTTGGCAGAACATTTGCTGTTTATGTAACAATGGATATGATTGGATTAGATAAGAAAGATCATAAGAAGATAGGAGAATGGCATAGCAGTGTAGCTGACTTTATTACCAGTATAAATCAACCACCAGAGGCAAAAAAACATTCTCTTTGGTGCAGTGAACAGTTAGCTAATTATTTAGAACCAATTATTAAAGAGCGAAGATTAAACCCACAGGAAGACTTAATTTCTAAATTATGCAGTGCAAAATATGAAGGAATAGCTATGACTGATACTGATATTCTAGCATTGATTTTAAATATATTATTAGCTGCAACAGAACCTGGTGATAAGACTCTTGCTTTATTAATTTATAATTTAATTAACCAACCGAAACAACTGCAAGATGTATTAAGTGATCGTTCATTAGTACCATTAGCTATTGCAGAAACTTTACGTTACAATCCACCAGTGCAATTGATCCCACGTCAATTGTCAAAAGATACGGAAATAAGTGGTATCCAACTATCCAAAGGAACTACGGTATTTTGTATGATTGGTGCAGCGAACCGTGACCCTAATGCATTTGAAAGACCTGATGAATTCAACATTTATCGTCCGGATCTTGATATTAAAAAGGCATTTAGTGGTGCTGCAAGACATCTTGCATTCGGATCAGGTATTCATAATTGCGTAGGGGCAGCGTTTGCGAAATCAGAAATTGAAATAGTTGTAAATGTAGTCTTAGATAATATGAAAAATATTAAATTAGAAGAAGATTTTCAATATGTTGAAAAAGGACTTTATACACGTGGACCTATTTCCATGCCTATTCTTTTTGATAAGTTAGTTTAAAAAAACATGGCTATTTTAGTTATTAATATAATTCAATTTTTACTAAGGGGCTAAAACCCCTTAGTTTTTCTATTTTTATGAGAAGGTCAACACATATACCTTCTAAGCTGATATAACAAAAAATTAAATACATTGTTTCCATGCTTCTAAAAATTTTGTTACAACTTGTAACTCGGAATCATTAAATTGTTGGAATAACTCACTGTAACGCTCATGTGCAATTTTATGTAATTTTTTATGAACAATGGCTAATTGTATTCCCTTATCAGTTAAAGTATAAAAGATTTCCTTCTTATTATCTGTATTTTGATGCGTCAATAAAATTTTATTATCAATAAGAACGCGAATAGCTTTAGAGATGGTTGCTTTAGAAATATTAAGTTCCATAGATAGTAGAGAGTTATTCATTTGTTGTTTACTCTCATGAATAACCGAAACAATATGTAGTTGCGTTAGAGTCCAATTTTTATTTATATTTTCATATTCACTAACTAATTTTTTTATCATCTCTTGAGATGCATATTTTTTCTTTTCTCTTGTTATGACAAAGTCTTCAATAGCTTTTAAGGTTTGTTCATGGACAAAATTTGTCATAATAATCTCCCCTATCTAGAATTATTGTTTACCGGTTAACAATATAAAGTTTACCAGTAAACAATAATTAGGTCAACAATTTAAAAAAACGACTTTTATGCATTGAAACTAACTCTTTAATATAATAGGACTTTATTAGGGTAAATTGTGAAAAATAGATACATTAAAGGTTCTTACATAATTAGTTAAATTTCAATTTAGCAATTGACAATTGCTAAATGAGGATATAAAATCAAAATAGTTTACTGGTAAACAAAAAAGAAAAAGAAGGGTAGAAACATTTAAATGAATAAGGGCATAAAACAGAAAATTTACGATAATTATCTACATTTGTTACATCTCAATGAACAAAAGGCAGATAAGGATATTGAGACTTTTTTTAAGCAAGCAAAAATGGAAGAAATAGAACATGTACCGACAAATATGACAAGTATACACGTAATTGCCTGTATTGGTGAAAATCAGCCAATAAATAATATTACAATTGCAAGGAAAATGAATTTATCTAAAGCGAATATTACAAAAATTAACACCAAATTAATAAAAGAAAATTTAATCACTCGTTTTCAGTCAGTTGATAACAAAAAGGAGGTATATTATCAACTTACTCCGGCAGGACAATCACTTTGTGAATTACATCAGAAAATTCATGACCAGAAAGAAGATGAATTTTATCAGTTCGTTGATTCATTTTCTGAAATTGAACAAAACGCAATATTGAAGTTTTTACAAAATATAAACGATAAAATGTTGGAGAAATAAATTTATTATAACTTAAATAAATTAGCTAATTATTAATAATCTTTTAGGAGGGATAGCATGAACCGTGTTAAATCAAGTGCTTCTTTTCTTTTATATTTGTTGTGTATTAGTGCTTTTTTCGCTTCTTTAAATCAAAATATATATTCTCCAATAATCCCCATAATTCGGGATTCATTCCAAGTATCTATAACAATGGTTAACCTTTCCGTTTCTATATTTATTTTTATTACGGCAATTATGCAAATTGTTTTTGGTTCTATAATTGATTTTAAAGGTGCTAGGACTATTCTTATTCCGAGTATTATTTTAACAATTATAGCGAGTATTGGTTGTGCAATTACAAGTAACTTTACAGTATTTTTAATATGTAGAATTTTACAGGCTGTAGGGACTGCTGCAATACCACTTATTGCTGCAACTACAATTGGTACTGTATTTCAAGGAGAACAACGAGGAAGTGCAATGGGTACATATCAGACCATGTTATCCATTGCACCTGCTGTTGCACCTGTGCTAGGAGGTTTTATTGGGCAAAAATATAATTACCCAGGTGTTTTCTGGCTACTTGTAGCAGTATCTGTAATTCTATTTATAACTAATTGGATATATTTCCCTAATGATCGTGTAGGAAGTAAAAAAGAATTGAGTGGGAAAACACTTATATCTCACTATGCTTCTATATTTAAAAGCAAAGTGGGCAGTTCCATATTAATATTAAGTTTCTTTGCATTTTTTCTTTATTTCTCCTTCCTTGTTTACTTACCAATTTTATTAACTGATCATTATCAATTAAGTTTACAGGTAGTGGGTGTACTTTACTTACCAATGGCTATTAGTTTAATAATTGGCAGCATGACTTTTAAAACAATTCAATCAAAAATTTCACAAAAAAAGCTTTTTATAACTGGAAATGTAGTATTAGCTTTGAGCGTTATATTATTTGCTGTGACACACTCGAAAACTTTAATTGGCGTAACAGTTGCTTTAATTCTTCACGGAATATCAATTGGTATCCTTACTCCTTTATTTGCTACTATGATTGCAAATGAATTTGAACATAATAGAGGAAGTGCAATGGGAATGTTTAACTTTATTAGATATATGGGAATGGCTGTAGGACCTATTGTTTCGGGGGTATTATTAGCACATTTCACACCTACAGTTGTATTTGCTCTATTTGGTGGGTTTTTTATCTTTCTCTCTTTTGGCATGCTTATACGGATTAGTAAAAGATCTATTAAAATTGTGCCAAAACAAGAAAATCTAAAATAAGAAAATGATTTATCATAAAGAATTAATAGTATATAGAATATACAGTTAAATTATTATCCATAATAAAATTATGGTAAATTAAAAGGTAGTTTTGTTCATAATAAAATGTGTAATATATTGTTTCTTTTTTAGTTTTCAATAAGAGAAATTAGATTTAGTTAAGTAATAAAAAAAGTGTAGAAAGGTTTTATTTCTACGCTTTTTTTATTTGATATCAAATTTATTGCTATTCTAAATTTTTTATATAAGATTTTACAGCTAGCAATAGAAATTCTTCCTGTCCCATACCTGCATCCTCTGCCATTTGCACTACTTTTTGCTTGAATTCATAATCTGCATGAAAAGTTAATGGCTCTACATTACTTTTAAAGTAAACTCCCTCTACATGTGGAAGGATAGTACCTGATTTCATATGAGAATATAAGTATTTAATCTCTTCTTGAAACTGTAATGGATCAACTTGTAATACGAAAGGTTTAATTTCTAATTTAATAGTATCAGATGAAATACTCAATCGCATATTTGTGACACCTAGCTCTTTGTAAAATAAATTTATTAGATTATAAGTAATGGAATTAAATAGCTGAGGTTTTTTAAATGAAAAAGATAAATACCCTCGTTTGGTAATTACAGCTTGTTTATGGAAAGGTTCAAAGGAGTAATTATGTTCCTTATAAGTGGATAGAGGGAAAATTTCTTCGTCTTCTGTAAGAATCTTGCCGTCTGCTCCATTGATTTCTATTACCCTAGCTATTTTTCCGGTATGTTGATGTGTTAATAATTGATATAAATATATCTCTTCTTGTTGAATCTTAGTAATGAATGTTTTTCGCTCTTTTGTTTTAGTTTTTTCATAATCAAGCATAAAAATCTCTAGCTCTTCTTCATCGATAAGATATACTTGTTTTCCACGTTTTTCTACCATTGTCGCGGGTAATTTTCCAGATTTGATGTATGTAAAGATAGTAGATGGTGCAACATTAAGAATTTCAGCTACTTCTTTCGTGCTAAGGCCTTTAACCTCATTTTTATTTTTTAAACGTTCAATGTCCTCTAAATAGAAAATCTTACTACCAAATTGCTTCCAGTTATCTTTATATACACATTCTATAAATCCATCTTTTTCTTTTTTTAAAATTGTTTGTACCGTTACTCCCAATAAGTCGGCTGCCTCTTTTGTCGTTACAGTAGGTTTGGTAATGAACAATAAATCTTGTGTCATGCAAGGACACCTCCATAACTATTGTTTGCTAGTAATTTAGATATGTATATATCATAACAGAATATGACTTACATTTAAAATAAGAAATAGAATTTATTAAAGTTCTTATAAGATTTTATAGTTTAATAAAGTTTTATAGTTAATTTAACAGTATATAAGTTTTTAAAGGGAATTAGTTAATTATTAAACAACATCTATTCACTAAAAAATTATAAAAAAACATAAGTATAGGATAATAGAGAAGAATTTAGGATTCTTATAGAAAGAATATGAATTATCATTTGTATAATGTATAGAAGTAAAATAAAATGATAATTAAGGATAATAAAGAGAATTATATTCATAATCTTCAATAGGAGTGGTGAATTCGAATTATGGATAAACAAAATGAAAAAGAGAACTTACCTATAATAAAGAATAAAAGTGAAAATATAGATACATATGTAGAAAACATAAGAGATATGGTTCCATTCTTGCATGATAGTCGTTATGTAGATAAGGTGGAAGAAAAGATGGAGGTTGCAGAAAAAGAGGGAAAGAGTAAATATACGTATTTAAGTGATCTGGAAGTCATTTATCATTTCGTACATTTACAAAAAGATATGGATGAGAAGAAGAATAGAAAAGAGGATACGAAAAAGAGTTATATATCTGAAATCTTGTCATTTTGTCAGTGCATGGTGCAGCATGCAGAAGAATTCGAATTGAATGGGGAAGAGGTACAGCAAAATGATTCGTTATTAAAAACATTAAAGCCTTGGCATATTCGTAAATATAATGCTTGGTTGAAGCAGGTAGAGAACGGGAGAAATGGAGATACGTACGCAGTCGCAACACTTGCAAAAAAATCAGTACTTATACGTTCTTTTCTAAAACATCTTCATGTATTTGCTTATATTGAAAGACCTGTTCATGAAGAACTGCAGCGCGCTAATGTAAATGAACAGGATCGGCCAAATCGGGACTTATCTTATGATGAAGTGATGAAAATTTTAAGGTTTTATAAAGAACAAGGGCATTTAGTAAACTATACAATCTTACTAGCTCTAGCAAGTACCGGTGCAAGAATTCAAGAATTGTGCACCGCGAGAGTGAAAGACTTACATTATGACGGAATGTATTGGTTAAAAGTCACAGGAAAAGGAGATAAAGCACGTGAACTTTTCATTCCTGAGCATTTATTCCAATGTATTAGCGAAATGAGACGGAGAAGAGGATTCCAGACTATATTGGATCGGGGAGATGAATGTCCTTTATTCGTAAATCAAAGAGGGAATTTTTATAATCCAAAAACGTTATCAAATCAGGTAACAGACATGATAAAAAAGACAAATTTAGATTTTCTAAAGTATCGTGAAAATCCTGTAACGGCACATACATTCCGTCATGCTTTTGCAATCATGGCAGTTGAACAAGGAAATGCAGATTTATATCATTTAATGCAAACACTTGGTCATGAAAATATCCAAACAACAAAGATTTATTTAGAAAAACATAT
The DNA here is from genome assembly GCF_051916445.1 of Bacillus cereus group sp. MYBK220-1. Taxonomy (NCBI): domain Bacteria; kingdom Bacillati; phylum Bacillota; class Bacilli; order Caryophanales; family Bacillaceae; genus Bacillus; species Bacillus cereus group sp. MYBK220-1. Next base: position 36,994 of record NZ_JBQAGQ010000007.1, on the reverse strand, counting down.
GAAACGGAAGAATAATGTGGGGACTTCATTTGCGGATATGTTGGTTTGAAATTTTAATATGAAAAATTGTTTAATTGTGTATTTTTTACATAATTAAATGCACATTATTTAACATGTGAGAAGGTTTTATTATATAGAACTCAAGAATCTACACATTAAGAAATGGCTAAGAAAAATCAATAAAGGTAGAGTCCTGGCGTTCATTTAGAGAAGAAATGAATGTGTTAGGAATTCAGGATTCAGATGTGTTTCAAATTCAGTTAGTGGAATATGGTAAAGAGAGAACGAAAAAGAATTTTCCTAAAAATAATAGAAGAAAATAGTTTACTTACGTATAAATATCATAATTAAGCACATGTTATATACAAATATAGTGGAGGTGCAATTATGAATATTCAAAGACACGAAAGTAATACAAATGAAATTCTTATTTCTGCTGCAGCAAGTGCTATTGAGCAAATGAAGTATGAAATTGCCCGTGAATTAGGAGTCACACTTGGACCAGATACATCATCACGTGCAAACGGCTCTGTCGGTGGAGAAATTACAAAACGCTTAGTTCGAATGGCTGAAGAGCAATTATCAGGACAACACAGATTACATTAAGTTAAAATAATAAAAGAAAAAAGGGCCCATAAAACGGACCCTTTTTCTTTTTATTTACAAAGAATCTGAAAATTAGTTTTTATAACTTAAAAACGACCTTTCAGATTCTTTTATAAGAGGTTTTATTCAATAAGATAATACGATAAGGGCTGAATTAAAAATAATCCATTACAAGTAGATTAAGAGCTGTTTAACATATTCTTTTTATATTTTATTATTTTTATACTAATTTATTAAAAACCTATAAGTAGTGAAGTCATCGCTTTAATCAACCATTGATATTGATCGATAAATAGGGGGCACCATTTCCTACACAGTAGCCTTTAGAAAAAAGAAGCAACCTCTACTATGATTGATGTTGTATGAGCTTAGCTTGATAGTGATGTATGGTGACCCCTATAAGCAAATTTAATAGTTTTGCAATAAAATTTATAAGTAGGGTAATATGTACTTCATTTACTATTTTGGGGTATTTAAAAATTTTGCAAAAAAAACACTAATTTAATTTTTTATAGCTTTGCAAGACTTTTGTTATATTTACGTTAGCGTTTTGTAAGACTTAACAGATATGATGAAGGCAAGTTAAAAAATACTCTTTTAAAAACATTTTATTTCTAAGGGGTATTCAAATTATATAAAGGCAATTTGGAGGGAACGAAGATGAAGAAATTAAAACCTGCGCTTAGTGTAGTAGGGAGTTTAACAATGGCCTTAACACTAACTTCGCCTGCATTAGCAGAAACAAGTCTTCCAACGGAAGGAAGCAAAGTTGAAGTATTTAAAGAAGATGCAAATGCAAAAGAAGGAAAAAATCCTGTTTATGATACTAATGATAAAATAGGAAAGTTGATGACAGAAAACATTGATGTTCAAAATAATGATTGGGATAACGATGGTATCTCAAACGATTTGGAGAAGAATGGTTATAAAATTGAGTTTAATCGAAAAACCGGAAAAAATGAAGCAATAGCATGGGATCCTGAGAAGGATAAAGGAAAGCTCAAATTTATTTCAAATCCTATGAGTGCAAATTCAGATGGAGATCCTTTTACAGACATGTATGAAGTTGAGAATTATAACAGTAATTCTGATACGGACTTTAACCCTATAGTTGCTAATATACCCAATCTACAAATTGGTTTGAAACGAATCGAAGTAATCCCTATTGCAACCATTACGGATAATAACGGTGGATCGATCAGCAGAGGATGGGAAAAAAGTGTAGCCACACAACATTCATTTAATGTAGGCCTAACTGGTACCGGTGGTGTAGAAGGCTCAGCAGCCGGTCCTGTTCCTTCCGGAAGTGTTTCAGTAAACGTGGGATACGGATATTCAAAAACAACTACTGAAACGGAGAGTTATACAAATAATTTTGATTGGTCTACCGCAACAACTGTGGATACAGCGAAAGCAGCAAAAGTACGCGTACACCTGGAATATAAAAATGTAGGTACCTCATCTGCTGAAAATGTATCACCGCATTTTAATATTCGTTTAGGAAATAAAATTATTAATACTGTAAAAGCAACACAAGATCGTTATAAGGAAAACTACCTGAGTACTGAAAAAGGTGGACGAAATAAAACAGAAATAGTCATCGACAGTTTAGAGGGACAAGCAGATGTGAATATTTTCTTATCGTTAGATGAATTAAAAGCCGTTGAACAAGGGGAGCTTCTTGCGATTGAAGTGTTACCTACAAGTACAATGGATGTATCTATCGAAAAAGATGGAGAATTCATGAATTTAGGAGATTCAGGAAAATATGAATCTAGAGTAAATGCAACTACAGAGGAATTAGAAACAGACATTGGAAATAAGCCTAAGTTTAGAGTATATAGTCCAAAGGGATCTCGCGGTGAGTATCCAGCTTTATCATATAACGAAGTGTTTAAACATGTAAATATAGATACAAATAAAGTAAATAATATTGTGAGCAAGTCTACAAGAAATAATCCTATAGAAGTTGTTTCATCTTCCAACGCAGCTAGTTATGGTACTACATTGGAAAATTATAAAAATAATGAGAATGTGGGTTTATATACTAACGCTAAACACGGGGCTTTCGAAAACTTACAGCCACCAAAATTAGAAGAAAGTAGTTATGATCCTATTACAAAAAAGATTCGTGCAACAATCTCACCTGGTTTATTTGGAGCAAAAAATGAAATCTCCGCTTCCTATGAAACTAGACAAGGTTCTACCAAAAAAGTAACATTAGTTAGAAGTGGGAATGGACACATATATGAGTCTAGAGAAAATGTACCATTTGGTGAATTTTTACCGTCAAATAAGGTTACATTTGAAGTCCAGGATTCACAAAATAAATTACCTACAAACAAGATTTCTACCGTTGTTAAATATAATGCCGAATTTGATAATTATGTAGTAGATAATTCAGGTGAATTTGTTGAAGAGGGAGCTTCTTATACTATAGCAGATAATAATCCAGACACATATAAAAGATATTGGGGAAGTCATCATGCTAGCAATAAATGGGAATACCTTCAGAGTGAACTTTCTAGCTCTGAAAAAGTGAATCTAGTTATCGAAAGAGTAGGTCAACCTAAACCTGGACAACCGATCAAAAAAGATGAAGAGGTATTAATTAAATTCGCAAATCCTATTTATTCAGATTATGCCTATTTAAAACTTCAGGATGGTTATATTCATTTAGACCAAAAACGAAATGCAAGTACTTTTAAATTTAATTCTGTATCCGATAGTCCAACATTCTATAAACTGTTCAAAATACAATCTAATGGTAACTATATACAGCGGGAATATGACAATAATTATATGAAATACGGTACTGGTAATGGGAATAATATATGGAATCTAACTAGAGTTCAGTAAAAGAGAGCCATTCTTTTGCAGATAAAGGACTAGCTCCAATTGTTGCAAATAAAGAAAAGCTTTGGATAAGAACAGACAACGCCATCTAATATCAACTATACATGGCTGTTAGAACGTATGAAACAAAGGGTAATAAGGGATAAGGTAATCTCGCCATTAAACTAAAAAAACGTGATGCCCAAGACTAAAAAAGGGAGATCACGTTTTTTTAGTCTTGGGCAAACAATCGTCAGACTTGTATAATGTTTTATGCTGATTTCAAGGGAGATATGATTCAGATTGAATACATTTGTTAGTTATCATCATTGTATATAACTTTTAAAAATTTATGAGAGGCAATTTTATCAGAGAATTATCTTTTTCATTAGTAGTGAAAAAGCAAAGGAGTTGTACGGGTGAAAAACAGAATTTTAATTATAGAGGATGAAGCAAATATCCTGGAAGTATGTAAGAGGTACTTAGATAGGGAAGGGTATGAAGTCTATACAGCTATAAATGGAGAAGAGGGATGGAATAGATTCAATCAATATCAACCTGACTTAATTATTTTAGATTTGATGATACCAAAAATGGATGGTTGGGAATTATGTGAGAAAATTCGTCAACAATCCAATGTCCCTATTATAATGTTGACTGCTAGGGGAGAAGAAAGGGATAGAATTTTAGGCTTAACAATGGGGGCAGATGATTACGTGACAAAACCTTTTTCACCCCGTGAATTAGTATTAAGGGTTCAAATTATATTGAGAAGAGGTAATCAGATAGCACTCCCAGAGAAAGAGCCTGTATCACAAGTGATAGAATTTCTAGGTTTAGAAATTTATCCAAATACACGATGCGTATTTGTTTACGGAAATAAAGTGGAGTTAACAGTTAAAGAGTTTGAAGTGCTATGTATCATGGCTAAGCAGCCAAAGCAGGTTTTTTCTCGATCACAACTTTTGGATCTCATTTGGGATTTTGAATATGAAGGAAATACCAATACAGTTACTGTATTAATAGGGCGTTTACGAGAAAAATTGGAGAAGCATGCAAAACAAACACGTTGGATTCATACGGTTTGGGGCATTGGTTATCGTTTTGAGCCAAATGGAGGAAATGAAACATGAAATTACGATATCAATTATTACTCATGAATCTATTTAGCACCAGTATCATGTTGATTGCTATTTGGTATAGTGATAAGAGAATGTTACTTGCACCTGAACAAACAAAATTATTAACAGGAATTGCTATTTTAGCAACAATTGGTTCAACAATTATTTTTTGGCTAATGACACGCCCAATTATGAGGTCTATCCAAAACTTAATGGAATTAACAAAACAATTTGGTGATAGGCAGTTCAAGACAACTTACATAATTGGAAAAGAACCACGAGAGTTTAAAGAATTGGCAACTGCTTTTCAGCAGATGGCTCAAAATTTAGAAGAGGGATTTACCAAATTAGAAGAAGCAGAAAAAGCACGTAATGAGCTAGTTACGAATATTTCACATGATTTACGAACACCTATGTCTAGCATGCAATTAATGATTGAGGCTTTGCAAGATAATCTAATTGAAGATCCTGCAATGAAAAAGAAGTACTTAGCCACAATTCTAAAAGAAATTCAACGATTAAGTGGGCTAATTAACAACCTATTCGATCTTTCCAAGTTAGAGAGTGGACAAGATGATTTTCACCCAAGTTTATCTCATGTGGACAACGTTCTATTAGAGGTACTGGAGTCTCATTCGGTTTTATTGTCAGAAAAACAGATTGAATTAAAAATACACGTCTCTGATACACTACCTCAACTTTGGATTATGCCATGTAAAATCGTACGTGTTATGAGTAATCTATTACATAATGCTATTCGATATTCCCCAGTGTCGGGAGAAATCGTATTAATTGTAGAAGAAGATAAGCAAACTCAACAAGTAGAATTTATTATACGTGATGAGGGGAAAGGTATTTCTTCAAGTGACCAATTACGTATATTTGAACGTTTCTATAGAACAGATCAATCGAGAAGTTCACAGTCAGGAGGTTCGGGCCTCGGGCTAGCTATTGCAAAATCATTGATTGAACTACATAATGGAAAAATCGGCATGCGAAATCGTTTAGATGGTAAACAAGGAAGTGAATTTTGGTTTACTCTTCCCATAACATTAGAAAAAAATAAGACTATTGAAAGATATTTATAATATTTAGGGTGTTTTATCAAATATGAAATTCTTGAAAATAAAGAGAGAAGAAGGATATAACTTCTTCTCTCTTTATAGGAGGTGGGAATATCAATTGATATTCCCAAAAGTAAAGTTTTGGATTGGTAATTTACTTTTTTAATATTATAGCGAGGAATTTATGTTTATCCTATATTTTTAAGTGGAGAAAACTTCTGCAACAGAATACTATATTTCCTATTAATATAGTTAATCCAATCGAGCAAGCCGAAAAAAACTTTTGAAATATGCATACTCCTTTTCTAATTAGATTAATATAAAAGGAATAGAAACGTTATAATATTTTTTAGTTTGGAAGAGCGTAGAATTTCACTTTAAATGTACCGTTAGAAGTATATCCACTAGGAGGGCCTGCGATATACAAATTCTTTCTATCATCTCCTGAAGGAATCGTTAGAATAGAACCATCTCTAACATTTGACCAAATCCCACGGTCTGAACCATTACGTATATCTTTTGCAACACTAAATGACAAAGAGGTAGCACCTTCTCCTTCCAAAACAACTCGTACTTTGGTACCTGCCGCAAGATCATCAAGTGAAAAATTATCACTTGATCTGCTGCTTTGACCAGGCTGCGCACGATAAAGTGAATCTATCTCTCTTGTTAAATTTCCTGTTACATTAGACAATTTGAATTTTTGATTATTACCACCATGGAAATTATATACTGTAACATTTGTTCCATTTGCAGTACCAGAACCACTTACATCTAACACTTTGTTTGGATCCTTCTTATTCCTTACATAATAATATCCATTTCCTGCTTCTGTTGGTATCCAATATTGCTCTTCCTTATTTTGATTAGATGTAGCAACTACATTATTGGAACCATTAGAATCATTCCAGGCTAATATTAAATTTTCATTTGTGGCACTTTTAAATTGATATGCATTTTTATTTGAATCATATACTAGCTTCCATTTTTGATTATTAGCGTTGCCATTTTGCCACAACAGAACATTTCCATCTGCTTGATTTAAGTCAACGACACTACTATTATTTAAAGTAGAAACTATTTGATAAGCACCACCATCTTCCAGTTCCGGTGCGTAAGGGTCAAAGCTAATAGGTGGCTTTGCTTCCTCAAGGGATTTTTCAAAATTTCCATCTTTGATTTCAATTGTTGCAGATCCAAAGTTCGTAGTCATTAATTTTTCTCGAATAGCTAGGCTTGGATAGCCATTCCAACCAACCATTGGTAGATGGAGCCACTGGTGATAATGGTTTTCTGGCGGTTCGTCATTGCTATTAGCCAGGCGAAAAGCATGTGTCCCCCAGCCGTCCTTATGGTATACAATTTTCGGGTGTTTTCCATCGAATCTGACGCTTGAGCGAGGATTAGTGTACCAGTTACCATGTGCTGAATAAGTTACATATTGAACCTGACTATCTTTAACCCAAACTATTGTGTGTTCCCAGTCATGTCGATGTCCACCCACAGCAGCGTTGGGAGTCATTTGATCTTTCTCAAAGTAACTCGCATACATAATTGCAGTCCAACCATTATTTGATATGGCCCGAGAATAAGTGTTTGAATTTTCCAGTTGGGGAAGATCTCTACAGTTACTGCTCAGCGAACCGCCCAAACTTAGACCAGGGTTAGTCGTGCCATCTGGAGAAATTGCTGCAGTCGCATAACACCCGTCTGTGTCGTAGTCATACACAGGAGCATACTCTAACTCTATATTTGACGCATTTTGTGGGAGTGCCTTGATTACATCCGCATATGCTTTTGAGCTAGAAAGATAATCCTTATCAAATTGTCCACCTAAGTTGAATGCAAATGTACTTAATACAATTAACGCAGTCATTACTATCTTTGATATTAATTTCATATTACCCCTCCTAAATGAAATGAATTTAATCGATAGTTACAACAGAACTTAGCTGAGTTTATCCAGAATTGATATTACTTATATATCAATCTCTCCTTTCTATATAAGTCCTCTTTAAAAAATCATCATGATAAATTTTTCCGAATATACGATACATAAACAATTGCATCATTTCCAACATCTTCTTTTCCGGTAAAAGCGCTAACATCATTTACTAGTAATAAAGTAAAAACAATCAATCTACTCTAATCACTGAATTTAATTAGAAGCCACTGTCTAAAATCCTTCTGAATCATTCGAAACAGTTGATGTAATGCATATTCATAATAGTTAATCATTCTTATACCTTTTTACATTTCCTCCTCTCTAGTTGAATATAGAGCTACTTCACAAACAGCATCAAGATGAGATAAATTTCAAACAAATATTATAGTTACTACCAAATTAATTTAAAGATTCTAACCATTTGATGCTTGGGTAAAATATAGCATATATTGTCGAAATTTGTCCACAATATATCAGAATTATCAAAAAATAAAAGGTGGCATTGATGATTTTCGAAGGTTAACAGGTTCTGCTAAAAAGTTTTAATAACGAAAACCCCCATCTTTTTACAGTTTATAATGAGAATTTGACTCATATTTTTCGTTTTTGGGACAATTAATCTCTTAATCTGCTTGATGTATAAGGATATCTACAATGTAACGAAGATGGAACGATGGTTAAAGGTTGGAAAAATATCAATGGAAAATGGTATTACTTTTATGAAAAATTTCCCATGGCTAAAAAATTTAATACTATGAATGGAAAAACGTATTACTTTGATAATAACGGCGCTATGTCTACTGGATGGTTGAAAGAAAATAAAAATTGGTACTACTTAAATGCAAATGGATCAATGAAAACAAATTGGTTACAAAAAATAGAAGTTGGTACTATTTACAATCTAACGGTGCAATGGCAATAGGAAAGGATGGCGTTTTTGTATGTCTATTTCTGTATCTGATGAATTACAACTATTTGCTCAAGAGATTAAAAGTCTTTTATCTCCAGCATTAGAACCCAAAAGATAAATAACTTGAAAATTTTATTTCTTTTTACAGATAACTCACAAAAATAACATATTTCAATCTTATTGTTATATGTAATGATTATTTTATATAGCTAGTTTTTTTCAAAATAATTATTACATATACAGGAGGTTTTGAAATGGATATGGATTCCTATTACTGGGAAATGGTAAAAAAGAATATTGGTGTTTATTCAAAAGCGGAACAAGAATGTCTTAGGAATAAAAGAGTAATTATCTTTGGGTTAGGGGGAGTAGGAGGTTACGAAGCAATCCTCTTTTCTAGGATGGGGATTGGGCATATTACAGGGGTCGATCCAGATGAATTTGAAATATCTAATATAAACAGACAAATGTTAGCCCTTTCTAGTGTGGTGGGAACACCAAAAGCAAAAGTTGCAGAACAGGTAGTAAAAGATATACATCCCTATATTTCAACAAACTTCTTACAGGCAAAAGTAGATGAAGACAATGTAATGGAACTGATAAAAGGACACGATATTGTGGTAGAAGCTGTCGATGATATGCCTTCCAGGGTAATTATACATAGAACAGCTAGGGAATTAGGTATACCGAGTGTAGGGATGTCAGGTAGTCCACCTACAAGAGGATTTGTTTCTACATTCTATCCAACTGGAATTCCTTATGAGGAGGCATTGAATGTGTCGATTGTAGGTTCAAAATTAACAGATCCTAAACTAAGGCAACAAATTGCTGATGTCAAGAAAAAAAGAGCATGGTATTCAGTCGAAAAAGGAGCACCAGAAGATTGGGCACAAGATTTTTGTGACGGAAAAGTAGGGTGGATTATTACCCCTATGCGTGCTCATCTTTTATCACTTTTTAGTTTTCATGAAGCAATTCAAGTGCTAACAGGTCGTGAACCTTTAGCTAGAGCACCAAAGGGCATAGTTATAGATTTAGATAGTCTTACTCCTGTCCAGGTAAAAGAAGCACCAGAAAACGGTTGGGATTATGCAACATTATAAGGGGGAAGCAAATTTGTTCACTGAAAATTTAAATACACAAAATATATATGAAGAGAGCTTTACACGAAATATTGGTGTAATTTCTATAGAAGAACAGAAGAAATTAAAGAATGCTCGTGTTACTGTAGTGGGTGCTGGAGGAGTAGGGGGGATTACACTTATCCAGTTGGCACGAATGGGGATAGGAAATCTTCATGTGATTGATCAGGATGTTTTTGAAGCGAGTAATATTAATCGACAAATGCTTAGCTCTATAAGTAATTTAGGGAAGTCAAAGGCACTTGTGGCTCTAGAAACCTTAAAAGACATTAATCCTTTACTACAAGTAAAGATCACACAAGAGTTTGTTACAGAAAATAACGCGAAAGATCTGCTAGCAAATACAGATATCATTATAGATGCTACTGATAATTTGGTCGCAAGAGTTATTATTCACCGTACGGCTCAAGCTTTAGGAATTCCTTCTATCTGGATTGCTGTTACTCCTCCTTTTAGAGGTGGAGTAATGTCATTAACTCCTGAATCTGTCCCTTATGAAATTGCATTAGGATATCCGTCTTATCAACAAGAACTGACGCCTGAAATGCAAAATAGAATTCATAGTTTAAAAGATGGACGTGCTCTGTATTCTATCAAACATGGTGCAGATAAACAGTGGGCGAATAGCTATGTGAAAAAAGATCGCCCATGGGCTGTACTATCTCCTGTTGCAAATATTGTTGGGATTCTAGCAAGCTTTGAAGCATTCAAGTTTATTGTAAATCGAGAAGATTTACAACCTATAACCAGTCCAAATATTATACAAATTAACCTTTCAGATCCAAATATGGTACAGGTATGTGAACCTGAAAACGGCAGTTGGAATTATACAACTTTATAGAAGAGGGAAAATATATGGTTTCTTTTATACTGCTAGGAATTATTTTTATACTCGCTTTGGTTGTTAAAGATTATGCATTAGCTAGTGCAGCAAGTTTACTAGGTGTGTTGCTTGCTATTGGGCAAAAAGCGATATTGCATTATATTCAACAATATGCCTTTCCGATTGGAATTTTCTTTCTCATGTTATTTCTTTTAGTGCCTATCACATCTGGGAAGATTACCATTGAAAACATAATAAAATGTATTACCTCTCCTATTGGTTTGGGGTCAATTTTAGCGGGTTTTATGGTGTCGTTTATAGGAGGAAAAGGGGTAGGGGTTCTACCTATGAATCCTACCATATTATTAGGCGTTTTAATTGGTACTTTGATTGCCGTATTGTTTACAAAGGGGTTACCAGCTGGATTAATTATTGCAGCTGGAATTATAGCCATCATTTCTATGAAATGAAAGGGAATTTAAAAATGAAGAAAAATTGGAAATATATAAGTTTAATAGGAGTATTCTTTATTCTTTTACTGTCTAGCTGTTCTAATCACCAAGAGGTTCCAAAGAAGAGCAAAGAATCTAAAATAGCAAAAGAAGAATATAAAATCTCACAAGAAGACGAAACATTATTTTTACTTCATAAAAGTATAAATACCAAAAAACAGTATACATCTGACGAAATCATTTTGTTTTTAGAACCGTTTAGTGTTCCTACTGCAGAAGCTTTTGATGTATCAAAATACTCATGGATGGATGCGTATGCTAAAAAAGGATATGACACGTGGGCAATGGATTTTAGAGGATTTGGGCAATCTTCAAGACCGAAAGAAATGTCAGAACCGCCTAATCAAAATAAACCAATCATTCATTTGGACGATGCAACAAAAGATTTAGAAACGGTTGTAAATTGGATTAAAAGTAAAAGAAATGTAAAAAAAATTCATCTTGTTGGCTGGTCATATGGGGGAGTGGTAGCTGGAAATTATGCAATATCACATTCTAATGATGTTAATACACTTGTTTTATATGGATACATGCATGGATTTACGCTTCCAATGATGACAGAGCCCTTTGACAATCCGTTAAAGCGAGGGGAATTCAATCCACATGCACCCTCTTATCAAGCTGTAGACTTTGATAAAGGAATGCATCACTGGCATATGATGATGGGCGAGAAAAAAAATGTAACAAATGAAGCTCTGGATTCTGTAAAAGAAGTATTTCTTCGCTCAGATCCAATTAGCGAGAAAAATAATGGCATAATTCGTCGACCGATGGGTCCTCTTGAAGATTTATATTCTATTTGGAATAACCGTCCTTTATATGATGCATCTCAGATTACTTCTCCTGTGCTGGTTATTTATGGAGAAGATGATTTATTTGCCGATAGAGATATGTTGTCAAAATTAACAGGTGCCAAACACAAAAAGGAAGTTGTGATTCCTGATGCCACGCACTGGGCTGTTTATGAAAAAAATCACCCTATACTATTTGAACAAGTATTGAACTTTATAGAAATGAAAGAAGGAAAAGAGTAATGAGCCAGAATATAACAATATTAGATGCCACTTTACGCGAAGGCGAACAACAATGTGGAGTCCGTTTTTCAAAAGAAGATAAAATTAACCTACTTCATATGTTGGAGGATTTTGGAATCACCTTAATTGAGGTTGGACATCCTGGGGTTTCTCGTGAAGAAGAGGAGATCTGCCAAGAGGTTGCTGCCTCTGCAGAACATGCTGATATTTTAATGCATGCTCGAGCAAAAAAAGAAGAAGTTCATGCTGCTTATCGAGCTGGTGCCGATTGGGTAGGAATTTGGGCGTCTATTAATCCAATTTCTTTGCAAACAAAGTATACCAATCGATCAAAAGATTATGTGGTAAACCAAGTGAAACAAGCGATTGAAGAAGCTAGGACTTTAGGAATGAAAACAAGATTTACAATTGAAGATGCGTCCAGAACTACCTGGGAAGATATTGCTTACCTTGGACAAATTGCATACGAAGCTGGAGCAAATCGGATTAGTTTGGCAGACACTGTGGGGATTTGGGAACCTAATGAGTGTGCAAATATAGTCAAGAAAGCGGTAGAAACATTTCCTTGTGAAATTGAAGTTCATCTTCATAATGATTTAGGACTAGCAATAGCCAACGCTCTTGCTGCTATTGATGCTGGGGCTTGTGTTATTGATGCAACTTTATGTGGGATAGGTGAACGGGCTGGGATTGTTGATTTACTAAATTTATCTGTTCTGTTATCACAAAAATATAATCAATACTTTCAATTAAAAATGATTCCTGAATTAACACAATCTCTTCAATTGGCTACAGGTTGTAAAGTTGATCATTGGAGACCTATCATTGGAAAAAATGTTTTTACACATACAGCACCTTATCACGTAAAAGCTGTGAATCATAATGTTTTAGCATATGAAGGAATTCAACCTGAAATGATAGGAAGAGTGAGGAAGATACAACAAAAACAGGTAGAACGAAAAGGCCCTCGTCTTTCAAAGAATTTACGTGTTAGTAAACCATTTGTAAAAGGGGCATCTGAACTTTTGTATCATAGGGATGGACCAGGGGAACGATGGGTACAAATCGATCATAGAACAGATGAGCGTGCTTCATTTTATGTAATACAACGTATATTCTGTAATCAACATATGGACGAAAACTTGGAAGGTCATGTGGATTATCATGCACATCATTGTGATAGTGCTTTTATTTTTTGGGGTAATAACATAGATGGTACAGGGCTTATATGTGAAGTGGAAATCGAAGGAGACGTGCAAATCATTGAAAGCCCTGCATCTGTTTTTATTCCATCCGGTTTCAAACATAAATACAAGTACCTTTCAGGTATAGGAACATACACAAACATTGTACTAGCACCTAATTATAATTCAAGCTTGTTAGAAGAAGAGCTTTCGAAATTATATATATATTAACAAAGATTAGAAACAGATGGGATCCAATAGATTTTTTGAATCCTATCTGTCTTTTTGAATGGCCCCAAAAAGAAGGAATCGTTGCCGTATTCCTATAGCGTCCTATCTCAAAATAAATGAGTACAAAATTAATTAATCCTCTTTTATCATAAATACTTGTATTTACAAAATGGCTGTGAAAATATAAATGAAATTGGAGGGTTTATGCTCTTAATATTTATTTTATATTATATAGACAAACTTAAATATGTTGGGGAGTTAATAGTAATATGAAAGAAATTGAAATTATAAAATCAAAAGAAACAATGACTATTATATGGCAAGGTGCAATGATAAGTATTCCCTTAGAGGACATACTTAAAGTTTATAAAAATAATAATAATATTACAGACACTACCAAAGTGGTGAATATCGGAAAATGCATTCAGCATTCAGAACATATCTTTATTAGAACAAAGAAATTAGATTACTTATTATTTACAACTAATAAGTTAGCACTTCTAAATAAAATTAACCTTCAATTATTTTAAAAGATACTTAAAAAGGATCTGGTACAAAATGGATTTTTATATGAGTAGTAAATGAGCTGTGAAAACTGCCAAGCTTTTTCTAAAAAATCCGTGGTTTCTTAGGTTCTGTTGCGAAGTTGTGTAAATGAATTTACATTCTTGAAAAAAGGAGTAAAGAGAAACAGTTCAAAGAGAATATTATCTTGGAAGCTAGATGAAACTTATATAAAAAGGAAGACTTTCAAAATGAGAAAGTCTTCCTTAGCTTTTTCCTAATCCCAATTAATATCCCCAGTAGTTATAGCTCCTTTAGCTTTGCAATACAAATAAAATTCTTATTTCTACTGCAAGCAAGTGCTATTGAGCAAATGAAGTATGAAATTTCCCGTGAATTGGGAGTCACACTAGGACCTGATACATCATCGCGTGCAAATGGCTCTGTTGGTGGAGAAATTACAAAGCGCTTAGTTCGAATGGCTGAAGAGCAATTAACAGGACAATACAGGTTACACTAAGAATAAAAAATAAAAGGAAGAAGGATCCCCTAAGATGAATTTTCTACCTTTTATTTACATAAAATCTAAAAATAGGTTTTTAAAACTTAAAAACGGCACTCAGATTCATTTATAAGAGCTTTTATTTGTTGTGACAATACACATAGTATAGAAACTCATTAAACCCTTTAAAATCAACCTGGAGTCTATTAAACGTTGTTTCGCCTAAAATCTTTATTTTTTATTGTTTTAAGGTGTAATTTGTAAGAATTTATCTACAAATTCTAAAATAACAGCATAAGTTAAAAGAAAAAATGATAATAAATTCCCAAATATAACGAAATAAAATGCGTAACTTTCCTGAGTAACATTGAGCTGAAAAACAATGTTCCATTTAATGTAGTTAGTTTGTAAATATGCTTAAACTACCTGAAACATTAGCGTATTAATTGAAGTATCTGACGTAAATAATTTCTTCGTATGATTAAGAAATAAATAATTTGCACACATATAAAACTTGTAAAGATAAGAATTGAATTTCCTGTAACAGATAAATCTATATACTTACGCTGCGCTAAATATTGTAATGCTACAAACGCCACGCTACTATGAATTATCGCAATTACAATTGGTACAAAAAATAATATACTAATTTGTTGAGTTACAATTTTTTTTAACTCTTTTTGGGTTAATCCTACTTTAGAAAGCATTTCATACTGTTGTTTGTCTCGATCTAGATCTGTAAATAGACGGAAGTACAAAAAGCTGATCGCAAACACAAAAAATACAATTCCTACTAATACACTTATAATAGAAAGAAGTCCATTCGCTTGTTTTCCTTCTAACCATTGTAAAAATAAGGATTCAAATTTATAAGATGGATTCATTTTTTCGCTATCATAAGGGAACATCTTTATGAATTGTTTAGAGATATCTTCTGTTTCTGTCCAATTTTCAATTAAAAAACCATATTGTGTATATTCATTATGCTCTTGTTTTTGCAATGGTGGCGTATTGATTATTTTTTCGTAAACTGAATCTGAGACAACAGAAATATAACCATAGGAAGGACTCAATATATTATCCATTAATAATTTTTTACCAGAAACATTGATACGTATATTCCCTTGCTGCAGTGTATAAGATGAAACTTCTTTTTTTAGTTCATCTTGAGATTCTCTTCTAAGCCTACTTTTTGATGGAAGAATAAGGCTGTCATGTTCATTCTGCAAAGTCTCAACAGGATACCCTAGTATTTTAGCGGATGCATTATAATCAGTAAGCTTCATGATATCTGCCGTATTTTCTGTTGTAAAAACAGTAGGAGAGACCAATTTATAGGAAAAGTCAGCATCATTCAATTGTTTTTGTATCTGAGCAATATGAGATGCTTCCTCCACATTTTCCTTATAGGATGTATAACTAAATGCATAAGGAGTCTGAGATTGTACGAATGTACTGCTTCCCACTGCAAGACAAACACCAATAGAAGTAAAAGCAACAGTAGAAAGAATACACACTAGAAATAGGGTTTTCGCATTATCTGTCATTCGATACGCTAACTCTGAAAGAGTTAACAGATTGGTCTTTTTAAAGAACGTATGTTGACGCTTCTTCAATGTTTGGATGAGATAAAAGCTGAGTTGGGTAAATAAAAAGTATGTTCCTACTACAGTGAAAAAGACGCAAGCTAACATAACATATACAAAACTATCTCCTTTCCATAACGCAGTATATAAATAAAATGCTGATGCATATCCTATACCAATAAAAAGAATAGAGAGTAAACCTAACCATTTAGATGACTTTGGTTCTGGTTTTGGTTTTTCTTCTGATTTCATGAGTTCGATAAGCTGAGATAATTTCATCATTCGCGTAGTGTACAAAGAAACAACTATAAATAGGATGAGGAACGAGAGACCTGTTATTAGAATTGCTTTGGATGGAAAATAAAATGGAAGACCACCTTTTAATGTCAAAAGAGAAGCGCTCAGTAACAAAACTAATTTTCCAAAGACAAGTCCAAGTCCAATACCAACAAGAATAGAGCAACACCCAATGAACATATTTTCAATAAAGATCAGTTTGTGTAATTGGGAGTTAGCCATACCATGGAGCATTAAAATTCCAAATTCTCGCTTTCTTGTTTTTAAAAATGCAGTGACAGAATATAAAATGAAGAAAAAGGAAAAAAATACAATCAAATATTGAGCAATTTTAAATCCTTGTGTGCCCAAAGCACTCATGGTTGCACTTGTCGATGCAAGTTTCCCAGTGAAATAAGGGTGAAATGCGAGTAACTCGAAAGCAAAAAAAATCATAACAGCAAATGTACTACTTAAAAAATGACCGATATATAATCGTTTATTGCGAATAACGTTATTACATGCGAATTGACGAAAATTCATGTTGATTTCCTCCTAGTAAGGATAATACATCTATAATGTTTTGATAAAACATTGAACGATTATCACTACAATAAATTTCATTATAAAATGTACCATCTTTAATAAAGACCACTCGGTCGCAGTAACTCGCAGCCATTGGATCATGTGTCACTAACATCATGGTTGCTTGTTGTTCCTTGTTTAATTTCGTTAATAGTTCCATTACATCACCAGCAGCTTTTGAATCTAAGTTCCCTGTCGGTTCATCTGCAAGAATTAATCGAGGAGAATGAATGAGTGCACGAGCAATCGCTGTTCGTTGAGCTTGTCCACCTGAAATTTCATAGGTTCGTTTATTTAAAATTTCCCCAATACCTAATTGGTTTGAAATGAATTCTACTCGTTTGTGCATTTCTTTCAGATTTACATTGTCTAATGTAAGTGGAAGAAGAATATTTTCTTTTACTGTTAAAGTATTCAAAAGGTTAAATGATTGAAAGATAAATCCCAATTCACGACGTCGAAATAGTGCCAAGTCATGAGAGGATAAACGAAAAGGGTTCTTGCCATTAATCAATACTTCGCCTGATGTTGGCGCATCAATAGTAGAAATCATATTGAGGAAAGTGGTTTTCCCACTTCCAGATGGTCCCATAATCCCTACAAATTCCCCCTTATTTATCGTCAAATCAATATTTGAAAGTGCTTTATAGGATACTTTTCCTGTGTAGAGTTTACTTAAGTCGCGAACCTGTAGTATGCCCATACGAGTATACCTCTTTTCTTGTAGTTTATGTTAATGAGTGTATCCAAACTACAATATTTCTCATATTGAATTATCTTTCATTTGTCTTACAAACCCGAAATACTTCTGAATATTTCGAAATAAAAGCGGTTTTAATCGTCATATTTAGGGGAACCTTTTACAGTATTAAGGAAGAGGGAATCAGCTTAGGATTAATGGTCTGTTATAAAATTATTGAAGCACACCAGGGGAAGGTATTTATTGAGAGTGAAGTGAATAAGGGAACTATAGTTGAAGTCACTCTCCCAATTTGCACACTTCAAAATTATTACATTCTTTTACTGAAATTTTATAAGTTAGTAAGCAGTTAGCTTTGGCTAGCTGCTTTTTTGTATATATTGTAATCGATTCTTCATATTACGGCTTTTTGATGTTTCATATATAGATTTTAAAAACTTTGTAAGTGTTTTGTAACATTTACGAGAGACTTTTTTAACAGTTATGAGAGAGAAAAGAAAGATTCGTTATATATGATGAAATTAATCTTACAAGTAGGTGTTCTAATCGACCTAGAAACCAAGGAGGAAAATAACAATGAAACAATTAAAGCCAGCAATTAGTGTATTAGGTAGTGTATCGATGGCACTGACTCTAGCATCTCCTGCTTTAGCAGATGTAAAACAACCGAATCCAGGA
This sequence comes from Bacillus cereus group sp. MYBK220-1, assembly GCF_051916445.1. Taxonomy (NCBI): domain Bacteria; kingdom Bacillati; phylum Bacillota; class Bacilli; order Caryophanales; family Bacillaceae; genus Bacillus; species Bacillus cereus group sp. MYBK220-1. The sequence continues at coordinate 18,756 of NZ_JBQAGQ010000007.1, read as the reverse complement.
GGTACAGTTGAAATATTCAAAGAGAATACAAATGCAAAAAAAGAAGATAAGAATTTCACGCTTGGATCTGATGGGGAGATAGGTTCGCTCATTACACAAAACATTGAAATGGCAAACAATGATTGGGACAAAGATGGTATTTCTAACGACTTAGAGATTAATGGATATAAAATTGAATTCAATTCACAAACCGGAAAAAATGAAGCAAAAGCATGGGATCCTGAGAAGGATAAAGGGAAACCAAAATTTATATCGAATCCTATGAATGCAAATACGGATGGTGATCCTTTTACTGATATGTATGAGGTTGAGAATTATAACAACGATTCTGATACTAATTTCAATCCGATAGTTGCCAATATACCTAATTTGCAAATTGGTGTCAAACGAATTGAAGTAATTCCTATTGCAACCATTACGGATAATAATGGCGGATCAGTTAGCAGAGGATGGGAAAAAAGTGTATCTACACAACATTCATTTAATGTAGGTTTAAGTGGTTCAGGTGGTGTTGAAGGCTCAGCAGCCGGCCCTGTTCCTTCCGGAAGTGTTTCAGCAAATGTGGGATATGGATATTCAAAAACAACTACGGAAACGGAGAGTTATACAAATAATTTTGATTGGTCTACTGCAACAACTGTGGATACAGCGAACGCAGCAAAATTACGGGTACATTTGGAATATAAGAATGTAGGAACTGCATCAGCTGAAAATGTTTCGCCACATTTTAATATTCGTTTAGGAAACAAAATTATTAATACTGTAAAGGCGACACAAGATCGTTATAAAGCAAACTATTTAAGTACAGAAAAAGGTGGACGGAATAAAACAGAAGTAGTAATTGACAGTTTAGAAGGACAAGCAGATGCAAATATTGTCTTATCTTTGGATGAATTAAAAGCTGTTGAACAAGGGGAACTTCTCTCGATTGAAGTTTTACCTACAAGTACAATGGATTTATCTATTGAAAAAGGTGAAGAAATTATGCATTTGGGGGATTCAGGGAGATATGAGTCTAGAGTGAATGCAGCTACTGAGCAATTAGAAACAGATATAGGAAATATACCAAAGTTTAGGGTATATACTCCTAAAGACAAATCCCTTGCTGATAAGCCAGTGTTATCCTATAACGAAGTTTTTCAACATGTAAATATAGATACGAAAAAAGTAAATCATATTGTAAACAAGGCTAAAAGTACTAATAACGTATCAGTGGTTTCAGCTAATAATGGAACTGATGCATTAAACGATTTAAAAGCGGGACAGGGAGATCGCGGTTATTTACATAAAAACTCTGTACACGGTGCTTTTGCAAAACTACAGCAACCAACATTAGTAGAAGGTAGTTATGATTCTGTGACGCAAAAGATTAGGGCAACAATTTTACCTGGCTTATTTGGAGTGAGTAAAGAGATTCCTACTACGTATAACAAGAAATGGAATGCTCCGTCACAAACAGTAACACTAGTTAAACGTGAGAATGGATTTACATATGAGTCTAGAGAAAATATACACCCTATTAAATCTGAAATTGCTGCGCACAGAAAAGTTACATTTGAAATCAATGACGCACACAATTTAACGCCTACACAAAAGATTGATACTGAAATTAAAGCTAATAAAGAATTTGAAGATTATGTAGTAGATAATTCAGGTGAATTTGTTACAGAAGGAGTTCCTTATACCGTGGCTTCATATGGAAATACAGCTTATTGGGGAAGTCATCATGCCGGGAATAAATGGGAGTATCTTTGGTCTGAAAAATCTAGCGATGAAAAAGTAAATATAATTATTGAAAGAGTAGGTCAACCTAAACCTGGAAAACCAATTAAAAAAGATGAAGAGGTATTAATTAAATTTCAAAATCCTATTTATTCAGATTACGCATATTTAAAACTTCAAGATAGTTATATCCACTTAGATCAAAAACAGAACGCAAGTACTTTTAAATTTAATCATGCATATCCAAAGAATTTCACCGGACACCATAAGCAATGGAACATACTATCTAATGGTAACAAGTTAAAGGTAGGATATTTAATCGATTATATGAAATATGGTAATGGAGAGAATGGGACTGATACTATAGCATGGAATCTATCAAGAGTTCAGTAATAGGTAATAGTTCTGTTGCTAAGTTTGGAAAGAGAAACGGAAATGAATTGAATCCGAAAAGTTAGATACAATAATTTAGGCTACTAATAAGGAATGAGTTCGATGTTGAATCGGACTCATTTCTTTTAATTTATATGATTTAGTAACTACTATTTTAAATACTTATCTAGTCATATAAGTAATCAAATGTTAAGATTACTATCTATATTACATAATTTATTTTCTGAATTTTCATTTGTTTCAAGGCTGAAATGTGGAATTCTAATTTATTTATATGATTAGTTTCTATATCTTTACCTATAAAGATATTTTTAGTGAATAATAGAAAAAAATTGTGTTATTGGTGAAAAAGAAGTGAGGATAGTATATGAAGAAAAGAATTTTAATTGTAGAAGATGAAGAAAATATTAGAGAAGTATGCAAACGGTATTTAGAAAGAGAAGAATATGAAGTTTATACAGCTGTAAATGGTAAAGAGGGTTGGGATTTATTTCTTACACATCAACCAGATTTAATTATATTAGATTTGATGATGCCAAAAAAAGATGGATGGGAATTATGTGAGGAAATTCGTCAACAGTCAAATGTCCCTATTATTATGTTAACTGCTAAGGGAGAGGAAAGGGATCGAATTTTAGGCTTAACAATGGGGGCAGATGATTATTTAACAAAACCATTTTCCCCTCGTGAATTAGTATTAAGGGTTCAAATTATACTAAGAAGAGGAAGTCATGTACCAATACAAGCGAAAGAATCCCTGTTGGAAGTGATAGAATTTCCAGATTTAAAAATATATCCAAAGACAAGATATGTACTTGTTTGTGATAAGGAAGTGGAGTTAACGGTGAAAGAGTTTGAGGTACTTTATCTCATGGCAAAGCATCCAAAACAAGTATTTTCTCGCTCGCAGCTTCTTGAATTAATTTGGGATTTTGGACATGAAGGGGCATCAAACACAGTTACCGTATTAGTGAGTCGTTTACGTGAAAAGCTCGAGAAGCATACGATAAAGAATCGTTGGATTCATACGGTTTGGGGTATAGGATATCGCTTTGAGCCAAATGGAGGAAATGAAACATGAGATTACGTATTCAATTGTTACTCATGAATCTATTAAGTACCAGTATTATGGTAATTGCTATATGGTATAGTGAGACCAAAATGTTACTTGAGCCGGAACAAACGCGGTTATTAACAGTAATTGCATTTGTAGCATTCATTATTTCAACATTTATTTATTGGTTAATGACACGTCCTATCATGAGATCTATACAAAATTTAATAAAATTGACGAAACAATTTAGTGATAGACACTTTGAAACAATGTATATAATTGGTCAAGAACCACGTGAGTTTAAAGAATTAGCAACAGCCTTTCAACAGATGGCAAAAAAATTAGAAGAAGGGTTTACTAAGTTAGAGGAACAGGAAAACTCTCGTAAGGAGCTAATTACCAATATCTCACACGACTTACGAACACCTATGGCTAGCATGCAAATGATGATAGAAGCATTACAAGATAACCTGATTGAAGATCCTGAAACGAAAAAGCAATACTTAGCAACGGTTTTAAAAGAAATAGAAAGATTAAATGGATTAATTAACGACTTATTTGATCTTTCAAAGTTAGAGTTTGAGCAAGTAGATTTTCACCCAAGTTTCACACATTTAGATAAAGTTCTATTAGATGTATTAGAGTCACATTCTGTATTATTAGGAGACAAACAAATCCATGTGCAATTGGATGTCCCTGATACATTACCTCGACTTTTGATTATGCCTTGTAAAATAGAAAGGGTCATAGGTAATTTATTACATAATGCAATTCGATATTCTCCTATCTCTGGAACAATTGAATTGACTGTAGTGGAAAATAAACTAGCTCAACAGGTCCAATTCACTTTGCGGGATGAAGGAATAGGAATTTCTCCAAATGATCAATTACGTGTATTTGAACGTTTTTTTAGAACAGATCGATCAAGAAGTTCACAATCTGGAGGTTCTGGACTTGGATTAGCTATTGCAAAATCATTAATTGAAATGCACAAAGGGGAAATTGGTGTAAGGAATCGCGCAGATGGTAAGCAGGGAAGTGAATTTTGGTTCACTCTTCCCATCACATCAGTAAAAAAATAAGATGGCTGAAAGACTTTTGTAACATTTATGTTAGAAAAATGAAAGACCTTCTTGTTAACATACTACTACACAGTATGTTACAGGAGGTTTTTTACTTTATGAAAAGAAAATATGTATGGCTTATAGGTGGTTTGATAATTGTATTGGGGATTTTATGGTCATTGTTCCGACCAGAGAAATTATTTATTGATAAGCACGTAAATGAATCATTGCCACAAGCAGAGATACAATCAACTGAAGTAAAGATGCAAAGTGATCGAGTAATAAGGGAAGGTCAGTTTCAAAACGGTGTCCATGAAACAACCGGAACGGCAAAAATTCACCAATTAGCGGATGGAAAACGTGTTTTACGACTTTCTAATTTTGCAACATCTAATGGGCCAGATGTTCGAGTTGTATTAGTTCCTACAAATCGTTTGAAAAATAATGAAGACGTGAAAAACTATAAGTATATTGAATTGGGAAAATTAAAGGGAAATAAAGGAGATCAAAACTACGAAATTCCTGAAGGGATAGATGTAAATGAATATGGTTCGGTTTCTGTTTGGTGTAAAAGATTTAATGAAAACTTTGGTGCGGTTTATTTTAATAATTAAATATGAACTTAAAATATCCTCTTACAGGAGGAATTCATATGGGTTATGGTAGTAGCTGCAGCCGACTTAGTTGCTAAGAAGGGTACTTATAAGAGTGTCTTTTTCATATTTCTCAATTTTGGTATATTTTAAAGCTATTGGACGTTTACGGAGAGATTTTATTCGTGCACAAAAAATTTTAAGAGTATGTCAGGATATCTTTGATTTATAAAAAAAATATATTTTAAATGTATTATATACAGAAGCCACTTGAGGGGAGGAGTGTTAAATTACAATTTAATCATTATACTTTTTAACTATATAGCTTCAATTTAGAATGATGTACCACTAAAAAAAATAAAAGAAAAGGCACCCCTGCTGCAAGGTGCCTTTTCTAAGGGGTATAACTCATTAGCTAAGCGGCCGTTGGTCAAGTATACCGCCTTAGACTATTACATGAGTTATGTTTTTATTATACATTGATCATATCAAAAATATTATCATTAGTGAAATTAACTTCTATTATTTTTTAATTTTAAAGCTGCCACCATAATAATAATTTTCTCCAAGTCTCATAACAGCTACATATGATCCAGGGTCATAAACTGATGTAATTGGTGTTACAAATCTACCATAATTATGCGCAATATCAGAATCATAAAATGTTTTAGGAGTCTCAACAACATCACCATCAACTTAGGGGAATAAGTTACCCCCAAACATAATTAAATTCCAGGTCTATAAAAACAACAAATTTCCATTTAGAGGGTACTTTAAAATCTTAGCTTGATAGCAAAACATATACTTATATATAAGGGGGTTACCTAAAATAGTTCTCCAGTCATTACAGTCATAAACTCGTTAAAAAACTTTTCATAATTCATTTGTATTGCAATCCTATGTTTTGGACGATTACCGAATGTTTCTGGTTCAAAAGTAGACCTAAAATCTCCTATACTTTGTCCTCTTACAGTATCAAGTACATTAACTGTCACTGCTGATTGATGGTACGTAAAAATATCATCACGATTAATCGCAATTAAAGTAAGTGCATCATGAACCGGGCTACCTTGTATTCCAGGAACTTTTTTTTGATAAAATTGATAATAGTAATAGTCTAAAAGAGGCTTTAAAAATTTAGTTTTCCCTTTAGAGTGGATATAATTGACCATTTCCGGTGTCACAATAGCCGATTGTGTAACATTCAAAGGATAAATTGATAGATTCTTTGCGTATCTCATTACAATATTGGCTGATCCAGGATCGCCATAAAAATTAGCTTCAGCAATGGGAGTAACATTTCCTGGATATAGAAAAGCTCCTCCCATAATATAATAAGAATGTACATATTCCATCACATCACCATAAAGGAGAAATAAAGTTGCAAGTGAAGTTAGCCGCCTGGTATTCACGATAATAAGTTCATTTTTATGCTGTTTAATAAGTGTGAGCACCTCGAAAAAATTCTCAAATGTCTGAATCTCTAGTCCTGTGTAAATGGGTCCTATCCCAAATTTACCGTGAACTTCTGGATAAAAAGTTTCAGCTTCTGAAGACATGGAATGCTCCGCCCCACCAAAAACTTTTACATATTCTTTACCTACACTTTTAAGTAAAAAGCGAACATTTCTAACAACTTCAGCTTTAGGTACGTTCCCATAGTCTGCAACAATGCCTATAACATCAATTTTGTCTGTCAAATGCGCGTATATGATAGCTATCGTATCGTCAATTCCGAAATCCCCAAAAAACAGTACTTTTTTCCCCATACAATGTTGCTCCTTAATTTTACTAATTTTTAAAACGGATCATAATTATGTATCGTAGGATAAAATTGTTCTCATGTTTTTTGTAATACGGTATATGAATGAATTCATCTAGTTAATATACACTTTCGTTAATAATGAGCAAATTCCTTTTGTATGAAATGAAATAGTATAGAATTACTAACCTTAACAAGTTTTTTCTGATACCTGATACCCTATACTCATAATGTGGTCCTCAAAATGATTAAAATACGTTATCTTTTTCTATGATTTTACAAAAAGAATAGCGTATTTTTTCATTATTGATACAATATAATTACTAATTAAAATTAGGAGAAAACAGAATACATATTTAGGCGGAAAAAGACCCGATTTATCTATAAATAAAAGTTGGATTGGAAAGATCCCCTATTCATTACCAAATGAAACTTACCCAATCGACCGCTATCAAGACAAAATGTATGCAACCATGATACTTAATTTAACTCAAATAACTTTTGTTCCAGAAGCAGTAAAAAATATGAAAGTTATGTCAGTATTTCTTTCTCCAAACTTTGCTAAAGACTTGTCCAACTTATCAGGAAATTTTTGTATTAGAGAATATGGTTCTTTAGAGGAACTAGTACCAAATGAGATGTCACTTACGTTTCCAAATCTAAAACCTTTTCCCTTAATACCTAGATTACTTTTTGGGAATATAGAAAAGCAAACAAAACAACACTTCAAAAAGTTCATTTTGGAGTAATTCTAAATTCTTTAGTTGATGGATATAGATTATTAACTTAAAACAACATAATTTCAATTATCTAGAGACAACGGTCTTTCATTAATATAATAAATGGAAGGTTATTCAATCCCCTATTTTTGGATATGTAAAATTACATAAAAAAACATGTTTAAATAAGACGCGCTTTTATATATAACTAGAGGTAGAGAAGAAAAACTATTGTTTAGGGTTAATTTAAAATTTTTAATTTAATCGATGTGTGTTGGTATTCCATTAAGAGAGAAATTAAGCAATTAGCCTTTGTTAATCGCTCTTTTATTAGAGCTATTAAACTTTCGTGAATAAGATGAATATCCGCATAAGAATCTTTATATTTAGAAAGGGATAAAAAATGAAAAAAATCGTATCAACACTATGTATAGCTGGAGTGACTTTAACTATTTTAGGAGTATGTCCTCAAAGTAGTTATGCTCATCTCGATCAAATTGATTTAAATGAGAATGATCCTATTACTGCAAGATGGTCTGCAGAAGCTCCGTATCATTCTGATAAAAGTACACATTTATGGATTGCAAAACAAGCTATTGAAATTATGAAAACAGAATCTAATATTGAAGCAAATAAGCAGGCTGTGGACTTTTTAAATTATCCACAATATAAAGATTTATTTTCTAAAGGATTATATGATGCAGATTATAATGCAGAGTTTAACGATGGTGGTACAGGAATAGGTGGCGTTTTTAAAGGCGGATGGAAATCGCACTTTTATGATCCTGATACTAAAGAAAATTATAGAGGAGAAACAAATCCAACGGCTCTTACACAAGGTAAGAAATACTTTTATGAATCTGGAGAACATTTACGAAATAAGGACTATGAAAAAGCTTTCTATTACTTAGGAGTAGCTACCCACTACTTTACAGATGCTACTCAACCTATGCATGCAGCAAATTTTACTGCAATTGATACGAGAGCTATAAAATATCATAGCTACTTTGAAAATTATGTTACAACCATTCAAAAGCAATTTGCAGTCAATACTGGAGGGAACTATAATAATTCTCTATCCACACCTGAAGAATGGATTGATTATGCAGCTCGAGTAGCTAAACCTGAAATCCAAAATATTACTAATGATAAAACATTTAAGTATTATAATAGTGGTAAGGCACAATTGTGGCAAGAAATGGTTACCCCAGCTGTGCAGCGAAGCTTAGAAGAAGCTCAGCGCAATACAGCAGGCTTCTTAAATCTGTGGTTTAAAACTTTTACTGAAAATGTGAAAGCTCCAAGTATAGAGACTGCATTAATCTATGATATAGAAGGAAACGTCATAGAAGCAGGGAAAAATTATTATATCGTACCAAGTGAATCTCCTTATCAAGGTTTAACATTTGAATGGTATTTAGCAAATCGTTACGATTATGTCACACTTGCAAATAAAGAAAACAATGGTTTATCTGGTACACCTATGGAATTTGAATTCTACAAAGAAAATGATGCAAAGCTACACCATGGGGAGGGTATATATCTTCGCATGAAGCACTCAAATTACGATCAATTTCAATATTTAAATTGGTCTAATTATTCTAGTTGGATTCACCTTGCTCAAAAATCTGATAGTTTAGCTGATTTTAAAATTAAAATTAACCTGGATAATCCTACAGAATATAATATTTTTACAGATGACTATCCATTAAATTATGAGAATATAAATGCTAAGAAAAATTGGATTGTACTAGGTGAAAAAAAACAAAAACCTAGCTCATGGAAGTTTATGCCTGTTAGATAACCTAAAAAGAAAAACACTCGTCCTTAATCAGAACGGGTGTTTTTTATCATTTTAACCAAGAAGGCTCTTTCCTCAAGGAACGCGAAGAGAATAGGCGGGAGATGAATTGGCTTCGGACAAGTGATGGCAAGAAGCCATCTTAATCAATTAGAAGATAAATATTATATATAACCAAACATATGCAATATCTTCTAAAAAGGTATCCATAATTCCCTTATTTCATCAAAAATTCATATTTAATGAAAAAATAATTAAATCACTGAATACATTCGACAAAAACCTACTATTTACGCATTGGGAATTTAATGTTTTAATAAAGTTATAATTGGTATGACCATTATGGAAGAAGAAAATGAAAAGCCTTTATCTATCCTAGAAGCTAGATGAAAAAAACTATATAAAGTTCAAAAAAATGGTGTTATGTATATCGTGCAATCAATAAATATGGACGTACATTAGATATTTAACTTCGAAAAAAGCGAAGTTTTTTGAAATCCACAGACTTTTAAAATCTGCGTCATACTTCTCGTGTGATTAAAGGAATTGAATCGCTTCATGCTCTATATAAACGAAACCAAAGTTTGCGACTAAACTTTGGTTTTTCAACGTGTATTGAGTTACAACGATTCCTTACTATTAATAAAAAGTGTTATAGGTTTGTTAATTTACACAATGAATACTTTTTTACATTTTACAGTAGATAAAAACTATATTTTAAATAGGATGGATGAGTTTTGACATATATGAAAAATGATTTCTCTAAAATCAACTTTAACAGTTTAGAAGAGTTTGCGGACACAATTAGTGGGATTCTACAATGCCCAGTACAGTTCCTTTTTCTAGTGCTCATTAAAAAAAGTAAAACCTACCGCACCAAAGGGTCCTTTAGTCATAAGCTTCACTAATTGTTGTGCAGTATATTTCGGTGAATATTTCATGTCATTTTGAAGCCACCAAATTGCCATCCCAACAACACAGGAAGTGAAGAAACGTAATACCATATCCTTTGGAATATCTGATTCATGTTCCCCAATCTTAAGCTCAATGTAATTTCGTTCAAGGTTATCCATAATAGTCTGCTGCATTTGTAGATTAAAATCATGAATGCCATGAGGCCCAAACATGGTTTTATAAAAGTCTGCATGTTTTACCATACACTCAAATATTGATTGCAAAACTTCCTCGAGTTTTGAAAAATCTATTTGATGTCCCTGCACATGGGCATATAGGAACATTTTACTTGTCAACTCTTCTAGTACACCATCGCTAAGCTTTGTTAACAAATCTTGTTTATCCCTGTAATGCGAGTAAAATGTTGCCCGATTGATGAGTGCCTCATCCGCGATGTCTTGTATGGTAATAGCATCGTATCCCTTTTCCGCTATCAGTTTGATAAAAGCATCATATATAAATTTTTTGGTTCGTATAATCCGCAAATCCGCTTTTTTCAACATTTTATACCTCTCCGTTCGTTATTGTCATTATAGACAACAGATTTTATCTTTTTGTTTTTTATCTTACATTTATGCCTTAAGTGTAAATTGAATTTTATGGAAAAAGCGATATAATTCCATTTAAGAAATTAATAATTTAAAAACGAAAGCGTTATCTTTTTACAAGTTAGCACAAAATTTTGTTCTGGGGGGAGTTGCATTTTCTTAGTTTGATAGCAATGTGGTGCTACCCCATCGCCATCAAGCTAAGCCCATACAACATCAAGTATAATAGAAGTTGTTACTTTTTTCTAAAAGCTAGGTGTAGAGAATTTAAAGATTTGCATGCGAAATAAACCCTATCGGGTTTCAATTTTTGAATTAGGCCGCTTGATCATCAGACATAGTACAATTGTAAACAACACCTAATATATCAAAGACGGTTTTTTTCTCATACCTATGGGATTTTCGCCCGTTTTGCTGTAGGAGGTTGAACAGGCGAATGAAAATCTTTGATAGTTCTTGGTTGTCTTTTTGTGTAGCTTGATGAATAAGAAGAAAATAATCTTTAATCATATATATGGCCTTATATTCACTCAGTTCTCGTTTCTTTTTCATAAGAAGTAATTGTCGCATTTGAAACATAGTAGACGAACAGAGTAGAATGGCAATCAGTTGCCCATACAAATGGCATTCCAATCGTTCTTTTTTTATCTTTTTACAATGATGAATATGAAAGAATGATTTCCATGTTTTAAATAAAATTTCGATTTGCCAACGTAAAGAGTACCAATCATGTACTTGTCCCATCGGGACAATATCTGTAGAAGTATTGGTCATGTATACATTGATACCGCTAAGTCGTTTACTACGAGCAGAATACTTCATTCCTTTCTTTTTTTCTCTTACAGTTTGATCTTGTAATCGTTTTTGTTGTTGTTCTTTTGTTAGCCGATGAACGATCACACGAGTTGAGATTTTATCAGTCATTCCTACATAAGCGTCAGATATTTCATATGTTTGACCTGGCTGAAGAGAATTCATTAAGACCTCCATATCTATCTGTATATACTCCGTACCTTTTTTGATTCTTCCATCTTGAAAATAATCAGGGTTGGGATTTTTTTGATAAATACGTGTGTTGGATTTAATACGAGAGATATAATAAGCATTATTATCTTGTATATGTTGAAGATCCTTTAAGTGAAAATACCCTAAATCTCGGATACACAAATCATTCGCTGTTACAGTTGGGACACACAGAGAGCCATAGGTTCGATCATGTTGTTTACCTGGACCTGTATGGATATGTAGGAATTGTCCGCTTAATAGATCATATTCAAGTTGTATTTTCATCCCAGCAGTATGGCTACATCCTCCCGCCCCAGGATAAATGGATGAAAATATATCTGGAAGCTGAAATGCAGTTGAATCTAAAATACGGATACGCTTGAAAACAGAAGTATATGGAGAAGAAATCGGCATAGATGAGGCCAATTTTTGGTTTAGTAGTTCCGCTAATAGGTGTTGTAAAAATCGGACGGCTGCTTGATTAAATCGTTGATTCAGTCCTTCAGGACTAATGAGTACTTCTGTTGATACTTCTAAATAGCTAGATAACTGATTTAAAGACGCCGTAGCGACATTTTGGTTCATCCATACACATAAAGCGACTAAATCTTTTGCTTGGTACTTACTGGCTCGTTGCACAAAACCAACATCTCTAGCAAGAGTTCGTAAGATATTTGGGGATAAAAAGCTTTGAATTTCTCGAGCAAATAATTTTAATTCATCAGATACAGAAATAGACATACAAAAACACCATCCTTTCTATATATATTTCTACAAAAAGAATAGCGTTTTTTGGGAATTATAGATATAAATTCATCTTAGATTGATGTCCCTACTATAAATTAAATAAAGAACTTACCCTCAACCACTTTTTTACCAGTACCACCTATATAAAGTTCTATATCTTTTTCTTTTTTGGATATAAACAATTCTATTAAACAAGGCATTTTTACAATCGTACCTTGCTCAGCTCGAAGGTGAATACACTTTTGCTTATTATAATAATTATTGGCAAGATATGCTCCAACAGCAGCGTTTCCCATTCCACAAGCAGGATCTTCCATGCCTTCCCTAGGGCATAGATTTCTAGTGTGGAAATCAAAATCCTCTCCATAAGTATCAAATGTGAATATTTGTACTTCGCGAACACCCAAGTTCTCACACAACTCTTGTAACAATTGAATATCGCGTTTAACTGACATTAATGCATTTAAAGAATTTACTGCTATCACTAAATATTTCACGCCTAAATCAATCGTTTGAATTGGAAGATTGAAAGCAATATCTGCTTCATTAATTCCTAAAGTATTGGCTATTGTCTTTTTGTTTATTATTGGTGAAATGAACTTAGGAGAGCTTTGCTTCATTTTTACAAGCACTTGATTTCTAACATTTTTAATAACAACTTCACGTATTCCATTTTGAGTTTCAATTTGATATATACTTTTTTTACTGAGATCAATCTTCTTGGAATTTACTAGTGCCATAAATGCTGCAATTGTTGGATGTCCAGCAAGCGATACTTCTTTATTAGGAGTAAAATAACGAAATAGAAAATCCGCATTATTAGAGGGATATACAAATACTGTCTCCACAAGGTTTATCTGTTTAGCGATGTTTTGCAAAGCATTATTATCTAAACCACTGGGTTCAAAAAAAACAGCTGCAGGATTTCCAGTCAAATTTTCACCAGAAAAGCTATTGATTACCATAAATTCTTTTTCCAACTTAATTCTATACCTCCAATATTCAATCTATGTAACTAATTTTAATATAAACTAATTCCTATTTTAATGGTTTAAATTCTTGTAAAGAATTTTCTAGCCTTGTGTGTACTAGTAGGATTAAAAAATTTTCGTTTTGGGGGGTGCTCTAAAATTTTAGCTTGCTGGCGATGGGGTATCGCCAGCATTTCGGAAAAAAACCACGCTAAGAGTATGCAAGATTTTATACAGTTTTTGGGCTAATACAGTAACAAAACGAGAACCCGAAAACCGCGCCATAATAGAAATGCATAAAAAGACGAATAGATTTATAGAAAATAAAAAAGGGGATTCCTTCTGAGAGTAAGGATTCCCCTTTTTCCTTGCTACCGATCATGAGACGTTATGTTAACTGATCATGTATAGGATATACATTAAAAATAAACTCCTTTTTTTGATAAAATTAAAGTGAAGGAGATGAGAACATGATAATATCTGCAATGGTTGCCGTAGGAGAAAATAATATAATTGGTAAAAATAACGATATTCCCTGGAGACTTCCTAATGATTGGGCATACTTAAGACGAATTACTATGGGACACTCTATCATTCTAGGAAGAAAGAATTATGAATCGATAGGAAAACCTTTAGATGGACGTAAAAATATTATCTTAACAAAAAATAAAAACTATAAGGCCGAGAGCTGTCATATAGCTTATTCGATTGAAGATGCCCTTTCTAAATGTGAAGGAGAAGAAGTATTTATCCTTGGAGGAGAAGAAATCTATCAACAATTTCTTCCTTACACTCAAAAACTATACATAACCAAGATTCATGCTAGATTTGAAGGAGATCGTTACTTCCCAGAAATTGATTTCTCTTTGTGGAAAGAGATATATACTGAAAAAGGAATTCAAAATGATAAAAATCCATATGAGTACTACTTTCATGTATTTGAGAAAATAAGGCTATAATAGAACTTCTCGTAAAAAAATTATATGAAAACAAAAGTCCCTCAGTTAAACGAACTGGGGGACTTTTAATAGTCTTCTAAATAACATTGAATCCCTATAATGAGACGTTATGTTAATTAGGTTTGAATATTATATACATCATCTTTTCTTCCACTAAGAGTGCAGATTCAAAAAACAAGAGAAAATGAACCTATATTACTACTGATAGAGCTATGTTATAATCAAAATAAGGGTTTTACCCTTATTCCCTTTTTATAGGAGAGTGTTTAACATGATTATCAAGTTCATTCGTTTACGTTAATTTTAAACACAATTCGTTATGCCCGATTATTTTTTTCAATATGTGTGGGTTTATTTGATTGTGTCTTTTTTTATTAACTAAATACGAATGAAATGAGGAGTTAATCATGACTGAAAAGATTATTAAAATTAATGAAATTGATATATGTACAGAGAGCTTTGGCAATTCAGCAGATCCAGCAGTCTTACTGATTATGGGAGCCATGTGTTCAATGGTTTATTGGGATGAGGAATTTTGTCAACAATTAGCTGATACGGGCCGATATGTTATTCGTTATGATAATAGAGATGTTGGACGGTCAACTACTTATGAACCGGGAAGTTCCCACTATACTGTGGTAGATATGGCTGATGATGCGATTGGGGTACTCAATGCATATCATATTGATGAAGCACATATTGTTGGAATGTCATTGGGTGGAATGATTGCTCAAATTGTAGCCTTAAGAAACCCTCAGAGAGTTCTAAGTATAACTTTGATTGCATCAGGTATTTTTGGTTCTGAAGACAACAACCGGAATTTGCCTCCGATCGATGAGAAGATACTCGCTTACCATGCTAATGCGGCTAAACTAAATTGGTCAGATGAAGAATCTGTTGCCAATTACTTGGCTGCAGGATCAGCTTTACTCTGTGGTTCAAATCATAAATTCGATGAGAAAAGGGCTTATAAACAGGTAGAAAAAGAAATAAAACGAGCAAATAACCTACTCAGTATGTTTAATCACTCCCTTCTTAAAGGCGATGATTCTTATGAGGGGAAGTTAAAAGGAATCAATATACCTACTTTGGTTATCCATGGTACAGAAGATACAGTACTTCCATACGAGCATGGTCTTGCTCTTGTTAATGAAATTCCGCATGCTTTGTTATTAACCCTAGAAGGATCAGGTCACGAGATTCATTGTGATGATTGGGATAATATAATCAACGCTATTTCGAATCATACTTCAGTCCTGTAATCATTATAGGAATCGTATAAAACTAAAAACATTTGGAAAAAGGGTTACAATCGAATCTGTAACCCTTTTTTTCTATTAAAAATCAGTTTTGGAATTGTTACTCAGTTAAAGAATATTAATGCTTAATTATTTACATAATTCTTTGCTTAGCGTGGTTTTTTTCCGAAATGCTGGGGGTACCCCATCGCTATCAAGCTAAGCTCATACAACGTCCATTATAGTAAAGGTTGTTTCTTTTTTACTATTCTCCTTTTGCATTGAGCATAGACGTGTTCCCATGCTTTTCAAGATGACATTCTCCCCAAGTACATAAAGAGTCTAGTATAGTATTTAGAGAACAGCCATACTCAGTTAAAGAATATTCTACTTTAGGAGGTACTTGGTCATATACTTTTCTTTGAATTACACCATCTTCTTCTAGCTCACGTAACTGTTGCGTGAGCATTTTTTGTGTAATATCAGGCATTAAACGTTTTAATTCACTCGTTCTTTTTTTGTCTTTTTTTAAATGACAAAGTATAACAACTTTCCATTTCCCACCGATAACTTCTAAAGTTGCCTCCACAGGAATATTGTATTTTTTCATATAAAATCTCCTTACATAATTTTATTTTTGAGCTAAACTAGTTGAAATATACAATTGTTACTTATTAGTATCTATATCACTTTAAAGTACGTACTTTTTATTGTTTTAAACATGTTCCATAATAACATATGTAAGAGGAAAACGAGTAGTATGATACTAAAAAGTAACTATGGTACTTTTTAGTGTCTATAACACTTTAAAGTGCGTACTTTTCATTATGTTAAATACACATCATAATAGCATGTGTAAGGAGCAATTGAGAAATACAGTATTAAATAGTATCTATTCTATTTTTTATAACTATCGTACTTTGAAGTATATGCTTCTGTGACTGTCCAAACCTTTTATAGTGCATTTGATCGGTCATGCCTTTTCACATTAATTTATATTCATTAATCATTTTTTAATATATTTTAGGAGGAGATTTTAAATGAAAGATTTATTAAAAGGTACACTTGGTTTTGGTACGGCACCACTAGGTAATATGTATCGTAATATTCCGGAAGAAGAAGCAATGGCAACAGTAGATGCTGCTTGGGATAATGGTGTTCGTTACTTTGATACAGCTCCACTTTATGGATCTGGTTTAGCAGAGATTCGTCTTGGTGAAGCATTATCGAAAAGAAATCGTGATGAGTACTTCTTAAGTACAAAAGTAGGTCGAATTATTTCAGATGAATTGGAAGATCCATCTACACGTGATTTAGGTGAAAAAGGCGGACTTTTCGAATTTGGTCGTAAAAATAAAATTATCAACGACTACAGTGCAGATGCAACTCTTCGTTCTATTGAAGATAGTTTAAAACGTTTAAAAACAGATCGTTTAGATTTTGTTTATATTCATGATGTAGCACAAGATTTTTATGGAGATGAGTGGATTTCACAATTTGAAATTGCTCGAACAGGAGCATTTTGTGCACTTACTCAGTTGCGTGATGAAGGTGTAATCAAGGGCTGGGGCCTTGGAGTAAATAAAGTAGAATCAATTGAACTTATGCTGGATTTAGAAGAAGCAAAACCAAATGTTTCTTTACTAGCTGGTCGTTATTCATTATTAGACCACGAGCGCGCTTTAGAACGCGTAATGCCTGCGGCTGTAAAAAACAATATGGACATTGTTGTTGGTGGACCATATAGCTCAGGTGTTCTTGCTGGAGGTACTCACTTCGAATACCAAAAAGCGTCATCAGAAATCATTGCAAAAGTTAATAAAATGAAAAACCTTGCAGATCGTCATGGAATCAGCATTAAAGCTGCTGCTTTACAATTTGCATTGGCTAATCCAGCAGTTGCTGCTGTTATTCCTGGTGCAAGTAAACCGGAACGAATTGCAGAAGACCAAGCTGCATTGAAAACAGTAATTCCGGCAGCATTCTGGGAAGAAATGCGTGAACAAAAATTAGTTGCAGCTAATGCACCACTACCAATTAACGTTAAATAAAAAGGAGAGTAATGAAAATGGCAAATACTATTACATCTATTGAAATTCCAGCTTCACCTGAACAAGTATGGCAATTAATTGGAGGTTTTGATGCACTTCCAGATTGGTTACCGTATATTCCTAGCAGTAAAGTAACGGAAGGCGGACGTGTACGTCATTTAGCAAACCCTGATGGTGATGCGATTGTAGAACGTTTAGAAGCATTTAATGAGAAAGAGCGCTACTACACATATTCAATTATGCAAGCGCCATTCCCTGTGACGAACTATTTATCTACAATCCGTGTTAAAGAAGGGAAAGATGCTAACACATCATTAGTTGAATGGTCTGGTAGTTTCACTCCTGTAGAAGTAAGTGATGAAGAGGCAATTAATCTGTTCCATGGAATTTATAAAGATGGTCTAGAGGCATTGCAAAAAGCATATCTAGGTTAATTAAAGGATAGATTAAAAAACGGATTAAACATTTGAAAGGCTGCAGTATAACAACTGCAGCCTTTTTATGATTATGAGAGTTGATGTATGTCAGGGACTAAACTTTAACTGTAGAGGATTTTTGTAAAGTAATTTTGCTCATGAAACGAATACATCTGGATAAAAAGGCTATCAGGGATCACCATACGTGCCCATCAACTTAAGAGTTCAGAATTACCCCAAAACAAAAAAATGAGCTTTTTGCTACAAGTTAGCACAAAATTTCGTTCTGGGGGCATTTACCTTTCTTAGCTTGATGGCGATGGGGTGACACCACATACCCATCAACTTAAGAATTCAGAATTACCCCAAAATGAAAAAAAGAACTTTTTGCTACAAATTAACAAAAAGTTCGTTCTGAAGGTACTAAAAAATTTCAATATAACAATTTTTTCAACAAAAAACCAAAAACAACTTAAGTCCATTGTAATTATAGGTCAAAAAACAACTGGCAGATTAACAAGAGAACGAATTTTACTATGATTATAATTTAATTGATTCGGTTTGATTGCTAGGCGAAGGTTAGGAAGCCGCTGTAGCAAAGTACCTAATGCAATTTGTCCTTCTAAACGTGCTAATGGAGCTCCCAAGCAGTGATGTATACCAGCCCCAAAGGCTAAATGATTATTCTCTTCTCGTGAAATATTCAATGTTTCCGGATAAGTAAATTTCTGTGGATCAATATTTGCAGCAGTTAGAGAG